>NZ_FMHW01000002.1:0-1200000 GCF_900090325.1 Micromonospora pallida | reverse complement strand
CCAGCAGGTCCAACGTGATCATCACCGGCCGCTTGTGCCAGGTATCGATCCTCGGCGCGACCACCAGGGCGGTGGCACCCGCCGCAAGCGTCGCCATGCCACTCAACAACCCCAGTTCGCCGCCGCTGACACCGACCTGCGTGATGGCGATCCACAGGACGACGCCGCTGCCGAGCAGCGTACCGACGGTGCTGACCGTATAGGCGAGAAGCATCCGCCGCAGGTCCGGTGAGGTGACCGGCACCGCGACCTGCTTCAGTTCAGCCGAACCCATGTCCACCACCGTCGCGGTCCGCATCAGAGCGAACTTCAGAACAGCCGCCAAGAGCAAGCGGCTGTAGGGTACGCCGCCGGCCTATCACGTGGGGCGCGAGGCGAGTTCGGTGCAGGCGTGCAGGTCCGCGTACTCCTTGCGAATCCGGGCCGCATTCTCCCCGTCGGCGAGTTCGGGTCGACCGGTACGGCGGGAGATCGTCGCGGGCACCAGTTCCGTCTTCGAAATCGCCGAATCGTCGAGGGTCACCCGCAACACCCCCGTGTCGTTGCTGTACGCATCGTCACGCCACCACAGGAAGTTGCCGAGTCCGTACTGGACGAAGGTATGGCCGAGCCACCCGTCGCCGAGCAGGAGATGGGCGTGGGTGCCGACCACGAGCGTGGCACCCGCCCTGGCCATCTCGCCGGCGAACTCGCGGGCCTCGGCGGGTGGACAGGCCTCGCCCTCGGTGCCCCAGTGGACGTAGACGACGACCACGCTGGCCTGGCTCCGGGCAGCGCGCACCGCCGCGACGGCGCGCGGCAGGTCCCGGGTCATCGCGATGCCGGCCCGGGAGTCGGTGGCTCTCCACTCCGACCACAGTTCGGAGACCTGGTTGAAGCCGAGGACAGCGATTCTGGTGCCGCGTATCTCGGTGATCCACGGTGCGTAGGCCGCTGCCGCGTCGGCGCCCGCCCCGACGGCGGGCATCCCGGCGGCCCTGGCTGCGTCCACGGTGTCGGCCAGGCCCGTCCGGCCGTAGTCGAGCGCGTGGTTGTTGGCGATCGTCACGACGTCGACGCCGGCGGCCTTCACCGCGTCGTACGTGCTCGCCGGCGCCCGGAAATGGAACTCCTTCGGCTCGGGGGTGCCCCGCGTGGTGACCGCCGTCTCCAGGTTGACCATCGCGAGGTCCGCGGCCGACAGGATCGACGAGATCGGCCCGAACGCGGTCGCCGGGTCACGCAGCAGGTCGGCGGTACGGTCGGCGAAGTGCACGTCGCCTGCGAAGGCCAAGGTGATCTCGGCGGGGTGCGACGGGGATGCCGCCGGGGAGGAACGGGTGGGCGCACCGGCCGGTGGCGTCCGGGCGGCATCGCACGCCGCAACAGTCAGGGTCGCCGCCAGCGCGACGAAGGATCGTGCCCACTTCACCCAGCGCAGCGTACGGAAATCCGTCCGTCCCCGGGCCTACTTGGCCCGGATTGCCTCGGCCTGACCTGCGTGATGTCCGGGCGAGGACGGCCATCGACCCGACCACACCCCCGGCACGCATCGCAACCGACCAGGGGGGCCGGCTCAGATCAGCGGTTGCAGGAGGCGGTGCGGGTGCTGCCGCATCGCGACGCTCACCGGGTCCTGGCGCGGCTGGGCCGGGATGCCCGGCCCGGGGTGGGTCTCGACGTCGCCCGGTGGCACATCGGCCCCGCCGCAGGCCGGGCAGCGACTGGCCGGGTCGAGTTCGGTGCCGCACGTGACGTGCCGGAAGGTCCGCAGCCGCTCGCCGGAGGCGAAGTGCCGCTCGCCCCAGCGCATCAACGGGTAGATCACCGACCAGAGTTCGATGCCGCGGTCGGTGAGCAGGTATTCGTCCCGCGGTGGGGAGTCCTGGTAACGGTGGCGCTGGAGGATGCCGGCGTCGACGAGGGTGCTGAGCCGGTCGGCGAGCACGGCCCGGGGGATGTCCAGGTGGGCGAGGAAGTCGCCGTAGCGGCGTACGCCGAAGAAGGCGTCGCGGACGACGAGCAGCGTCCACCGTTCGCCGACCAGTTCCAGCGCCCTGGCCAGGTAGCAGTTCTGCCCCTCGTAGCTCTTTCCCAGTGCCATGGAACGGATCCTACACCGGTCAGTTCATTGAACGAACTATCTCTGCTATCGTCGGTTCGTTCACCGAACCGAGAGGCCACCCGCATGTCGACACCCGCCGGCGTCACCGCACCGTCCGCCGCCCCGGTCGCGGACACGAACCGCTCCGGTTCTCGGGCCCTGTTCGCGGTCTGCGCCGCGACCCTGCTCGTCCTCATGAACTACACCGCCCCGGTGGCCGTACTGCCGCAGACCGCGCGGAGCCTCGGGGCCGGCCTCACCACCCAGACCTGGCTGATCAACGCGATCAATCTCGGACTCGCCGCCACCCTGCTGGTGGCCGGCAGCCTCGGCGACGACTTTGGCCGACGCCGGATCTTCCGCGTCGGCCTCGCGCTGCTCGCCGCCAGTACGGTCGGGGCAGCCGTCGCCCCCGACGCCGGCACCTTCATCGCCGCCCGAGTGACACAGGGCGTCGCCAGCGCCGCCATCCTCGCCGTCGGCCTGGGTCTGCTCGCGCACACCTTCCACACCCACCAGGGCCGGGCCCACGCCACGGCGCTCTGGGCGTCGATGATCGGCGCCGGCATCGCCGTCGGCCCACTGGCCGCGGCCGCGCTGACCGCACTCAGCAGTTGGCGCTGGCTCTACCTCCTCCTCGCGGCGCTGGCCGCCGTACTGGCGGCGACCGGTGGCCGGCTGCTCGCCGAGTCCCGGGCCGAACGGGCGGCCCGTATCGACGTACCCGGTGTGTTGACCCTCGGCACGGCCCTGGCACTGCTGCTCATCGCCGTCACCCTCGGACGCGCCGGCTGGCTGCGGCCCGCGGTGCTGATTCCCCTGGGGCTGTCGGTGCTGCTGCTCGCCGCCTTCGTGGCGACCGAGGCCCGCACCCGGGCGCCGATGCTCGACCTGGCCCTGTTCCGCCGGTCGGACTTCCGGGTCGCCACCATCGGCGCGCTCTTCACCGGGCTCGCCGCGCTCGGCCCGAGTACCGTCCTACCCACCCTCGTGCAGCGGTTGATCGGCGTCAGCGCGCTGGGCGCCGCCGGCCTGGCCTTCGTGTGGGCCGGAGCCTCGTACGTGGTCAGCAACCAGCTGCGCCACCACGGAACCCGCTTCGCGCCCACTCGGCAACTCGCCCTCGGCTTCGCCCTCACCGCCGCCGGCTACCTGACCATGCTCGGCTACGCCGGCGCGCACTCGTGGGCACGCACCATCCCCGGGCTGCTCATCTCCGGGGCGGGCAGCGGCCTGCTCAACGCGGCACTCGCCCGGCTCGCCGTCGCCAGCGTCCCCCCGGACCGGGTCGCGATGGGCTCCGGCGCCAACAACACCGCCCGCTACGTCGGTGCCTCGCTCGGCGTCGCCGCCAGCATCACCGTGGCCTCCAGCCTGCTGCCGGCCGGCCAGACCGGCGGCTTCTCCGCCCACGGCGCCGACGCGGTCCTGCTGCTCGGATCCGGCCTGGCCGTGCTCGGCGCCGCGGCGGCCCTGATCCGCCGCCGGGCCACCGCACCCGCCCTGGCCTGAGCCGTCACGCCGGACGGCCGCGCGGGCGGCATGAACGCGAAGCTCATGTCGAGCGTCCTCCCGAATCGGACTCTCCGGTCCAACGGGCGGCAAGGTCGGTCCCCCGCCTCCGGATGCGGTCGTTGCCCGCCGGGCTGTTGTACATGGCGTAGTGCGGCCACTGGAACAGCAGGATGGCCAGCTCCTCGGCCAAGGTCGCCCGACGCAGCTCGGCGGACCGCTCGGTGTTCACCTTGAGGTAGGCGTCGAAGAGCGCCCGGGGCACCGCGACGCCGGCCGGAGTGGCCCGCACCGAAAGCAGTGCCAGATCCCCGGATGGACGGCCGACCCCCGAGGACTGCCAGTCGCAGAGGACGAGGGAGCCGTGGTCGAACGTGACGTTCTCGGTGTGGCAGTCGCCGTGGACGAAGGTCGGCGGCACTGCGGACATGTCGCCTCGCACGCGGTCGGCACCGGACAGGATGTGGTCGAACTGCGGCAGGGCCGATTCCCAGAACTCTCTCATCGTGCGAATGTCCGGGTCGGTCATCGCCGCGCCCAGCGCATCGGGTCCGTCCCACGCGCGCGTCGGTAGACCGGACGCGGAATGCAGCGCGGCCAGGTCGTGGCCGAGTGCGGCCCAGTCCCGCTCCCGCCACATGTCCACGGCCAGCGAGCCTCCGGCGTCGGCCAGAAGCAGCGCAACGCCGTCGGCCACATCGAGGTGATTGATCAGTCGCGGCGCCCGGACCGGGACGATCGACGCCAGGTCGCGGTAGAAGCGCAGCTCACGGCGTGCCGCCGCGAGCGCCTCCGGGCCCAGTGACGCCGGGGCGATCTTGAGGTACGCATCCGTGCCGCCGAGCGAGGTCACCGGGTGAACCCCGACGCCCGACCGAGATTCCAGGCCGCCGGATCGTTCCCGCGGCACGGCGCGGAACGTACGCAGAATTTCTTGAACGTCGATACGCCGCTCCCCTGCTGCTCGACCAAACGCTTCCAGAGGAAGGACCGACGCTTCCTGGCCGCGGTGAGGTCCAAACGCCAATTATTGCTGTGCTGCACAGCGTTCTCGTGGAAATTTCTCACCCTCGCCTGGTCGCGTCCCACCTACGCGGTGCGGTTGCATCGGGCCCGCAACCGGTTCCGCGCTGCTGGTGGTCCGACCTGACCGGTCACGGCACGCACGTCACGGGTGAGCAGTCCCGACTCGACGAGTCACTTGAGTGGGTCGGCGAGAATATTCGAGGCGATCCCCTCGATAGAGTTGGCTTGCAGTTCTCGGAAATAGCGGCGGTCTCCGAAGACGATGCCAACCAGGACGAGCGGGCTCCGGCGATCGCCGGACACCTCGACGGCGGCGTTGACCGGGCACTCCGACCGCGGCTCATTCGCTTCGCCCATGATGCTTGCCACCTATTACTGCCAGGCACTACCGTCTCGCCGGGCGGTTGCAGACCACAAGCGGAAGGGGTCATCGTGCTGAGACAGGTCGCGGACGGTGTGCTGATCCACGAGAGCGAGTTTCTCCAGAGCAATTCCATTGTCGTGCAAGGCCGCGCCGGTGTTTTGCTCATCGACCCCGGGGTGCAGGACCAGGAAATGGCCTGCATCGCGAACGACCTGTCCCATTCGGACCAGGCCGTCGTGGCAGGCTTCTCGACGCATCCTCACTGGGATCACCTGCTGTGGCACGCCCAGCTTGGCGCGGCCCCTCGTTACGGCACGGCCCGCTGCGCGGCCACCGTCCGGGATGAGCTGTCCGACCCCGGTGCGAAGGCCGAGATAACCGCCCACCTGGAACCGACGGGCATCGCCGACCGGGTACCGCTGGACCTGTACGGCCTGATCACCGCCCTGCCCGCCGAGACGACGCAGATCCCCTGGGATGGCCCTCAAGTCCGGATCATCGAGCATCAAGCACATGCGCCGGGCCATGCGGCGCTGTTCGTCGAAGAACGCGGGGTTCTCGTCGCCGGCGACATGCTCTCTGATGTCTTGATTCCAATGCTCGATCTGAACGGCACCGCTGACCCGATCGAGGACTACCTCGCAGCACTGCGGCTGCTGGAGGACGTGGCGGGCGATGTCGATGTCGTCGTCCCCGGCCACGGGTCAGTCGGCGGAGCTGACCAGGTACGTGCACGGATCGAGCAGGATCGGGCGTACGTGCTCGCCTTGCGTGACGGCCATGTTCCCAACGACCCGCGGATCGGCCCATCGGCCAAGCCCGGCTGGGAGTGGGTGAGCGATGTGCACAACGGGCAAGCCCAGCGCCTCGCCCAAAGAAACGAGCGCGCCGGGACGCCCGGCTAACGACCTCGTGCACGGTTGCGCGTGCTCTCTCACCGGACGTGGGGCGCGGCGGGTAGTGCCTATGCTGCCGGGTGGTGTTCTCGCTACGTCGGTTCGTACAACACCATGCGTCACCGGCGGCGATGAACGCCAGCCCACCCGGAGCGGCATGAGCGGACGTCCGCGTACTACTCGTTGACGAGCTGCTCTCGAAGAATGTCTGCGTGCCCACAGTGCTGGGCGAGCTCGCGCAGCACGTGGAGATACACCCACCGCAGCGGAAGCGGGCCCCGCCGGTGCCCGTGCAGGATGTCGTCCAGACCCAGGGATGACGTCGCACGGCGTGATGCTTCGCAGGCTTCGCGGTGTGCGTGCCGGACGGTGGCGATCGTGTCGTCGTCATCGAGAATGAACGACTCTTCTGACCTCGCGGGGATACCGATCTCAGCGCGCGACCGGCACGTGACGGCTTCGTCGAACCAGACCTTCTCGACGAACGTCGCGTGCTTCACCAGACCCAACAGCGTGGTCCCGGAGGCCACCAACGACCGGCGCACCTGTTCCTCCGTCAGCCCGTCCAGACAGCCGTTGAGCGCGCCGCGGTGCTCGTCGAGGAACGCCTCGAACTGGGCACGGGCTGGGAGTGCGACGACCTGGTCGGCGAAGGTAGGCGGATAGGAAGGCATAAGCGAAGCATTCCAGACCATCGCCCAGGAGCAACCAACGGACATCGGTACGAGCGGTCGGCCTCGAAGGTACGGCGACGTTGAACAATCCGAGGGTGGATGTTGCTGATCTACTCGTTCGGGCTGCGGCCATGGTCCCGGCTGATGTCGTCAACGAGGCTGGCGTAACGGTGGCCGACGTACGCGAGTACCTCGACCACGACGAGTGGGAGGTTGCGCTCGGTCCGCCTGGGCCCGCTGTCCCCAGACCGCTGGCGGCACCTACAGCCGGGCATGACGATCACCATGCACGAGGGCCGACCCGCGGTGGGAACGGCCACCATCATCGAGGCGTCAATCGCGCGCTGACACCGGCGGAAGCGGATGCGGAGTGGTTCGCCGAGGCCGGGGTGCCCGTTACATGACGTAACCGGTCGGGAGTGCGGGCGTAGGACTCGGGGGCAACGGGACACCGCCGCCGTGAGGTGTTGCAGGCTGACCATCATCCGACAGTCGCCCTACCGAATGGGGCACACCGCCGCCGCCCTGCTGCTGGCCGAGGGGGAAGCGGGGCACCGGAAGGTCCGCTTCCCGCCAACCCAGGTGGTCCGCTCCTCCACCGCCTGACCGTCCTGACCTGCGGCGAGGGAACCGGAGCAGACCGGACCTACGGGGAAATCACAATCATCATTGCCGATACCTGAACAGTTCGCCGAAGTCGGTCCTACACCACGGGGGGCCAACAGCGCTACGGCGCACCGAACGAGTCCATTGTCGACTTTGTTGAGGCTCAAGATCGGTCCGGTTTGTAGGGTGTACCGCGCTGACCGTCCACCCCAGAGGGATGCCCCATGCGTCTGCTCGCCGTACCCGTCCGAATCGACGCACTGTGGCTCCCGGCCCAGCGGACCGTCGCCGGCCCGGTCGCCGACTTCACCCGACTGCCCTACTGTGACCCGGTCACCGGGCGGGACGTCCACCCCGACCAGCCCTTCCTCAGCGATGGGATCCTCCCCGCCCCCTTCGAGGAGGAGTTCACCCTCCAGGCCGGGGTCCACCTGCACTGGGCCTTGCCTGACGCACTGACCCGCCTGGTCCACGGCCCGCAGGAGGGCGTCCCCGGCCGAGGGCGGGAGGCGGCGGTGCAGCCGCCCCGGGTACCCGACCGGTGGCTGGTCACCCGCACCGACCCCGACGGCCGGCGGGCCCGGTGGGTGGTGGAGAGCGACGCCCTCACCGACGAGTCGCCCGCCTCGGTGGCCTACCCCCTCTCCCCCGCCGACCCCCCGGGCCCCTCGGGTCGGCCCTGGCGGCGGCTCGGGCGGGTCCTGCCCCTCGGGGCCTGGCCGGGGCCGGAGACCGACCGGGTGGCCCGGCTGACCGCCCTCGGGTACGGGGAACCCACCTTCGCCGCCTTCTACCCCAACTCGGCCAGCGTCTTCGGGTTCTTCGACCCCCAGTCGGGCACCCGGCCCCCGGCCGGTACCCGGTACGACCTGCTCGGCTGGTACTCCTCCCCCGCCCTGGACGAGCTGACCGGCACCCTGGCCCGGCCGGGTACCGGCACCTGGGCCCAGCGGGTGGCCGACGAGCTGGGTTGGGCGGCGGGGCCCGAGGGGGCGGCCCCGGAGCGGATGGTCTGCTTCGGCCGGCTGACCCTCGACCCGGAGGGGGAGCTGTCCCTGTTCGACACCCGGACCACCGGGACCGGGGTCTACCTCGCCGACAGCGCCACCGAGGCCCTCGCCGCCCATCTGGGGGCGGAGCTGCCCGGGGTGAGCGCCGACGAGATGGAGCAGCTCCTGGAGGCGATCGACCTCGCCGAACACCTGGAGACCGCCACCCTGGACCTGCCGGAGCGGCTCGCCGAGGCCCGGCACACCGCTGCCTTCACCCCGGTCGCCGCCGGGACCCGCTGGACGGTCCGGCCCCAGGACGCCGTCCCCGGTACCGACCCGACGGCCCTGGTCGCCGCCGCCGGCCCCGCCGGCCTCGCCCCGGTGGGGGCTGCCCCCGCCCGGGAGCTGGCCGACCTGCCGCCCGAGCTGGGTGACCTGCTGGTCGCCCTGAACGCCGCCCAGGCCACCCACGAGGGGGCCCAGGCCGAGGCCACCGGGCTGCGGCAGCGTCTCTTCGCCGACTGGCACCGGTACCTGACCTGCGCCTACCCGCCTCCGGAGAACCGGACGGACTACCCCGACCCGGACCTGGCAGCCGCCTACCTGCAACGGGAGCTGGCGGCCCTGGACGCCCTGCTCGCCGAGACCGGGGAGTTCCCCCGAGCGGGCGGGGGGACACCCTGGCCCACCGGCTGGCGGCGGCCCGGGAGGCGGTGGAGGCGGTGGTGGCCCGGGTCAACGCGGAGCTGCCGGAGGGGGCCGGCTACCGGCTCCAGCAGCTCCCCGACGACTCGTACCAGGTGCCCAACGAGCCGGTGGTGCTGCTCACCGGCGCCGAGGCCACCGGGTCGGACCGGTACGGAAGCGACGACGAGCACCCCGAGGGCCTGCTGCCCTGCCTGGTGGTGGAGACCCCCGGGGCGGTCGGGGCCCTGACCGAGGCCGAGGGGTTCGCCGCCGCCGGCGACCTGCTGGACACGGTCCTCGCCGGGCTGACCGAACCCCACCCGGCGCTGCGCCGCTGGGCCGGCCAGCCCTGGCATCCTCTGCTGCTGCACTGGGAGGTGGAGTTCCTGCCGTCCGCCCCCGGGACCAACCTCGACCCCACCGACCGGGACTACGACCCCGAGGTGGTCAGCCTCAACTACCGGCTCCCAGCCGGGGAGGTCGAACTGGCGCCCCGCCCCGGGCACCGGCTCACCGAACGGGCGGCCGTCACCTACAGCGGCAGCACCGTGCTCTCCACCGCCACCCGCCCGCTGCTCTCGGCCCGGATCCTGCGGTACCTCGCAGGCGGCCCCCTGGCCCGGTACAACGAGGAACGGGCGGCCGCCGGACTGGGGCCCCTCACCCCGGAGCAGGTGACCGGGGACCCCGGGGCCCTGCTCGCCTGGTGTGCCGACCAGTCGGCCGACCTCCGGTTGGGGACCCTCGCCGCCGCCTACGCCCACCTGGCCGAGCACGAGGGGAGCAACCTGGCCCAGAGCCTGGGCGGGTTCAACGATGCCCTGCTGATGCGCCGGCTGACCCGCCAGCTCCCCATCCTCGACCCCCTCGGTTTCCCCTCCGGACAGTTCCTCGCCGAGCAGGTGCGGGACCGGGTCGGGGAGCAGAACCGGCAGGCCCCGGTGCCCCTGGCCGACTTCAACCCCCTGCGGGCCGGGTGCCTGCGGCTGTTGCGGCTGCGGGTGGTGGACTCCTTCGGGGTCGGGCACGACCTCTCGGTGGACCAGCCCGCCGCCACCACCCGGCTACGGGTACCGGACCGGCCGGGCTGGATCGCCCTGCCGCCCCGGGTGGCCCAACCGGCCCGACTGCGGCTGCGGCTGCTCGACGCCGAGCACCCGCGCCGGCCGGTCAGCGGCCTGGTGGAGTCCTCCCCGGTCTGCGGGTGGCTGCTGCCCGACCTGCTCGACGACGGACTGCGGGTACACGCCGCCAGCGGGGAGTGGCTGGGCAGCCTCCTTCCCGACCCGGACCCGGACCGCCCGGCCCTGGCCCGTTGGCTGGCCGCCCCCACCGGGGGGTTTCCCGCCGTGGAGCAGATCACCAACCCTGGGCTGCGGGCCGTCGTCGACCGGCTGCGGGGGTACGGGGCCGACCGGCTCGGGGAGCTGTTCAGCTCCCTGATCGAGGCCCTGGAGGCGGTGGTCGAGGAGGGGGAGGGCGGCCACCAGGTCCGGTCCCGGCTCACCGGCCGACCGATCGCGGTGCTGCGCCTGGCCGTCGGGCTGGACCTGCTCGGCCCTCCCGCGATCCACCAGGACTGGAACGTGTTCCGGCAGGACCTGGGGCGTACCGGCCGGGAGACCAACGGCTTCCCGCTGGTGCGGTTCCCGGTCCGGCTGGGGGCGTACGGGCGGCTCGCCGACGGGGTGCTGGGCTACTGGCGGCACGAGCCCGACGGGAGCCTCGGCACCGAGTACCACGACGTGCCCACCATGGCCGCCGCCGGCACCGACCCCCCGGTACGGCTCGCCTTCGGTCTGCCCGAGGAGACCCTGACGGTGCTCCTGGAGCCGGCCGGGGCCCTGCACGCCACCACCGGCATCCTGCCCACCGTCTCGGTACGGCTGGACCCCGCCCACCACCACGCCGCCCTGGCCCGCCTGGAGACCGGCTTCCTCGCCGCCCCGGTGCTGACCGACGCGGCCGAGGTCGGGCTGGTGCTGCCCGCCACCGAGCCGGGGCGCCGGTGGACCTGGCGGGAGCGGGCGGGTGCCGTCTGGACCGAGACCGAGGATCCCCCCGCCCCAAACCCGGGGTTCCCCACCGACCTGACCCTGCGGGAGGGCTGGCTCGCGCTGCCCACCCCGACCCCACCCACCCGATGAGCCACCACCCCGGTCACCCGACCGGATCAAGGATGCGAGCGATGCCCCCGATCACCCTCTCTCTCACCCTCGACCAGACGAACACGATCATGGAGGCCCTGGGTCAGATGCCCTACGTCCGTGTGTACGAACTGATCGAGAGCATCGGCCAGCAGGCCGGGGCCCAGCTCCACCCGGACGGGGCCCCGGCCGGCACCCGACCGGCCGCCCCCGGTGCCGCCGCCTCCGCCGCCCCCGTCGTCCCGGGCTCTCCGGCATGAGCGCCACCCTGCTGCTGCACTGGCAGCTCGACGACCTGGCCCGCGGCCCCCTGGTCACCGGCTCCCCCGCCGCCCCGGCCACCGGGGAGATCGAAGGTGCCCCGCAGGTCCGCGCCGACAACCGGTTCGGCAGTTGCCTGGCCCTGGGCGGGGGCTCCGACGCGGTGGTCAGCACCTCGGGCGTGACCCGGCCGATCACCAGCATGGCCTGGGTGCGGGTGCCCCCGATGCCGTCGAACTCGAAGGCCGTCGTCTTCGGCCAGTGGGGCCACTTCGCGCTCTGGCTCGTCGACGACGGTCGGATCGTGTACCAGGGCTCCACGGTGAACGGCCCCTTCCAGCAGGAGACCGCCCCGGGGACCTTCACCTTCGACCAGTGGCACCACCTGGCGGTGACCAGCCAGGACAGCACCGCCCGGATCCTGCTGGACGGGATGGTGGTGGCCGAGGACGCGATGCCGGGGCCCACCCAGCCGAACGGGGAGAGGTTCGCGCTGGGCCGCGACCCCAACTCCGTCAGCTACCACCTCGCGCTCGCCGCGGCCCACCTGCGGGTGTACGACGCTCCTCGGTCGGTGGCCGAGATCCAGCGGGACATGGCCGGCGACGAGGCCCTGCTCGCCACCTTCGTCCGTACCCACCCCCTCACCTTCGAGCTGGTCAACGTCGACGACCAGCCGGTGCTCTACATCGACGACACCCCGGCGGGACAGACCCTCACCCTGCGGGTCACCAACTCCTCCCGCCAGGACCTGGTCCTCTGGTCGGCCCCCGGACCCACCGGTCCCGAGAACCATCACCTCGCGGTGACCTTCCGCCAGGGGGTGCTGGCCGCCGACACCCGGCCGGCCGTGGAGGTGCCGGGGTGGGAGCTGTCCCTGACCGGGTCCACCGGCTGGCTGCGCGGACCGGAGGGGCTGACCCTGCCGGCCGGGAACTCCCTCGACCTGCCCCTGACCGGGCTGCGGGCCGACGGGGTGGGGGGCACCCGGGGCAGCCGGGTGGAGCTGGGCTACCGGCGCATGGGGTACAGCGGGGAGCCCACCGAACTGACCGGGGCCCGACACCAGGTGCTGGAGATCGTCAACCACCGGGGTCGACCCGACGTACCCCTGCACCTGGGGTTCGTCGGCGGGGACCGGGTGCTCAGCGACGGCCGTACCCCCTGTGACCTGCGGGTCCGGGTGGCCAACGTCTCCCGGGAGATTCCCGTTCCGTTGACCGGGGCGGACGGGACCGCTCCCACCGAGCTGGTCCTCTCCTTCGAGGTGCAGGGCGACCGGGAGACCCGGGACTGGGCCCTGACCACCGCCGGTACCGCCGGCACGGTCACCCTCCGGGTCGGGGGGTCGGTTCCCGGGGTCTGGCAGGTCCACCGGGAGATGCTGGCGGACCGGGCCCAGTGGACCCTGATCCCCCAGCAGGACACGACCCTGCCCCCCGGGGGGTGCCTGGAGCTGACCCTGGAGGAGGTGCAGGGGCTGCCGGACCCCGGCCACGCCCCGGTGGTGCTGGCCTACCGCAACCTCCCCGGGTTCCAGGACGGCCAGCTCAGCGCCGCGGTGGAGCGGGCGCCCCTGGTCTTCTCCGCCCGCAACGCCGGGCTGGGCACCGCCACCCCCCAGGCCCGGCTGCACATCGTGGACGACAACGGCGACGCCAACGGGGGCAGCGTCATCGTCGGCCCCACCCACCAGCCGAACCTACGGCTCGGCTACGACACCGGGTACTCCTGGATCCAGTCCCACGGCTCCGCGCCTCTGGCCATCAACCCGTTGGGCAACAGGGTCGGCATCGGCACCACCGCGCCCCAGTCCCCGCTGACCGTCCAGGCGGTCTCCGAGCACCTGCAACTGCGGCGGGAGGCCCAGAGCGGGGGGCCTGTGGTGTTCCTGGAGCTGTTCCAGGCCGAGACCCCGCCGGGGGTGGACGTCTATCCCAGCATCCGCTTCCACCACGCCAACAGGTTCGGGCACCGCATCGAGGGCCGCCCCGAGGGCTTCGCGTTCAAGCAGGGCAACTCCGACGAGCTGACCGGCGTGCAGACCGGGGCGCTGACCGCCAGCGCCGTGACGACCGGGCCTCTGGTGGCCGGCACCGTGACGACCCCCCAGCTCCAGGCCGACGAGGTGCGCGGTACCCGGCTCGCGGCCGGCCAGTCGGTGTTCACGGCCGGCTCCGACCACCTCCAGCTCCGCCGGGAGGCCCAGAGCGGCGGCGGGGTCCTGTTCCTGGAGCTGTACCAGGCTCAGACCCCGGACGGGGTGGACGTCCACCCCAGCATCCGCTTCCACCACTCCCACAAGTTCTGGCACCGCATCGAGGGCCGCCCCGAGGGCTTCGCGTTCAAGCAGGGCGGCTCCGACGACCTGAGCGACGTCCGGGCCGCCCGGGGGACCTTCCAGGCCCTGACCGTGGACGGGGTCACCATCGGCGCCCACGAGCTGCGGGCCCTGCTGCGGCTGGCCGCCGGGGAGCTGGAGTTCGACCTCTACAACGTGCTGCAGAACGAGTTCGCCTACGCCGCCGACTTCAGCCCCTTCGACAACGACCGCCGACACGTCTTCACCTGGCGGCGCAAGGGTGAACGGGTCAGCCAGGGCCGCTGGCGGATCGCCTTCCCGAGCTGAGGAGAGCAGCATGACCAGCCCGAACCCTCCGACGCGCAAGCGGAAGACGGCCGACTACGACCTCGGCCTGAGAGACGGGGAGACGATTCTCCACAAGAGCCGCAAGGAGTCCAAAAAAAAGCGGATCAAGCTGCAGGAGGAGCACGAGGCAAGGCTCCGGAGGGAGGCCGCAGCCCTGTCCAAGCTCTGGGAGGACGAGGTCAGCAAGCGGCCCCCGGCCGCCCCCGGCAACCGGGGGGACCGGAAGTTCTACGCCCGCATGATCAAGGTGGGGCAGGGGGACTGCATCGTGCTGAGCACCCCGGGTGGGCGGATGATCCTCATCGACTGCGGCTCCACCTCGAAGGAGATGGACGACTCCGAGGCCGATGTCTACACCAAGCGGGTGCGGGACTGCCTGGAGGATCCGAAGTTCCTGGGCCCGGCGCAGACCACCACCGTCTTCGGCACGACCCCGAGGGCCCAGCTCATCGACATCCTGATCTTCACCCACTCCGACGAGGACCACTACAACCAGCTCGCCACGGTGCTCGCCGACAAGCCTTACAAGATCCAGGTCGGCCGGGTCTACCACAGCGGGAACTTCGCCGACTACGGCACCGCCAATACCTGGGTGCGTCAGCACATCGTGAACGAGAACCTGATCCGCAAGGTGGTCCACAACGCGGTCGACCCCGACAAGAAACTGAACAAGGGTGAGGTGGCCGGGGAGACGACCCTGGAGGGGATCGCCCTACCGGCGGCGATGACCGCCACCGACATCGACTGCCTCGACGCCCAGGGCGGCATCCGGATCGTGGCCGAGACTGACCCGGCCTGCACGGTGACCATCCTGGCCTCCGGGGTCGTGAACAATTACAAGAAAGACGGAGACCCGGGCAAGAACCGGGGCAGCGTGGTGCTCCTGGTGGAGGTCTTCGGCAAGAAGCTGCTGCTCTGCGGGGACTCGACCCGCAGCACCGAGCACCACCTCATGCGCCGGGGGATGTACGCCGCCCAGAACCGGACCCGGCTGAAGAACGTCGACGTCGTCCACATCGCCCACCACGGCAGCAACCGCACCTCTTCCTCCCTGGAGTTCGTGAACCTGGTGGACCCGAAGGAGAAAGCCCTGATCAGCGCCGGGAAGGAGGGCGTGACCAGTCACCACCTGCCCTCCCGGACCGTGGTGGAGCGCTACGTCAAACGGTTCATCGACAGCGGCCGGGAGAAGACTCCGCCCCACTCCGGATGGGCCTGGGACTCCGAGAACTGGAATCCCCCGATGTCCCTCCAGTTCCCCTTCAAGGCCCCGGTCTACATCACCGGGTCCCACGGTGACCTCGACATCACCTGGGAGAAGAAGTCATGACCCCCGAGGCCCTGGAGACCCTGCTGGCCGGGGTGCCCTCCGGCCGGCTCGACCTGCCGGTCTCCGCCCTGGACCCCCCGACCGCCGCCTACCTGGGCCGGTTCCTGCCCACCGGCCGGCTGCTGCTGACCGGCTGTGAACGCGCCGAGGCCCCCGGCCCGGTCACCATCGAGGGCACCGGCTCCGGAGCACCCTTCGACCGGGCCGACGTGACCCTCCGGTTCACCCTGACCGGCGACACCGTCAGCCGGGTGGAGGTGATCGTGCGGCCGGCCGCCGACTGGTCCCTGGCCGACACGTTCCCGCCCCTGCGCGGGACCCTGCTGGGCACTCTCCGATTCAGCGGGGCCGTCCTGCGCCTGGACACCGACCTGATCGCGGAGAGCGGGGAGCCCCCCGTCCCGACCGCCACCTGGATGGCCTTCGAGGGGAACCTGCTGATCCGGCCCGGGATGGAGCTGGTCGGGCTGCTCTTCCCCGGGGAGAGCCACCCCCTCTCCGGGGAGATCACCATGGTCTCCCTCGCCCCACCCGGGATCACACCGGCCGCCCCCCTGGTGCCGAGCGTGGCCCTGTACGGCCCTGCCGACGCCGGCCTCGACCTGGGGCTGTTCACCCTCACCAACCTGCGGTACGGGCTGTTCGGCCTGCCCGACCTGAACTACCACACCCTCGACCACCGGGTCCGGGGGCGCTGGTCCTCGCGGCGGGCATCCCGGTGTCGGCGGGCAGCATGACCGGGGTCACCGAGGACCACGAGATCACCATCGACGCTCGCCTCGCCTCCTGGAGCGAGGACCTGGTCCTCACCGCCGACTTCAGCAAGCTGGGCCCGTTGACCCTGACCGACATCGCCGGCCTGGTCGGGCTGGAGACCCTGTCGGTGCCCTTCGGCATCGACCCGGGGGCCGGGATCACCCTGGGGGCGGTCACCCTCGCGGTGAACCCCACCGCCGCGAACCCGGTCGAGTACCTGACCATGACCCTGTACACCGAGGCGGATTGGGAGGTGATCCCCGGGCTGTTCACCCTCCAGCAGATCGACCTGACCGTCCGGGTGGTCGCTCCCGGCCCGTCCGCCCAGGTGTCGGTCCTGGTCGGCGGCCTGTTCGGGATCGGTCGGGACGGCACCCTGGAGCTGGTCGCCGACTCCGCCACCCGGCAGATCGGCGGCGGGCTGCGCGTCGGCGACCCGCCCCTGCGCATCCGGGAGGTCTACCAGCACTTCACCGGCCTCGAGCCCGACCACGTCCCGGATCTGACGGTCACCCGGTTCCAGGCCGGGGCCGTGGTGCCCTCGGCCACCGTGCCCGCCTCCTTCGACGGCGAGATCGTCATCGACGGCGCCTGGCAGATCACCGAGGAGGTCACGCTCACCCAGGTCGGCTTCGACCTGCTGCACGACTCCACCGGCACCACCTTCCACGCCCGGGCGGGGCTGCTGCTGGGCGGGCTCGGGGTGACGGTCCAGGCCGCCTACGACCCGGCCCCCGACCGGCGTTGGGAGTTCGCCGGGGAGACCGGCCCCGACCAGCAGATCCCCATCGGGCACCTCTTCGCCGACCTGGCCGACCGCTTCGGCGGGCTGGCCCTGCCGGCCCCCCTTGCCGAGTCCACCGTGGACAATCTGGCCGCCGAGATCTCCACCGGGGCCCGACGCCTCTTCCTCACCGGACGGACCCGGTTCCCGGTCGACGGCACCGAGGTGGCCCTCACCCTGGCCGTGGACACCGCCCGACGCTCCGTCGCCGGGACCCTGGACCTGGCCGTACCGGTCCAAGGCGGAACCTTCCACCCCACCCTGGAGCTGCACTTCGCCCAGGACCCCACCGCCCACCGGCTCGCCGCCTCCTACCGGCACCTGCCCGCCGACCCGGTGCCCGACCTGAAATCCCTGGTGGGGGCCATCTCCCCCACCGCCGCCGCGCACGTGCCCGAGGGAATCCGGCTGGACCTGCGTCAGGCCCTGTTCGCCCTCACCGGCAACGGCACCCGCACCGGGTACCTCTTCGGGGTGGAGGTCGCCGCCACCCTGGACCTGGGGCGGCTCCCGGTGGTCGGGGACCACCTGCGGGGCACCAAAATGGGGGTGGACCCCCTGCGGCTGCTCGCCGCCACCACCGCCCTGCCCGCGGCCGAGGCCACCGCCCTGGCCGCCCTGCTCCCGCAGGGAACCGACATGCCCAGCGGGGGCCTCGCCGCCGGGTTCACCGTGGACGCCACCCTGGTGCTCGGGCCCTTCACCCAGGCCCTGGCGGTACCGGTCGGCGGCCCGCCGGGGGTGACCCCGGCACCGGCCAGCGGCGGCCCCGCGCCGGTACGGACCGGCGACGACGCCACCTGGCTCACCGTCCAGCGTTCCTTCGGGCCCCTGCACATCTCCCGGGTCGGCCTGGCCTTCCGGCAGTCCCCCGGCCGGGAGGCCCGGGTCGCCCTGCTGCTGGACGCCTCGGTCACCGTGGCCGGGCTGACCCTCTCCCTGAGCGGCCTCGCCATCGAGGTCTCCACCACCGACCCCCTCTCGATGCCCACCTTCGACCTGGCCGGGATCGGGCTGGCCTACGACACCGTCCCGCTGCGCATCGACGGGGCGCTGCGCAAGGACACCATCGAGTACGAGGGGGCCAGCTACACCGCGTACAGCGGGGGGCTGAGCGTCCGGACCCCGTCCTTCTCCGTCGGGGCCCTCGGCGCCTACGTCCAGCTCCCCGCCGGACCCTCCCTGTTCGCCTACGCCTACCTCAACGGCCTGCACGCCGGTCCGCCCGCCCTGTCGCTACGGGGGCTGGCGGGCGGGTTCGGGTACAACCGGCGGTTCGTGGCCCCCGCCATCGACCAGGTGGCGACCTTCCCCCTGGTAGCCGACGCGGTCACCGGGCCGCCCCCGGGCACCACCCTCGCCGACGAGTTGCGGATCCTCGCCGACTACCTGCCGCCCTCGGTCGGGGACTACTTCCTCGCCGTGGGGCTGCGGGTCAACTCCTTCGAGATGGTGGACGCCTTCCTGCTGGTCGCCGCCGCCCTCGGGCACCGGTTCGAGCTGGACGTGCTGGGGCTGGCCACGGTGGTGCTGCCGGCACCGGACGCGGGGGCGGGGCCGGTCAAACCGGTCGCCCAGATCCAGCTCGCCATCAAGGCCACCCTGGTCCCCGAGGACGGGTACCTGGCGGTGGAGGCCCAGCTCACCCGGGCCTCGTACCTGCTCTCCCCGGACTGCCACCTGACCGGGGGGTTCGCCTTCGCCACCTGGTTCACCGGGGAGCACGCCGGGGACTTCGCCCTCACCGCCGGGGGCTACCACCCCCAGTTCCCGGTACCCGCCCACTACCCGACGGTGCCCCGGCTCGGCTTCGCCTGGCAGATCACGGAGCAGTTCAGCATCGCCGGGGCCGGGTACTTCGCGCTGACCCCCACCATGCTGATGGCCGGGGGCCGGGTCACCGCCCTGTGGCAGGACGATTCCCTGCGGGCCGGGTTCGACGCCTCGATGGACTTCCTGATCTCCTGGCAGCCGTACCACTACGAGGCGTCCCTGCAGGTCAGCATCGGGGTGTCGTACACCTTCAGCTTCTTCGGCACCCACACCCTCAACGTGCAGGTCGGCGCCGACGTCCAGTTGTGGGGCCCGGACTTCGGCGGTGCCGCCGCCATCGACCTGGACATCGTCACGGTGCGCATCTCCTTCGGCGCGAACGGTGGGGCGAAGCCGGCGCCGGTGAGCTGGGACCGGTTCCGGGACACCCTGCTGCCGCCCCGGGACCGGATTCTCGACCTGTCGGTACGGGCCGAGACCCACCGCACCGCCCCCGGGGCCGCCCCCGAGGAGCTGGGGATCGTCGACCCGGCCACCCTGGTCGTGTCGACCAACAGCG
Organism: Micromonospora pallida; assembly: GCF_900090325.1. NCBI lineage: Bacteria > Bacillati > Actinomycetota > Actinomycetes > Micromonosporales > Micromonosporaceae > Micromonospora > Micromonospora pallida. The sequence continues at coordinate 1,180,900 of NZ_FMHW01000002.1, read as the reverse complement.
CCATCCCGGCCAGCGGGGCGGTCCGGGGCACCCCGGAACGGGAGGTGGCCCTGCCCACCGGCGGGGGCCGGACCGCGTTCGGGATCGGCCCGGCCGACCTGGCCCCCGGCGCCGTCACCGCCGTCCACCGGATCGTGGTCACCCACGAGGGGATGCCGGTCGAGGACCGGTTCGACTTCACCCCGGTCCGTCAGGGGCTGCCCTTCGCCCTGTGGGGTGGCCGGCTCACTCCCCAGGTCACCGACCCGGCCCTGATGGAGGACCTGGTCACCGGGTACGAGCTGCGCCCCCGGCCGCCCGCCCCGGCGCGTGCGGTCTGGGTGGACCGGTCCGCCCTCCAGGCCGACACTCCCCTGTACACCCGGGAGGTGCTCACCCTGGCCCCGCCGCCCCGACGGCCGGTCGTACCGGACGGGCCGGCGGCGCGGGCGACCACGATCCGGACGGCGATGGCCGACCCAGGGGTCGCCGCCGCCCGCAGCGCGGTCGCCGCCGCCCTGCTTCCCTCGGCGGTAGTCGACCCCGCCGGCTTCGACACCACCCAGTTCCACGCGATCCCCCAGGTGGCAGCGCATGTCTGAGTCCCAGGTGACCTTCCGCCACGAGCACCGCCCGGTGCTGGCCGCCGGTAACTACCAGGTCACCCTCTCCCAGCGGGTGAGTCTGGAACCGGTGGACTTCACCACGACCCGTCGGTTCACCGTCGCCGGGGACCGGTTCGGCCTGGCCCCCTCCCTCATCCGGTCGGTCTTCCCGCCCGAGGGGAGTGTCGGGGACCACGCCACCGTGCTGCCGCACATCGTGCTGGAGCGGGCCACCCTGCCCTGGGAACGCAGCCCGGGGGGAGGCGGCCCGCAGACCCCGCCCTGGCTGGCCCTGCTGCTCTTCACCGAGCAGGAGGCGCCCCCCGTCTCGACGGTGCCCCTGGGGCGGCTGGGGGCGGGCCCCTGGCTGCCGCCGGCCGCCGTCGCTGCCGAGTCCCACGAGTCGGCCGAGGAGCCGGTCACCGTCATCGACGTCCCGGCCGCGCTCCTCGCCGACCTGCTGCCCGGCTACGCCGATCTGCCCCTGCTGGCCCACGTCCGGGCCGAGGGGGACGACCCGGCCGACGCGGCGGTGGTGGTCGGCACCCGGCTGCCGCCGGCCGGGATGACCAGCGTGGTGCACCTGGTCTCCCTGGAGCACCGGTTCACCCCGGCCGCCGACGGGTCGTGGGCACTCGATCGGGGACCCGCCCCGGTCGGGGACACCGTCCGGCTGGTCAGCCTGACGAGTTGGCGGTTCGCCTCGGTGAGCGCCGACCACACCTTCGCCACCCTGGTCCGGGACCTCGCCGAGGAGGGGGCCACCCTCCGGCTTCCCCCCAGCGGGCAGCCCGCCGCTGACCGGTACCTCGATCAGGGGTTCGTGCCAGCCCGGCACCGGCTCCGGCAGGGCGGGAGCAGCATCGGCTGGTACCGGGGGCCCCTGGTGCCCGGTCCGACGGATGCGGGGCCGGTGGCCCCGGTACGGTCCGGGGACGCTCTGCTGCGTTTCGATGCGGAGCTGGGCATGTTCGACCTGGGGTACGCCGCCGCCTGGCAGCTCGGCCGGCTGCTGGCCCTGGGCAGTGGGGACACCGCCACCGGCCTGTACGGGTGGCGTCGCCGCCGGGACCAGCAGGCCGCCCGGGACCAGCGCGCCGCCCGCAACCTCGACGCCGGATACCCCCTGGCGGTGGCCCCGATCGACGACTCCCTCCCGGCGGGGGTAACGGACTGGCTGACCGGGCTGACCCGGCTCGAGGGGGTGCCCTTCGGCTACCTGGTGCCGGACGAGGGGCTGCTGCCGGCCGAGTCGATCCGGTTCCTCGGGGTGGACCAGGGCTGGGTCCGACACCTGGTCGACGGGGCGGTCAGCGTGGGTCGGCTGGGCCCCGCCGACGAGGCCCGAGACGCCGCCGCTCCCCTGCCGTTGGAGTTCCCCACCCTCACCGGGGCCCTGATCCGGTCCCAGGTGGTGTCGGGCTACCCGGGGCTGCTCGTCGACGGGTACGCCGACCGGGCCGGCACCGGACACCTGACCCCCTGGGTGACCCGCCGGCTGAGCCCGGAGGTGCTGCTCTGCCTCTTCGAGGGGGAACTGGCCCGGCTGGACCTGCACCAGCCCCCGGAGGCCCAGCACCTGGCGGTGGAGCCGCACTCCCCCGGCAGCTTCGGCAGGACCCTGCGGGCCCCGGGAGGCTCGGAGCGGGTCCCCGACCCGGTCGGGCCCCTGCCCCTGGGGCCCCGGGGCACGGTTTCCCCGACTAGGTTGGCCGCCGCGATCGCGGGGTCCCTGGGGGTGCCGGCGGCCGAGGTGGACTCGGGGGATCTGGCCCTCCAGCTCACCGAAACCGCCGAACGGGTCACCTTCCTGCGCCCCTGACCCGGTGACCGGGGCCCCGCCGCGGGGGCGGGGCGGTGTCCCCGCAGCGGGGCCCCGACCAGGGAACACCACGCTCTCCCGCCATTGCCTCCGGCCCTCGCCGCCCGGCATGGTGGTGTCCTGTCGATCATCTTCCGGCTGTGACGGGTTCAGGCGGCGACCGGCGGCGTTGTCGATTCGTCCGGAAACCACACCAGTATCCGGACGAGCTTCGCCTCGTCGGACCGCCGTCTGGACTCCGCCGCACAGCGGCGCGATCGACCGGACACGGCCTGGTCGTCGCAGGGCAGCGCCGTAACGACGGTGGGATTGGGTGACGAATGCACGGGGTGGGTATCAGCGAGCAGGACGAGTCGGTCTACGTCGAGCTGCTGCGGCGACGTCGGGCGACCGTCGCCGAAATGGCGGAGGTGCTCGGGCTGCCGGCGCCGGCTGCGGAATCCGTGATGGCGCGGCTGGTCGCGCTCGGGCTGGTGACTCGCGACGGCAACCTGCACACGGTCGTACCGCCGGACGTCGGGCTCGGCACCCTGATCGTGCAACGGCAGACCGCACTGCAACGGGTCCAGGGCAGGCTGACCCAACTGATGGAGGTGTACCAGACGGGGGCGGCCGCCGCGGTGAGTGAGGTGGAGGCGCTCACCACCCCCGAACAGCTCGCGACCTGGATCGACAACATGGAGCGGGGCGCCCGGCGGGAGGTGTTGGCGTTCTTCCGGCCGCCGTACGTGCTGGACGGCGAGCTCGACGTCTCGGTCGAGGTGCCCAGCTACCGCTATGTGTACGAACGTGCCGCCCTCGACGACCCACGGACCCCGGACGAGATCGGCAGGTTCCTCAAGCATGGCTACGAGATCAGGATCGCCGCCGACCTGCCCAGCAAGATGATCATCATGGACCGGGCGTCGGTGTTGTTGCCGATGCTGCCCGACCAGACCAGCATCCACCCCGGGTTCCTCCTGGTCCGGGGGCAGGCGCTGGTACACCTGCTGGTGGCGCTCTTCGAGCGGGTCTGGCAGACCGCCACGCCGCTGCGGCTCACCGCCACAGGTGTCACCGAGGGAATACCGGCGTGGGACGACGTCGACATCGCGCTGCTGACGTATCTGCTCTCGGGCATGCCGGACAAGACGGTGGCCAGTCGGCTCGGGACCAGCGAACGTACCGTGCAACGCCGGATCCAACGGTTGATGAAACTGGCCGGGACCGACAGCCGGATGCAACTGGCCTGGTACGCCGCCCAGTCGGGACTGATCCCGTCCTGATGGTCAGCGAAGGCGGGATCGCCCCCGTCCACGATGTGGACGGGGGCGATCCCTGCGGTGCGCGCGGGAGTTATCGCAGCCGGTAGGCACGGGTCACGATCTGCTCGACGGAGTTGCCGTCGGCGTCGGTGGCCTGCACCTTCAGGGTCACGAAACCGTTGTTGCCGCGTAGTGCGGGGTTCTTGATGGCCCCCGTCGCACCGGTGGCACCGTTGGCGGTGACCGCCATCTGTTGCCAGGTGGCACCGTCGTCGGACGACAGCCACAGCTTCGTGTCGGCGATCCGCAGCGGGTGCATACCCTTCGGGTAGCGGAAGCCGAGCTGGATGCCGACCGTCGACTCTGCCGGCACGCTGTTGTCCAGGTCGACGTTCAGGTCGTAGTCGATCGAGATCACCGGCAGCCGAACTGCCTCGTCGCCATCGCCGTCGTACGCGGAGTGGAACGTCCAGGCGGTGTTGACCCTGGTGGAGGTCGTCCACGTCGGCTGGTTCCGCTGCACGTCCGTCACCACCCGGTACTGGGCCCGCTCCGGCGTCATGGGGAAGGCCGCCTGCGCGGACGCCACCGAACCCAGCAACTGGCCGTCGCGATACACGGTGGTCATTTCCTTGTCGGCGCCGTGGCGGTACGCGTACAACTGGCCGGTCGCCCCGTCGAGAAGTCCGGTCGGCAACACGACGCCAACCTCGCGATTGCGGGCAGCACCGTCGGGATGATTGGCCGTGATCGCGGACCGGACCACCGCCTTGTTCCAGCTCCGGGTCACCCGCTGGCCGGGCTCCAGCACGTGTGGGGCCGTCTGCTGGAAGGCGGGCAGCCCTTCCCATACCGGGCTCGTCGACACGAGTTCGAGCGTCGGCAGGCCGGCGGTGACGTACTCCGTGACGGACCGGGGCATGGTCATCCGGGCGAAGGTCGTGACCAGGAAGGTCTGCTGCGGCCCGATGAGGAACCGCCCGTACCCGCCTTCGGTGTCGGGCGCCGAGGCGTGGAAGGACGCCTCGACGGTGGCCAGTTCCCCGGCCCCGACCTGGTAGCTCTGGTCGGGCAGGATGCCCTGCTGGTGCTTGAGCACCTCGTAGGTGTACGGGCTGGCCGCGATTCCCTTGAGCTGGATCATGGCGGTGTCGCGGGCGGCCAGGTCGGCCAGCCGGGCGCCCTGCTCGCTGCCGAGCGTCAGGGCCGGGATCGCGGTCGGTGTCCTCCCGTAGAGGCTGACGCCCCAGCTGTCGGGCGCGTCGTGGTAGATGATGATCGCGCTCGCGCCGGCTGCCGCCGCGTTGTTGATCTGCGCCCCGGTGGTGAGGGCGTCGCTGCGCCGTACCAGAGCCAGCTTGCCCTTGGCCGCCTTGCCCGCGTAGTCCTGTGGCCGCCCGCTGCCGGCGTTCACGACGCGCAGCACGTGCGTGCCGTCGAGACGCGCCGAGCCGACCCAGCCGTTGACGTACTCCGGTGTGATCGGGAAGGCACCGGGACTGACGATCTGCGCCGCCAGCTCTGGCGCGGTCAGCGACCAGTTCAGCCGGTGCAGAAGGTTCTCCTTCTTGAGCTGCGACGGGATGGCGTGCATCCGCGTGTAGCCGGCCATGCCGTCCTGCAGCGAGTAGTTGAGCGACCGGTCGCCCTTCAGCAGCGTCAGCCCCATGGTGACCCGCCTGGTCTCGCTCGGCTTGGGCGTCCCGACGGTGATCAGGCTGGCCTGGCGTCCGTCGAAGGTGAGGGTCTGGTCAGCGTCGAGGTGGATACCCGACGCCGCGCCGTAGACGTAGTCCCGGACCTGCGAGTAGTCAGGGGTGAAGCGGTACGTCCCCGACGCGAAGGCGTACTCACCGCGGGGCAGCCGCAGGTCCACGGTGCCCTCGGCACCGAGGATGTAGTGCATGTCGGCGGGCCGGGCCCTGTTCTGGTCGAAGACCCACACGATGCTGTAGGTCGAGGCCGGCGCCTTGCCGTCCACGTCGATCAGCTTGACGCTGATGTCGAAGCGCTCGACGTCCTTGACGAAGGCGACCGCCGTGCTCACGACCGTTCCGCCGTCCGCGGAGGCGGCCGTGACGTGGGCGCCGTACGCCCCGGACGCCACGGTGCCGGGGTCGAGCGTCACGTTCACGACGGCGGAGCCACGGGCCGGCACGGTCACCGTGTCGGCGCCCAGCGCCAGCGACCGGGCCGGCAGGTCGCCGCCGGCGGCCTTCACCGTCAGCGCCAGGGTGACCGCCTGGTCGCCGTCGTTGACGTAGGTGATCGGCTTGACGACCTGGCCGGTCGAGTCCCACTCCTGGCTGCCGAAGTCGACCACGCCGGACCCGGACACCGACTGCCGCACCGCGCGGCTCACGTCGGTCCGGCCGGCTCCCTGGGAATACACGGACGTCCCGGGCGTGGTCTTCGCCGTGCTGACGAGATGGCTCTTCAGCCGCTCCGGGGTCCAGTCCGGGTGTTCCTGGGCCAGAATCGCGGCGGCACCGGCCACGTGCGGCGTCGCCATGGAGGTGCCGCTGGCGGAGGTGTAGTAGTCGTCCACCGGCGTGCCCATGGTGGTGCCGGACGCTCGGGCGGCGACGATCTGCGAGCCCGGCGCGGTGATCTCCGGCTTGAGGCGTCCGTCGGTCAACGGGCCACGGCTGGAGAAGTAGGTGATCGCGTCGGCGTCGTCCACCGCGCCGACGGTCAGGGCCGCCGCAGCGATGCCGGGCGAGCCGACGGTCGTCGTGCCCGGCCCGGAGTTGCCGGCGGCGATGGTGAACAGGGCGCCGGTCTCGGCCGTCAGCCGGTTCACCGCCTCGGCCATCGGGTCGGAGTCGCCCTGCGCCGGGCCGCCGAGGCTCATCGAGACGACCTTCGCGCCCGAGTGGGCCGCCCACTCCATCCCGGCGATGATCTCCGACTCACCACCGCTGCCCTCGTTCGACAGCACCTTGCCCACCAGGAGTTTGGCACCGGGCGCGACGCCCCGGTGCTTGCCGCCGGACCCGGCGCCCGTGCCGGCGATCGTGGCGGCGACGTGGGTGCCGTGCCCGTGCCCGTCCTCGACGGTCTGGCCCGGGATGAAGCTCTGTGCGTCGACGATCTGTCCGACCAGGTCCGGGTGGTTCGCATCCACTCCGGTGTCCAGGACGGCGACCTTCACGCCCGTGCCGTCGTACCCGGCAGACCAGGCGTCGGGGGTGCCGATCTGCGGCACACTCACGTCGAGCGCGGCGTGCACCTTGCCGTCCAGCCAGATGTGCTCGACGCCGCCCGAGAGCTTCGCCTTGGGGCCGCGGCCCTTGGCCGTGTCGTCGTCGACGGCCTCCCAGAACGTGGCGGCCTGCTTCTTGTCAGCAGCGACGGCGGCGCCCCGCACACTGCGCAGGTTCCGCGTCACGCGGCTGCCGGCCGGGGTGGTGGGCGCCGCGGCCTTGGCGGCCGTCTGCTTGGGGTATCGCACGATCAGGGGGATCGTCGAGCTGTGCGCGTCGTCGTAACCCTGCGCGATCAGGCCGGTGATGTTGAACAGCCGCTGGTCCACCTGGCCGGACGCGATGAACGGTGCCACCGCCATCGGCACGACGTACACGTCGCTGCCGACCGAGTAGGTGCGGAAGATGCTGTCCGGGCTGTGCGGGGTCACGGTGACCGCCGGCTTGCCACTCAGGTTGGTCAGCGTGACCACGTCGCCGGTGACGAGGGTGACCCGCGTGGCGGTCGCTGACGACGCCGGTACCGCGGTGACCCCGGCCACGGACGCCGGTGGCTTGCCGTACGCGCTCGTGCCGCCGGTCGCGACGAGCGTGGCGGCGAGCGCGGCACCGACCCACGTCGATTTTTTCCATTGCATGAGCTGGCCCTCCTTCTGCCGGTACCAGGGCTCGCACCGGTGGGCACAGCTTCGTCAAGCACGAGGTCGGCGCGCTACGGCTGCACATGGCGGACACCAGACATGTCAGGTCGTCGCCACCGCGTGACGGGCAGCCGGCAGGGACCGACCGGACTCGCCTGGGTATGCCGAACAGCGCGCCGAGTCCCTCGGGTACGTGGTGGTGGCAGGGTGGCAGCCGTCGACGGCCTCCACACGGACGCCCACTGGTCGGCGCGGATCGCGGGCCGGGACCGCCGCCAGGTGCACCGCCTGGTGCGGGTGGATGTCGCACATCTGCCGGGCCGCGGCGGGCAGGGGCGAATACCTACTGCGGCACGGCAGCGGTCCATTCCGCAACCGCTGCCCCGGAGCGGGCGCCGGTCAGCGCCGCTGCGACCGCGACGGCGATAACTCCGGGCAGCGAGTGGACGACAACCTGGGGGGGGTCCCGCCGGTCCGGCACTGCCGTCAACGCGGTGGCCAGGCCCGGTCGGCGTCGCACCAGCAACGGCCCGTCAAGGCGGCATGCACGGCCAACACCTCAATCAGCCGTGATGATCCCAACGGGCGTGGTCCTCTTTGATCTTCCCAGACTCGACACCTGGATGATCGTCGAAGGAAAACGCCCGTCTCTATACCGCCATGATCCGGAGTGCCCGCGCTCAACCGCCCACAGCGGCCATATCGCTACCTTGCCGGAGCCCCGACCCAAATCTTGCTGAGATCACTTCAATTGAGGCCGAAAACGAACTACTACAGATCGCGAAGTTGTTCCTCCACCGGAGTGGCGGAGCTTGCCAAGAACAGCGCATCCCCGTTCTTCGGAACCACGATGGGGCCGTTACCGGCAAGCGAAGCCACGAAGTCCATTTCCAGCAAAAAGCGGCGAGTATTATAGCCGAAAACCCAGGAGTTGGCATACTCCGAGCATGAGGCGATTACAATCTCGAGCGGGTGCTGTCCGCGCATATTCGCGTCCAAGTAGCGCTGCGCCGCCTCATATGCGTCTTGAAAGATCATCCTCAGTTAGCCCTCACAAAACCGTATAAATAGCACCCACTCCAGCTAGCACCCTCGCCGGTCTGAAAGTCGGGAAAGTTGACGCGCCCACGCCGCACAATCGCGTTCCAGACGCCGCCGACACTGATCGGTTTTTGCCGATCAGTTGACTCGGTCACATCATCTCAGGGCTACGGGTCTTCACCGGCCCTCGCCGGTCTCGTCGTCGGGCCGGTCGCGGATGCGCTGCTGCTCGGTCAACCACTGCGCGACCGCCCGCTTGCCCGCCCGATAGTTGAGGTAGTCCTGCGCGTCGACCTTGCCACCACTGTGCTTGTCCAGAATGGCGACCACTTGCTCGGGCGGAACAGTGAAGCTCTCCAGCGGCAGCAGGCCGTACGCCCGCCGGCCCTCGTGTCCGAGGCCGAAGCGCCTCCTGATCCGCACACCGGGCGCCACCCGAACCTCCAAAATCGGATTGCCCCAGTCGGTGCCCCTCTTCGCCGCCGTCAACATCTCCACCGAACTCCACGGCAGCCGCGTCGTGGCACCACGCGCCCGAACAGTCATCCCCGCCTCGTCGACGACGATGTAGAACGACCAGAAGAGGGCAGCCAAGGCCCCGACGGCACCGAGAAACAGGGCCCCGCTGGCGTACATGAACGGCCCCGTGTTGCTGAAAACAGAGGTCGGATCCGCCGCAAAATGCCGGGCCGCGCCCCAACCACCAGCACCAATAACAGCCGGAAACAGGTATCTCCCGAGCATCTTCGCCGTGTTCCGCCGCAGCCGCACCCCTTCGTCCATCAGACCATCATGCACCCCGCGGCCCATCCGACCGAAGACCCTCCACACCCGGGTATCTCCTCGACCGGCGTCCAGCACGACCGCCAGATCCACCGCCACCACACGCGCTTTTGACGCAGGCTACGAAACTGGACCGACGCCGGAGTTCGGCAACACGCTCCCGCCCTGACCGCAGGCAACGCCACGACGTCCCCCAACTACAGATCTTGAAAGCTCAGGTTGAGCCGGATCACGCAACGAGGCCGAGAAACGGCCTCACCCCCGGCCGGTGCGCAACCGCGAAGGGCCCGGCCCGCCGAAGCGAGCCGGGCCCGTGTGGGAGAACGTGTCCGCCGCTGACTAGAGAGTCAGGGTCCAACTGTCGATGTAGCCAGTGTCCGCCGTGGCGGCGTCCTGCACCCGCAGACGCCAGGTGCCGCTTCGCGCCTCGCTGGAGACGTTGACGGTGTAGGTCTGGTTGATGTTGTCGGCGCTGCCACCAGCGCGGTTGTGCAGGACGTAGGCGCTACCGTCCGGGGCGATCAGGCTGACGACCAGATCGCCGATGTACGTGTGGACGATGTGTACTTCGACCTTCGAACTGCTCGACCCGGTGCCCGTACAACTGATCGGAATGTTGCTGTACACCGTCGTGTTGTCGGGGATCGACACATCGGTGCCATTCGTGGCGGCTGGGCACCCCCCGACCGGATTGACCGTCCAGGTGAACGACGTACTGCCGGTCTGGCCCGCGCTGTCCTGCGCCGTGACCGTCGTGGTGTAGGTCGCCGCGGTGGTCGGCGTACCGGTGATCTGCCCGGTCGAGGAACTGATGGCCAGGCCGGCCGGCAGGCCGGTAGCCGACCAGGTGTACGGCGCGGTGCCGCCCGTCGCGCTGTTGCCCAGGGTCACTGCGGTTCCGACCGTGCTGGACTGGTTACCCGGGCTGTTCACCGCGATGCCGCCTGGCGCGCCGCCGAGGGACTGCGCCGCCGCCCTGATGTCGTTGGCGAAGTAGCGCACCTCGGCGTAGACACCGGGCGCGTTGGGACGGGCGCAGCCGATGCCCCAACTGGTGATCCCGACCTGGACCCACTGGCCGGCGGCGTTGCGCTTGAACATCGGACCACCGGAGTCACCCTGGCAGGTGTCCACCCCACCCGTGCTCATGAAGCCGGCGCAGATCTCCTCGTCGTAGATCAGACCGGAGTAGCTGCCGCCGGCGCTGGCACAGGTCGGATCGCTCACGAACGGAACGTCGGCCTTCATCTGGTACCGCGACTGGGCGCCGCCCTCACTGGTGGCGCCCCAGCCCGCGACGGTGAAGGTGCCACTGTGCAGCGAGGTGTCCGTGGCGATCGGCAACAACGGACTGTTGATCGGGCTCGACAGGCGGATCAGCGCCCAGTCCTTGCCGTCGCCGTTGTACCCGGGTGCCCGGTACACGTAGTTGGACGTCCGGGTCACCCGGTTCGTGTCCTGCAGGTCCACCACGCCCCAGGTGGCCGTGATGGAGGTGGTCGGGCCGGTAGCCCCCACGCAGTGCGCCGCGGTCAGCACCAGGCTCTGGGTGTACATGGCACCGCCACAGCCCATCGACAACCGGACCATCCACGGAAATTCGCCCTGCGCCGCCCGCGTGCCACCCACGACCTGCGGACCGACGTCAGAAGCGTGGCTCGGCACCGCCGTGAGGCCACCGCCCATCATCGCCCCGACCAGCGCCACGACGCCGACCCGGAACGCCTTGCCCAGTGCTCGTCTCAACAGGTCCCTCCCTCGATCCACCGGCGCGACGTGCCCACCATGCGCACATCGCCGCCTGCAAGGTAGCCCCGACAGAGACGAATATCAATATAGAAAATGTCCAATGGAGGCAGGATGCGGAAGAGGTACCGCTGCGGTCACCGGCGCGTGAGCGGAACCGGGCCGGGCGCAGGCCCGCGAGGCGCTGGCAGAACGTGGGTTGGCGCCCTCGTTACCGGTGCGTCTGCCATCGGCAGGTCGCGCCTGCGGCTACCAGGAGGGCCTCCGTCTCGGAGTGGCCGCCTCGGACAGCCCAGTCGAGTGGCGACAGGCCACTGCCGTGATCTTCGCGAAGGTTCGGGTCCGCGCCGTGGGCGAGAAGTTCGCGTACGACGTCCACGTGCCCCCACGCCGCAGCCCCCGTCAACGGTGTGCCCTCGTCACCATGTCCGCTCTCGACGTTCGGGTCCGCGCCGGCAGTCAAGAGGATCCGCACCACCACAGGCACGTTCTGTACCGAGGCCAGGTAGAGGGGCGTCGTGCCATCACGGCCTGCCGCATTCGGGTCGGCACCTGCACGCACAAACGTCAGCGCGGCCGGAAGATCGTCACGCAGCAGCGCCGCCATCAGGCGGGAGGTGAGTTTCTTGCGCTGCCGGACGTTCACCCTCACCCCTGTGCGTCGAGGTCGCGTATCGCGAAGCGAAGGTGCTCCCACTCCTCATCGAAGATCACGTGGAGACAGTGCAGGACCGACTCCTCGTGTTCGGGTGACCACGCGACCGGCCGAGGCTCGGCGAGCAACTCCGGCGTAACGCCCGCGAGGAAGTCCCGCACCATGGCCTGCCGCCCGGCCCGCAGATCGAGCACCTCGGCGAAACTCGGCTCCCCGGTGGCAAAGATCGACATGTCACATCCATCCGTCTCGTACTCGGCGTGCGGCTGCCCGAGCGGATGGAAGGGCCGCGGCAGCCGCAGGATCGCCTTTCCGAGCCATGCATCGGTGGCGAACGCGAGGTGCCGCAGGGTCTGCACGAACGACCACTCGCCATCAACCGCGACGTCGGCAGCGCCCTGGGGCATGGACTCGACCCGGTCGACCGCAGCCTCCCAAGCCCGTTCGAGCGCCGCCCACGCCGTACGCAGGCCATCGGGATCCTCGGCATGCCTCAACTCGCGCCCGGGAAACCGCCGGTCGAGTTCGGCCTCGACGAACGGCACGACGTCGACACCGTTGATCACCAGTGCACCGTCCGCCAGCCACGGCGCATCGATGTCGAGCCCGCGCACATCGACACCGCGCATCACCGCACCGGCCAACGTCGACCTGTTGAACCGCGCGCCCCGCAGGTCCCTGTCGACGAACGTGGTGACGTCTCCCTGTGCCACGACACCCTCCCACCCATCAGCGCTCGCGACGATGCTAACGAGCGGGTCCGACAACGAACGCCACAACGCAACGACTGACGCGTACGGAATCAACTAATGCGAAGGCAATCGGGGTTCAGGCGTGTTGCTCGGCGCTGGGTAGCTTGGGTCGCATGCGCACCATCGCGAGCAACCGTCTCCTGCTGCGTCCCTGGCGTGACGAGGACGCCGATTTCCTTCTGGATCTCGAGTCGGACTGGGAGGTCGTGCGGTTCCTGGGCGCGCATCCCACGATCATGAACACCCGCGAGGACGCACTCGCCTCGATCGCCCGCCGACGCGCCATCGACGACCCGATCCACGGAATCTGGGCCATCACCACAGCGGCGGACGGCCGCCTGGTGGGAAACCTCCTGCTCAAGCCGATTCCACTGTCGGCCGGCGAGCCCTCCGGCGGGCCGACCGATGTCGAGATCGGCTGGCACCTGCATCCGGACGCCTGGGGGCACGGCTACGCCACCGAAGCAGCAGAGGCCGTCCTCGACGACGCATTCAGCCGGGGCCTCGCGAAGGTCTTCGCCGTCACGAATCCCGACAACCACGCCTCCCAGGCCGTCTGCCGGCGGCTCGGCATGACGCACCTCGGCCGGACGACGAGGTACTACGACACGCCGAACGAACTCTTCGAAAAGCAGAATGGAGCGGTGCGCACCAGCGGGTAGCCCCGGGCCGCCATGCGGCCCGGGGCTACCCGTCCAGGGTGCCGCGCGCTACCGCACGCCGTACGCCCGGATGATCGTCTGGCGTACGCCGTTGCCGTGCTCGTCGCGGAGGTCGACGCGTAGGGAGACGTTCTTTCCGGCGCCCGCCGACTGATCCACAGTGGTAACGAACCCGGCGCCCCTCCGGGTGACGGTCACCTCCTGCCACGTCGTCCCGTCGTCGAACGAGACCCACGCCTGCGCCGCCGTGATCTGCCCGGCGTCGTAGTCACGCTGACCGGCGCCGCCGAAGCCGATTTCGAACCCGGCGGTCGCCGGGGTCAGGTTCCGCGTATCGACGGCGATGTCGTAGGACGGCACCAGGATCGGCAGGGCGTAGAGGCCGTTGTCGGACGGCCGCTGCGACCGGAACCGGAACTCCGTCTCCGTGCTGTAGAAGAGACTCCAGTTCGGATGGTTGGGCTGCCCGGGGTTGAACCGCATGGTCGTCACCCGCAGCCGGTAGGCCGCGTCGTCGTCCGGCACGTCCCAGATTCCCTGCGGCCAGGCGCTGCGCCCGAGGCTGACGCCGTCGGCGAACAGTTCCGCGTTGCCGACGTCGCCGAAGCCGCCGAAGCCGTAATGGTCGGGGTCGGAGTCACCCCATACCAGCATCGACGCGCCGATCTGGCCCTCCTGCCTCTCGGCGATGCGCTCCGCCGACAGGTCCGCCCGCCGGGTGCCGGTCGAGCGCATCGGGCCGCGGTACCAGTCCTCCGACCGGACGGACCCCGCCTCGGCGGTCCGCGGCGCGGCGAACATCGTCTCGCTCCGGCCGCTCGCCCCGGACATGAGGCGCTGGGTCTGCACACCGGCGGTCACGAACGAGGCCCGTTCGACCGGAACGGCGAAAGTGTCGGAGACGAGCGACACGGTGCTGGGGTAGTTCGCCGGGAAGAATTGGATTCCGTCGACGATGACCCGGTTGGTGCGGGTGGAATGGATCCGCTCGTCGACCCGGGCCAGATTCTTCTCTCTGACCTGCAGCGGCACGTCCGGCTGGGTCATCCGCTCGTCCGCGAACGCCACGTTGTAGACGTAGGGGCTCGTGACAACGGCGTCCCAGGCCAGCGTCACCGGTCCGGCGGCCAGCGCGGCCCGCAGGGCGGACTCCTCCGTGGTGGTGACCGTCAGACCCGGGATCGTGGACGCGGCGAACGCGGACCAGCGGCCTGGCTCGTCCCGTGCGAAGAGGACGGCCTTGACGTCTGCGGCCGCGGCGGCGGTGAGGACCCTCGCGACATCGGTCGAGTGCACCAGCGCGATCTTCCCGGCCGCTGTGACCAACTCCGCCTGACTGCCTGCTCCGGCGTCGACCAGTTCGGCGGTGCCGGATCCGTCGAACCGGGTCGGTACGCCGGCCTGGAGCCGGCTCGGCCCGATGTACACCGGGTCGAGAGCGATGCCGCCGGTAGTGCGCAGAACCAGCTCGGGCGCGTACAGCCGGTAGTAGCTGCCCAACTGGAAGCCGCCGTCGGTGACCGGCGTGGTCCGGCCGACGTAGACCTCGTCGACCGACTTCCCGCCGGTGTAGCCGCCGCTGATGTACGCGGCGTCCCACCAGCGGCCGTACTCCAGCGCGACACTTTGGGCCTCGGTCGGCCGCTCGGCGGTGATCTTCTGCCGGACCGCCGTCCGGGCGTCGTAGGTGATGGTCCGGTCGACGTCGTCGTTGTTGACCACCAACTCCGGGTCGCCCATGAACGTCACCGAGTGGACCAGGCCGTTCGCCTCGGTGGTGCCGGCGTCACGGCTGGCGATCAGGGCGTTGATCGAGTAGCGGCCCTCGCGCAGCCGCAGCGTCGGCTCGGTCGTGAACGACGTGAACCGCAGGGCGGTCAGCCGGTCCGCGTCCACGACGTCCACGAACGACGGCGCGGCCGGCACCTCGCCGCGGCGGTCGATCAGCTTCAGCTTCACGGTGACCGCGTGCGGCTCCAGGTATGCCGCGATCGCCGTGACGACGGTGCTGCCGTCAGCGGCGGTGGCGACGAGCCGGGCCCCGATCGCGCCGTACTCGGCGGCCCTCAGCTTGACGGCCGGGTCGAGGACGACGGGCACCTCGGCCGTGCCGTGCGCCGGGACGGTGACCGTGCCGATCCCGGCCGCGAACGTCCGCTTCGGCAGCGGCGCTCCGTTCTCGGCGGTCGCTCCGGCGATCGCGAGGTCGAACGCGACCGCCTTGTCACCGGTGTTGGTGAGTGTGACCGTCGTCGTGGTCTTCGGCTGGTGCAGGTGCGGCCAGGCATACGATCCCGCGTCGACGACACCGGGGCCGACGACCGCCGCGGTAAGCGGGCGCAGCGCGTCGACGACACCGGCGCCCACCTCGTGCACCCGGCCCGTGGTGCTCGGCGTCGCCGCCGAGATCAGCGCCGCCTTGCGCTGCTGCGCCGTCCAGCCTGGGTGCTTCTGCTTCAGCAACGCGGCGACCGCGGCGACGTGCGGGGTCGCCATCGACGTGCCCGACATCCGGGTGTACCGGCCGGTGCCGGACTCGGCCGCGAGGATCTCCACACCCGGAGCGGCGATCTCGGGCTTGACGGTGTGGGTACCGACGACCGGGCCACGGCTGGTGAACCGGGCGGCCTGACCCGCGGAGTCCACGGCGCCCACGGTGAGAACGTCCTTCGCGCAGGCGGGCGCGCTGATCGTCTGGAGCGTGGGGCCCGCGTTGCCGGCGGCCACCACGAACAGCGAGGTGCTCTGCTGCGCGAGCGCCTGCGCGGCGACGCCGATCGGATCGGTGCAGTCGGTGCCGACGCTGCCGCCGAGGCTCATGCTGATCACGTCGGCCTTATGGTCGACGGCCCACTGCATGCCGTTGATGATCCAGGACTCCTGGCCTTGGCCGTACCTGTTGAGCACCTTGCCGATGAGCAGCTTCGCGCCGGGTGCGACGCCCTTCTCGACACCGTCGGAGGCGACGCCGGTGCCCGCGACCGTCGACGCGACATGTGTGCCGTGCCCGTTCAGGTCCACGTCGGCGCCGCCGGAGTCGGTGGTGAAGTTCTTCGCGCCGGCCACCTGCCCGGCGAGGTCCGGGTGCTTGCCGTCGTAGCCGGAATCGAGGACGGCCACCGTAGCGCCCGTCCCATCGAAGCCCGCCGCCCACGCCTGCGGGGCGTGGATCTGCGCGGCGCTCTCGGCCATCGTCACGCTGACCCGCTCGTCCAGCCACAGCTTCGCGATCCTCGGCCCGTCACCGTCGGTCAGGTCGCGCCAGAACTCCGCGGCCTGCTCCTTGTCCGCTGACAGGGCGACGGCGTCCGCGACCGGCAGGGTCGCCTCGACGGTCGCGCCCTGCGGGGCCTGCGGCGCCTGGCGGGTACGCGTCACCGCGCCCCCATAGGTGGCGAGCAACGGCAGGGCCGCGGCAGACCGGTCGTCGTAGCCCTGGCGTACCAGCGCGCTGACGTTGAACAACTGCTCGTCGAGGGCGCCCTCGGAGATCATCGGGACCGCGCGGGCCGGGACGACGTAGACATCACCGCGGAAGACGCGGGTGATGTAGCCGTCCGGGTCGGCGTTCGGGCCCGGGACGAGCGACGCCGACGGGCGGCCCGCGGCGTCGACGGAGTGCACGGCGAGGTCGCCGGTGATCAGTGTGACCGGCGTACCGGCCGGGGTCGCCGTGCCGGACGCCGAGCCGACGATCGGCCGCTGCGGCGGTGCCGCGGCGGCCGGCGCCGCAGCGGCGGCAACGCTCACCGTCAAGGCGACGACGCCCACGGCCCGGCCGAACCGGGCCCATCGGTGGTGGGTAGACATGGGATTTCCTTCCGCGATGCGTGGCCTGCACGGATCGTGGCAGCGCATCGTCTCGCGGAATACGGACCATGGCTGGCGGTTCTGCGCCTTGGCGGTACTTCGCCGCTGATCCGGTCATTGCGCTGGCCGCAATGACCGGGGCGAAATGTCAGATGTGGACAACGTGTCGGGACCCGCGGCGGTCCGGGTAGCCGGCGGACGGCGGGTCGGCGACAGCGGCCGGAGCGCCGACCGCACACTGGGCACATGGACGACGAGTCGTGGACGCGGGACGGCATACGGGTACGCGGTGGCGGACCGGCCAACGGCGACGGGACCGGGCAGCCGGTCCTGCTGCTGCTGCACGGGCTGGCCGCCAACGGCGCGGTGTGGGACGGGTGGCGGCCGGTGCTCCAGCGGCACTGGCCGGGCCGGTGGCTCGCGCCCGACCTGCCCGGTCACGGCGGCTCGGAACCGCTGGACGACTACACGTTCCACACGTTGGCCACCGGGGTCGCCCGCATCCTCGACCCGGGGCAGCGGCTGGTCGTCCTCGGCCACTCGCTCGGCGGCGTACTCGGGTTGGCCCTGGCCGGTGACGGGTTCACCCTGCCGATCGAGGCCGTCGTCGGCCTGGGCGTCAAGGTCGCGTGGCGCGAGGAGGAACTGACCCGGCTCGCGGCACTGGCCCAGCGTCCGGTTGCCTGGTTCGACTCCCGGGCCGAGGCCACCGCCCGCTACCTGCGGATCTCGGGCCTGGACGGGCTGCTCGACCCGGCCTCCCCCACCGTCGACGCCGGTCTGCGCTCCGACGACGGCCGATGGCGGCTGGCGCTGGATCCCTCGGCGTTCGCCGTGGGCGCGCCGGACATGGAAGGGCTGCTGGCAGGGTCACGGGCCGAGGTGACACTGGCCCGGGGAGAACGGGACCAGATGGTCAGCCGCGAGCAGTTGACCCGGCTGGTCCCGGCACCGGTCACCCTGCCCGGGCTCGGCCACAATGCCCACGTCGAGGACCCGGCCGCCGTGTTCGAGCTGCTCCGCCCGTGTCTGGACGGAGCCGGACGGCCGTGACACCGGAACTGGAGGTGAAGGTGGCCCGGGTGCCGTCGACGTGGGCATCGACGAACGGGTTCTCGTCTTCCAGGTAGACCACCCAGAGCAGCTGCCGGTTCCGGTCGAGCCGGCCGAAGAACCCCTCCGAACCGTAGGAGCCCTCACCGCAGACCAGGTGGCCCGACCCGTCCGACAGTTCCCGTTCCAACGCCACCGTGATCGTGGTGACCTCTTCGGGGTCCGGCACCAGGAACTCCGTCAGGCCGAACGGCTCCCCCAGAGCCAGGCCACCCGGGGCGGTGGGGTCGGCCCATGCGTCACGCGCCGTCCCGGCCGCCCGGTAGAGCCCGTCGCGGATCGGCAGGTTCTCCGCCAGCCACAGCCGGCTGATCACGCTGGTCATCTCCTCTCCGACTTCTTCGGGACGATCGTCGGCTGCTCATACGGACCAGTGGGAGGCACGCACCCACCCGGCCGGACGTTCCGCTTGTCGTTGAACCGGTCCTTGAACGCCTGACCCCAGGTCTTGCCGCCCCACCTGTCCGTTGGCAGGGGGGCTCTCGTCAGATTCCGCGTGGCGGCCCGAGCGCTCGGAGCGCTGCCACGAGGTCGGGCGGCACGGTGAAGTGAGTCGCCTGGACCCCGTGGTCGTAGCCCGTTTGGAACGGATACTCCACTTCCTCGGGAAGGTGGCCTTGCTCGATAAAAGAGGCCGTGATGCGGTTAGTAGGACGTGTCAGTCCGCGCAGCGTGCGATCCGGTGGGAACTCAGCGATCACGTACACCTGTTCCCGCTCCAGCCGACCGCCCTGGCGCGCTGCGGTACGGATCAGAGCTGCCAGCACCGGGTAGGAGTTGTCGAGCACGGTCATCAGCTTCTCAGCTGCCCGCACCGACCAGCCTCGAATTTCACGTGGCACCCGCTCAGCCTGATCTTCGATTACGATCCGCACCGCGGGACGTACCCGTTGCCGAGGCCGTGCCGGGAGGTTGCGTCGCAGGAACGAGGTATCGGCTGCGTCAGTACCCGCGCCGTCCTCAACCTGCTCCTCCTCCGAGGGAGGCCGGGGAGGCGCTTGCACCGGTTGATACCGCAACTGGACGAGCCGGTCTTCCAGAAACAGGCTGATCGTCGGCAACAAGAACTGTCTCGCATCGGCCGCACGTCGGCGTTGCTGCTCGGGTATGGACAACAACCAGGCCTCAAGCGCGCCGGGGAGACCGAAGGACAGCCGGAAAGCCTCGGGATCCGCCATGGGGGTGATGGTCCAGTCCCCACGAGCCCCTTCTCGCCCGAAACGGATGTCCACTGGGATGTGAGTGCCGTGCTCTGCGATGAAGGCCTCGAAGTCCTCCATGCTGTCGGGCTGCATGGCCAGAATGAACGGCGCTGTGGGGAAGCCCAGGATGAGCCCTTCACCGGTAGCCGAATCCTGCAGTTCGGCGGTCACCCGGGCCGCCCAGAACGCCAGGATGTCCGCGGGCAGGGCGCCGGCCGTACCTGCAGTGGGCACTCCGGTCGCAGTCATCTCGACTCCTGCGCTGCTGAATGCAGTTCGGAGTGCCAGTCGCACTTGCCGGACAGGGAAGGTCGTGAGATCGGCCTCCACTGCTTCGGCGAGGACCAGACTCGCGGCCCTTTCTACTGTGGCGATGAGGGGTTCGAACGCGGGCCCGGATAGGTCGACAAGCGAGATCTGTTGAGCGAGCGCGTAGCTTTGTGCTTCCTTTTTGAAACCGGCCGCCGAGAACAACGCGTAGCGGTACTGATACCGGCGTAACGGATGCCGGTAAGACGTCGATAATTCGGTCGAGTACTGCTGGTTCACGTCATCGATGACGCCGTGGGCGTTGCGCACCTCTGCCAGGCCGACCTTCGAACCGCGGTTCTTCGCCTCGACGAACAGCCGAACAGGTAGGGAGAACGGCGTCGGCATCAGCAGATCACCCAACACGTCGGCCTGGTGATCAGCCCCCCGGCCGCGAACGAGCAGGCCGTGTCCCGCTTGACGCAAGGCTTGCTCATCAGCGTCCGAGTCCTGCAGGAGCCGGTATCCGTTCGAGCTAAGCAGGAAGGCTATCGCCTCCTCGAGAAGATACCCGGCGAGGGCATCGGTGGAGATCAGTGCCATGATCTGATCCTCCCATGTGGAGGCCGATGCGGGGCACCCGACTACCTGGGCAGGCGCGTGGCACGCGAGGGGGTGCCGGTAATCCCGCTCCTACCTGACGGAGGGCGCGTGGCCTGCGGGAAAGGGACCTTCGCGAGACAGCCGACGAACCTGCCGTCGATGTGGATGGTTAGTCTCGGAGGCGCTCGCCACGACTAGGAACGGCGGAAACGGCGTGACGGACCACTTGCAGGTGCCGGTGTGGACCCTGGCGACGGAATCCGGGAGGGTTTCGCTGGCAGCTCAGCTTCCTGTGGATCACGAGGGGATGACCCCGGAGCGGCTTGCCGGGCTGCGGCAGGCGCTCGCCGCGTTTCTCGACACGCCGCTTGTCACGGTGGAGGCATATCCGCTTCCCGTAGAGGCGCACCTTCGGGGCGGGCGGCTCCTCGACGCCGCTTCGCCTCTCGCCATGGAACTCCGGCGCCTGTTGAAGGTGCCGGCAAACGCCTCCACCAGCGTGGCCGGCGCCGCGAAGTCGACGGAGACGCTGTACCGCATGGTGGTGCCGAGGACGGTGGCGGCGCAGCTCGGTGAAGGCCTGGTCCGATCCATGCCGTCCAAGAAAGTCCTCGGCGGGATCCACAGCGGGATCCTCGGCAAGACAGGGATCGTGGGGAACGCGACCTTCGTCCCGGTGGTGGCCGACGCGTCACGTCCGGGCGCTACCGCGGCGGTGAGCGGCACCGCAAGAGTCGCAACTGGCGTCGGCATGGTCACCGCCGCAGCGTCCTTCGTTCTCCTCGCCGTCGCCACCGCCGCGAGCGTGTACGCCGAAGAGCAGCGCCGTAAGGCCATGGAGAGAGTCACCGAGCTTCTCGAGGAGCTGACCGCCGACAATCTCGACGCGGAGCGCGATCGCCTCAACGGCGCAACGACAGCCGTCGAGAGAGCGACCGCGCTCCTGCTCGACAAGGGTGAGGCCGGACATTCCCTGGGCCTGGATGCCGCGGTGCACACCGTCGACACCGCCATCGCCGCGGCCACACGCAGGGCCGCGACATGGCGGGCGAAACTCGCAGCGTTCTCGTCCGAAGGTGTGGAGATCGCTGACCTCGTCAAGGCCTTCCCCGGAATCGACCAGCCCAACGGTGCGTTCCGCGTCGAGCTCCGGCTCGCTTCGCTGGCGATCGCCACGAAGCGACGTGTCGCGGTTCTGCAAGCCGTGGAGCACGCTCAGAAGTCTCCGGAGCTCGACTTCCGTCGTTTCACGGCGATGCTGCAGGATGAGCAGCGAAGCGTGGACGAACTCCAGAGCGAGCTGCGCGCGCTCCTGGTGGACCTGGCGGAACTCCGGCTCCGTGCTCCCACCAAGAGCTTCACGGACCGCCTGCTGACGCAAGGCGAAGTGAACAACCTGCTCGCCTGGCCGGGCCGCCTGCGGCAACTGGCGAGCGAGGAGTCGGTGGCCGCCTCGGAGCTTCCCGATGTCGAGATCGGCCTCGTCCAACGGGCGGACGGGAAGGTACTGGTTCTGCCCGCAGAGGCGATGCCACGCGATCACGCCGCCTGAGCCGGCCGCCGACACTCCCGGTTCAGCGCCTCCTGTGCGGGGCCGCTGATCTGCCGAGAGGTAGGCGTCGTTCCTCAGAACGCGCAAATTCGGGTAACCGCGGAACGACCTACGCTCAGGAAGTTTGGCAATAAGGGACAAGGTCAACATCCTAGCGTTGCGGGGCAATATCGACGGCGCAGAAGCCTGCGCGGCGCAGCTGCTCGCCACTGCTGACCTTCCCGCCGAGCAACGGCGCCAGCTCCACCAACGGATGATCAACCGGCGGCTAATGCTCGGCGGCTGGGCAGGTCGGTGCTGCACAGCCTGCGCCCGCTCGGCGCGGAGATGCTCGCCTCGGACCGTCGGCAACCGCCCCTGAGCGCTCGCTTCCCGGGCAACCCGTGCCGCTCCGGGCCGGACCGGCACGGTTCAGGAGCGCCCGAGGCGGTCCAGCAGCTCGCCGAGGAGCGCGTGCTCCCCGGCGGTGAGCCCGGTCGAATCCTGCTCCAGCAGGGTCCGCAGCGCCAGCGCGGTGCTGGCGCGGGTCGCCGCCGGGGACTCACCGCGCGCGGTGGTGTCGAGGACGCCGGCGAGTGCGGCCTCCCGTACCCGATTCGAGAGGCCCGGGTCGCGCGCCTCCTCGGGCTGCGTGATCAGGCTGAGGGTGACGCCGACGTTGGCGGCGAGGATCTGCTCGGCCGCGTCGTCGACCGGTACCCGTAGCAGCCCCTGGCGCGCGGCGGCGCCCAGCAGGTCCCGCAGCATGGCGTGGGCGGGCGCGGTGATGGCGCAGGGTCGGCCGGGCTCGACCCGCCCGTAGAGCAGGGCGTAGAAGGTCGGATGTTCCAGTCCGAACCGGACGTGCTCATCCCAGCCTCGGCGGATGTCGTCCAGCGCGTCCCGGGTGTCGCCGGAGGGCCGCGGCGAGTGGACGTACTGGCTGAAGCCGTGGTTTATCACCGCGTCGATCAGGCCCTGCTTGCTGCCGAAGTGGTGGTAGAGCGTCGGCGCCTGCACCCCGGCGCGCTCGCAGACCGCCCGGGTCGACACGTCACGGTCGCCGGAGCTGTCCATCAGCTCGGCGGCGGCCAGGAGGAGACGGTCCCGGGCATTACCGCTCAGCGCACGACGAGGCATAGCGCTATGGTATCTCATGTAGCGCTACACTATGCCGTGTAGCGTGTATAGCGGCAGAGGGGGAGAGACATGGACACGGCAGTTCCCAGCGTCATCCGGGACTACTTCGACGCGAGTGCGAGTCGCGACGTCGAGCGCGTCGTCGGCCTGTTCACCGAGGACGCGGTGGTAGTCGACGAGAACGAGACCCGGCGCGGCCGGTCGGAGATCCGGGCCTGGCAGGAGGGGCCGGCGTCGCGGTACGAGTACACGACCGAGCTGCGCCGGGTGGAGCCGGCCGGGGCGGACGCCTTCCTGGTCAGCGGCCGGATCGAGGGGAACTTCCCGGGCGGTACGGCCGACCTGACCTGGCGGTTCACGCTCTCCGGCGACCGGATCAGCCAGCTGGAGATCGCACCCTGACGCCTTCCGCTCCCCAGGACCGGCGAACCGTTTCAGGAAGGGAATCGGGAAGGAAGTCATGAGGACCTGGTTCATCACCGGAGGCACCCCGGGCGGCTTCGGTATGGCGTACGCGGACGTCGTGCTCGGCCGTGGCGACCGGGTGGTGCTGACCGCGCGGCGCCCCGACGAGTTGCGCGACTGGGCGGCGCGGCACGGCGACGACGCGCTCGTCCTGCCCCTGGACGTCACCGACGCCGGGCAGATCCGGCTGGCCGTGGCGGAGGCCGAACGGCGCTTCGGGAGCATCGACGTGCTGGTCAACAACGCCGGACGCGGCTGGTACGGCTCGGTCGAGGGAATGGACGAGGCCGCCGTACGCAACATGTTCGAACTGAACTTCTTCTCGGTGCTACGGGTGACGCGCGCCGTGCTGCCCGGGATGCGGGCCCGGCGCGCCGGCTGCATCGTCAACATGTCCTCGGTTGCCGGCCTGGTCGGTGTACCCGGATTCGGTTTCTACACGGCGGCGAAGTTCGCCGTCGAGGGGCTGACGGAGGTGCTGCGGCAGGAGGTCGCGCCGTTCGGCATCAGGGTGCTCGCGGTGGAGCCCGGCGCTTTCCGCACCCGGGCCTACGCCGGCTTCGCCGACGAGCCGGTCGAGGAGGGCGTCGAGGAGTACCGGTCGATGCTGGCGACCGTGCGGGCCAGCATGATCGAACAGAACGGCCGGCAGCCCGGCGATCCCGTGCGTGGCGTCGAGGCCGCGGTCGCGGCGGTCGACCGCGACCAGGCCCCGAGGCGCTTGGTGCTGGGCAGCGCGGGGTACGACCGGGTGGCGGACAACCTGGAGGCCATGCTCGCCGAGCTGCGGGCGGACGAGGCGGTCAGCCGGGGCGCGGACTTCCCGGTCGCGGCGGACACCGGGACAGGCACCCGCAGGTGACCGCCCCACCGGGGTCCGTGCCGGCCGGGTCGACCGCATCCGGCGGCCGGGCGGGGCTGGTACACCCCTGGCTCAGCGGGCGGTGTAGCCGCCGTCGACGGGCAGGGCGACACCGACCACGAAGCTGGCGCCGGAGCTACACAGCCACAACACCGCAGCGGCGATCTCCTCGGGTTCGCCGAGCCGGTTGATCGGCTGGTTGGCGATCGCCTCGTCGCGGTCGAGCTCACCCTTGTCGATCATGTCGGTGACCATCGGGGTGGCGATGGTGCCGGGGCAGACCGCGTTGATGCGGATGCCGCGCGGCGCGTACTCCAGGGCGGCGCTGCGGGTCAGGCCGATCACGCCGTGTTTGCCGGCGTGGTAGGCGGCCCGGCCGGGCAGGCCCACGAGTCCGCCGAGCGACGAGCAGTTGACGATCGCGCCGCTGCCCTGGGCGCGCATCTGGGCGAGTTCGTGTTTCATGCACGCCCAGACTCCGCGCAGGTTGATCGCGTTGACCCGGTCGAAGACGTCGGCGCTCTCGTCGGCGGCGTCGCTGGGCGGCGCCTGGATGCCGGCGTTGTTGAACGCCATGTCCAGGCGCCCGAACTGCTCGACCGTGGCGTGCACGGCGGCGGCGACGCTCGCCTCGTCGGCGACATCACAGGGCACGCCCAGTACCCGATGTCCGGCGCCGGTCAACTCGGCGGTGACGGTGCGCAGCGCGTCGGGGTTGATGTCGGTCAGCACGACCGCGGCCCCGGATTCGGCGAAGGCGCGGGCGGTGGCCAGGCCCATCCCGGAGCCGGCGCCGGTGACCAGGGCGACCTGACCGGTGAAGTCGTAGGTGGGGTTCATGCTCAGGCCGCCTGGTTCGCGGTCTTGTAGCGCTCGTCGGTGACCGGCTCGAGCCAGGTGGTGGGGTCGCTGCCGTCGGGTTTGGCTTCGAGCATCGCGAGGTGGCTCATGAACGTGTCTTCGGCGGCACCGTGCCAGTGCTGCTCATCCGGTGGGCAGAGCACCGTCTCGCCGGCGTGGATACGCAGCACCGAGCCGTCGCGGGTGCCGACCAGGCCGACGCCTTCGGTGACGTGCAGGGTCTGGCCGACGGCGTGGGAGTGCCAGTTGGTGCGGGCGCCGGGGGTGAACCGGACCAGCGCGACGGTCATTCGCGACGGCCCGGTGCCGTTGTAGATCGGGGTCATGTAGACGTCGCCGGTGAACGCCTGCGACGGCATCTTGATGGTGGATTGCACAGCCTGAAGCTTCATGACGGCCCCTCCTCACAGTGGTTCTGGCCCGGTTGTACCTGCCCGCTGTGGGCTCCCTCCATGAAAGCGGATACTTCGGGCGCGAGGGAGTTACCGAGGAAGGATGTACCACCAGGGCGTCCTTGAGCGGTCACAGCCGCAAGGGCGTGGGGGTAGCTGCTGGTCCGCGACGCCAGACCCTCGAGGGACGGCTGTCCGGGCGTGCCGTCACACAGGCGATGTCGTCGGGGGTGGGTTGTCGTCGGTGCGGTCGGTGGACGGTAGCCACAGCAGGAAGGTGCTGCCGACGCCCAGCCGGGAGAAGACGGCGGCGTGCCCGCTGTGCGACTCGACGATCTGCCGCACGATCGCCAGGCCCAGCCCGGTTCGCCGGTCGCGGGAGGAACCCTGGCCGGTTTCTCCGCGCCAGAACCGGTCGAACACCCGGGTCTGGTCGTCCTCGGCGATGCCCGGTCCCTCGTCGGCGACGGCGAGCCAGAGCCAGCCGCCGACCCGACCGGTGGCGATGGTGATCGCTCCGCCGGGCGGGGAGAGGCGGACCGCGTTGGACAGCAGGTTGCCCGCCGCCCGGCGCAGTGCGTCCGGGTCACCGATGCAGACGAGTTCGGCGCCGAGCACGTACCGCAGGCGCAGCCCACGCCCGGCGGCGAGCGGGGCGATGTCCTCGCCGGCCTCCCGCGCGACGACGCTCAGCTCGACGTCGGTGTCGTTGAGGGCGTCGGTGTCGCGGCGGGCGGTGGCGAGCAGGTCCTCGATGAGCCGGGACATCCGGGTGGTGGCCCGGTCCACGGTGGCGACCGCCTGCGCCCGCTCCTCGTCGCTCGCCTCCGGCGAGGTGAGCGAGGCGTCCAGGTGCGCGCGGATGATGGCGAGCGGGCTGCGCAGCTCGTGGGAGGCGTCGTCGACGAGCTGACGCTGGGCGCGGAACGCGTGGTCGAGCCGGTCGAGCATCGAGTCGATGGTGTCGGCGAGGTCGCGCAGCTCGTCGCGGGGGCCGGTGAGCCGGATACGCCGGGACAGGTCGGTGGCCTGGATCTCCCGGGCGGCGCGGGCGATCGCCCCGACCGGGCGCAGCGCCCGCCCGGAGAGCACCCAGCCGATGCCGAGGCTGGCGACGAAGAGCCCGCCGAGGGCGACCAGCGAGTAGTCCCGCAGGGTCTCCATCAGCCGCAGGTTGACCTCACCCTCGATCTGCTGCACCTCGGCGACCTCGATGGTGGTGCCGGTCGGTACCGTACGGCCGTCGCTCTTGAGCTTGACCAGCTGTGCCTCGTAGCGCTTGGTGACCGGCTTCGGGTCGACCGCCCGGTCCACCGCCACGTATGCGACCAGCAGACCGGCTCCGGCCAACGCGAACAGCAGCGTCGAGTAGAGCACGGTGAGCCGGAACCGGATGGACCGGAAGATCTTCATACTGCCTCCCGCAGCCGGTAGCCCCGCCCGATCACCGTCTCGATCGGCGGGTCGCCGTCGCCGCCGGTGAGCTTGCGGCGCAGGGTGCCGACGGTCACCCGGACCGTCTCGGTGAACGGGTCGGCGTTGGCGTCCCAGACGTGTTCGAGCAGTTCCTCCGCTGGCACCACCCGGCCAGGGCGGGTCATCAGGTACTCCAGCACACCGAACTCCTTCGGCGTGAGCCGCAACGGCCGGCCCGCGCGTTGCGCCTCGTGCCGGGCCGCGTCCAGGGACAGGTCACCCACGGTGAGCACCGCGCCGGTGCCGGCGGTGTCCCGACGCAGCAGCGCCCGTACCCGGGCCAGCAGTTCGGCCAGCGCGAACGGCTTGACCAGGTAGTCGTCGGCACCCTCGTCGAGCCCGCGGACGCGGTCACCGAGCGCCCCACGGGCGGTCAGCATCAATACCCGCAGGTCACGCCCGGCGGCCACCTCGACCTCGCCCCGGCGGATCGTCCGGCAGACCGTGAACCCGTCGACGTCGGGCAGGTTGACGTCGAGCAGCATCAGGTCGTACGCGTTGACCAGCAGCAGCTCGTACGCCTCGGTGGCGTCGGCGGCCAGGTCGACGGCGTGCCCCGCGCGGGTCAGGCCGACCCGCAGCGCGCCGGCCAGGTCCGTCTCGTCCTCTACCAGGAGCAGCCGCATGAGCAGAAAACCTATCCCCTCGCGATGATGCCGGCCGCCACACGCGCGGCGCGCTCGATCGGGATCGCGAAGCCGATGCCGATGCTGCCGCCGCCCTCCAGCGTGGCGATCGCGGTGTTCACCCCGACCACCTCGCCCCGGGCGTTGACCAGCGGTCCGCCGGAGTTGCCGGGATTGATCGAGGAGTCGGTCTGCACGGCGGTCTGCCGGGCGCCGCCGCCGAGGCGTACCGGTCGGTCGAGGGCGCTGACGATCCCGGCGGTGACGGTGCCGGAGAGTCCCAGCGGGGAGCCGACGGCCAGCACCGGTTCGCCGACCCGGGTCTGTCCGGCGGCGGCCAGGGGCAGCGCGGGAAGCCGCCCGGCCGGGTCCACCCGCAGCACCGCGATGTCGCTGCCGGGATCGCGGCCGACGAGGCGGGCGGTCAGCCGGCGGCCGTCCTGACCGACGACGCTGATCGTGCCGCCCCCGGCGACGACGTGGTCGTTGGTGACGATGTGACCTCGGTCGTCGATGACGAACCCGGAGCCGGAGGAGCCGGATCCGCCTCGCCGTACCTGCACGGAGACCACCCCGGGCAGGGCCCGGGCCGCCGCCGTCACCAGGTCGGACGGGACCGCCGGGGCGGTGCCCGACGGCGGCAGTGGTGCCGCCGCGCCGGGTGCCGGTGGGTCCGGCTCGTCGGACGCCGCGAGGTGACCGGCGGTGCCGCCGGCTCCCGCCGACACCGCGACCACGGCCAGACCGGCCAGCAGCAGCCGGGGCCACCGCCGGTCGGTCGCGGCCGGCACCGGTCCGGCGTCCGACCTGGGTACGCCGACCGGACCACTGCCGGCCGTGAGGTCCGGTGAGGTGAACCGCGGACCGCGCGGCTCCCCCAGACCGGTGGATGTGGTCGACATCGATGACCCTCCTCAGTCGCTCGTGGTCAGGGCAGGCGGGAGAACCAGAGCATCGACGTCGCGGCGGCGAGCAACGCCAGCACCAGGCCGACGCCGATGAACCGTGCCGACACGTCCTGCCGCTCGGTCTCGTAGCCGACCGAGGTGCCGATGTCGGCGTACACCGCGCGCAGTTCGTCACTGCTGCCGGCCTCGTGGTAGCCACCACCGGTCTGCCTGGCGACCTCGCGCAGCGTCTCGCCGTCGACCGGGACGGCCTGCCCGCCGCCACCGGAGCCGATCACCCCGTCCGGGGTGCCGAACGAGATCGTGTCGACCGGTACGCCCTGCTCGGTGGCCTCGGCGGCGGCCTGTGCCGGATCCCGTCCGGAGGTGTTGGCACCGTCGGAGAGCAGCACCACCCGGGCGGGCGGCGGTTCCTCGGCGGCCCGGGCGTCCAGGGTGCGGATCGACTCCAGCGAGGTGTCGATCGCCTCGCCGATGGCCGTGCCCTGGATCCCGGCGGCGCCCTCGGCGAGCCGGTCGATGCCGGCGGCCAGCGCCGCGCGGTCGGTGTCCGGGGCCACCAGCACGGAGGCGTCGCCCGCGAACGCCACCAGCCCCACGTTGAACTCCTCGGGCAGGTCGTCGACGAACTCGCGGGCGGCGTCCTTGGCCGCGGTGAGCCGGTCCGGGGCGACGTCGGCGGCGAGCATCGACCGGGAGACATCGACCGCGACGATGACGGTGGCCCGCTCGCGGGGCACCCGAACCTCGTCGGTGGGACGGGCGAAGCCGACCACCAGCAGCGCCAGCATCGCCAGGAACAGGCTCGCCGGCACGTGTCGGCGCCATGCCGGCCGGTGCGGCGCGACCCGGTCCAGGAGCCGGAGGTTGGTGAACCGGACGGCGTAACGGCTGCGCCTGCGTTGCATCAGCAGGTAGCCGACCACCAGGGCGGCCACCCCGGCCAGCAGCCAGAGCCGTTCCGGGGACTGCCAGGTCACGTCGTCACCCCGTCGCTGGCGGGCTTCGTACAGCGGTCGTTCACGCGGCACCTCCGGTCGGCGGTCGTACGGCGCCGGCGAGCCGACGCTGGTTGATCACATGGCGGGCGATGTCGCCGATCCAGTCCCGGTCGGTGGAGAGCCGCAGGTGCGCGGCGCCGCTGCGGCGGATCGCCCGGGCCACCGCCTCCCGCTGGGCGGTGGCCGCTGCCGCGTACCGCTCGCGCAGCCGCCGGCTGCCGGTCGACACTTCGCGCCGGCGGCCGCTCTCCGGGTCGACCAGGGTGATCAGCCCGACGTCCGGCAGCTCCCCCTCGCGAGGGTCGGACACCTGCACGGCAAGAACCTGGTGACGGGCGACCAGCCGGCGCAGTGTCCGCTCCCACGCCGGTGGTGGACCCGCCGCCCCGGCCACCCCCGCGTCGGGCAGGCCGTCGAGGAAGTCCGAGACCACCACCACCAGGCCACGCCGGCTGGCGGTCCGACGCAGCCCGTCCAGCCCGTCGGCGAGCGGCACCGGCGCCGGTGCCGGCAGCCCGCGTGGCACCTCCAGCAGCGTCCGTAACAGCCGGAACAGGTGGGGGCGGCCGGTGCCCGGCTTGACGGGGCGGAGCCCTTCGTGGGTGAGCAGGTGCGCGCCGAGCCGGTTGCCGACGCCGGCGGTGAGGAAGCCGACGGCGGCCACCGCGGCCACCGCGAGTTCCCGCTTCTCCAGCTCGGCCGTGCCGAAGTCCATGCTCGGCGTCGCGTCGACCAGCACCCAGGTGGTCAGCTCCCGGTCCGCGTCGACCGTCCGTACGTGCGGCACTGTGGTGCGGGCGGTCACCGACCAGTCCATCCGTCGTACCTCGTCCTCACCGGGCCGGTACTCGCGGCTACCGGCCGGTTCGCTGCCCGGCCCGGGCAGCAGGCCGAGGTACCGGCCGTGCAGCAGCCCGTCCAGCCGGCGGGTGACGGTCAGCTCCAGCCGGCGCAGCCGCCGCTGCGGCGCGAGGTGCCGGATCGTCGCCCCGGATCCGTTCACGCCGCGGCCCCCAGGCCGGGGCCCTGGTCCTCCTGAGCCGGTGCGATCTGCGGCAGGGGCACGGCGTCGACCAGCCGGCGAACCAGTGCGGTGGTGTCGACACCGTCGGCGAACGCGTCAAAGGAGAGCACCAGCCGGTGGGCGAGGACGTCCACCGCGATCTCCCGCACGTCGGCCGGCAGCACGTAGTCCCGACCCCGCAGGAGCGCGACCGCCCGCGCGGCGGCCACCAGGCCGAGCGTGGCCCGGGGGCTCGCCCCGTACGCGAGCTGACCGGCCACGTCCGGCAGACCGAACCGGGCCGGGTCCCGGGTGGCGGCGACCAGTCTGACGACGTACTCGGCCAGGGCGTGGTGCACGAACACCTGCCGGGCCAGCGTCTGCAGAGCGACCAGCCGATCCGGGTCGAGCACCGCGCGTGCGGTCGGGCGGTCGGCGCCCATCCGGTAGAGGATGCCCAACTCCTCCTCGTCGGTCGGGTAGTCGACGACCACCTTCATCAGGAACCGGTCCCGCTGGGCCTCCGGCAGCTGGTAGACACCCTCGGACTCGATCGGGTTCTGGGTGGCCAGCACGAGGAACGGTGTCGGCAGCGGATGGGTGCGCCCGCCGATCGAGACCTGCCCCTCGGCCATCACCTCCAGCAGCGCCGACTGCACCTTCGCCGGGGCGCGGTTGATCTCGTCGGCCAGGACGAGGTTCGTCATCACCGGGCCGAGTTCGACGTCGAAGCTCTCCCGGGAGGACCGGTAGATGCGGGTGCCGAGGATGTCCGACGGCACCAGGTCCGGGGTGAACTGGATCCGGGCGAAGCTACCGCCGACGGCGGTGGCCAGGGTCTCCGCGGCGAGGGTCTTCGCGACCCCGGGCACCCCCTCCAGGAGGCAGTGCCCCCGCGCCAGCAGTGCGGTGAGCAGGCGCTCCACCAGCCGGTCCTGGCCGACGATGACCCGTTTCACCTCGAACAGGGTCTGCTCGAGCAGCCGGGCAGCGTGGGCGTGGTCGAGGCCAACCCTGACGTCGGTGCCGTTCACCACGGCCGGTACCGCCGTCACAGTGCCTCCTGCGGCGCGGCCGACTCCTGTGGTGTGGTCGGCTGGCCCGTCTCGCTTCCACCGGGGGCGGTCGGCGCAGCGTCGTCCTTGTCGGGGCAGTCCTCGGTGGACCACCGCTGCCCAGCACCGCTGCTGCCAGCCTGCTCCTGCTCCGTCACGATCTGCACGACGGCCTCGTGGTCAGCGTCGTCGGTCGCGTACGCCACACCGCCGGCGACGGCCACTGCGGCTGCGGCGCCAGCGAGAGCGAGCCCGGTCATGATGCTGATCCGCATGATCTCTCCTCGACTGCGTTTCGGGATGGGGCGGGTGCCCGGCGAACGAGGGTGCGGGGGCCGGGCACCCGCTGGCACCAATTCAGCCAGGACGGACCGAAAGACAGCCGAAGAGCGTTGCTGTCACCCTCCACATCCCGCCGAGGTGGCGGACCCCACCCTGCGCGGTTGACCGGGCGCACCGGGGACGCGTCACGCCGCCGCCGATCGCGCGGGCATGGTGGCGTCCGACCGAGCGGCGAGCTGCGGGCGAAGCGGCATGGATCAATGGGTGGTCAACTCTTGCTCCGGAGGTCGAATGTCGGGAAACTGGCCAAGATCCTCGTTGGGCCAGTCGCGACGCGCGGTCCGTGATGTGGACAAGGAGCTGACACGTGGGCATTGGTCGGCGCAGCGCGGGAGGATCCTTGGCAGTCGACAGCGTCGACATGCCGGCCATGGTGTTCGCGCTGCTGGCCCGCGTCGCCGTGACGGGGGTTGCCTCACCGCGGCGGCATCCGACATGGACGGTGACGGCCTCCGTGGACGACCTCGGCCCGGTCGACGACGCCGCAGCCGCCCTGCACCGCCAGACCTCGCGTTGCCTGCTGCTCGGTGCTCTGGCATACCGGGTGTGCGTCCTGCCCGTCGCCATGGGCCTGCTCGTGGCGTTGGGCAAGCCGGTGGCGCTGGTTACTCTGCTGCCGGTCGCGGCGCTGCTGCTGACCGCCAACGTCGCGGCGATCGTCGCGGCCCACCGGCGGCCGACGGTGGACCTCGAACACGTACGCGGGGCGGTGCTGGTCGACCTCGCGGTGTCGTACGGGGTGGCTCTGGCGGTGAGTGCGGTCGTACCGCACACCGAGGTGTTCTGGCCGTACCTGGCCGGTGCCGTGGTCCTGGTGACCGGCGCGTACGGGCTGCTCGGTGGCGTGCTCGCCGTGCTGGTGTCGATGCCGGTCCAGTTGGTGACGGTCGCGTTCGGCGCCGCCGCGGACATGGCAACGCTGGCTGGCCGGGCCGGGTGGCTCGCGTTGGCGGTGGTGGTCGCGTTGGCGGCGCTGGTGATCTGTGGGCTGAGCCTGCACCTGGCCATGTCCTACGGAATACGGGCCGGTCGGGAGGCCGAGCGGGCCCGGTGGCTGCGGTCGGTGCACGACACGGTGTTGCAGACCCTGGAAGCGATCGCCCTGCACAGCGCGGCGGACGAGACCGCGTCGGCGACGCAGCTCGCCCAGGTGCGGGCCACGGCCCGGGCCCAGGCCGCTCAGCTGCGCAGGATGCTCGACGAACCCGGTGGCGGCAGGGACAACCCGCTCGCCGACGGATTGGCCGAACTGGCCGAGGAGCTCGCGGGACGCGGGCTGCGGGTGCAGTTGGCGGTGGCCGCCGGCGCCGGCAGCCGGATGTCCGGCCCCTACCGGGACGCGGTCCTCGGCGGGGTCCGGGAGGCGCTGGGTAACGTGGCCAAGCACGCCGGGACCGGTGACGCGGTGGTCCGCGCCGACGAGGAGAGCAGCGCCCTGGTCGTCGTGGTCCGCGACCATGGCTGCGGCTTCGAGGTCGCCGGCCGACCCGGGTTCGGCATCCGGGAGTCGATCATGGCCAGGCTGCGCGAGGTCGGCGGCAAGGCGACCGTGGAGTCCTGGCCCGGTCGCGGCACCCGGGTGACGCTGCGGGTGCCGGCATGATCCGGTGGGGCAGTCCCGAGCACGGCGGCGGCACGACTGCCCGTCGGGCTGGCACGCGACCCGCCCTTGGCGCGCTGGCGGGCCTCGTCGGCGCGTTGCTCGGGGCGCTGCCGGTGGCCGCCGCGCCGGCCCGCTACGGGGCGCCGGCCGGATGCGCCAGCCCGGTGGGGGTGCACACCGCAGGCACCCCGTGGGCGATCGAACTGCTCGGGCCGCGCCGGGTGTGGCCACTGAGCACGGGTTCCGGCGTGCGGACCGCGGTGCTCGGCACCGGCGTCGACGCCCGTAACGCACAGTTCCGTCCGGGCCAGGTCGAGGATGGTCGGGACGTCCTGGACAACAGCGGCGTGGCCACCGACGACTGCGACGGCCGCGGCACGTTCGCCGCCGGCCTGATCGCAGCCCGGCCACATGACGACACTACCTTCGCCGGCCTGGCTCCCGGGGTGTCCGTGCTCCCGGTTCGCTACACCCAGAGCACCACGCAGGGCAACGGGGCCGTCGACCCCGACCGACTCGCCGCCGCCATCGACGTCGCGGTCACCGCCCGCGCCCGGGTGATCTACGTGGTACTGCCGGCGACGAGGAACACCGCCCAGCTGCGGGCCGCCACCGCACGGGCGATCGCGGCCGACATCGTGGTGGTGTCGCCGGCCACCTCCGGCCCGCGGACCCAGGGGGCGACCAGCTACCCGACCGCGCTGCCCGGGGTGCTGGCGGTCGGCGCGTTCGGGCCGGACGGCGCGGTGGCCTCCACCGAATCCGGTGACCACATCGGGGTGTCCGCCCCGGGCAGACAACTGCTGAGCCTCTCCGCCGGAGCGAACGGCCGGCTGGGACATTCACCCACCGTCGACGATCCGGCCTACGCGGCGGCGTACGTGGCGGGCACGGCCGCGCTGCTGCGGTCCTACCGGCCAGAACTCAGCGCCGCCGAGGTGGTGCGGCGGATCACGTCGACCGCGCAGCGGACCGCCGTCGCCGGGCACCACCCGCAGCTCGGTTGGGGAATGGTGGACCCGTACCGGGCAGTGGCCGCCGAGGGTGTCGAGGACCCACCGGCAGTCGCGGCCGCGAGCGCGCAGCCGGTCGCCGCGGCCGGTGCGGATCGCGGTTCCGACGTGCATCCGGTGGTGCTGCCGCTGGCGTCGGCGGGACTCGTGGCGGCGCTGCTGGTCGGGATCGGTACGGCCGTGACGCGTCGAGGCCGGGCCCGCGGATGGCGACCCGGCGGCTGACCGGCCCCACCCCTGCTGTGCCGGTACTACGGCACCTCGGTCGGTACGCAGGGACTGGAGCCGCCCACGACCACGTCGCCGGCGCCGTCGCGGGAGATGTGGACGCCGAGGTTCGCCCCGTCCCGCTGGAACTGGTAGGCCACCTCGGTCGCGCCGCTGCGGTCGGTGGCGCGCCAACCGTCCGCACTCAACTGCGGCACCACCTCGGACAGCAGGATCTCGACGGCGTCGGGCGGGGTGGGCACCCGGAGGTTGTACTCCCAGCGCACCGACTCGCTCG
Organism: Micromonospora pallida; assembly: GCF_900090325.1. Lineage (NCBI taxonomy): Bacteria > Bacillati > Actinomycetota > Actinomycetes > Micromonosporales > Micromonosporaceae > Micromonospora > Micromonospora pallida. Next base: position 1,146,004 of record NZ_FMHW01000002.1, on the reverse strand, counting down.
GCACGCCGGCCGGCCGGAACGGATCGCAGTCGAGCTGTTCGTCCCGGCTGATCCGGACGTCGGCGCCGAACCGCGCGGCAACCCTGTCCAGCACGGCCCGCAACGGCTCGGCGACGGCGGCCAGTGGCGCGAAGTCGATCGGCTTGGTCACGGCAGCGACGGTACCGTCACCAGCGGGCCGTTGGTGAACACCTGATAGATGTTCCACCATGCGTCACTGTGGTAGGTCAGCACGTCGGAGTGGGCGGAAACGCCTTCCAGCGGTCGGCCGTCGGCGTAGTTGCCGGTCTCCAGCCTGATCACACCCGGGAACTCGTCGGGGTCGGCCCCGTGCCCCCAGTTGCCGATGTTGATGTCCCGGATCCAGGCGATCGGATCGCCGGGCGCGGTCATCGAGTAGCGCTGCACATCGGGCTGGGCCGGACGCAGGTCCTCCGGGCCGTCCACGTGGTGACCCATGCCCGCCGACTCGATGTGCAGGATCCGGTCCGCGTCCAACCCGTGCTGCTCGGCGGTGCCGACCACCGCACCGCCGTACGAGTGGCCGGCGAAGGTGACCTGCACGTCGTTGCCGGCCGCAGCGGAGCCGGCGATCTCGGCACGCAGTTGACGGGAGAAGTCGGCGAGTCGAGGCCCGAGGTCGTCGGCGTAGCTGGCCGATGGCGCCTGCGGGAACAGGTTGGACGGCAGGTCACCGTCCATCCAGACGACCATGGCCAGGTCCCGGCGCGGGGCCGCGTCGACGAAGCCGACCGCACCGTCGTGGTACCGCTCGAAGTTGGCCAGTTCGGAGGTGGTGCCCGGGACGAACACCGCGACGTTGCGGGTGCCTGCGTCGATGTTGCCGACCAATTCGACCATCGATCCGTCACCGGACGGGTCGAACGAGAGGATCTTGCGGTGTTCGGCGATGACGTTCTCGTACAGGTCGATGCGCGCCTGCGACCGGGTGATGCTCTCGCGCAGCTGGTGGTCGACGGCCGGATCCCCGGTGAACTGGGTCTGATAGGTGGCCAGGCGCTGCCGTTCGGCGGCCAACTCGGCGGTGATCGCCGAACGGTTGGCCGCGATCCGGGCATCGAACGGGGCGGTGCCGGCGGGCGCGGCGGCCCCGCCGGCAGCCAGCGTGGTGCCGCCGGCCAGCGCACCCAGTAGCTGCCGGAACGCCTGGCTGGCCTGGGTGTCGCCGCGCCGGTAGTTGGTCACCGCAGCGGTCACCCCGGTGGCCAACCGCCGGGTCTGCGTCGCCGCCGACTCCAGCTCGGCGCTGCTGAGCTGCAGGCTGGTGCCGTGTGCCTGCATGGCGCGTTGCGACTGCGGCACCAACCCGAATGCCTTGCCGTCGATGGCCGGCGTGTGGAGTTGCCCGTGGATGGCGGTCAACCGGTCGGCGCTCCCGGTGAGTTCGGCCACCGCGGCGTCCAGACCGGTCGGAACGGCGCGGAACCCGGTGCCGGTCACCTCCATGATCCGGTCCCCGGCTGGCCCGCCTCAGGCTCCTCGCCGATCACCGCCGGCGTCACCACCGACTGCTCGCCCCACACATCCTCGGTCTCGACCAGCCAGGGTGGGATGCGCCGGCTGCCGGCGGCGTCGCCCCCGCCCATCGGGGCGAAGGGCATCGCCGGCATGAAGCCGCCGGTCATGCCCTTGGTCGCGGCCACCCCGGCGGCGGCCCCCGCGGCTCCGGCGAGCCCGCTCGCCGTCGGGCCGCCGGCCTGACCAGCCAACGACTGGTTCGCCACCGGCGACATGTCGACGCCGCCACCGCCACCGACGCCGCCGCCCACACCACCACCGCCGCCACCCACGCCGCCGGCGGAGATCCGGGCGCCGTTGCCGGCGGCCTTGTCGTCGGCCGTGGCCACCGGGGCGGGGTCCTTCTTCTCGTCCTTCGGCTTGGCCCCCAGCCCAGGCGGCACGCTGGTGAACCGCCCGCCCAGCGCGGCCGCGGCTGCGGCCAACCCGGCGGTGAACATCGTGCCGAACAGCGGCCGGGGCTGGGTCGCCGGCGGCACCGAGTCCGGGTCGACCGGTGGCGCGGACGGGTCGACCGGCGTCGTGGTCGGGTCGACGGGAGTCCCGGCCGGCAGGCCGCCACCGGGCTGCGGAACCAGTGGTGACGTTGGCGTGGTCGGCGGTGGCTCCTCGATCGGCGCGCCGGTGACCGGTCGGGACGCGGCGCTCGGGGTGACGGGCATCGCGTCCTCGTCGGTGACGTACTCGGTGGCGAGGGTGGTCATCACCTGCACCGCCTGCTGGTGAGCCGCGTCCGAGGCGGCCTGTGCCCGCTGCTGGGCCTGGACCTCGGCGGTCGCCTCGGCCTGGTGCTGGCGGAGCGTGTCCACCGTGCTGGCCGGAGTGTCCGCGGGTACGACCAGGGGCGTGGTCGCGGCAGCGATGACGGAGGGAGCAAGATCGGGCACGGCGACCGGGGCGGGCATCGACTTCTGGGCCGTCGTGAGCGCCTCGGCGGAGGAGTAGGCCAGGTCACGCACCGCGAACGCGGTGCTGGCCACCTGCCGGATACCCGAGGTCAGGTCGTTGATCATCAACTTGTACTGCCGGGCGGCGCCGCCGTCCCACCACTGCTCGAACTCGCGGAGCTGGCGCTCGATGTCGCCGGCGCGCTCGTGCAGCGCCGTGCCGGCGGCTCCCCAGCCCTCCGCCGCCTCGGTCACCGACCTCGGTTCGCCGGCGTGCAGCATTCGCACGAGTTCCTGGTGGCTGTACTGGCTGAATTCGCTACGCGCCCGACCGCGTCCACGCGACATCGTGTCAGTCCCTTCCGTGCGCCCGGAAGGACGTGGCGACGCCGGTGTCGTAGTCGGCGTACCCGTCCGCGATCATGCGGGTCACGTCGTTGGCGAAGGCGATCGCCTCCCGCACGGTGTGCAGCAGTTCGTGCATCTGTTCGGCGGCGGCCCGGTGTCGCTCGGCCAGTGACGCCGCTTCGCCGAAGTCGCCGAGCCGGACCGGCCGGATGCGCAACTGGCCGAGGCCGTCCGTCGGCTTGCGCATCGCCTCCAGTTGGTCCTCCAACTCGCGGGCGAACGCCAGCAGCGATTGGAGGTGGACCCGGAACGACTCCTCGTGGGACATCGTCGCGCTCTCCTGTCTCGGAGCTCGGCTGGGAACTACGCCGGCCAGCGGGGCGGCGGCGTCGAGTGGAGGCGGATCCCGCCCCACCCCACGCCGCCGCTGGTCGCCCCGGCTCAGGCGAAGAAGCTGGTGTTCCGGTTCTCGAGAGCCAACTGGGTGTCGTGCGCCTCGTTCACCTTGCCGGAGAACTGACCGATCACCGCGATGATGTCGGCCAGCGCTACCCGCAGCCGCTTCTCGGACTGTTCCGCGGCCTGACCGGCGGCGCTGCCGGAGGCGTACCAGGTCTGCTTGATCGGGGCCAGGCTGGTCTGCAGCTGGTCCATGTGGCCGTTCAGCGCCTGGGCCTTGACCTGCAGCGAGTCGGCGGCGGCCCGCAGCGCGGCGAATTCGACGTTGATCACATCAGCGGTCATCTCACATCACCCCTTCCGGGCAGGTTAGGCGCCGGCCAGCCGGCTGAGTACGGGGCTGCCCTCGCCCACGGCGCCGCTGAGGCCCCGCAGGGAATCGGCGGCCGTCACGTCACCGGTGTTGTAGTTGCGGAAGCTCTCGTTGACCAGGCCGGACATGGTCTGCAGTTCCCGCGACGCGACCCGCATGCTTTCCTGCAGCCGGGTTTGCAGCTGCCAGAAAGCCGTGGCCTGGTTACCGGAGTACCGGCTCAGTACCGACATGAGTTCGCTCTCCAGTTGCGCCATGCTCCGAGCCGTGTTGGTGGCGGCTTCGTCGAACCCGCTGACCGCTCGCGTCATCGCGGCGGCATCACTCTGGTATCCGGGACTGGCCACGTCGGGTCACCTCCTCTTGGCAAGGGTCGCGCGCCGACTCGCGGCGCCGTACACGCTGGCGATGCTATGCATCCGTCACCCCTGGTAGTACGGCACAAGTACCCGTCACGGACACGGCACTATTACCCACAGGGACCCGACGGCCGGGGCAGCCGGATCCCGCGCGTCGACCGGCCCGGATCATGCCGGGTCGGTCTGGGCCCAGGCGAGCTGCACCAACGACACACCGGTCCGCCGGTCCACCAACTGCCCACGTCCGGGTGGCTGTTTGCTGGGCTTGACGTCGGCCAACAGCGCGCCCTCGTCACGGGAACCGGACAGCAGCAGGCCCGGTGTACCCAGGTCGCGCAGCCGCTGCACGACCGGCTCGAACAGGCTCCGGCTGGCGCCGCCGGACCGGCGGGTGAGCACCAGGTGCAGGCCGACGTCCTTGGCCTGGGGCAGGAATTCCAGCAGGGGTGCGAGGGGGTTGTGGCTCGGTGACACGACCAGGTCGTAGTCGTCGACGAGGACGAACAGCTCGGGGCCTTTCCACCAGCTGCGCTCACGCAACTCGGTGGCGGTCACCTCCGGACCGGGCAGGCGTCGCCGCAGTCCCTCCGCGGCCTCCGCGACGAGTTGCGTGAGCACCGGCTCACTGCCGGCGTAGCCGAGCAGGTGCGGGCCGGTGAGCGCGTCCACCAGCCCGCGCCGGTAGTCGGCGACGATGACCGCGGCCTCGGCCACCGGATAGCGGGCGGCGATCTGCTGGGCGAGCACCCGCAGCAGCCCGGTCTTGCCGGACTCCACGTCGCCGAAGGCGAGGAAGTGCGGGTCGGCGTCGAAGTCCAGGTAGGCCGGTCCCAGATCCGCCTCGGCCAGCCCGATCGGGATCCGCCGGTCACCGGGAACCGAAGCGGGCAGGTCGGTGGCCGGCACCAGCCGGGGCAGCAACCGCACCTGCGGAGCGCGCGGGCCGTGCCAGCTCGCGTCCACCTGCTTGACCAGATCGCTCGCGCCGTCGGGCAGGTCGCTGACCGTGGTACGGCCGTCGATGCGCGGCAGCCCGCCGAGGAAGTGCAGCTTGTCGGCGGTGAGCCCGCGTCCCGGAGCACCCTTCGGCACGTCGGCCGCCGCCCGCCGGTCGTACGCCGAGTCGGCGGGGTCGCCGAGGCGCAGCTCGACGTGAGTGCCGATCAGGTCGCGCAGGGCCGGTCGGATCTCCATCGCGCGGTTGGCCGACAGTACGACGTGCAGACCGAACCCGAGGCCGCGGGCGGCGAGCGTGGTGACCGCTTCCTCCAGCTGTTCGAACTCCTGGCGCAGGGCCATCCAGCCGTCGACGACGAGGAACACGTCGCCGAACGTCCGCCCGTCCGGGCTGGGCGGTGGGCGGCGCCGGAAATCGGAGATCGAGTCGATGCCGTGCGCGGCGAACGACTGCTCCCGCTCGGCCAGCAGGCCGGTCAGTTCGGCGACGATCCGGCGGACCCGTTCGGTGTCCATCCGGTTGGCGTAGCCGCTGACGTGTGGCAGGCCGGAGAGGCTGGCCAGGCCACCGCCACCGAGGTCGAGCAGGAAGAACTGCACCTCGGTCGGGGTGTGGGTGAGCGCCAGCGCGGCCACCAGGGTACGCAGCAGGGTGCTCTTGCCAGTCTGCGGTGCGCCGAGCACGAGCCCGTGCCCGGCCGCCCCGGACAGCTCCGCCCAGAGCAGGTCCCGACGCTGCTCGAACGGCTTGTCCACGATGGCCAGCGGCACGGTGAGCTGCCCGTTGCCGGTCCAGCCCACCGGGGTCAGACCGCGCCGCGGGTCGACGCCCAGGGGCGGCAGCAGTTGGTCCAGGGCGGGCGCTTCGGCCAGCGGCGGCAACCAGATCTGGTGCGCGGCGGGCCCGTTGCCGACGAGCCGGCCGATCATGGAGCTCAGCACGGTCTCGCCCTTGGCCGCCGCGGTGTCGGGGCCGGTCGCCGGTGCCGGCGCGCGCACCGCCTCGGCCGGCACCAGCGGGGCGAGCCCGAACGGCAGCACCCGCCGCTCGTACGGGATCTCCTCGGCCACGGCGGCCACCTGCTCGGGCGGCAGTTCACCGGAGACGTACGCGGCCTTGAACCGTTGCAGGGTGGTGATGTCCCACTTCAGGTACGCCGAGCCCGGCACCGGCGGCAGTTCGTACGCGTCGGACACCCCGAGCACGGCCCGGCTCTCCGCCGCCGAGAAGGTGCGCAGCCCGATCCGGTAGCTCAGGTGGCTGTCCAGACCGCGTAGCCGCCCCTCCTCGAGTCGCTGCGAGGCGAGCATCAGGTGCACGCCGAGGCTGCGGCCGAGCCGACCGATCATGACGAACAGGTCGATGAATTCGGGCCGGCTGGAGAGCAGTTCGCTGAACTCGTCGATGATCACCAGGAGGGAGGGCAGCGGTTGTAGCGGTGCGCCGTCGGTGCGGGCCCGCTCGTAGTCGCGTACTGAGGCGTAGTTGCCGGCGGCCCGCAGCAGTTCCTGGCGGCGGACCAGTTCGCCGCGGAGTGCGTCGGCCATCCGGTCGACCAGGGTCAGGTCGGCCGCCAGGTTGGTGATGACCGCGCAGGTGTGCGGCAGGCCGGTCATGCCGGCGAAGGTGGCACCGCCCTTGAAGTCGATCAACGCGAGGTTGAGCGTCTCCGAGGAGTGGGTGGCGGCGAGCCCGGTGACCAGGGTGCGCAGCAGTTCGCTCTTGCCGGACCCGGTGGCTCCGATGACCAGCCCGTGCGGGCCCATGCCCCCTTCGGCCGACTCCTTGAGGTCCAGGTCGACCGGACGCCCGTCGGGATCCACCCCGATCGGGATGCGCAGCCGATCGCGGGCCGACCGGGGGCGCCAGGTGACTGCCGGGTCGAGCCGGCGCGGATCGCCGATGCCGAGCAGGTCGGCCAGCCCGAACGTGGTGGACAGTGGCTGCTCGCTGGCCGCCGGCGTGCCGGTGTGCAAGGCGGTGAGCTGCCGGGCGACCACCTCGGCACCGGCGACGCTGAGCTGGTCCGGCACACCCACCAGGGAGACCCCGTCCGCAGTGCGCATGCCGAGCCGACCCTCGGCGATCACCAGATCGAGCGCGTGGGCGTCAGCACCGAGCCCGCCGCCGATGTCCAGGATGGTGGTGCCGGCCAGCCCGTCGGGTGGGGCGAGCCCGGCATCGGGCAGCGTGCCGGCTCCGTCGAGCACGATCAGCAGGTGCGGCGCCCCGGGCCGGGCACCGGGCGTGAACGAGCCGCGGGCCGCCGGATCGGCCGGATCGTCGGCAAGGAGCGCGGCCACTCCGCTGAGGGTGGGTGCGACCAACCGGGTCGGCCCGCTCGCGTCGGCCCGGCCCGCGTGCACCGAGTGGGGCAGCCACTTCAACCAGTCCCAGCCGTCCTGCCGGTCCGGCCCGACGCAGGCGGCGATGCGCAGGTTCTCCGGCGAGTGGAAGGTGACCAGGTGGGCCAGCAGGGCTCGGGCGAGGGCCAGGATCTCGGGGCGGTCACCGGCCAGGGTGACCCGCTGGAACGAGCGTAGCGACACCGCCACCGGCAGCCCGCCGACGGTCGCGTAGGTGCGGATGAAGTGCCGCAGCGAGGTCGATGCCACCGGATCGAGGTCCTCCAGCGGGGCGGTCTGCGGCGCCCGCAGCGCGGTGGCCAGCCGCTGCGGTCCGGTGCCGACCCGGACCCGGCCGAAGTCGGGATCGGTGCGGGCCCGTTCCCAGAGCCGCTCGGTGCCGGCGAACGACCACAGGTCGGCCGGGTCCGGCAGGGCTGCCAGGGCCGCCTCCCGTTGGCGGACCGCCACCTCACGGACCTGGCCGCGCAGGCCGCTCAGGTAACGCAGGTAGTCGCGTCGTTCGTCGTTGATCTGCGCCTTCTTCGAGGCACCACCGCGGGACAGGCCCATGGCCAGCATGCCGACCATGGCGCTGATGTACAGGGCGCCGAAGATCCAGGTCATCGCCCCGCCGGAGCGCCCGATGTAGACGAACGACATGGCGCCCATGCCGAGCATCATCGGCAGCATGAACATGAGCTGCATGCCGACCTGGCTGGACCCGCGGGGCAGGGCGGGCGGGGACTGCAGCATGATCTCGCCGCGTGGCGGTTCGGGCAGTACAGCCCGGCGGCGGAAGGTGTCGGCGGACATCCGGCGGTGCCTCCTCGGCCCGAGAAATCGGAACCAGTGGTCACTTTGACAGAGCAGGTCGTGGGTAGTTTTGCCGTTCAAGGGCGCGCGCGCACCAACCTACGATGACCCGCAACCATCCGGGAACCGCCTCAGCGCGGTCGAGTTGCCCGGCCCCGGCGTGGACGATCTGGCGGGAAGGTGCGAACCATGACGACAGGCTCGTCGTACAACGTGCGGCCGGATGCCGTACGTGGAGTGGTCGGCAACGTCGTCGGCATTTTGCTCCAGGCGTACAGCACGGTGGTCGAGTTGGAGCGGCTGGCCCTCCCACCGACGTCGTTCGCGAAGCTGGGCTCGCCGGTCGCGTCGGCGAACATCGCGATGCAGGGGCAGGTCGTCGGCACCATGCGGACGCTGCTGCAACTGCTGCAGGAGGTCAACGACCTGGTGCACCGTAGCGCTAACGACTACGACGAGGCGGACCGGGCGGTCGCCGCCGCGCTGGGCGGGGGGTCCACCGGCTCCGGTGCGGCACCCAACGCCGTCCTCGCCGGCTACGCGATCAACGACAGCGCGGGCGCGGCGGGCGAGCCGGGATCGGTCGGCAACATCCTGGACTACCTGGGCCGCGCGGGGCTCGGTGAGCTTTCGTCGCGGCCCCTGACCGAGGCGACCTTCCGCAACGCGGGGGACTTCGCCGACTGGCTCGACCGCAGCCCGGCCAACCAGGAACGGGTCGGCCTGCTGGCGGTCTACTCGGGCAGCAGTCGGGACGTCTCCGGCCTGGTGCACCCGGGCGACGTGGTGGTCGTGCAGCCCGCCGGCGACGGAGGCCTGGTGATCGGGGTCGCCGGTGCGGGCGGCCAGCTCTACAACCATGGAGCGGTGGGCTCGGCGGCGGATTCCGGACGCGTCCGGGTCTACCGCCCGATGACGGATGCGACCCCGCTGTGGTGAGCCCCGACGACCTGAAGCCGAGAGAGGTGCGTCGTGTTTGACATCCCCAATTCGGGCGCGATGGACGCCGCCGCCGGCGGTCGTGGGCCCGGTACCGTCGCGCTGCCCACGATCGTGGGTGGCAACCCGCAGGCGATCCTCGCCCACGCCGCGGCGTTGACCGGGCGGGTGGCCCGGCTGGTCACTCTGTTGGCCGACCTGGAGCGGGCCCGCGACCAGCTGCGTGAGGTGTGGTCCGCCGGCTCGGCGAGCGACTCCGTGGTGCAGAAGCTCAGCAGGTCCTTCGCCAGCTTCCAGCAGATCATCGAGACCGTGTACGCCGGCATTCGGGAACTCGAGGGTGCCGCCGCGCAGTTGACCACCGCGCAGGGGGGCTACCGGGCGGTGGTCAGCGCGGTCAACCCGACGGTGGCCGCGCTGATGTCCAACCCGTACACCCGGGCGGCCGGTCGGGCCCTGGCGGTCAGCACCACCGGGATCCTCAAGGCGTTCCTCACCGGTATCGGTGGCATCCTCTCCGCCATCGGGGTGACCAACCTCGGCCAGATCCTGACCGGTCTGGCCACCATCGTCGGCCAGGTCGAGCAGTTGTTCTCGAAGAACAACGGCGGCGGCGCGGGGTCCGCCCCGGCGCTGCCGGCCGGCAGCGCGGGCAATCCCGTGCTCGCGCCGCCACCGATGGCCAGCATCGCCACCGGCGCGGGCCAGGCGGCCCTGGGCGGCGGCTACGGCATGCCGTCGTTCACCGGCGCGGGCTACCCGGCCGGCGGTTCGATGAGCAGTTACGTCCCGCCGGCGCTCGGCACCGACCAGTGGGTCGCGGTCCAACCCGGTCAGTCCTCGCTTCCCTCCGGTGGCACGCCGGTGACGACCACGCCCACCGGTCCGGTGCAGATCCTGCCGATCCCACCGGCCGCGTCGGATGACGGGCCGCCGTCGTCGGCGCCGTCCAGGCCCTCCGCCGACGGCGACGACGACGAGGTGACGATCACGGCCAGCAGGGGCGACATGACGCTGACCGTCGAGGTGCCGGTGGACACCGGACGCGCGTTCGACATCGAGGTCACCGCCAGCTCCGGTGGGCAGACCGTCAACGCCGACATCAGCGTCGGTGCCGACGGCTCGGTCAAGGTGGACTGACCGGTGACCGGCGTCTCCCCCGTCCTGGTCGGCCACACCGTGAATCTGTCGGGCGCGCTGTCCTGGCTGCTCGACCGGTACGCCACGGTGCTCGCCGAATACCGCCGGCAGATGACCGGCGACCCGGCCGGGCTGCGGACCGTGGCCCACTCCTACCTGACGATCGCCGACCAGGCAGCGGGCGTCTCCGGCGAGTTGGTCCGGCGCCGCAGCGGGCTCGCGGCGCACTGGCACGGCTCGGCGTACGACGCGTTCGGCGCCGCCGCCGGCCGGGTCACCACCGGGCTGGACGGCACCGAGGCGCGGCTGCGCCGGCACGCCGCCGCGCTGGAGCGTGCAGCCGGCGGACTGGAGGCCGCCGCGAGCACCGCCGACACGGTCATCGCCCGGTTCCGGGCCAACGCTCAGCTCCTGGTGGCTGCCGCCGGGGCGGTGCCGAGCAGCCAGGTCTCCGCTCTGCTCGGCCACGCCCGCAACGTCGGTGAGCAGGCGTTGAGCGCGATGCGCGGAGTGTGGGACCGGCTCGGTGCGGTGCTGGCGCAGGTCGCCACCGAGCTCGGCGGGCCGCATTCGGTGGGCGCCGCCGGTCCGGCCGCCGCGGCCGGTGCCGACGGACGTCTCGCGGGAGAGACGGTGCGGGCCGCGCTCGCCGGAGACGCCTCGCCCGCGCAGTTCCGCCAGAGCATGGCGCAACTCGCCGTGATCACCGACCGGGTACGCACCGGCCAACCACCGTCCGCCGCGGACAAGGCATTCCTGACCTCGTTCTACGGCGCGCTCGGCGACCGGGTGTTCGACCTGCCGGGCTACGTCAACGCCACCGAGCACCGCTACCACACCAGTCTGTTCGGCATCTTCGGCGAGACCGCCCCGGGTTTCGCCCCAGCCGACCGGCAGGCGATGTTGCGGACCGTCGGCAACGGCATCCTGACCCTGTCGCAGGACCCGGCCGACCTGCCCGCCGCGATCCGCGATCTCGTGCACACCAGGGCGGCCACCGAGACCAACATCGGCACCAACTCGTTCGGCTTCACCCACGAGGTGCCGTCGACGCCGGGCCGGGCGCCGTTGACCGGGGTGCTCGGCGAGACGGTCTACACCAACCGGCTCGACGTGCCCCGCTACGCCCAGTGGGAGGCGTTGTCCCAGATGACCGGCGCGGCCGACCGGGACGTCGTCGCCGGCGCCGACTACTCCGCCGCGGTGACCCGTCGGGTCGGTGAGATCGCCGAGGTGACCCAGCGACTCGACGACGTCTCCCGGCACAGCCCCAATCAGCCCGGGTACCACGTGTCGACCGACGACGCGGTGCTCTGGGACAAGCCCCGGGTGGATGCGACGTTGACCACGCTGCTCGACGTGTCCACCCGGAACCACGCCGCCGACGCGGCGCTGGCCGGCGACGGCGAGACACTGCGCCGACTGGCCGGCTTCGCGTGGGCGGACGACGGAAGCACCGCGGGCCGGGTCGTCGACTGGATCGGTGCCGCAACGGCCGATCCCGTCGAGCGCGACCTGGCCCGCGGTGCCTACGTCAACCTCGCCCAGACGATGACCGACCCGGCGTCGTACCCGCAGACCCTGGCCGCGATGCGGGAGAACCCGCACTTCGCCGAGGCGATCGCCCGGGCCACCGTGCCGAACATGGACCTGTACGCCCAGCCGCTCGACGGACTGGACACCGATCCGGCGGCGCAGCGCCTGGGCAGCACCGACGCCCGACACATGCTGATGCTCGGTCAGGTCACCCAGGACGGCCGCGACGAGATCAGCGTGGCCGCCGACCTCTACCAGGAGTACCTGCTGCGCCAGGCCGACGCCGGCACGATCCCGATGGAACAGGCGGGCCGGTACGCCGGCAACGTCGATGGCCTGACCAACGCCGCCGCCGCCAACGCGATCTGGTACGCCAACGTGCAGGACGCCGAGCAGGCCACCCGTACGGCGCAGGAGGCGTACGCCCGACAGGTGGCGATCGCCAACGCGGTCAAGGACGTGGTCGGGTTCGGTGTCGGCAAGGTGCCGCAGGTCGGTGATTTCGCCGGCTTCGCCTTCGGGCAGGCGGCCGACGTCGTCAGCGGTGCCCTGCAGGCACCCGTCCCGGTGCAGCCGCAGAGCCTGCCCACCGACGTGTTCCACCACCCGCAGTTCACCGGCAACGGGACCGTCTACACGGCGGCCGGCGACCTCGCCAGTTTCGAGCTGCGCAACGGCGGATCGGCCCCGACCGTACCGGTCGGCGCGCTGCACGGCGCGGCCACGGAGGAGGCCGTACGGTGGGCCCGGGCCGACCCGGGCCGGGCCGACTACATGGACGCCTACACCACCGCCGCGCAGTACGTATACCTCGCAAACCTTGCGACCCATACCCGTGAGTCGATCCAATACGACGTGCAGGGGCGGCGGCCGTAGCCCGTTGGTGGGCCACGGCGCCGCGAGGTGGCGGTGACACCGGAAGGAAGACGACAGATGGAACCGGCGATCGAGGATCTGCTCGCCCAGGTGCATGAACAGCAACAGCGGATCGAGGAGATCCAGCGCTCGGTGGCGACGATGGAGCTGACCGGGTACGCCGGCAACGGTGACGTCACCGTGAAGCTCAAGGGCGACGGCCGGTTCACCGAGGTGACCATCGACCCGCAGGTGCTGCGTCGCTACGACGCGGACACCCTCGGTCAACTCGTGCTGGAGGCGGTGAACGACGGCCTGGCCAAGCTGGCGGCGGCCAACGAGGCGAGGTACGCCCCGCTCCTCGGCGAGGCGCAGCAGTGACCACTGCGGTCGCCCCTCGACGGGTCACCGTGGTAGCCCCCCACGCCCGTCTCGACGTGTCGTTGCCGATCCAGAGCACGGTGGCGGAGCTGCTTCCGCAACTGGTCCGGCTGCTGGCCACCGACGCCGACCGGGCCGACCGGGCCGGCGGCATCGGCTGGGAACTGCGTCGCTTCGGTGGGCCGCCGTTGGACGGCGCGGTCACCGTCAGCGGCGCCGGGGTGCGCGACGGCGAGGTGCTCTACCTGGGCACCGTCGACCGCCGGGCCACCCCGATGATCTTCGACGACGTGGTGGACGCCATCGCGAGCGCCGCCGCGGACCGGCCCGGAGTGTGGCGGCCGGCGGCGTCCCGGAAGGTCGGCGGTGCGGTCGCCGCGCTGGCCTTCACCGCAGTGGCGGTCGCGGTCGGCCTGAGCGGGCTGGCCGCGTTGACCGTCGCGCTGCTCTCCGGCACCCTGGCCCTGGCGCTGCTGCTCGCCGGCGGAGCGTTGGCACGGGCGTTCGGCGACCAGGGTCTGGGCGCGGCGGTGGCCGCCGGCGGCGTACCGGCCGCGATGATCGGTGGAATGGCGGCGATCGGTGGTCCGGACGCGGCGATGGAGCTGACCCCGAGTCGACTGGCTCTGGCCGGCACGACGGTCACCCTCTACACGGCGCTGGCCGCCGTGGTGGTGGCGGAGCAGCGGTTCGTCGCCGCCGCGGTGGCTGCCGCGGTCGGTAGCCTCGGCGCACTCGCCAACCTGCTCACCGCCTCCTCGCCCGCCTCGGTCGCGGCGGTCACCTGTTGCCTGGTGGTGGTGGCCGGTCCGGCGCTGCCGATGCTCGCTCTTCGGCTCGGCCGGCTGCCGCTGCCCGGCGTACCAACCGACATAGAGGCGTTCCGCGGGGACGAGCGGCCCACGCTCGGGCCGGAGGTGGTCGCGGACACCGAGGCCGCTGAGCGAATCCTGACCGGTCTGCTCTCCGGCCTGGCAGTCATCGTGGCCGGCTGCGCCGGGATCCTGCTGTGGAGCGGTGGTCGCTGGGCGTGGGCCCTGGCTGGTCTGGCCGGCGTGGGGCTGTTGCTCCGCGCCCGCGCCTACGCCGGCGTCGGCCAGCGGGCCGCCCTGTTGCTGGCCGGTACCGCGTCGGTGCTCGGCATGACGGCTCGGGTGAGCCTGGCCGGCGGACCCGGAACGCGGCTGCTCCTCGCCGGGCTGCTCCTGGTGACCGGAGTGGTCTGCGGGACGTACGCGGTCCGGGCCGCCGCCAAGACACCATCTCCGTACTGGGGCCGGCTGCTCGACGTGGTCGAGTTTCTGGCGCTGGTCAGTCTGGTGCCGGTGGCGGGCGCGGTGCTCGACATCTACGGCGCGGCACGCGCATGGGGCGGCTAACCCACTGGCAGGCCAGCCAGCGGCAGCGTGGCCCAGGCCGCCTCGGCATGTGCCCCGTCCAGTGGGACCAGGTCCCGGTCCAACCCGGCGGTGGCCTTTCCGACCGCCTCGGCGACCGCCTCCCGGGACGGCCCGGCGGGAACCCCGAGCCGGATCAGCGCCGTGCTGCGGGTACCGCCGCCGCGTTGCCGGTCCCACCGTACCGACACGGCACTGACCAGCGCCGGTGTGCCGGCGTGCCGGCGAAGCAGCGTGGCCACGTCGCTCAGGCTCCGGGGGGCTCGGCGTGGCCGGAAGCAGACCTGGTGCAGCATGCCCAGCGACCAATAGTGCCAGGTCTCGGTGCCCGGATCGTCCGCACGCCGTGGATCGATACCGAGTACGGCGGCCCCCGCGTCGCGCAGCTGACCGCCGTCGAGCGTGGTGACCTGATGCCCGCCGGCGCGCAGCTCGTCGGCGAGCCGCAGCGCGGCGGTGCCCGCGGCGCGTACCGCACCGATCCCGCCGCCGCCGCGGGCCCGCACCGCCCGGCTGGCCATCTCGGGGTCGAACCGGATGGCGACCCAGCGCTCCGCGTTGCCGGTGCCGGGCGAGGTCCAGTCGACCAGCTGCGCGCCGGCCAGCGGCAGATCGGGGTCGTCGTAGCGGGACAGCAGCCGGCGCAGCAGATCGTCGAGGTCACCGTCGGATTCGACGCGCAGCAGCGCGCTCCACGAACGGCCGTCACCGGCCAGCCCGATCCGGTTACCCGCCCGGTCCGCTTCGGTCCGGGTCCGCAGGCCGGGCAGGGCCGGCAGGGCACGCCCGGCGCGGCGCCGGAAGCGGTGCCGGACCACCACCCAGTCGGACAGCCACCGGCCACGCCAGCGCACCCCGGTGGCGAGCACCACGCCCGCCGCTACCCCGGTGAGCGTGCCGCCGACCACACCGGACGGTCCGCCGGCCGCGACCGCACTCAGCACCGCGGTCTGCCAGAGCATCAGCCGGCCGACGCCGAGCCCGCGCAGTGTGCGCGGTCCCGCCGGCGGCACGGGCAACGGCGACGCAGCCCGCTGCCGTGCGGAATCGCGGGGCGGTGCGGTGGCCGGTGCGGTTGGCGGCATGACTCGGCTCCCTGGGCTCGATCTCGTCGGCGATCCGTACCTTGTATCCGTAGTTCTAGTGCACCAGGCGGGCAACGCACCATGGCGGGGACAAACTGATGTGGACACAGCGCGACCAAGTGCAGGCGTACCAGTTTCTCCGCCGCCGGCTCGTCTCGGCGTTGCAGGTCGGTGACGCCAATCACCCGGTGTCGCCGAGCCGCCGCCTGGTCATCGGGTGTGCGCTGGGCGCGGCCGTCGCCCTGCTGGTCACCGCCGGCTTCGGCGTGTACGGCTTCCTGCGGCCCGGCGCGAACACCGACTGGCGCAAGCCCGGTCAGGTGGTGCTCGACAAGGACACCGGAGCGGCGTACGTGATGGGCGCCGACGGGTTGCTGCACCCGATGCTCAACTATGCCTCCGCGCGGCTGCTGGCGGGCGGTGACGGCACCGCCACCAGCCGGGTGTCGAACAAGTCGCTGGCGCGGGCACCGCGCGGCGTCCCGCTCGGGATTCCCGGCGCGCCGCCGTCGTTGCCGGGCCGGGATCGGCTTCTGACCGGACCCTTCACCGTCTGTGCGCGGTCGGCCGACGGTCGGCCGGCAGGCACCGCGCCGGTCACCACGGCGCTGGCCGGGGTTCCGCCGGTAGGCGGCGAGGTCGATCCGGCAACCGCGTTGCTGGTCGCCGGTCCGGACGGCACCGAGCACGCGGTGGTGGCCGGGCGTCGGCACCGGATCACCGACCAGGCCACCGCGGTTGCCCTCGGCTACGACGCGGTACGCCCGCTGCCGGTCAGCGCGGCCTGGCTGAACGCGGTGGTCGCCGGCCCCGACCTGCGACTGGTCACTGTGGCCGGGGTGGGCTCTGCCGGGCCTCGGGTCGGTGACCGGAGCACTCGGGTCGGCCAGGTGCTCGCCGCCACGACCGTCGGTACCGAGCCCCGCTACTACCTGGTCTACGCCGACGGGCTGCTGCCGATCGGACAGACCGAGGCGGCGCTGGTGCTCGGCAACCCGGCCAACCGGGCTGCCCACGCGGAGGGCGCGGCGCGCGAGATTCCGGTGACGCCGGCCGACGTGGCGCAGTCACGGCCGGTGGCCGGGAAGGCCGCCGACTATCCGGCCCGACTCGCCCCGCCGGCCGAGGTGCCCGGGGAAGGAGCCGCGGTGTGCGCCACGGTCGACGACGATCGGGCGGTGGTCAGGCTGGGCGCCGGCACCGGGGTGCCGGCCGGGGCGAAGCCGTTGGCAGCCGGTGGTGGCACGCGAGCCGACGCGGTGTTCGTGCCGGCCGGCCGGGCCGCGGTGGTCCGGGAGCGATCCACACCGCAGGCCGCCCTGGGCACCGTCTTCCTCCTCACCGACCAGGGCGTCCGGTATCCGGTACCGGACGGCGACGCGCTGAAGGCGCTCGGATACGGGACGGTTCGGCCCACGCCGGTGCCACCGACCGTGCTGGCCCTGTTCCCGGTCGGCCCGGTGCTGGACCCGGCCGCCGCCGGCCGGCCGGCCACGCAGGCTGTCACCGCCCCGGTCACCGGCGCGGGGGAGCCCCGGTGACCGGCGTGCCGACGATCGAGGTGTCGGTCGTGGAGGACCACCCCCTCTATCGGGCCGCGCTGGTCCGGGCGCTCGCAGACGCACCGGATGTCCAGGTCAGGGTGACCGCCAAATCGGTGGAGGAGTTCGCGGCGTACCGGCAGCCCGGCGGTGGGGTGGTGATCCTCGATCTACGGCTGCCGGGGGTACGCGACGCGGCGGCGGTGGTCGCGGTCACCGAGATGGGCCACCGGGTGCTGGTGGTGTCCGCGCACGGCGATCAGGCCGACGTACTCGGGGCGATCGCCGCCGGGGCGCGTGGCTACCTGACCAAGGACGCCGACGCCGACGAGATACTCCGGGCGGTACGGGAGATCGCCGCCGGCAACACGTACGTGTCGCCGACCCTGGCCTCGATCCTGCTGGACTCGTCCCGGGGGCGACAGCCGCTGCACCGGGTGCCGTTGTCGGACCGGGAACGTCAGGTGCTGTCACTGCTGGCAGCCGGCGAGCGGGACCAGGACATCGCGGAGGCGTTGTCGATCAGCGTCCGTACTGTCCGATCCCACCTCGACCGGATCCGGGAGAAGACAGGGCGTCGTCGGCGACCGGAGCTGACCCGGCTGGCGATCGAGGAGGGCATTGCCGCACCCGCACAGAACCGCTGAGCGCACGGTGGGACACCGGACAGCAGGGCCCACACGATGACGTCACGCCCCGCACTCCGTGGGCCGCTCCGGATCAGGGGCGTCAGGTCGGAGGGGGCGCGCTTTTGCGCGGGTTGCGTCCACGGGAGTGGTGTACGACTTGCCCGTGTTGGGCGTGTTGCATAGTTAAGAGACGGCCATCGCGTCGATCCTTCGAGACGACCAAGTCAGAGAAGGAGAAGAGAACGCGATGGCCGCATCAGAGAGTGTGAACCCTGTTGACCTGCTGCGCGAGCAGATCAAGGGCGCATCCCCGGACTCGCGCCAGGAAACCACACCGGATTCCCGGGCGCGACCGGATTACCCCGTCCGCCCGTTGGTGAGTGGTGTAGCTGAGCGGCGTACGGCCGGTTCACGGCGAGAACGGATGTGGCTGCCCGCCGGAGAGAGGCCACAACTACGGTGGCTGCCGTGACGGTGTGGGAGCTCTGGCGGCAGGACGACAACGGCAACCGGGTCCGGATGGGCGTCTTCGCTGATCGGGTCGAGGCGCTGGCGAAGATCCTGGCGCTGGAGTCTGGTGTGGTGCACAAGCAGACCTACTGGGTCGACGGGCCACCCGGGCCGGTCTGCCGCACGAACCGCGACCTCTACCGGCGCCTCGTCTCGGAAGGCGAACGCATGAACGCCGCCACGCGCAGTTTGGACGTGTTCCTGCGTGCATGGTGGCGGGTCGCCCGGCCGCTGTCGGATCGGGTCTCGCTGGACCTGGATACGGTCGCCGCGATGGTCGCGGCGGCGGGCATGGTCGAGCCGGCACCGCTGCAGGCGTCGTGGCGTTCCGCCTCGTTTCGCTACACCGACGAGCCGACGTCGTACGCTGACTGGGAAGCCATCGTGCTGTCTCAGATCGCGGACCTGGCCGACTTCGCCGATCAGGGACCGCTGGACGAGTACGCCCGGTTCGGCATGGACACCCCCGGACGGCAGCATGTGTGCGAGCCACGGACGTCCGCTGGTACAACTTTGACCCGCAGTCCTACCTGGAATGCGGGATGGCCGGAGCACTCGGCGGCTGGAGCGAAGACGACGGCCTCCGAAAACCGGTTCCTGGCCCCGTTGTGGCGTTGATGAACGAACCGGAGCCGGGTGAGCACACCATCGGCTCCCTCGGCTGGTCCGACCTCGCAGAGCTGGCCCGATGCGGGCAGGAGTACGAGTAGCACGCCGCAGCCGAAGTCCCGGGCGACACCGGGAACGGATGCCCCCGCGCCACGCAGGGGATCGCCCCACGGGGCGCCGCACTACCTCGTCCCGCCGCGCCCGGCGCCCTGCTGCGCCACGGGCATCAATCTGTCCGAACCCATGCTGTTGGTGACCGGCATGCCGGGCGCGGTGGCCAAGCTCCGCTGCTGCCCACGACACGCCACCACGATCGTTCAGGCCATCCGCGTCCTACATCACGCCCAGACCAGCCGAACCCACGATGAGAAACGCACGGATTCTGGAGACCCGTCCGGCACCGTCAGGTCCCGTTCGAAGAGCTCATCCTGGCGCTATTTCTCATAGGTTCGGAGGCCGTTACCCATCGCGAAAAAGGTTGGAGCCCATTCGCCGATGAAAATGCCCCAGCGGTCTGCGCGGTCGATGCCGGCTTTTTCGAGGCGCTTGGACAACATCCAGCCGACGAAGGCCGCGCCGATGCTCGCCATGCCGGCCATGTAGCAGTGCTCGGCCCTCAACCCTGACTTGTGCAGTTGCTCCAACATCCTCATACACCCTTCGCAGTCGTAACCTGGCCTGTCGGCCACAACGCGACCAGCGACTACCCCTGGACAGTCGACCTACACCTACCCACCATCGACGAGCTGACCAACGCAACTTGTGGCCTGCGGCGCCGTGGAGAGGCGGAGAACGCCAAAATTCGTCAAGTACCGTCGCGCGCGGGTGCCCTGGGCATCCGGCCGCAGCGAGTGCAGCGCCGAGGCGAGTGCGTCCAGGCTCACCTCGAGAACTCCATGATCATCTCGACGGCCTCACCCGCTTCCTTCGCCTCCGGGTGGGCCACTCATCCCGCGAGTCCCCAGCTCAGCAACCCGCGAGCCGAACACGCAATCACCCCGGCCCTGACCCGAGCCGGGTGACGCTGGAACATTCCATAGCGGCTGGTGCCGCGACAAAGGTGCTGTGAAACGACGGCCACAGCTTCTTCAATGGTTCTTCACGACGCCTCCGTACGGTGTGCGGTCATGGGACGCCAACAAAAGCGCAAAGGCGCGCGAGCCCCGGTTTCCGCCGAGGTCGCGGCCGTGGCGGCGGGGTCCGCCGTCGCCATCGGCACCGCAGGCACGGCGAGCGCGACGGCGTCCACTGAGGACTGAGGATCCTGGTAGTTGACAGCGCAAGACTGCGCCAAGTCCTCGATCAGCAGCACCGCATCCGCCCAGTATCCCCAGCACCGCACGTGGGTGGCGTGGTTCGGCGACCGGTTGCCGATAGGCGGTCGCCGGTAAATCTGCACAGTGCGCTTGTCGATCGGGAAAGGACCGTGATCGTGGATTCAGTACGTGGTATCGACCGGCGGCGGCTGGTCGGATGGGGTGGGTTGGCGGCCGCCGGCCTGGTGGCGGCCGGCGTGCCGCTGGTGGACGCCGAGCCCGGCCACGCTGCCCCGGCCCCGACCGGCTCCGACGCACTCTTCGCACCCGAGCCGTCCGGGCACCACCGGATCCCGCCGGAGACCCGGCCCGGCGGTGCCTACGACCGGTACGTGGCAGAGCTGGCCGCCGAGGACAAGTTCTCCGGCGTGGTGCTGCTGTCACACCGGGGTCGGACCGTGTTGTCGCGCAGCTACGGCATGGCCGACAAGGAGAAGGGGATCCGCAACCACGAGGGCGTCGCGGTCAACCTCGCCTCGGCGAGCCAGCCGTTCCTGGCGGTGGCCGTCCTGCAGTTGGCGCAGCAGGGCAAGGTGAGCCTGTCGGACAAGGTGGGCACCCACCTGACGGGCTTCGCCACGGAGATCGCCGAGCAGGTGACCATCCACCACCTGCTCACCGTCACCGCGGGGCTGGACGCCCCGATGCCGGACTGGCAACGCGTCTTCACCAGCAAGGAGGAGGTGCACACGTACTACGAGCAGTGGACCCGGCAGGCGACGCTGGTGGTTCCCCCCGGTTCGGGCGACCAGGCCCACCTTGCCGGCGGCGGCGCCGGCCTGGCGATCGCGGCGCAGATCGTGGAGGCCGTGACCGGCATGACGTTCTGGGACTACGTGCACGAGCACGTCTTCGGCTGCTCCGGCATGACCGGTTCGGCGTTCTACACCAGGCCGCAGTGGCTCACGGACGAGCACATCGCGCACTCGTACATGCGGCAGGCCGACGGCAGCCGGGTGGACGCCGTCCGCAACCTGGACAAGGGCAGCCCGAGTCCGCAGATGCCAGGCAGGAATCCGGGCCGCGCCTTCATCGGTTACGCCTCGGGCGACGGGTTCGCCACCGCGCCGGACCTGGTCCGGTTCGCGCACGCGCTGCGCGACGGCACGGTGCTGGACCGGCCCTTCGTCGAATTGCTGACCGGGGCCAAGCTCCCCGGCCGCACGCCCACGTCGTACAAGGCGTACTCGGGTCCGCTCCACCTCCTCAACGGACGCCAGTGGGTGTTCGGCCGCGGCGGGGCCAACGGCGGCAGCGTCGCCAACTGGAACATCTACCCGGACACCGGCTGGGTCGGCGTCGTCCTCAGCAACTACGACGACATTCCGTTGCAGGAGATCCTCCGGCGGGAGACCCAGGCCATCACCGGCCAGCCAGTCGACCCACCGGGCGGTGGCGGCTGACGGCCGCCACGGCTGGCCGACGCGAAGCGATGGGATCTCCTGACGGTGGCGAAGGCCTCGCAGCGCGCCTCAGCGGCGGTGACAGTCGGGGCGGCGTAGATCTCCCGCAACGCGGGAGTGATCTTCTGCCTTGCGGTTGGTGTGTCGCAGTGAGGCCCGCACGGGGTGCACGACGCACTGCCGGTGCACCGCCTGCGCCCAGACCTGCTCGATGGCGTCCGTCTTGCCCTCGAACTGTCGAAGCACACCACGAACACATCCTCGACGCACGGTGGGATCGGCGGCGAGCTTGCCGACAGCGCCGCCGAGCGTCGCGGCAACGTACGGCCGTGGTTGGTGCCGCATTGATCCACGTCCGCCGGAAGACCAAGTGATGGCCACCGGCAACGTCTGTGAAACACGGCCGGTCCCGCTGTTCCGCTGAGAGAAACAGCAGGTCAAGGGCGTGTCTCGAAATAAGTTACCAGTCAGTATCTTATTGACTGCCGGTCAATGCCTGACCTAGCGTTCCCCCCAATCGAACGGCGTGTGGCTCAACCGAACGAACGTGGTTCGGTGTGTCGGACACCGTCCAGACGGGAGGCCGTGGGCATGGCCAACGACGGACAGCTTCGATCACTACTCACCCCGGTGCATCTGGGGTCGATGCGCCTGCGCAACCGGGTCTTCGTCCCTGGCCACACCACCAACTTCGGGCACCGGAACGAGCCCACCGCGCGGCTGGCCGCGTACCACGCCGAACGGGCCCGTGGCGGTGTCGGTCTGATCATCACCGAGGCGATCCGGGTCCACCCGACCAGCGCCGGGCGCAGCATCAGCCTGGGTAGTTTCAGCGACGCGGTCATCCCCGCCTACCGGGCGGTGACCGACGCGGTCCACGAGCACGGCGCCCGGATCTTCGCCCAGATCATGCACGCCGGACGGCAGGCCAACGGGGACGCCACCCGCACCGCCGCCTGGTCCTCCTCACCGGTGCCGTGGGCGGCCGGTGCGCACGTACCGCACGCGATGGGTCACCGCGACGTCGCGGTGGTCGTCGAAGCGTTCGCCGCGGCGGCGGGCCGGATGTACCGGGCCGGCTTCGACGGGCTGGAGGTCCACGCCGGACACGGCCACCTCCTGCAACAGTTCCTGTCGCCGCACACCAACCAGCGCGCCGACGCGTACGGCGGCAGCCTGGACAACCGGCTGCGCCTCACCCGCGAGGTGCTCGCCGCCGTGCTGTCGGCCGCGGACCTTCCCGTCGGGCTGCGGGTCAGCGCCGACGAGTTCCTTCCCGGCGGACTGGACCCGGACGCCGTGGTGGAGATCGTCGCCCGACTGAAGCACGATTTCCCGCTCGCCTACGTCCACGTCAGCCACTCCGCCTACCACGGCAGTTACTCGCTGGCGACCCAGATGGCGGACATGAGCTTCGGCCACGCCCCGTTCCGGCACCACGCGGCGCGGTTCAAGCGTGAGTTTCCGGACCTGCCCGTGCTGGCAGTGTGCCGCCTGGACAGTCTGCCCGAGGCCGCCGAACTGGTCGCCGCCGGCGAGGCCGACCTTGTCGGTTTGGCCCGTCCACACATCGCCGACCCGCATCTGGTCAACAAGGCGGCCGAGGGCCGCCAGCACGAGGCCCGCTCCTGTCTGGCCTGCAACCAGGGCTGCATCGGCCGGCTGGAGGCGAGCCTGCCGATCTCCTGCGTGGTCAATCCCGAGGTCGGCGCCGAGCGGGAATGGCGTACCGCCTGGCGGGAACTGGCCAGCGCCGCCGGTGGTGGCCGCCGGGTGCTCGTGGTCGGCGGCGGACCGGCAGGTCTCGCGGCGGCCGTCGCCGCCCGTCGCGCCGGGCACCAGGTCAGCCTGGCCGAGGCCGGTGACGACCTCGGCGGGCAGGTGGCCGTCGCCGCCCGGGTGCCCGGCCGGGAGCGCCTCGGCCTGCTCACCCGCGACCTCGCCGCAGAGATCCGGTCGGCCGGCGTCGACGTGCGGCTCGGCTGGCGGCCGGGCGTCGACGCCGTGCTCGCCGGCGGCTACGAAGACGTGGTCGTGGCTACCGGGTCCCGCCCGGCCCGGCGACCGCTGCCCGGCGGACCACCGGTGCTCGACCTGTGGCAGGCGGTGACGGATCTCGTCGCGCCGCCCGGCGGCACCCGACTGGCCGGCACGTTCGTGGTGATCGACGACGAGGGGACCTGGGCGGCTGCGTCCGTCGCGGAGGGCATCGCGCGGCGGGGCGGCAGGGTGCACTTGGTCTCGCCCATCGCCGGGGTCGCCGCCCGGATCACCACGTACTCCCGGCTGGCGTTGCTGAAACGCTTCGCCGACCTGCGGGTCGCGGTGCATTCGATGCGCACTGTCCGTGCGGTGGACGCCACTACGGTGGCGCTCACCGGCCCGTTCGCCGACGCCGACACCACCCTCGACGACGTCACCGCGGTGGTCGACGCCGGCTCGGCGGTCGCCGTCGACGACCTGTTCCGCGAACTGGACGCCCTGCCCGACGGGCCCACCGTCCACCTGGTCGGTGACGCCAACGCCCCCCGCACCGCGCTGGAGGCGGTCTACGAGGGCCGGCTGGCCGGCGCCTTCCTCGGCCGCCACGACACACCCGCCGCCGAGCTGGTGAGCCATGCCCACTGACCCGTGCCGTAGGCCGGCGATCCCCGGCGCCCGGCCGACCGCTCGACCCGTACCGCAACCGACCCTGACCCGCACGGTCGGCCCGACCCAGAGGAGTTGAGTTGTTGGACATCGAGAAACGCCTCACGCTGGACGAGCGCTCGGCCGTGGACTTCGTCCTCGGCCTGCGCAAGCGCTGGGCAGACACCGTCTACCCGGCACTGACCCGGGAGTACGCCGCTACCGGCGGGCAGGCGGAGGACATCGCCGAGGCCGGCCGGGCGCTGCGGGAGCTGTCGTTGTACCCGTGGTTCAGCCACCTGGAGCGGGTGCAGCAGAAGATGCTGTGGAAGACCGCCGGCGACGCGGTGCTCAGCCGCCGCGACGAACTGGCCGAGCAGCTCGCGGCGATCCCCGCCCAGCCGGTGGGCTCGCTGCAACTGGACCCCGACCTGGCGCTGCCGGACTGGTACACCGACTACGACATCCACATCCAGCCGGGCGGCTTCTTCTCCGACGACATGTCCGCCTACGTTTACGAGTTCGGCGCCCGCATCGTGATGCTGCGCGACAACGACGGCTACAAGTTCCACAAACTGTTCACCGACACCGCTCTGCCCGACCTGCCGGCGGCGACCCGGGTCGTCGACATCGGCTGCGGGTTCGGCAAGAGCACCCGGCCGCTGGCCGGCCGGTACCCGACTGCCCAGATCATCGGGATCGACCTGGCCGCGCCCGGGCTGCGGCTGGCGCACGCCGAGGCGGAGGCGGCCGGGCTGGCCGTCGACTACCGCCAGGGCGACGGGCGGGCCACTGGCCTGCAGGCCGGCTCCTGCGATGTGGTCACCGGGACAATGGTGCTGCACGAGATGCCGGCCGAGGCCATCCAGGAGACCATCGCGGAGGCCGCGCGGCTGCTCAGGCCCGGCGGCGCACTGCGGTTCCTGGAGTTCCAGCTCACCGGTGACCCGCTGCGCGACGCGACCGTCTATGAGCACGCGGAACGCAACAACGAACCGTTCTTCCACGCGCTGTTCGGTTCCGACCTGGTGGCGCTCTGCGCCGAGGTGGGCCTGACCGACGCCACGTGGACGCCGTTCGACGAGCGCCGCAACGGCATGCAGCCGGAGGGTTGGGGCGACCGTTCCGAGTGGCACTTCCCCTGGGCCGTACTCTCCGCGACCAAGCCGGAGGCGTGATGAGCAACGAGTTCGACTACTTCGGCGACCCCCGGTCCGGCAAGCTGTTCGACCTGGTGCTCCAGCTCTCCACGGAGCTGCACGTGACCCGGCAACGGCTCCGGGTCGTGGAGGCGCTGCTGGTCCGCCGGGACGTGCTCGGCGCGGGCGACGTCGACGGCTTCGCCCCGGAAAAGGACGAGCAGCAGCTCCTCGACTCCGAGCGCGACGCACTGCTGATCCGGCTGATGCGCATCCTCACCGAGGACGGTCCCGCCGAGCACCCGCTGCGGGACCAGTGGGAGGCGGCGCTGCGCGGCAAGAGCGGCTGATGGACCTGACGCAACCGGCCAGCCTGGTGGACCACTACCTCCAGCTATGCGAGGACCGGCAGCTCGACCGGGCCGGCCGGCTGCTCGCGCCGGGCGCCCGGCTGGTGTTCCCCGGGGGCCGTCACTTCGGCTCCCTCGACGAGATGGTCGCGGCGTCGACCGGGACCTACCGGTGGGTGCGCAAGCACCGCGACCGGTACCTGGTCGGCACCGACGGCGACGACATCGCGGTGACCTCGCTGGGCCGGCTGTACGGGCAGTGGCCGGACGGCACCGCGTTCGACGGGATCCGGTACGCCGACGTGTTCCGCGTCCGTGACCGGCTGATCGTCGAACAGCACGTCTTCAACGACCTGGCGGTGGTGGTGGCGCAGCGGGAAGCCGCTTCCCGCTGACCATCCACCCCGGACCGCCACAGTCCTCATCCACGCCGGCAGAGCCGGCTGAACAGTCCTCATCCCGGCCGGCAGAGCCGGCTGAACAGTCCTTCCTTCCAATCGTTGACGAGGTGTTCGGATGAAGCAGAAGTGGGGTTTGCTGCCGGCGGCGTTGGTCGCTGCGGTGGCACTGGCCGGATGCGGGGGCTCCGGTGGGGAGTCGAGCGCCAAGGAGGGCGCCCCGGCGGAGTTGACCTTCGCCATCGCCTCCGCGGTGATCGGCCCGAAGGAAGAGGTCGCCATGTTCGCGGTGGCCAAGGAACTGGGGTACTTCGCCGAGGAGAAGCTGACCGTCGAGACGATCAACACCGACGGATCGGTGGCCGCCCTGCAGGCGGTCGCCACCGGCAGCGCCGACGTCACCGCCGCCGACAGTGGTTCCATCCTCGGCGCGGTGGAGAAGAACGTGCCGGTCAAGGCGATCGGCGGCCTGGTCCAGAACTGGCCGTGGGTGATGGCGGTGAAGCCGGACAGCACCATCAGCGGCGGTGCCGACCTGCGCGGCAAGAAGATCGGCGTGATCAGCCTCGCGTCCGGCTCGGCGCCGTACGCGCGGGCCTACGTCGCGGCGGCCGGTCTCGACCCGGCCAAGGACGTGGAACTGCTGCCCGTCGGGGTCGGCGCGCAGGCCGCCGCCGCGCTCAACGACGGCCAGGTCGACGTCCTGGCGCTCTACACCCAGGCGTACGCGGTTATCGAGAACGCCGGTACGACCCTGAAGTACCTGGACAACCCGGACACCTTCGACGGCATCCGCTCGCTGAGCTTCGCCGTCGGGGCACGCAGCCTCGACGACAACAAGGACGTGTACACCCGGTTCCTGCGGGCGGCGTACAAGGCGATGTTGTTCTCCGCGAACAACCCGGAGGCGGCCATGCGGATCGGCTACCAGGTCTTCCCGCAGATCCTCGCCGGCAAGCAGGCCGCGGAGCAACTCCCCAACGACGTGCGCAGCCTGGAGGCATGGCTCAAGACGGCCACCCCCGCCTCCGGCGACCCCAAAGACTTCGCTGATTGGGGCGCCATCGACGACCAGGAGTGGGCCAAGACACAGGCGTACACCAGGGAGGCCGGTCAGATCACCGGCGAGGTGGCGCTGGCCGACCTGTGGGAGCCGGGCCTGCTCGCCGGTGCCAACCAGTTCGACAAGGCCGCGGTGCTCGACAAGGCCGCCAACTACACCAAGTAGCAGCAGCGGACGCGGAAGGGATGTCGATGGCCATCAAGGCGGTGGGTCGCCGGACACAGCAGCCGGCAGCGGTGTCGCAGGGTTCCTGGATCGAGGTCGTCGGTCTCGACAAGCGGTATCAGCCGCGCAGGTCGGCCCCGACCCAGGCACTCAGTGATATCAACCTGACCGTGCGGCGCGGGGAGTTCGTCTCCGTCGTCGGACCCTCGGGATGCGGCAAGACCACCCTGCTGAAGATCCTCGCCGGCCTCAGCCCGAAGACCGGCGGCGCCGTGCGCATCGCCGGCCGGGAGGTGAGCAAGCCCCTTCCCGAGGTCGGGATGGTGTTCCAGGCCCCCACGCTGCTGCCCTGGCGCACCATCTTCGACAACATCATGGTGCCGGCGGAGATCCAGAAACTGGATCGCGCGAAGCACCGCGAACGCGCCCAGCAACTGCTGAACATGGTGGGCCTTTCCGGCTTCGAGCGGAAGTACCCGCACGAGCTGTCCGGCGGCATGCAGCAGCGGGCCGGCATCTGCCGGGCACTGGTGCACGACCCGGCGGTGCTGTTGATGGACGAGCCGTTCGGCGCGCTCGACGCGATGACCCGCGAGTACATGAACGTGGAGTTGCTGCGGATCTGGCGGGAGAGCGGCCAGACCGTGGTGCTGGTGACCCACTCGATCCCGGAGGCGGTGTTCCTCTCCGACCGGGTGGTGGTGCTCAGCCCACGCCCCGGACGCATCGCCGAGATCGTGCCGATCGAGCTGGAACGCCCGCGGGACCTGAGTGTCATGTCCTCCGACCGGGCCGGGGTGTACGTGGACCGGATCCGCAGCCACTTCAACGCCGCCGGCGTTATCGACTGACAAGGGGACGCCATGGCAACAACCGATGTGGTCGACACAAGCCCGCGCGCCGGCGCGCCGAAGCCGGACGGGCCCGCCCGGCGCCCGCTGGACCTGCGGGAACGACCCCAGCTCTGGCTGGTCCCGGCCGTGTTCGTCGTGGTCGTGGTCGCCTGGGAGTACGGCACCCAACTGCTCGAGGTCGACGAGTACGTGCTGCCCCGGCCGTCGCAGATCGTCGAGGCGCTGCAACGGCAGCTCACCGACGCCCAGTTCTGGGGCCACTTCTGGGTGACCACCCAGGAGGCGCTGCTCGGCTTCGTCATCGGCGTGGGCGCGGCGGTCGTGCTCGGCACGGTCATCTCCCAGATCAAGGTGGTCGAGGCGACGCTGATGCCATACATCGTGGCCTTCCAGACCGTGCCCAAGGTCGCGCTGGCCCCGCTGTTCGTGCTCTGGTTCGGCTTCGGCCTGACCAGCAAGGTGGTGATGGCCGCGGTCATCTCGTTCTTCCCGATGCTGGTCAACGTCATCGAGGGGCTGCGCGCCGCCGACGCCGACCGGATCCAGATGCTCACCGTGTTCGGCGCGAGCAAGGCACAGATCTTCCGGATGGTCCGGCTGCCCAGCGCACTGCCGTTCATCTTCGCCGGGCTGGAAATCGGCATCGTCTTCGCCATCCTCGGCGCGGTCGTCGGCGAGTTCATCGGCGCCAAGGAAGGTCTGGGCTATCTGCTGCTGCAGACCAACTACAACTTCGACATCGCCGGGATGTTCGCGGTGCTGGTGGTGCTCTCGGTGATGGGGCTGGTCGCCCACTTCGTCATCCAGTTGCTGCAACGCCGCCTCGCCTTCTGGGCCGAGGACACCAAGGTGATCGGCGCATGAACCCGAACAGGTTCGACGGGCGGGTCGCCCTCGTGACTGGCGCGGCGCGGGGCATCGGTGCCCGGATCGCGGCGACCCTCGCCGAGCGGGGAGCCACCGTGGCCCAGGCCGACGTGGCGCAGGATTGGGCCGGCCTGACCGGCGGTACGCACACCCGGCACCGGGTCGACGTCCGCTCCGCGCCTTCCTGTCAGGACCTGGTGGCCGAGGTGCTCGACCGGCACGGCCGGCTGGACCTGCTGGTCAACAACGCCGGGGTGGTCCGCCGGGGGCCGGCGGCGACCATGTCCGAGGAGGACTTCACCACCGTCCTGGACGTCAACCTGACCGGCACCTTCCGGATGTGCCAGGCCGCCTACCCGGCCCTGCGCGCCGCCCGGGGCGCGGTGGTCAACCTCGGCTCCACCAACGGACACATCGCGGTGCTCGACACCGTCGGCTACTGCGTCAGCAAGGCCGGGGTGCTGCACCTGACCCGGGTGCTCGCCCTGGAGTGGGCCCCCGACCAGGTCCGCGTCAACGCGGTCGGTCCGACCATCGTGCCCACCGACATGACCACCGACGTACGCGGCGATGCCACGTACCTCGCCGACAAGCTGGCCACCATCCCGCTGGGGCGGATGGCCGAGCCCGCCGACGTCGCCAACGCGGTCGCGTACCTGCTCAGCACCGCCGCCGCGATGGTCACCGGCCAGACGATCTTCGTCGACGGCGGCGTGACCATCCACTGAACTGCCACCACCCCCGACCAGCGGGAGGAAGCCCATGACCCACCCCGACACCGCCGCCGCGCTCGCCGCAGTCGACGCCCACTTCGACGAGTTCGTCGAGGAACTGCAACAGCTCTGCCGCATCCGCAGCCGTCGCCAGGAACCCGAGGAGATGGTCCGCACCGCGGAGTTCATCGCCGCCTCGGTACGCAACTGGGGTGGGCAGGCAGACGTCATCGAGTGGGAACACTCCTACCCGTACGTGCTGGCCGAGGTGCCCGGCGCCGCCGACCGGTCGCTGCTGCACTTCACCCACTACGACGTGGAGGTGGAGCCGGCCGGCGACGACGCCGACTGGATCAGCCCGCCGTACGCCGCCGAGATCCACAACGACCGGCTGTACGCCCGGGGGGTGGCCGACGACAAGGGCGCGCTGATGTCCCGCATCCACGCGGTGGCCGCCTGGCGGCTGGCCGGGCTCACCCCGCCGGTCACCAGCCGGTTCATCGTGGAGGGCAAGAAGTGGCTGCACAGCCCCGGTCTGGGCTCGTTCGTCACGGCCCACGCCGAACGGCTGACCAGCGACGGGACGCTCTGGGAGAACTCCTGGGTGGACGGGCAGGACCGGCTGCTGCTCAAACTCGCCGAGAAGGGTGTGCTGTACCTCCGGCTCACCGCGCATACCCTGCCCCGGGACCTGACCAGCCAGAACACCGTCCTGCTGCCGGCGGCGACCGCCCGGCTGGCCGCCGCGCTGGCCCGCCTGCAGGAGCCCGACGGCACGGTCACCGTCCCCGGCTTCGCCGACGACGTACGCCCGCTGACCGACGCGGAGCGTGACCTGCTGGCCGAGGTGGACTTCGACGGTGAGTTCCTACGTCGCCGGGCCGGCGTCGACGGCTTCACCGGCGGCCTGGACGACCGGCAGGCGGCCGAGGCGATCCGTACCGTGCCGACCCTGACCGTCACCGGCATCGCCGGCGGAGACATGCGCGACGACGTCACCCTCGGCATCCCGGCGACCGCCTCGGCGAAGCTGGAGATCCGGCTGGTGCCCGGTCAGGACCCGGACCGGGTGCTCACCGCCATCCGCAGGCACCTGGCCGCCACCGGCTTCGGTGACCTCGACGTCGAGGTGATGGCCACCAGCCGGCCCAACGTCACCGACCACCGGGACCCGTTCGTCGCGCTGGTCGCCGATGCGGCCCGCCGGGTGTACGGCACCGAGCCGGTGATCGAGCCGTACACACAGTGGATCGGCAACCAGGGGGTGCTGGCCGGCCGGCCGATCGTCGGCGTCGGGGTGTCCCGGGCCGACTCCGGGGTGGACGGCCCCAACGAGAACATCCGCCTCGACGACTACCGGGCGGGCATCAAGCACGTGGTGGAGGTCATGGCGGCCATGGCGGTGACGGCATGAGCGAGCGAGAGGCAACCAGCCGGGCACGCGGAACCGGGCGGCGTGGCTACGTCGACGTGCCGTGGGGCCAGGTGCACTACCGTACGGCCGGCGACGACGACGCCCCGGTGCTGCTCATCGTGCACCAGTCCCCACTGTCGTCGGCCACCTACGACACCGCGCTGGCCCCACTGGCCGCCCGGGGTCTGCGGGTGGTCGCCGTGGACACCCCCGGATTCGGCCTCTCCGACCCGCCGCCGCGTCCCTGGTCGATCCCGGAGTACGCGGCCGGGCTGTGGCAGGCCGCCGACGCCCTCCGCCTGGGCCGGGTGCACCTGCTCGGGCAGCACACCGGCGCGGTCGTCGCCGCCGAGGCCACCCTGCGCGACCCGGAGCGGGTGCACCGGCTCATCCTGCAGGGCCTGCCCCTCTACGACGAGCAGGAGCGGCAGGAGAAAAAGACGTCGTACGCGCCGGGCTACGTCCCCGACCGCGACGGCAGCCACCTGCGGGTGATCTGGGACCGGGTGTACGGCCTCTACCCCCGGCTCACCCCGGCGGAGGCCGACCGGCAGGTCGCCGAGTACCTGCTGACCGGCCCGGACTACGCCACGGCCTACCGGGCGGTCTTCGACCACGAACTCGACACCGAAGCCCTGACGAAGACCGGAATCCCCACCGTGCTGCTGCACGGCGACGCGGATCTGGTGCACCGGTTCACCCCGGTGGTGCGGGCCGCGCTGCCCCACGCGCCGCTGGTCACCATCCCCGGCGGCACCGACTTCGTCGCCGACGAACAGCCCGAGGCGTTCGCCGACGCGGTCGCCGCCCAGGTCCACGCCAGCGGCTCCGAGGAGACGGCGCGATGAGCGGAGCGACCGTACCGGCTGAGGTCACCTACACCGCGACGGTGCGGGTCAGCGGCGGGCGGGGCGGCACGGCACGGTCGCTGACCGGGACGCTGCGGGTCGACCTGACCCGCCCCGCGCAGCGCGGTCCCGATGCCCCGGGCACCGACCCGGAAGAACTCTTCGCCGCCGGCTACGCCGCCTGTTTCGACAGCGCCCTCGCGGTGGCCGCCCGCCAGGAAGGCGTACGCACCGGTTCGACCAGTGTGACTGCGTCGGTGTCGCTGCGGCCGACCGGCGACGGCCGGTACGCCATCGCCGTGGCCCTGGCGGTGTCCGCGCCCGACTGCCCACAGGGTGACCTGGAGCGGGCCGTGGCGGCGGCGGACCGGCTCTGCCCGTACTCCAATGCCCTGCGGGGCAACACCGCCGTGACGATCCGGGCCGATGGACACCAGTGACCCGCGTGGGACCGCGTTGGTGACGCCGCCGTCGGCACTGCCGGGCGGCAGCGTCTCGCCGGTGCCGTGGTGCTCGCCGCCGTGGCGCTGGTGGTCGCCCGGGAACGGCCGCGACGATGGGCGGGATTGCCGCCGGGTACGCCCGCGCCGCCGTGAGCGCCGGCCGTCCCTGCGCCCAGGTACATCGACAGTGAGGACAGCCATGACCACCACGCCCCTCGTCGAGCGGGACGACACCCGCGTCCGCTCCGGCCTCGGCCGGGCCCTCGACGTCATCAACATCATCGCCGACCGGGCGCCGGAAACCCTTGGCGTGTCGACGATCGCGCGGGAACTGGGCCTGCCCAAGGCGGTGGCGTACCGGATCCTGAAGGAGTTGGTGGCCGACGACTTCCTCAGCTTCAACGAGGACACCAAGCGGTACCGGCTCGGCGCCGGCGCGCTGGCGGTGGGACTGGCCGCGCTGCGTGCCCTGGACGTGCCGGACACCGCCCGCCGCTACCTGGTCCACCTGGTGCGCGACAGCGGGGAGACCGCGACGCTCTCGGTGCGGCAGGGCTGGCTGCGGGTCTACATCGACCAGGTGCTGTCGCCGCACGAGGTACGCATGTCGGTGTCCCTGGGCACCAGCCACCCGTTGCACTCGGGCTCGTCGTCCAAGGCGATCCTCGCCGCCCTGCCCGACGCCGAGGTCGAGGAGTACCTCGCCCAGCCGATGCGGCAGGTCACTCCGTCCACCATCACCGACCCCGGCGCGTTGCGCGCCGAACTGGCCCTGGTCCGGCAGCAGGGCTACGCGGTGAGCATGGGAGAACGGCAGAACGGGGCGGGCAGCGTCGCCGCGGCGGTGCGGTACGGCACCGGGCAGGTGTTCGGCTCGATCTCGCTGTGCGGGCCGCAGGACCGGTTCACCCCACAGGTCTGCGCGGCGCACGGCGCCCTGGTCGCGGCGGCGGCCGGCGAGATCTCCGCCGAGCTCGGCTACCGGATCCCGGGGGCGCGGACGCCCGCCGATCCGGGCTAGACCAGGCCGCCCCGGCGACGGGGACCGACACGAGACCGCTGGGCGGGGCACCCCGTACCCGCCCGGCCGACACCGATTCGGGGATGGGGAGGTGGACCTGGTGAACGACGGACCGCTCGCGGGAGTGCGGGTGCTGGACGTCTCGACGATCCTGGCCGGGCCGCTGTGCTGCCAGATCCTCGGCGACTTCGGCGCTGACGTGATCAAGATCGAGCACCCGACCGCCGGCGACAGCATGCGTGGGCACGGTAAGTCCAAGAATGGGCAGCCACTGTGGTGGAAGGAGATCTCCCGCAACAAGCGTACGGTCGGGCTGAGCCTGTCCGCCCCGGAGGGGGCGGCGCTGCTGCTGCGCCTGGCCGAGAACGCCGACGTGCTGGTGGAGAACTTCCGGCCGGGCACGCTGGAACGCTGGGGGGTCGGGCCGGCGGAGTTGCACCGGGTCAACCCCCGCCTGATCATCGCCCGGATCACCGGCTTCGGTCAGACCGGCCCGTACGCCGGCCGGGCCGGCTTCGGCACCCTGGCCGAGGCGATGAGCGGCTTCGCCCACCTCACCGGTGCTGCGGACGGCCCGCCCACCCTGCCGGCGTTCGGCCTGGCCGACAGCATCTGCGGCATCGCCGCCTCGTCGGCGGTGATGATGGCGCTCTGGCACCGGGACCGCAACGGCGGCACCGGCCAGGTCATCGACCTGAGCCTGCTGGAGCCGATCATGGCGGCGGTCGGCCCCGGCCCCACCGTCTACGACCAACTCGGCATCGTCGAGCACCGCCACGGCAACCGGTCGACCAACAACGCCCCGCGCAACACGTACCGCACCCGCGACGGCACCTGGGTCGCGGTGTCGACCAGCGCCCAGGCGATCGCCGAGCGGGTGCTGCGGCTGGTCGGGCATCCGGAGGTGATCGAGCAGCCGTGGTTCCGTACCGGCGCCGGTCGCGCCGCCCACGCCGACGAACTCGACAAGTACGTCGGCGACTGGATCGGCGCCCGGACCCGCGAGCAGGTGAGCCGCGCGTTCACCGAGGCGGGTGCCGCCGTGGCCCCGGTCTACGACGCCCGGGACATCGTCGAGGACCCGCACGTACGGGAGACCGGCATGGTCA
Organism: Micromonospora pallida; assembly: GCF_900090325.1. Classification (NCBI taxonomy): domain Bacteria; kingdom Bacillati; phylum Actinomycetota; class Actinomycetes; order Micromonosporales; family Micromonosporaceae; genus Micromonospora; species Micromonospora pallida. Next base: position 1,111,627 of record NZ_FMHW01000002.1, on the reverse strand, counting down.
CCGTGGTCGACGACCCCGACCTCGGGCCGATGCGGATGCACAACGTGATGTGGCGGATGTCGGCCACCCCCGGCCGGATCCGGTTCACCGGGCGTGCGCCCGGTGCCGACACCGACTCCCTGCTGATCGACGAACTTGGCTGCGATCCGGCCGAGATCGCCGGCCTCCGAGACCGCGACATCGTCTCCTGACGTCGCCGACCCTGCTGAAACGCGAGGAACCGTGACCATCACCGCAAGGCCCGCCGACCGCCTGCTCGACGCCGTACGCGGCGGTGCGCAGATCTACGACCTCGGCCGGCTACTGACGATCGGCATGCCCCAGTCGCCGAACCACCCGCCGTTCTGGCTCAGCATGCCCCGCCGCCACGGCGACATGGTCCGCGCCGACGGCGGCTCGGCCGCAAACGACCTGCTGGTCATGGGCACCCACGTCGGCACCCACGTCGACGCCCTCGCCCACGTGTCGCACGAGGGCCGGCTGCACGGCGGCGCCGACGCGGCCGACGCGCAGGCCGGTGGCCGGTTCACCGAACTCGGCGTACACACCGTCGAGCCGATGCTGCGCCGTGGGGTGCTGCTCGACGTCCCCGCCGTGCTCGGCGAGCACTGCCCGGCTGGCTACGAGATCACTCCCGCCGACCTGGACGCCGCCGCCCGCCGGCAGGGCACCCCGGTGGAACCGGGCGACGTGGTGCTGATCCGCAGCGGCTGGGGCCGGTTCTTCGGCCACGAGGACCGCAGCGTCTACGTCGGCCGCGACTCGGGAGTACCGGGCGTGAGCAGCGCCGGCGCCGGGTGGCTGGCCGAGCGGCAGGTGCACGCCGTCGGGGCCGACACCATCGCCTTCGAGTGCCTGCCCCCCGGCCAGGGGCACACCAGCCTGCCCGCGCACCGGATCCTCCTCGTCGAACACGGCATTTACCTCATCGAAGCGATGGCGCTGGAGGAACTCGCCCGCGACGAGGTGTACGAGTTCACCTTCGTCATGATCCCGCTGCCGTTGTTCGGTGCCACCGGCTCGCCGGTGCGCCCCCTGGCGGTGGTCAGCCGTGGCTGAGCGGACCCTCGGGCAGCGCCTCGCCGCCTTCGCCGCCGACACCCCGGCCGCCGGACTGCCGCCGGAGGTGGTCGACAGCGTACGCCGCCGGGTGCTCGACGTCGTCGGGCTCTGCGTCGCCGCGTCCCCGCTGCCCACCAGCCAGGCGGCCCTAGCCTACGTAGGCGAGCAGGGCGGCCGGGGCCAGGCCAGGGCGATCGGCCTGGACACCCGGGTTCCGGCCGCTCTCGCCGCCTTCGCCAACGGCGTGCTGGCCCACTCCCTCGACTACGACGACACCCACCTGCCCTCGGTGCTGCACCCCAGCGCCTCGGTGGTCCCGGCCGCGCTGGCCGCCGCCGAGCTCACGGGTGCCAGCGGCCGGGAGACGGTGGCCGCCATCGCCGTAGGTCTGGAGGTGTGCATCCGGGTCGGCATGGCCGGCTACGACCGCACCGCCGGCAACTCGGTCTTCTTCGAGCACGGCCAGCACGCCACCTCCATCTGCGGCACCCTCGGTGGGGCCGTCGCCGTCGCCCGCCTGTTCGGTCTGGACGCCGGGCAGACCCTGGACAGCCTCGGCGTGGCCGCGTCGATGGCCGCCGGCCTGATCGAGGCCAACCGCACCGGCGGCACGGTGAAGCGGATTCACTGCGGCTGGGCGGCGCACGCCGCGGTGACCGCAGCCTCGCTGGCCAAACACGGCATCAGCGGCCCGCCGACGGTACTGGAAGGGCGTTTCGGCTTCTTCCAGGCGTTCCTGCGCGGCGAGTTCGACCCGACCGAGATCGTCGACGGACTCGGGGCGAGGTGGGCGGTGCCGGGCATCTTCTTCAAGCCCTACCCGGCCAACCACTTCACTCACGCCGCGATCGACGCGGCGATCGCCCTGCGCGAACGGGGACTGGCCGTCGCGGACATCGACAAGATCACCCTCGGCGTGCCGACCCCGGTGATCCGCACGATCGGCCAGCCGATCGACCGCAAGCGGGCTCCACGCACCGGTTACGAGGCACAGTTCAGCGGCCCGTACGCGGTGGTCGCGGGGCTGTGCGGGGGCGGCGTCCTCGGCGTCGGCCCGGACGACTTCACCGATGCCCTCGCGGCCGACCCGGTCCGCCGGGCGCTGATGGCGCGGGTCGAGGTGGTACCCGACGACCGGTGCGATGCGATCTTTCCGTACCAGTTCCCGGCGGTGCTGCGGGTGGTCACCCGCGACGGCCGGGTGTGGGCCGCAGAGGTGCTGGCCAACCGGGGTGGCCCGCAGCGTCCGCTCTCCACCGCCGAGCTGGCGCTGAAGTTTCACCACAACGTCGCCGGACGGCTCGCACCGGACGTCGCCACCCAGGTCGAGCAGGAGATCGGCCGGCTGGACCAGGCCGCCGACGTACGCCGGCTGACCGGCCTGCTCGCCGCCGTGAACACCGCCCCGCCAGCCGGTACGCCGGCACCGACCTCGCTCGCCAGCGCCTGCCCCTCCGAGGAGTGAGACCATGACATCCTTCGACCTGTTGCTGCGCAACGTCCGCGTCGTCCGGCACGACCGGCCGGACGTGGAGTCCGCCGACATCGGCGTCCGGGACGGACGGATCGTCCACGTCGCGCCCGGCATCGACACGCAAGAGGCCGACACCGTGGTCGACGGCGGTGGCCGTCTCGCCTTCCCCGGCGTGGTCGACGCCCACCAGCACTGGGGCATCTACAACCCGCTGAGCGAGGACACCGCCTCCGAGAGCCGCGCCTCCGCCCAGGGCGGGGTGACCACCGCGCTGACCTACATGCGTACCGGGCAGTACTACCTCAACCGGGGCGGACGCTACGAGAACTTCTTCCCCGACGTGCTGGCCGCCAGCGCCGGCCGCTCCTACATCGACTACGGCTTCCACCTCGCCCCGATGATGAGCGAGCACATCGACGAGATCCCCGACCTGGTGGAGAAGTTCGGCGTCACCTCGTTCAAGATCTTCATGTTCTACGGCAGCCACGGCCTGCACGGCCGCTCAGCCGACCAGAACTCCTTTTTGATGATCCCCGAGGGGGAGCGGTACGACTACGCCCACTTCGAGTTCGTCATGCGCGGGGTACAGGCGGCCCGCGAGCGTTTCCCCGAGCTGGCCTCGGACATCTCGCTGTCCCTGCACTGCGAGACCGCCGAGATCATGAGCGCCTACACCCGGCGGGTGGAACAGGAGGGCACCCTGAGCGGGCTGGCCGCCTACCACGCCTCCCGGCCGCCGCACTCCGAGGGACTCGCCGTCTCGATCGCCTCGTACCTGGCCCACGAGACCGGCCTGCCCACCATCAACCTGCTGCATCTCTCCTCCGCGAAGGCGCTCGACGCGGCCCTGCGGATGGCCGAGGCGTTCCCGCACATCGACTTCCGCCGGGAGGTGACCATCGGGCACCTGCTGGCCGACATCACCACCGCCCACGGGCTCGGCGGCAAGGTCAACCCGCCGCTGCGGCCCCGGGAGGACGTCGAGGCGCTGTGGGGGCACCTGCTCGACGGCCGGATCGACTGGGTGGTCAGCGACCACGCCTGCTGCAAGGACGAGCTGAAGTTCGGCAACCCCCGCGACGACGTGTTCCTCGCCAAGTCCGGCTTCGGCGGTGCCGAGTACCTGCTGCCCGGCCTGGTCACCGAGGGCAGCCGTCGCGGCCTGCCGCTGTCGGCCGTCGCCGCGCTCACCTCCTGGAACCCGGCCCGCCGGTTCGGCCTGGCCGACAAGGGAGCCATCGCCGAGGGGTACGACGCCGACCTCTGCCTGGTCGACCCCGACGCGACCTGGACGGTGCGGGCCGAGGACTCCGAGTCGACGCAGGAGTACACGCCGTTCGAAGGTTTCGAGCTGACCGCGCGGGTGACCGACACCTTCGTCCGGGGTGAGCACGTGCTCGTCGACGGCAAGGTGACCGGCACCCCGCAGGGCCGGTACGTGCCCCGGGCCGGCAGGGCACCGGCGTGACCGACGTCGCCCGCAGTTACCTGTACGTGCCCGGGGACCGCGCGGACCTGTTGCACAAGGCACCCGGGCGGGACGCCGACGCGCTCGTGCTCGACCTGGAGGACGCCGTCGCCCTTGCCCGCAAGGAGCAGGCCCGCGAGACGGTCGCCGCGCACCTGCGGAACGCGCCGGTCGGGGTGGCCCACTGGGTACGGATCAATAGCGACCAGGTCGAGGCGGACTTGGCGGTGCTCACCGCGACGGTGGTTGGGATCTGGGTACCGAAGGCGGAGCCGGAACTGCTGGACGAGGTCGATCGGGGGTTGCTGGTCGCGGAGCGGCGGCTCGGCCTGCCGGAACGGACGTTCCGGGTAGTGGCGCTGATCGAGACGGCCCGGGGTGCCCTGGCCTGCGCGCAGGTCGCCGCCGCGCCCCGGGTGCTGCGACTGGGCATCGGCGAGGCGGACCTCGCCGGCGAACTCGGCCTGCAACCCGACGCGGACCGCACCGAGTTCGCCGCGATCCGCTCCCAGGTCGTCGTCGCCTCGGCGGCGGCCCGGATCACCCCGCCGGTCGGCCCGGTCGAGACCCTCCTACACGACCCCGAACGGCTGGAGCGGACCAGCCGTGCCCTGCTGCGCCAGGGCTTCCGGGCCCGCAGCGCCGTGCATCCCGGCCAACTCGCCACCATCAACGGCGTGTTCACCCCCACCACCGAGGAAGTGTCCACCGCCCGGCGGATCCTCGACGCCCTGGAGCGGGCCGAGCGGGACGGATCAGGGGTGGCCGTCGACGACCAAGGACGAATGGTGGACCGGGCCGTGGTCCGCAGCGCGGCGGAGATACTGAGCAGGGCCGGTGCCTCCCCCCACAGCAGCCCGGGACGTGACTATGCTGCGCCCTGATCCCCCGCCCACAGTTCCCAGCCGAGATGTGCCTCGCCATTGGTCGCGGTCGCTGCTTCGCCGCGAGAGCACACCCTGGTCCTGGACCACCGTGATCCGCCCTCACTTCCGGCGCATCCCGCCGGTAGCGGTCGACGACGTCCCGCAACTCCTGATACAGAGCGGCGGTCTCCTCGGACGTGAGCCGAAAGGCCCAGTCGGGTGGGTCAACGGCACACGGGATGGCAGTTCACTGGCGGTCGATCTAACTACGGGGGACGGGGAAGAGTGGTCCGAGGTCACCACGCCTGAAGCACGGGGCCACTGATCATCCGGTCGTCGAGACCTCTCCGCCGATTCCGGTCTCGTTGCCGTCGCTGTCGTGGAAGACGTACTTCCAGACCGAGCCGTGCTTCTCAACGTCGACCGGCTCCAGGCCCCGTCCGGAAATCCTCGCAACCTCGGCGGCTGGGTCGTCGACCCAGATCATGCTGACAGCTCCGCCGGCCCGGTCGGGATCCTGGATGATGTACACGTACCGATCCTCGGCCAACTGCCAGACCGCCTCGATCTCGTTCGGATAGAAGGTCGGTTCAGCACCGAGCAGCCGCTTGTACCACTCCAGGGCGCTGTCATAGTCGCGCACCGCGATGCCCGCGAACACTCCTACCGCCATGTCTGTCTCCTCAGCGATGCCGAGCCCGACCGGTGCCGGGCACTGAAGGACAGACCGGACCTGGCAGCGAAACCTAACGGGGTCGACCCGATCGCCTTCGGACGGCTCCCGCGCCCAGGCTACCCCTTGCAGTGGCGGTCCGAGGTGCCGCCGTCGAGCTGGAACACCCCGGCGGTGACCACGCGGTCGATCCGCAGGGTGCCACTCATAGCGTCACGACCGAGCGCAGCACCTCGCCGGCGTGCATGGTGCGGAACGCCCTCTCGACGTCGTCGATCGCGATGCGTTCGGTGACGAACTTGTCCAGCGGCAGCCTGCCTTGCAGGTACAGGTCGATCAGCATGGGGAAGTCCCGCTCCGGCAGACAGTCGCCGTACCAGGAGGACTTCAGCGCGCCGCCGCGGGAGAAGATGTCGAGCAGGGGCATCTCCAGGCGCATGTCCGGGGTGGGCACGCCGACGAGCACGACCGTGCCCGCGAGGTCGCGGGCGTAGAACGCCTGCTTCCAAGTCTCCGGCCGTCCGACCGCGTCGATCACGACGTCGGCACCGAACCCGCCGGTCAGCTCCGCGATCGCGGTGACGGCGTCGGTGGCTGAGGCGTCGACGGTGTGGGTGGCTCCGAGGTCTCGGGCCCACTCGAGCTTGCGTGCGTCGCGGTCCACGGCGATGATCGTCGAGGCGCCGGCCAGACGAGCGCCGGCGACGGCGGCGTCGCCCACTCCCCCACAGCCGATGACGGCCACGGAATCCCCGCGTCCCACCGCACCGGTGTTGATCGCCGCGCCCGGGCGGAGTCAGCCGGGGTGTCGTTGCGCGTGGCGGCCGAGCCCGTTGCGGTACACGCCGATCCCGACCGGCTCCGTCAGGTGGTGGGCAATCTCGTCACCAACTCACTACGGGCGACCGCTGCGGGCGGCAGCGTACGGCTGGCCGCGAGCCGCACCGACACGCAGGCGATCGTCCAGGTCGCCGACACCGGCTCGGGAATCGCAGCGGACGCGCTGCCGCACGTGTTCGACCGGTTCTGGCGGGCCGACGCCGCGCGGGGCCGCCGTACCGGGGGCAGTGGCCTCGGCCTCGCCATCGCCCGGCAGATCGTCACCGATCACCAGGGCACCATCACGGTCGCGAGTGAGGCCGGCGTCGGGACGACGTTCACCATCACGCTTCCCCGCGCCGACCAGCAGACGGAACAGGCGGGGAGTCAGGCCCAGTTCGGTCGGCGGCATCCCGCCCGGTAGCACCACCGGCCCGACGGGTTCAGCCGTCCGGCCCGAGCGTCACACCACCCCGGCGCCGTCAGACACCGGGGCGGCGGGACGCTCAGGCCGGCTCGGTCACACCGCCCGGCTGCGGAGTCAGCTCTGGCGGCGGTTCCAGGGGCCGGTGACGGCGTACGTGATGCCCGGGTTGTAGACGTTGAAGAACATGGTCCGGCCGTCGGCGGAGAACGCCGCTCCGGCCAGCTCGCCGTACTCCGGGTCCGCCACGGTGCCGACGTTGACCCGGTTACGCGCAAAAACGAACACCTCGCCATCGGCGGTCGTACCGAGGATGTGCTGGTCCCCGATCCCGTCCTCGCACATCATCAGGCCCCCGTACGGCGACATGCAGATGTTGTCCGGGGAGTCGAACTCCGGGTTCTCCGGCGCCGGCGTCGGACGGGTGAAGATGGTCTCCAGCCGCAACGTGTTGGCTCGCGGGTCGTACCGCCAGACCTGGCCGTCGTGGTCGCGGGCCGAGCCCAGCTCACGCCGGGCGAACGACGAGACGAAGTAGGCACAGCCGTCCTTCTCCCCCCACCAGGCGCCCTCGATCTTGTACCCACCCGTGATCGGCTTGCGGTAGTCCTGGGCACGGACCGACTCCGTCGTCGCCAGCGGGTCCGGCACGTCAAGCCACTCGACGCCGGAGAAGGACGTGCCCGCCTCGGTCACCACCGACAGGTCCGGCAGGTCCGGGACGTGCAGAGCCTGCAGCACGCCGCCTGCCCGCAGGCTCCCGTGGCCGCCGAGCGGCCGGTTCGGCAGGAAGCGGTAGAAGCTGCCCAGCGGCGCCACGAACGCGTCCTCGGTCTCGTAGACGATGCCGGTGTGCGGGTCGACCGCGACCGCCTCGTGCTGGAACCGGCCCATCGCGGTCAGCGGTGTCGGATCCGTGTTGCGAGCACTGTCGTACGGGTCGACCTCGAAGACGAATCCGTGGTCCTTCGTGTACCCGCGGGTCCCCGCCTTGTCTTCGGTCTCCTCACAGGTCAGCCAGGTGTTCCACGGCGTCCGGCCGCCGGAACAGTTGATGGCCGTACCGCCCAGGCTGACGTGCTCAGTGACGGCGCGGTTCGCCGCGTCGACGGCGAGTGTGCTGGTCCCACCCCCGGCGGCCGGGTCGTACGTGCGTTCCGGCGGAGCCACGACCGTGATCTTCGCGGTCGGCGAGCACTCGTGGTTGCGGACCAGGCGAGTACCGCGCGCCTTGCCGGCGAACGCACCCATGCCGTCGAACCGGCTCGGCACGATGCCACCGTCCGGCCGGACGGTGCCTTCGCGCGACAGCACTGTGTAGCGAAAGCCCACCGGCAGGTCGAGCATGCCGGCCGGGTCGGGCACCAGCGGACCGTACCCGATCTCCGGACCGGACACCCCCAGCGCGGGTGCCGCGGTGAACAGGGCGTCGACCGAACCGACCACGGTCACAGCGAGACCAGCTCCGGCCGAGCGGGACAGGAACTGGCGGCGAGACATAGACACGGACAAGCCTCCTAGACGTCACGGACGGCTGCGGGCCAGCCGACCTCGACCCGAACCGCTCGATCCACTACGTCACATCCCACCTCACCCGTCAAGATACTGATCGATATGATGTGCCCACGATCAGCAGACTCGGCCGCCACCTCGTCAACGGAAGCAAACAGGGCCGCCACCTGCGTTTCCGCTGGTCACGGCCGACGCAGGCGGTACGCCCTGGCCTGCAGACCGAACAGTTCGCTGTACCGCCCGCCGGCCGCCATCAGCTGGTCGTGGGTGCCCTGCTCCACCAGCCTGCCCCGATGCAGCACCAGCACCAGATCGGCTCCGGCGACCGTGGACAGCCGGTGGGAGACCACCAGGGTGATGGCGCCGTTGCGGGCGGCCAGCTGCCGGGCCCGCTGCATGTAGCGTTGGAAGATGGCGTGCTCGCTCGGGGCGTCGAGGGACGCGGTCGGCTCGTCGAGCATGAAGAGCAACGGGTCCGTCCGCATGCTGGCTCGAGCTAGTGCGGTCTTCTGCCACTGTCCCTCCGACAGGTCGACACCGCCGTACAGCGGTGACAGGCGGGTCGCCGCGCCTGCGGGCAGACGCCTGACGATCCCCTGGGCGTCGGCCGCGTCGATGGCACGCCCGACCGCATCCACATCGTCGAGACGCCTGATGTCGCCCAGTCCGACCGCCTCTGCGAAGGTCATCTGGGGATACCGACCGAAGTCCTGGTAGGCGGCGCTGGTACGCCTGCGCCACTGCTCGGTTTGGATGTCGCGGAGGTCGGTGCCGTCGATCGTGATGCGGCCGAGGCTGGGTTCGTAGAAGCGGCTGAGTAGCTTGACCAGCGTGGACTTGCCCGACCCGAACTCTCCGACGAGCGCGACCACACTGCCGGCGGGCAGCAGGACGTCGACGTCGGCGAGCACCGGCTCAGCCGCGCCCGGATACGAGAAGCCGACCCGGTCGAGGCGGATACCGGTGGTCAGGCGCTCGGGCGGCGGGAGGTCGCCGCGGCGCGCGGACCGCTCCTGCTGCAGATATGCCCTGAGCCACAGGTACGGGTCCAGGAAAAGACCGGCGTTCATCGTGGTGGCGAGCTGGCTGACGGCGGTCTGCACGGTCTGCTGGAGGTTGATCGTGAGTGTCACGACGAGGACGACGTCGCCCGGGGTGGCGGTGCCCGCCGCGGCTTGGCGCGCCACGATACCGAGGCAGGCAATGAAGCCGGCCACGAAGACGGTCCAGCCGGCAGCGCGCAGCCAGGCGGCGCGGACACGGGCACTGTACCGGCCGACGGTGGCCTCGTGAAACGCCGCCGCCTGCAACTGTGCGACCCGGTGCCCGGCCTGGCTGGTACGGATCTCCTTGCCCGCAGCGGCGTCGGTGGCGACATCGAACAGGTGCCGCTGGAGCCGGAACGCTTCAGCGGTGCTGATCTCGGCGTGGCTCTCGATCTTCCGGCCCGCGCGGTCGCACCACAACGGGGCCGCGGCGAGCACGAGGAGCACCAGCAGCCAGGGGCTGACTGAGCCGAGCAACAGCAGCGTAAGAGCCAGCTGCAGCATGGTGAAGCAGGCGCGGACCGCGTTCCACATCCCGCCCACGATCCGCTTCGGCGCGTAGCGCAGCACAGTCAGCCGGTCGAGGTAGTCGCTGCGCTCGAGATGCTCGATGCGTTCGAGCGCGGCGATGTCCTCGAGCAGACGTTGTTCCAGAACCATGCCGACCCGTTCAACGATCAGGAACAGCCCGATCAGTCCGTGCAGCCGATTGAGCAACAACACCGTCGTCGAGGCCACCGCCGCGACCACCGCGGCGGTGACGGCGGCGGGGACATCGCCGGCTACAAGTCCGTCCACGGCGGCTCGCAGGGCCAGTGCGATGCCGATGTTCCCGGCGACCAGGCCGACCTCGATACCGAACACCGTGGTGGTCAGCCCACGGGCGTGGCGCCACGAGACACCCAGTATCTCGGTCCACAGCCGCAGGTAGCGGGTCACGGCGTGTCCTCCTCGTCGAACCTGTCGTCGAAACCCTGGTTGAAGCGTTCCGCCTGGGTGATGAAGAGCTTGGCGTACCGGCCGTCCTCGGCCATCAGTTCGTCATGGGAACCGGACTCCACGATCCGGCCGCCATCGAGCAGCACAATGCGGTCGGCGAGGCGGACCGTGGACAGCCGGTGTGAGATCAGCACTACGCCGGCGTGCCGCTTGTGCCGGGCGAGTTCGTGGAAGACCTCGAACTCCGACTTGACGTCCAGATGGGCCGTCGGCTCGTCGAGTACCAGCAGCCGGGCTCCACAGCGCAGTGCGTACATCGCCCGGGTCAACACGACCTTCTGCCATTGGCCGCCGGAGAGGTCCACGCCGCCGACGCGGGTGCGGGCCAGCGGGGTGTCCCATCCGAGGGGCAGGCGGGCGACCAGCTGGTCCAGTCCGGAGTCGGCTGCCGCCTGCTCGATACGCTTGCGGTCCACCGGCGCGGCCGCGTACCCGAGGGCGACGTTGTCGAGACAGGACAGGTGGTAGCAGACAAAGTCCTGGAAGACGATGGAAATCCGGCTGCGCCACAGCGGCGGTTCGACAGCCGCCAGGTCGACGCCGTCCACGGTGATACGGCCGGAGCTGGGTGTGTAGAGCCCAGCTAGCAGTTTGATCAGCGTGGATTTGCCGGCGCCGTTGAGGCCGACGACGGCGAGCAGCTCGCCGGGGGCGATCTCCAGGTCGAGGCCGTCGAGCACGGCCGGACCCGTGGCGGAGTAGGCGAACGAGACCTGCTCGAAGCGTACGCGCGGCGCATCCAGGCTCTGGGATACCGCGGCGACAGGCACGTACGGGTCGGCGGTCTCGGCGCGCAACGTGGCGTACGCGCGGCAGCCGGGGATGGCCCCCTCGATCTCCAGCGCGTCGATGAAGCCGAGCAGGTTGAGGACCGCCCAGCCGGCGCCGAGTACCGCCGCCGCCTCGGCCACGCCGTCGCCGTTCTGCCCGGCGTGCCACACGACCAGTGTGAAAGCCACGGTCAGCGGCGGCCCGACCAGCACCGCTACCTGCCACTGGTCCAGGACGCTACGGATACCGGCGTGCCACTTCGGCGACAACATGGTCATCAGCCGCTCATGCCAGCGAGCGAGCGCCCAGTGCTGGAGCCCAAAGGTGCGGCTCTCCTTGCCGTCGGTCGCGTCCACCGCCAGGCGCCGCCAGTGGTCCGCCTCCATCCCGGCCGACACGCCACGCCGCTCGATCTCGATGTGTTCCATGAACTGACGCCGCCACAGCCAACGGCTGGCGACGGCCGGGATGATCACGAGGGGGGCGAGCCACCAGGCGAAGCTGGCCAGCACCGCGGTGGCGGCGAGCACACCGATCCAGCGCATGATGAGATCCAGCTGGGCCGTCGCGCCCGTCCCCGGTGGACGTTCGGCCCAGAACTCCGGATCCGCGCGGGCCACCCGGATCAGCTCGCGAGTCCGGGGCTGTTCCATCGGCCCGAGGTGCGCTCCGGAGACCGCCAGTGACGTCAGCGCGGCACGGCGGGCCATGTCGATGCGCTGCGAGACCAGGAAGGTCGCCGGCGCGGAGACCGTCTGCGCCAACCGTCCGGCCAGGAGGACCGCGCCGAGCAGGATCAGCGCGACGGTCAACGACGACCCGAGCAGGACCCGGTTCACCAGGTTCTCGATCGTCAGCGCGGTCAGCGCGGGGACGAGGGCGATCGTCACCTGCGTGAACATCAGCACGATCACGGCGAGCGGACCGCTGTGGCGCAACTCGCCGATCAGCAGCATCCGGTCGCGCAGAGTGGATCGCGTCGTCATCGGCCGGCTGGCGTCGCCGGAGGGAGGTCTCATCGCCGACCGATCCTAGCCATGGATCGATGCCCGTGGTGCGACCCGACCGAAGCGCGTCCGGGCATGCGGACAGGCACGGTACGGCGACTACGCTTGCCTGATGCCGACTGCTCTGGTCACCGGGGTGTCTCGTGGTCTGGGTATCCGCATCTGCCATGAGCTGAAGGCGGCTGGCTACCGGGTGCTGGGTGTCGGGCTGTCGGTCGCGCCGCAGCATGTCCCACTCGACGACTACCGGGTCGTGGACCTCCGGGAACCGGTCTCGTGCGAGCTGTTCGCCGGCGAGGCCGTCGACGTGCTGGTCAACAATGCCGGCGTGTACCTCGACGATCCGCGCGGCGGATACGGTGACCTGTTCGCGCTGTCCCTCGCGGACCTGCGCGAGACATTCGCGGTGAACCTGTTCGGGGCGACGCAGTTGGTTCAGCGTTACGCGCCGCCGATGCTTGCCCGCGGCTCGGGGCGGGTCCTGTGTGTCTCGTCCGGGATGGGCCGCCTCCAGGACGCCGACGGCGCCTCGTTCGCCTACCGAGCGTCCAAGCTGGCCCTCAACGCACTTGTGCTCGGACTCGCGCGTCACTTCGAGCGGCGAAACGCGGACCTGTCTGCGTTCGCGTTCTGTCCCGGATGGATCCGCACCGACATGGGCACCCGGACCGCGCCCAACGATCCCCGCCTGGCCGCCGAAGACCTGGTCCGGCTCCTGAAACTGCCTGCCGCGCGCTCCAATGGCAGGTTTTTCCGCGGGCGACAGGAGCTGGGCTGGGACACATCAGGACCACTCGTTGTGAACTGAACTCTCCCGTTTCGGCGATGCGCAGCCCTTGCAACATATCGATAGATCTAGCATCCTCGCCGGAAGCTGATCCAGTCGACCGGCCGCGGCGCCTTCTCCACCGGAGGGGACCCGCCGCGCAGCTGCGCCCCCGCGCGGGGCATGACCAGAGACATGGGGTGGGCACCACCATGGTTTCCGGTAACAAACTGCGCCGACACGCCATTCGGTCAAGGTTCGCCCACACCGGTCTCACATGCACGCCAGCTGTGGCCGACCAGATCAGCCGGTTGGCAGCACCGTGGTTCACCCTGGAAGCGGGCAGGCCGGATACCGGCGCGTGGGAGGTGTTTGCCGACACCGAACCCACCGGCGAGTCGGTGCCCGAGCTGGTCACCGCCCACGGCGAGGAAACCGTGGAGTACGCCGTCGACCACTCCCGGAGGTTTCTCTTCCATCTGGCTCCGAGCGGCGATGCCTGGACGGCTCAGTCGCTGCTGCGGGCGACCCGGGCGATCCACCGTTCGGCGGCCGCCCGCCAGGGCACGTCGTTCCTGCACGCGGGACTGGTGGAGCTGAACGGCATCGGTGTCGCGCTGGTCGGCGGGAGCCGGGCCGGCAAGACGTCCTTCATCATGGCCGGCGTCCTCGACGGATCCGGCGTCATGGTCTGCAACGACGACGTCAGCATGCTCGCCGGCGACGGCGACGAGGGCGTCACCGGCTTCGGCTGGCCGCGGTCGGTTTCGGTACGTCTCGACACCCTGGACCTGCTGTTCGGGCACGACCGCGCGCAAGCTGTCCTGTCCCGGCTGTCGCATCCCGCCAACGCGACGTTGCCGCGTCTGCGTGAGTCCGGCGCCGAACCGAACGGCACGGCACTGCTCTACCCCTGGGAGTACGCGGACCTGCTGGACACCAAGATCGGCCAGCACGCCCGGGTCGACGTTGTCGTGCACCTGAGCCTCGCCGACGATCCGGCGGAGGCCACCCTCGCCCCGGTGCACCCGTCGGAGCGCCGGACGCTGCTGGAGCGGCGCCTTCTGGCCCAGCCCAACAAGCACCTCAACATCTTCGGGCACGAACCCGAGCCGGGCAGTGCCGAGCCGACCCGGGATGCCCTCACGGCCCTGCCGACATACCGATTCCGGTACGACTTCCATGACGTCCGGCGGCAGGTCGATCGGCTCGCCGGATTTTTGAGCAGCCAGCTCGTCGGCCCGTGACGCCCGAGCGGGAAGTCGCGTCCGGCCCAACGACGTGGGGCAGTGGTCTGCGACCGCCGCCTCCCGCCCCTCCTGGAGGACCACATCGTGCAGCCGGCGAACGCGGCCGGAGGGCGGATACCGGTCGTTCACACACATCAGCTCTGGCCTCTCCGGCGCACACCCGTGGACAGCCGGGAAAGGAGACCCCTGTGAAACCGATCCGTGTGGTACTGGCCGGCGCAGGCAACTGCGCATCCAGCTTCAGCCAGTTCGTCGCTCAGGCGCAGGCGGACCCCGCCGCCACACCTCCGGGCCTCATGTGCCGTTCGGTGGGTGGGTACCTCCTGTCCGACGTCCGGGTCGTTGCGGCGTTCGACGTGGACGCGACCAAGGTGGGCCGATCCCTGTCCGACGCCTTCGCCACCCCCGTCGTCTCCGCGACCGCCTTCGTCCCGCTCGGCGCCGACGGTGATTCACCGGTCCTGCCCGCGCCGGTGCTCGACGGCCTCGCCGGGCCGCTGGGTGGCGTCGTTCAGCCCGCCGACGCCGCGCAGGACGCTCGACCGGAGGACGTCACGAAGGCGCTGATCGAACTCGAGGCGGACGTCCTCGTCATCATGCTGCCCACCGGCGCTTCCCGGGCTATCCGGATGTTCGCCGACGCCGCGCTGGCCGCCGGCATAGCCGTCGTGAACGCCACACCCGAGGAACTGGCCCGCGACGAGGCCCTGTGCCGCCGATTCGCCGATGCCGGCGTGGTGATTCTCGGCGACGATCTGCGCAGTCACCTGGGTGCCACGACACTGCACACCGCCCTGCTGGAGTTGCTGCTCAGCCGCGGCCTGGTGCCGTCGAGCACCTATCAGCTCAACGTCGGCGGGAACACCGACTTCCTCAACCTGGCCGACCCCACGCGCTCGGCGTCCAAGTTCACCTCGAAGGCCAACGCGCTGCGGGCCGCCGGGATGGACGATGCCAGCATCGCGGCCGGACCGACCGGCTTCATCCGCCACCTGGCCGACACGAAGGTGTGCTTCCTCAACATCACGGCGACCTCCGTCCTCGGCTCCGAGGTGAAGATCGACGTCAAACTGACGGTAGAGGACAGCCCGAACGCCGCCGGCGTCATCGCGAACGCCGTCCGGGCCGCCCGGCTGGCCACCGACCGCGCCCTGTCCGGCGCCGTGAACGACGCCTGCGCCCTGCTGTTCAAGAGTCCGCCGCGCGGCCTGCCCGAGGGGGAGGCGAGAGCGGCCTTCCTCGGTTTCGTTTCTTGAGGACCACTGCCCACCGCGTACGAAGAGAGACGGTCGATGCTGTCGATTGAACGCACCTCCCGATCGGTCGAGGACCTGCCGTACGAGCTGGTCGAACGCAAGGGAGTAGGACATCCGGACACGATGTGCGACGCCATCGCGGAGCGCATGTCACGGTACTACTCGCTGCACTGCATCCAAGAGTTCGGTGGGGTCGCGCACCACTGGTTCGACAAGGTCACGCTGTACGGCGGCGGCGCCGACATCGGCTACGGGCGCGGCGAGCTCACCTCGCCGTACCGGGTGAAGGTCTTCGGCAAGGCTGCCTTCCGCGTCGGCGACACCGCCATCCCCGTGCAGGACATCATGTTCCGCGCCGCCGCCGACGTCCTGGTCGAGGTCACCACCGGTTTCGACCCCACCCGACACCTCGTGGTCGAGATCGGCGTGGTGGACCACCAGGGCTCCGGGCGCGGCGTATCCCGGTACCAGCCGGGTTCCCCGGGCGATCTGGTGCCACTACGGTCCTGCGGGCTGGTCTCCAACGACACCAATCTCCTGCACGGATACGCTCCCCTGTCCCGCCTCGAACGTGTCGTGCTGGAGCTCGAGAACCTCATCAACGGCGACGACTTCAAACGGCGACACCCGGACACCGGGTGGGACGTCAAGGTGTTCGGCAGCCGGCGCGGCGACACCTTCAGCCTGGTGGTCAACATGCCGTTCCTCGCCGCGCACATCGCCTCCATCGACGAGTACTGGGCCCGCAAGGCGGTGATCCAGCAGGAGCTGGAGCAGTACGTCGCCACGCAGCACGTCGACGACTTCCGGATGCTGATGAACGCAACCGACCGCAACGGCCGCGCGTACCTGACGGCGCTGGGCTCCGTGGCGGACACGGGGGACGTGGGCGTGGTCGGTCGCGGAAACCGGGTCAACGGCCTGATCACGCCGATGCGCCCGATGAGCATCGAGGCACCGGCCGGTAAGAATCCTCTGGACCACACCGGCAAGATCTACAATGTCATGGCCATGCGGCTGGCCCAGCAGGTGCACGAGACCTTCGGTGGACCGGCGCAGGTCCACATCTTCACTTCCAAGGAGGCGCCGCTGGAGCGGCCCGACGAGGTCGTGGTCACGACTCCGGAGCCGGACGAGCCGGCGCTGGGCGCGCTCGTGGAGGCCATGGTTGCCAGCACCGGCGACCTGACGGTCGAGCTCATCGAGAAGGGCATCACCCTATGGTGACCAGGGAGGACGTCCACAGCCTCGTCGCCGGAGCGCGGCAGGTGGGCGGCCGCCGGGACACCGGCCTGGTACGGAAACCGGCGCCCGACAGCGGCAGCCACGTCGTCGTACTGGTCAAGCCCGAGTTGCTGGGCGCCGCCGCGGAAGAAGCGATGACCGAGGTGGTGCGCGTCCTCGGTTCCGGCGAGGTGGACATCCTGCGCTGCGCCGTCATGCCGGCCGCGGACTTCAGCGCACGCGGTGCCCTGCTGCGTCACTATCCCCGCCTGCACCGAGTCGCCGCCGACGGCGCCGCTGCACTGGCCGGTGACGCGCGGCGGGCGCTGGAGGCGTTGACGGCTACGTCGGGGCGGCTGGACGTGCTGGGTGCATACGCCGCTCTGGATCACGACGCCAACCTGTCCGCGGCCACGCTTGAGACTCGCTGCCGCGAGGCGGGCATCACCAAACTGGGCTCCGGCTCCTACGCCTCGACTGTGGAGGTCCTCGGCCGACCCATCGTGGTCCTCAACGGGTTCCTGCCTGCACTGGCCGACGCCTACCGGCAGGACCGCGGCGCGCTCGTGGGCCTTCTCGAGTGCCACAGCGACCGTGAGGTCGGTGACCTACGGTCCGGTCTGCTCGGCGCCCTGCACCCGGGGCAGGCGGCCCCCGGATCGCTGCGCGGTGCGGCGGGCGCCGTGGCGGGCCGGCACGGCATCGAGCTCTCCGAAGGCCGAAACGGTGTACACCTGTCGGCTGGACACCTGGAGGGGATGCTGCAAGCCTGGCGGTACTTCGCGGCGGCCGACGGCTGCGGGGTGGACAGTACCGCGCTTGGCCGGGCGCTGGTCGGACACGGCGTGCCCACCGCCTTCATCACCGGGCTGGCGGCCGATCACAACCTGCCCTGCGGCCCGGCCGACACGGTGGCTCCGCACGGTGCCACCGAGAGCCTCAGCCGGGACGAAGTCATCGGGCTCGTCCGGCGATGGGCCACAACCACCCCCACGAATGGAAGGGTCCTCGTATGACTGGTCTCTCCCGCGGCCTGCGCGGTCGCACCGCGATGGTGACCGGTGGCGCACAGGGCATCGGTGCCGCCGTCGCCGAGCGGCTCTGCGCGGAGGGCTGCCGCGTCGTCATCCTGGACATCAGCGCCGACGCCGGCCGCGACACGATCGCCCGTCTGCACCGGCAGGGCCACTCGGCGCACCTGGCGGTGGGCAACGTGACGGACACCGCGGCGGTGGACGCGGCGTTCGCTGGCGTCCCGGCCAGCTGGGCGACGCCGACCCTGCTGGTCAATCTGGCCGCGGGTTTCGTCTTCAAGGGTGTAGAAGCGACCGCGGCGGATTGGCACGCGGCGCTCGATCCCACCATCATCGGCCTGTCCCACGTGACCCGGGCATTCGTCGCCGGGCTGCCCGAGCGCAACGCCGACGCGGCCATCGTGAACATGGCGTCCATCTCCGCGCACATCGCGCAGGAAGGCTACCTCACGTACAACACCGGCAAGGCAGCCGTGCTGGGCTTCACCCGATGCATGGCGCAGGACCTGGCGCCACGGGGGATCCGCGTCAACTCGGTCAGCCCCGGCACGGTGTGGAACGCCAGCAACGAACGCTTCCACCGCGAGGTGCTCGGCCTGGACCGGGCGGCTGCGGAGGCAGCACCGGAACACGGCGGCAGGTTCCTGCTCCGGCGGTTCGCCGACCCGGCCGAGGTGGCGGCGCCGATCGCATTCCTGCTGTCGTCCGAGGCCAGCTTCATCACCGGCACCGACCTGCCGATCGACGGCGGATACCTGGCGGTCTGACATGATCGACCTGCATACGCACCACGAGCGGTGTGGGCATGCCACCGGTTCATTGCGCGACTACGTCCTCGCGGCACTGGACAAGGGCGTGCGGGTGCTCGGACTTTCCGACCACACCCCCATGTTCGCTGCCGACGATGATCATGCGCTGCCCCGGGTGGCGATGCCGAAATCGCAGTTCCCGTCCTACATCGCCGAGGCAGTGGCGCTCAAGGCGGAGTTCGCGAACAGCATCGAGATCCTCGTTTCCACGGAGGCGGACTACTTCCGTGGCCGGATGGACCGGTACTCGGCGGCCCTTGATGGGTATCCCCTGGACTACATCATCGGATCGGTGCACATGTTCGAGGGCCGCGACATCTTCGACGTCACCCGGTGGGCCGAGGTGGACGAGGGTGAACTCGGCGACGTCAAGAGCCGCTACTTCCGGACGGTCGCCGAGTGCGCCCGGTCCGGGCTGTTCCAGGTCATCGGCCATGTGGACGCGTTGAAGGGCAACTTCCCGCAGCTGGGTGCGGTACCGGCGGCGGCCGCGGCCGACGAGATGCTGCTGGCCATCCGCGACTCCGGCGCGGCGATGGAGATCAACACGTCGGGTGGAACGAAACAGTGCGGCGGCTGGTACCCCGAAACGGACCTGTTGGAACGCGCGCACCACTTCGGGGTCCCCCTCACGTTCGCCTCGGATGCGCACGTCCCTGACCGCATCGCCGACCAGTACCCGGAGGTGATCGAGGTGCTGCGGCACATCGGTTTCCGCTCCTGGACGGTATTCCGGGCAGGCGCGGCCGCCGAGTACTTCCTGTAGTCGTCTGTCAAGGAGACCACAAATGAACGTCGACCGGGCAGCTGCGGCCGAACCCGCCGGCGGTACGGCCCAACTCCTGCTCGTTCGGGGACACCAGGTGCGGATCCGCACCGAGTCCCCCGGGTCCGCCGCTCTGGTCGCCGAGACGTTCCATCCGCCGGGCATGCAGAGCGTCGAGGTGGTGCCCGGCGAGGACGGCCGCGACGACGAGCCTGAACTCACAATCATCGACCTGGTCCGCGATCAGGCGGACATCCAGGCCCTGCTCGACGAGGTGGCGGGCACTGCGACGCGGGGCGAGTTCGAGCTCACCCGTGGCTTCCGGCAGCCCCGGTACGACATCGGCGACCACACCGTCTTCACGCTGCGGGACGTGAACTCCGACGAGGTGGCCGCGCTCGTGCGCACAGGGCGGCGCGCCGTCCTCGTGCGGCCCCGATCCCGACTGGGCGACCGGTGGCTGACCCGCCTGATCCGCGACGTCGCCACCCGGTTCGCCACGGCGGCGGGTTCACTGATTCTGCACTCTTCGGCGCTGGTGTATGCGGGCTGCGGATGGCTGGTCGTCGGCGACTCCGGCGCCGGCAAGTCCACGACGGCCATCGCACTGGCCCGGCTCCTGCCCTCGGCCGGCTGGATGGGCAACGACCGCATGCACGTCGACCGCGCCGACGGGTTCTACCGGTTGACGGCGTGCCCCCTGCCGCTTGCCATCAACAAGGGATCGCTCGACGTCATGGGCATCGCCGGTTTCGAGGACTGGAACCTGCGGGCAGGCATGCCTGGCCCGGAGTCGGACTGGGACCGGTTCCACGGCGAGGACAAGATGAAACTGAGCTGCCGGGAGGTCACCCGCTACCTCGGCGTTCCGGTCATCTCGCACGCGCCGTTGGGTGGTGTGATCCTGCCGCGGGTGGACCCGACCGCGGCGTATTACTGCGAACGCTCCACCCTGGAGTACGCCGCCGAGGTGATAGGGCGCAACTGCTTCTCCCGCGACGACAACCTGTACGGCGAGGACTGGCTGCGGGTGCCGGTATCCCGGCGCACGGATCCCCCGTCCCTCGAGGTGTTCCTCGAGAACATCGCCGAACTGCCGCTGCTGCGATGTTCCGTGGGCAGTGCGGCAGACCTCGCCAGCCTCGCGGGCGAGCTCACCAGAAGCGCCTGGGTCGCTCAGTGAGCGGAGTCAGCCGCCCTCTCGAGGACGACGGCTGTCCTGCGGACGAGCGCCAGATTCTCATTGAAGCGGACCCAGAACCGGGTGATCCAGTCGAGATACCACGGCACCAACGCGGCGTCCCGCTGTCCGAGCAGGGTCACGTGACTCAGCGTGGGAAGGAACCAGATCCCCCGAGCAGAGCAAGGTCGCCGGCGTGCGGGTACGGCAGTCGCATCCTGGCGTGCACCCGGGCGAGGAAATCCTGCACAGCGTCCGCATCCAACACAAAGTCGCCCCGTTCGCGCCGGCAGGACAGCCAGAGAGCCTTGCCGACATCCGCCGGGCGACGCGAGAATCCCGCTTCGTCCCAGTCGATGACCGTCAGCTGACCGCGGCTGCTCACGATGAAATTGCGCCCGTGCAGATCACCGTGGTATGCCATCGCCCTTTTGGCGCAGGTCAATCGCGCCGCGCCGGCCCGCAGAGCCGCGCCGTGTTCGTCGATCGCCTGGGCCAGGTCTCCGCGCTCACCGGCCAGCACGGGGACCACCGCCTGGCGTTCCCGTTCCCATCCGGACAGCCACGGCGTCGCGTAGTCACCCACCAACTCCTCGCTGCCGGGATCGAAGCCGTGATCGGCCAGGTCGCCCAGGACCCCGACGAGCCGGCCCACGTGCTGGAGCGCGCCGTGCGGCGGCGCTCCCGGCGCGAACGGCCGGATCACGACGAGCCGGGACCCCACCAGGGCGGCGTCCATCAAACAGGGATACCAGGGAATGCCGCGGAGCAGCGCGTCGATGCGTCGGATCCGCAACAGCTGGGCGTCGGTGGATCGGCTCGCACAGTGCACCTTCACTGACAGATGCCGATCGCCGTCGACAAGCCGGAACGACCGGTTGACTCCCCTGCCATCGAGGGCCTGCGCCCGCCCGCTGTCGACGGCGGCCACGACTCGCCGCAAGCGGGCCTCGTTCACCGAACGTGGCTCCCCGCAGTCACCCCACGATCGGCCCACTGCTCCACCGCGGCGACCAGGTTCGCCACCGGCTGCCGGCTGTCCAGACGGAGCACCGGACACGGCAGGCTCGCCAACCACCGGTCGTCGGTGGCCCGGCTGCGGCCGGAGGTCGCCGGATCGTCGTAGCCGCGCGCCCACTCCAGGAAGTCCCGGTGGGCTGCCTCGTTGGTCCCGCCCTGCTCGATCGTGTCGCCATATCGGAGAATTTCGCGGCTCATGAGCCGGTCCATGCGGGCACCGGGATCGAGCATGAGGAAGACCACGCCGTCGACGCGGGCGATGACGGCGTCGCCCCAGCCGTCGAGCGATCCGGACAGGATCCAGGCATCCCGTGGCACGAACAGCGCCTCCATCAGGGCCACCCGCTGGACGGCGGGCCGCTTGTGGAGGAACGGCGGAGAGGTGGGAAGCCAGAAGTAGTCATCCACGTCCGCGTGAGGGATCGCCCACCGGGTCGCCAGGGCGCGTCCCAGCGTAGTGGTTCCGGCGCCACTCGCCCCGGTGATGAGTAATCGCCGCCCGCGCATCTGCCGTCGTTCCCCGCGCCTTCTACGACCCGAAAGTCAACAACGCCAATAGATATTCGCCCCAGGAACCCGAGTGGCCAGACTGTACCCGTCGGCGCACGTCGAAGCAATCGATGTGGTGGTAAGCGGCGGCCGGTGCTCAGCGGACAGGTCTGGACGAGCCTGGACCACCATGCTAAGGATAGATCTTCATTTTATTGAGAGAGGACCTGGACGGTCGTGCTTTCCTTCCATGAACACATCACCACGGTCGAGGGCATGGACGACTTCGACGAGCAGGCTGTCCTGAGCAAGATCCATCTGACCGACAGTGACATCCTGGTGTTGTCAGGATCGCTGGTGGACGGCTCCGGCACGCCTTCGTCGGACTTCGACTTCTCTCTCATCGCCCGCCAGCCGGATGACCGGTTCCACCGCGAGACCTTCCCGCGGGACCAGCACATGCGGTATTACACGAGCGGCGACCGGGTCAAGGCCAGCTTCGACTACCTGCCGGACAGCCTCCTGGGCGTCGACGTGGAGTACTGGACTCTCGACGAGATCACTGAGATGCTGGCCGCGCACACCAGGCTCTACTCCCACCTGTGCAACCGCGCCCGCAAGTCGTCGAGCTTCGCCGCGTCCTCGGTGGACTTCCGGCTGCTGTCGCGACTGACCTACGGCGTCGCGCTGACCAACGCCGGCGAGTTCGCCAAGCTTCGGGAAGTGATCCGCCCCGGCGAGCTCGCCTACACCGCCTTTCGGACCGCTGTCGGCAGCTACCCCGACTTCCGGGACCTGGCCGGCATGTGGGTACAACGTGACTACGAGTCCGCGTTGATCGCGGCCCGGAAACTGGGCGTCGACACGTTCCGGGGCCTGACGCACATCTACGGCAACACCAACCGCAATCCGAAGTACCTGGCCCGGTTCCTGTCCCGACTGCCCGAGTCACTGTCCGGGCTGGCCGACGAGTTCCGGCAGCTCAACGCCTACGGCGTGCCGAATGCCAGCCACGCACAGGATGCCATCCTGTCGTGGCTCGACCTCATCGACGGCGCATTCGCGGAGATCCGCCGCGTCCGCGACGACACCGAGTCGTTCGTCAGCCGAAGCGACTTCGTCGATCTGCTGAAAGCCGAGCTGCACCCCACGATGAGCTGGAACGCCGAGATTTCGAACGAGTACTGCTTCCGGGCCCGCGAGGCCGAGGCCGACGTCCCCTCGCTCCGCGAGCTGCTAGCCGCCATGGAGAAGCGCCGCACGGTCGACCACGGACTGCCGCTACAGCAGTGGGCGACCGGCCGGACGGCGCCCGCAGGGGAGAACAACAGGTCCTCCTGAAAGCCCGGTCGTGCCCCTGGATGCCTGCGGGCTCGGTACTGCCACTGGAGACGAGATGTGCCGGATCTACGGTTACTACGGACGCGCCTGTGACCGGGCCGGGCTGGACGCTGCCCGCGACGTCCAGCTCGCCGGCGGCCCGGACCAGCAGGATCGGGTCACCGGAGAGAGCTGGGGCCTGGGCTGCAACCGCCTCGCCATCCAGGACCCGGCCACGGGCCGCCAGCCGTTCCGCAACGCCGCCGGCACCGTGCACGCGGTGTTCAACGGAGAGATCTACAACTTCCGGGCCCTCCGAAAGGAGCTAGCCGAACACGGTGTGCACGTCGACGGCGACTCCGACGGGTCGATCATCGTGCCCTACTACGAGTTGCACGGCGACCGGTTCGTGGACCGGCTGGAGGGCATGTTCGCCATTGCCCTGGTGGACCTGCGGACCGGACGCCGGATGTCACTGTGGTGCGACCGGCTCGCCGTAAAGACCGTCTACTACACCGTCACCAGCGACGGCGTGGCTTTCGCGTCCGAGCCGCGTGGCCTCGCGGCCCTCGTGAAGATGCCGTTGGACGTCGACGCGGGCGCCGTCGACCACTACCTCAACTGGCAGTGCCTGCCGGACGGGACGTCGCTGTACGCCGGGGTGTCCACCCTGCGCCCCGGCGAGCAGCTGGTGTGCGAGGACGGCGCGGTGGTCGTGCACAGCCCCGCGGACACCGACCTGCCGGACGACGGGGAAGCCACGCCGGAGAGCCTGCGCATGCTGCTCACCCGGGAGGTGGCCGCCATGTCCGGCCAGGCCGCGCCCATCGCGGTGCAGCTGTCGGGCGGACTGGACTCGAGCATCCTCGCGACGCTGCTCGCCCAACGGCGCGACGACGTCACCGGCTTCCATGTGACGCACGAGGGACGGCACCCGAGCGACGAACACGGTTTCGCCCGCGAGGCAGCGGCCCACGCGGGCATTCCGCTCGAGACGGTCGAGATCCGCGAGGCTGACCTGCCGCGACTGCTCCCAGACATGGTGACGGCACTGGGCACGCCCAACGCCACTCCGCACGCGCTGAGCGCGTACGTGCTGTTCCGGGAGATCTCGGCGGCCGGCTTCCGGGTCTGTTTCGTCGGCGACGGCGCGGACGAGCAGTTCGGCGGCTACCGGCGGTACAGCACCGCCCTGGCCGCCCGTGACGACGCCTGGCCGGCACGCTATCTCGACCGATTGTCGCTGATTCCCGAGGTTGACTACCGGGCGCTCTACACCGCCGACTATCGCCGCATGGTCGACTCCGGGACCAGCAGCCGGCAGCGTGCCATCGAGCTGTTGACCCGCCCCGCTGCCAGCGCGGTCGAACAGATACTGAGCTTCGACCGGACGTACAAGCTGCCGAGCCTCAATCTGCGCAAGCTCGATCATCTCGCCATGGCGAACACGATCGAGGGCCGTGTCCCTTACTGCCAGCCGGCAGTCACCCGCTTCGCCCGGCGAACGCCCGACGCTCTGAAGGTCGGCGGAGCACGCCGCAAGCAGGTCCTCTGGGATGCCGGCGTGGGACTGGTCCCACTCTCGGTGCAACGCCGCGACAAGCAGCCGTTCACCTTCCCCGTCAGCGCCTACCTGACGCCGGGCAGAGCGCTGTGGGACTTCACCGTCGACGTGCTGACCCGGCCTCGGCTGTGCTCGTCCGGCATGCTCAGCCAGAGCGCCGTGAGCGGCGTCATCGCGGAGCACGCCCGCGGCAGGGACCATGCCCGCCTGCTGTGGGGCCTGATGGTCCTCGAACTGTCACTGCCCTGACCGATCCGACAAGGAAGGCATCCACCGGTGCGCACCCTTTACGTCATCGCCCACCCCGAGGCCACCCATCACCTCGACGATGTGGTCGGAGGCTGGCACGACTCGTCGCTCACGCCGGCCGGCGCCGAGGCAGCGGCAGCCATCGCGACAGCGTTACGCGACGCCGTTCCGGACGGCTCTGAGGTGGAGCTGTACTCCTCCGACCTGCGACGCGCCTCGCAGACGGCCGAGGCGGTCGCCGGCCGCTTCGGGATCAAACCGGTCCTGGACCGCCGGCTGCGCGAGAAGTCGTACGGCGTGGCCGAGGGCCGGCCTCAGGCATGGCTGGACCAGCGGTTCGTCCCGCCGCCCGCGGTCGGCGACCGGATGGGACACGAGGAGGGAGTGGAGGGCGCCGAGACCAAGACGGCGTTCGCGACGCGCGTCTACGCCGCGATGGACGACATCCTGCGCAGCCCCTGCGAGCATCAGATCATCTCCACCCACGGCTTCGCCCTGACGTTCGTGGTCGCGGCGTGGATCAAAATGCCGATCGCGTCCCTTGGATACGTCAACCTGCGGGCGCCTTCCGGCAGCATCACCACGCTGCGCGAGGACGACTTCTTCCACAACCGCCAGGTCGTCAGCCTCGGCGACGTCCGCCACCTCGAGCCGTGACGTTCCTGCACACCCTCGTGGCGCAGGCGGCCGCCCGGCAGCCGGAAGCCATGGCGGTACGCGACGCGACCGGCTCCTGGACCTACGCCGAACTGGACCGGTACAGCCGCGGGTATGCGGCTGGCCTGCACGACGCCGGGGTCGGCGTTGGCGACCGAGTCCTGATCCGGGCGGCCGCCGAGCGCTGGGTGCTCGCGGCGGTCTACGCCTGCTCGCACCTCGGGGCGGTCGCCGTACCACTGAGCGCGGACCTGCGGCCCGCGCAGTGGGCGCACGTCATCGACGACGCGGAGCCCGCACTGACCCTGACCGGTCCTCCCCCGGTGGCGGACACGGCGATCCGGAGTCCCGTCGATCCGCAGTCGCCGGTGCTTTTCCTCTACACCTCCGGCAGCACCGCCCGTCCCAAGGCAGTGGTCTGCCCGCATCGACAGGTGCTGTTCGCGGTGGGCGCGATCGCCGAGCGCCTCGGCTACCGCCCGGACGACGTCATTCTGTGCCGCTTGCCGCTCTCCTTCGACTACGGTCTCTACCAGGCCTTCCTGGCAGCCGCAGCGGGCGCATGCCTGGTGCTGCAAGGACCGGGAGGTGACGGTGCGCTACTCGCCACGATCCGCCGGCATGGAGTCACCGTCGTCCCGGTGGTGCCCTCCCTGGCCACCATCCTGATCCGACTGGCGCGCCGCGGTTCCGCCCCCAGCGTCCGCCTCGTCACCAACACCGGCCAGGAGCTGACCGCGACCCATCTGGACGGCCTGCGCGAGGCATTCCCCTCCGCCGCCATCCAGCTGATGTACGGCACCACCGAATGCAAACGCGTCACCATCGCCGAACCGGACGGGGACCTGGCCCGACCGGGCTCACTGGGCAAGCCCCTGCCGGGCACCACCCTGGTGATCCTGGACCCGTCGGGGCGGCCGGCGCCGGCCGGCGAAGAGGGCCAGATCGTCGTCGCCGGGCCGCACCTGATGAGCGGCTACTGGAAGGACGAGCAACTGACCGCACGGACCTACCGACGGGATCCGGCGACGGGGCGGCGCCTGCTCCACACCGGCGACTACGGCCATCTCGACGCCGACGGCAACCTGTTCTTCCACGGTCGCCGCGACCACCTGTTCAAGCAGCGGGGGGTGCGGGTCAGCGTCGCCGAGGTCGAGGCGGCCGCACGCCAGATACCCGGTGTGCAGGATGTCGCGCTGCTGCCACCCGGCGACGGCCGCGACGCGACGTTGTTCGCCGTCACCGACCTCGAGCCCGGCGAGGTCCTCATGCGCCTGCACGAGCTGCTCGAGCCGGCCAAGGTTCCCGCGAGTTGCCGGGTGCTACCCGCCATTCCAGTCGGGAGCACCGGCAAGACCGACCGGGCCGCCCTGAGCCACCTGCTGGAGGACGACGTCCGAGTGAGCCGACATGCCTGACATCACCGCCCTGACGCGGCGCTACGGTAGCCCGCTGTACGTGTACCAGCTGGACGCCGTGGAACAGGCGTACGCCGATCTGCGGGCCGCGCTGCCCACTCCGTCCGTCCTGTACTACTCGGTCAAGGCCAACCCGAACCGGGCGCTGGTCCGGACCTTGCGCGACCTCGGCTGCCGGGCGGAGGTCAGCTCCGCCGGTGAGCTGGACGTCGCCATGGCCGCCGGATTCGCGGGCGCGGATCTGCTCTACACCGGACCGGGCAAGACCGACGCCGAGATCGCCGACGCACTGGCTCGGGGGGTGCGCCGGTTCTCCGCTGAGTCGGCCGATGAGCTGCACCGCCTCGGCCGCGCGGCACTGGCACACGCCACCGAGGCGACGGTCCTGTTGCGGGTCAACAGCACCGCCGCTGGCGGCACCTCTCTCCGGATGACCGGGGCCGCCACCCAGTTCGGCGTGGACGAGGACCAGGTCCTCGCCGATCCCGGGCGATTCACCGCGGTGCCCGGCACCCGGTTGGCCGGTCTGCATCTCTACCCTGTCAGCAACGTCCTGGACGAGGACAGTCTCATCGAGGCCGTTCAGGCCAGCGTCTCGCTGGCCGGGCGTCTGCGGGACAAGGCCGGCCTGCCGATGCGCATCGTGGACCTCGGCGGAGGCTTCGCCGCACCGTACGCACAGCCGGGCGACCGCCCGGTCTACCGGCGGCTGGGCGCCGCGCTGCGCGCCGCACTCGACGCCGACCTGTCCGGGTGGCGTACGGGCGACGTCGAGATCGCCTTCGAGTCCGGCCGCTACCTGGTCGGCGACAGCGGCCGGCTGGCTACCACCGTGCGTGACGTCAAGCGCAGCAGGGGGCAGACCTTCGTCGTGCTGGACGCCGGGATCAACCACCTCGGCGGCATGTCGGGGCTGGGAAAGCTGGCGCGTGCCGCCGCCACCCCGGAGACCGGCACTGCGCCCACCACGGCGGTGCACATGGTCGGGCCGCTGTGCACACCGGCCGATGTCCTCGGCCGCAGCGTCCAGGCGCCGGACCTGCGGGCCGGCGACCAGGTGGTGTTCCCCAACGTCGGCGCATACGGCCTGACCGCCAGCTTGGTGGCGTTCCTCGGGCACCCAGCCCCGGCCGAGGTGGTGCTTCGCGGCACGGACGTACTCGAAGCGACCCGGATGCGACTTGTTCACGAACCTGTCATCGTGACACCCCGAACGGAGCCCGCATGACGGATGCCCTCGCGATCGCCACCGACCTGATGCCCGTCCTGGCGCGCCATGCGGCGGCCGCGGACGCCGGCGCGGCGTTCCCGCACGACAGTGTGCGGGCGTTGCGCGAGGCCGGCCTCTTCGGCCTGCTGGTGCCGGCCGAGTACGGCGGAATGGACGGCGACCTCGCCGATCTGGTCGACGTGGCGGCGGTGCTGGCCGGTGGATGCCTGTCCACCGCGATGATCTGGGCCATGCACTGCCAGCAGGTGGACGCCGTCGTGCGCCACGCCGGCGAGCGGCTGCGCTCGGACCTCCTGCCGCGTATCGCGCAGGAGGGCTACTACCTCGCGTCCGTCACCACCGAGCCGTCCAAGGGTGGGCATCTGCTGACCGCCTCCTCGGCGCTGCTGCCCGAGGACGACGATCTCCTGGTGCGCCGGGACGCACCCATCGTGACCGGCGGCGAGCACGCCGACGGGTTCCTCATCACCATGCGCGCCGGGCCCGACGCCGCGCCGAGCGACGTCAGTCTGGTCCACCTGCACCGTGATCAGGTCGAGGCGCAGGTCGTCCGGGACTGGAACGCGATGGGCATGCGCGGCACCCGCAGCGTCGGCATGACACTGTCGGGCGTCGCCGCCAGCCACCAGGTGATCGGGCAGCCGGGCGGCTTCCGCGCGATCGCGGTGGACAGCATGATCCCCGCCGGACACCTGGCCTGGTCGGCCTGCTGGCTCGGGACGGCCCGCGGCGCCCTCGACGCGGTGGTGGCGCTGATCCGCTCCCGGCACGTCCCCTCGAGCATGTCGCGCGACAGCGAACTGCTCCGGCAACGGCTGGCCCGGGCTCGCATCGACATAGAGCTGGCGGGCGGATACCTCGCGCTGGTGCGTGACGAGGTGCTGCGCCGGCGGCACAGCGGCCAGCCACTCGACGACCGTTCCCTTCAGATACGGATCGACACCGTGAAGGTGGCCTGCTCGGAGCTGACGTTCTCGGCGGTGGACCGGCTCGTCCAGCTCGGCGGGGCAATGATCGGCTACCAGCGGGACGCGGCCGTCCCGTTGGAGCGGCATTTTCGCGACCTGCG
This sequence comes from Micromonospora pallida, assembly GCF_900090325.1. NCBI lineage: Bacteria > Bacillati > Actinomycetota > Actinomycetes > Micromonosporales > Micromonosporaceae > Micromonospora > Micromonospora pallida. The sequence goes on along the minus strand of NZ_FMHW01000002.1, from coordinate 1,082,204 downwards.
CTCGGCGAGCCTCAACTATTCGAACGACCGGCTCGTGGGCGCCATCGGGACGATGACGCTGCTCGACGGCGCCGGAAGGCTGCCGTGAGCCGCTGCGGTACGGGCGTGTCGGCACCATCCGTCGTAAACCAGGAGGCAGTGAGTTGACCGAACAGGCATGGACCGCACCGTTCGAGGAGACGCTGCGGCGTTACCTGACCCTGCTACCTCCCGGCACGCCGATCAGCGAGGACCTCAGCCTCGCCACGTACGGCGTGGACTCGCTGGCAACCGTCAGCCTGCTGCTTGACTTGGAGGAGGCGTTCGACGTGACGTTTCCCGATCACTTGCTGACCGAGAGCACGTTCGCCACCCCGGCCGGGCTCTGGGCGGTCATCGATTCCCTGCTGGTTCACGATTCGGCGAGGTAGCCGGCACGGCGGTACGCACCGGCCGGCCGCGCCGCCGGTGCCTCCGCTGTTCACCCGAGCCCCGCGTCGGCGTCCTCAGGTCGACTCCGTCAGCTCGCGCAGCCGATGGATGTCGAACATCCGCTGGATCATCGGCGTACGCCACCGGTGCACCACCGCGTGACCGTCGTTCACCTCGTCCAGGTAGGCGAGGTCGTCCGGGCGTAGCCGATCGAGCAGATCCGCCGGCACGCGGCCGGGGAACAGGTCGGCCGCATGGTGCAACGCGAAGTACACCTCGCGAGCGAAGCCGAGTTGCGCCGCCCGATCTGGGACATCGCTCATGTCATAAGCCGCCAGTAGAGCCAGGATGTCCACGACCTTGTACAGCACGAGATCCTTGAGTGCGAGCACCTCCCCTCGGTGGACCGCCTCCCGGGCGAAGTGCAGGCACGTAAAGACGAGCATGTCGGTCGCCGAGATCGTCGTCATGCCGTCGATCTCGATACGGGAGTCCAGCAGGGCTGACACCGCAGCGTCACTGCGGTGGCCGGTCATCAGATCGATGGAGAAATGCATGTCGAGGCGGTGGCACTCCAGAGCCTGGGCCTGCGGCGTCGGCTTCATGTAGGAGTACGTCTGATGTGAGTGCAGGGCGAGGAACAGCGCCTCCCGGCGTGGCGCCGGACGGACGGAGGCGGTCGCGTAGTCCCAGCTGCCCTGCACGTACCCGAGCTCGCGCAGCACCGTCTCCACCTCGGGGAGCCGTTCGCGGTCCACCAGCAGATCGTTGTCGTTGAACATCCGCATGCTCGGATCGGGATAGGCCATCTTCGCCACCGCGCCGCCCTTGAGGACCGCGCTACGAAGCCCCGCGTCGCTCAGTGCCCGCTGCACCTGCACGGTGAGCTCCGTTTGCTCGCCTGCCATCAGCCGCTGCCCGGCCGCGGAGACCCGCAGCGACTTGAGGAAGTACGCCGACCTCAACCTCTGTCGCCGCTCGATGGCGTACAGGAGGACGTTGTGCCACGCCACGCCCAGGACCCGGTGGACCGTCAGCATGCCCAGCACCTGATTCCAATCCAGTGGCGAGTCGAGCAGCCGACGCATCGCATCCACCTCGTCGGACCGCGGATCCGGCAGGGACAGCAGAAGCACGAGCTGAATCTCCGGAGACACCGCTGGAGTCACGTCACACCATGCTTTCCGGGTCGAACGCGGACAGGAACTCGGCAAGGCCGCCAGACAGGTGCCTGGTGGCGGCCTCGACCGCCACCGGGCTGGCGTCGCTGGTGGCCACGCCGAACGCGCAGGCAGCCAGCATCGGCGCGTCGGCGGCGCCGTCGCCGACCGCCAGCGTCCGGCTCAGGTCGGGCTCACCGAAACGTCGCCGCAGGTGCCGCACGAGCGCGGTGGACTTGCCCGTGCCGCGCGGCCGGACCACCCGGGCCTCGAACGGCCGGATCGTCATCACCTCGCAGTCGGTGCCGTCCAACAGTTCCGGCACGGGGGTGGTGCTGCGGAACACCGTCACGGCGGTGAAGCACGGCACATCCGACAGCGCGTGACCGGTGAGCGGGACCTGCTGGCGGGGCACCCGGTACACCATGGCGAACTGCGCCGCGGCGCGCTTGGTGGTGGCATGGAACTCGCCTGAGCATTCGACGACCATGTCGATGCCGGGATCGCTCGACAGCCGGCGCAGCACTGGGGACGGGCAGGTGAGCGGGAACGACAGCAGATCGGCGTGTCGGTCTAGGACGACGTTGCCGTCACTGAGTAGCACCTCGTCGTCCAGCTGAGCGAACAGCTCGTCGAGGTGGCGCAGGTTCCGGAACGAGCGCGCCGACCGCCCGGAGACGATCAGCGGCACCACACCGCGTTGACGCAGCATGGCAAGCCCTGCCACGACGCCGTCGTAGGGCTGGTCGGCGGCATCGATCAGAGTGCCGTCCAGGTCGAACGCGGCGTAGCTGATGGTCACGCGGTACGGCCGACGCTGGCCGGCACAGCGAGCACACCGCCCTGGCTCAGCAGCTGAAGCGTCTGAGCGAGGTCCACTGACCCACGCGCGTACGCGTCCATCTCGCTCCCCTCGAGGGACACCGGACGGAGACTCCGCCGGACGCTGGGACGATATTGCATCGCGCCGATAAATCCCAGACACGCCCTCCGGCAACCCACGGCGGAAACCGGCCGATCCGGCTGGCTGTCACGGTGTCGAAGTGTCCGAGCAGGACAGTGGTGCGGCGCCCAGCCGGCTCGGCGCATCGATTGACAGGCAGGTGGCGCGCACATAGTCTGGCGCCACCGTTGATCTATATGACTCGATGGGGAGCGACCTCGTGCTGTCGGGATCCACCAACCGTCACGGTGACACCGCTCCCCCAGCACTCCCCTCACCGGTGCGGCAGGCACTTGGCGCTCAGGCCGAGGCGCTACCCGCTGGCGGCAGTCCGGCGCGGCTGTGGTTGACCGAGCCGAGCCCCGGCGAACGCGTCGTCGTGAAGGTGCTGTACGGCCGTGACGGCATCGTCGACGGGCACGACCTCGATTCCTTCGTGCTCAAACCACAGCAGATCCGGGCCGTGCACCGTCGCCTGCCGGTGCTCTCTCCGCACTACGTGCGCACGATCGGAGAGTGGCGTGGGCCCGGCTGGGCCGCCTACGCAATGCCGTACCACGCCGGCGAACCGCTCACCGTCCTACTGGACCGGCCCGACGCGGATCTTCCGGCGTTCACCGAACGACTCCGCACCATCCTGCGCCCCCTGAGCGAGCACGGGTACGCCGCCGATCGGCAGCCAGCGCCCCCGGACCACTTCGGAACGACCCATGTCGACCGGCTGCGCCGCCGGCTTCCACTGCTTGCCCAGCACCTCGACCCGGCGTTGTTCACCGCGGACAGGGTCACGGTCAACGGCCGCTCCTGTCGTACCGTTCCGAGGCTGATCGATGCTCTGGCCGACGACCGGCTGGCACGGCTGATGCGGCCCGGCCGGTTGTCGTTTCCGCTGCACGGCGATCTGATCCTGGGAAACCTGCTCGTCGACGCCGACCGTTTTCTCGTGCTCGACCCACGCGGGACGCTGCAGCCCTGGGATCCGGTGTACGACCTGGCCAAGTCACTGTTCAGCCTGACCGTCTTCGAGCAGGCCATCGCCGGCGGCTTCGTGGTTCGACGATCCACCGGATCGCTCGACGAGCCGCGGTACGAGGTGAGCCTGCGCGCCGGCCGGGCCACCTACCTGACGGCAGCGGCGCAGTTCGTCCCGTTGCTGGAAGGGTTGCCGTTCGCCGCCGAACTTGACCGCGACGATCCCGACTGGCGTACCCGGCTTCTGGTCGTCCACGCGGTGCACTGCCTTGCCGAGGCTGCCTGCCGGCTCTCCGACCGCAAACATCGGGAGTACGGCGACGTGCACGGGTGGGACGCATGCCGAATGCTGGCCACGGGGCTGTGCCTGGTGGCATTGATGTTGCTGGAGGAGTTGGTCTCCACCGGGGCCAGTGTGACAGCGCGCACCCACCTGGGCTGGCTCGGCCCGGAACTTGTCCGGACCGCCGGTCCTCATTCGGCGTAGGCGGACGACTACGAGAGGAACTGGGCGGATGCACGTATCGGAGACCGGGTCGGGCGCGCCGGACACCCCGGTGGTCGAGCACGGCGGGTCGAGCCAGCGCCCGCTCGATCCGCGTCCCGTGGCCGTCTGCGGCCTGGGACTGATGGGCCGGGCCGTTGCCGCGCGGTTGCTTGACTGCGGTGTTCCGGTCGTCGTGTGGAACCGGCATCCGGAGCGGGCCCGGGACCTGGCGGAGCGGGGTGCCCGGGTGGCCGATTCGCCCGCCGACCTGGCCGCCGGCGCTGGTGCCGTCATCGTCCTCGTGGACGGCGGGGCGGCGGTCACCGAGGTGATCGCCGGAGCCGAGGGCATCGCGGCGGGCCACCCCGACGTGCTGGTCCAGATGTCGACGATCGGCGTGGACGAGGCGCGGGCGATCCGGAGCCTACTGCCGCCCACGGTGGCCCTGCTGGATGCGCCCGTGCTCGGCAGTTGGGCACAGGCGGCCGCCGGCGAGTTGCGGATTCTGACCGGCGGCGACGTGGCGACGGTGGACCGGTGGCGTCCCTTGCTGACGCTGCTCGGCGATCCGGTGCACGTCGGTGACGTGCCGGCCGGGACGGCGTTCAAGCAGGTGGTGCTGGCGGCGGTCGCGCCGATGGTGGCGCTGTTGGGCGAGGCGCTGGCGCTGAGCGACAGGCTGGACCTGGACCGCGGCGCGGTCCTCGACGAACTGGAGCGATCCCGGATCGGGCCCCTGGTCAAGCGGAAGCGGCGCATGCTGGAGAGCGGGCACTATCCGCCGGATGCGCGGGTGGACACGTTCGCCAAGGACATGGGCCTGGTCGAGCGGGCCGGCCGGGCCCACGGGCTGGCGATGACCATGGCCACGGCGGCCCGGCAGCGGGCGGACGAGGCGATCGCCGCCGGTCTGGGCCACTTGGACTACTCCGTCCTCTACCGGGCCGTGGCCAGGCACGATGCCGACGGGGTGCCCGGATGCGGGTGATCATCGTCAACGACCGCAGCTTCGTGGACCCGGCTCTCGACGCGGACGGCCGTCTGGTCCGCGGCCCAGACGGCCTCGTCCGTGGCGCGGTCGACCGGCACGGTCTGACGACCGCGCTGACCGCGTCGGGAGCGTCGGCGATGTTCGTCTCCTCGGTCCGCACACCGGGCCAGGCGCAACTGACGGCGCGCGGCGGGACCGAGGTCGACACCGGTGCCGCGCGCCTGCGGGTACGGCTGGTCCACACCGACCCCGTGGCGTACCGGCGTCACTACGACGTGGCCGCCAACCGCCTCCTCTGGCTGCTGCACCACGGTTGCTGGCCCCGTCCCGACGTCAACGGCACCGACCTCGACGCCTACCGTGACGGCTACCGGCTGGTCAACCGGAACCTGGCGGAGGCGGTAACGGAGGAACTCCGTCACGGTGGCGGGCCGGCGCACGTGGTGTGGCAGGACTACCAGCTGTATCTGGCCCCGGCCATGACGCGGGCGGCACTGCCACCGGCGCTCAGCGACAAGGTCGTGTTGCAGCACTTCGTGCACATACCCTTCCCGGCCCCGCCGTCATGGCGGGTGCTGCCGGCGGAGGTCGTCCGCGAGCTGCTGTCCGGCCTGCTGGGCAACGACCTGATCGCCTTCCAGATCCCCCGGTATGCCCGCAACTTCATCGACTGCTGCCGTGAGTTCCTGGGCGTCGACACCGACTTCGCGGCAGGCGTGGTGAGGTTGCCGCAGGGGCGCGCCGTCAAGGTCGTCGCTCATCCCATTCCCGCCACGCCGACGCACCTGCGCGCGGCCGAGAACACCGGCGCGGTCCGTGCGCACCGGGCCGCGCTGCGACGGGCGGCCGGCGGGCGGCGGATGGTGTTCCGCACCGAGCGCGTCGACCCGGTGAAGGCGTTCCCGAGCGCCCTACGCGCATTCGACGCGCTGCTGCGCCGCCCGGGCATGGCCGGCACGGCGCTGTTCGTCGCCCAGCTCATCCCCGTACGGATGACGATCCCGGACTTCGTCGAGACTCTGCGGGAAAGCGAGCGACTCGCCGCCGAGGTGAACTCCCGGCACCCGGACCGGCCGGTGCTGCTCACCGTCGAGGACTCGTTCGAGCGGGCGGTGGCCGGCTACCTCGACTACGACGTGCTCGACGTCGTTCCGCGTGCGGACGGGATGAATCTGGTCGCGCTGGAGGGCCCGGTGGTCAACCGACGCGACGGGGTGCTGCTGCTGTCCCGGGCCGCGGGCGCTCACGAGATTCTCGGCCCGTACGCGGTCGGCATCGATCCCGCCTCGGTCGACGAGCACACCGATGCCCTGCACCAGGCGCTCACCATGCCCGCGGCCGAACGGGCGGAGCGTGCCCACCGGTTGCGGGAGCGGGCAGTGACCGGCGATCCGGTGGAATGGCTACGCGCCCAGCTCGACGATGCGGCTGCATGGCACAGCGCCGGCGCGCACGGTGCAGGTCTGTCGGCGTAGTGAGCAGACGCAAGCATACTCAGCGACCTGAAGGCAGGTACGTCGTGGCCGTCAGCACCAGCCGCAACAACTCGGCGTTCGCGCGTCGAGGTCCACACCTGGTAAACGGCCAGTACTACCCGCCGGTCCGCCCGGAACTCATGGCGCCGCTGGCGAACGAGGTCCGCGCCACCGTGCTCACGATGATCCACCTGGCTGACTCGGGACATGTAGGATCGTCGCTTTCGTGTGTCGACCTGGTCACCGTCCTCAAGTTCGACCAGATGGACAGCGCGGCCGGGGATGTCTTCGTGCTGTCGAAGGGCCACGCGGCGCCCACCTGGTACGCGGCCCTGCTGACCGCCGGCGAGCTCGACCGTGCGGAGATCGGCACGCTACGCCAGATTGACAGCCGGCTACAGGGGCACCCGGACCGCACTCGGCTGCCCGCCGTGGCCGTCAGCACCGGCGCGCTGGGCCAGGGACTGTCCGTGGCGCTCGGCAGGTCCGAGGCCAAGCGGCTGAAGGGCGAGGACGCCACTGTCTATTGTCTCGTCGGCGACGGCGAGCTCCAAGAGGGACAGATGTGGGAAGCGCTGATGTACGCCGGCGTCCGTCAACTCGCCAACACCCTGCTCATCGTCGACCACAACCGGAGCCAGAACGACGGCCCGTTGGACGAGGTCCTGCCCCTGCACGCACTGCCGGAGAAGCTTCGTGCCTTCCAATGGCACGTGCAGGAGGTGGACGGCCACTGCCATACGGCGATCCGGGACGCCATAAGCACGGCCCGGACGAACAACGCACAGCCGTCGGTGATCATCGCGCACACCCTCAAGGGCTATCTCGGACCCGAGCGGATCCTGCTCAACGGAACGCACAGCGGTGTGCTCAGCGCCGAGGAGTACGAGAACGCCGTCGTCTACCTGCGCCGGCAGCAGGGGGTGCGGTGAAGGCGACCCGGGACTGGTTCGGCGACGCACTCGTGGAGCTGGCCGCCCAGCACGAGTACGTCGTCGTGGTCAATTGCGATCTCGCCGCGGCAACCAAGACAGCGGCGTTCAAACACGCCTTCCCCGACCGCTTCTTCGAGGTCGGCATCGCGGAGGCGAACGGCATCGGTGTGGCCGCCGGCTTGGCGCAGGAGGGCTTCCGGCCGTTCGTCGCGAGCTTCGGGCATTTCCTCACGGGAAAGTTCCTCGAGATCTTCCAGTCGATCGGTCTCAACGACTCCGGCGTGGTGATGGTCGGGACGCACGCCGGCATGGCGATCGGCAAGGACGGGCCCACGCAGATGGGCCTGCGTGACGTGGCGCTCATGCGGACGCTGCCCAACGTCGAGGTGCTGCAGCCGGCCGACGGCGTCGAGACGCGCAGAATGTTGCGGTACGTGGTCGGGCACCGCCGACCGACCTACCTGCGCCTGTGTCGGCAACCGACCCCGGAGGTCCATGACGATGCCTACGAGTTCCGCTTCGGTCACCCCGACGTGGTGCGACAGGGCACCGGCACCGTCATCCTCACCATGGGTGGTCCGGTCCCGGTCGTCCTCGAGGCGGCGGACCTGCTGGTGGAGCACGGCACGGATCCCACCGTGGTGAACGCCTCCTCGCTGCCCCTGAACACCGCCGCCGTCGAGCGGCTCCTGTCCCGCTACCACACCGCGGTCGTCATCGAGGACCACTTCAGCAAGGGTGGGCTGGCCGACGAGATCGCCCGGATCGTGCTCGGCATGCGACCGCGGATCAGATTCGATTCGTGGGGTGTCGATGACTACGGACAAGCCGGCTCGCCGGCTGACCTCTACGAGCGGTACGACCTGGACGCACCCGGCATCGCCCGTCGGATTACCCGGTTCCTCGCCGCCCCTGGCGATCCCTCCCGGAAGGACAACGCGGAATGATTCGTGCTAACGAGCCGAAGAACCTCGTCGACGGCCTGTCCCGGCCGCCCTACCTGTTCGTTGAGCACGAGTTGGCGCCCGGCACAGGTTCCGGCTACCGGCGGCACCCGGACGACCAGCGGAGCTTCATCGTCATTGGTGGCCGGGTACGGCTGGAGACCGGTGACGCGGACCCGGCGCACGGGCGCGAGTACGGCGTCCTGCAGGGCTGGCACGCGCCGCCGGCCGCCACGTACCGCTTCGCGCAGGTCGGCGCGGAACCCGCGGTGGTGCTCGAGGCCGGATCAGCGATGGGACCGACCCACGAGTCCGTCGACGCGGTGCCGGAGGCGACCTCAGGCGCCGCCTGTGTCGACGTGTCGTCCTACCGCGTCGACAAGCCATGGGGATTCGAGATCTGGTACACCGACAACCTCGCCGACCCGCCGTATGCGCTCAAGCAGATCCACATGACCGCCGGTCATCAGTCGTCGTTGCAGTCGCACCAACAGAAGGTGGAGACGAATTACGTGGTCGACGGTGAGGCGACGGTGCTGAACGGCGCCCCGGCCCCGGACGATCCGGGGTCCGTGATCGACGCCGATGCGTTGCCCCGGCAGTTGTACCGGCGCCGGTCGGGATGGTCGTCGGACGCCGGCATCCTGCACCGGGTGATCGCGCAGTCGGACTACACCTCCATCGAGGTGTCCACCACCGAGCTGGACGATGTCATTCGCTGGGCGGACGACAGCAACCGTGGCAACGGCCGGATCGACACCGAGCATGCGGAGGCCCACCGATGAGTGTCGAGGACGACCTCCGGCTCTACCTGGCGGAGCAGCGGGCGATCATCGACGCCTTCCCCGTCGAGCCGTTGCGGGCGGTGGCGGAGATGCTGTTCCAGACGTACGACGCGGGCGGCACCGTCTTCGCCATGGCCAACGGCGGAAACGCAGGCACCCTCGACCACGCCTACTGCGATTTCAAGCACCATCCCTTCGTCAGCGACGACAAGACACGGCGAATCTCGCCCTCAGTCAAGCGCCTGCGTTTCGTGAACCTCTGCTCTTCGCCCGCGGAGCTGACCGGCCTGGTGAACGATCTGGGCAGCGACGACATGTACGCGGCCGCCCTCGAACCCTTCGTCACTGACCAGGACCTGGTGATGGCGTACTCCGGCAGCGGCAACTCGCCGAACGTCATCCGCGCGCTGGAGGTAGCGGTGGCGGCCGGTGCCCGGACGTTCGCCATGACCAAGGGCGACGGCGGGCGGTGCCGAGCGCTGGCCGACGTCTGCCTCGTGGTGCCGGGTTCGTCGGCTTTCCCCGGGCAGACCGGTCCCAACGACAACAATTTCCACTTCGAGGACGCGATGCTCTCGGTCAACCATATGCTGGTGGGGCTGCTCAAGCAGCGCGTGGCGGCCGCACAGCAACGCTGAGGCTCAGCCCCGCCCGACCGGCCGGAGTCGCTTGGCCAGGCTGCCCAGCGACGCCGGACCGGCGAGGTCAGAGGGCGAGAGACCGGTATAACCCTGGTCGTGCAGGTGAACCAGTAGTGCGGTCAGGACGCCAGCTCGCCCACCGGCCAGGAGGTAGACAGCCGAACTGTCCACCTCGACACCCGGGTTGAACTTCTCCACGGCTGCGCAGAGCGCCTGCGCCGCGGCTTCCGACGGCTCCGCAGTCGTCGGCCCGTCGCCGCGAACGGCCGGCAGGACCGGCTGCGCGGCCCATGCTCGCGGGTCGTCGGGATCGTCGGGTGCCTGGGCGCACAGCACATACCGGTGCGGCGCGATGACGGCTGATCCCCCGGCCAGGTGCTCGATCACATGTTGGCGCAGTGTGCTCGGGCCGAGTGTGCCGTCGGCGCCGTGGATGTAGGCGGTGAGCAGGCCGTCGTCGTCGACCACGACCGCCGCCGCACGAACCCCCGGGTGCGCCAGCAGCACTGCGCGGACGTCGTCCGGCCGGATCCAGCAGTTGTCGACGAACGCCCATCCAGGCCCGTAGCTCTTCGCCTCGACGAGGCGCCGCAGACCGCTCAGCGGCACCGTGTCCTCGTCGCGCGCCGACATGATGAGCTCGCGCATGCCGACGAGGATGTGTTCGATGGTCGCCGCACTGATCACCGCGGCGTGGCCCATGAGCATGATGTCGGTCCGGGACGGGTGCGTGTAAACCCATAGGTAGAGATCGCAGGAGTCGTCGGTGAACGCGGCGGGCCTGCGGTAGACCTCGCCGGAGACCGGAACGGCCTCGCCGGGTGACGGCGCGCGTGGAGTCTTGTTCTCGACATAGTTGAAGTCGACCGCCGAGCGGAACGACACACCACGACGGTGGGCGCAGCGCGCTTCGGCTTGCTTGCGCTCGAAGTAGGAGTAGGCCCCGTTGAGCTGCGCCGTCAGGTTGGCGGCGCCGGCGCGGGCGACCAGATCGGCGAATGTGCGGTCGAGATCGACGTCCAGGCAGAGCATCACCGGTTGAAACAAGCAGCCGACGGCCTTTGCCGACGGGGCGGTGATCCGATTGGACGCGGCCACGGTGACAGCGCAGGACCGTTGGCCGGAAACCAGGGAGAGGAACGCACCGAAAGCGGCGAGATAGACGGATGCCGGACTGCTCTGGTAGCGGTTGGCGACGTCACGGACGGCACCCTCCACGTCATCGCAGCGCAGTCCCAGCAGGTGGTAGCGCTGCGGGAACGGGCCACGCTTGCGGTCCGGGAACGTCTGGTACGGCATGCGGGAGTACAGATTCTCCCAATAGAGACGCGTGCGCTTGGCACGCACCCGGCCTCTGGCGGACTGCTCGGCCGCTGCCTGGTCGAGTGGCTGCCATGCCGGGCGGGCGGCGAAGCCGGCCGCACCAGCCGACAGCTGCTCCAGCTCGGCGACCATCGCGTCCAGCCCGCCCAGGTCGACGGAGAAGTGGTGCACCATGACGATCACGCGATCGGCGTACCCTTCCGAGTCGGTCAGCACCCCGACGCGGATCGGCGGATCACCGCCGATGTCCAGGTCACGTTCCCGCATGCGGGTGATGAGCGCGGCCTCGTCGGCGCTGTTTCCAGTCGGACAGGTGATGACCGAAACGGGTTCCGGGGGCAGCACAACCTGCACCGGTTGCCCGTCCGCGCCGACGCCGTACCGGGTACGTAGTGCCTCATGCCGCAGGACCAGGGCGTCCAACGCGGCGCCCAACGCGGCCAGCGACGTCCCGGCGGGCGGGTCCCAGGTGTAGCGGAGCAGCAGCACGCGCCGATGCGGGAAGGTCAGCCAGTGGTGGTCGAACCAGAAGAACTGCTGGCTCCATGTCAACGGTCCCTGGCGCACCGCCTGCGCGGTGAACCGGTCGGCCGGGACAGGGGCGGAGATCATGGGCTGGACGTTTTCCACAGTCAGTCACCTCTCACGGCTGATGGCGTCCGGCGGAGCCCTTCCGTCGTCAGACGGCGCCGACCGCACCGGCCCCGGCGCAGCTACACCTTCACCCTGGTGGGGAAGGTGACGTCGATCGGGACGCCGTCATGGCTGACGATCGGCGGTCCCTGGTGGTCCACCACCCGGCTGAGAACCGATCCAGGTGAGCGCGCCGGAGTCCAGCGTCCAGCGTCCAGCACGCCGATCCGGATCATCAAGTTGATCAATAGCGGGTCGACCGGCACCCACCTGTCCTCCACCGCGAACTCGCTCCAGTGATGGGTGGTCGAGTACGGTGCCGTCGCGAGCAGGCCGTACGACGAGCGGACGGCGAGCCCACGCCGTCGACCTTCCGTGACCAGCAGCTTTGCCGCACCGGCACAATCGGCCAGCCCGGTACGACGCATGAAATCCAGATCCCAACGCAGGATCTCCGGAAGATTCATGAACGTCAGGCCTTCCACCTCGGCCAGGACGTCCCGCACGGATGCGGGCAGGTCAGGCCAGTCGTTACCCAGGGTGAACCGGACGACGGGCAAGGGCTGCGCATCGTCCGGTGCGGCCTCGCGCTCGACCACCTGCCCACCCGGCATCAGTGCCCGGTAGCGGCACCGGCCGGAGTGGCCTGGCGTAGGGCACTTCACCCGGTAGCGCACCTCGTAGTTGACCTGGCTCGTGGCACGGTTGTACGCGGCCGCCCAGTACCGCAGCGCCGCCCGTGGACCGGCGCCGACCGTAAGGTGCGTCGCCATGTTCTTGAGGTCGGTCAGGTCGTAGCGGGCGGCGCCGTGCGTGTCGCGTCGGTGCGGCAGGCCCGCGCCGATCATCGTCTCGAGCAGATCGCCCGTAAACCCGTAGCGTTGCCGGGCGTCCTCGGCGGTGTGCGTGAATTGACGAACGTCATCCGGTATCCGGCCAAGCAGAGCGAGCAGCCTATTGATTTCGTCAACCGTGGTGCCGTGCATGGACCGGTCGTCGGCGACCGCAGCGTCGGCGCTGGGGATCGGGCCGGCGTCACCGGATCGCGACACGATGCGAAGCTCCTTCGGCTCGGTTTCCCGCGAGCATAGTGATCCGCTCGATCGCCGCACAACCAGGACGTCCCCGAGTCTCCACAGTGCAGTCCGACCGCACGTATCGTTCGCGACGCGCTCCATGACCGCAAGGCTCGATCCGTCCACACTTGCCATCGACTGCCATCAGGACTTCAATATCAGCCTGAGATGACCAATCCGCCCGGCGACGCACCTGTCGATCGATGGCGGTCCGGATGAGCGCGGGGAGGATCGAGGTCGTGTCGCTGTTCGCCTGGTTGACGGACCCGCCGGACGACCGGGGAATTCACATCGCGAGCGCCACGATCGACGAGTGGGATTTCACGCCGTATCCGCGGCTCGCCGAGCTGACCTGGGCAGCGGCTCGCCGCCTACGCCAGGCTGGCGTAGAACGCGGTGACGTTGTGGTCCTGGTCCGGTGGGCGTCCGTCGAGTTCGTCGCCGACTTCTTCGCCACCCTGGTGCTCGGAGCCACGCCGACGGCGGTCGCCCCGCCGCGCGCGTTCCGCGACCGGGCGGCCTACACGGCACACCTTGAACGCATCATCCGCCTGGTCGGCGCACGGGTGTTGTCCACGAGCGCCGACGTCGCCGCGCAGCTGGCGTCGCTGGCCCATGCTCAGGGCTGCGCGGTCGTCACGGAGATCGCCGACGAGCCGGTGGCGGCGGGCACCGTTACGCCGCCCGAGGTCGGGCTCATCCAGTTCAGCTCGGGTTCGACCAGCGCGCCCAAGGGGATACGGATCTCCTTCGAAGCGCTGCAGGGGCAGCTGTCCACTCTGAGCCAGTGGATGCAGCTCACTCCCCGAGACAGGCATGTGAGCTGGATGCCGCTGCACCACGACATGGGACTGGTCGGGCAGCTGCTGGCACCGATGAACCGCACCGCGGACGTCTGGCTGATGCGCCCCGATCAGTTTGTCCGGTCGCCGTCGCGTTGGCTGCGTCGGCTGGGCGAAGGCGTCCCGACCGGAGCCGTGACACCACCGTTCGGTCTCGCTCATGTGGTGCGGCGGGTGCGGCCGGCGGACGTCGCCGGCCTTGACCTGAGCAACCTGCGGTTCGTCATCGTGGGCGCCGAGCGCATCGAGGACAGTGTGCTCGAGGCCTTCCTGCGGCTTCTCGAGCCGTGCGGTCTACGACGAGAGGTACTTCTCCCGTCGTACGGCCTCGCCGAGGCGACGTTGGCAGTGACCGGGACGTCGATGCACGGCGCCTACCCGGTTCTGGATGTCGACCCGGCCTCCCTGGTCATCGGCGAACGGGTCGCCAGCGCCATGCCGGACAGCCGCCGGCTGCGTCTGGTCGGCTGCGGCACGCCGTTGTCCGGCATGTCGGTTCGGGTGGTCGACGACGATGGCCACACCGTGGGCGACGACATGTTCGGAGAGATCGAGATAGGTGGCGTCTCGCTGGCTGACGGGTACATCGGCGAAGACGGCGCGGAGGATTTCGCCGGTACGCTGCGGACCGGAGACGCGGGCTTCGTCCGCGATGGTCAGCTTTATGTCGTCGGCCGTCTCGGCGAGTCGGTCAAGCAGTTCGGCGCCTGGCTGTTCGCGGAGGACGCCGAGCGGTGCGCGCGGAACGTCGCGAACAGTCCGCAACGCACCGTCGCGCTGCTGGGAGTGCTGGAGGGACGCAACACGGCGGCCGTCCTCGTCGAAGGCGGTATCGGCGACGCCGCACCGGCGATCGGACAGGCCGTCGTCGAGGGCACCGACGGCCTGCGAGTGCAGGTCTACGCCGTGCCGCCAGGGACGATCATCCGCACCACCAGCGGCAAACTGAAACGGCAGGAAATGTGGCTCCGGCTGATCCGGGGAGAGATGGGGGGCAGCATGAAGTGGGACTCGGACCCCGTGACGGAGGAGATGTTGTCTTGACATCCTTCCCCGCCTAGAGGCGGGGGATTCCCTGGGTCGCCCCAAGGGTTTCCTGCTTCACTGCCGACTGCCCCGTTCGGGAGGTGTCCCGTTGAGGTCTTACACCGGCTCCACAGGCCGTCACCGCCAGCCCGGCGGCCAGAATGTTACGCGCCGCGTTCACGTCCCGGTCGTGGATCGTGCCGCACCGGCACGTCCACGACCGCACGCCCAACGGCATGGTTTCCGCGACGGCTCCGCAGACGGAGCAGGTCTTGGAGGACGGGTACCAGCGGTCGATCACGACCAGGTCCCGGCCGTACCAGGCGCACTTGTACGTGAGCAGTTCGCGGAACTGTCGCCAGGCCGCATCGGAGATGGCCCTGGCGAGCGAGTGGTTCTTGACCATGTTGCGGACGGACAGGTCCTCGATCACGAGCGTTTGGTTCTCACGCACGAGTCGAGTGGTCAGCTTGTGCAGGTGGTCCCGGCGGCGGTCGACGATGCGGGCATGGATCCGGGCGACCTGGAGTCGGGCTTTGGCCTGGTTAGCCGAGTCCTTCTCCTTGCGCGCCAGTTCCCGTTGGGCACGGGCGAGGCGTTCGCGGTCGGTGCGTTCGTGTCTGGGGTTGGTGATCTTCTCCCCGGTCGACAGGGTCAGCAACGAGTCCAGACCGGCATCGATACCAACCGCTGTCCTGGTGGCGGGTTCGGGGGTGATGGTGTCCTCGCAGAGCAGGGACACGAACCACCGCCCGGCGGCGTCGCGGGACACCGTCACTGTGGACGGGGTCGCACCGTCGGGCAGCGGCCTGGACCAGACGATGTCCAATGGCTCGGCGAGCTTCGCCAAAGTGAGCGTACCGTCACGGTAGCGAAACGCCCTGGAAGTGAACTCCGCCGACGCCCGCGACCGACGCTTGGACTTGAAACGCGGGTACCGGGCCCGCTTGTCCCAGAACGCGACGAACCCGGCCTGCAGGTGCCGCAGCGTCTGCTGCAACGGCACCGACGACACCTCGTTGAGGAACGCCAACTCCTCAGACTTTTTCCAGACGGTGAGCATCCCGCTGGTGACGTTGTAGGTAACCCGTTCCTGCCGCTGCTGCCACGCCTCGATCCGCGCATGCAGAGCCAGGTTGTAGACCTTCCGCACGCACCCGAAGGTCCGGTTCAGGAGGTCGGCCTGCTCCGGGGTGGGGTAGAAGCGGTATTTGTACGCCCGCTTCACCGCCCTGGTCACCGTCCACATGCTAGTAAGCCGAGCGGTGACGCTCGGAGTGACACGCGGGCAGACGCCGATTCGCCCAGGCAGCGGATCGGATGGCCCTGTCCTGCTTCGCAGAAGTTCCGTTTCCTCTCCGGCCTGAAGGCCGGAGTATCCACGGAAGGAATCTGTTGATGACGATGCGACGGCTCGCAGGGTCCGCGCAGCCCGAACGGAGGCACTGACCGAACATGGACAGCACGTCACGAGCAACCACCGAAGACACCAGCGACCTGGCTCGGACGGACGACATCGTCCGGCGGCTCGTCGGGCGGGTCGCTCCCGAACCTGTCGACGTGGCCGGCGAACATCAGAGCCTGGCGGGCGAGTTGCACTACAACTCCCTACGCATGGTGGAGCTGGCCTCGATCCTGGAAGACCTGTTCGAGTTGGACCCGTCGGTCCTCGCCGAGGCGCCACCCATGGGCACGCCAGCGGAATTGCGCGACTTCCTGCTCGACAAGGTGTCCGCCGGTCTCGGCACCATCCCCGGGCCAGACGACGTGGCGAGCGTGATCGACCAGTACTGACGCAGCCGCACGGGCGAAGGGACGCATGTGGAGGACCGCTCCGGGTCGTTGGTGTTCGAGTCGACGACGACGACCCGATTCACCTGGGACTACGAAGCCAAGGCGGACAAGCTCCGAGCGCTGTACGAGAAGGGCAAGGCGGCGCAGTGGAACGCGCTCACCGACATCGACTGGTCAGCCGAGCTTCGGTACGGGGCGCCACTGCCCGAGACGGCGGCCAGCGCGGCACAACTGAGGTCCCCTGACTGCCCGGTTCCCCCGGAGCTGTGGAACGACTACCGCTGGGAATACCACTGCTGGATGACCAGTCAGTTCCTGCACGGGGAACAGGGTGCGTTACTGGCGACATCGCGGCTGGTGCAGATCGTTCCGAACATCGACGACAAGCTCTACGCGGCCAGCCAGGTCGCCGACGAGGCTCGGCACGTCGAAGCGTTCTCGATGTATCTGCAGCGGCTCGGCCGCTCGTACCCGATCAATCCAGCCCTGCGGTCG
Organism: Micromonospora pallida; assembly: GCF_900090325.1. Classification (NCBI taxonomy): domain Bacteria; kingdom Bacillati; phylum Actinomycetota; class Actinomycetes; order Micromonosporales; family Micromonosporaceae; genus Micromonospora; species Micromonospora pallida. The sequence continues at coordinate 1,065,271 of NZ_FMHW01000002.1, read as the reverse complement.
TTGCTCTTTCAGGTCGTCGCCGACAACCGCTGGGACATCGTCTACCTCGGGATGCAGGTCATCGTCGAGGGCCTGGCACTGGCCGTGTTCCGGTTCGGCCAGGCATCCGCGTTCGATCCGGTCATTCAACAGATCACCGAACTGGTCGCCCGCGACGAGGCGCGCCACGTCGCCTTCGGCGTCCTGGCGTTGCAGGGCAGCTATGACGAGTTGACCTCGGCCGAGCGGGCTGAGCGCACCGACTTCCTCAAAGAGGCGTCGCTGCTGATGTCCCGCCGGTTCCAGTTGGAGGAGATCTGGGAGCGGATGGATCTCGACGTCGCGGCAGGAATCCGGTACGCGCGCAGCGACCCCACCATGGTGGACTTTCGGCGGGCGCTATTTGCCAAGATCGTCTCCATCATCCAGAAGCTCGGCCTGCTGACCCCCGACGTACGCACGCATCTCGAGGAACTGTCCCTGCTGCGGCCGAGCGCCGGGGTACGACGGTGACGGTCGTGGGCAGGGACGCCGGACCCGCCGGCGTCAACCAGCCACCGGTCCGGCCGCGAGGTCGAACGACTGCCCCCCGTCGAACCTCGACGTCAGCTCACGCCACAGCGGGTCGGACGTGTACCGCGACGGTTCGCTGGCGGGCTCGGCCGGCTGCGCCACGCCTCGGCGGAGCCGGCGGAGCGCGGCGGCGATCCAGTGCACGTCGCCCGCAAAACCGGCGCCCCCGGCGGCCCACCAGACGTTGAGACAGGCCGAGGCCGCCAGCACGGTGGCGTACCGGGCCGCCAGGTCAAAGGCGGCCGGACGCGCGTTCGGGGTGAGGTCCTCGGCCGCCAGGCCAGCGCAGAGCGGGGTGAGGTCACGCAGCTCGGCAAGGAAGGCAGCGGCCAGCGCAGCCACCTCCTGGTGCTCCCCACCGGCGCCGGCGAGCGCCGCACACACCGCGGCCAACGAAGCGCTCAAGCTGTCGCGACCGTTGCCGGAGACGCTCAGTTGGTGGTACGGCAGCTCGGGCACGTCCGTCCCCAGCTCGTAGAGGGTGCCCGGGGCGGGTTCACCCGACGGCCAGGCACGACGGGCCAGCGTCGGCAACTTCGGCAGCAGCGCCGCCAGGCACGCCGCCCGCGGGGCGTGACCGAACAGCGCCGGCGGCAGGTCCCGCAGGTGTTTCTGAAAGATGGCGTACGGGCCGGTGCGCAGGTAGAACGAGGCGCCGAGCAGGACGGACAGGCGGCGCATCGCACCGACCAGATAGCCGGGGACCAGGTATTTCACCGCCGCCGAATGCAGGCTGGCCTCGCCAGGCAGCAGGTGCAGCCCGCGGGCGGCCACGGTGGTGAAGGCATCGCAGATGAGCAGGTCGACGAACGCGTCGACGAGTGACTGCCGCCAGGCCGGCAGGTCGGCGACAAGTCGACCGTCGAGGCGTCGTCGTACACCCAAGCGCTGCGCGACCCGCAGGCCCGTATCCAGACTCGCCGTAGCCATGGCGGGCAACATCACCCGGGTGACCTGGAACGAGCGCAGGGCAGTGGACACACCGCGACCCATCGCGCCCAGCAAGCTACCGGAGGGGACCGGGCAGTCCAGAAATTCGACGCCGCCGAGCTGGACGCCCCGCATGCCGGCGGCCGGGAACCGGTCCAGGTGGCGTACCCGGTCCGGCGGCACGGCGGCCATGTCGACCAGGAGCTGGGAGTGGCTCCACGGGCTGAGCATCGCGCCGGTACGCGCGAACACGACCATGTACCGGGCGCGCGCGGCATTCGTGATGATCTCCTTGCGGCCGGTCAGCACCAGCCCTGAGTCGACCTGCCGGGCGTGCAGGTCAGCGCGCAGGAAGTCGCTGCCGTGGTCCAGCTCGTGGTAGGCCGCGGCGATGCGCCCGCCGCCGAGTACGAGGTCCGCAACCGTCCGACGCTGGTCGGTGTCCCCGGCCGCCCAGACGTTCTGCGTCGCGATGAACGGCCCTCCCCCGTACCCGAGCCACAACGCCAGATCCCGGCGGCACACCGGGCGCGTGACGCGGATCAGCTGGTCCATCCCGGCAAGGCGGCCGCCCGATGCGACCGGTACCAGCTCCGCAGCCGTGCCGCAGCGGTCGAGCGCCTGCTCACCGGCCTGGAACACCTCCTCCCGTTCGTCCGCGGCGAGGATGGCCGCGAAGCCGGTCGGGTTCGCCGTGTCCCAGGGATCGCCCAGCTGCTGCTCCAGCGCCGCTACCCGCTGCGCCGACCTCACGTCACCGGCCATCGGACTCCTTCGTGAGATAGCGCGGCAGGATGGAGACCGGTCCACGGGCGGCAGACCGGGCGACGGCCTCGAACAACGTCAGGAACATGTCCTGGTGCGGTGGCCGCGCCGGGTCCAATCGTCCGAGGAGAAACTCCAGACAGGTCGCCAACCACTCGCCACCGGCCCACGGCACGCACGCCGAGCCGATCGGAACTCGCCGGTGGTTGGCCAACCAGAGCGATACACAGGCGGCACCGGCCAAGCACAGCTCGTAGCGTCGGGCAAGGTCGAACGCTTCCGGCCCGTGACCGCCGTGGTGCGGGACCACCTGCGCGAGGTGCATGTGCAGCTCATCGACCTGGACGGAGAGCTCGTCCACCGCGGCTGCCAGGCGCGCCGGTATCTCGTGCTCCGCCACCAGCGCGCGGACGTGCCGCACCGCATCCGGCAGTGACTGCAGCAGGCTGCAACCGGTACGCGAGATCACGCCGAGTCGGCGGGGTTCCAACGGTGGGACCGGGCTGCCGAGCCGCAGCGCCGTGGCCAGCCCGGCGCGGTCGCTGTGGCCGCGACGGTAGGCACGAGCCAGCCGGTCGAACTGATTGATCAGCGCGTTCCGGTTCACCACCGTGCTGCCGTCGAAGATCGCCACGATGCGGTGATCCCGCTCCACCTTCTGATACCGCCCGCCGGCGTACACCCCTCGCAGGAAGGAGCGTGCCCCCAGCAGTTCCCCGAGCTCGTCGATGACTTCGTCCACCAGCGTCGGGACGAGTGACTTCGCCACCGCGGACACCACGCTCATCTCGCCGGGCAGCACGTGGATGCTCCGGTTGGCCACGACACTGACCGCCTCGGCGATGAACAGCTGGGCGTATGCCCGTCCCAGCGTATGACGGATGTTCGGCAGCTCGACGAGCCGTCCGCCGTAAAGCTCGCGGTCGACCGCGAACCGGGTCGCGAGCTCGAGCGCCTGGTCGGCTGCGCCGAGCGACAGAGCGGTGCATCCGGTGCGGGTCAACTGCAGGGCCTTGAGGATGATCTCCAGACCGCCACCCGGGCGGCCGAGCAGCGCGTCGGCGGGCACGAACGCATCCCGGAAGTCGAGGCCACTGATATCAGCCGCTCGGATTCCGTGGGTCGGTTCCTTCGGCAGGCACCGGTAGCTGCCCTGCGGCAGGGTCCGCTTGTCGACCAGCAACAGGCTCATCCCGCGCGGGCCACCGGCCGGATCGGTGCGGGCCAACACACATGCCTGGTGCCCGCGTGTCGCGTTGTTGATCAGCCACTTCGTCCCCGTGAGCCGATAGCCACCGGCGTCGGGCACCGCACGGACCTCCGTGGCAAGCAGATCGCTGCCATGGTCGGGTTCGGTCAGAGCCAGCGCGACGCGTACCCCGGACAGCACGTCGTTCGCCAGCCGAGTGGCCTGCTCCGGCGTCGCGGCCACCCACGAGGGCGCGGTACCGAGGAAGGTCTTGCCATGTGCGATCGCCACCGTCAGGTCTCGACGCGCCACCACGCGCAACAGCGCCGCAAGCTCTTCATAGCTGCGCAACGAGCCGCCATGTGCGGACGGGACATAGAACCGAGTCAGCCCGACCGCGTCGAGCGCGGCGCAGATCTCGCCCGGGAATTCTTCCCGCTCGTCCAGCTCCAGGCACCGGACGTGCGAGAACACGCGCGTCGGGTCGTTCGGGTCCCCGAGCCGACGGTCCAGCTCCCCGTCGAGCAGGACGGGAAAATTCCCGACGGTACCGTCCGGCACGGCGGCGGATTCGACGGCAACGCTCAGCTCGTCCGTTGCGACAGTCATGGTGATGACTCCCCGTCGACGCCGTTCTCGCCTGATCGCGCGCTCTGGCAGGGCTCGCCCTCGGTCGTCAACCGGTCGCATCCGCGCGGTGTCGGATCGCCCTCGGTCCCGACCAGGCATCGATGGACTCACCGGACAACAGACGTTAGCTGCTGAGTCCGGCGACGGCAAAGCGGCACCCCGCAGTTCGCGGAGTACGGCCGGTTCCCTTGTGGAGCCTGCTGCCGACGTGGCCGCGAACGCACCCTGCCAGTGGTAGGTTCTGTCGGGATTGCGGGGCCGTCGGACCAATGAGGAGAGCGACCAAGGTGCGCTGGTATCGTGCGGTCGCCTTCGACCTCGACGGCACGCTGACCACCGGCGGTTCGCCGTCGGCGGCCGTGCTCGACCGCATCGCGGCGTTGCGGGACGACGGCGTACGGATGCTGCTGGTCACCGGGCGCAACCTCGCTCACCTGGAGGCGGACTTTCCGGGCTTGGCCAACCGTTTCGATCTGGTCGTGGCGGAGAACGGCTGCGTGTTGCGCACTGACGACGCGGTCCGGCATCTCGTGGACCCGGTCGAACCCGCGCTGCTGGAGCGACTGTCCTCCGCCGGCGTCGCTGTCGGCCGCGGGGAGGTGCTGCTGGGCGCAGGCGCGGATGCCTACGACGCGGTGGTGGAGGCCGTCGGGTTCCTCGGCTTGGACGTTCAGGTGGTGCGCAATCGTGACGAGCTGATGCTGTTGCCGGCCGGCATCAGCAAGGGCACCGGTCTGTGTGCCGCGCTCGCCGAACTCGACATCTCCCCGCACAACAGCATGGCGTTCGGAGACGCCGAGAACGACCACGCCATGTTCGCCGCCGCCGAACTCGGGGTGGCCGTGGCCAACGCGGTCGATTCGCTCCGCCGCTGCGCCGACCTGGTGCTGACCACCCCGAACGGCGCCGGTGTGGCCGAACTGCTTGCCAGTGACGTTCTCAGCGGCCGACAACGGCTGCACAGCGACCGTCGACACGTCGTGCTCGGTACGGACGCCGCCGACCGGCCCGTCCGGCTCCCCGCGGCCCAGACCAACCTGCTCATCACCGGAGCCGGCGGGTCCGCCAGGTCCTACCTCACCCGTCTGGTCGTCGAACAACTGGTCGCGCAACGCTACAGCGTCCTGATGCTCGCCCCCGAAGGACGGCAGGTTCCCCTGGACACGCTGCCCGGGCTCACCGTACTGGGCGGCGCCCAGCTTCCCGACCCGGCGGAGTTGCCGCGCCTCCACGGCATCGACCGCAGCGTCCTCCTCGATCTGTCCGGTCTCGGCACTACCGCCCGCGAAGCATATTCGCAGGCAATGTGGCAGCAGCTGCTCGCACACCGCGCGGCGACCGGCACACCACACTGGTTCGTCATAGACGTGGGGCAAGCTGGGACGTGTCGTATTCCGTGGCCCAAAGGTACCGGCGCCGAGCAGTGGGGACTGTGCGTGGTCTCCGGCCAACCCGATCAGCTCGATGCGGACCTGCTTGCCCGGATGGAATGGCGGGTCGCGCTCTCCCAGGACGGTGGCCAGGAGGCCGTGCTCACCGGGCCGAACATTCTGCCTCAGTCGATCACCCTCGGCCGTCGGCTAACAACTCCCAAGGAAACGATGGTGGGCGCGTCCCAGGGACGTGAGGATCGTTCTGTCTGAAGACGAAAGACCAGCGCGCGGCAGACGATCACGCGAGATCCCGCGGTCAGAGCCTCCACGGCAATCCTTCCCCGAGGATGCTCTGACCACTGCTGACGGACCGGTCCGGCTATCTCATAGGCGCGGGTCCTCCTGGACCTTCAGGGCAGTGAGGATCGGGTCGCGCTCGCCGATCTCGCTGCGGAACTCGATCTTCAGATCGCCACCGGCGTGCTCGACGGTGACCGTGTTCACGTCCGCGGTCAGCGCACCGGCCCTCGCCTGCACGTCGTGGTCGTGGAGCACGGCCTTGCCGTCGACCAGAACATCGAAGGTACGCATGCCGGCCTTGACCTTCTCGATCTCTGCGAAGTCGAGGCCGATCCGGTACGTGCCGGCGGGCGCGTTCTTGAACACGTAGGCGAATGTCTTCCCGGTCCGCTGGGCGCGGAACAACGCGTCATCCTCGGTGCCGGCGATGTCCGCCTCGGTGGCGCGCACGACGCCTCCGACGTAGCCCCATGCTCCCGAGCCCAGCGCCTGGTCGGGCGACCAGACGAAGCCATCGGCACCGACGTGACCGGACCCGCCCACGTCGACGCCCTTCCAGTAGGCCGAGGTCGCCAGACGGACCGGCGTGTACTGGGCCTCGCCCTTGGCGGCGTTCGACGCCACGAGCACGTCACCGACGAGTACGCCGGGTTTGAGCCCGGTGTTGTCGACGGTCGCCGTGACCGTGGTGGACTCACCGACCGCGAGCTCGACCGTGCCGGTCGCGGCCTTGCCCGTCAGCGTCAGCCACGGAAGGTCGGCAGCCTCGTGCCCGCCGTCGGTGCGGCGTTGCTCGCTGAGCTGGACCCGTAGTGGCGCGGAGCCGGTGTTGGTCACGGTCACGTCGGCACTCGCCGTCTGGTCGGAGCCGAGGAACCAGTCGAAGGCGGCTCCGGTGATGGTCGCGATGCCCGTGGTGAGCGCAGAGTCGACCACCTCGGCCTGGTCCTTCTTGGCGATGGTGACCGGGCGGCTGGCCGTGACGTAGTTCGGCGCCCAGACCTCCACGGTGTTCTCGCCGACCAGCGCCTGCGCCTTCCAGCGGCCCGCGGCGTCGGCCGTGATGACCCGGTCGCCAGTCGGCGACTTCAGCGTGACGATCGCACCCGCGATCGGCTTGCTGTCGTTCGCGTCGGTGACCGTGCCCTCGATCGTGCCCGCGGCCGGGAGGATGTACTCCAGCCCCAGGCCGGCCGTGAGGACAGGCTGGTTGAAGGAGTGCTGGCTCGCGGGGTTGCCCTTGAGGCTCTCCACGCCGACCGTGGCCGACGACCCGCGGGTCACGGGCTTCTCGCCACCGATCCCGTCGCCGTACCCGATCTGGATCCGTCCGTCCGCGATCAGGGTGACGGAGAAGCTCACGCGGGCCGTCTGATCACTGTAGAAGGTGACGTTGCGCCACTCGATGACCTGCGCCTTCAGCCCGTCCACCTCGGTCGTGCCCAGGTAGATGCCTCCCTGGGCGTCGACGATGAGGTCGTCCCAGAGCGGGCGGATCGCGTCGATCGGGCTCCGCGACGGCAGTGCCGTGTTGGTCCCCAGCGTGCTGGCGCGGTCGAAGATCAACGAGCCGTTGGTCACCACGCACACGCCGTCCCAGGACGTGTCGTAGAACGGGAAGCGGAAGCTGGAGTCGAACCACAGCACGCCGCAGAGGTCGTCGCCGATCCAGCCGGAGTGCTCGGTGCCCTGGCGGTAGAGCCCGCTGGTCACCTTCGACGAGTACGAGCGACCGGCGGGAGCCACCGGTACCTCGCCCGGCTCCGGCTGCTCGGGCATGGGCTCCTGCTCGACCTGCTCTGCGCGCGGGTCGAGCGTCACGCGCAGCGCGGCGATGCTCGGGGCGCGCAGGCCCCTCGAACCCCGCAGCTCCACGGTCAGCGGACCACCCTCGTGCTTCACGACGGCAGTGCGCCAGTCGGCGGCGTTCGGCCCCCCGGCTGCGGCCGCGTCGTACGCGTACTCCGTCAGCGAGCCGTCCACGAGGACGTCGAACACCCGCTTCCCCTTGGCCACCTTCTCGATCTCGGCGAACCCGAGATCGATCGTGTAGGTGCCCTTGGGCGCGTCGGGGAACGTGTAGGTCAGGTCCTTGGCCGGCGTGGTGCGCTGCGACTGGAACAGCTTGTCGTCCGTGGTGCCGTCGATCCCGGCCTGCGTGGAGGTGACCCTGGTCTTCCCCTCGTAGCCCCACGCCCCGTCGCCGGCAGCCTGGTCGGCGGACCAGGTGTAGCCGGAGCCGTCGGTGAACGAAGGACCGCCGACGTTGACGCCGACCTGGTACTTCGTGGTCGTGAGCGTCACCGGGACGTAGGTCTTGGACTGGCGTCCGGAGTCGGACCGCACCACGATGTTCGCGCCGAGGACTCCTGGCTTGGCGTCCTTCGAGGAGACCGAGACCTTCACGGTCGTCGACTCCCCCGGCGCAAGGGTGCCGCCGGTCGAGGACAGCGACAGCCACGGCAGGTCGGTGAGCAGGTCGTCCTCGACGTCGACGAGCACGACGTCGTCGGCGATCTGGTCCACGGCCCAGAGCGCGCCGGTCACGTCGGTCGCAAGGCCGCCGCCCTGGCGCGACTTCATGCCCGGGAACCACCAGGCGTTGACGAGCTGACAGGTGCTGGGGTTGACCTGGATCAGCCGGGTCGGTCCGCTGGCGGCGAGGTCGCTGTACCAGAGGGTGTTCGACGCGGGGTTGTAGGCCAGCCCCATCACCTCGGGCTTGGGCGCGGCGCAGTAGGAGAGGAATTCACCCGGGTTCTCCCACGAGGTGCCGGCGACGGTCCCGATGGAGCCGTTCTGGCGGCCGCCCACGTAGAAGACGTCGAGCGTCGGGTTGTAGGCGAGCCCGGTCAGCTGCACCGTGGACCACGTGCCCTTGATGACCCTCGTCTCCTTACCGGTCTCCCGGTCGAAACAGTGGATCACCGAGCGCGGGCTGTCCTCGATCTGGCACATGTCGCCGGTCCGAGTGTCGAGCTCCAGGTCGAACGCGCGGTAGGCGGGGTTCCACGCGGCGTCGAAGACCTTGCCGGTCGGCTTGCCGGTCACCGTGTAGGCGGTGTTGGTCCTGGCGGTGTAGTCGTGGACCCAGACGTCGCCGTCGTATCCGACGCCAGCGGGCTCCTTCTCCTCGATCTTGCCCGGGATGGCGATCCGGGTGATGACGTCGCCGCCGGAGGTCGTGCCGATCTTGTCGGCGGCTCGCGCTGCAGCGGCATCGACCTTGGTGCTCGTGCCGTCGATGGCCGACGGCTTCATGCCCGTCGACGTCGTGTTCCAGGCGGTGAGGTCGATGGTGCTGTCGGCTCCCGTCCCGGTGCGCTCGGTGGGCCCGGTCGCGTCCAGCTCCGGGTGGCGCCCCGCCTCGCCCAGGTCGTACGTCAGCGGTGCCGAGCCGGTGTTGGTCAGCGTCAGAGTGCCGACGCCCTTCTGGTCGGTGCCCAGCACCGCGTCGAGGCCGTCGGCCTTCAGGCCGGCGACACCCGTGGTCAGACGCGCGTCGATCTTGGCCTTCGCGTAGAGCTTGTCGAGGGAGAAGGGGTATGCCGCGGTCGTGTAGTTCGGCGCGTCGACCGTCATCGTGTAGTCGCCGATCGGAAGCTGGCGATGCACGATGCCCGTCCCGCTGGTCGTGACGGCCTCGACGAGCCCAGACTTGTTCGTGAAAGAGACCTTGGCCCCGGCCACCGGCAGCCCGTCGTTCTGGTCGACGACGGTCGCGTCGAGGTACCCGAAGTCAGGCAGGTCGTAGGTGACGATCATCCCGTCGCGCAGCACCGGGGCGTATTCGGAGAACCGGATGCCGTCGACGCCGGCCCAGCCCTGTATTCCGGTGATGGCGCGGGCGCCGGCGGTCACCGGGTCGTCGGTACCGATGCCGTCGCCGTACCCGAAGATCACGGTGCCGGAGCGGGTGAAGGTGGCCGAGAAGCTGACCGGCTGCGTGTACTCCGACCGGATCGGGTAGGCCCAGACCCGGACGTCGCGGAACTCGACGACGAAGGCGTCCTCGCCGTTGACCTTGGTCGCCGCCGTGTAGACGCCACCGCCCGTGGTCTGGACGGGGGTCTGGACGTAGAACGGGAAGACGCCAGCCCCGCCGAAGCCGGGCCCGGTGGTGGTGTCCGGGGAGATCACGCCGCGCAGGCTGATGCCGAGGGTGTCGTGGCTCCCGTTGTAGAGCGCGACCGGGAACGGCAGCTTCACCGTGGCCCAGACGCCACTCGGGAACGCGACCGGGTCCGTGCCGCGCAGGTACTCGCCTTCGGAGACGGAGCAGGTGTAACCGCCCTCGTCGACGACGAGCGCAACCGGGATCTCCGGCGACTCGTTCTGCGCGCCGACGGTCAGCGGGACGGTGGTGGGCGAGAAGCAGGCGTTGGGCTTGATGTTCAGCGCGTATCCGCCCTCGGGGACAGCGGCGATCCTGAACGCGCCGTTGGCATCCGTGCGTACCGCGGCCAGCGGCGTGTCCCTGACGGAGACGTCGGCGTTCGGGACGGGCTGCTTCTTGTCGTCGACGACCCTGCCGCTGATGTCGTGGCGCGCCGCGGCGGTGAGGGGAACCGTGAGCGAGGTGTTCTGGCCCTGGGTGATCGTGGCGCTCGCGGTCGCGGTCAGGTAGCCGAAGACCCTGGTGCTGATCTGGTAGTCGCCGACCGGGAGGTTCATCGAGAACCGGCCGTCCTTGTCCGTCCCGATCGACCGGCTGAACGGACCGCTGATCGTCACCTCGGCGGCGGGGACCGGGGCACCGTTGGCAGTCACGACACCGGTCAGGGTGCCGCCCTGGCGCGGCGCGAGGTCGAGCAGGCGGACGAGGTCGAGCCGGCCCTCGCCGTACTTGTTGTTGAAGGCGGCGGTGCCGCCGCACTCGGTGTCGTCGACGTCGACGGCCGACTCGGCGAGCAGGCGGCGGGTCTGCTCGACCTGCCCGACCAGGGTCGGGTCGTAACTCCACAACGCCGCCACGGCGCCGGCGACGTGGGGAGCCGCCATCGACGTACCGGACATCTCGGTGTAGCTGTTGTTCGGGTAGGACGACCGGACGGTCACGCCGGGGGCGGAGATCTCGGGCTTGATCCGGCCGCCCTCACCCTCGCCCTTGCGGGAGAACGACCCGAGCGTGCCGTTCGACGCGTAGGCGCCGACGGAGTAGGCACTCTCGGCGGAGCCTGGCGAGGAGACGGTGTCGCAGGCCGCATACGGCGTGGTGTTGCCCGCCGACCAGACGCTGAAGATGCCCGCCGCGTTCCAGGCCTCGTCGATGGCCCGGAAGAAGTCGTTGAAGTTGTGCTCCGCGCCCTGGCCCCACGAGTTGTTGATGACGTGGGGGCGCTTGGAGACGTCCGGGTTGTTCCCGTGGACGTCGGTCGGGGCGAGCAGCCACCAGCCGGACTCGAGCAGCGACTCGGGGCCGCTGTCCGCGCAGCACCCGTCCGTCGCGATCCACTGCGCTTCCGGGGCGACGCCGACGTGGTTGGTGCCGTCGTCGCCGACCATGGTGCCCATGGTGTGGGTGCCGTGCCCGTCGTCGTCGCACGGCACGCCCACGCACGTGCCCCGGGTGGCCATCCAGTTGTAGTCGTGGTCGAACGTGCCGTCGCCCTTGTTGCCGCGATAGGAGTTCACCAGCGCCGGATGGTCGAACTGGACGCCAGAGTCGATGTTGGACACGGTGATGCCCGCGCCCGTGGCGCCCCTGGCCCAGGCCTCGGGAGCGTGAATGGCGTCCAGACCCCACGAGACGGTGCCCGTCTCGGCGGCGGTCGCCGGGGCGGCGGGGCGTACGGCCTGGTCAGCCGGGCTCTTCTCGTCCACGGGCTCGACCAGCGCGACCTGCGGCGTCGCGTGGATCTCGGCGACCTGCACCACCGAGGCCACGTCGAGGGCGAGGTTCTCGGTGCCGCCCTTGACGAGCACAGCGTTGGCGATCGGGTAGGAGGTGTATTTGACGCCTGCCCCGTCGAGTTCGGTGGAGACGGATGCCAGGGAGTCCTTCGCCGCTGCGGTCAGCGCGTCGTAGACGAACTGACCGCGAGCGGTCCAGTCGGCGATCTTCTTCGCCGGTGCGAGGTCGGCCTTGGTGTCGAACCTGATCCAGAAGTCGGAGACCGGCTCCGCACGGAAGCGGTCCTTCAGGTCCGACGCGATCTTGCTGACGGCCTCACCAGGTTCCGGCGCAGCAGCCGACGCTGGTGATGGTGGAATCATGCTCAGGCCGACCGCTACGGCCAGCGCAGCGACGAGGGCTTTGGGTCTCATACGGAGGTCCTCCGGCCTACAGGGGTTGGTAGGGGTCGTGGCTCTTGTGGTCGTCGCCGTCGCGGGCATCGCGGTCGGCACGGGCGTCGCGGACGCTGACGTGCGGCTCGCGCGACAGCTCGAGTGGTGGCTGGTGCTCGATGTCGGAGTCGTCACGCGCGACAGGTCGCTCAGGCATGAACTGCCCCAGGGCCATGGATCATGGAGTCATGCTCGGGGGCCGAACGACCGTCGCTATCCAGCGGATACGTCAATTTTCACGACGGGTAGTCGAGGGAATCCTCTTCTGCGAACACCCCGGCCTCTACTGCCTTGACCGCGAGCGCGGTCCGGGAGGTCACCTTCAACTTGCGCATCGCCGCACGCAACTGTTGATCCACCGTGGCCGGCGACTTGGCCAGAACCCGGCTGATCTCCCGGTTCGTCTTGCCGGCGACAACCAGTCGGACCACGTCGAGCTCACGAGGTGAGAGCCGGTCGCCGTACCCCCGTCGACCGCCGCGCCACAATCGCGGAACCTCGGCGCCGTGTTCGCGAAGCCGCTGCGCGACACGGTCCGCATCTCCGCGGGCCCCGAGCCTGAACAGATGCTCGTACTGTGCGGCCAGCAACTCTCGGCCCTGTTCGACCTGGCCTTGCGCCATCAGCGCCTCGGCTTGACGCTCGCGGGCGAGCATGGCGTCGTAGGGGCGCGGCAACGCGCTCCAGGCGCGCGCCGCCCGGTCGTAGGCCGCCGCCGCGCGGGCGTGGTCTCCGGCTGCGGCGGCCAACAGGGCACGGCATACGGTGAGCGCCGCGCGAGGCGCAGGCGCCGTACGGCCACGCAGTCCTCTGGCGAACTGGTCGCCCAGACGTGTCGCGGCCTTGAGGTCACCCGCGGCGAGGTGCGCCTCGATCCGGGCCGGGACGAGGTCCGTCGCCCAGACCCAGATGCCTTTTCTCCGGACTGTGTCCATCGGCTCGTTCGTGATCTGCAGCGCCCGGCCGCTGTTTCCGTCCGTCAGCCACAGTCTGGCCAGCGCAGCGGCGGCCTCCATCGTGTCGTCGGCTGCGCCGAGACGGGCGGACTCCTCGAGGACCAGCCGGAACTGCTCCTCCGCAGCGCGCCGACGTCCGGCCGCGGCTGCCAGCCGGGCGGCGAGCCGAATGCTGCCGAGGTAGAGCGCCGGCCGGTCTCGGTCGGCATCGGCGAGTGCCGCGCTTCGCTCCGCGAGACCCTCCCACCGACCGGTGAGCCACGCCAGGTTGGCCTGTTCGAGTCGGACGTTGTACTGCAACCGGTACGCCTGCTCGGCCTCGGCAAGGCGCATGGCCACGACGAGGTGTCCCTCCGCCTCGGCGTACCGACCCCAGATCAGTGCGCCGGTCCCGACATTTGCGTGGATGCGGGCCACATCGAGACGCTCCGCCGAGGTCTCACCGTCGACAGGCAGGTCGGCGACGACGTCCCAGGCCTCCTCATCGCCGAGCATGAGCAACGCAGCGGCACGGTTGCCGGCCAGGTTCAGCCACTCTGCGGGAGAATCGAATTCGGCGGTGAGCTCAGCGGCGCGATCCAGCCAACGCCGATGAGTTGACGCCGGCCATGGTCCCGCATAGGCCCAGCCGAGATAGGTCATCGCCCGAGCCGCCTCGACCGGGTCGTGGTCGAGGTTGGCCACCGCCTGCTCGAGCTCGCTGAGTGCGGCCTGCGCCTCACCCCCGGTGATCAGGAGCCGACCCAGGGGGTTGCGGATCTCGGCCTGCTGGCGTGCGGAGAGACCGGGGGTCTCCAGCACCGAGCGCAAGGTACGGATCACGCGGTGGTAGACCTCGTCGACCGGTTCACGACGGCCCAGTGCGGCCACTCCGGCGATGCGCGCGACTCGTGCCCGATCCGACGGCGGCAGCTCGGACCACGACAACAGGTCGGCCAGCAGGACGACCGCCTTGGTGTGGTCACCCGAAGCCATGGCCAGCTCGGCGCCCTGCTCGGCGTACCGCGCCCAGGATTCCGTCTCGCCCGCCTCACGGAAGTGGCGGGCAAGGCGTGCGACAGGCGGCGGATGGATGTCCTCCAACGCCCGGCCGGCCCGCAGGTGGAAGTGTCTGCGATCGGTCAACGGGATCGCTTCGTAGACAGCCGTGGCGGCCAGCACATGCCGGAATCGCCACTGGCCGTGGTCGTCTCCGTCCAGGACGCCGGCATCGGCCGCCTCCGCGACAGCGCCTCGACACGCATCTGGTGACAGACCGGCGGTCACCGCGATCGTGGCCACCGATGACCGCTCAGCCAACGTCGCCGCAGCTCGCAACACCTGCTGCGCCGTCGGCGACAGACGGCCCACCCGCTCCCGGGTGGAGTCGCGCACCGTTGGCGGCACCTGTAGCTCGCTCAGCTTCAGCCGGACCCACTGCCCGTCACGGAAGACGAGGTCGGCACGGTCGCACATGAGGCGAACCGACTCCTCCAGCGCCAGCGGAACGCCACCGGTCCGCTCGTGCATGAACGTCGTGAACTCCTGCGAGATCGGGTTGCCGTCCAGCATCGAGGACACCAGCGCTGCCGTGTCGTCGGGTCGCAACGGCGCCAGGGCGATCCTCAGCTGGGTCACGCCAGCAGGCAGCCGGGACGTCAGCCGCAGCAACAGCGATCCGGCGTGCACTTCCTCCGGCCGATAGGAGACCACGAGGCTTGGCCCGTCCGACTGCTGTCGGGAGGTGAGGAACAGCAGGAACTCCAGGGTCACCTCGTCGGCCCAGTGAGCGTCCTCGAGCACGAGGACGTCGACACGCAGAGCCCGGATCAGCTCGTCCAGGGCACGGAACAGGCGATGCCGTGCCGCCTTCGCATCGTCCAAGGGCTCCAACGCGGGCGGCAGGTCCGAGGACCATTCAGGGAACAGGGGCCGTAACGCACCCGCAAGATCGGTGAGCCGCAATCGCGACACCGGCCGGTCGATCCCACGGAACGCGTCGACGATCGGCCCCAACGTCAGCGACTCTCGAAGCGGTGGGCACACGGAGACCAGGGCAGTGCGCTGGTACGGCGCGGCCAACCACTCTCGTAGCAGTCGGCTCTTCCCGATCCCCGCCTCGCCCTCCACCAGCACGATCGCCGGTGGCCGGGCCAAGGCACCCCTGAGCGCCCCCATCTCCCGATCACGACCCACGAAACCCGGCGTAGAAACCGTCGGTGAGGTCCGGTCGTCCTCCGGCGAGGGGTCGAGCATGCGTGATGGTCTCGCTTTTCGCTGCTCAGGCGCAAGTACCTACGACCGCTGCCCGGCCAGGACTCGGCGCCGGAGATCACCGCCGCTAACAAGATCATCGGCGTGCGACGACATCCGCCCCCTGCACGACGCCCGCAGCGAGGACAAGAGCACCGTCTACCGCGAGCTACAGCATCCGGGAAGCGATAGTCAGCGCCCGTGGTCCAGACCGAGGACGAAGAACGTTTGCCAGTAGTTCGTCTTGTCGGGTAGCCGGGCGCTCTTGCCGTCGAAAATGGCGAGGTCACGCGGACCGTGCAGGCCACACGCGCGTGCCGTGTCCACGAGGACGCGAGCCAGGCCGTCGCCGTCGACCGCGTCCGCAGGCCCGCCGAGCAGCCGCCACTCGGGTCCGCCCATGCCGTAGGGATCGTCGGACACTGCATCCGGCGACAGCCAACCCAGGGCCGGTGCGTCGACCGCGCTGTCGATGAACCCGCCGATCACCAGCCGGTCGCGACCGGGGAGCACGTCGAAGCCAAACCCGGGACCGCCGATGACCGGCGCGAGGGAGAGGCCCAGCGCCTCCTGCTCGGCCGACACGGTGGTGAGCCAGCCACCCAGCGCGCGTTCAAACGCCGGCCAGTCCTCGTGCGGCGTCACGCCTGGAACCTCGTGGCCGCCGAACGAATGACCGTGCGCCGCCTCCCCGTCGGCGTACGCTTGCTCGGTCCAGGCCAGCTCACACATGACGCCGTCGCCCGGCCATCCACGAAGGAACCAGGCCTCGACCGGGCCGGTCGGGTGCAGCACCAGTTCCGGGCCGTTCGGGCCGGCCGAGAGCTCGACCGTGTCACCCGGGTACGGACGCCGCCACCGCAGATACGGACTTCCCCACGACGGGCGGGCAGAATGCGGCGGTCCGAACACGCCGTACGTCCCACGGACCGTCGCCGGGCCCAGCACCGCCGACACCGCGGCGGCCGCCCGTCGGAAGCGTTCAAGTTGCGCGGTCACGGCCGCGTCACCACGAGCCAGCGGGACGCTCAGGTGGGCGTGTTCTGCGCCGGCCGGGTGCAACCGAGCGTCGCCGGTGGGCAACCGTGTTCGCACGGTCGTACCCTCGTCGTCCGGTTGCCAGCCCCACGTACGGACCAGTTCGCGCATCGCGACGCCCGACCAGTCACCGGGCCGCGCCGACCGGAACCGCCGAGCGAACGTACCGACCTGCTCGTCGGACAGCACCGTCGTCTCATCTGCCATCAAGCGAGTATTCCTGACCACCTGACGGCCCGGCGGCTGCGGCTCAGCCGAGCGGGATCGATCCCTCACCTGATGACGCGACGCGGACCGAGGATGATCGCGCCCGGCGCGGCGGCGCTGGTCCGCGCGATCAATGACACGGGCGCCATCCGGTCACGTCAACCCGCGGCCTGCCGTATTTGTCGCCCGCCATGACGGCCAGTCCTGTGGCCAGGTGTCTGGCCAGTTGTCGTTCGGGGCTGCCGACACGATCCGGGTAAGGCTGAGCACGTCTCGGGTGAGCCGTTCGGCGATGTCGTCGATGTCGGCAGCGGTCAGCGGCACCCAGTGGTCGAAGCGTTTGCCGACTGCGCCGTTGACCAGTGCCTCCGCGTGTTCCGCCGGTACGTCGGCGGCAGAGAGAAACCACTGGAGGACCAGGCGGCACCAACCCTGCCAGCCGTCGTTGTCCACGACGGGGGCAACGACGGTCCTCATCAGGTGGGCGACGGCGGCCTCCCAGGTGGCCACGAGGTCGCCCGGCCCCGCTTGTGCCGGATCGAGCAACGGCAGGAACCGGTCGAACCGCTCGGCCAGGCTTTCCAACCACCGCCGCCAGACCAGGAGCGATTCGGCGACAAAGGCCGGCGCCTCGGTCGCTGTGGGAATGCGGTCGGTGACCCAGCCCAGCCGCTCGCCCTCGCCAGGCCCCCAGTACCAGCGGTAAGCCCACGATCCGTATCGGTCGGACAGTGCCATGCTGACGGCCTCGACCCATGCCCAGGCTTCCGATTCCCCGATCCACCGGCTCTCGCGCCATACCGGCGCGGGTGGCGGCGCGGGCACCATCGTCCGCACCAGAGCTGGCACCTCGGTCGGGTCGAACGGGTTTCGCGCGGGGTCGACGTCCGCCCACGTCGCCAGCGCTGGTGGTGTTGGCCCATCGTTCGCCATAGATCATCATCGTGACAGCGGATTACACCTGGCGTCGAGCGAGTATCCGCGAGAGTGCGCGCTCATCGGCTACTTGTTTCGTTGACCTGCGACCGTGGCCCGGCCAGGCTTCGGTCGAGGCGCCCGGGCTGACCGATGAGGCGTGACCGGCGTGCGGAGGCCACAGCGCGCACCATCGGCGGCATGAGAGTGAAGCGGGGACGAGGCCGTGGTTGAGTTGCCCGGTTCGTTGATGATGCAGGGGTGAATCTGCGCCGTCCAGTCAGCTCCCGCGTGATCGCGGCGGTTTTCGGGGTGCCGATGGCGGGATTCTTCGGTCATCTGGTGATCCTGCAGTTCACTGTCCGCGCCTCGGTGTCCGGGCGGCTCTGCGCCGGCTTGATCTCGCTGATCGCCCTGTTCATGGCGGCCAACTTTCTTTCGTACGCGTTGCAGCGGTTTCAGGTTGATGTCGACCGGGACGGCTGGAGGGTGCGGATCGGCCGGTACCGACGTGACCTGCGATGGGCCGAGATCTCGGCGGTGGTGATCGAGAACCGGGAGCGGGGTGTCCGCCGGATGGTTCCCGCGCTCTACCTGGTACCAGACCCGGGCGTCAGCCTGGACGTTCCGAGTGACCTGCGGGCCACCGTGGACGGGCGACCGGCGGTACGGCTGTTCGACCTGGACGAGCCGAAAATCGAGGAGAGGCAGTTCGTCCGCGACCTGGCGGGTCTGGCCGGTGACCGCCTCGAGGTTCGGGTCCACCGCCTCCACGTGATGCTGCCGAGCGAGGACGCTCGGCAACGGCTGATTCCCGCCTTCCCGCCTGGCGCGGAGGGCGTGCGGACGCAGCGCTGGCTGAACCGGCGGCGCTTCCCGCTGTTCGTCGGCTGGTACCTGTTCGCCGTCGTCCCCGCGCTGCTGCTCACCGGCTTCACGGCCGGGCTGAGCGAGCTGCTCGGTGCCGCGGTTGCGGTACTGGGCCTGCTCGCGGTCGTCGCCGCGTACGCCCAGTTCGTCACGCTGTTCAGCGATGCCACCGACCTCGTCGACAGGGAGGTGGCGATCGCCGGCACGGAACTCGTTCGGGTGGTCGGCGACCGCACCCTCCGCGACGACATGCACGGCGGCACAATCGTGGTGCTGCCACCGGGGGCGAAACGCGGCTACGGCAGGGCGTGGCTGCTCGGGGTCCCGCACGTCGTGGCGCTACTCGGCGATCCGCGGACTGGACGGCTTCGCAACCACGACGACCTGCGCGCCCTGTCGGCAGTGCTGCGCGAGTCGCCACATGAGAGCGATCGGGCCGCTGCCCGGGACATCGACAGCCTCGCCCTGCAGTCCCAGGTCGGCGACTCGACGGAGCCAGACGGCGCCGAAAACGCCCGCCTGTGGATGTCGCTGACCAAAGCCGGCCGCATCCTGCCCTGGGCCGTCGTCGTGGGCTCCGTCCTGCTGACCGGAAGCTGGATGCTGGAGAGCACCCACTACCTGGGCGACGCGGTCCTCCTGATCTGTGGTGTGCCTCTGGCCACCATGTGGGCGTTATACATGCTGTACCGGATATACGCGCTGCTCGGCGCAGCGTGGCAAGCGGCGTGGCAGGCGGTCCGGAAGAACCACTAACCAGCTACAAACGCCCCACCGCCGCAGTACCTCGGCGGGGAAGAGTGTCTTTTTCGACAATGACGCTGCATGACACGCGGTCAGCGGCAAGCGGATGCGTGCGTCATCTGCGATCTTCAAGGCCTCGCCGACGGGTGTCCGTGTCGAGACGCCTTCTGATGAGCCGGTGCAGTCGGACGTGGCGTCCACTCCAGGCTCCCGCCACAGGTGGCCTACGCGGGCTGCCGGTCGGCCGGAACGCCCAGGCGCAGCAGCGGCAGGCAGGAGAGGAGCAGGCCGACCGCACCCACCCACAGGGCCACCCGGGCGCCGGCGGCGGCCCCCAGCACGGTGCCCAGCAGCGCGCCCAGCGGCATCGCCCCGCCGAGCAGGAACCGCATGGTGGCGTTCATCCGGCCGAGCAGTTCGGGTGGGCACAGCTGCTGGCGCAGACTGACCTGGGCCACATTGGAGGCCGTCGCACCCGCCCACAGCAGCAGGTAGCCGCCAGCCGCCAGCCAGATCCGACCGGCGCTGTCGATCAGGGGTGTGAGCAGCGCGAACGGCGCGGTGACGAGGAGGCAGAGCCAGGCCGAACGATACTGCCCGAGCCGCTGGGCCAGGCGCCAGGCCACCACCGCGCCGAGGATCCCGCCGGTGCCGCCCGCGCTGAAGTACACGCTGGCCGTCGCCGGGGACGCGCCCAGCTCGCTGACCAGGCGCACCGGCACCATCGTGTGCAACACCAGGGCAAACATGTTGTACGCGCCGCCGGCCAGCGCCAGCACGCGCAGCACCGGGTGGCGCAGCACGTAGGCCACGCCGTCCCGGATCTGCCCGGCGAGCCGGGACCGGCCGGTGGTGGCGGGCCGCGAGTCGGCCGCACGGATCCGAGCCAGGTACGCGGCGGACCCGGCGAACCCCGCCGCGATCAGCAAGACGGCGGGTCCGGTGCCGGCCAGCTCGACGGCCAGCCCGGCCAGCGCGGGACCCGCGACCTGCGCCACCGCGAGGGTGGTGCTCAGGCGGGCGTTGCCCTCGACCAACTCCTCGGACCGCACCACCCGCGGGAGGTAGCTCTGGTGCGCGACGTCGAAGAACACCGTGAGCACCCCGACGCCGAGGACGACGACGTACAACTGGCCGAGCGCCACGCCGCCCGGCGCCGCCGGCACGGCCAGCGACGCGATGAGCGCGGCCCGCCCCAGGTCTGTGCCGATGAGCAGCCGCCGCTGCCGCACCCGGTCGACGACCGCGCCGGCGGGCAGGCCGACGACCAGGAACGCGACCGTGCCCAGCGTGCCGACCAGACCCACCTGCCACGCGGAGGCGTGCATCGGGCCGGCCGCCACCAACGGCAGCGCCACCAGGGCCATCCGGGCGCCGAACTGGCTCGCGACCGCCCCGAGCCACAGGGACCGGAAGTCGTGCTGCCGGAGCAGCCCGGAGCGGCGGTACGCCATGTCAGGTCGGCGCGGCCGTGGTCGGGACGTCGGCTGCCCGCAGCCAGGTCGCGCGCAGCAGGTCGGCGGCCCGGTCCGCCTCGATGTCGGGCCGTTCCGCGAGCAGTTCGAAGAACCGGACCAGAGCGGCACCCACCGGCTCGGCGCCCGGCAGCACCTCGGGGTCGTGGTGGACGGTCAGCTCGGGCTGCTCAGCCGACCACGTGACCGCCAGATGCAACGCGTTGTGGGCGGGGAACCCGCGCCGGCCGGCGGGCGGGCGCACGGCGCCGCGCAGCAGCCGGCCCGCCGGGCCGATCGTGGCGGAGCCGAGCGTAAAGGTGCGCTCCGCCGCCACCACGTTGAGCACGAGGCGGCGCCGTTCGCGCAGGGCCTCGACCCCACCGAAGTCGGTCAGCCACTGGCCGATCAGGGGCGGCGCGGCGGCGTTGGCGGCGGCGAGGCCGCGGACCCAGCCGGCGAGCGAGGGGGACGGGATGTCGTCCGGCGGCACGCTCACGACCGCCTCGTGCAGCGCGCCGGGGACCTCGAGGCTCTTTCGCGTCCACCGGCCGCCCCGCGCGTACAGCACCGGGACGTCCGCCTCGGTCCAGAGTCCCAGCAGGAACGACAGGGCCGCCAGGAGCAGGCCGGAGCCGGTCGCACCGGTGAGCTCCCGGCCACGCCGGATGGCCCCCGCGGTGTCGCCACCCAGCCGCAGCGGCCAGGCGGCGGTCGCAGTGGTGTCCCGCCACGGTTTCCAGCGCCCGCCGGGGAAGGCGACGGCGGGGACCTCCCGGCTCATCACCTCCGCCCAGAACTCCCGGGAGGCGGACCGCCGCGAGTCCGCAGCGGTCTCGGCCACGTACGCGAAGAACGAGGGCACCGGCGGCGGCGTGCGCTCGGGATGCTCGTACGCCGCAGCCGCGTGGCGCACGAACCGGGTGTGCGTCGCGTGATCGGCGAAGCCGTGGTCCACCACGAGGGCGAGCGCGTGGTCGTCCGGCGCCAGCCGCACCAGGCAGGCACCGGCCAGCGGGTCGTGGCGCAGGTCGATCGGTGCGTACACCGCGACGCCGAGCGCCGCCCCGGCCGCCTCCAGCCGCCGGTCCGCCGGTATGTCGGCACAGTCCACCGTGGTCACCGGGAACGGCTGCTCGGCCCCGCACACCAGCTCGGGGCCCGGAGCGAACCGGGCTCGCCACACGTCGTTGCCGGCGGCGACGGCCCGCATGGCGGCGGCCAGGCGGGGCACGTTCACCTCGCCGCGGACGTGCCACAGCGTCCAGGCCCGGGGCATCGGGTTGTGCCGGGGCAGGCCGGCCTCGTCGGTATCGCTCAGTAGCAGCAGTTCACGCTGCGCTCCGTAGGGCGGCACCCCCACCCGGCTCACCCCTCGAACGCGGGCAGCCGTGACCACGCCGGCTGGCCCGCGGCCCAGGCTGCCAGCACTCCCCGGTCATCGGGCAGCCGGCCGCGCAGGTGCAGGTCGCGCAGCCGGCGCAGCGGCGTCACGCCGGTCGGCCAGTGCGCGAGCGAGCGGCGGTAGCACTCGGCGGCCAGGTCGGCCCGGCCCAGTTGCTCATGCATCTGGCCGGCGTTGAACCAGGAGATGCGGCCGTACGGGAACTGCAGGTGCGCGGCCCGCAGGTACGCGTCGAGCGCGCCGCTGACGTCGCCGGCCTGGTATCGCAGCTCCCCCGCGGTAAGCCAGGTCTTCGGGTCGATCGGGTCGATCCGCTCCGCCAACTCGTCCACCAGGGCCAGCGCGGTGTCGCGTTCGCCGAGGTACGTGTGGGTGCGGACGGCGGTCTCCACGGCCGGGAAGTAGTTGTCCGCGGCGATGACCCGGGTGTGCTCGTCGTGCCCGGTCAGATCCCGGGCGATGCCGAGCCACCGGTCCATGTCCGCGCGCAGCAGGTCGCGGTCGCCGGTGAGGAACGGCAGGAACCCCATGGCCCTGAACCATCTGCTGGTCATGATCGCGGCGTCGAACTCCGACACCTCGGCCAGTGCGGTGTACCGGGCCAGGTCCTCCTCGCCGAGCTTGCGCCAGCGGGCAATGGTTTCGGGCTCCCGGCGCCGGGCCGCGTTGACCGTGGCGTTGATGGTGGTGACCACCCTCGTGCGGGCGTACCGGACGTCGTCGCCGAGCTGGTCGTACAGCGTGCGGAAGTGCGGCTCCAGCTCGGCCGCGTGCCCCGTGGTGAGCATCTGCTCGGCGAAGATCCAGCTGGCCAGCGCGTACGCGCCCACGGGGTCGCGCACCTGCACGTCTGGCCCGGGAAGGATCTGCTCGGCCTCGGCGTGGAAACCCACGGCGGACAGCAGCCGGCCCAGCAGCGCCCGGTCCAGCAGCGGCAGGTCCGACGCGTTGGCCAGCCGGTCCCGCACCTCGGGCGGGCAGCCGTCGGGCGCCGCCAGCCAGGTCCGGTAGTCGGCCGAGGCGCCACCGGATGCATACCCGTACACCGCGGCCGTCGCCTGCATCTCCTCGCGGAACATGGCGGCCGTCGCCCGCTGCGGGTGGATCTCCCGGAACCACGGCTCGCGACGCTCGAGCACGGCGGTGTAGGACATCAGTGGCGTGTGGATCGCGACCGGCGGAGAGTCGACCGGGTCGAGGATCTCGCTCGGGCTCAGGTCGAGGAACGGCCGGTAGCGCTCGAGCGGAAGCGGACGCGCCCCGGCCGCCGGCTCTCGCACTGCGACCGCCCAACGCACCGCGTCGGCGCAGACCGTGCCACCCAACGCCGGACGCCGCGCCACGAGAACCTCCAACCGGTCCCGCTCCTCGCGGCGATCCGAGGCGAGCAGGTCGGCCAGCGCCCCCACCAGCTCGCCGGTGTCGGCTGTCGCGGCCGGCCCGCCGGTGTCGGCTGTCGCCGCGGGCCCGCCGCTCTCGACGGCCGCAGTGGGGGTCGCCAGGTCGAGCAGTCCGGCCACCGCTGCGGTCCGCTCCGCCAGCCCGGTCCGGGCGGCCACCCGGTAGTGAGTGCGGGCCGCCTCCTGGTCGCCCGCCGCCCGGGCCGCGTCCGCCGCGAGGAGCCAGGTCGCCGCGCCGGTCGGATCGAGGTCGAGGGCGGCGCCGGCGAACTCGCGCGCCGGCCCGGCGCCGGTCTCGTTCAGGGCGGCGCGGGCGGCGGCCCGCAGCAGCGCCAGCGCGGCGTCGCGCGCAAGGAAGTCGTCCCGGTCCGTCCCCAGGTCGCGGACGACGGCGCGGACCGTGTCGGCCTCGGGCCCCGGCTCGCCCGGGCAGCGCAGCCGCACGGCGAGGATCCGGGCCCGGGCGACCACGCCGAGCCGGTCGCCAGCCAGGCCGGCGGCCAGGGACTCCGCCGCGGCGAGCGCCTCCCCGGCCGGCTGCCCGATCGTCGCGGCATGCCCGGCCCGGGCCAGTGCGGTGGCGAGGCGGACCGGCAGGCCCGCCGCCTCGGGCGGCACCGGGGGAAGTGGTTGCCGGCCGTCCTCGGCGAGCAGGAGATCCCGCCAGGCGCGCACCGGGGACGGTGCGTCCTCACCGAGGCGCCACAGCAGTTTCGCGGCGTCTTCCCGGCGGCCCAGCGCGCGCATCAGTCGGGCTGCCCACAGGAGGCCGGCGTGGCCCTCGGTCTCGAGCCGCTCACGCACCTCGGGCGGCGCGACGAGTGTGTCCTTGGCGTCGAGCAGGCCGGAGCGGTGCATCGCGCGGCGCAGGCCGGCGGGCGGCGCATGTGCGGGCAACCAGCCGCACGGGTCGGACCGGCCGGCACAGAACAGTGCCGTTTCGGCGACCAGGGCCGGCGGGACCGCGGGATCGGCGGTCAGGTCGATGAGCGGGCGCAGCGGCAACGCCGCCGGATCCCGCCAGGTGATGCCGGCCATCCCTTTCCTCCCGCCCCGGTCGGTTGGTTCGGTGCCGGGGGGCGGACACGCGGCGATGGGACAGCCCGCGCCCGCCCGGTTGGTGACCGGCGGGTCAGTTGATGACGGCGTTGATCAGACCCACGGCGGTTCCTTCGAGGTCCTCGTAGCGCTCCATACTCGACACCTCCTCCCGCTCGGGCGAGGAGAATGGGCGATGACGGCCCCTGTTCCTGCCATTTTCGCCCAGTCAGGAATCACAGTCAATCTACTGAGGATGGTCGATAACGGGTGCCCGCCGCGCCCCGGCCGACCGGAACGGCCGACGGCCGGGTCAGGTGCCGGCGGGGGCGGTGTGCCGCCACTCGGCCCGGCCGGCGACCGCGCTGCCGGCGGCCACCAGGGCCAGGACGGCCACGATGGCCCACTCGACATCGCCTAAACGCCATGTGTGAGCGCGAAGGCGGCGACCGGGTGTTGTTCGCCGGTCATGGCCGGTCAGGGCAGCGGCGACCGCTTGGAGACTCGCCTTGATGTAGGTGGTGGTGGCGGGTCCGCGCCGGTCGGTGGGCAGGACCGCGCCCCGGGCCTGGACGTGTTCCTGGAGGCGTTCGGCGAGGGTCGAGGTGATGGACTGCCAGCGCAGGGTGCCGCCTTCCCGGTGAGGCGGATCAGGCAGTGACGGTGTCGAGGTCGACCAGGCGGAGGGCAGGAACGGGTTGAACCCAACTGAGGCTGGATATCCCCGACTATCGATCACATGGTGGCTCCAATCCATGCAGTGGTACTACTGTCAGTCCCGTCCTGATCACTCCTGCGGCACGAGTTCGTGGAAAGGAGATCACCCCGGTGACGTACCGGCATGAGGGCGATCTGCAACTGACCCACAGCCCCGCTCGGGGTTACTGGAACTTCGTCCTGCACATCGAACCTCCAGGCGTGGTGGGAAGCGCCTTGAATGCCTCCCAGAGGTTCGACGCGTCCCGCAGCCGGTACGCGGCGGAGTGGCTCGACCGGCTGGTTCCCTGCGATCCGGACGCCCTTCACCTCACCCTCGTTGGCCCAAGCGACGCGCCGAAGCTCTGGCATCCCTGCGTCCACGACGATCCCGATTCCCCCTCCGCTGTCGCGCGTGAGGGGTGCGTCTGCTGGCAGACGCTCCGCGACCCCCTGACCTGGCTTCCCGTTGCCGCGCACCACTACCGCACGGCCAGCGGCAACCACGAACACTGGCAGCACTGCACCTACGCACCCCTGTCCCTTCCCGACGGCGAGCGCCTCGACGCGCTCATCATCGACCGGGAAGCGCACATGATCTGGGCACGCAGCAACAGCGGTGCCCTGCACATCCTGCCCGAGGAGCAAGGGCGCGGATACAACGTGGGGTACGGGGGCGGGGGTCCCACAGAACTGGCCCGGATGGTCGAGAAAATCGTGAAATCGGACGGTACCGACATAACGCCTGGCACCCCAACTGAAATGCCGAATCGCAGAGTGCACTCCTGGGTGAGCAGCAAGGCGGCGGACCACACCCAGGAACTCACGCTCGATCAGCTCAAGCTGCTCTGCCGTACCGGCACGACGGAGTAGGAACCCGCGGCCGTTCGCCGTCACCGCTTCGCACGTCTGCGGACGAAGCCGCGGTGGAGACCAGGGCCGCGCATCGGCGGCCGGCTCGGGCTGACCCCTTCGAGGCGCCACGCGGTGCTGCGCCGGAGTGGCCGCCTCGGCCGTGCCACGGGCCGATCGATGCGGGGCGGCGACGAGCACGCCACGCCCTCAAGGCGGGCGGGACGGGTTAGTGGCGCTCGACGCTGAACCGTCTGCCGAAAGCGGCTACCACTCCAACCGTTTGAGGCGGGCCCAGTTCGCAAGGCCAAGACCCGCCCCAACATCCCGCTCCCCTGCTCCGAGCTCGCACCAGTGCCGCACCGAAGCCGGCGGCACCAGGTGCCCCTGACCGGCTCGGAGAGCGATCACTTCTTGTCACTGTTGGTCAGCGTCGGGCTAGGGTTTTCGGGGGGGTGTCCCTATGGGTTTCGTCAAGCGGCGATCGGTGTGGCTGGGCGGGGTTGGTAGGGGATCTTGTCGCGGAGCATGGCGTAGAGGACGTCGCAGCGGCGTCGGGCGAGGCAGATGAGGACGGCCTTGTGCTGGACTTTCGGGCCGAGGACGCGTTCCAGAGCAGGGTGGATCTGGGTGAGCAAGCCGCGGATCCGGTTCGACACGCGGGTGGCTTCGCCGGCGAGGTCGTCGTCGAAGCCGACGAGGACTTCCAGCTCGGCCAGGGCCTCGTCGCCGACGTCGACCCGCCGCAGCGTGTGGGGAGGGTGCGGGCGGCATCGGCGATCACAAACGCGTCGCGGGCGTCGGTCTTCGCGTTGCCGGGGTGCAGGTCGGCGATGCGGCGCATCGCCAGGCCGGGCAGGTAGGCCACCTGATGCCCGCACGCCCGAGCCACCGCCACAGGCAGAGCGCCAATCGAGGCTGGCTGGTCGACCACCACCAGAACCGTGCCGTGACGGCCGAGTTTGTCGAACAGTTGCCGCAGCCGGGTCTCGGTGTTGGGCAGCGGCGCGTCGTGCAGCCGTCTGCCGTCCGGGGCCAACCCGACCGCGTGATGGCCTTCCTTACCGACGTCCAACCCGAGGAAGACGCCGTACCCGCCGTGCACCAGACCCGCCTCCACACCTCATCGCGTGGGTCCCCGGCCGAGTCAGGGCGTCGGACTGCCGGCAGCCACGTTACGAAGAGACCAACCCCGCAAAGGGGGCGGCCGTGTCCCTATCAGCGGTCCGCCGACGCCACCCGACCCGGCGACAACACCCCCCGGATCATCAACGACAGGGGCAGAAAGTCATACCGGGCCGGGCGACCGAGGAGTCCCCGGCTGGGGACGATCAAAAAGGTAACGGGGTGAGCGCCTCGGCCCGCGATCAGTCCACGGGTCCTTGCAGGTGCACGCGGTCGGGTTACGGATCCAACCTCCGTAGCCCGCGATTCGTCAGGCCGGTCCCGCGCCTGCGGTGACCGACATGCCGATCGACCCATAGCCCGAGCCGACCTGGTTGTCGCTGTAGAACTTCACACCGGTCGAGGCCGAGGTGACCTCCATGACCCTGGTCGAGGAACCCACGAACTTGTTACGGGTGATCGAAACATTGTCTGGCCCGTCCAACTTGATGGCCTGGTTCCAACTGTCGCCGATCTCGTTGTCCGCGACGATCCAGTTCCTCATACCGTCGGTGTTGCCGCCGGAGTTCCCACCTCGGCCGTAGTCCTCGACCATCAACCACTGGTGGATGCTGGGGATGCTGTTGTCGCGGCCCGGGTTCGCCGGACCGACGGCCTTGTTGCCGCGGATCTGCACGTCGTCACTGGCAGTGGGGTGCGAGCTCGACACCCACGTCTGGATGAAGTCGGTGTGGCTGTCGCCCGGGTCGCCGGTCACGAAGTTGATGGCGGTGTTGTAGAGAATCTTGTGACCGTTACCGAAGAATGTGATGGCATTCAGGTCGCCGGGGCCTCTGACGCCCTTGATGTCGTTGTTCTGGATGGTGACGTTCGTGTTGTTGTCCGAGTAGATGCCGTACTGCTGCTGGGCGTCCACCCGGCAGTTCTGGATCACCACGTGGTCGACGTTGATCAGTACGCCGCCGCGGATGGTGTTGCCCTGGCAGTCGTAGACCTTGGGCGCGGTGGCGGTGCCCCCAGAGTTTATCGTGTACTTGGAACTTTGATTCGCGACCAGAATCGCGCCGGCCGGAGTCGCCACACCACCGACGCCAAGAGTCTGCGTGGGCGGGGTCGTCGGCGGGGCCGTCGGACCGGACACGGTCGCCTCGGTGATGCTCGTCCACTTGGCCGAGTCGGAGGAGGAGTTGCCGTACCCGACAACCCGCACGTAGCGGGCCAGCCCGTCGGCGAAGTCGTACGCCTCCGGGCTGAGCGTGGTGCCGCTGCTGGTTGCCCGGGACAGCACGGTCGACCACGCCGCGCCGTCCTGGGACAGCTGGACGTCGAACGTCGCCCGCCGAGTGTTCCCGTCGTACCAGGCCAGCGATATCGCGCCGACGGTGGTGACCGAGCCGAGGTCGAAGCGGATCCAGACCCCGTCACCAGCTCCGGACCACCGGGTGGACAGGTTGCCGTCGATCGCGTTGGCCGGCACGTTGCCGTCGTGGGAGCTGGCCGTCGCCGCCGTGATGGGCAGCGTCGCCGCCGTCGCCGACTGGCCGAGCAGCACCACCGAGCCGAGCGCTACGCACGCTCCCAGCGCGGCCGTCAGAATGCGCCTCACCGATACCCCTTTCCTCGTGTCGTGCCTGTCCGACGAAGGGAGGGAGCAGCCAGTGGGTGCCGCCGGGAATGCATTGGAGCGGTCGGATGGTTCACGTGCGGTTCCTCGGAGCGGGCCCGCCGACCATCTGCCCCCACCTTCCCACCACAACAGATTGACAGCAGTCGCTAGGTTAACGTGGTTTATCGGGCGAGGAAGTCCACCCGCCTCCTACCGCGCTGGCTCACCGTGTGTGGCTCGAGCACATGCGCGGCATGCAGCCACACCCGACGGTGATGCGGATCCTCAACAACGTCGGTGTCGCCCGCTACGCGACGCAGGACATCGAGGACAGGTTGCGCCGCGACGCGATCCTGATGTGCGGACGCCTGACCACAACTCCGGCCACCCTGGCCTGAAGAATCACCGGCCAGCCTCCGCAGGGCCGGATCCCACCGGACAACCACCGCGCACGATGCCGTCCTCGGCCACCGTGCAGCGCACTCGCCGGACTACGGTGCCCAGCACGGCGAACAGCGCCGGCGGCGAACAGCTCATCCCCATTGCCACGAACGCCCCGCTACGTCAGGGTGCGCGACACCGTCCGGACCAACCCCCGATACGGCTATTCGCTGTGGTCTGTCGAGGTGTGTTCGGCCTGAGAACGAGCACCTGGCTACCGCCGCCGAAAAGATCTCCGTTCACGAAGGTTTCCTAACTATTGACTTGCGCAAGTACTTTTGGAGAGAGTGCCGTCTATGCTCACTCGTAGAGCCCTGCTTGCTCTGGCCGGTGCTGCCAGCGGCGCCCTTGCCCTGCCCGTTCCCGTATTCGCCCCGGACGTGAGTCTGGCTGCGGACCCGGTCGCGGACGAGTATCGCCGCCTGCTGCTCGTGCACACCCGGTGGGTGCAGCAGCAGTGGGACCCGGCGATCGGCGCGTACCGGGCCGCGGATTTCCGGTTCGCTGCCGTCCTCGGCAACGCCGTGCTGCTCACCACCGACGGCTACGACGCCGGTCTGGCCGGTGTCGACGCGACCGTCCTGCGCGGGCAGACGCTCGCCACGATCACCCGGTTCGCCGCGACGAACCGGCTCGCCGGTGGCACCGAATGGGGCCGACGGCTGTTCTGGGACTCGACGTTCGAGTTGTACTTCGTGCTCGCCGCCCGGCTGCTGTGGGCGGAGCTAGACGCCGCCACCCGGTCGAACGTCGACGCGATCGCACGCGGGCAGGCCGCCTACGCGTACGGGCTGGGCACCGGCAACGACCCGCTCAGCGGCTCCTGGACCCCGAACGGCAGCGCCGGCGGGTACCGCGGCGACACCAAACTCGAGGAGATGGGCGTCTACGCGCAGGCCATCGCGCCCGGCCTGGCCTGGGCTCCGGCCGGTGACGCCGAGGCGAGCCGCTGGCAGGAGCGGTTCGTGTTCTGGGCGGCCAACGCCAGCGGGCTGCCCGCCGCCGACCGCGCCAACCCGGCCGTGATCGACGGCCGCCCGGTCAGCGCCTGGAACGTCGCGCACAACCTGCACGACACGTTCGTGGTGGAGAACCACGAGTCGGTGAACCCGCACTACCAGGCCGAACTGTGGCGCACCGCCGGGCGGGCCGCCGCGCACTTCCTCGCCGCCGGCCGGCCGTTGCCCCAGGTGCTGACCCGCCAGCCCAACGGGCGGGAACTGTGGGCAACCCTGCGGCTGCTGGCCAGCGACGCCGGTGAGCCGGTCATGCCGATGATCGCCGACCGCTACCACCTGTACGGCCGTGATGTGCTACCTCTGGCGTTCCTCGCCCAGGTTCAGGGCGACCGGCACGCCGCCCGCGCCGAGGCGGACCTGGCGGCGCGGCTGATGCCCTACCTGCGGTACGCGCCGGAGAACCGGCTCACGAAGTTCAGCGGCGAGGAGAAGTACGAGCCGGAGGCCCGCGCCGAGCTTGCCATCGCGTACCTGTTCCACCGCTGGCGGACAACGCCGGTACAGCCGGTGACCAGCGCCGAGTTCTTCACCGCCGCCGCCGGAACCCGGTTCTTCGGCACAGCCGTCGGTCTGACCGCGCACCAGAGCACCACCGGCTTCGCTGCCGCCGTCACCAAACCCGGTCAGGTCCGGTTCCTGTGGCAGCCCGGCCACGACAACTGGCTGATCGACACCCGGGCACCCGCCTTCCTGCCCGCACAGACCGCGCCGCCGATGCGGCAGTGGACGGCCGCCTACACCGCCGCCCGCGACGGCGTCGACTCCACCGCCACCGTGCTGCAGACCGCCGCCGGGTGGGCCGGATACGCCACCCTCCCGACCGGCACCGTCGTCTACACCGGCCCCGGCCCGTCGTCACTGACCCTGTTCAACCTGACCATGCCCGGCGTCCCCGGCCTCGACGGCTCCCGGACCTTCACCGGCCCGGCAGGCACCGTGACACTCCCTGCCGGGCTCGGTGACGGCGGCACCGACACGATCACCTTCACGGCCCGCAGCGCCAGACACGTCCGGTTCCTCGGCCAGGCCGCGTCCGGGCAGTACGGCTACTCCCTGTTCGCCTTCGAGGCGTTCGACGCCACCGGCACCGACCGGGCTCGCGGCCGTACCGTCACCGCGTCGTCGGCCGACCCGGCCTATCCGGCCACGAACGCCGTCGACGGCAACGCCACCACTCGCTGGGCGGTCTCCCGCGACGAGCGCAGCCGCACCGACAGCTGGCTCGCCGTCGACCTCGGCGCTACCGTCCAGCTCACCGGCGTCACTCTCACCTGGGAGGCCGCGTACGCCACCTCGTACCTCGTGCAGACCTCGACCAACGGCACCACCTGGACCACCGCTGTCGCCGTGCCCTCGACCACGACACTGGGCGCCTGGGCCGGCATCGACGGCCGCGCCGGCCTTGTCACGCACGGCGCCACCGGCCCGATCACTGCGTCACCGACGCGGATCACCATCCCGCCCGCCACCCTCATCGAGGGCTACAGCGGTGCCGGAACGGACCTGGCCGCCGCGGCGGCCAGGCGGCTACCCACCGGCGGGCCGGCCACCCTGCGCGTCAGCGACGCCGACGGGTACCTCACCCTGCTCAACCTCTCCCCCACTGCCGTCAACGGCGCGGTCCTGACCCTGCCGCGCGGCGACCGGCTCTACCGCGGGGTGTCCGTTGCCCGCGCCGACGGCGGCCTGGACCTGACCGCTTCGGTACCCGCCGGCGGTGGCGCCGTACGGCCCGCCCGGTTCACCGTGACCGGCCGCGCACCGACCGGCGCCCGATTCTCGGTCGCCGACTCGCACAACGTCACGGTCACCGCACCGGCAGGCGCCGCCATCGACGTTCGCCTGACCGCCGGGTCCTGGTCGGCGCAGGCGCAGGTACCCGCAGGCGCGACCCGGAGTTTCACCAAGCCGGTCGACGGGCCGGTCACCCCCACCACCGACCTGGCTCGCGGCCGCACCACCTTCCCCACCTCGCCGCTACCCGCAGGCATGGGCGAACCGTCGCACGCCGTCGACGGCGACCCTGGTACCTCCTGGCGCCCCGGCCCGAACGGGCGGATGGTCGTGGATCTGGGCACGTCACGCACCGTCGCGGCCGTGTCGCTGGCCTGGACCAGCGGCACCCGCCGTGCCGTGCGCGTCGAGACTTCGACCGACGGCACCACCTACAGCATCTTCAGCGGGCCGTTGTCCGCGCGGTACATCGCGGTGGCTGTGCCCGGCTGGACCACCGGCGACGCGGAGATCGTCGAGTTGTCCGTCACCGCGCAGCCCGCGTCCCCCGAGCCTTCATGACGACACGAGCACCCGTCGCGCACGGAAGGAACCCATGAGAGAGCGTCTCCTGGCGGCCGACGCGGCCACGAGCGTCGCCACGGCCGCCATGATCGCGGCCGTCGCCCCCGTGACGACCCACGGCGCGCCCGCCGCCGCATGCCAGCCGGCGTACGTTGCCGGCGCAATCTACGCCGCCGGCCTCGTACAGGAACAAGAACTGGACCGTCAACTGGTGGACACAACATGAGGTGCCCAGCACCGACGGCTCCGATCCTCACAGGCCGAATTGCCAAGCGGACCGGGCTACAGGACGGGACACGCTCCCCCGTAATGGAGGAGCAGCGTCGAGCGGCTGAACTCGCGAGGCTGGAGGCGAGGTCGCCGAGACCGAGGCGAACACGATCCTGCTGCGACGCCTCTACGCGCTGGTGGGACCTGGGTGGGGGTGCCAGCAGTTCCAGTTTCTTGTCCGCGACGGGTGTCCGGCTGACCGGCGTAGCTTCGTCGCCGGTCCGCCGGAGACGATCGACCGGTTGGTCAAGTTGGTGACCGCGGCTCAGCGGATCGAGCCTCAGGTTCGCCAGTTCACGCCGATCGGTTTTACCAGCGTCGGCTGGTGAACGGCGGCAGCGGACGTGGGACGTTGGCCGGTCAGGTGGACGGGTCGAGCAGCAGGGCGGTGACGCTGGCGGTGGTGGCCAGGGCGGCGAGGACGGCGCTGGTGGCCACGAACCGGCCCAGCGGGACCGCGACCCCGGCGGCCCGGCAGCGCTCGTACCAGATCAGCGTGGCCAGCGACGCCCACGTGGCCGGCACCAACTTCAGACGGGTCGGCACCGAATGACTGCGACCAATATGTTCGAACCGGCCCGGGTCGGTGAGAAATAGGTTCGCGAGACGAGTGGAGCGGATGGCAGGGTGCGGCGCATGGCACCCCAGTACCAGATCCGCGCCGACTACGATGCGCAGACCATCGTGGTCTACCAGGCGTACTCGCCTGCCATCGCCGACGCGGCGCTGCGAGCGGGCCGCTTCGTTGCGCCTTTCTCCTTCCACAGGATGACATGGATCAAGCCCTCCTTCCTGTGGCTGATGCACCGCAGCAACTGGGCCCGCAAGCCCGGTCAGGAGCGTGTTCTTGCCGTGCGGATGACCCGGCAGGGCTGGGAAGAAGCGCTGTCCCAGGCGGTGCTCACGACGGCCGACCCGGCGACCGTGGCCGAGGCAGCCGTACATGTCCAGTGGGATCCGGAACGCTCGCCGCGCGGCGCGGCCCTGAACCACTACAGCATCCAGGTCGGCATCGGCCGCCGTCTGATCCGCACGTTCACCGACGACTGGATCGTCAGCCTCACCGACCTGACGCCCCAGGTTCGCAAGGCCGCGGCACTGACACAAACCGGGCATGCCGCCAAGGCCCAGCGGCTGTTTCCCGCAGAGCGCGTCTACACACTGCCACGGGCACTGGAAGGTCTTCTTTCCCCGGGTAGATGACAGCCGACTGTCCGACGATCGAGGCGTTCACGGACTGCGGGGCGGCCGACTCGCCGGGCGGCCCTGCGTACCCGGCGAGGGCGGCCGGTGGGGTGAACGGTCGCCAGTCGAGTCGGCCGCCCCGCAGAAATCGCAGTTCACGCACCGGTTGCTCCCGCCAGTTGCGGGAAGAGCGCTCGTGCTCGTCGCCGGTCCGGGGTGAGGAACAGTCCGTCGACGGTGACCAGGGCGGTGCCTGGAGCGGCTGCGGTGGTGATCGAGCCGGTCACCTGAATTGTGCGGTCCCGAGTGGTGGTGACGCGGGCCGTGACGAGGAGAGGGATGGTCAGCCGGACGCGGTCGAGGACGGCGAGTTGGGTGGCGGAGCATCGGCACCGGGCCGTTGCGGCTGCCAGACCGAACGAGGAACCGTTCGGGAAGGGTGCTACGACGTTCCGGGAAGCCGGACCGTGACGAGGAGACCTCCGTTGGGGCTGGGGACGAGGTCGAGGGTCCCGGCGTGGGCGCGGACGATGCTGTGCACGATGGCGAGGCCGAGGCCGACGCCGGCGTGTTCGTCGGTGCGTACGCGTTCCGTTCCGCGCTGGAAGGGTTCGGTGAATGTCGGTACCAGTTCGGGTGGGAGCCGACGACCCGTGTTCTCGATCCGCAGCACGCTCGTGTCGCCGTGCGCCTCGGTGTGAACCGTCACGGAGCCGCCAGCGGGGAGGTTGTGGACGATGGCGTTCTGGACGAGGTTCGTCACCATCCGCAGCAGGAGTTCGGCGGAGCCGCTGGTTCGGGCCGCCCCGCCGGAGACGTCCAGCGTGATCCGACGCCGTTCAGCGAGGGAAAGCAGCGTTTCGGCGGCTTCTTCGGCGACGAGGGAGAGGTCGACGCTGTCGCGGGTGAAGTTTCCGCGGCCGCCGCGGCTGAGCAGCAGGAGGGCCTCGGTGAGGTCGATTGCCCGCTGGTTGACGGTGTGCAGTCGTTCGATGAGTTCGGCCCGCCCCTGTGTGGGGTCCTTGCGGGCGACGTCGAGGAGCGTCCGCGAGATCGCGAGCGGGGTGCGCAGTTCGTGGGAGGCGTTGGCGGCGAACCTCTGCTGCTCGGCGACGTGGGACTCGAGTTGTTCGAGCATCGAGTCGAACGCGTCGGAGAGCTCACGAAATTCGTCCCTGCGGCCCTCCAGACGGATCCGGTGGGACAGTGATCCGCCTGCGGCCACGCATGTGGCACTGGTGATGCGGGTCAGCGGCGCGAGCATCCGGCCGGCGAGGATCCATCCGCCCAGCAGGCCGAAGACCAGCAGAAAGGCCAGCACCGCGACTGCTCTCGGGGCGAAAGCGCGGAGCAGGTCGGAGCGATTCGGTACGAACATCACGGGGACGGGGACGGGGACGGGGAGGCGGGAGCGGTTGGGTGCTGGTGCGGGCATCTGGGGGTTGTCGATCACCTCGGGTACGTAACGCAGCAGGAACACCCACACGGTGACGAGGAGCAAGCCACCTGCCAGCATGACGAACCCGGCATAGCTGAGGGTCAGTTTGAGGCGGACGCTCAAACCGGGCTCCCTATTCACGGTCCTCTCCCTCACGCCCGGTGCCGGGTGCGGTGTCGATGCGGTAGCCGACGCCGGGCACCGTGGCGATGATCCATGGTTCGCCGAGCCGTTTGCGCAGTGCGGAGACGGTGATGCGCACGGCGTTGGTGAAGGGGTTGGCGTTCTCGTCCCAGGCCCGTTCCAGCAGCTCTTCGGCGCTGACGACTCCGCCCTCGGCGGCGACGAGGACTTCCAGCACCGCGAACTGCTTGCGGGTGAGCGCGACGTGGCGTCCGTCGCGGAAGACCTCCCGGCGGAACGGATCGAGCCGCAGGCCCGCGATCTCGCGGACCGGGGGCCGGGCGTACCCACGTCTGCGGTCGAGCGCCCTCAGCCGCAGGACGAGCTCCCGCAGGTCGAACGGTTTGGTGAGGTAGTCGTCGGCGCCCAGCTCGAACCCGGAGGCCTTGTCGTCGATCCGGTCGGCAGCGGTCAGCATGAGGATGGGGGTGCCGCTGCCGGAGGCGACGATGCGCCGCGCGACCTCGTCGCCGGAGGGGCCGGGAATGTCGCGGTCGAGGACCGCAAGGTCGTAGGAGTTGACGCTGAGCAGTTCCAGGGCGGAGTCGCCATCGGAGGCGATGTCGGCGGCGATCGCTTCCAGCCGCAGGCCATCCCGGATAGCTTCGGCCAGGTAGGGCTCGTCCTCCACGATCAGTACGCGCATGCCGGAACCCTATGACCGCGCTGGTATTTCATGCTGGACACACGGCTCAGCCTGCCGGTGCCGGCGCGGGGCGAGGCCGGTCCGACGGCGCCTCCGCCGTAGTGCGCCACCAGTGGCGCGACGCCAGCGCGGCCAGCACGGCGCCGGTGGCGTTGACCAGTACGTCATCCACGGAGGACACCCGGTCCAGCCGCAGGACGTACTGTGCGGTTTCGACCAGGACCGAGCAGCCCGCCCCGAGCGCCAGGATCCGCGGCACCGACGCCAGCGCCGCGAACCGCATCGGGGCGAAGAACCCCAGCGCCGCGAAGATCAGCAGGTTGCCGCCGATCCCGACCGGCCCCATCGTGACCAGGTCCCGCAGCGGCATCAGGCTCACCCGGCCGGGGACGATGCCCGCCCCGGACCCGGCATCAAGGTCATCCACACGAACGGCACCGTCCCGTAGACCATGCCCACCTCGGCCAGCGACATCCGCCACGCCGAGGTGACGCCGGCAGCACGCCGAAGGCGCGCCAGAGCCCACACCACCAGAGCCGCCAACGGCAGCCCCACCAGCATCATGAGCACCACACCGTTGAACGTGTCGTAGCAGCCGTGCCACCGCCCGGCCATGCACCTCGGCACGGACATCATGAGCGGCCGCCGCACGGCGAACGCCGCGCTCGCCAGCCCGACGACAGCCAGGCTGGCGAGCACGATCCGGCCCGTACGGCGGGACGGTGCGGACGGGAATGCGCTGTGGTTCATGCCCCCATCAAAGCCGGAGGGCCGTTGCGGTGGCGTATGCGATTTTCCATACGTCCGCGATACACACAGTGCCCGGCGCCACTCAGCCACCACCCCCGCCGCCGGGTGGGCCGACTGGCCCGCCGGTGACGGCCTCAGCCTCCCGCAGGCAGATGTCCAGCATCGGCACGCCGTCGTGGTTGCTGAGGACGACGCCGACCCAACCGGTGTCCGGGTAGATGCTCCAGTTGGCGCCGATGCCACCGCCCCCGCCGCCGCGCCCGATCACCCACTGACCGTTGACGATGCTGACCGGCATCGTGTACGCCTCGTACGATGTGGGCTCCGGGCCGGGGAGCTTGGGGCCGGCGAACAGGTCGGCGTAGGGCCGGTCGAGCACCGTGCCGTCGCGCAGCGCTTCCGCGAACCGGACCAGGTCCGGCGCGGTGGCGAAACCGTCACCCGAGGCGTAACCGATGAAGCTGCGGCCCGGATTCCTGCCTCGTATGTTCGGATCCAGGCTGCCCTTGTCCAGGTTGCGGACGGCGTCCACGAGGCTGCCGTCGGCTTGCCGCATGTACGGATGCGCGATGTGCTCGTCGGTGAGCCACTGCTCCCTGGTGTAGAACGCCGAGCCGCTCATGCCGGAGCGCTCGAAGACATGCTCGTGCACGTAGTCCCAGAACGTCACGCCGGACACGGCCTCCACGATCTGCGCGGCCATGGCCAGGCCGACGCCGCCGCCGGGACGGTGGCCATTGGACCTCGTGCCGGGAACCCCCACCAGCGTCGCCTGCCGGGCCCACTGCTCGTTGTACTCGTGCACCTCCTCCCGGCTGTGGAAGACGCGTTGCCAGTCCGGCATCGGGGCGTCCAGCCCGGAGGTGCTGGTGAGCAGGTGGTGGATGGTCACCTGCTCGGCGATCTCTCTGGCGAAGCCCGTCAGGTGGGTGCCCACCTTGTCCGACAGCGTCACCCTGCCCTGCTGCACCAACTGCAGGACGGCCACCGACAGGAAGGGCTGGCTCCCCGAGGAAAGGTTGAACGCGACGCCCTCGTGGTTGCGGATCCTCTTCTCCTGGTCGGCCATGCCGTAGCTGCGCGACAGCACCGTCCGGCCCCGGTACGACAGCAGCACCACGCCGGAGAACTTGCCCTCGGCGGCCAGCCGCGCCACATACCGGTCGTAGGCTCCGCCGGGCCGGGTCTCCGGCGGGATCCGGTCGCGCCCGGACGAGCCGGTGGGGGCTGAGTCGGCGTGGCCGATCCTGGCGCCTACCAGCGGCCCGCCCGCCGCCACCATACCGGCGGCGGCCACCCCGCCCCATGTGACCAGCCGCCGCCGGTCGATACCACGTGCGGTGTCCGAATCCATGATCACGCTCCTTTCCCGGTCGACGAATCGTGCGCTGACAGTGATGCGTTCGGCTCCACTCCTGCACCTAAGACGCACGACCGTTGCGGTGGCATATGCGTTTTTCGATACGCCCGCGATACAGCAACATGTCCTCCTGGCGCTCGCCTTCGCCATCAGCACATGGACCTTCGCCGACCCACACGGAAGGGAACTGCGTGAAACAAGTTGCGGCGCCCGCCACCTCACCAGACCTGCGGCGGATGCTTCTCGCATACACGGTCAGCACCGTCGACACGCTGCTCGGCAGCGGCGTCGTCTGATGGATCGCCATCACGGAGGTCGGTGTCAGCGGCGGGTAGCCGGAGCGAGGACGGATCCAGCACGCGATGTTGCACAGTCTGGATCGGCCGCAGATACCGCAACCGCGTGTCTCCTCGCCAGCCGGCCGCGAGGCGGACAGCGAGCACCCCAGCCGCTCGGACCGAGGTCAGGCACGTCGCCGTGCTGCCGACATTCACCCTGCCCCGCATCCCTGTTCCTCATCTGACAGGACCATGGGGACACCCCACCCGTGAACGACAGGCGCTGGTACGGGCCTCTGTGCGCAGCAAGCCATTGACATCAACTCGGGTGGCCTCCACGATACTGGCCTAGGCCGGTATTTGGTCGCGCCGCGGACAACGACGGCCGACCCCGAAGGGAGCCCGCCATGCGTATCCCGCCCATCCGCCGCAGCCAAGCCAACGCGGCCTCGCTCGCAGTGCTTGCCACCCTCGCTCTGGTCGTTCCGGCCGCGCCGGTCGTGGCAGGCCCGAGCGCCGTCACCGCCGTAGCCGAAGGCCCCAGAAAGCTCATCGCCCAAGGGTTCGCAGACCCGGACGTGGTCCGCATCGGCCAGACCTGGTACGCCTATGCCACCAACGACTTCAGGCACCTCCCGGTGGCCAGCGCGCCTACCATCGACGGGCCGTGGCAGGTCCTCGGTGACGCGATGCCGGGCGGGCCCGGCAGCTGGGCCGTCGCCGGCAGGACCTGGGCTCCCGACGTGCAGCCCAACCCTGACGGCAGTCTGACCCTCACCTACACGGCCCAGGACGCCGCCTCTGGTCGTCAGTGCATCGGCGTCGCGATCGCGACCTCGCCGCTCGGGGGGTTCGTGCCCTACGGATCGGGGCCGCTCATCTGCCCCCTCAGCCAGGGCGGCGCGATCGATGCGAACACCTTCGTCGCACGGAACGGAACGCGCTACCTCACCTGGAAGAACGACGGCAACGCCATCAACCGGCCGTCCACGCTCTGGGTCAGCCAGGTCACCAACAACGGCACCACCCTGGTCGGTTCGACGACCGCGATGCTGACCGTTGCGGCAGGTCAGATCATCGAGGCGCCGGACCTGGTCCAGCGTGACGACAAGATGGTGCTGTTCTACTCCGGTGGGTCCTTCGCCAGCTGCGGCTACTACACGTCGTACGCCACGGCGCCGGCGGTCACCGGCCCCTGGACACCGGCGCCGCAGGCCTTCATGACCCAGGCCAACACGGGACTCTGTGGTCCAGGCGGCGCGGACGTCGTGACGGCCCAGGATGGGCTGGGCGGCGGCGACAAGGTCGTGATGCACGCCGCGGTCGCGGACGGCAGCAGGCACATGTACTCGATCAACCTCCGCTGGGTCAACGGCCTACCGGTTCAGGGCGGCAGCCGGAAATCCTCGCTCGACGGCAACGGCCGCGCCGAGATCGCCCTGATCCAGACCGACGGCCAGATCAAGGCCTGGCACAACTACAAGGGCTTCGACACCATGCCGTACGGCGCCGCCGCGGTCATCGGGACCTCCTTCACCGACCCGGCCAGGGTGCGCTTCGCCGACCTCGACGACGACGGAAAGTCCGAGCTGATCCAGATCCAGGCGGACGGCCAGATCAGGGCCTGGCACAACGACCTCGGCTTCGCCACCTCGCCATACGGGAACTCCGTCGTCATCGCGACCGGATTCACCGACCCGGCCCGGGTACGCTTCGCCGACCTCGACAACGACGGAAAGTCCGAGCTGATCCAGATCCAGGCGGACGGCCAGATCAGGGCCTGGCACAACGACCTCGGCTTCGCCACCTTGCCATACGGGAACTCCGTCGTCATCGCGACCGGATTCACCGACCCGGCCCGGACCGTGTTCACCGACCTGGACGACGACGGCCGGTCCGAGATCGCCCTGATCCAGACCGACGGCCAGATCAAGGCATGGCACAACGACCTCGGCTTCGCCACCTCGCC
This sequence comes from Micromonospora pallida, assembly GCF_900090325.1. Taxonomy (NCBI): domain Bacteria; kingdom Bacillati; phylum Actinomycetota; class Actinomycetes; order Micromonosporales; family Micromonosporaceae; genus Micromonospora; species Micromonospora pallida. Next base: position 1,024,869 of record NZ_FMHW01000002.1, on the reverse strand, counting down.
ATACGGCTACACCGTCACCCTCGCGACCGGATTCACCGACCCCGCGAGGGTACGCTTCATGGATCTCAACGACGACGGCCGCGCCGAAATCGCGCTGATCCAAACCGACGGCCAGATCAAGGCCTGGCACAACTACAAGGGCTTCGACACCATGCCCTACGGCGCCGCCCAGATCATCGCGACCGACTTCCTCGACCCGGCCCGCACGATCTTCATCTGATCCGGGCTCGGGTGACCAGCACCGCAGGTAGGTCCTTCCGCGCGCCGGGTCCGCAGCTGTGCAGCTACCACTCCGCGGTGGGGGCGGCGAGGTGGTCGGCTCACACGGAGGCGCGGCCGGCATGACGGTGACGCGTCGGGTCGCAGCCGACACCACGGAGCTAGTTGTACTGCCCAGGGAGGTTGGTTGAGGTGGTATGACGACACGGTCTGAATCTGCTGGATGACGAAGGCCTCCGGTTGTGGAGTGGAGCTGTCTAGGAACCGCTCCGCCAACCAGGAGGCCTTCGTCATCCACCCTAACGCCGCGTTGACCCTCCCCGTGCACGTCCTCGTCTCGCGCGTCTGGTCGGCCGGCTCGGCATGGCCGCCTCGACGGTGCACGCCGTGTGGACCCGCTGCCGGGCGAACCGGCTGTCCCACATCGACCAGCGAACCGGCGATCCCATTCGCCGCTACGAACACGACCAGTTGAGGCGGTCCACAACCTTTGCTCGGTTTGTTTGAGACCGAGCTATGCCCGCGCCGCCCGGTGGGGCGGCGCGACGGCCAGAGCCCGTCGCGGAAGCCGCAGCCCGGGTTAGAACGGCTGGGTGCCGCCGCTGGCGCGAAGTTCGCCCTCGCTCTTCACATCGATGATGTAGGCCATACCGTCCGAGCCCTTGCAGCGGGTCGACGAGCCCTGCCGGTTGGTGAGGCCACCCTCGCACTGAAGGGTCACATCCTTACCGAGGTCGCGCTTGACCGCGGTGGACCCATCCTTCTGTAGCTGCTCGTTGGACCAATTACCCTCGTGTCCGCCACCACAGCCGGCAAGGACGAAGGCCATGGTGACGGCGAGGACCACGCGGGATGTTCTCATAACAGCTCCTCTGGACGGGCGGCTGACCTTACCTGTCAGGTCCGACACGACCGTGCGCCTCGAACCCCGCATCAGGACAACCCACCAGACACCACTGCTCGCCGCCGACGGTGGACCGGTGACGACCGGAGTCGGCATTGTGGTCGACGCGTATCCCTCCCTGGACACCTGGCCGCAACGCGCCCACCTGGTGCGGGCAGTCTCCGGCCACCACGGTCCAGTGGTCACACCAGTGATGGCAGCCATCCTCGACATCCCCGACGACGCAGGCGGATCGGACGACCCCGACATGGCACGGGAAGTCCGAGCCATCGCGCTGACGCCAAGATCCTCGCGCTACGCCCCCAGATCATCCGAGAAGCCCTCGCCGACGGGCAGTTGGCCCTCCAGACGTTGAGGATCTTGTCGCCGTTCTGCGCAGCACCGATCTTCTCGTAGAAGCGCTCCGCCTGCCGTTGTCACGATCGGTTGTCCACTCGATCCGACTGCAGTTCGTAGTCGCCACGCCCAGTCAGGATCCCCGCTCGCCGCCCTCGGCACCAGCCCAGACGAACTCCCTCGCAGTTGGAAGGAGGATCGCCACGAGGAGGCGACAGCGGCCATTCGCTGCGGAGTCACTCGCCGGCGAGGTCGCGATGGATCGCGGCGATGGCACCGACGACTGCCAGGGTCGCCCAGCCGGCGAAGATCAGCAGGTGGAGGCGGTCGCCGGCGCTGGCTTGGAGGAAAGCGGTGAACGGCCACGGCTTCTCCAACGTACTGATCAGTCCTTCGATGATGATGAACCAGGCGCCGGACGAGAGGAACAGCCACGTCGGGCGGCGGAGGATCGTTGCGGTGGCAGTGGCGAAGATGGCCATCAGCGGCACGACGACCAGCGCGTCCCGATAGTGCTCGACGTGGCCCTTCCCGAGCACGGTCGCTCAGGGCGGCGAAAGCCACGGTCACGATCACGCCTGCGATGAGCTGAGCGACGAGTGCCAGCACCCGGTTGGGGCGGCCCAGGTGGAGCAGTACGGCGGTCTGGTGCTGGTAGTGCTGAGCTGTCTGCATGGTGGCGAGGCCGAAAGCGCGAACGAGGGCGATCACCGGGTCGTCGCCAGGCTGAGAAAGACCTGCTCGAGGTTGGGGGTGTCGACGGTCAGCTCGTAGAGGGATACCTGCACGTCGAGAGCGATCTCGCCAGCGTCCTCGGCGGAGAGTCCGGTCACCTCCAGGGTGTGCCCGTCGGTGCTGACGTGGCCGCCGGCCCGCTCGTACGCCTGCCCGAGACGCCCTGGATCCCGACTGCGGATTCGTAGCGCGGTGGTCGCATAGCCGTACAGGTCAGCCGACGTACGCGATCAGCTCCTCGACCCTGGCGTAGCTCGCGTCGGTGAGGATCGCATGGCTGATGAGATGTGCTCGGCCGGTCTGGCCCGGATGGCTGATGCCTTGTTCGAGGACCGCTCCGACCTGCCGGAGCGGTTCGGGAAGGTCGCGGTATCGCCTGCCGTTGATCAGTTCGGTGCCCGATGTCGGGCGGATCAGGCCGAGCAGCATCCGCAGGCATGTCGTCTTGCCTGAGCCGTTGAGCCCGAGGAAACCGGTGACCCGGCCGGCTGCGGCAGTGAAGGTAGCTCCGTCGACGGCCGTTACCGACCCGTACCACTTCGTGAGTGTTCTAACTTCGATCATCAGCGAGTTCGTCCGTTATTCAACATGAGCTACACCGTTTCCTGTCTGCGACCTGGGCGGTTCGTCTCTGCGACCTGGAAAGGTCGTCGCCGGACGCGACCAAGGACTCGCTGATGTCACAACTTTGCCGGCTGTCGGCCCAACGCCGACCGCCTCGACAGCCCGCCAACGCCACTCTCGCGGATCCTCGCTGGCCGTGGAGATCTTCCGGTGTGGTCTGCTACGGGCTCAGGGCCTGACTCCTCGTCTCGGGTGATCGCTCGGAGGTGAGGCGTCCGAGGAGTTCGACGAGCTGGGCGAGATCCTCGGTCGACCAGTCCTGTGTGCGGGCGTAGAACTCCTTGCCGCGCTCCTCGATCGTCGCCGCGACCCGTTCCTGGCCTTGGGGACTGAGCTGGATGATGATGCTGCGCCGGTCGTCCGGGGCCGGTGAGCTGTCCAGCAGGCCGAGTGATCGCATCTTGCCGATCAGGGTGCTGGTGGAACTGCGGTCCATGCCGACGGCCTCGGCGACCTCGCTGGGTCGTGCTGGGCCGAAGGCGTAGAGCCAGCGCGCGATGTGAAACGCGGCTGGTTGCAGCTGCGGGTGGAAGTGCGCGGCGCTGCGTTCGCTCAGCGCCCGGGTCGCGCTGATGAGGGCGTTGATCCGCTCACCGAGGGCCAGTTCGATCCGGTGTCGGCGCTCGTCCCCGGACGACGAGATGGTTTGCATATCCCCACTATATCAGGCTACGGTGATGGGCATCAGCAAACTACTTCGAGGGAGATGCTGGTGACCACGGACATCGCCCGGACAACCAGAGCCAGTGGTCTGCCGTTGCTGGCCGTGACGCTCGGAGCGTTGATGCCGGGACTGGCCACGACGATCCTGGCGGTCGCGAACGGCGCCATCGCGACGGACCTCGGTGTGGGACTGGGCGACCTGCAGTGGATCACCAGCGCCTACCTGCTCGGCCTGACCGGTTCCTTGGTGTTGGCCGGCAAGCTCGGTGACCGGTTCGGGCGACGTCGGGTCTTCCTGCTCGGTATCGGCGGCTTTGGCTTGACATCGTTGCTCATCGGGTTGTCAACGCCGGTCGTCCTGATCGTCGCACTTCGCGTCGCGCAGGGTGTGTTCGGTGGGTTCCTCACCACCAATGCGCTGTCGTTGCTCCGCGTCAGCGTGACCGAAGAACGACTGCCCTCAGCGATCGGAATCTTCAACTCCGTACAGGGCCTGTCCATCGCTGCTGGTCCGGTCCTGGGAGGAGTGATCGTCCAGGCGCTCGGCTGGCGCTGGACAATGTTCATCAACGTTCCGATCGCGGTTCTCTGCCTGGTCTTCGGCGCTGCCGCACTCCGAGAGGTCCGCCTCCGTACGGCGGAACGGTTCGACCTCGCCGGCACCGTTTCGCTGGTCGTCACGCTGACCGCGCTGGTCTACGCCCTTATCGACGCACCGAGATCCGGATGGACGGCCACCTCCACAGTCGCGCTGTTCGTGGTCGCCGCAGTGGCCCTCGTCGCGTTCCTCCTGATCGAGACGCGCGCCTCGGATCCGCTCGTACCGCTCTCGCTGTTCCGGAACCGTTCGTTTGCGGCCGGCGCGGTGTTGAGCGTTCTCGCGTTCTTCGCGCTCAACGGCGGGCTGTTCGTCGTTTCCCTGTTCTGGCTACAGATCCAGCACCTGTCAGCAACCATGGTCGGTGTACGGCTGCTCCCGCTTGGCCTGGCCATGCTGGCCGGGGCGATCCTCTCCGGCCGCATCATCACCCGCATCGGTGACCGGTGGACCCTCGTCATCGGCTGTCTACTCGTGGCAGCCGGCCTGACCAGCAGTTCGTTCGCCCGCCCGGACGGCGGTTACCCACAACTCGCCGTCGGCCTCACCCTGATCGGCATCGGGCTCGGCCTGCTGGTCACCGCCACCGTCAACGCGACCGTCGGCACCGCACCCGTCAACCTCGCCGGTCCTGCAGCGGGTGCGCAGCAAACCGCCAGCCGCCTCGGGGCCACTCTCGGAGTCGCCGTGCTCGGCGGGTTCATGGCCGTCGCCACCAGCGCACACTTCAGCGATCTTCTCGACCACTCGGGCCTACCCGCCGCGCTGACCGGGCCGATCAAACGATTCGGCAGCACCGCCGTCGCTGGTGGCGTGGCGCCGATCCCCGACGGAGCCACACCCCACCTCGCCGCCACCCTGACCGACTACACGAACGTGTCCTTCCTCGCCGGCATGCACACGACCATGCTCGCCGGGGCCGTCATCGCCGCTGCTGGCGCACTCGTGGCCCTGGCGGTCCGGCGAAGCGCCCCATCAACGGGACGCTGACACCGTCACAGCCGACCACAACTTTCGTCACCGCATAAGCCAGCGCCGACAACCGGGAACAGGACTGTCATGGAACCCACGATCGTCATCACCGGCGCCACCAGCGGACTCGGCCGCCTGGCCGCCATCACACTCGCCCAACAGGGCGCCCGCATCATCATCACCGCCCGCAGCCGGGAAAAGGCGGAACAGACCTGCCAGGAGATCGGCACGGACCGCGTGGACGCATTCCTCGGCGACTTCACCCGGCTCGACGACGTCCGGCGCATCGGCAACGAGATCGCCGGCCGCTACGACCACATCGACGTCCTCGTCAACAACGCCGGCCTCCACGCCTTCCAGCCGCGCACCACCCCCGACGGCCACCCCGAGATGGTCGCCGTCAACTACCTCGCGCCCTGGCTGCTGACCCACACATTGCTGCCCGCACTTCACCGGGCCCCTGCCGCCAGGATCGTCAACGTCGTCTCGCCGGCACCACCATCACCGCGAACTGCCTCAACCCCGGCTTCAACACCACCGGCCTCGGCCGCGAGCTCCGCTTCGCCGGCGCCCTCGAAGAAGTTCTCACCCGGCTCGGGATCGGTGACCCTGCGCGCGGCGCCGGCCTCATCGTCACCCTTGCCACCGACTCCCGCTTCACCGGACACACCGGCGGCTACTACACCGTCCGCGGAGCCCGCCAGATCAACCCCACACCACCCGGAAACGACCCGAGCCTGCAAGCCGAACTCTGGCATGAGACCCACCGACTCCTCGAACCCGAAGCCAGGTAGACCTCCGCGACGATGCGCGGGCTCCACCGCGCGTCACCTCACCCCACTTCCGCCAGAACCTGAAGGGCACGATGGGATCCGCGTACCTAGTCAACTTCCGACCGCACGCCGCAGCCTCAAGATCAGCGGCCGGCGGTGGCACCCGCCGACCAGGAGTAGCGGCGTGATCAGGAACAAGACCGCCAGGCATCCGACAAAGCCCAGGCAAAAGCGAAAGCAGTGGCGACGAATCCTCCTGGGGCCCATGCTCGCGATCGCCGTGGCCACTCCGGCCGCGGTCCTTGGCAGCGGAGCGTGGGTGGGCGCCCGCGCCGACGGCCACATCTACAGAATCGACGACGTACCTGACGCGCCGGTCGTACTCGTCCTCGGCGCGCGAGTCGACCCGGACGGCACCCCGTCCAGCTTCCTCGCCGCCCGCCTCGAACTCGCCCGGCAGCTCTACGAGAACGGCACCGCGCGGGCGATCCTCGTCTCCGGGGACCAAGGCTCCAGGGCAGGCTACGACGAGCCGGGCGCCATGCGCCGCTGGCTGGTGGAGCGAGGCGTGCCGAACCACAAGATTGTCCAGGACCACGCCGGATACGACACCTACGACTCGTGCATACGAGCGCGACAGGTCTTCGGCGTCGAGCACATGATCGTGGTCACCCAGTCGTTCCACATCGAACGGGCGGTCGCCCTGTGCCGCGAGGCGGGCATCGACACGACCGGGGTCGGCGACAACACCGTCCGCCACCAGCAACTCGCCTGGCTGCGCGGCGCCATCCGGGAGCGGGCCGCAAACATCAAGGCCGTCGCCGACATCATCACCGGACGCGATCCGAGCTTCCTGGGCCCGCGCCAGACCGGCATCGACGACGCAATGACAACCCCCTAAGCCGGGCCGGCAGTGGTCTCTCGACCTCGCCGACCGGGTGCTGCTGGTGGCCGCGTACTGGCGCACGAACCTGACCCATGCGCCAGATCGGCCCGCTGTTCGGGGTGTCGCACTCCGCCGCGCATCGGGTCATCGACACCGTCGGCCCCCTGCTCGCCCTGACGCCGGGGCGCCGATGTCGAGTCGACCAGCTCACCATCGTCGACGAACGGGCGGCAGCACCCCGACGCCGAGCCCCTCCCCTTCGTAGTCGAGCGTGCGTCTACCGCATGATCGCGCTGATGACAGCCGGCGCGACGACTCCGAACAGCAACGGGATCAGGCAGCCGACGACCGCGCTTCCACGCACCCTCGTCCTCTCGAACAGCCCTGCTCTGCGCGATCGACGCGCCTCATCCGCGACTCGCATGCCCGGCACGGCAGAACCGCCCTGTCGGTCCAGTTGCTCGCCCACCAGCGCGGCGAGGTCCTCGATCCACTCCCAAAATGCGGGAGTTGTGTTCGGCAGCGCCCGACGGGCGATGAAGAAGACCCGGCCGTCGACGATCTCGACGTCGCAGTTCCCCGCGAGCTCGACGAGCGTCTCCTGCACCTCGGGGGTGAGCAGCCTCCGGACGGCGTCGTCATCCTGCGGTGCGCAGTGAACCTGGAAATGCGCGTCGAACGAGCCGCCTATCACCAACGGCCGCTGCGACGGCGGCACCGTCCACGCGCACGACGGGATATCTCGCGCGGCGGTCACCAGCGTCATCGGCGGCAACGCTGTCCGCACCGTGAACATGACGTAGCAGGCCGTGTGCGGCATGCGCGTCCGTGCCGTCCATGTGTCGTAGGCGTAGTTCGCGACCTCGAACGGACGATGCGCAGTCGCCGTCACCAGATCGCCCGCGACACGCGACGATCCGACGCGGAACAAGGCCGCCGGTCGGACCGGATCCTTCTCGATGGCTGTGTAGGACATCCCATTCGCCTCGGTGAAGCGCCTCAGCCGGTACCAGCCGACCTCCGCGGCCCGACGCCCCCGGACGACACCCCGGATCTGCATCACGGCGAGCGGCACCACCATGAGACCTGCGATCACCACCGTCGTGGCATCGGCGCCGGGCGCCCCGAACATGAGCTGCACCATTAGCACGTACAGGGCGGCCAGCACCCCCGCACCGACCACAAGTACGGCAGCCTGGAACACGATCCGACTTCCGGCCGCGGCCTCGCCGAAACGTCCACCTTCGTGACGTATCAGATCGCGACCCTCCGCACGGGCGAGCGCAGGATCGACGGGGACGCGAAGCGCGACGTCATCGAAGCGCGACGTCATCGGACCACCTCCGCCACGGGTCCACGGCAAGGTCCGTCGAGCTGCGTCAGCGATCCGGCTGCCGTGACCCTCCTTCGACCAACGGCATCTGCACGGTGACCTGCCGCCCCGCCTGCTTGAAATCGCCGATCCACACGTCCGGCTTCGACTCCGCCACCGTGGGGCACGAGTTCAGCGTCCCAGTCGGTGCTAACCGTTTGGTGAACCATGTGACTCCTATTTCGCCTGAGGCATGAGCACTCCCAGCATGCCTGTACGGCGCTAGAACCCGCGCACATCGCGTGAGCTGCTCAAGCGCGGCCCAGACGAGCGTCCGGCGCAGTCCGCGACGACCTCGCGTACGCGAGCCGGCCGATGCGCCGTGTGGCCGCGTTCAGATCCTCGGCGTGCAGCCGCGAGTAGGCCGGTGGCTTCTCGGGCGTACCGCCAAGCGGTCGTGACGCTGACTGCGAAGCCGCAGGCCAGACGGGTGACGGTGTCACCGTTACGGAGATGGGCCAGCGCGAGCGCAGACGGGTGAGACAACACAGCGAGGCTCCCGGTTGGGGCATCGGACGCTTCTATAGGTGTGCCGGTTCCGGGAGGGACTGGTGCCGGTGATCTTGGTCGGCTGCTGTCTTACCGGGCACCTCGCCCTACGTCGATCCCCGCACCACCGTGCCACCCGTGACCAGCGCCGTCACGATGAGAAGGCCTCAGTACTTGTGATCGTGGCGCAATGTGGCGTCGTGATTCTGGTGCTCAAGAGGCCGCCTGGTTAGAACAGCCATCGTCGCGATGCCCCACAGAGACGTGCCTGCCATATGGTCTGCGGGTGCGTGGACGAATCGAGCATTGGGCACGTCGGACGCCGATCGGGGTCGCTGCCGGATTGACGCTGGCATGGCACGTCGTGTTGTTCGCCCTGGCAGATCTCGTCGGGGGCTTGTCCGCCTCCTGGTTCCCGGATCTGGGTCCCGCGCTGGTCAACGCCGGCACCGCAGCCGGGGTCCTCGTGCTGGCCGCCTGGATGGGTTGGTGGCGCCGTGCCGCTCTGGGCTGGCGGAGCCCTGATCGCTCGTGGTGGTGGTGCCTGCCGATCGTGGCCGTCATCTTGTCGTACACGGCCCCGGGCCTCACCGGTTCGGTCACCGTGTTGATCAGTACTGCCGTGACCATGCTGGCCGTCGGTGTCGCCGAGGAGTCTCTCAGCCGTGGGGTCAACCAGCATGTGCTCGCCCGCCTCGGTCCGACGCGCGCTGCTGTCTGGGTGGGTGTGCTGTTCGGACTCGGCCACGCCTTGAGCGCCCTGTGGTTCGGACGTCCTTGGGACGACACGGTCGCACAGGTGATCAGCACCACCGCGTACGGATTCGGGCTAGCGGCGATGCGCTGGCATCTCGGCACGATCTGGCCACTGGTCGTGCTGCACGCGTCAGACAATTTCGTGCAGCTCCGCAGCCCGGGCGCAGCCCCGCTGTGGTGGCAGGCGGTGATCGCTCTGCTGTTCGTCGTGTACGGCTGGTGGCTGATTCGACGTCTGCCCGAACGGCTGAGCCTGCCGGTGTCGAGCGACCTCGACCCACGGTAGGGGTCTCCCCGGCTACGGCTACCACGGATTCGTCACCAGTCGGTGATCGGCGAGCGCGTCGAAACGCTGATTGGCACCGCCGACGTGGACGACATCGGCGCGTTACGCATGTGGCCCTCGACCCGACGGCGCCGCGACTGGCTCACTCCACTGCGGTCATCGGCCCAGGCAGCGCAGCGAGCCTGAGTCTTGTCGGTTCCACGTGCAAGTTGACCCCGTGGCAGGACGGGCCCGGGCGGGCGTCCGGATCTTTCGATGAGCGGATGCGGTCATCCGTCCACCGGCAGAACCATGAAGTGACCGACTTGTAACCAGGGCTCTGGGTTCGCTCGTGAAGTGACTGCTGCCTGTGGGTTGGCTCCAAGAGGGGTGTGTGACCCGGTCTGGCGCCGGCCGCGGTCTGACTCAACAGAGGCGTGAAGGTGTAGGGGACTGCAAGTCGGTCCGAGGTTCCCCCGGTAGCTCGGAGGCTTTCGATCATGCTCTGCTGGCGCTGAGGGAAGTCATCCGTGGCAGCACCGAAGAAGTACCCCAATGAGCTGCGTGAAACGTGCAGTGCGCCTGTACCGGGACCCGGATCCGAAGCCGGTGATCCGGCAGTTGGCACGGCAGCTCGGCGTGCATCACGAGGCGTTGCGCAACTGGATCCGCTAGAACGAGGCCGACCGGGGCCAGCGTGACAACCGGCCGACCACCTCGGAGCTGGAGGAGTTGCGCAGGCTACGACCACGAGACCGCCTTCTCAACACTTTCTGAGGCGTATCCGGGATCGCTGTCCGCGGCCGAAGGCGGCTCACCGCGGGCTGGTCGGCGATGGGCAGGCGCTCCCGGCGTAGGCAAAGAGGGAGTCAGCCACACCCACTCTGATCGATCTGCGCCGAAACATCGAATCTGCGTTCACGATCGGGGCCGAGGCCAGCGGGTCCGGGTACACCGGGCAAGCGTTGATGCGGTCGAGTAGCCACGCCCGTTGCCCGCTCGGGCCGGTGCCGGGGCTGAAGGACAGGCTCAGGGCGGTAGTGCCGATGTATCGCGGCACCGGGGCCTCCCCTGGTGTCCGGGTCAGGCAGGACGGGGTCGTCTCGACCACCCGGACGTCGATCACCGTGCCGCCGCCCGACGTGGCGCTCACCCGCACCGTCGAACGTTGCGGGCGCACCTCGATGCGCTGCGGGTCGTCCCAGAAGCCCACCGGTGGCCCGGAAGCTTCCGGCGTGGGCGTGGGCGTGGCGGTCGGCAGCACCGCCTGGCAGGACCGGACCGCCCGATTCGCCGCGCGGAGAGCGGCGGCGTGGTCGTCGTCCCGGTGCAGCGCGCTGAGGTACGGCCCGACATCCCCGCCGGGAACCTGGGCGCCGAGAAGGACGAACAGCCGGTCCAGGTAGGCGTCGACCAACGCCGGGCCCGGGCGAACCTCGTCAGCCGGTATCGAGAGCAGGTGTCGCAGCCCCACCGGACAACGGCTGGCGAAGGTCGGCATGTTGATCACCATGGCTGCGGCGGAAACCGGGTCGTTGCACGCCCGTTCGAACAGGGCCCGCTCGTCCTGGCGCCGCTGCTGCTCCAGCGAATCGGACCGCCGTTCGATGTACCAGGTGGCCGTCGATGCCAGAAGGAGGAGGGCCGCCGTAAGCATGGCGGTGACCGGGCGGGCGGGCCGGCCGAGCGGCCGATCGCCGCGGGGACCGGGCGGGGCGTCTTCGGCGTCTGCGGTGCGGCCTGCGTCATCCATGCCCCGGCACCCCCTCACGACTGCGCCCAGAATAGCCGGGGCCCGCGACCCGGGCCGCTGCCCAGCGAGTCCCGGCCATCCTCGTCGGATCTCACAGAGTGACGCCGACGCCGTCTCCAGCGGCAGCCAGACGCAACGGTCGACGACCAGCAGTTGATCTGGACGAACACCAGCCCGGGCCGGCGGACCCAGCCGGACCCGCCAAACGGACAGGATCCTCGTCGCACGAGCACCCACCGAGCACCGCAGAATGAAGGGGCCTGACCCGCGCTTCCGCGAGTCAGGCCCCTTTGTTGCTTGCGCGCCCGAAGGGACTCGAACCCCTAATACGGCAGCCGCCGTTTGAGATTCCGCTGGTAGAGCGGGGTGGACGCGAGGCGGCCACCGCGTGATCGTCTGTATGTTGTGGACATAACTTCAGATTCGGCGGTGGCCGCGTGCCACAGCGTAAACCCTGGTGGGTGGGAGCGGGTTCTGGCCGGGGTGCTCGCCTCGTTCGCGGGCCGGTTCGGGCGGGTCGAGCCGCGTCGGACGGCGGCGGCGTTCGTGACCGGGCTGCTGTCGGATATCGAGGTCAAGACGTGTTGGCAGTTGGCGGAGCAGGCCGGACACGCCCGCCCGGATGCGATGCAGCGGCTGCTGTTCCGGGCGGTGTGGGACGCCGAGGCCGTCCGTGACGACCTGCGCCAGGTGATCGTCGGCCGGTTCGGCGCCCCGGAGGCGGTCCTGGTCGTCGACGAGACCGGTGATCTGAAGAAAGGCGTGCACACCGTCGGAGTGCAACGCCAGTACACCGGCACCGCCGGCAGGATCGAAAACGCGCAGGTCGGGGTGTTCCTCGGCTACGCCGGCCGGGACGGGCACACCCTGATCGACCGCAGGGTCTACCTGCCGGTGTCGTGGACCGAGGACCGGGGCCGCTGCCAGGCCGCCGGTGTCCCGGACGAGATCGGGTTCGCCACGAAGTCCGAGTTGGCCGCCGAGATGATCACCGCAGCCGTTGACGCCGGCGTGCCGGTGGCGTGGGCCGCAGCGGACGAGGCGTACGGCAACAGCAGCGTCTTCCGCAACCGGCTGCGCGGACAACGGCTGGGCTACGTCTTGGCCGTGTCCCGCAGCCATCTGGTGCCGCTCGACGGTGGCAAGGTCAAGGCTCGTGCCGACCGGATCGCCGCCGAACTACCCGCCTCGGCGTGGCAGCGCCGCAGCGCTGGGGCCGGGTCGAAAGGGCCCCGCTACTACGACTGGGCCTGGCTCGATCAGGTCACCACGGACGCCGACCCCGACGACGGTGGCCGGCACAGCCTCCTGATCAGGCGCAACACTTCCACCGGAGAGTTGGCCTTCTACCGGTGTTGGACACCACAGCCGGCCACCCTCGCGCAGCTCGTGCGGGTGGCAGGGATCCGCTGGACCGTCGAGGAAGCCTTCCAGGCCGCCAAGAGTCAGGTCGGTCTGGACCAGCACCAGGTCCGCCGCTGGGACTCCTGGCACCGCTTCACCATCCTCGCTCTGGCCGCCCTCGCCGTCCTGGCGATCTGCGCCGCCGACACCGCAGGCAAAGCCGACGACGACCCGGGGCGCACCGGGCTGATCAAGCTCACGGTCAACGAAGTCCGCCGTCTGATCAACGCCTTCATCATCCGCCCGATCAGCGACCTCGCCCACCGTTTGCGCTGGTCACAATTCCGGCGCCGCCATCAAGCCCGAGCCCGACGATCCCACTACACGCGACGCCTCAACCCCGGATTCCAGCCATGATCCCGAACGGCGGCTGCCGTACTAACCTTCTGATTCCGTAGTCAGATGCCCCAACAGCAAGGGACCTCTCAACAACCGGCGGTCCAACGTGCCCTGCTCAACGAGTGGCCAGTGCCCAACGCACTGGCCACTTCTCTTTGCCCAGCAGAACGACCGGCACACGGCCAACTCTCGGAGGACATCCACCAATGGCAGCCCACCAATCCGCTACGGCACTGGCTACGGACTCTTCGCCATCGCCGAAGGACTGACCGCCAACCACGTCCCGTGCCCCTCAGCACACGACCGCGCCCGCAACCCACACCGCAGCGGCATCGCCTGGTCCAAGAGCGCCATCCGCGTAATCCTCACCAACCCCCGCTACACCGGACGGCAAGTCTGGAACAAACAACGCACCGACGAGGTACTCCTCGACGTCGACGACGTCGCCCTCGGCCACACCGGCGTCATGCGCTGGAACAAACGCGACAAGTGGATCACCTCCAAAGAGATCGTCCACCCACCCCTCATCGACGACACCACCTTCGAACAGGCACAGACCCTCCTCGGCCAACGCGCGCGACGAGAATCCGGCAACCAACGGCTCCGACGCGCCCGCAACCCGTACATGTTCCGCGGACTCGTCTAATGCGCCGCCTGCCAACGCCGCATGCAGGGCCAACACAACCACGGCGACGCCTACTACCGCTGCCGGTTCCCCCAGGAATACGCCCTCGCCAACAACGTCGACCACCCCCGCAACGTCTACCTACGCGAAGACGCCCTCATCGCACCACTCGACACCTGGCTCGCCACCGCCTTCACCGGTCGCCTGGCTCGGTATGACTTGCTCCCCTGCCGTAGGGATGTTCGGGAGTGTTGTAGCCGGGCCGGGTGGCACCGGCGGACAACTGATAGCGCCTCTGTTTGTCAAGCGGTCGCTGGGTGCACTTCCTTTCGATCTCCCTCAGGATCCGTCGGCAGGGATCAGGGGGCACGGTCCAGTCGACCATCAATGGCCGGGTTTCCGCTGGCAAGGGCCTTGAACCTGTCGGGACGGCCGGATTTGACCCGACGACCCCTTGTTACCAACCGTAGCCATCCAAAGCTTGTCATCAATCGCCACAAGTAAGCATTTACCTGCACAGACATGCTCGGACAGCAACCACCTCTTGTCACTGCTAGTCACTGTCGGGCCAGGGTTTTCGGGGGGTAAACGGGGGCCGCCGTCATGGCGTTTCCAACCGCCACCCGCACCGCTCCCCCGCCAGCGCCCCGTCAACGACATGACCAACTTGCTCGCACCGGGAAGGGCCCCGGCGGTCAACCGCGGCCCGACTGCTGCCGGAACCCTCCATCAACACGCCGGCCACAAGCAGCCGATGTGAGCCCGCGCGCTCTCGGCTGCCAGGGGCTACAGTCAGGCCGACGTCGTCGTGAACCCCTACGCAACAGGCGCGAACCACGTCGACGAGCCGGGAGAGCTTCGCTATGGCGAAGTACGACCCCCTGACCGACTTCCTGAAGCGGCACGAACGAGGCGAGATCCGGATGTCGTTCCAGCGGCTGGAGGAAGTTCTCGGCGCACGCTTGCCGCCGAGCGCCCGGTACGACAGGACATGGTGGGGCAACACCTCCCACCGGACACGCGTCCAAGCACACGCGTGGCTGAACGCCGGATGGAACGTCGAAACGGTCGACCTGACGCGCGAGCTGGTGACCTTCACCCGAGGCCGGTCGTAGCACTCGCCCTAACCGGCCCAGACGTCCCCACCGGCCGATGAGCGCGAGTCCGAGAGGTTGCCCGTTTCTCTGGGTGCCGACATTGGCCGCGATGGGAGGGGCGGCTATCCGGCGGTGGTGGGAGGTCGGGTGAACGCTTGGTCGTGGGGTGTCAGGCGGTGGCGTGGTCCGGCGGCGCGGAGCACCACGTCAAGGACCTGGTCGGGGTTGGCGGCGTAGCTGGTGCTGAACCAGGCCATGTTCGCCTCCACCACGGCCCAGTGTTCGTCGCCCCGGTCGGCGTCGCTGGCGAGGCCGACGTCGACGACGACCGCGCTGGGCAAGCTGTCCGCGCAGGCGCCGAGCAGGCTGGCGGCGAAGTCGAGCACAGCGGTCCGGTGCGCGCAGGCGTCGAGGGGAGCCGGGTCGAGCCGGCCGTTGACGGCGTAGCGGCTGGCGGCGTGCACCACGCCGTCGAGGACGAACAGCCGGTACTCCACCAGGAACGTCACGATCTCGCTGACCAGCACCGGAGTGTCGGCGGGGTAGCGCTCGTTACCGGGCAGGCGGGAGCCGTCGGCATAGACACCAGCCGGCAAAGTCTTGTCCCGGGGCTGCTTGACGAACATCGGCGTACGGGACCAGCGCGCCTCGCCGAGAGTGGTCAGGATGATGTCGCGATGGGTGTACTCGTACGGCAACCGCGCCAGCCAGTCGTCAGCCGGTTCGAGCAGCGCCAGGTCGAGATCCTCAGCGACCGCACCAGCGAAGCTGGGCCCGCCGTAGAGGTGCCCACCCACGGCATGCCGCAGCCGGGCCGGCACGACCGGACTGGACAGGTGCTCCACCGCCAAGCCTCGTCGCCAGGCCGCCTCGGCATGCAGTTCGGCGGTCCGGTCAAGGCGTGGGGGCACCACCAGGAAATCGGCGACGGGGACAGCGATGGTCATGACCCACGATTCTGGTGATCCGCCCACCCTGCCGTCGCCCGATTATCCCCGCCGCAGCAGACCACCGACCCGAGCGCAACAGGGCGACACGCGCCTCCAATACCTCTAATACAGGCCCGGATGTGCAGGTTGGCCATCACAACGACCATTGCGGCACCCTCCGGTGCCGCCGCGATCCAGACAGACCCGGAGTCAACCCCAGCCGAGCGGGTCTCTGCGATCAACATGCGTGGCACTGCGGTCCAGGTCCTCCCGGCCCTGGTCCCGACCGCTAGCGAGCGTCTCCCGATGTGTCGGTACCGCCGCTTCTCCCTCGCACGGTTCGTGCAGGTCGGAGATGCTGACGCACGCTCTCTAGAGCGTCCTAGTACGGCAGCCGCCGTTTGAGATGTCGCTGGTCGCGAGGGGTGGACGCGAGGCGGCCACCGCGTGATCGTCTGTACGTTGTGGACATAACTTCAGATCTGGCGGTGGCCGCGTGCCACAGCGTAAACCCTGGTGGGTGGGAGCGGGTTCTGGCCGGGGTGTGCGCCTCGTTCGCGGGCCGGTTCGGGCGGGTCGAGCCGCGTCGGACGGCGGCGGCGTTCGTGGCGGGGCTGCTGTCGGATATCGAGGTCAAGACGTGTTGGCAGTTGGCGGAGCAGGCCGGACATGCCCGGCCGGATGCGATGCAGCGGCTGTTGTATCGGGCGGTGTGGGACGCCGACGCCGTCCGTGACGACCTGCGCCAGGTGATCGTGGGCCGGTTCGGCGCCCCGGACGCGGTCCTGGTCGTTGACGAGACCGGTGATCTGAAGAAGGGCGTTCACTCGGTCGGGGTGCAACGCCAGTACACCGGCACCGCCGGCAGGATCGAGAACGCGCAGGTCGGGGTGTTCCTCGGCTATGCGGGCCGGGACGGGCACACGCTGATCGACCGCAGGGTCTACCTGCCGGTGTCGTGGACCGAGGACCGGGGCCGCTGCCAGGGCGCCGGTGTCCCGGACGAGGTCGGGTTCGCCACGAAGTCCGAGTTGGCCGCCGACATGATCACCGCGGCGGTCGACGCCAGCGTGCCGGTGGCGTGGGCCGCCGCGGACGAGGCCTACGGCAACAGCAGCGTCTTCCGTGCCCACCTGCGCGGACACCGGCTGGGCTACGTCCTGGCCGTGTCCCGCAGCCACCTGGTGCCCCTCGACGGCGGCAAGGTCAAGGTTCGCGCCGACCGGATCGCCGCCGAACTACCCGCCTCAGCGTGGCAGCGCCGCAGCGCAGGGACCGGATCGAAAGGGCCCCGCTACTACGACTGGGCCTGGCTCGATCAGGTCACCACGGACGCCGACCCCGACGACGGCGGCCGGCACAGCCTCCTGATCCGCCGCAACACCTCCACCGGAGAGTTGGCCTTCTACCGGTGCTGGACCCGACACCCGGCCACCCTCGCGCAGCTCGTGCGGGTGGCAGGAATCCGCTGGACCGTCGAAGAGAGCTTCCAGGCCGCCAAGAGTCAGGTCGGTCTGGACCAGCACCAGGTCCGCCGCTGGGACTCCTGGCACCGCTTCACCACACTCGTCCTGGCAGCCCTCGCCGTCCTGGCGATCTGCGCCTCCGACGCCGCCGCCGCACGCGACATCGACAACTCGGGAGACACCGGGCTGATCAAGCTCACCGTCAACGAAGTCCGCCGGCTGATCAACACCTTCATCATCCGCCCGATCAGCGACCTCGCCCACCGTTTGCACTGGTCACGGTGGCGACGCGGGCATCAAGCCCGAGCCCGACGATCCCACTACACCCGACGCCTCAACCTCGAACTCCAGTCATGATCCCGATCGGCGGCTGCCGTACTAGGGCAACACTCGAGCCAGCGAGCCACCGCTACGGCGATTCGACGTGCGATCTCGCAGCATCCATCGTTCCGTAGGTCCGCGGGCGAGCGCTACAGCATCGGGGCCCCTGCCGCAGGCTGACAATCGCGGCGGGGCGTCCACCAGCGGGCTGTCACAGTCGAGCTACCGTGACGGGCATTGCTCGGACGGCCGGACTGCCGACGAGCCCAGCCGCGACCCGCTTCCCCCGATATCGATCGGCGTTACCTCGGCGCCTTGCCGCCGGAACAGGTCGACGAAACTCATCGGCAATGCCTGCGGCACATGGCGCAGGACTCTGAGGATGACGCCGTCAGGCAATTCGGTGTCCCGCACCCTGTAGCTCTACATGTAGTAGGCGTAACGCGTGGCAATTCGAGCGTTGGTCGGAACATGCTTGAGGATGGAGCCGACCCTGTAGGCGGTGCGTAGGGTGAGCGGGTCGCGTTCGTCGAGTTGGGCGTTGTTCCAGTTCATCTTGGATAGGGCGAGTATGTCGGCGCCGGCGGCTAGCAGGTCGGTGCCTGGCGATGCTGACCGGATCAACAGCGGCTGCGGGACGTACATGCCGGGGTAGGTACGGAAGTAGGGCACCGATCCGCGGGTGTAGAGCAGCAGCGTGCGCGCATCCATTTGAACGGTGGTACCCCGCAGGGGTGGAAGTTGCCCGGCGCGGTATAGGTGTGGGGCACCGCGTCGCTGGATCCACAGCATGTCGACGTGGTCGATGTCGCGCTGGTCGGCGGCTTCATGGAAGCCATCAATCTCGCCGGGGGTGAAGTTCGAGGTCTTGTGCACGGCGATGCGCGCGGGCTGGTGGCCGTGGGTGCTGCGGTACTCGGCCAGCGCGTCGAGCAGCAGCCGGCGGGCGTCGGAGAGCGCCAGGTGGGGCTGCCGGTCGCTCTTGGAGATCTGCGCGGTGCCGCCGCGTACGACGACGCCGTCGCCGCGCTCGTTGAATACCTGGGCGACGGCGGTGTGGAGCTCCTGGCCGCTTTGGGTGCGGTAGAAGCTGACGCCGACGTAGCAGGTGGCGAGGTCTGAGCTGTGGCGCTGCATGCGCCAGGGTGTCCCGCCGGCCTTGTAGTACAGGGCCGTGTGTAAGTTCCAGGCCCTGGTGGCTTCGTCCTGCAAGGGCCGGGCGGCCTGCCCGCCGGTCCTGGCCCGGACCCCGGTCCAGGTCTCTCTGCGCATCAGCTGCAGGGGCGCCGGCAGGGTGAGTGCGGTGGCTTTGAGCAGATCATGAAAGTCGCCTCCGGCCTCACGCTCGTCCTGCTCATCCTGGTGTTCGGCTGCGCCTTCGACCGACGGCGGGTGGTTTTCCCTGTCGTTAAGCTCATCCGGACGGGCGCAGATCACTACCCGGCAGCGCCCGGTCTCGGCGAGCGATCGGGCGGCATCAGCGTAGATCTCGACCGCATCGGCGGTTGCGGAGATGACGTCGGCGCGGGCCAGGCGGCGCAGCTGGCGCTCGGGGATCTCGCGGACGAGGGAGTCATCGAAGATGAGCTCGGCGCCGAACTGCGCGTCGCTGCTGAAACCGGGAAAAGGCTGGTGGAGGTTCTCCTGCCCGGGCTTCGTGTCTTTGGCGTCGATTTGATTCTGGCAGCGCTGCAACCAGCTCCGGATGCCATCGATGGCCTGGGCGGGGCCGACCAGGGCGACCGGGATCTGGTGCGGCGCGGCCGGGGAGTCGGCGTCGGCCGGGCCAAAGACGCTGATGCCGTAGCGCGGGTCGATGTGCCGGTTTCCGGTGCGAAACTCCAGCTCCGGCTCGTGAAGCACGTGCGCCCTCATCGTGGCAACTCCCACAGCCCCTTTGTCAGCCCGCTCACGCTCGGCTTCGGGACCGGCTCCTGCGGAATCCAGACCGTCTCGTCGATCGTGGCGTCGCAGTCCAGCTCGAGGAGCTGGCCGAACCGGATGCGCTCGTCTCGGCGGCTGAACAGGGTGTCCTCGCCTTGCAGATAGTCGGCCCAGGCGCGCACGAGCTGGTAGACGGCGTTGTTGCGCTCCATGCGCTTGATCTTCTTGACGTATTCAGAGTCGTACAGAGAATCGCGCCAGCCGTCGATGGTGAAGTGGTAGGTGGGGTTAATCTCCAAGTACCACTGCTCGCCCCAGCGGCGGAAGTACAAGCCGGCGGCGTAGTGACGACAGAAGCTGATCTTCGTTTCGTCGTCCTTCCCGAAATAGGGGGTGAAGAAGCTGCGCCCACGGCTGCCCCGATAGCGGCCCTTAATTCTTCGGTTGGAGCGGTCGGGTGGGGCCTGCATGTAGACGACCTTCTTCTTGAGATGCCAGACCAGCTCAGGGTGGTGCGCCGCTCGCAAGGTGAAGTTCAACAGGGACACGAAGCGGCGCTGCAGGTCGGGATCCTCGGTGCTCGCCCAGGTCTCGGTCGGGATGGAGGTCACCGGGCCGTCGCACAGGATAGCCAGCGGGCCCTCGTCCAGTCGGCACAGTGAGAAGATTCGCCCGGCGGCCAGGTGGAAGCCGCCCTCGAACTTGTTGCCGTTCGAGCGCATCCGCTCCCAGGCGTCGCCCCGGTCACGACATGGCGTCGACGCCTCGTAGATAAGGGGAGCGAACCCTTCGACAGTGAGCAGGTTCGAGACCAACCGCTCGCTGCCCTCTAGCCGCGGAAGTTGCTCCCCCATCGGCACGCCCAGGGCCGACATCTCGCTGAAGGCGTCTGGATCGAACCGATCCGCCGACTTGTCGAACTGGACGACGCGGCGCGCCCTGCGCTCGGGGTCGGCGAACCAGGTGTCCACGCGCTTCCACCACGCCTGCTGGCTGCGAAGGTCCACGCAGATCAGCACGACTGGTCTGCCCAGCCGACACCAGTAGTCGATGTGGTCGGCCTTGCACGGGAACCTGAAATGAGTTGGCGTCCCGCCCGGAAACCCAGCTTCCGTGGCCTTCACCTGGGCTAGAACGGCAACTCCAGTAACTTCCCGATGGGTGTCCACGAACTCGATCTGGCCGTCAATCGCGAAGTCACGCCGGGTGTCGTTCCACACGTGGCCGGCGTCGGAGACGGCCTTGTCGACGAAGGCCTCGCCCCGGTATCCAGCCCGCTGCTGGACGCTACGCTTCGGCATCCGATCACGACCCCAGCGGTAGGGCGGGTGTCTGTGTCGCAGCCCGGCCGGGTCTGATAGGCCGATGCTTTCGTACGCGCTTGTTCCACGCCATGCGCTGATCCTTCGCTGTCAAGGTGTGGCTCGAGTCAGCATAGGCAGGCCCACCGACAACTCCGGCGGGTGCGGCAGCGGACGTGCGCATGCGTCAGACCCACGCCCCTGATCGGGCGCAGAAGTCCGGTTATGTGGCGGTACCAGGCGTCGTGCCGCCGGACCTGGTAGTGGTCCAGGCCGACCTCGGTCTTTGCGCTCTGGGAGCACTCCTCGATCGCCCAGCGGTCCCGGCGACACGGATTAGGGTCTGTCGTCGGTGTCGGCGGGACCGAAGCACAGGTAGTAGGCGCGGTCGTCGGGGTTGCTGATGCTGCGGCGGATCAGCAGCCAGTGCCGGTAGCCATCGGTGCCGGTGTCCGGCAGGGTGGCCGCGGCCCAGTCGTAGAGCCGGGGGCCTCTCGCTCCATCGCCGCAGCTGCGCCGCTTCCACGCCTCGATGGGGGCACCGGAGGCGAGGACGTCGAGCCGGGAGCTACCCATCACGGTGAAGATGCGCTGGCCGCGGGGCACGGCCAGGACGTAGCCGACGCGCTGCTCCTCAGCCAGGTGCGGAACTTCGAGTCCTGGCCGTAGGCCTCGTCGGCGGTGACCCACCGGGCCGGCAGGCCAGCGGCGATGGCGCGGCCGAGCATCCGCAGGCCAAGGGCGGGCTTGGTGGCGAACCCGACCCGGCGCCGATCGCGGCCTCGGCACGGCGGGCGGGGTCGTCGCACCAGCCGCGCGGCAGGTACAACTCCCGGTCGACCAGGGTGCGACCTGCCGGGGTGGCGTAGGCGAGGAACACCCCGAGCTGGCAGTTCTCCGTCCGCCCGGCCGTGCCGGAGTACTGACGTTGCACCCCGGCCGACTTGATGCCCTTCTTCAGGAAGCCGGTCTCGTCGACGATCAGCACTCCGTCGTCGTGGCCGAGATGCTCGGCCACGTAGGCGAACAGGTCTTCGCGGACCGCGTCGGGATCCCACAGTGAACGGTTGAGCAGCCGCTGCATCCGGTCCGGCGTCGCGTCACCGGCTGCCTCAGCGAGAGTCCAGCCGTTCTTCGCCGCCAACGGCGACAACAACCCGACCAGGTAGCTGAGCGCCTTCCGGCGGGGCTCCGCACGAACAAACCGGTACGCGATGCGCGCCAGCAGGTCGTCCAGACCCGCCCACCACCCGATGGTCTCATCGACCAACACAAGCGCAAAGCCTGCCCGGCCTATGCAAGACGTAGCATCCGAATCCTATGTGTTCGGAAGAGGTCGTTCCATGCAAACAGGACGTTCTTCCCGATCTACGCGCATCGCGCTCAGAGCAACCGCGAGAACCTTGCGGTTATCCACTATGGTCTTCGAGTGCGCGTGACCTCCCCACTTGCCCATGCAGTCTCATTGCCAGCAGCCGACATCGTGCGCTCGGTTCCTGAGCCAGGCCAAGTAGTCGAGGTGCGCGGGTCGACCTGGGCGGTGGCGCAGATCAGGCAGCAGGGTCTGCCGCGGAGCCCGGCGGACGAAGCCGTGGCTTCGCTGAACCACGCTGTGACCCTTCAGGCGCTTGACGAGGACCGGCTGGGTGAGGAGTTGACGGTCGTGTGGGAGCTGGAGGTCGGCCACACCGTCACGCCCGCTCAGGGATTACCAACGCAGGTCAACCCGGACGCCTTCGATGACCCGAACACCCTGGCTGGTTTCGTCGATGCGATGAAGTGGGGCGCGGTAACCTCGGCCGACGATCGAAGCCTGCAGGCGCCCTTCCACAGTGGTGTGACAGTGGAGGCGTATCAGCTGGAGCCGTTGCGGCGAGCGCTGTCCTCGCCCCGGACGAACCTGCTGCTGGCCGACGACGTGGGTTTGGGTAAGACCATCGAGGCCGGTTTGGTGGTGCAGGAGCTGTTACTGCGGCACCGGGCGCGGACCGCGATCGTGGTATGCCCGCCGAGCCTGGCGCTGAAGTGGCAGGACGAGATGCGAGACAAGTTCGGTCTCGACTTTACGATCATCAACAGCGAGATGATGCGGGAAGTACGGCGGCGCTACGGGTTGCACGCAAACCCGTTCCAGCTGTATCCGCGTGTGATCGTCAGTATGGCGTGGCTGCCGCAGGTGCGCGCCCAGCGGATGCTGCGTGACGTGTACGCACAGGCGTCGAGCACAAAGACCGCCCGGCGGTACGCGTTTGACATCCTAATCGTGGACGAGGCGCATCACGTCGCGCCGGCCAGCCCGTCGGCGATCGGGGGTGGGCGCGGCTACGCCGTCGACACGCAGCGCACGATCGCCGTGCGGGAGCTGGCGGACAAGTGCGAGCACCGCTTGTTCCTCAGCGCCACCCCGCACAACGGGCATCCGGAGTCATTCACGGCGCTGTTGGAGATGATCGATTCGCGCCGGTTCAGCCGTGGTGCGCTGCTGGACGAGCGGGCGTTGCGCGAAGTGACGGTTCGGCGGTTGAAGTCGGACCTGCCGGAGAAGGGTTTCCGCCCTCGGGAGCTGCGGATCATCCCGTTCACACCGCGCGCCGACGAGCAGGAGATGTTCGCTCTGCTGGATCGGATTCTCACCGAGAGTGCGAAGACGAACGGGACCGGCGAGTCCGGTGACATCACCGCGATGCTTTTCAAGAAGCGGTTCTTGTCGAGCCCGTGGGCGTTCGGCATGACTTTGCAGTCGTACCTCGCCGCGCGGTCGGTGGGCCAGGCGCCGACGGACTGGGACTACGACGACATCCTCGGTGAGGGGCAGGCCGACGAGGAGGAGGGGCTGTGGGAGCAGGACGAGGCGACTGCCCTGCGGCACAGCAAGGCCACCGATCCGCTGGTCGCCGCCGCGCCAGGCGAGTTGCAGCGGCTGGCCGAGTGGGGGCTGAGCTTCGAAAGTCGACCCGATTCCCGTCTCGATGAGCTGATCATGGCCTTGGACGCGATCTGCCGGCCGGGCGGGTTCTGGTCCAACGAGCGCGTCGTGGTGTTCACCGAGTACGCCCACACCTTGGAGTGGGTGCACCGGGTGTTGGTGCAGCAGGGCTACGGCGAGGTGTTGAAGGTCATCCAGGGGCAGACGCCGACCGATGAGCGGGAGCTGATTCGCGAGCACTTCACCACCGAGCCGTCGGCGAGAAACCCCGTGCGGGTGCTGCTGGCCACCGACGCAGCCGGTGAGGGCATCGACCTGCAGGACCACTGCTACCGGTTGATCAACCTGGACATCCCGTTCAACCCGTCACGGTTGGAGCAGCGCATCGGTCGGATCGATCGGTACGGGCAGCAGCAGACCCCGCTGGTGTTCCAGTTCTCCCCTGACCGTTCGGCGACGTTGTACGCCGCGGACATGGAGTTCATGGGCCGGATCGCCCGCAAGGTGGTAACGGTCGCGCGTGACCTCGGGTCGGTCAACCAGGTCATCGCTGACGAGATTCAGGAGCACTTCGCCCGTTCCACCGGGGGGCGGCGTAAGAAGGCCGCGCTCGACGGCAACGCCGTAATCAACAAGGCGTTGGCCGGTGGGCTGGACCTGAACAGCCGGTTGACCCAGTTGGAGAAGGGCTACGCCGACAGTCGGGCGGAGCTGCACCTGGAGCCGGAGAATCTACGGCGGGTGGTCGACACTGCGCTGCGGATCAGCCACCAGCCGCCCTTGGTGGTGGCCGGCGACGACCGGACCGACGCAGCCGTGTTCACCGTGCCGCCGCTCGGCCCGGCCTGGCAGTCAACGTTGAAGGGCCTGGACACCCGCTCCGAGCCGGGCGTGTTGCGGCCGATCACGTTCGACGACAAAGCCGCGGCCGGTCGCAAGGACCTGGTCTACGTCCACCTAGGCCATCCGCTGGTGAAGAAGGCCCAGCGGCTGCTACGCCGTTCGCTGTGGAGCGCGGACGCGCCGTTGCACCGGGTCACGGCAGTCGTGGTGGATAGGCTGGAGGAGTCCTTCGTCGCGGCCGTCACCCGGATGGTGTTGGTCGGCCGGGGCGGGCTACGCCTGCACGAGGAAATCTTCCTCGCCGGCGTACGCCTGCGGGGCCGCCGGACCATCGCCGAGGAACGCGCCGAGCAACTGCTCGACCAAGCCCTCGACACCGGCAGGCTGACACTGGCCGCTGCGGACGTCCGCGTCGACCTGGCCAGGCAGTGGAACGAGCCGGAGTCCCCGCTGCGGTCCCGGCTACTCGACTCGATGACACGCCGCGCCGAGTCCCGCCACCAACGAGTCAGCGACCAGCTCGCCAAACGCGAGGAGGCCGACGTCACCCGGGCGCGGGAGATCTTCGCCGCGTTCCGCCGCAACCTAGACGAATCGCTGGACCAGCTCACCAGCGCCGAGCTGCAGGACCAACTGGCTCTCTTCCCCGATGAACAGCAACGGCAGCGCCGCCGCGACATCGACACGATGCGCCGCCGCCGGGACGAGCTCGGCGATGAGGAGCAGCGGGAGATCGCGGCGATCATCGAGCGGTATCGCGACGTCAAGCCACACACCACCGCCGCGGCGGTGGTGTTCGCGCTCACCCCGGCCGACGCCCGGCGAGGAGGTTCACGCTGATGCGGACCGCCCGCACCTTCCGTCCGAAGACGGCCGCCGAGCTGCACCGGGCGTGGCTGGAACTGGTCGAGACCGACGGCCCGTTCCTGGCGATCCCGCCGCTGAAGCGTGTGTGGCCGCAGGGCATGCCCGTCCTGGGCCCCGAACGCCTCGACGTCCTTCGCGAGGCCAGGCCGGCGTTCGACCACGCCTGGGAGGCCCTCGACATCGACCCGGGCGACGAGATCGTCCAGGCCAAGTACGCCGAGGTCCGCGATGTCTGGGTGCAGACCGTCCTGCGGGACGTCGTCGGTTGGCGTACCTCGCTGGCCTGGGGTCCCGACTGCGCGCCCGGGGTGAATGCGCACTCGCCCGATCGGCGGATCTCCGTCACCCCGCAGGCCGTACTGCACGGGCCGGACGGCATCGGCGCGTTGGTGGGCGTGGTCGACAAGTGCGACAGCCTGCACGCCACCGGCACCGACGGCTGGGCCGCCACCGCTATCGACCGGATGGAAGCGATGCTGCGCGGCGCCGGCATCGCGATCGGCATCGTCACCGACGGCCGCTGGTGGGCGTTGGTCTGCGCCCGGCCAGACGCGATGGTCGCCTCCGGCATCGTCGACGCCCAGACCTGGGTCGAGGAACCGCTGACCCGCAACGCCTTCCTCACCGTCGTCGCTCGGCAGTACATCATCGGCGGTGACCCTAACGAGCGGCTCCCGAAGCTGTTCGAGGAGTCCGTCGCCGCCGCCGAGGAGATCACCGAAGCTCTCGGTGCCCAGGTCCGCCGCGCCGTCGAGCTGCTGATCCAGGCGTTCGCCGAGACCGCCGCCGACCATCACAGGCGCGGCCTACGCGATCCGCTCCCGGACGACCCGCACGACACCTACTCCGCGGCCGTCACGGTCATGATGCGCGTCGTCTTCCTGCTCTTCGCTGAGGAGCGCGGGCTGCTGCCGCAGAGCGAGCTCTTCCTGCAGGGGTACGGCATCAGCGGTGAACTCGACGACCTGGAACAGCGCCGGCTGCGCGACGGCGAGGAATCGCTGGACAGCACCTATCTGACCTGGCACCGGCTGCTCGCCACCAGCCAGGCCCTCTACCGGGGCGCTTCGTTCGAGAACATGCGAATGCCCGCGTACGGCGGGTCGCTGTTCGACCCGGACCAGTACCCGTGCCTGATCGCCGCGAACGACAACGGCACCCTCGCCATGCCCGTCTCCGACCGGGTCATGCTGCACGTCCTGCGCTCGGTGCAGGTCGCCCAGCTCAAGGGCGGCGACGCCCGCCGGATCTCGTTCCGTGACGTCGACGTGGAACAGATCGGCTACATCTACGAAGGGCTGCTCGGCTACTCCTGCACCCGGGTCACCGGCGACACTCATGTCGGCATCGTCGGTGCCACCGGGGCCGAGCCGGAGATCCCGCTGACCGTGCTGAAGCAGCTCGCCGACGCCAATGCGACTCCGGCGAAACTGGCCACCGCGATCATCGCCTGGCTCAAGGAAAACCAGCCTGCTGCCACCCCGCCGGGCGCGAACGCCTTAGCAAAGCGGCTCTCGGCCCCGCCCGGCGACGACGCCGACCGCATGCTGCGCGCGGTAACCGATGACGACGACCTGCGCGCACGCCTGCTCCCCTGGGCCACCATCACCCGGCCCGACCTGCGCGACCGCCCCACCGTCGTCCTGGACGGCGGCCTGGTGGTCACCGAGACGCCGTCACGGCGCAACGCCGGCGCCCACTACACCCCGAAAGACCTTGCCGAGGAAGTCGTCAAGCACGCCCTCGAACCGCTCTGCTACTCCCCCGGCCCGCACCAGGTCCCCGAGAGCAGCGGCGCGTGGAAACTGCGCGGCTCGGACGAGATCCTCAACCTCAAGGTGGCCGACATCGCCGCCGGCTCCGGCGCATTCCTGGTCGCCGCCGCCCGCTACCTCGCCGCCCGCCTCGTCGAGGCATGGATCGGCGAGGACCCCGCCAACGCCCACCGGGACGACCTCGGCCAACACGCGATCCGTGAAGTCGTCGCCCGCTGCCTGTATGGCGCCGACATCAACGCGATGGCTGTGGAGATGTGCAAGCTGTCGCTCTGGCTGGTCTCACTCGACCGCGACCTGCCGTTCTCGTTCGTCGACGACAAGATCCTGCACGGGAACTCCCTGCTCGGCCTCACCGACCTACGCCAGCTCCGCACCCTGCACATCGAGGCGCCCACCCACCAACAGGCCAGACTGACGGCCCAGGACGTGGACAGCACCATCCGGCGGGCCGTCGATATCCGCCGCGACCTCGCCAGCGAGGTACGCGAACATGACCCCATGCGCAGCGCCACCGCCAAGCGCCGCCAGCTCAACCAGACTCGCAAGATCACCGCCGACCTACGCGCCGCAGCCGACGGGGTGATCGCCGCCGGCCTCCGCCTCGGTGGCAAACCCGGCAAGGCCTTGGACGAAGCGTACGAGAACCTGGCCGAGGCGGTGACCGCCGCGATGCCGGCCGACGTCACGGCGGCCAAACGCAAGTTCCTTGACTCGATCCTGGAGGAGGGGCTGACCCCGACCGTCGCGACGGATTACGAACGCTGGCAGCCTCTGCACTGGGTGCTCGAAGTCCCCGACGTGATGGTCGATCATGGCGGCTTCGACGCCATCATCGGCAACCCACCGTTCCTCGGCGGCAAAAAGCTCACCGGTGCAATGGGCACCAACATCCGGGACTGGCTGGTCCACCAGTTGGCAAATGGGGCGCGTGGCCACGCCGACCTCGTCGCGTACTTTCTTCTGCGCGCGCTCGTGCTACTGCGGCCGTCCGGGACAATCGGCCTGATCGCCACCAACACCATCGCTCAGGGCGACACCCGCGAGGTCGGCCTCGACCAGGTCGTCACGGCCGGGTTCGCCATCACTCGGGCCGTGCGGAGCGCCACGTGGCCGTCGGCCAGCGCCAACCTGGAGTACGCGGCGGTCTGGGGCAGCCTCGGCCCCGTCGCCGATGCCGCCGATCGGGTCGCGGACGGGGTGGTCGTGCCGCGCATCTCCACGCTGCTCGAACCGGCCGGGCAGGTTGACGGCACTCCGGCCCAGCTGACCGAGAACGAGAACATGGCGTACATCGGCTGCTACGTGCTCGGCAAGGGCTTCGTCCTGGAGCCCGAGGAAGCCCGGGTGTGGCTCGCCGAGGATGAGCGCAATGGTGAGGTGCTGTTCCTCTACCTCAACGGCGAAGATGTCAACTCCCGGCCGGACTGCTCAGCCTCCCGCTGGGTGATCGACTTCAATGACCGCTGCCAGGTTTGCGCCGCTCGGCACAGTAGCCCGTTCCGACATGTCGAGCAGCTCGTCAAACCCGAGCGGGCGAAAGCCGCTAAGGCCGTCGCCGAAGCAAACTGGTGGCAGTTCTTCCGGACGCGCCCGGCGCTGCGCAGCGCGATCGCCGGGCTGGATGAGGTGTTGGTGATCACGCGGGTCAGCAAGTCGGTGATGCCGGTGCGGGTACCGACCAGGCAGGTCTTCAGCGACAGTCTTGCGGCTTTCGCGACCGACTCGTTCGTAGATCAGGCGGTGTTGTCGTCGAGTCTGCATCAGATGTGGGCGATCAAGTACGGCTCGGGGATGCGCAACGACCCGCGATACACGCCGTCGGACGTGTTCGAGACGTTTCCACGGCCGGAACCGACGACTCGGCTGGACGAAGTAGGCCGCATGCTGGACCTCGAACGGCGCGAGATCATGCTGCGGCGCGGGCTGGGGCTGACCAAGCTGTACAACCTGGTCAACGACCCAGGGGTCGCTTACGGCGACGACGCGGACGTGGCCCGGTTGCGGCGGATTCACGTCGAGGTGGACGAGGCGGTGATGGCGGCGTACGACTGGTCGGAGATGCCGCTGGAGCATGGCTTCCACACGTACCGTCAGATGACGCGGTGGACGGTGAGCCCGGTGGCGCGGGTGGAAATCTTGGACCGGTTGCTCGCGGAGAATCTTCGCCGCGCGGCGGCGCAGCAGCCAAAGGCTGCAAAGAAGGCCGCTGCCCGCCAGCGAAAGCCGGCGGTCCACGAGGGCCAGGAGGCGCTGCTATGACTGACTCGGCGGCGGGTTTCCAGCTCGTACATGAGCCGGATGGCACCTCGTACACGGTTCGGGAGAACCTGGTCGACATCCTGGAGCGTGAGCTGCTCGGGCCATCGGGTGGTCCGGAGGAGCTGTTGGCGGTGAGCCCGCGTCAGCTGTACCTGGTAGGGCACATCGCGCCGGTGAAGCTGACCGAGCCCGATGCTGATCCGGCCGGCTCTGAGGACGGGTATGGCCTGGTAGGCATCCGATCGGATGCGGCGGGTGTTCATGCCCAGCGTGGGATTCCGGCCGAGTCCGCCGACGGCACCGACGTCGAGGGTGAGGAGGACGACGCCGACGACAAGGCTCCGCGGCAGGGGCTGATGATTCCGTCGTCGATGGGGTTGCGGTTCCAGGTGCCGAACGATCTGGCCGAGTTCACGGTCACCGCGTCGTGGGGCACCTACGAGAGTGTGAAGACCGGTGAGGTCGACAAGCGGGGCCGGGCGGTGCGGCGGTATCGGCGCACGCCGGTTGGGATCGTCGAGAAGATCGCGGTGGCCGAGCTGACGTCGGGCCGGACGTACACGCGGGTGCTGACCGGGCAGATCTGCCTGCGGATTGACGCCTACGACGACGCGCGTTTCGGCCGGCGGTTGATCGAGATCGCGCTGGTCAATGACCGGGAGACGCCGCCGACGATCCCGGTGCACGAGTGGCTGTTCCAGACGAAGCTGCACATCGACGCGGGCGGTGCGGCGGTGTTCCTGCCGGTGCGCGATGTCATGGAGCAGGAGTGGCCGGAGCACGACGACGAAATGCGCCGGTTGCACTTGCAGTACCGCAACCGGCTGGAGTTCGCGGTCGGGCGAACCTGCTCGGTGAACTGGCGGGCGGAGCCGGGGGCACGGCGGGCGACGGCGGTGTGGACGACATGGCTGCCGGTCGCGGAGACTCCGCAGACGCAGGCACGGTCGGTCACGGGCGCGATGCTGTCCATGGACGCACTGGCCAAGGCCAGCCCTGAACAGGTTTGTGATGGGCTCGCCCCGCTGGTGAACGGGTACCGGACCTGGCTCGACGGTGAGGCTGCGAAGGCGGCGCAGCTTCCTGAACATCTGCGGGACCTGGCCGAGGAGGTCGTGGACGAGGCACGCGCGGCACAGCAGCGGCTGGCGGACGGGCTGGCGCACGTGGTGGCTGATCCGGAGGCGTTCGCGTGCTTCCGGTTCATGAACGAGGTCATGCGGGACCAGCGGGTCCACTCCCGGATCGGGGCATTGCGTAGCTCCGACCCGAGCCTGTCGTTCGACAGTGCCCGCGGCCAGATTGAGGCCGACGAGCGCGAGAAGCCGTCGTCGTGGCGGCCGTTCCAGCTGGCGTTCATCCTCATGCAGTTGCCCGCGCTGACTGACCCAACGGCGCCTGCGCGCAGCGGTGAGCTGTCACGGGTGGAGTTGTTGTTCTTCCCGACCGGTGGTGGCAAGACCGAGGCGTATCTAGGTCTGGCGGCGTACACGTTCGCAATCCGGCGGCGGCAGCAGGTGGTGGCGTCGTCGGATGGGCCGTTGGACGGGCGTGACGGGGTGGCCGTGTTGATGCGGTACACGTTGCGCCTGCTCACCGCGCAGCAGTTCCAGCGGGCCACCACGCTCGTGTGCGCCGCGGAACTGATCCGCCGCCGAGACGAGGCAACCTGGGGTAGCAAGCCGTTCCGGATCGGGCTGTGGGTCGGCACCGACGTAAGCCCGAAGCGTTGGGAGGAGGCGAACGAGCAGCTACTCAAGGCCAACGCGTACGGCGGGCACCGTTTGACGGTTTTGCAGGTGCAGCGGTGCCCGTGGTGCGGCAGCCCGATCGGCGCGGCGAACGTGAAGCCGGTCAAGATGAGCCGGCGGGTGCTGGTCTTCTGCGGCGACGACATGGGGCAGTGCCCGTTCGCCCAGGGCGGTCAGGTGGGTGAGGGCCTGCCGATGCTGACGGTGGACGAGGAGATCTACCGGATGCCGCCGGCATTCGTGATCGCGACGGTCGACAAGTTCGCCCGTCTGGCCCGCGAGGGTGAGGCGGCGGCGCTGTTCGGCTACGTCGGCAGGTACTGCGGCCGGCACGGCTACGTGCACCCCGACTATGACGGCTGCAGCGTCACCACCAGACATCAAGCCGAACCGGGCCTTCCTGCCGCGACCGTACGCCCGGTCGGACGTCTACGGCCGCCGGATTTGATCATTCAGGACGAGCTGCACCTGATCACCGGGGCGCTGGGAACCGCCGTGGGGCTGTTCGAGGTGGTCGTAGAGACCCTCGCCTCGTGGCAGACCGCAGACGGCAACCCGGTCCGGCCGATGATCGTGGCGTCGACGGCCACCGTGCGCCGCGCCGACGACCAGGTGCGAGGGCTGTACGGGCGCGGCGTTCAGATTTTCCCGCCGCAGGTGTTGGACGTGGCGGACACATACTTCTCGCAGGAGCTGCCGATCGGGCCGGCCACTCCAGGTCGACGCTACATCGGGGTGAGCGCGCAGGGGGTGCGGCTGTCGAGCGCGGAGATCCGGGTCGCCGAGGTACTGCTGCTTGCCGGGCAGTTACTGTTCGACTGCAGTGGGTCCGCCGCCGATCCATACATGACGTTGGTGGGCTACTTCAACGCGACCCGGGAACTGGCCGGTATGGCCCGCTATGTGGCCGACGACGTGCAGAACCGGGTCCGGCAACCCCGCCCCGGATCGGGTTTCCCACGGCGGCTCGGCTCGTACGGACGGCTGGTCACTGGCGAACTGACCTCCCGCATCGCCTCGGTCGACATCGGACGCACGCTAGACAACCTGGCCCTGGAATTCGACCCGGATTACGCCACGACCGCAGCGATGCGGCAGCGGCTCGAACAGCAGGAGGCTGGCGGGCGGATGGAGCGATCCAAGGCCGACCCGTTCGACGTGGTGCTGGCCACCTCGATGCTGCAGGTCGGCGTCGACGTGCAGCGACTCGGACTGATGTTGGTGGTCGGGCAGCCGAAGAACACCGCCGAGTACATCCAGGCGTCCTCGCGGGTGGGCCGCGACGTGGGCCGTCCGGGTGAGGATTGCGGCCGACCCGGGCTGGTCGTGGCGCTCGGGAACTGGGCGCGGCCCCGCGACCTGGCCCACTACGAGCAGTTCCGGCACTACCACGAGACGTTTTACGCACAGGTGGAGGCGCTGTCGGTCACCCCGTTCTCGCCGACCGCGCTGGACCGGGGCATCGACGGGGTGCTGGTCAGCGCGGCGCGGGTGCTGCAGGCGCACCGCGACGACGGGCTGTCGCCGGAGCGGGCCGCGTGGCGGGTCCGTGACGAACAGGACGCTCTCGCCGCCCTGGTCGATCGGCTCTACGCCCGAATCCGGCCGGCTGCTCAGCTGGACGACCTGATGGCACAGGCGCACCAGCGGCTGATCAACCGGCTGGACCAGTGGAACGCTCGGGGAAAGTACGCCGGAAAGCTCAGCAAGACCCTGGTGTACGAGCGCACCGGCGACAACGACAGCTATCTGCCGTTGCTGATCAGCCCGGAGAATGCGAAGGCCCACCAGGGCCTGCCGGACCGTGCGCCGTTCGTCGTCGCGCACTCGATGCGGGAGGTCCAGCCGGAGATCAACCTGCTGGTCAGCCCCATACCCGAGCGGCTGTTCGTCGTCGAACCCGACGACGCGCCGGCGTGGGAGTTGCCCGAAGGAGAAGACGAGTGACGGACGACGACGCGACTCAGATGATTTTCGAGTCGGCGCAGCCGTTGGACCCACTCGCCGATAGCGAGCAGTCGAACGTCAAGAACCGGGCCAAGGTCGGCTCCGCCCGCCCGTCGTCGTTGCTCTACACCTACGGTGTCGGCTCGATCATGGACCTGCCGCAGTTCTCGATCATGCCGGCTGGCCTCGACGACTGGGAGCCGATCTGGCGACGACGGCCCACCGTGCCGACGATCGAGGAACCACGGCTGCTCAAGGTGGTCCAGCTTCACCTCGGGTCCCGCGTGCAGCAACTGCGGCCGTTCCCGTGGCAGCCGAAGGCCCGCGCGATGTCACAGGAGGGCTCCGACCTCGGCATCCCGGCCCGGGTGTTCCCGCAGTGGCTGCGCTGCACCGGCTGCGACTACCTCGGGCCGCTGTCGCGGTTCAGCTACACCAACACCCACCCGTTCCGGCCCGACCTGGCGACCTTCGAACACGCAAGTTGTCCCGGCCGTACGTTCGCGGGGGCGGCGAAGGGAAAGGCCAAGGATCCCGCGAAGGGACAAGCTAGGCGCAGCCCGGCGGTGCCCGCCCGTTACCTGCTCGCCTGCGCCAACGGCCACCTCGACGAGTTCCCGTACGCGCTGTGGGTGCACCGCGGCAGAACCTGCCCCGCCGCCCCGCACCCGGACCTGAAACTGCGCGACAGCAACATCGGTCAGGGAGCCGGCGCGGTCATCACCTGCGAACGTTGCCAACAGCGGCGCGGCATGGGCGAGGCTCAGGGCGAGGCCGGCAAGCGGAAGCTGCCGACCTGCCGGGGCCGGCACCCGCACCTGAACGCCTTCGACCCTAAGTGCGGGCTGGACACCTCGCTGATGATGATGGGCGCGTCCAACCTCTGGTTCGCCTCGACCCAGTCGATCATCGTCATGCCCCGCAGCGAGGAGCAGAAGCAGACCGCGCTCGCCACGAACCTACGCACGTACCTGACTCCGGAGGAACTGGCCGACTACGCGGCCCTGCCGAAGATGCTTCGTTCGCTGCTCGCCGCGCACAAGTGCGACATCGCCGGAGTCACCGACGAGCAGCTGACCGCAGCGGTGGCCGAGGCACTCGCCCCACCACCGTCGGAGGAGGAACGCCGGGAGAGGCTGCGCGACTGGGACCCGGTCGAGCTGCTTGTGCCGGAGTGGAACTACTTGCAAAACCCGAGCTTGTTCGCGCAGCAGCAGGACGCCAGCGGGCTGATGGTCACCGAGATGCCCACCGCCGCCGAGCTGCCGAAGCAGGTGCACCGGGTCATCGCCGTGAACCGGATGAAGAAGGTCAACGCGGTGATCGGCTTTACCCGCATCGACGAGATGGACCGGGTCAACGACCTCGCGAGCCGGCTCGTCAAGCTCACCCGGGACGGCCGCCCCACCTGGGTCCCAGCCACCGAGGACCGCGGCGAGGGCGTCTTCCTGCAACTCGACGAAAACGCCGTCTCTGCCTGGGAAGCGCAGATCCTGCCCACCGCGCTGTGGCGGGCGCACCGCGGAGCCCATAGGCACAACTTCTCTCGACGCTTCTCTGCCACCGCCGCGCAGATCAACCCCGACACCCGGTTTCCCGCACCCCGCTACTGGCTGATCCACACCCTCGCGCACATCCTCATCCGCCAGATGGCGATGTCCTGCGGCTACGGCGCCGCCAGCCTCAGCGAACGCCTCTACGCCTGGCCCGCCACCCCCGACCGCCCCGCTGCCGCCGGACTTCTCATCTGCACCACCGCCTCCGACAGCGAGGGCACCCTCGGCGGTCTCGTCGCCCTCAGCCAACCGGAACGACTCCACGGGCTCCTCCTCGACGCGCTCCGCAGAGCAGGCCGCTGCTCGTCCGACCCCGTCTGCGGCCAACGCACACCACGGCACGGCGAGGACTTCCTACATGGTGCGGCCTGCCACTGCTGCTGCTTCGCCTCGGAAACCTCCTGCGAACGCGCCAACCGATTCCTCGACCGACGGTTCCTGCTCACCCTGCCAAGCATCGACGACGAACGGGTCCCCGGCTTCTTCGGCACCATCGATGTCTACTGACCCCCACACCGAGCTCGGCGCCTTCCTGACCGCCTACGAAGCACAACGACTCGCCACCGTGCTACAAGCCGGCGGCACCACCGGCCAAGCACTGAAAGAGGTACACGCCGCCCGCCGCAGCGAGGTCAAACGCCTGCTCACCGCAGCCAAAGTCGGCGTGGAGCACCGGGACAACTCGGTCGCCGTGCTCCGAGCCATCGCCGGTGCACGAGCGGTCCGGACCGCCATCACCCCTGTCTGGACCATGCCCGGCGTCGAGGCCACCACCGGCCGCCTCACCAGCGAAGCCCAACGCATCATCGACGACGCACGCATGTCGATCGTCTGCTCAAGCTTCAACTTCACCCCGCACTCAGGGATGTGGCCCGCCCTGAAGAACGCCGCAGCACGCCCCGGCCTGAGCGTCACGGTGTACCTCGACGCCCACGCCGGCTCCCCGGCCGCCGTCGCGGCACACCTGCCTAAGGCGACCGTATTCCGGACGCTCACCCCACCCGGAGGCCGCCATCCGCTAGTCAGCCATGCCAAGTTCATCGTCGTCGACCGCGCGGTCATATTGCTGACCAGCGCAAACTTCTCCTACAGCGCCGAGACCAACAACATCGAACTGGGGCTGCTGGCACACGACACCAACCTCGCCACATCGATCGAGACCCTCATGCGGAGCAAACACGGCATCCTCTATGAACAAGTCAGATGACGAGCCGAAGCGCACCAATCTGCCTGTTTTGGCATATTCGGCGCGCGGATGGCGGCCGGGCCTGGGTGACCGCGATCCGCCTGCCAGCCCACGCCCCCGACCTCAATTGCCCGCCACTGTGGTGCATTAGTTAAAACCGGTCGTCAACAGCACATCGCAATCAGTCCGCCGATGACCAATCCGGCCAGCGCCACTACAACACCTCTCCGCCCTCGATGAATCTTCTCGGCAATGTCGCCGCAACACGTTCATTACATGCGAATAGGGCCCAACCCGGCGGCAGCCGAGATCAATTAGTCCTCGGGTCCGGGGGCGCCTAGCTGCCCAGTTGCGCAGGCCCGAAGATACCGACGGTGAAAGAGTTCAATGAAGTCGGATAGCTTCTCAACGCGGGAAAGATCCCTGGTTGTTACCACGATCATCTTGATCCCACGTGAGGCTGCGCCCAGCCCGAGAGCGTGAGCATGAAGGCCTTTGGTGAGGTCTCCGGTAACCCCGTTGGCGGCGATGAGTACACCTAGTTCGAGTGATCGACTTGCAAGGATGTTGAAGAAGTAGCCAACTGCCTGGCTGTCGACGGGTTCATCCCAGTTCTTGCACTCCACCAGGAAAACCGGGGGGAACAGGCGCAATCCGCCAACTTCATGGATGTTACCGACCGCTAGGTCGATCTGCTCGGTTCCAAAAACGTTGGTAATATCGCGGTCCACAATACAGCCGGGCACCGCTTCGAACAGGTAGGCGATCAGGTCCTCATACGCCTTGCCCTTGGCCTGACTGTGTGGCGCTTCGGCCGCCGCCTCTAGCAGGTTCTTGATCGAGCTCGAATCCACGTCTCACACACCGTGAACCACTCGGTTGCGCGCTTCGCGGAGCAGCCGCTCTAGCCCGGTCGTCCGCAACGCCTCACTAAGGTCTTCGAGCGAGTAGACGAGGATGTTCGCAGGGGCCTGACGCACAAGCGGTCCGGCAGGGGACTTGTCAGTGATCAAGAGGCCAAGGTCAGCGCCAGTTTCCTCGATGTGCCGGGAGAGTTGCTGGATAGCCGATGTCGGTGCCCAGTGGCCACTGAAAGGCTTCACTTCCACAACGACGGTCGTGGGAACGCGCTGGATATCGACAGCGAACGCCAGATCGACTCCGGGTTGATCACCAACTACGGCGGCACCGAGTAGCGCTCCGGAACTGCTCAATAGAGCGGCGACATCTGACTGGAGTTTGTGGCCAGCAAAGGTCCAAGAGTCGGATGTTTCAACATGGGTCGTCACCGTATCGGTGTGCCGCGTGGGGCGACTTCCGGCCGCCTGGGACACCTGCCGGGCGCCGCGCAAGAACATCCCGATGTGGAGACGCAATGAGTCTATGTCATCTAGCCTGGCCCGCGCGTGCCGCACTGGGGCGAGCGCCGGAGGCAGCTTTTCACTCGGATCCACGATTAGCAACAGAGGGATCGCCATTCCGAGGCAAATGCCCACCTCGACCATTATCGCCGACCATCCTGGATGCTCTGCGGACCGCTTGGGCAAGATAGCGATCGCAGCACGAGCCTCCGGTTCGATACTTGCGGCCAAGTAGGCGCCCGCCCCTAGAGCGCCGGTCGGGACGAGTTGGACGTTCTCGCGAGCCGAGATGTCCACGACGTGCCGTAGCTCATCGCTGTCAACCTCGGTCAGAGTGGTGATGAGCAAGGCCCGCATGGCCGGAGTGTAGTACGCGGGACTACTCGTGTTCATCGATCGCGTCCTTGAAGCTGCACAGTGCCGAGGCGCAGAGCCGACCGATGGACCTCGCGGTGGAGCCGAAGGGCTGCCGCAGCCGGCATGCTCGCACTGCGATAGGTTGCCGCGTGCTGCCGAACAACACACTCCAGGCAGCCCAGGTCAGAGACCAGCGTCGGAGAGCATCCATACCCTGCGCAGTGGTACCTGGGCGCGGATCTCTTCCGGCAGCCGGTCATACGTACGCAGGACTGCCTCGACCACGTCGCCTGCCTCCCACACCCGTACCCGCAGGTGCTGGTTTTTCAGGGCGTCTCGGGCGGGCTTCGTCAGTCCGCCCCATGCGACGAGCAGGCCCTGCTCGGCGCCGTGGGTCGTCATGACGCCGTGGAGTTGAGTGACGGTGGGCGCCCCGATCTGCGAGCCTGACTTGACCTGGGCGAGCAGGCGGGGACTGTCGAGACCAAGCGGGCCGCGTCCGGCAGTGATGTCGATGCCGCCGTCCGGACCGGGGGGTGCCAGTGTGCAGTGGAAGCCTTCGGCGGTAAGGATCGCGGTGACGAGCGTCGCCAGGTCGTGGCCGGTGAACTCCTCTGCGATGCGGGCGGTGATCTGGTCGAGGGCGACCTGTTCGATGTCAGCTGCCAGCTCCGGCTCGTCAACATCTGTCTGTGCGGCGGTATCGCTCGCCTGGCTAGTCGCGGCGGTTTTTGGCGTGGTGCCGCTCAGTGCGGCATTACCGGGGTCGGTGCCGTAAGTAAGCAGGTGCTCCAGCCGAGCAACCGCGTTGTTCTTGCTCGGCGCGAAGATCGACATGGCACTGCCGAGGGTAAAGAGCAGGTCCTGCTTGACCGCAGCGCGTGGCAAGTCGATACGTTGCCAGTCGACGGTGACGACATGCCGCCGATCGGCCTCCGCCTCGCCGGCACGATACTGGTAGCCACCGGTCACTCGCCCGAAGGCGATCTGCTTCGTCGTTTTCAGCGGCATAACCAGTAGATCCTTGGGATGGATGCGGAACCGCAGAGCACACAGTTGCCCGGTAAAATTGTGGCGCTTGCCCACAGACGCGCCCGGCCACGTCGCTTCAACGACCTTCGCAACGTCCTCACGGCTCGCGCAGGCGCTCAGGTCAGGGACCTCGCGCCATCCGCCGCCCGAGAACCCGTTGAGCAAAGCCCACTGGTCACGCTCACCATGCCTACCAGACCGAATCACCCACGCATGCGCCATGCGGTGCATCCTCCTATCTCGGCCGTCTCCCGTCGACATGTCCGGCGCAGAAGCGATGTTTGCCGGGGCGGCAGCCCAGCCTGGCACGGCGTGAAGAACGACCTGCCGCCTGGGCGGCGCGGCATGATGGCCGGATGGCGGCAGTAGAGGCGTGGTTTCTGGGTGGACCGGTCGACGGGAGACTGATGCTCGTGGAGGTCGCCGCCGACGGCAGGCCGTCGGCGGTGGTCAAGCTGTCTCAAACAGGCTTCTACCTCGGGACGAGCAATGTCGCTGTGCCCACGGTTGAGCACGTATATATCCTCACGGACAGA
Organism: Micromonospora pallida; assembly: GCF_900090325.1. Classification (NCBI taxonomy): domain Bacteria; kingdom Bacillati; phylum Actinomycetota; class Actinomycetes; order Micromonosporales; family Micromonosporaceae; genus Micromonospora; species Micromonospora pallida. Next base: position 985,759 of record NZ_FMHW01000002.1, on the reverse strand, counting down.
CTCGACGACGTCGAGGTCTACCAGTACCGGCAGCCTGTTTCGGAGGAAACGGGCTGACAACCCTCCTCTGGCGGGGGTGACCGAAAGGTTTACTGCAACACATCCATAATCGTATGGAGCAGTAGTTCCGGCACTGCGGTCAGTAGTGGCTCGCTCGATACCGCGGCTTTTCTGCTCGACGCGATTGGGTCCGCCCATGCCTCTGGCTGGCATCGGGCAAGCATGGACAGCGCGAACAGGACGGCCACCACGCTCGCCGTAGGCAGACGAACAAGCGCTCCCGCAGGGCGCGCCGGACCTGCCGGTGCTCGCCCCACGCCGAAGCCTGAGCTACGTCGTGCTGGTGAGAGCTGGCGGTGGCAATCGGTGGCCTCAGCAGCGACGGGCAGCCGAGCCGTGTGGAGAAACTCCGCCAACACGGGCAAGGTGTCTGTGGGCTGTTCGGTGGGGATAACGCTTGGGGGTCAGCATGCCACGCAGTCCGCCTCTCTCGTTCCTGTCCGCCGTACGGGTTTCACCTCGCCACGCTCGTTTCGAGTCGACCGGCCATGGAGGCATTGAACTGGGTTGACCAGGGCTGTTGGGTGGCGCCAAGGGCGTGTTCGGCCAGTCGTAGGAGTTGGATGTCGGTGGTGCCGGCGGGGGCGAAGATGTGTAGGGCGTCGCGGAAGTAGCGTTCGATGGGTGATTGCGCCGGGTGGAGGCCGTGTGCGGCGTGCATTTCCATGGCGGTACGGGCGGAGTCGATCGTGAATTCGGCATTGATGAGCTTGGCGTTGATAAGTTCGGCGTCGCAGGGTTGGCCGTGGTCGAGTAGGTGTGCGGCGTGGTAGGCGGCCAGGCGGGCGGTCATGAGCCGGGATTGCATGGTGCCGAGCCGTTGTTTGATCGTCGGCAGGTCGGCCAGTGGTTTGCCGTAGCGGTGCTGGTTGGTCGTGTAGGCGATGGTGGTGTCGAGGGTCGCTTGGTGGATGCCGAGGGCGACGGCGGCGAGGTTGGGTCTGCCGTACAGGACGCTGGAGGAGTAGGCCACGTCGAGGCCGTCGCCTTCGGCGCCGAGCCGGTTGGCTGCGGGGATGCGGCAGTTGTCGAAGGCCACCTCGCCAAAGCTGAAGCCGTGCAGGCCCATGCTCGGCTGGTGTGGAGTGAGGTGTACGCCGGGTCGGTCGGCTTCGACGAGGAAGGCGGATAGTCCGCGGGTGCCGGGGCTGGTGCGTGCGACGACGCCGTGGAGGTCGGCGATGTGGCTGTTGCCGACGAAGGTTTTCGTGCCGTTGATGAGGTAGTGGTCGCCGTCGGGGACGGCGGTGGTGGTGATGCCGAGGACGTGGCTGCCGGATCCGGGTTCGGTGACGGCGATGGTGGGCAGGCAGGTGCCGGCGGCGATGGCGGGTAGCCAGGTCTGTTTCTGCTCGTCGTTGCCGAAGTGGATGATCTTCGCGGCGCCGAGTTGGGATGCTTGGAGCATGGCGCCCATGGCGGCCGAGACGCGGGACAGTTCCTCGATGATGATCGTTTTGGCGAGGTGGCCGAGTCCGAGTCCGCCGTGGGTGGGGTCGATCGTGACGCCGAGCCACCCTTGGCAGGCAATCTGCCGGGACAGGTCGTACGCCACGCTCCGAGACGCCTCCAGCTCCGGGATGTGGGGGCGGACCTCGGTCTCGGCGAACACGCGGACGGTGTTCCGCAGGTGCGTGTGGCGGGGGGTGAGGTGGTAGCCGTCGGTCATGCCGGGTCTCCTCGTGAGTCGCCCACGGTGCCGTCTGGTGGTAGTTGCGCCGCAAGGTCGGGCCGTGGTGGAGGTGCTGTCACCAGCAGTTCCTGGAAAGTGAGCTGCCGACCTGGGCGGCGAGGCAACGCGGGAAGGTCCAAGGTGCCTGGGGTCGGTGGCGCGGCGGGAGGCTGTCGGGCACGCCCCGGGTTGTTAGCCGGGGCGGTGTTCCCGCTGGTTGATAAGGGCTGACAGTTCGGCCGCCAGGGTCTTGATGGTGGTGAGCCCTTTCTGGCCCCAGGCGCGGGGTTCGGGGCCGACGACGCAGATCGTTCCGAGGGCGGTGCCGGTGTGGTCGATCAGTGGGGCGCCCATGTAGGTGCGGATGCCGAGTTGGTCGACGACGGGGTTGCCGGCGAACCGTGGCCAGGCGCAGACGTCTTCGAGGACCAGCGCGCGGCGTCGGGCGACGACGTGTGGGCAGAAGCCCTGGTCTCGTGACATGCGGCGGCCGGGTTCGATTGGGGTAACGGGTGCGGACACCCCTGGCTGGGTGGTCGGGGTGGTGTAAAGGCCGGCGAAGAACTGTCCGTGCTCGTCGAGGAAGTTCACCATCGCCCAGGGCATGTCGGTGGTCTGCGCCAGCTTGTGGGCAAAGTCGTCGAACTCCGGCTCCGGCCGTCCGAGTCGGAGGGCCTGCAGCCGGTGTAGCCGCTGCGGCGCCTGCAGGTCGGGCGGGGTGAGGAGTCGGGGTTCGTAGCTGTCGTTGATCATGCTGGGCTGCCTGCCTCTATCGGATCGAAGCTCAAGGGTGTGGGAGGGGGTTGGGTGAGCAGGTGCTGCACGAGCGTCGCCAGGACGGCGGTGGCGGATCGTTGGTGGCGGGCGTCGCACGTCACGACCGGCACCTCGGGCCGCAGTCCCAGGGCTGCGCGTACCTCCTGAGGGTCGTATCGGTAGGCACCGTCGAACTCGTTGACGGCGACCAGGAACCGGAGGCGGCGGGACTCGAAAAAGTCCACGGCGGCGAAGCAGTCCGGCAGGCGGCGGGTGTCGACCAGCACCACCGCGCCGAGCGCGCCCTGGCACAGTTCGTCCCACAGGAACCAGAACCGGTCCTGCCCCGGTGTGCCAAACAGATACAGGACGTTCTCGCAGTCGATAGTGATGCGGCCGAAGTCCAGCGCCACGGTGGTGGTTGTCTTGGCTTCCACTCCGGCGAGGTCGTCGGTGCCGACGCTGGCCGCGGTGAGGAGTTCCTCGGTGCGCAGCGGCGGGATCTCGCTCGTCGCCGTGATGAAGGTGGTCTTCCCGACTCCGAACCCGCCAGCGACCAGCACCTTGAGCGCGTTCGGCGTGCGGTCAGAGTCGTTGCTGTAGGCCGACAAGGAGCCTCTCCAGGATCGATCGGTCGGTCGGGTCGGCGACCGGGCTGGGTGGACGGGTGCGTACCGCGCCGACCGCTACCAGGTCCGACAGCACCACCTTCGTGACCGCGGCTGGGAGTCTCATCCGGGCGGCCACCTCGGCGACCGTGGTCGCCTCGCCGCACAGGCCCAAGGCCACGTCGTGGTCCGGCTCCAACCGCCCGCGCGGCCGTACGCCGGTGGCGACGACCCACGACAGCAGGTCCATTGCTGTGGTGGGTCGGGTCCGCCCGGCGCTGACCGTGTAGGGGCGTACCAGCCGCCCGGCCGCCTCGTCGACCCACGTCTCCTGATGCGCGCCGCCGAATCTCATCGCACGGCGGGAGACGGGACGGCAGTGCCGCGGGTGGGTGTCGCCAGGTACGGCCGGACGCTCTTGACCATCTGCGACATCTCGTAGCCGAGGACGCTGACGTCAGCCTGGCGGCCCGCCAGTACCGCCAGTACCGCACCTTCACCCGCGGCGGTGACGAACAGCAGCGTGTCGTCGAGCTCGGCCACTACCTGCCGCACGCCGGAGCCTTCGTCGAACATCTCGCCAGCGCTGCGGGTCAGGGAGAACAGCCCGGAGGAGATCGCTGCCAGGTGGTCCGCGCTGTCATCGGTCAGTCCGTGGGCGGCCCGCGGCAGCCCGTCGGAGGACAGCAGCAGTGCGCTCCGGGTGTGCGGTACCCGTTCCACCAGGGCGGACAGCAGCCAGGTCAGTTCCTGGCCGGGCGTCGTGGTCATCACAAGACAACTCCTTCTGAACATCGGCGGTCAGTGGTCAACGGGCAGGAGGTCCTGTGGGCGGGTCGGCGTTTCCGGAGTTGGCGCCGCGTAGGAAATTGGCCATCAGAGTGGGGTCGTGGCCGCCGGTCGGCTGGTTCCCCGACCCTGGGCGGGCCTGCCGTAACGGGGCCGCCATGTGTGCCTGCCGTGTCCGGCGCGGCAGCACGGGACGCACGCCGTCCCCGCCCGCCTGGCCCGTGTCGGTGCTGTTGTGGGGCGCTGGCAACGCCCCATGTGGCGCGGCCCGCGTCAGCTCCGTCAGGGGCGCAGGTGGGCGGTGACGAGGGTCGGCCGGCGCAGGCGCAGCACCGATCAGCGGTGATGGCACGGTCGCCGCGCCGCGTGGGGGCGTTCGGGCCGCGTCGACGGCCGACGGTTCCTGGGCCGTCTGGTCTCCGAGCAACGTCGTCGGCAGGATCACCACCGCCTGCACACCGCCGTAGACGTTGCTCTGCAGTTTGACCGTGATGTCGTGCCGGCGGGCCAGCGCCGAGATCACCCAAGCCCCGATACGGCCATCGCGCAGCAGGTCCCCGACATCCACCCGGCCCGGATCCGCCAGCAGAGCGTTCAGCCGGTCCTGCTCGGGATGCGGCATGCCCAGGCCGCGGTCGTCCACCTCGACCGCCACGCCGGCCGCGACCCGCCGGGCCCGCACCGTCACCTCCGTGTGAGGAGGCGCGAACGCGGTGGCGTTCTCGATCAGCTCGGCCAGCAGGTGCACCACGTCGGCCCCGGCGTGGCCGCGCACTGTTCCCTCGACCGGTGGCACCACCCGAACCCGCGGGTACTGCTCGACCTCGGCGATGGCGGAGCGCAGGACCTCGACCAGCGGCAGTGGCCTGCTCCACTGCCGCCGTGGCACGGCCCCTCCCACCACTGCGAGGTTCTCCGCGTAGCGGCGCATGCGGGTCGCGAGGTGATCCACCTGGAACAGGCCCTTGAGCAGGTCGGGGTCCTCGACCTGCGCCTCCAGGACATCCAGCAACTGGATCTCCCGATGCACCAGTCCCTGCAGCCGGCGCGCGAGGCCGACATACACCTCCTGCTGCCCCACCACCGGCTGAACGGGCTCAGGCCGGGCAGCCACCGCAGTCCGGGCAACGGACCGGGCGAGTCCACGACCGTACGACGCAGCACCCGCGATGACCGCGGCGCAGGCCACAGCCGCGCACACCAGCACCAGCCCGGCCATCGCCGGAACGTGCCCCGGTGACAGCGCCACCACCCACGTCGCCGCACCGAGGCCGATCATCGCCACCACAGCGGCCGGCGCCACACACATCCCCAGCAAGCGGGCGCGCAGGCTGGTCGCAGGCGGTTCTTCAGCCGACGCGTCGAGTCGGACTCGCACCCTGCCTCCCCAAGTAGTTAGGTGGCGCCGAGCAGCAGCTCCCGCCACCGGCTGCGACCCCGCCCTCATTCACAGGTGTCGGCCACCTGCCGGGTCCGGTTGGTCCCGGCGTCGCAGCGATCGATGCCATTGGCAATCAGTTATGGCGGGCGCGTGGAGTGTCGAACACCGTCGACACGAAGAACCGACACGGAACCCGCACCACTTGGCCCGTATGGAGGGACCAAAGCGCCTCTCGGCTGGCCACTCCGATCCTTCGGGATCGGTCGATGTTGCTGGCCAACGCAGATCGGGACCGGGTGAACGCGGGCACGGCCGGGTCTGCCGCGGTGTCGGATTTCGGTGTCGAGGGTGTTCGACACGAGCAGACGCCCCGTTAGCTGGACGAGGAATCCCGTGACCCAGGCCAGGCGATGTCAACGCCGCTGGGAGCGGGTGGGCGCTGGGAGGGTTCATGAGCAAGCGTCTGGTCGTCGAGACACACGCCAGCTCCTGCTATTTCCGCACCTCGGTAGAGGGCGACGAGCGTAAGGCGCTGGTACAGATCACGGAGCGGTGCAACCTGCACTGCGCCCACTGCTTCGTGTCATCCACCCAGGTCGGCATGGATATACCGCTGGAGGAGATGATCGAGACGGTGCTGCCCCGGCTGCGGCGGGCCCGGGTGACACGGTTGACGTTGACCGGCGGGGAGCCGTTCGTGCACCCGCACCTGGTGGAGATCTGCGCGGCGACGGCGCGGATGGACCTATCGGTCAAGATCTGCACGAACGCCACCCAGACCAGCGACGCGCAGATCGCCGCCCTCGCCGCGCTGGGCAACGTGCGAGTCAACGTCAGCTTCGACGGGTTCCGCCCCTCGTCGCACGGCCGGTTCCGGGGTGACCGCAACTCGTTCGCCATCACCCTGGAGACGACACGACGGTTCGCCGACGCCGGTCTGCTGCACGGGATCCTGTCGACGCCCAACGTGCTCACCCGCCCCGAGGAGTTCGCCGAGCTGTGCGCGTTCGCCGCGGACTTGGGCGCGGAGTATGTGCTGATGAACCCGCTGTCGAGCTTCGGCCGGGGCGTGAAGTCCCACGGCCGGCTCGCCGCGCCGGAGCAGACGATGCGGGCGATCGCCGCCGCCACGGCGCCCCTGGCCGGCCGTGTCGAGCTGGTGCCGATCCGCTTCCCGAACGACAACCGGCCGTTGTCCGGCTGCGACGCCGGCACCCTGATCTACGTGTTCGCCAACGGCGACACCGCCGTCTGCCCCTACCTGGTCTTCGCCGCCCGGACACCACAGTCACGGCACGCCGACCGCGAGTTCCTGGTCGGCAACATCCTCCACGGCGAGATCGCCGACGCCCTTGACCGCTACCGCTTCCACGACCGCTACCAGGTCGGGGCCAACCCGACCTGCGGCGCGTGCGCGTTGAGCGACTCCTGCGGCAAGGGCTGCCCAGCGGCGGTGGTCGCCGCCGGCCAGCCCATCGGTGGCCCCGACGCCGACCAGTGCCCGCCCGAGACCGTCCGGCGTCCGCTGATCCCGATCCAACCTGTCAGGGCCTGACCGGTCATGCTCATCGTGATCGAGGGACCCAACGGCGTCGGGAAGACAACGGTCGCGGGGCTGCTGGCCGAGCGGCTGCGCCACCGCACCGGCCAGCCGGTCCACCTGACAACCGAACCCACCAGGACCCGCCTCGGGGAACTGCTGCGCGAGGCCGAGGCCGTCATCCACGGACGGGCCCTCGCCCTCGCGATCGCCGCCGACCGCACCATGCACGTCGAGGACGAGATCATCCCCGCGCTCGACTCCGGCACTATCGTGATCAGCGATCGTTACGTGCAGTCCTCGCTGGTCCTGCAGCGCGTTGACGCGGTCGACCTCCGCGAGATCTGGAGCTACAACCGGTACGTCCTGCAGCCTGCCATCTCCGTCTACCTGGTCGACGACCCGCGGGTCATCGCCACCCGGCTCGCCGTACGCCGGCGCCTGACCCGGCTCGAGGCGACCGGCACCCCCGCACGCGAGCTGCAGCTCTACGACCAGGCTTTCGACTTCCTCAAGCGGCAGTCGTGGCACCAGGTGAAGATCGACTGCCGGAACCGGGACCCGGACCAGGTCGTCTGCGCCATTCTCGACACGCTGACCCCCATGCTCGCCCGACGCCCTGCGGCCTGAAAGTCTCGCCTCGTGTTGTCGTTCCTGACCGTGAACATCCAGGCCGCCTCGCGGCGGCGCGCCGAACCGCTGCTGCGGTGGCTCGCCGGCCGCCCGGAACAGATTCTCCTGCTCACCGAAACCAGCGGGGGCGACGGCAGCGCCTACCTGCTCGACCACTTCCGCCGCGCCGGCTGCCACGTACTACACCCGCCCTTGCCCGGCGACCGCGGCGCGGCGATGATCAGCCGCGTACCGGTCACCGCCCGCCCGGACATCACCGCTGGACTCACTATCCCGGGCCGGGCCGTCGCCGCCACCGTTCACACCGACCCGCCCGTCACGGTCCTCGGCGTCTACGTGCCGTCCAGCGACCGCGCCCCGGCCAAGGTCGAACGGAAACGGGCGTTCCTCGCCTCCCTCGTCGACACCCTCGGCCGCCTGAAGGCCGACGAGCGGGCACATCTGGTGCTCGGCGGGGACTACAACGTCATCCCCCGCGACCACCAGCCGCCCTACCCCGGGGTGTGGCTGCCGTTCGAGTACGCCCTGTTCGACGCCCTCGCCGACGCCGGCCTCACCGACGCCCACCACCACCTCTACGCCGGCGTCCCGCAGCACAGCTGGTTCGGTCGGGCCGGCAACGGCTACCGCTTCGACTACCTGCACGTTGGCACCGCCCTGCGCGGCCGGCTCCAGGGCGGCGGCTACCTGCAGGAGCCCCGCGAGCAGCGCCTCACCGACCACGCCGCAGTCACCCTGAACCTCGACCTGCCCGTCGACACCCTCGACATATGCCCCATGCCGCAGGTAGCCGAGCCGGCGACCCTGTTCTAGACCCCGGCCATCCTCGCCGCCCGGATCAGCGAGTCATAGGTCTCGTTCGTCCGCCGTAGCGGCGCGCCCAGCGCGACGGCGAACCGGTCAAGCTCGGCCTGGACCCGCTCACCCGACTCGCCGCCATCGACGATGCGCTCGATCTCCAGGAACGCGCCGATGCCGTCCACCTGATCGACGCACAACGACATCAATCCGAGAGTCGCGGTGCGGCGGGTCTTACGGATGCGCACCGTCGGGTAGAAGCCCAGCTGCTGGATCGCGGCGTGCATCTGCTCCCGATCGGCCACCTCGGTCTCGTGCTCGACGCACGACTGCTCGTTGGCCACCGGCGTCTTGACCGTCAGCAGATGCCGTCCCCGCTCGGTCCGCAGCCGCGCGAACGGAACCCCGATCTTGGACTGGCCGTAATCCCAGCCGACCCGCGCGTATGCCTGATCATCCTGAACGACCGGCGCTGACAGGACGACACCGTGGGCGGCCAGAGCCGCTTCCAGCGCCGCGAGGTCGCCGACCTGGTACTTGACCTCCACCTCGCACGCGGCCACCGCGGTCGTGCCCGTCGTCTGGGCGATGTCGATGCTCGTCACGTCGTGGCAGCCTACGGCGCGACCGGCGAACCCGCGTCTCGCCCCGCCCAACCCTCGGTGGCAGTTCACAACTATTACCGCGCGACCGGTCCACCCTTCGGCGGTCAATGCTGCACCACCTTGGGCGGGTGAAGCCGGCATCAACGGTCCGGACGCTGCCAGCAAAGCGACCAGCTCTTCCGTCCGGTGCGCTAGCGAACCCTGACCGCCCCGCAGACGGTGATGCGGCACCTCGGCCCCTGGCAGGCGATCGCCAGCGCGAGACGCCGTGTCGAACACCCCCGACACGCACCTTCGACATGCGCAGCACCACGAATCCCGCCGCTCCCGCAGGTCCTGGGCGCTACAGAGCATCAACTCGACGCTGCCGGCAGCGTATGGGCGAGCCATTGCCGCCAAGGTCGATACGAATCGGTGTCGAAAGTCTGTGTCGGAGGTAGTCGACAGGCGCGCCCAAGCGGTTACGTGAATGTCGCGGCACAAGTCTCCGCAATCGTCGGTGACCACGCAGTGCCCGAATCCAACACTGCTCGCGAGCAACCCTCGGGAGGTATCGATGACTCTGCAGCCAGGACAGGCCGCCACCAACGGCCAACGTGGCAGCCAGCAGCGGGCGTCCGGTCGGGACGCGGACCTGCCGGTCGGGACCGCCGAGCGTGACCAGTTCGCCGAGCCGATAGGCGACCAGCGCACGCCAACGTCGTTAAACGCCAGCCGTCTCGTCGCCGCAGGAGCCAACCGGTGAGCACACCAGTCGCACCAGGAGCAGCTGTGTCGGGGCAGAGCGGGTTGAAGATCGCGTTGACGGGGCCGTTCGGGGTCGGAAAGACCACGCTGGTGCAGACGGTTTCGGATATCGCCCCGTTGAGCACCGAGGTCGCTGTCGCCTCCGACGATGTCTCCCACGCGCCGGGCAAGACCACGACCACGGTGGCGATGGACTTCGGTCGGCTGGAGGTCAACGGCGTCACCCTGTTCGTGTTCGGCACGCCGGGGCAGAGGCGGTTCTGGTTCATGTGGGACGCGATCGTGCGCGGCGCGGTCGGGGCGGTGGTGCTCGTCGACGTTCGTCGTCTGCAGGACTCGTTCGCGCACTTGGACTACATCGAGCATGTCCGCTTGCCGTTCGTCGTCGCGGTCAACACGTTCCCCGGTGCCCGCAGCTTCGCCGCGTCCGACATCCGCCAGGCCCTGGCCCTGTCGGGAGAAGTGCCGATCGTCGAGCTCGACGTGCGGAACCGCGACAGTGTCCGACGGCTGTTGATCGCCCTCGTCCAGCACCTGCTGACCCGCCGTCCCGCTGCGGTCCGTGCTGGCGGGTCCGTCTCTCCCTGAGCCACTCGGTCGGCGTCCGTGCGCCTGTTGTCGGACGTCGTGGCCGTCATGGTCGGCGTACGAGCTTCAGCCCGCCGGGTTAGCGGCCATGCCCACCCGCGTCCGCCGGGCAGCCGCCCCGGGCCGAGGCTCCCATACCCACCCATCCACGAGGACCACCACGTGCATATTCATCACCACCTGCGCCCCACGCTCTCCGAGGAGGGAGCCCCGCACCACGACCCAGACCGGTTCGCCGACGGCACGACAGACGCAGTCGCGCGCGGGAGGCTGCCGGAGTTGCGTGGCTATCAGCGGGAGGCCGTTGACGCGGTGGTCGCGGCCTTGGTCGGTGGTGGTCGTGGTCAGGTGCGGGCGGCCTGCGGCAGCGGGAAGTCGATCGTTGGGGTGCACGCTGGGGTGCGGTTGTGTCCGTCCGGGCTGGTGGTGGTGGCGGTGCCGTCGCTGACCTTGTTGGCGCAGACCCTCGACGTGTGGGTCGGGGCTGGTGCACCGACGCGGGTGCTGGCGGTGTGCGGGGACGGCAGCGTCGCCGATGACGCCGTGCGGGTGGTCGACCTGCCGTGCCCGGTAACCACGAATCCGGGTGAGATCGCCGAGTGGGTGCGACAGCCGGGTCGGCCTGGGTTGGACCTTGTACTGGTCACCCACCGCTCGGCCGAGATGGTGGGCAGGGGTCTTGATGCCGCCGGCATCACCGCCGACCTGCTGATCGTGGACGAGGCCCACCACACGGCCGGCTGGGCGGGCAAGCACGGTGCGCTGGTGCACCGGGACGAGCATCTGCCGGCGCGGCGGCGGCTGTACATGTCGGCCACGCCCCGGCTGCTGCCGGCCAGGCGACGCGCCGCCGACGGTAGTGGCGATGTGCTGTCGATGGATGAGGCGTCGGTGTTCGGGCCTGTCTGTTACACGTACCCGTTCTCGCGGGCCATCGACGACGGCTGGCTCGACGACTACCGGATCCTCGCCATCGGCGTCACCTCCGCGCAGGCGTTGGAGATGCTGCGGGAGCTGGATCCCGCTGCAGTGGTGCATGCGCGTGCCGCGCCGTTGCGGACGGTGGTGGTGCAGACCGCCCTGGCCCGGGCAGCGGCGGAGTTCGGTCTGCGGCGGGTGCTGGTGTTCACGCCCCGGGTGCGGGCCAGCCGGGAGTTCGCCCGCACGTTGCCGGCCGCCGTGGGATCCCTGCCCGAGGAGGAACGTCCGAAGGGTCGGCTGACGGTGGGACACGTCGACGGCACCCAGAGCACCGGCCAGCGGCACCTGCATCTGCGGCGGTTGGCAGACCCGCCCGAGGACGGGTGGACGGTGCTCTCCAACTCGCGCTGCCTGGGCGAGGGTGTGGACGTGCCTGCGGTGGACGCGGTGGTGTTCACCGCGCCGAAGGAGTCCCAGGCCGACGTCATCCAGGCTGTCGGGCGGGCGTTGCGCCGCAACCCGGCCGGCTCCGGCATCGCCACCATCCTGTTGCCGGTGCTGCTGCCGGACGACCCCGCCGACACCGCCTCCGACCTCGCCGGGGACATGGCCCGGTGGGCCACCCTGCTGCAGACGCTGCGGGCGTTGCGGGCGCACGACAGCGGCTTGGCCGCCGACCTCGACCACCAGCGCACCAAAGCGTCCACCGGGGCCGCGGAGCTGCCGCCGCGGCTGCTGGTCCGCCTGCCCGACGGATACGCCCCAGAGCAGTTGCTGCGGCAGCTGACGGTGCGGGTTCTGGAGGAGACCACCTCCGACTGGATGGTCGGCTACGGCGCTCTACGCGACTTCCACACCGCGCACGGCCACACCAGGGTCCCGACGGGTCACGTCCGGCACGGCGTCCGCCTGGACCGGTGGGCCGCTCGGCAACGCGCCGACCACAAGGCCGCCCGCCTGGACCACGACCAGGTCGCCTACCTCAACGCGCTCGGCTTCGACTGGGCGCCCCGGGAACGGATCTGGCCACGGGGACTCGCCTGCGCGCAACGATTCCACGCCGAGCACGGTCACCTACGCGTCCCCCACGGCCACCTCGTGGATGGTGTCGACCTCTACGGCTGGCTGTGGCAGCAACGCACCGCCCACCGCGCTGGCACCCTGCCGGCCGACCGGGTCGCCGCGCTCGACGCCCTCGGCATCGACTGGACCATCCGCCCCGCCCACCACGACGGGTACGCCGCCGCCCAACAGTTCCACGCCGAACACGGCCACCTGAACGTGCCCTACCACCTCATCGTCAACGGCGTCGACCTCTACAACTGGCTGGCCACCCGACGCGTCGAGCACCGCAAGGGCCGTCTCAGCGCCGACCGCGTCCGCGCCCTGGAAGCACTCGGCATCCAATGGTCCATCCGTGAGGCGGCCTGGCAACGGAACCTCGCATCAGCCGCCGCCTACCACCAGCGTGAGGGGCACCTGCATCCCCGCAAAGGCCACCGGGAGGGCGAGGTCGACCTGTCCCGGTGGCTCAGCAGCCAGCGCACCGCACGACGCGACGGCACTCTGACCGGCGATCAGATCGCCGCCCTCGACGCCATCGGCATGCACTGGGAGATCCCTCTCGGCTGGGGCGGCGTGCGTCAGGTCATCGCCCGACGCGACCACGCCACCCCCAACCCCGACCGCGAGCAAGCTCCCGGGCCCCGCCCCGCCGCCAAGGAGGGACAATCATGATCATTCCTGTCGCGTTGTTCAACTTCGAAGCCGGCGGCCTCCGCAACGGCCACCGCGACCTACGCCCCCTCGTCGACGCCTTCCACGACGTCGACACCCCGCCCGCGCTGATCCTGCTCTGCGAAGCCAAAACCTGGCACGAACACGGCCAGCACCCCCTGCACCAGGCCGCGGAACTGCTCGCCGACCGGTTCGACCGCCCCTACGTCGGCATGCTCGGCCACGACCCACGCGGCCCCATCCCCCCAGCCATCCTCTACGACCCCACCCTGCTGACCCTGCGCTCCTGGCACACCCCCGACGACCCCCACGCCTTCACCGACAAACGCAACATCGCCCTCTTCGCCATCCGCGACACCGGCACCCCCGGCAACCCCGACAGCCGCACCGTCTTCGCCGCCGCCGTCGCCCACTGGGACCCCCACTGCGGCATCCGCCGCCGCCAACAAGCCGCCCTACTCGACCGCTACGGCACCATCGACATGCCCCTCATCCTGGTGGCGACCTCAACTCCACCGCGTCCGCACCCCACCTGCCCCAACGCGACTGGGCAGCCGCCGGCTACCGCGCCCGCGCCCAGAAAGCCCGCCAACACCCCGACGGCACCTGGACCGCCGACACCGACGCCGGCGACCACCTCATCGGCCGCTGGAACCCCGACACCCACCGCCGCGACAACGGCTGCGGCTTCCACGCCATCGCCGAACTCGCCTGGACCGCCAGCCCCCACACAGCCCTGCTATCCACCGTCAACAATGATGTCGACGCCGGCGGGAGCCTGCTCATCGACTGGCTCCTCGCCAACACCGCCATGCGACCCCACGTCCACCCGGGCAGCTACCGGGTTCATGTGCCGGCACAACGCCCCTACCCCTCTGACCACCGACTCGTCACCGCCACCCTGGCCTTCGACACCCCCACCACCAACACCGAGCCACGGCCCCCGCGACAGGATCCCTCTCCGCTAGGGAGCAGCCGGTGACCCGCCCTCGCTCCTGGTATTCCCCGCCGCCCGGGCTGGGCATCCACGTAGCCGGCGCCGTGGTGTTGAGCTCGGGATCATGCGGGCAGGCCACCGTGCACCACGGCCATCCGTCACCGACGGCCCCGCCACCAAGGTGTGCGAACACCTTGCCCTGCCAGCACTGACTCACGCTGTCCGACCAGTCCTGCCATGTCGAGGAGAACACCAATGACCACCAGAGCATCGCGGTACCAGTTCCGCAACCACATCACCCAGTTGCACCCCCTGCAGGACATCCTCGACCCCATCACCCGCGCAGAGCTCCGCCGAATCGGCATCACCGCCGGACAGCACGCCCTGGACGTCGGTGCCGGTGCCGGATCCATCGCGGCGTGTCTGTGTGACCTCGTCGGTCCCGCCGGCAAGGTCACCGCCGTCGACATCGACACCAGCCTGCTCAACCCCACCGGCATCCTCGACGTCTACCAACGCGACCTGCGCACCCAGCCCCTCCCGGTCAGCACCGGCAGCGTCGACGTGGCCGTAGCGCGGTGCGTCCTCGAACACCTACCCAACCGGCACGCCCTGCTCCAGCAGATGATCACCACGCTGCGACCCGGCGGTTGGCTCGTCCTCGGCGAGATCGTCTACGCCCCCGTCATCGCCCACGGCCCCCGCACCGCAGACAGCGATCTCGTCGTCCACGTCGTCCACGGCATCCTCGACGTCCTGTCCGCGAACGGCGTTGACCTGCACTGGGGCGACAAGACCCCTGCCATCCTCACCACCAACGGGCTGGAGCAGGTACGCACCCGGTGGACCGCCGAGACCTGGACCGGCGGCAGCCCTGGCTGCCGCCTCCTCGCCGACAACGCCCGCCAGCTGCACCACAAACTTCTCCACGAAGGTCTCACTCACGCCGACCTGGACCACTTCGCCGTGCTCATGACCGATCCCGCCGTCCTCGTGCGCGGCTACCAGTTCGCCTCCACCACCGCCCGCAAGCCTGCTGCGGCGATCCTGACCGGCCAGCCGCCCGAGCAGCCGCGAGACCACCGCACCACCGCCATCGAGGCACCCAGCCCACGGCCGAATCCCAACCGGGGAACTCGCTTCCCGGAACCGTCTACGCCCGCCACGGCCGCCGTCCGGATGGCACCCCGGCCAGCGCCGCGTGCCGGTCGATAAGACCAGCAACATGTACGTCCGGCCATAACTGGCCCCAACACGTGCCAGTCTCGCCGAGAGCCACGTAACGGTGTGTAAGGGCCAGGGGCTACCCGGTGCTGCCGCACGACAGCGAGCGGATCTGCCGATGAGCGGGCGTCTGCCACGCCGGTAGCCGCTGCTCGCCCGTCTGAGGGGCAGCGCCTCAACCGACGTCGGCGAAATCACGCAGGGCCATCAGAGCGACGGCAGCTTCGATCGCTTCCCTGGTTACCGTCGGTACGACGGCGACAGCCCGCTCGGCGAAGTAGCCAGGCACCCTCATAGCACTCTGCACTTCCTGAGCCAACCGGGTCGGATCGTAGAAGGTAATCGCCTTCTCGCGCCCGGACCAGTGGACGACTACCTCGATCCAGCCCTTGGCCTCAGTCATCGCCCAGTCGTAGTCGTCCAGCGAAGCGGGGTAGACGACCTGCACGGCTCCGGGCTGGGCGGGGCTGTGGTTCGCCGGATCAGACGAGTACCACGACTCACCCGTCTCCCCCTGCCCGAGCGACCGAAGAATCTGCTGGGGCTTGCTCCCGTTCGAGGCAGCCAGCTCGATGACCGCGTCCGCTACAAGGGCTGTCAGGTTCAGCGCTGCGGCCATCGCATTTTTCTGCACGGCGGCATGAGTGAGGTTGTGGACCTCTGCATCGTCGTCTGCAAGATAAGCAGCCACACTTTCGACAGCGGCTTGCCTACCGTCGCTTGCTCGTCCGGTCTTTCGCACAAGGTCAGTCTCTCGCACGCATGCGCCCGGATCTGCCGCGAGGCGCGTGGTGCAGGGCGCCGTGGCCGCCCAGGATGTGCTTACCTTCTGGCATGCCGCATCCCATCATGTTTGACGAGGTAGACCCGGTCCTGGGCCGGCTGCGGACGCTCGCCCTGGCCTTCCCCGACGCGGCCGAGAAGATCTCCCATGGGCGTCCCGCCTTCTACACCACCAAAGTCTTCGCCTACTACGGGGGATCGGTGAAGGTCGACGGCGTCAATCAACAGCACGAACAGTCGATGATCGTGCTGATTGACCCCGACGAGCGCGCGGCGCTGCTGGCGGAAGACCGTTGCTTCGTACCGGCCTACCTGGGCGCCTATGGGTGGGTCGGGGTGGACCTGACCGATGACATCGGCTGGGACGAGGTCGGCGAGCTACTCGACGCCAGCTACCGACATACCGCCGGGGCACGCAGGATCGCGCTGCTCGACTCCGGACGGCCCTGAGCACCCCGCAGCTGCTCGGCAGCCCAGTCGAAGGCACCGACAGCGTCAACCCGCGCCATACTCCGCATGGTGGGACCCGGTTCCGTTACCCTGATCGCCCTTGATCCGGTGCCCGCATAAGCCGCAAACTGCGTGTCGTGGAGCGCAGCCGGCTGACGGGTAGTGCCGCGCGGACGTGCCGGTGATAGTGAGCCAGCCGGAGGAAGGGCCCTATCGCGACGACCAGTCGGTCAGAAGCTGCAGTAGGTGTAGCTATAGGGGCGGCCTCGGTCGTAGATGGCACGTAACCGTGGTTGCCTGACCTCGGGCAGTCGGGCCAGAACGCTGAGGAAGATCTGGCCGTCCGGCTCGAACCGGTGACCCGGGAGCAGTGCCGGCAGGGCCTCCGGCGGGATCGGGACCGACCGCCCAACCGGCTTCGGGGTTCGGTGAAACGCGAGGTACCGCCAGGCGTCCCAAGCCAGCGGGATCGGCTTCACCGGCGGGGCCACCGGCCAGAGTTCACCGGTCTGCGGATGTTCCGGGATGAGGGCGAAGTGACCGCCGGTGTCCGGGATGTCGGGCCCGGCCAGGACCAGGGTGCGCTCCGGCCCTGTGCTGCCCGGGTCGAGGAGACGGTCGAGAGTGGGCCGGAAGACCTTGGCGACCTGGTGATTCGGAATCGATATAGGGTCGCCGCCCGAGGCAGCCAGCAAGTGTGCCAGCGCCGAGGCTGCGGCGGCCGCCCACATCGGGTGCCAGCCGCCGCCCGGTTCAGACGGTGGGATACCGGGCCGCTGGTCGATCAGGTCCGCCCAGTCGAGCACCGGGTGCGGGCCGGGACCGTCCTCGAGCACGTGGGTGGTCAGCGGGTCCAGCCAGGTAGCCTGCCGCAGGCCACAGTCGTCGATCCGGATGGCCACCGGCGCGCCGCAGGTGACGCAGACCATGTTGGGCTCCCCGCCATCGAGGCCACAACACGCGGAGTCGCCGACCAGCGCCGGGTCGATGACGGCACCGTGGACGTCCCCCGGGGCGAGCAACACCTGGCCGACCGGCCCGGCTGAGATGCTGAACCTCGGCGCGTACCAGCCGAGCGCCTCGGCTTCACCGGCTTCAAGTTCGGCCCACCGGCGCCATGGCGAACCGGAGGGCAGCGGATTCACCGCGAACGTGCCGGGCTCCAGTGCCGGGGCGAGCGATCCCGGCCCGTTCCCGTACTTCTGGTTCGCATGGACAGGCAGCGCCACCCTCGACACCGGGACCGTCAGAGCGGTGTCGCAGATCCGGCAGCCGAAAACCGTCATGCATCCCCCCGCGCGTTGGCTAAGATCAATCTACATTCTCGCCCTGCCCCGCCAGCCGCGATGCGGCCCCGTGCCGCGCTGATCTCACGCGGCAATTCCGTATCGGCAGGCTGCGCGCACAGCAGTGCCTGACAACGAATTCAGGTGGAGCCTCCTTCCCCATCTGCCGCTGAGTGTGTGCGGATCTGCCGAGGAGCGGCTCGTCACCGAAGGCAACGAAGACATCAGACGTTGCATGCCGGATGATCGTGGCGTGGAGTACTTCGACCTGTCGCCGTACGACTACCTCGACTTTCCGCTGCCGATGCGGGCCGTAGGGTGGCTGGGGCCCCGTTACGGGGTGCAGGGCGCTGGCGCGGCGCCGATGACTGGTGCCGAGATGGAGCGGCTCAGGGTTGCCTCCTGGCGGATCGGCAGCGTCACGCTCGGCTGGCACGACTGTGACTTCTGTGGGGCATTCGAGGGGAACGGCGAGTATCGCTACTACCTGCCCGACGGGGAGATCTACGCCGCGCCGATGATGATCCTGCATTACGTTGAAGAACACGGATACCGGCCGCCCAGGGAACTGCGCGACGGCTTGCGGGCGGCCGGGCAACCGCGGTGGGACTGGCGCGCCGAGCGCTTACACACGGTGCTGCTGGACCAGTCGGAGGACCCGGATTTCCGGTGCCAGGCCGCAGTCGACCTCGCGAACTGGAACGACCCGCGCGCACTGGACGCGTTGTGGCACGCCGCGCACGATGAGGACTTGGCCGACGCAGCGGGAGACGAAATCGGCCGATCGTTAGCAACGTTCGTGGACCGTGGCCTCATGAGAGATCTACTACCCGAGGGCCTGCACGACATGGTGCGATACGGCATCGGCGAAGCATCGAGCCGGTGACGTCCACGGGCATCCGCATCTGCCGCCGACAACGGCGCGAGTCGGTGCCATCGCCGCTCGGTAAGCACCAGCACACGCGCACGTTCGGTAGCCGAGAGCAGCGACAGCCAGCCCGTGGTGGGACCAGTTATGGCCGTCACGGTGGAGGCCATCTCGTCCGTCACGGCCACCGGGTGCCATCGCGGGCTGGCGTCCTGCATCAGTAGGACACCGGCCAGCGACGGCACCGTCGAACGGGGCTACGCCGCCTTCGGACGGTTCCGGCGAGGGATGATCTTGGTCGTAGCCTCGGCGGTTGTCGTCTTCATGTCCTGCAACACAGACGTGTAGACGTCGGCAGTCATCACGAACACGAGCGACGATCGAAGGTCGCGAACGGCTCTGGCGACGTGTGTCCAGAGGCTGGAGTGTTCCCCGGTGATGCCTGCGCGTTTTCCGGCGTTGCTGATGTCCTGGCAGGGGAAACCCGCGGTGAGGATGTCGATCGGTTCGGCCTGGGTCCAGTCGACGGCGCGGATGTCGCCGAGGTTGGGAATGTGGGGCCAGTGGTAGGCGAGGACGGTGGTGGCGTGCCGGTCGGTCTCGGCGTACCAGGCGAGGTGGCCGCCGAGCACCAGCTCGACGGCCAGGTCGAGTCCTCCGTAGCCGCTGCAGAGGGATCCAATCCGTGGGCCGGTGGTGTGCGCAACGCTCACGCCACCCCCTTGTGCCCGGCGTCGACTGCGGCCGGCGCGTCGTGCGGGCAGGTTCTCGGCCCGCAGGCCGGCGCGTCCACCCCGGTGCCGAGGGGGAGATAGCGGTGTGTGGGTGCGATCACGCCACCACCTCGGTTCTCGGCTCCGGCGGCTGGGGCTTGCCGAGGACCAGGACGTCCTCGTGTGCGATGAGGTGCATCGGTACGCCGCCGGCCCTGGCCTTGCGGACCTGTTGGAGTTGGAAGAACGACGGACGGGCGACGAGCTGCCCGTCGCGGACGGCGGCGAGCAGGGCGACGCACCGCTCGAGCGGTGTGAAGCCGGCGGCGGTGCCGGCCGCGAGGACAGCCGAGGGCAGGTCAACCAGCTCGCCCCGTTTGCGCCACGGGCGGGCGGTCACGACGACCACTCCGCCGGGGCGCAGCAGGGCGTGGCAGCCGCGCAGGATGTCGGTGAACCCGTCGACCAGCCCGGCCAGGGAGGAGCGGTAGGCGAGGTTGCCCTTGTCCTCGCCGTAGCGGTTGTCGAACTTGGCGACCCCGTCGGCCCCGGGCCGGACGAGGCCGTGAACGGTCGGCCCGTACGGCGGTGAGGTCACCACCAGGGACACCTGCCCCTGCAGGGCCGCCGGCAGAAGGGCGGTGAGGCGAGTGGCGTCCCCGCGGATCACCGACCCACGGCCAGTGGCACCGTGCCGGTGCGCGTGGGCGATGTTGGCATCGGCGATGTCGGACCAGCGGGACTCGTACTCCACGCCGATGGCGTCGCGGCCGGCGTGGATGGCCTCCACGATGGTGGTGCCGATCCCGCACATCGGGTCGAACACCAGGTCGCCGGGCTGGGTGTAGGAGCGAACCGCGTGGGCGGCGATCGCCGGCAGCATCCGGGCCGGATGCTTGACCGACTGGGGCACGTACCGGCCGCGGCGCTGGACCGGACCGGTCGACTGGGCGGTCGCCCAGACCGACAGGTCCTGCGGCCAGGCCGCAGTCGTCTCGTTGAGACCCGGCGTTGCGGTGGTGTTGTTGGTCGAGGGTTCAGGCACGCCGGTCACCGCCCTGCCTGCTTGTGAAGACGAGCAGGTCGGCGTGGACCTTGACGTGGAGCACGAACTGCTCGGCGCTGGTGGTACGGGCCAGGGAGAGCAGCTCCTCGTCGGTGGCGTGGTAGGTGAACCGGTCGCCGTCGGTGTCGGCGGCGACCGCGACGATGTGCTGCAGGTAGCCGAGTCCGGAACCTGCGGCGGCGTCGACCACGGGGGTGAAGTCCTCCGGGGTCGCGACCGCGCCGGCCGGGACCCCGACGACGAGGACCAGGCACCCGCCGGGGCGCAGCAGTCGGCCGCAGGCGGCGAGCAGCCACGCCAGGCGGGCATGGTTGGCCGCGTCGCTGCTGGCGTCCAGCGGCCAAGTGGCCACCACGAGACTGGTCCGCCCCTGCAGGTCATCACCATCGCCCGGAACGCCGGACGGTTCGTCACCCGCCACCCAGTCCGGGTCGGGGTCGGTGAGGTCGTCGCCGAACCACGCCCGCACGTCCGGACCGTCGGAGTCCGGGCCGTCGGAGTCCGGGCCGTCGGAGTCCGGGCCGTCGGAGTCCGGGCCGTCGGAGTCCGGGCCGTCGTCGGGCTCGCTCAGGTGCTGTGGCGTCTGCGGCCCGACGAACGGCGCCGAGGCTCCGGTGAACCAGGCCGGGTGGTGGCGGCGCCTGCCGCGCAGGCAGGCGGTGTCCAGGACGTGGGTGTCGGTGAGGTCGACGACCGCCTCGCCGGACCGGCTGTACGCGGCGACGAGTCGGTACGCCAGCCGGTGGGAGATGCTCGTGCTCTGGTCGTCGCCGCTGCGGGCGGTGCGCCAGACGGTGATCGGTACCGGCGGTTCGCCGGCGACCAGATCCATCGAAGGGATGTGGGGGGTGCCGCCCTGGTGGGCGGGCTGCGGCGTGGAGTGCTCGTTCATGTGGTGTCGGCTCCGCGCCGCGCCGTGATGCGCTGACGTCTACCAATCGGCGTTTGTCAGCCGTGGCGAACACCTGGCGATCTGACAGCGACCTGAACCGGTCTGACAGCCCACGTTTCGCCCGATTTGCTCGATGCCACCTCATCCATGTGGGTGCGCCTCGCATACGGTGACGGACGCGGCCCGCACCTGTCGGCACCTCCCTGTCAGGCGGGGCACGGCGCGCCGCTTGGCCGGCATCGAGGGTCAGCCCCGCCTGTCAGACACTCTCCGCATCTGTCACGGCTCCCGGCGGACGACCCCGCTCCGCGATGACTGCTCCCGCCCGACAGACGGCTCTCGCTCTTGTCACATCAGTGGTCGCCACTCGGACACTCGCACCGGACATCTGCGGAGATCGCTGACATGGACACGCGGGCAGCAGCCCTGACGTCCACTCTCGCCACCGACATCGACGTGTCCGGCGAGCGTCCGGCATCGGCGTCCAGCGGTGGCATGGCGATGCCGGCTTGTCCATGTCATCGATTGGTGCAGTTGACATCCCTGGCCGGACGCGCCGGGGGTGGGCAGGCGGATTCTGTCAGCGAGTTGGAGGTGCCTGGCCTGGCACTCGGTCGGGTCCTGGGATCGACTGCTGCGGTCCTTGAATGATCGCGATAGCGCTTGCTCTACCCGGCTGTCACTGCCGACCGCCGAACTGACAGGGCAGCTCAGGGGCGGTCTACGAGGGGAGCACGGGCAAAGCTCACAGGCCGTTCGAGGGCTGTGCCCGGAGTACGTGTCAGATCACGGTGAGCCTGGCGGCGAGGGCTGGTTCCGCGTTTGTCATGACCGTGTCAGACACCGGTGTCGTACTGCTGGCACGGGATCCGCCGATGTCCGTCGGCGGCATCGCCCGCTCTCGTATCCCTTCTGTCATTGGAGTTCTGACATGTCCGTGTCCGACACCCCGGACTGGCCGACCTCTCATCTGCTCGCCGCTGACGTGGCGTTCGTGGCGCTGACGCGCGAGCCGGCTCCGTTGGCCCTCGACTGTGACAGCCTGCCGCGTGACATCGGCAAGGACATGGTCCTGCCGTCCGGTGTCGTGCCCCTGTCGGTGCTGCGGGACTGGCTGCTCAAGCACCCAGGCGAATACCTGGGTCGTGACGCTGTATGGCGGGAGCTGGTCCTGCGGGCCCGGTTGCGGGGCAAGGAGTGGACGATCGCCGCGGTCGGGATGGCGATGCCCGCGCTCGTGCGTATCGCCGGGCAACTGTCCGCCGGCTACCGGGGCGACCCTGCCGACATCGGCAACGAGGTGCTGACCGGTTTCCTGGAGGCGCTGCGCGATCACCTCGACCTGACCCGGCCGGCGCTGTACGCGTCGCTGACCATGGCCGCCTTTCGGGCCGGGCGGCGGGTGCGGCTGGCCGACGAGCAGGCGGTGCCGGTCGAGGACATCGAGCATGCGGCGGCCGGGCCCCGGGCTCCGAAGGTTCCCTACGGCCACCCGGACCTGTTGGTCCGGCGCGCCGGCACCCTGCGGATCATCGACCGGGCGGACGTGCAGCCGTGGATCGAGGTCCGGCTGGGCCGGCGGGCGCCCGAGCCGATCGCTGCCCGGCTCGGCATCACCGTGGACGCGCTGCGGATGCGGCTGGCACGTGCCGATGTTCGACTCGCGCGGGCCATTTCCGAGGGCAGCCTCACCGAGATCGCTTCGACCGATGCCATCGAGCGGACGGTGACGCAGGCCAAGCGTCGGACCAGCATCCGCGCCGGCAGAGCCAGCACGCGCGGCGCGGCCGGGACTCGTGGGATCGCGGTAGCGGCCTGACTTCTTCTTCTCTCTGACGGTTGTGGGCCTGGCGCCGATGATGCGCCCAGGCCCACAACCGTTCTGGTCTTTCCACGCTCGGCTCTATGCGCCAGGTGGGACGATTCCAGCGCGCCCAACCGATAGGCCTCGCCTGCGAGGACCCCGGAACGTCCTGTCAGACCGCTGTCAGACCGGCAGGTGTTCGCCACGGCTGACAAACGCCGATTGGTAGGTGCGGGACAAGACGAGCGCAGCCAACGAGCGCTGGTCCGGGTCCCGTCCGCCGTCGAGCGCGGGGCGATGCCTGCCGTGTCGCTCCGGGTGCCGCGCCATCGCATGCGCTGACACCTCATCGATTACCGCAATCACCCAGTAAGGGAGGACGAGCTCCTCCCGGGGCGGGTGCGGCAGCCGGCCTCGCGCTCGGCGGCGTTCCTTCGACCGTTGCTGGCAATCGCCCCGCCCGGCGCCGTTCGGTGGCCGGCGGCGGGGCGGGAGGTGACCACCCATGCTCCGCATCCGCACCAACAAGATTGTCCGTCTCCCCGTGATCCGCCGCGTCGGCGCGGCAGTGGGCGCCGCCGTCTTGGTCCTCGCCGCGCCGAGTGCCGCCCAGGCCGCTCCGGGTGACGTCGCCTACCTGGCGGCGAACACCCTGCCGGTCGTCATCGCCAACCTGCAGACCCAGATCATGCTGCTGCTGGCCGGGATCGCCACCCTGTTCCTGGTTCTCGCGGGGGTCTACTGGGCCACGGCGGGCGGTGACCCGGGCCAGGTCGACAAGGCCAAGAGCGCCCTGCGTAACGCGTTGGTCGGCTACGGCCTAGCCGTCCTCGCCCCGGTCCTGCTGCAGTTCGTGCAGGGCATCGTGGGGGGCTGAGCGCCATGAACTGGATGGGCGGGATTCTCGACCAGGTCCTCGAATGGCTGATCGAGGCGGTCCTGGCCTGCCTCAACGCGGTCTTCGGTCTGATCACCGATGTCCTCCTCACAACCCCCCAGGTCACGGCGCTGCCCCAGGTACAGGCTCTGACCGGCCGGTCGATCTGGATCGTCGACACCGCGTTCGTCCTGGTGTTCGTCGCCGCCGGAGTCATGATCATGGTTTCCGGCGGTGACGAGCGTTCCCGGTACACCGTCAAGGACCTCGCGCCGCGGCTGGTCGTCGGCTTCGTCGCCGCGCACTTCTCCCAGCTGTTCTGCGGCGAGCTCATCACGCTCGCCAACGCCCTGACCGGGGCGATCAGCGAGGGCAACTACAACGGGGACAGTGCCTTCGGGGCCGTGCGCAACCACATCGAGATCGGGCGAGACCCGACGGCTCCGCTGCTGTTCCTCATCCTCGTACTGGCCATCACGGTGCTAATCGTGATGACGGCGTTCCAGCTCATCGGCCGGTTCGTCGCCCTGCTGGTGATGACCGCGATCGCACCGCTGCCCCTGGCCTGCCACGCCGTCCCCGCCCTGGAGGGCGTCGCGCGGATGTGGTGGCGCGCCTACGGCGGCTGCCTCCTGATCCCGACCGCCCAGGCGTTCACCCTGACGGCCGGCCAGTGGATGCTGCTCGACTCGGCGCACCTACTGCCCGTGCTGGGCCTGCCGGTCGAGCCAGGCGGCGTGTTGAACCTGTTCATCGTGATCGTCCTGCTCTGGACGACCGTGAAGATCCCCAGCCTGGTCGGCCGATGGGTCGGTCAGGGCGGACGCGCCGGGAGTAACGCCCTCGGCGCTGTCGTGCGGGTTGTCGTCGTCCAGCAGCTCACCCGCAGCGTTCCCGGCCTCAACACCCTCAGGAGGGTCATGAAATGACCGACAACGATTCTGTCGACGTGGTCGACCGGACACGGATGCCCGCCGACGTCGACGCTCCGGACAAGGTCGCCTACGGGCTGACCTGGCGGCAGCTCGCCATCCTCGCGGTCGCCGGAATGCTGTTCTACGGCGCCTGGAACGGCCTACGCCCCGTGGTCCCGGCGCAGGTCATCGTCTTCGCCGGCGTGGTCTTCGGCGGTGTCGTTTTCGGGCTGGTGGTCGGACGCCGTGACGGGCTGCCGATGGACGTGTGGCTGCTGCACGCGGTCCGCCACTCCCGCAGCCCCAAGGGGCTGTCGTCGGCAGGGGAATCCGCCGTCGGAGTGCCCGAGTGGGTGCAGCGGCCGAAGGGACGGATTCCGCTGCCGGCTCCCCTGCGGCTGCCCGCCGACGCGATCGGCGACGACGGTGAGATCACCGTAGGCGGTGACCGGGCGGCGATCGTCGCGGCCACGAACATCAACCTGACGCTGCGCACCGCCAGCGAGCAGGCTGCCCTGATCGAAGGATTTGGCCGCTGGCTCAACAGCTTGTCGGCGCCCACGCAGGTTCTCGTGTCCGCCCAGCCGGTCGACCTCGCCTCCCACGCCCGCGCGGTCGCCGACGCCGCCCGAACCCTGCCGCACCCCGCGTTGGAGGCGGCGTGCGCGGACCACGCGGTATTCCTGGCCGACCTGGCGGAGCACCGGGATCCGCTGCGCCGCCAGGTCCTCGTGATCACCCGCACCGCGCCCGGTGAACAGGGCAGCCATGTGGCGCGGCGGCGGGCCGACGACAGCGTCCGGGCATTGTCCGGCCTCGGCGTGACCGCCCGCGCGCTCGACGGGGCGGCCGCCACGGCGGCGCTCGTCGCCGCCGCCGACCCCTACCGGCCCCCACGCCCCGGTGGCCTGGCCGCCCCGGACGCGGTCATCACCCTCACCGCCAACAGCAGGAAGCCCTGAGAGGAGAAACGCTGCGATGGGCATTCGACGCTCACGTGCTCACCCGAACGGGACTGCGCCCTCCGGCGGCGCGGCGGCCGGGCTGGCCAGCGCGGTCGCTCCGGCCTCGGTCGAGGTGACCCCGCGCTGGCTGCGGGTCGGCGACGGGTACACCGCCACCCTCGTGGTCACCGGGTACCCGGCCGAGGTCGGCCCGGCGTGGCTGGAGCCGCTGCTGTCCTACCCCGGCCGGGTCGACGTCACCCTGCACATCGAGCCGCTGCCCGCACCGGTCGCCGCCGCCCGGCTGCGCAGGCAGCGGGCCCGGCTGGAGTCGTCTCGGCGGGCCGACGCCGAACGGGGCAAGCTGGTCGACCCCTACACCGAAGCCGCCGCGCAGGACGCCACCGACCTGGCCGACCGGCTCGCCCGCGGCGCCGCCAAGCTCTTCCGCGTCGGGTTGTACGTCACGGTGCACGCCCGGTCTGAGGAGGAACTGCTGCAGGCGTGCGCCCGGGTCAAGGCCGCCGCGGCCTCCACCCTGCTCGAGGTGCAGCCGGCGACGTGGCGTCAGCTCGCCGGCTGGACCACCACCCTGCCCCTCGCCAGCGATGGGCTGCGGATGCCGCGGACCATGGACACCGCCGCTTTGGCCGCCGCGTTCCCTCTCGCCTCACCCGACCTGCCGGCGCCGTTGCCGGGCGAGCCGGCGGCGACCGGCGGCGTGCTGTATGGGACGAACCCGGCCGGCAACGGTGTGGTCTGGTGGGACCGCTTCGCCCAGGACAACTACAACAGCGTCGTTCTCGCGCGCAGCGGTGCCGGAAAAAGCTATTTCGTGAAGCTGGAGACGCTGCGGCACCTCTACACCGGCGTCGAGGTGTCGATCATCGATCCGGAGGACGAGTACCTGCGGCTGGCCGACGCGGTCGGCGGGACGGTCGTGCGGCTCGGCGCGGCAGGTGTCCGGGTCAACCCGCTTGAGCTGCCCGCCGGTGACACCCGTCCCGACGTGCTCACGCGCCGCGGATTGTTCCTGCACACCCTCATCTCCGTACTGGTCGGCCACCTGCCGCCGCCGGCCGAGCGGGCAGCGCTGGACCGCGCCATCCTCGCCGTCTACCGGCAGGCAGGGATCACCGCCGACCCGCGCACCCGCCGCCGACCCGCTCCGCTGCTGCGGGACCTGGCCGCGACCCTGGCTGCGGACACCGATCCGGCCGCCGCGCAGCTCGCCGCCCGGCTCTCACCGTGGGTCGACGGATCGTTCAAGGATCTGTTCGACGGGCCGACCACCACCCGGCCGGATGGTCACCTGGTCGTGTGGTCGCTGCGGCAGCTCCCGGACGAGTTGCGCACCGTCGGCACCCTGCTCGCCCTCGACTCGATCTGGCGGCAGGTCGACGCGCCACCGGCCGGCGGCCCGCCGCCGCGACGCATCGTCGTGGTCGACGAGGCGTGGCTGCTCATGCGCGACGGCGAGGGCGCGAAGTTCCTCTTTCGGCTGTCCAAGGCGGGCCGTAAACGGCACACCGGGCTGACGGTGGTCACCCAGGACGCGGCCGACCTGCTCGGCACCGATTTGGGCCAGGCCGCCGTCGCCAACGCCGCCACGCAAATCCTGCTCCGCCAAGCACCCCAGGCCATCAACGCCGTCGGCGACGCCTTCAACCTCACCGCCGGTGAGCGACGGTTGCTGCTCGCGGCGCCACGGGGCCACGGACTCCTGGTCAGCGGTACCAACCGGACCGCCTTCCAGGCGATCTCCAGCACTGCCGAGCATCCCCTCGCCACCGGAGGCCTCGAGTTCATTGAGTCTGATGACGACTCCTAACGAACCCCGGGTTCGACTCCGGCTTCTGACGACGGAACTCTCTGGAATCGACCCTCCGACCAGAACGTCGGGAAGACCTACAACGTTCAAGGTTGCAAGTGCTTGGCTTTTGGTCGAAGCATGAGCTCGCGCCAAGAAATCAACCGATACCAGAGCCAATCAGCGCGCGGGGGAAGCCTACCGCCGGCACCGCAGGTCAACTAGCTTCCTGGTAGAAGCGTCCGCCGGATTCCTGGTATCGCGCTCCGTAGGCTTTCGCCGCGCCGGTCAAGGAGAACTCCGCTTCGCCTGGGATGTGGGCGATGTCATCGTAGAGGCGTCCTTGGCTGTCAAGATAGCTGGTGACGTGGGCCCCAGAGCCGTCGATGTGATCAATAGCAAAGACCCATCGGTAGCCGTGCAGCCGAGCCGACACAGAGATCCGCAGCGTCTCGCGCTCCTCTACCGTGACGTCCAGGTCGTGCCTGTCGAAGTACGGGGTCTTGCCGCGCATCAACACCCTCGGCGGCGTATCGAGGTCGAGTTCCACCGCGCGAGTCGGCGGGTCGCCGCCGCAGGAGGTCCGCAGTTCGGTGCCGGCAAGGTTTGGGGTTGTCTTTAGACGCGCCATGCGGACATCGAGAATCCGGGTGGGACGTTGCAGCCGGCCGGTGAAGACGATCTCTATGGTGATTGTGCCGATCGGACTGGCGTTCTGTCGGCGGAGGAATTCGTCAAAGCTTGGTCCGCCTCTATCCAGTGCGAGTAGCTCGGCGGCTTCGCTGCGCGGGTCGATAGTCCGGCCGATGGCGTAGCTCTGCCCGCACTTCGGGATCCTGCGAACCGCAGGCTCAAACCCATTTCCGGGAGTCGGCGTCGGCTCCGGGGGCGGTGGTACATGTCGGTTGATATATGCCGTGACCGCGGCGATAGCGGCAGCTGCCACGACAGCGCCCAGGGTTGTGATCATCCAAGTGCTCAGGCGCCGCCACAAGGGCTTGCTCTGCTCATCTGGCGTGCTGCTAGCCGCTGGGGCGGTGCGTGGTTGCTGAGAACGTCGTCGCTTGCTCATGAGTGTCCTTCCCCAGCCGCGCTACGCGGAACAACCCGGACTCACGACCGGATTGGCCAGGCTGTCCGCCACTGATCCAGCGAGTGCAACCAAGGGACTGCTGTCGCCGAGCGTCTCAACGTTGGCAACGCACCGGCCCACGGCGAACGACACCCGGATGCGCTCCATGAGGTCAACCCCGGTGTTCGTGTCATCCCATTGCAGCGCCGGGCGCTTCGCCTTGCCGACAGCTACCGCGACGGGGTCGCGGCCGTACGGATTCTGTCCTTCGGCCACTCGCCGGGCCTCGTCGGCGGCGTCCGCCAGCCAACTTACTGAGACCGTCACCTCTGTGCCGTCGATGGCCGAGGGGAGATAGCGACAGCGTGGCGGGGCAGGCAGCTCCACTCCGGGTAGACGCAACGCCTCGGGCTGCAGGGTTGGCGTCACACCGGGATACGCGGATCGGTACTGGGCTGCGGAGAGAAGCCGGCACGCGTCGGGCCATTGATCCGATCCCAGCTGGCTACCCAGAAACCCCGAGGAGCTGCCGGTCACTCGTAGCGCGGTGAGCCGGCTCTGGCCGTATGGGCCGTAGGTCAAGTAGAGCGTCCCGTCCACGCCGGTGCCGATCAAGTCGACGTTGCCACGCCCGGCCGCAGAGAGCGTCATGTCGCCGGACTGTCCATCAATGAGCGCGATTACCGCAGGCCAGAGCAGGGGCACAACGCCCACGACATACAGGACTCCCCCGGCAAAACGATACAAGTAGGTTCCTTTTCCTTCGGGGTTATGCTCGGCCGGGAACGGCAACGCCCGTTCCCACACAACATGACCAGCGGCCGGGTCGACCACAGTCAGCGTGAGGCCCCGTCCGTCGTCTCTCTGCAGAAGCAGGCCGGCAGGTCCTGGATATCCGCTGTAGTAAACCGGGACCAGTCCAGGTGGCAGCGGCACAGGCTTCCCGTCGAAGGCCGCGTAGACCTGGCCAGGACCGAGAGCGGCGACCATCGGGGTATCCCCGGCCAACACCACCGCGACGCCGGCTGCTCCCTGGTCCGGGTCTGCCGGGTCGGCTCCTTCCTTGTCCCAGTCGATCGCCCGCGACCAGCGTTGCGCCCCAGAGTCGCCGTCGACAACATGCAGCGCTTGGTCGTCTCCGCAGGTCACGATCGCGGCCACGATTCCGGCGGCCGAGGATTCGTTTCGGATGATGCATCCGTTCCGGACAGACCATCTCCACGCGGTAGTGCCGTCGGCGACCTTGATGTGGTAGATAGCACCTCCGCACTTCGCAGTTATCCCTCCGGAGTTCATTTCGTTCAGCTCGGGCCCGTACTCACCGCAATCGTCGTCTGCAGTCCACTGCCACCGCTCCGCACCGGTCTTGGCATCGAGCGCGAGAACGCCGGCGTCAGTCTCGAGCATAAGCAGGCCCCCCACCAGGCGTGGCTCCGAGTTCGAACTGGGCCGCGCGCGCCATACCAGTTCGCCTGTAGATAGCTGCACTCCGTACACCGGGTCGTTCCCGTATAACACGTCCGTGGTTAGGAAGGCGAGTCCATCGGGGGTGGCCGCCAGCGTCCCGTCCGGGTTCGTCACCCACGTGACATCAGCAGTGACCGCCCAACGCACCGTACCCCGTACTAGGTCGACCACCTGTAGCTGGTTCGGCTCGTTCGGCCCGACCCCATAGTTTGTCAGTGCAATGCTGTCGGACTGCTCATCGATCGCGGTCCCGCTGAAGCTGCCCACTGCTAATTCCCATGGAGAGACGATCCCACCCTTGGGCAGCGAGGCTCGAGCGGCGCTCGGCCGACTGCCCGACGAGCCGTCTTGGCGCACGACCACCAACACCAAGACGGCGATCACGAGTAGCACCACCGGGCGGGACGTGATCGCAGCGACAATACGGGGGAATCCTCCGAAGGGCATGCCCCCAACCTGATCCACGTGACCTGCAGCGACTAGCAAAGTGTCACTGTTCGGACTCAATGTCAGCGTTAACCAGCAGTTAGCGCGCTCCGCTCGACCTAGCCGACGACGACAACGCCTAGGCCAGCCCAATGACGCCGCCGGCAGCGATGTTCCGCACTCATTCGGGGTGCGTCATCGCGTCCTGCCGCGCGCACATCCGCAAAGGACGCCCCTCATGACCTCCCTCATGCCCTTGCCGTCGATCACTTCGACCAGCCTCGATCCCGGCTCGACGACCCCCCCGCTACCGACAACTCGCTGGATACCGGGTGCAGCGGACTGGGTCATCGAGCGGCCGTGGCTGCTCGGCGTCGCCGCCGGCCTGGTCTGTATCTGGGTCGCCGGCCGGAGCCTCGCCACGCTGTGGCGACACCATTATCACGCCACGGGTTCCCGGCTGGTGACCATCGCCCCGCCGCCCGAGGTCGATGAGCACGGTGCCGCCGCCCTGTGGGCGAACCTGGCCGGCATCTTCACCCCGTCCCGCCGTCGACGGCTGCTCTACGGCACCCCGCACGTTGTCCTGCAGTACGCCTGGACCGGCCGGCAGCTGATCATTTCCCTGTGGGTGCCCGGCACCGTCCCGAACGGGGCGGTCGAGGCCGCCGTTCGCGCGGCGTGGCCGGGCGCCGCAACCACCACCAGCGAACCCGCCCCGGACCCCGTCCCCGCCGACACAGCCGCTGCGGTGGGTGGTCACCTGCTGCCCGTGGCCGCCGAGTGGCTCCCGTTCACCAGCGACCACCATGCCGACCCGCTGCGCGCCCTGATGGCCGCGGGCGCCCAGCTCCGGGACGGCGAGTGCGCCTGTGTGCAGGTCCTCGCCCGCCCTGCCGCGCCCCGCCGCGCGGGGCGTGCCCGGCGCGCCGCCGGGCGGCTGCGGCAGGGCAAGACCGCCGTGCCGTCGGTCAATCTGGCTGGGCCGTTGATCGAGCTGATCGAGATCTTCCTGCCTGGACGCTCGCGCAGCCATGCCAGCGCGGCGCCGGCCAGCCGCCGGGACCCGACCGTCGAGCGGGACGTGCGGGCGGTCCTCGACAAGACCTCCCACCAGTTGTGGGAGACCAGCATCCGGTACGCGATCGCGTCCCGCGCCCACCGGGACGGCACCCTGCCCAACCACCGGCTGCGGGGCGTCGCCGACGCGGTCGCGTCCTCGTTCGCCGTCTACGCGGGGCGGAACCGGCTCGCCCACCGAACCCGGATGCCTCGGCCCGTCGCGGTCCTGGCCGCGCGGCGGCTCGGCGCCGGGTTCCTCACCTCGGCCCCCGAACTCGCCGCGTTGGCGGGGCTGCCCCGCGACCTGGCCGTGCCTGGCCTGGACCGCGCCCGCGCCAAGTCGATGCCGGTCCCGGTCGCTGTGCCGACCGGTGGACGGGGACGCAAGGTCCTCGGCGACGCCGAGGTCGGCGGCCATGCCGTCGCGCTGTCCGTGGCAGACGCCCGCTACCACACCCACATGGTCGGGCAGACCGGCTCCGGCAAGACCACCCTGCTCGCCAACCTGATCATCGACGACATCAAGGCCGGCCGCGGCACCATCGTGCTCGACCCGCACGGCGACCTCGTCCTCGACGTCCTCGACCGGATCCCCACAACCATGGCCGACCGGGTGGTGCTGTTCGACCCAGCCCAGCCCAACCCGCCCGCGATGAACCCCCTCGAAGGCGACGACCCGGACCTGGTCGTCGACAACCTCGTCAGCATCTTCGGCTCGATCTTCTCCAAGGCGTGGGGGCCCCGGATGGACGACGTGATGCGCGTGTCCTGCCTGACGTTGCTGCGGCACGCCAACGTCACCCTCCAGCACATCCCGCCGCTGCTCAACAGCGCCCAGTTCCGGTCGGCGATGACCGTGGACCTGAACGACCCGGACGGGCTGCACGGCTTCTGGCAGTGGTACGACGACCTCTCCCCCGCGCTGCGGTCGCAGATCATCGGCCCCGTCCTGGCCCGGCTGCGCGCCTTCCTCCTCAGGGATTTCGTCCGCAAGACGATGCGCTACCCCAGGTCCAGCTTCGACATGTCGAAGGTCCTC
This sequence comes from Micromonospora pallida, assembly GCF_900090325.1. Taxonomy (NCBI): domain Bacteria; kingdom Bacillati; phylum Actinomycetota; class Actinomycetes; order Micromonosporales; family Micromonosporaceae; genus Micromonospora; species Micromonospora pallida. Next base: position 953,290 of record NZ_FMHW01000002.1, on the reverse strand, counting down.
GACGGCGGGGTGCTGCTGGTGCGGATCCCGAAGGGAGAACTGGGCGAGGACACCAGCCGGCTGCTCGGCTCGCTGATCCTGGCCCGCGTGTGGCAGGCCGCGACCGCTCGCGCCAGCATCCCCGCCGACCGGCGTAAGGACTGCTCGATCTATCTCGACGAGTGCCAGAACTTCCTCACCCTCGCCGCGAGCCTGGACACGATGCTGGCCGAGGCCCGCAAGTACCGGCTCGCGATGACCCTCGCCCATCAGGACCTCGCCCAGTTCCCCCGGGAACTCCTCGCCGCCGTATCCGCGAACGCCCGAAACAAGATCTACTTCAGTGTCGCGCCGGAAGACGCCCGCGTGCTGGCCCGGCACACCCTGCCGGAACTCGACGAGCACGACCTGTCCCACCTCGACGCGTACACGGCGGTCGGTCGCCTGGTCGTCAACGGCCGGCAGACACCTGCGTTCACCATGCGGACCCGACCGCCACTGCCGGTGGTCGGTGAGGCCACCGCGATCCGCCAGCAGGTCGCCAAGGCGGTTCCCGTCCAGGACCCGTCCGCCATCGACGCCCTGGTCAAGCAGCACAGCCAGAAACCGGACGACCGGCGCCGCAGAGGCGGCAAGAATCCGTCCTGACCGATCTGTCACCGCGACAGGCACCGGCTTCCGTAGCGGGATCCCTGTGGGGATCCGCCACCCCTTCCACCCTCATCTCCGGCACCGGCCGACAGATCACCGGTGGTGGTCGGTTGCTGCCGCACTGCGGCCTGTCAGCCAGCCACTGTGGTCGAACCCCACTCAGACACCCTCCGTATGGAGGGCTCTCCTCCCCCTGGAGTACCTGCCGTGTCCAGCCGTCTTCCGCCTCGCTCGCCCTCGTCCGACCCGTACCTGCACACCCGTCGCCTCACCCCACGCGACCGGCTGCTGTTGTCCTGGCTCGCCGAGCACTACCTACTGTCCACACGCCAGGTCACCAAGGCCCTGTTCCCCTCCGACCGCAGCGCCCGTCTGCGGCTGACCCTGCTGCACCGCATCGCCGCCGTCGACCGGTTCGTCGACACCAGCGCCGCAGGCTCCACCCAGTACCTGTACGCGCTCGGGCCGCTCGGCCTGCGACTGCACCGCGACGCCTACCACGACCCCGACAGCCCCGCCGCGAAACCGCCGCGCAGCAGCCGCGACCGGGCCGACCGGATTGTCGGCAGCCGCAAGCTGCGCCACCTGCTCGGCGTCAACGACTTCTTCACCGACCTGCTCGCCCACGCCCGCACCCATCCGCTGGCGCGCCTGGAGCGGTGGTGGTCCGAACAGCACGCCACCGACGCCTACGGCGGCGCCGGGGTCCAGCCTGACGGCCACGGTGTGTGGACCGTCGGCGATACCACGGTCGGGTTCTTCCTCGAGCACGACAACGGCACCGAACCCCTCGGCAGAGTGCTGGCCAAGCTGCGCGCCTACGAGCGGGTGACCGAGTTCGGCCCCCGCTACCCGGTCCTGTTCTGGGTTCCCAGCCAGGGCCGCGAACGCAACCTCCTCGACGCGCTCGCCGGTACGTCCGCGCGGATGCCGATGGCCACCGCCGTGCACGGCACCGACCCCGCAGGGCCCGTCTGGACCCTGACCAGCGACGCCGACCGGCTCCGACGTCTGCACGAACTCCCCAGCGACCACGGCCCGTACGCGGCCACGAATCCGAACCGGTTCGTCCGCCGCGACACCGAGCCGCCCACCGAACAGGTCGCCCACACGCCTCTCTGACCGACACGCGCACCTGGCAGACCGCATACCCCACCTGTCCGATCGCGGTGATCTGTCAAGAGCCGGCACGTCGCCGTCCTTGACCACCGCTCCTATCTGACAGTGCAGCTCAGCGGCCATGTACGGGATCTGCGGCTCGACGAGCGCTGACAGATCAGGCCGCTACGGTTCTCGGCACCACAACACCCACATATATCTCCACCCGGTAGGTCCCACCCTCGGACCCTTCGCCGCATTCCGGCACCTGACGCCCACCCGCCCTCGCGGCCGGTCGGCCCAGCAGCCCGCGACGAACCCCGACGGTCGCGCCCACCACCTCGCACCAACCCCAACCCACCCACCAGCCGGCGCCACGCACCCAGTGGACCGGCTATCTCCGCGTGCCCACAGCACGCCCAACCCCGAAGGAGACCCGCATGAACAAGAGGACGGCCGCCGCGGCCACCACCGTCATCCCGGACGCAGTCGTTCGCACCATGATCGTCTGCGTCACCGACGAGCTGTCCCAGGTGCTCGACAGCACCCGGAACCTCGAACGGCACCTCGGCGTCTCGGGTACGAGCTGCCCCCGGTACTGGGCCTCCCCGGCCATCTACCCATGGCAGCGACGTCAGCTCATCGACCTGCGCAAGGCCAAGACCGGACCCCGGTACTGCGCCGGAGGCCCCATCGGCCTGCTCGATCTGGCCGGCATGCGTCACGGCGCCTACGTCGGGGCCAGCGTGCGTCACGCGCACTGGGCCCGCGTCGTCGCGGGAACGAAGGCCGCCACCCCGTGGCCGAACTTCCTGCAGAAGCACCTGTCCGACCCGTCGGCGTACCCGATGGACACCGCGACCGCCGAGTTCAACCGGCAGCCGCGGGTGCAGGTCATGCGCATGCACAACGCCGTCACCTACGGCCCGGGGCAACTCGATGTCGGAGACCTGGAGATCTTCCAGGCCGGCGCCAGCGCGTACGCCAACTACCACGCCCTCTGGGCGCTGTGCACCGACGCCTTCCTCACCGAGGCCGGCGACCGGATGCAACCGGCCAGCGCGTTCTTCGCCGACCGGATCACCTACCTGGAGCAGGCAGCCCGCTACCTGGAGTCGCTCGACGAGTCCCAGCGGCTGTTCGCCGTCACCCTGCACGACTCCTGACCGCAAGCCGGTCGGGCCAGCAGGCGGCGTCCCCCTGAACCCGAAAGGGACTTCGCTGCGGCCCGACCGGCTCCGCCCACGGCGGGACCAGACAGCAACTCCAACGATGATCGGAGGACCTTGATGGCGGAGATCGTCAACCTGACGCCGCACCCTGTCCGAATCTTCCCGAGTGACACCCCGGATCGCATCGAGCCGGGCAGCGTCACGCCGCTGCGCGTGATCACCCCATCCACGCAGCACCAACCGGTGAGGTTGGGCCAACGGGTCATCGGACCCGACGACCTCGATCTCGGCGTCCCCGTCGAGCGAGTCGCCTTCGGTGCGGCCGACGACGGCGTCCCGCCGCTACCGCCGCCGGTCGAGGGCACCTACTACCTGGTGTCCCTGGTCGTCGGCCTCGCCGCGTACGGCCGCGACGACGTGCTGGTCTGCCACGACACCGTCCGAGACCTGGACGGATCGATCATCGGCGTCCGCGCGCTCGCGCGTCCGCACCGCCTCTGAGCGTCGACCGCAACACCTGGACCGGTCGGGCCAGCCACACATCCCTCGTACCCAAGGGGACCTGTGTTGCTGCCCGACCGGCTCCACCCACCAGCCACCAACTCCCACGACACCTGAAGGGATCGATCCGCATGTTTCTACGGCTCTGGTTCGACCTGGCGACCGTGCTGCACCTGGCCGAAACCGCGATCAGCACGCGCCACCGGCTCGACTTCGACGGCAACGTCGACACCCACGCTCCGCCCGCGCTGCACCTCATGCGTGACTGCAGCGGAGACCTCGACGACCGGCTCTACATCGACGGGAACTTCCACCCGAGCCTGTCCGAGTACAGCCTCAGCGCGGAGCCTTTCCGCAGCACCACCCCCGGTCGCCGCTACGGCCACGGCATCACCTGGACCGAATGGCTCGGCAGCCCACCACGCCACCACCGCCCGATACAGGCGCAGATCGCCCTCCTCGACGACACCAGGCTGATCGACCTGCTCCGCGCCGGCCACACCGCCGGCTTCGACATGTTCACCATCGACGCCGACGCTGGCCTGCGGCCGGCCATCGCCCGGCGCCGCGCATGGCGGTCCCGCCGGGTGCCCCAGGCTGGGGCATGCCACCAAGCCCGGCCCGTGCAAGGGCCGCCCTATACCTCTTCCAGCGGAGTGGATCAGCAGTGATCGTCGACAAGGGCTTCGACGTGGCAGACCGATTCCTCGGCCGCTCCCACACCATCCTCGCCGGGCTTCCCAGCCCCGGCTGCTGACCGCCTCCGGCGTCGGCTGAGCCGGCCGCCGGAAGTCTCGCACCACCTCAACTCGCACGACCTGGCCGTAGCCCGGCCGACCCGCGCACACCGCGCACCCCGGGCACGGCCGTACGGCTGTGCCTGGGTTCCCACCTCCCGCAGAAGGGAACCCTGATGGACTTCAACCCCGCTCCGGCCGCCCGCACCACCGGTGGCACCCGCCGGCTGAGCGTCGCCGTGATCGGCGGCAGCCTGACCGGCCCCGTCACCGCCCTGCTGTTGCTGCGGGCCGGCTTCGACGTCGCCGTCTACGAAGCCACGCCGGCTTCCGCCCCGCTGGGCGGCGGGCTCATCGGCCTGGAACACACCGCGCTCGACGTGCTCGACCGCCTCGACATCCCGCAGCGCGAGTTCATCGCCTACGACTCCGAGACGATCCGGCAGGTCGCGATCCGCGACCGCCAGCCGGAACAAGCCGTCCTTCGCACCTACCCCGGCCGTAACACCACCTGGACCCTGCTGCACCGCGCGTTGGCCGCCCGGGTCCCGGCAAGCGCCCTGCGTAGAGGAATGCGGGTCACCGGCCTGACCCACCATGCCGGCCGGCCCATCCTGCAGTTCACCGACGGGCGCACCGAAACGGCCGACCTGGTCGTGTTCGCCGACGGCCGAAGCTCGATCGGCCGCCGCCTGCTGGACCCGGGCCGCAAGCTGCGCTACGCCGGCTACGTCGCCCACCGCGGCATCGCGACCAGCACCCCGCAACCCGACCTGCGGGACTTCGTCCGGTTGGAGCCCTGCCCCGGAGCGCAGTTCAACATCGCGCCGGTGCCCGGCGGCTGCGACTGGACCTTCTACCTCGGCTGTACCGCCGCCGACTACGAGCAGCGCTTCGGCGCGAAACCCACCCGCCGGGTCTTCGCCCTGCCTCAGCACATCACCCCGGCCGCCCGCACCCACGTCGACGAGCACGCCGACCAGCTGCTCCCGTCCAACCACGCGGCGTCGTGCACGCCACGACCGCCCGCATGGCCGTACCGGTGCTGGACATCGATCCACCCACCCGAATGGTGTGGCCGGTCGGCGACGGGCACGCCGTCCTGCTCGGCGACGCCCTCGCCCCGGTACGCCCACACACCGCCCGTGGCGCCAACAACGGCATCGAACAGGCCGCCGGACTGGCCGTCGCGCTCACCCAGCACCGCCGCTACGGCGCCGACCTGCCGGCTGCCCTGCACGGGTGGCAGCGCCGGCACCTGCCCACTGCGGTCGCCGCCGTACGGCAGGGGCCCGTCATCGGCGACAAGCTCGGCCTCGGCGCCCGATAAGCCGCCGTCGCCCGTGGCCAGAGCCCCACCGAACCCGCCTGTCCCTTGGCCGGGAACCCCACGTCGGACCGCCCCCGCCGCCGTACCCGGCCGGGGGCTCTTTTACATCTCCTATCGAGAGGACACGGCCCGATGGCCATCAAAACGATCAGCGTTGTCTACGACGACCTCGACGGATCCACCGACGAGGTCGACAGCTACCGGTTCGCCTTCAACGGCGTGTGGTACGAGATCGACCTGTCCCGCCCCAACTTCGACCGGATGGCCGCCGCCTTCCAGCCCTTCATCGCCGCCGCCCGCCGCATGCCGAAATCGACGGCGGGAAAGCAGACCGGCCACGGCACCAGCGCGGACCGCCGCGCCCTCAACGCCCGCGTCCGGCAGTGGTGGGCCACCCACTGGCAGGAGCACCACCTGCCCGAGCCCCGGACCCGAGGGGCGATCCCTCCGGCCGTCCACGACGTCTACAACGGCGCCCACTAGCCCTGCGGAGCGCGAACGCGGGCCGCGACACCAGGTCGCCCCACGACCGCACTGGCTGTCGCGGCCCGGCGTACGCGGGAGTCCACCCCAACGACTTGATCGAACCCCGCTTCGAAGCGTGCATGAGTCCACGCCTCGTCCTCGCGCCCTGGTAGCAGGGAGAAAGGAAACCCGTCGCATGATCGACAGCACCAAGACCCCGTCCACCCTGGAGCGGGTGCTGACCGCGCTCGCCGAGCTCGGTCCGGCCACCGCCGCAAGCATCGGCGAGTCCGTCGGCATCGCCTACCCCACGACCACCCCCAAGCTGCGAGAGCTAGAAAGCGCGGGCCACGCCGAGCGGGTCCGCGCCGAGCAGCGCACGACGCTGTGGCAGCTGACCGAAACCGGCAAGGCGGCAGCCGCGTCGGTCGTCGCCGGCAGTACCAGCACGCAGCTGCCACCGGCTGCCTCGACGGGTGCCGACGACCCGGCCTGGGGCGAGTCGCAGCAGCGAGCCGACCTCCGCCCCGAGGCGGAACCCGAGCCCGGCGCCGGAGCACCCGCCGAGGGCCAGACACCTGGGAAACCGCCTGCCGACCAGCAGACCGGCGACTCGACGGCGGACGCCGGCCAGGCCAGCCCCACGCCGACCGAAGCGGCAGGCCCAGCCGGAACCGTCGAGCAGGCCGACACGCCGCAGGCCGAGCCCGAGCCGGGGCCGATGACCGGACTGGAGAGTGAATCGGCGCCGGAGACCGATCCACCGGCGTCAAGCAGCACCACGCGGGACCAGCCGGCCGGTGAACCGCGCGCCGACGACCGGGTCGGCGGGTTGGCAACCGACTCGACGGCGCGAGGCGAGCACCAGGCACCGGCAGTGGCCGGGCCGGAAACCGGCACGCAGGAGCGCGACGGCCGCCGGAAGCCGGCCCAGCCCCGACGCCGCAAGGGGGAACTCCGCGACGAGGTGCTGGCGCTGCTGCAACGCAACCCGGACACCGCCTACAAGGTCGGGGAGATCTGCAAGCTGATCAACCAGGCCCGCGACGGCGCCCAGGTCAACAAGGCCAGCGCGGGGGCGGTGGCGAACGCCCTGGACAAGCTCGTCATCGCCGGCAACGTCACGCGACTCGACACCAAGGTCGCGACCTACCAGGCCAATTAGCGGCGCCTTCACCCTTGGCAGCCCGGGGGCGGGCGTTTGACGTTGGCGCGCTCACGCCTGCCCCCGGTGCTCCTTCAGCCACAAGGAGCGACAACCAGTGTCTCAGACAGCGAACTCCCTTATCACCGCCGCAGGCGGGCTCCTCGCCGGACTGGCCGTCGCCGGCCTCTGGGCGCTGCGCCTCTGGGCCCTGCTGACCCGCGCCCGGACCCGGCTGCGGACGCTGGACCGCGTCGTCCGGAACGCGCACGGCCTGGTCGAGACCCTGCGGGCCGAACGCGACACCTACCACCGGCAGGCGACCGAGGACGACACCACCCGCCTGCCCAACCGTCGCGCGGCGATCGAGCGGCTGACGCACGCGGTGACGACCCACAGTGAGGTCGGCGTCATCGTCCTCGACCTCGTCGGGTTCAAACTGGTCAACGACCGTCTCGGGCACCGGGCAGGCAACACCCTGCTGGCCCAGGTTGCTGAGAGGCTCCGCCGCCTCGGGCAGTCCGACGTCTTCCCCGCCCGACTCTCCGGCGACGAATTCGCCCTCATCGTCCAGGGCGGTCTCGACAGAACGATCTCGGTGGCCGGCCGGGCCTGGAGGGACATCAGCCAGGTTCCGTTCGTCCTCCACGGCAGGCAGATCGACATCGTCGCCAGCGTCGGCTACACGACCACCGACCAGGCCGGCCGCGATCCCGAGTCCCTGCTGCACCTCGCCGACATCGCCATGTACTGGGCCAAGGCCAACGGCGGCGCGGTGCACGGCTACGCCGAGCACATGGGAGACGCCCCGAGCGACGGTCGCCCCCGCGACTGGCCGCCGCCGTACGACCGGTGACCCGCCGGGGCCAGGCCCGGCTCCGCAGGCGACAACTACCTCGTCCAGGCCTGGCCCCTCCTGACCCGCCGTCGGCCCGGCGGCGTCGTCAGCTTCCCCGCCGCACGCCCGCCGGGGGATTCCACCCATCCACACCCGTTCTGGAGTGAATCGTGAACGACGTAAAAGACGTAGTTGTCGTCCTACAGCATCTCGCCCGCCTCGACGGCGCCACGCCTGACATGGAGCAGATCTGCGTCACCACCGCGCTCAACACGGCTACGGTCCGTGACTTCATCACCGCAGGTTGCGCTCTGGTGGCCGCCAACGTTCAGGAGAGACTGCTCGTTGAGGCCACGCAGGTGCTCTGGAACGTCTACGACGGGGCCAACGGCCCTGAACTCGTCACCGCCGGTGAGCGTGTGCGGGCTGTCGGGCTCGCGCTTATCCAGGTACAGGAGGAGCGAGAAAGGGCACTCGTGCGGTTCCGCGAGGCGTGCTCTTCGCTCCGCCACGACGGCGCGATCTTCGAGGCGGTTCCGAAGCTGGCAACCCCGCCGGACGAAGTCCACTGATGGGACACGTGCTGCTCGCCGTCCTCGTGCCGGGCACCGCGGCCGCCGGCACCGTCGACGCCGAACTGGACCGCGTCATCCAGCCGCCGATGCGGTTCGGCACGCCCCGCATCGATGACTACCGCTTTGGTGGCGGCGTCGGCGCGTGGACCCGGACGGCGACCTCGCCGACGGCGACTCGTCCCTGATCGACAACCTGCGCCGGGGACATGCCTGGGGCCACCGCTGGCTGTGCCCGGCGGTTGCCCGAGGAGCACTACGACATCAGGGTCACCCGGGCCTGACCGCAGGTCCGCTCCGCCCATCCCGCCGCCGTCTGCGCGGCGGACCGCCCTCTCCCACGCCCACCCGCGCCCGGACATCGGGCACCGCTGCGTCGGCAAGCCTCTGGAGGCATCCATGAAGATCCGCTCCCTGGTGTCGCTCATCATCGCCGTCGTCGCCGTGTTCGTGCTCTGCGCGGGTGGGCTGGGCGGCCTGCTCGCCGGCGGTACCGCCGCCGGGTCCTGCCTACCGATCTCCCTGCCATCAGCGAGTTCCACTGCGGCCAGCCCGCCGAGGATGCCCAGCGACTGGCCGACGATCGGCGAATGGGACGGCGAGCAGGTCGCCAACGCGGCGGCAATCGTCACCATCGGCACCCAGCTCGGGGTACCAGATCGTGGCTGGGTCATCGCGGTTGCCACCGCGATGCAGGAAAGCACGCTGCGGAACCTGCCCGGCGGCGACCGGGACTCTGTCGGGCTGTTCCAGCAACGCCCCAGCCAGGGCTGGGGCACCCCGGCACAGCTCCAGGATCCGGTCTACGCGGCCGGCAGGTTCTACGCCAAGCTGCTCACGATCGGCGGTTGGCAGACCATGCCGTTGACCGAAGCTGCGCAGGCCGTGCAAGTCAGCGCCTACCCCGATGCGTACGCCAAGTGGGAGGGCCCGGCAGCGGAGCTCGTCACGGTCATCGCCAGGACGGTTGGCCTACCGATGGGCGGCCTGGCCGGCTGCGGGGCGGTCGGCCCGTGGACCCAGCCCGTGCTCGCCCCGGTCGGATCCGGGTTCCGCAGCAGTGACCGGCCCGGCCATGACGGCGTCGACCTCAGCGCCCCGCGCGGGACGATCATCCGCGCCGCGTCCGCTGGCACCGTCCGCACCGTCCGCTGCAATGCTGTCTACGCCAGCACCGGCGCGCCGTGGGGCTGTGACCGCGACGGCGACCCCGTCCTTACCCGCGGGTGCGGCTGGTACGTCGACATCGACCACGCCGGCGGGCTGCTGACGCGCTACTGCCACATGGACCAACCCCCGATGGTGACGGTCGGCCAGCAGGTCGCCGTCGGACAACCCCTCGGCGTCGTCGGCTCCACCGGCCACTCCAGCGGCCCGCACCTGCACTTCGAGGTGCACGTACGCGGCGACGCCAGCGAGGCCGGCGCGATCGACCCGGTGCCCTTCATGGCCGCGCAGGGCACCCCGCTCGGCGCCCGGCCGTAAGCGGTGATCGCGCACCAGACACGACACCCAACCACTCCCCTACCCCCAACGGAGGAGCTCATGAAAAGCGTCGACGATGACGGCGCCAGTGTTTCCCGCCCCGAGCACGACTGCGAAGCAGCCGGAACGCTCGAATTCGTCGCCACCTACGGTGCCCCGGGCGTCGGACAGGCATGGTCCTGCACGGCGTGCGGAAGGGACTGGTCGCGGGTCGGCGGCACGTTCTGGCCGGCCGAGCAGGGCGTGCACATCCTCAGCCTCGGAGACGTCGAGTAGGCCCAGCAGGCAGCGCCGCCAGCTCCGGCCGAGGCGAGTCCGGCAGCAGATTCAAGGCGGCGGCACGGCGGCATCGAATAGCAGCCCGATCGGAACCTCCCGTCTGCCGGCGTTGGCCGCGAAGGCGCAGTCCGCCCACCGAGTCCTTTCATTCCTATCGGAGGAACAGCCAGCATGACCTGGCAAACCACGAACCCACTGACGCCGCTGTCCACCGGCTTCGGGGTCTGGTCCATCGACGAGTACACCGAGCGGATCCGTCGTGGCGAGATGATCCTCGACGCCCCGTACCAGCGTGGCCGCCGCTGGACCGACGACCAGCGCATCGCCCTCATGCGGTCCTGGCTACAGGGCGTCCCGATCCCCGCCGTCCTCCTCAACGACCGCACCGGGGCCGCCTGGCACGACAGCGACCCCGACGCCCACGTCACCTACGCCGTGGTGGACGGCCGGCAGCGTCTCGAAACCGCCCTCGCCTGGCAGGCCGGCAACCTGGCCATCCCCACCTCGTGGCTTCCCACCGACTGGATCCGCGTTGCCGAGGACACCGACGACGGTCCCTACGTCCGCGTGACTGGACTGCACGCACCCCGCCGGATCGCCCGGCTGATGGACCTGCCCTGTGTGCGGGCTCGGGTCGGCACCGTCGCGGACGAGGCCACCATCTACCTGCTCGTCAACGGTGCCGGAACGCCGCACGCCGGCGCTGACCTCGACCGCGCCGCGCGGATCGCCAACTCGCAGGCGTGCCCGCCGCCGATCAGCAGCATCCGGTAGCCGGCTGCTCGGCGCGGCGTTCGTCCGGGCGCGGGCGTCAGCCGACGGCGCACCCGGCAACAGCGCGGACCTTCTCTGACCTCACCTTCGAACAGGAAGCAGACCATGATCGACACTCAGCTCGTCCTCAAGTACTGCGACGTACGGATCAGCGTTCAGGCGCTCATGGACGCCGTCCCCGCCGGCGTCGACCAGCCGTCCGTGGCCTCGGAACTGTGGCACGCGCTCACCGCGCTCGCCAGCACCGAAGCGCAGATCGCCCAGCTCGTCCCGACCCTCCGCGACGCGCTGAGCGACGTCGAGAAGGTTCTCGCCGCCGGTCCCGACGACCGGATCCCGGTCGTCGACTCCACCGGCGCACTCCAGGCGCGTGGGCCTCGCCTCGACGCGCTGATCGGTAGGCGGGCCGCGCAGGTCGAGCACCTGCGGGCCATGACCCGGCTCTGGGTGACGCAGCACCCCGACCAGGCCACGACCACCCCGGCGCCGCGCTGAGGCGCGGCAACCCGCCCGGCGCGACCGGCTACGGGCAGGCCACTCCTCATCACCACCGCCCACCGTCTGCCCGGAGAGCACTCGCATCCCGTCCACGACCTGTTCGGCGCGCGGTTCACCTCGGGGACGCAGGCCTGAGCCGGCATCACCTGCCGCGCCGCTATGACGGCCCGTTCCGACAGTTCACCCTGACACGCACAGCCCTGGCCGGGGCCCGAGCACCTGCTGCCGCCGGCCGTGAGCCGGTCCCGTGTCCGCAGGCGCCCGTCCCCGGCCGGGGCTGTCGTTCCGCCCCGCGCGCATCGTCGCGCTGAAGGACCGACATGTTCCTGGACCCCGATACCGCCAGCTCCGCCGTCCGGCGCTCGCCCTCGACGAGGCGGTGACCGCCTCGTGGACGACACCTTCCCGCACCGGGCGGCCACCGCCTCGCACCCGGCCGGCTGGCCCGTGCCGCGACCAGGCAACCCGCGCACGTCGCGGACTGGATCGTCGCCGCCGCCCGCTGCACCGCGACAGCCAGGATCCACCGCCTGCTGACCGATGCCGCAGAGCCCCTCGAGCACGGTGATCGGCGACTCTCTCACGCCAGCCCCGCACCCACGATCACCCCGGGGCATACACCCTCACGTGGTGCCGCCAGCCCGGGCCACCCTCCGACGACAACCTGTGGACGACTTGATCGCGCCGCAGAGTCGAGCGTTGATCGTCGCGGTCACCACCGCTCCGACCGGACGGCGGTAGGACGGCTCCCAGGTCACGAGCCGAGACGGCCACGTCGGTGGTGACCACCCCGATCCGCTTGTCGAAAGGACCCGCTCCGATGCTGCCCGCCACTCCCGTCGATGTGCCCGAGAACGTCACGGACGTCCTGCTGTGGCGCATGGCCGTCCGCGTCACCGCCGACCACCAGCCCGACCCGCGCCACCCCGGCCGGTGCGCCAACCTGCGCTGCGCCCACGAGGCGTACCCCTGTCAGCCGCTGCGCGATGCACAGCGGGCACAGCATGCCGCCACCCGGCCGCCTCGGTTCACGCCGGGACGCGCCCGCGTCCCCGTCGTCGCCGCTGTCGCGCAGAGGTTCGCCGGCTGGTTCCGCCCCACGCGCCCCACGCCGGCAGTGGTCCGGCCCGCGCCGGAACCGCTGCCCCGCCGGCAACCCATGGCCGCTCTCCGCCTCGCAGCCTGACGGCCACCGTCCCCGAACCCAGCCACCGGCGCGCGCCCTGCCCCGCCGGTTCACCACCCCTTGAAGGAGGCACATGACCTTCCACACCGAAACAACCCTGGCCGGCTACGCCCGCGCCGCCGTCCATCTCAAGGGCCGAATGGTCGACTACGGCCGTACCAGCTTCGCCCGCCAGTACCTGAGGGCCTATCTCGACGCCGCGTTCGAGGGATCGGACGCGACGACGACACCAGAGGTACTCGACGCCGTCGACAGGCTCACTCACCAGCCCTGGCAACTCGGCGAGCCCTACGTTCTGGCTCCCGAGATGAGCGCGGTCGTGGCCGCCGCCGAAGCACTCAACCTGACCGGCGACGTCGTGCCCGACGACGTCGCTCCCAGCGACGGCGGCGTGCTGTTCCTGCCCGAACCGATCTACCACCGCGGACTGCACGGGCAGGTCACCTCGATCGGCGCGGTCACCTGGGCCAAGATGCGCAACCGCGCCACCGGCAGCACTGACTGGTGGATCATCGGCTGGGCGGACCGCGACGACCCCCTCGATCCGTCCGCTGCCCGCCGCCGCTCCCTCTACGCCGAACAACCCCAGCTCGCGGCAGAGTTGGGCCCCTACGTCCTGACGTCGTCCGCGCGGCTGCCCATCGGCAGGCCGGTCCAGGACCGCCCCGGCCCGCCGGTGGTCGACGATGACGACATCGAGTGGGAACCTGCGCCGGACGGGCGGTTCTGCATCGACGAGTCGACCGTCCGGGTCAACGCGGTGGCGGCCATCGCCTACGCGTTCTGGGTCATCCAGGCCCAACCCCTGGCCACCGTGTCCGCTGCGCCGCTGGACCGGGCCGCCCGCCGTCGCGCCCAGCGGGACAACGTCGTCCATGAGACCCGCGTCGTCATGCTGCGCCGCCGCAAGGCCATCACCGACCGCGACGGCGGCGAGGCCAGATGGCACTACCGGGTCCGGTTCTTCGTGAAAGGCCACTGGCGGCACCTCGTCAACGCCGACGGCCAGCCCTACAGGATCTGGATCCACCGACACATCAAAGGGCCGGACGGCGCTCCGCTGCTCCTCGGCGACGCCGTGTCCATTCTCGCCCGCTAACCACCCTCAGAAGGAGAACGAACATGCCATCCCTCGACGAGTTCTTCCGACGGCAGCAGGAGCACATCGACACCATCGGCTGGGCGGTGACTGCCGTCGTGCCGGATCGCGGTGAGACCGACAGCCCGTTCGCCTACACCGTCGGCCTGACCGAGCGTGACCTCCCCGAGCTGGTCATCGCCGGACTGGACCCCCTCATCGCGCACGAACTGCTCAACGACATGGCCCGCCGTGTGTACAGCGGGACGCAGCCGCTCACCCACGGTCAACGCGTCGACGACCTGCTCGTCGGCTACGACGCGGTGATCGTCGAGGGGCCAGCCACCGAGGCGCTGCACCCCGGCGCGGCCTACGCCCGGTACGGCAAGGATCGCGTGTACCTGCAGCAGATCGTGTGGCCGGACCAGCATGGCCGGTTCCCGTGGGACTGCGGGTACGCCTACCCCTGGCACGTCCAGCCGCTGCTCACACACCCGTAGCCGAACACACGGCGCCAGGCATCTGCCTCCCACGATTCGTTCTGCGGCCCGACAACACCAAACAGAAGCGCCGCCGTCGACACAGCCATCGATCCGCCCCACGCGCCCCGCGTGGGGCTTTGTCATGTCCGACGAAGATCCAGTCAGGAGCGTCGTTTTCCATGCCCAGCCACACGTTCACCACGGACGATCTCGTCGTCATCGACCCGGCCTTCGCCCGGCCGGGCGAGGAGACCGTCGTCTATCGCGTGCGTGAAGTGCACCGTGTCAACCTCATCGCCGCGCCCGTGACCGGCGGGCGCCCCATCCGGGCCCCCAAGGACATGTTCCAGCCAGCACCCGACAACACCATCACTGCGGCCAGCCAGCAGGACAGCACGCCGCCCACCCCCGAGGCCACCCCCACCATCCTCTGGCCGGGCAGCGTCGTCATGGTCGCCGGACCCGGCTGGCACGAGCCCGCCGGGCAGCTCCATGTCGTGCTGCGCGTCACCGGCGACAAGGTTTCCCTCGTCCAGCTCGGCGGCGACAACGGCCGCTACCGGCGGGGAGTCCACCGCAGCTTTTGCACCGTCGTCAACCCGAGCCGCATCAACCACACCCCGGTCTCCGACTGACCCCGTCCTGCGGCGCGTCAACCGGATGACGAGCGTCCCCGCCCCCGCTGTCGGTCGCCCTCGCGGCCAACGGCGGTGGCACCACGTTGGCAAGCCGGCACCGCGACGCCCCCAGGTCTCCTGGCTCGCCCCTCTCGTCCACCTGGCGCCCCGAGGACGGGCTGCCCGCGGCCTCCAGCGCCGTGGGCCCGTCCTCGTGGGCACCGCCGATCTCTGTTGGAGAACTCCATGCCTCCGTCGCGAAGCCCGCTCGTGCGGGTCGCCACGCAGTTCGGCTACGACCTCGACGAAACCTCCCTCCTGGCCGACCCGCGCGTCGCTGCGACCGACACGCAGTCCGCCCGGCTGTGCGCGGTCCTGATCGAGCACGTCAGCGGTACCGCCGATGCCGCCCTGCGGTACACGATCAGCCAGGACCCGGACTACCTCGGCGGCGTCGTCGCCGACACCGTCACGGCGATCGAGCGCGCCTGGCGGGCGATCGCCGCGCTCCTGGCCGCCGCGGTCACCGCCGGTGCCGCGCGGCAGCTCACCCCGGACGGCACGCGCGCCGCCGACTCCTCATCCTGGCGTCCCGCTGTGGTCCGCATCGCCAACGCCAGCGGCGGGCCCTACCCCTGCCAGGTCGGGCCACAGCACTGGAACGGTTGGGCCAGGCCCCGCTTCACTCGCGATGTGGTCGCGCGGCTGACGGCTGACGTGGACGAGCAGTGGCGCCACGATGGCGCGCAGCCCGACTCCATGCCGGGACAGCTATTCGTCAGCGGCGACGTGCTCCTTCTGCACGGCGAGGGCGTTCGGGAGGTCATCGCACCGGACGACGACGACATGTTCGCCGTCGGCGCCGGCACCTGGATGTGGGAGGAGTGGCCGGATTAGCGACCAGGATCGGCGCACCCGCGGCCGCACTCCCGCAGCAGGTCGAGGGCCGCGTGGCGCGCACCCCTTTGGAAAGTAAGCCTCAAGCTCCTGGAGAGATGACATGTTCAGGATCCTCGCGGTGTCGATACGAGGGCACCGCTACCTGGAGGGCAACCCGACATCTCACCCGATCACCGAGGTCCCGCCCGGTGTCGGAACCCGGTTCCCCAGCCTCACCGCAGTGAAACAGCACGTGCAGCGCGAGTACCGCAGCCTGTCGGTGGTCTGGCGCGTCGAGGTCATCGACGAGCGTGGTGAGGTCGTATCGCGCGGCACGCGTGACGGCGTCAACGGCACCGGCAGCCGCTGGGTGTGGCAGACCACGTAAAGCCGCGATCGACCCCACCACGCCCACCAGTCGCAACCACCTGACCCGCTCCGCGCACAGGCTCCTCGACGCGCGACGCGAGCGGCACTCGCTCCACCTGTTTACGCGGCGTCATCCGTAGCTGACCGACGCCCGTTTCCGGCGACCGCCACCGGTTGCCCGCCCCGTCCTCCCCCGGGCGGTTCGGCGCGGCACCAACCCATTCCCAATCGGGAGGTGGCCGCGCCGGAGGCGTGGCCACCTCCTGCCCGTTGTCAGGAGGAACCACGCGTGCACCCTCAACCCGCACCAGAGCACACCAGCCCCGGCCGCGACTTGAACACCCAACCGGGTGGCGGTAGTCGTGTCCCCGCCGCACCAACCGGCGGCGTCAGGGGACCGGCGATGACGACACCAACAGCGGGCACGCCCGCCACGCCCAGCGGCTCCACGCCCAGCAGCGGGATCAACGCGGTCAGCGGGCTGCCGAGGTTACGCGCCGGCGAGCTGCAGAACCAGGTCCTCGCCGTACTGTCCAGCGCCGGAGTCGCCATGGACGTCGGCGACATCGCCGCGATCCTGGTCGGTCGGTCCTCCGGCGCGATCGGTCAGGCCTGCGACCGGCTCGCCGAGCGCGGCCACGCCGAACTCCTGCCCGGCTCGCCCAAGCAGTACCGCATCACCCAGGCGGGAACAGCCGAACACCGGGCCAACCCGACGCCGCTACCGCCTGCGCCACCGCCCGCCACCCGACCCGCGCCCGCCACCCGTCCGGCGAACCCCGCCCCACGGCCGGCGTCGGCGTCGACCACCCGCCCGGCTGTGTCGACCCCGCGACCGGGCACCCCCACCCCCACGCCGCCCGCGCCGGGTAAGCCGACCACCGGGCCGGTGCGGCGCCCGAACGGGCAGCTGTACTACCCGCGGCTGCTGGCCAAACGCCCCGACGTCGACGTGCTGCGCGACCTGCGCGACGCCGACGTGCCCGTGCTGCTGTACGGGCCACCGGGGACCGGCAAGACCTCGCTGATCGAGGCCGCGTTCGGCGCCGACCTGCACACGGTGCCCGGCGACGGCGACACCACCGTCGGGGACATCGTCGGGGACTACGTGCCCACCGACGCCGGCGGCTACGAGTTCGTGCCCGGTCCGCTGCCGCGGGCGATGGAAGCCGGCGGAGTGCTGTTCATCGACGACGCCACCCTGATCCAGCCGAAGGTCCTCGCCGTGGTCTACCCGGCCATGGACGGCCGCCGGCAGATCATCCTCAAGGCCGCCGCTGGCAGGGTTGTCACCGCCTCCCCCGGCTTCTACGTCGTCGCCGGCCACAACCCGGGCGTGCACGGCGCCGTGCTGACCGAGGCCCTCGCCTCCAGGTTTTCCACCCAGGTCAAGGTTTCCTCCGACTACGACCTGGCCGCCGCGCTCGGCGTCGACTCCCGGATGGTGCGCGCCGCCCGCAACCTCGCCACCCAGTACGACAGCGGCGAGATCGGCTGGGCGCCACAACTGCGGGAACTGCTCGCCTTCAAGCGGATCGCCGACGTGCTCGGCGTCGACACCGCCATGGCCAACCTCATCGGCCTCGCCCCGGTCGAGGACCGCGAGGTCGTGCACAAAGCCGTCTGCCAAGCCTTCGGCCTGGCCAAGATCCTGCCGCTCGCCCTCGGCAACCAGCTGTAACCCCGGAAAGGAGGGCAGCACCATGTCGCTGTCGAAACACCTCAACGCTGACCCCGACGCCGCCTCCACCCCGCTGCCGGCAGACCACGCCTGGCTCCGCATGTCAGCTGCGCTCAGCGCGCACATCCCACCGATCGCCGGCCGGGAGGACCTGCTCGTCGTCATCGAACCCGGTGCCGGCGGCGGCGCACCCGCCTGCTTCATCCGCGAACGCGCCACCATCGAAATCGACGGCACGTAGCTCGGCGTCGACCCCCGCACGGTCGACCCGCACGACCCGGATGCTCGAGAGAAGTACCCCGTGGCGTGGGGGCTGCTGGTCCACGAGGCCGCGCACTCCCAGCACACCCGCTGGGAGTTCGGGTCCGGACCCGCCCGGGTGGCCGAGGCCGCCGCCCTGCTGGAGGAGTCCCGCATCGAGGCCGCCCAGCTGAGCCGCAGGCCCGGCGACCGCCGCTGGCTACGCGCCGCCGTCACCAGGATCCTGCTCGACGACATCCCGACCACCGACGACGCGTGGGCCGCCGCCGCCAGCGCCGCCCTCGTCCTCGGCCGGGTCGACGCCGGTGTCATCGACCCCGACGAGGCCGAACAGCTACGCAGGGCTGTCGTCCGGATCCTGCGCCCCGCCCTGCTCGGCACCCTCACCCGGATCTGGCGCGACGCGCATCAGGCGCCCGACGACGACACTGAGGCCATGCTCGCCCTCGGTCGACGCTGGTGCGACGCGCTGGGCGTGGACCCCGACGCCGCGCTGCCCGCACCGGGGCCTGCCCAGGCCGGGCAGGGCAGCACGGGACAGGCAGGGCAGGGCACAGGCGGCAGTCCCGCTGGCAGAGGTGTGCTGCGCAAGGCGGCTGGCTCCGTCGTCGGCGCCGTGGCAGTCCACGACGCCGAAGCCGCCCAGGCCGCTGCGGCTGCCGCCGCCCGCGCCGAACAGCGGGCCCAGCAGCGCCAGGCCGAGGCCGACCAGCAGAAACGGTCCCAGGACGCGGCCGGCGCGGTGTTCGGGAGCGACTCAGGCGCGGGCGGCGGAGGTGGCGCGAGCACCAAGGGGTCACCGCTGGTACGCAAGCAACCTCCCCCGCACCGGAGCCGGCAGCCCGACGACGACGAGCGGGCCGCCGCGCGGCAGCTCGCCCGCGCACTGCGGGAAGCCGCCTACCGGGAACCGACCGACGCAGTCATCACCTCGGTGACACCGCCCGGCCGGCTCGTCACCCGCGCCGCGCTCGCCGCCGACGCACAGCGCGCCGCCGGGCAGATCCCCACCTCCGAACCGTGGCGGCGTAGCGAACGCCGCCGCGTGCCGCAGCCACCGATCCACGTCGGGATCGTCGCCGACGTCTCCCCCTCGGTGGAAACGTTCGCCAGGCCGATCGCCTCGGCGGCGTGGATCACCGCGCAGGCCACCGCCTGGGCCGGCGGCACCAGCGCCACCGTCACCTTCGGCCAGTACGTCACCGCCGTGACCCGCCCCGGCCAACCACCCGAGAAGGTCCGCCTGTTCGGCAGGGAGAACAACACGCAGGGATTCCCCCTCGCGGTCGACGCCCTCGACGCCGCCCTCAGCCTGGCCGACCCGCGCGGCGGCGCGCGGCTGCTCGTTGTCGTCAGCGACGGCGAATTCACCGCCGCCGAGATCACCGACGGCCAGAAACGTCTGGACCGGCTCGTCCGCGCCGGCTGCGGACTACTCTGGCTCGGCCCACCCGACGCCCGTCCACTCAAGGGCGCCCACGCCACCGTCCTCGGCAACCCCGCCGATGCAGGACGGCTCATCGCCCGCGCCGCCGCCACCGCCCTACGCAACAACTGAACCGACGCCGGGATCGGCACTGCCAGCACCGCCACTCGCGGTCCGGGCGGTGCCGGCCGGCCCGCCCCCGTGGAGTCCCGGCCTACAGCGCAGCGCCCATCCGGCGATGCTGGCGCCGGCGAGCTCCGTGCCTCCCCAGGCGGCCTCGCACACCCCACTGCAGAGGCCGGCGTGTGGATCGGCAAGGCTACGTTGTTGGGATCCGCTTAGAACGGGGTGACAGCACTGTGGGCGCCATGAATCCCGAACGCCGTCGTCGTCTGGTCGCGCTCGGCGAGTGGCACCGGGAGTGGACCGCCCGCCACGAGAGTTCGACGCCGTTCGACCCGAGCAGTCGCCCAGAGGGCAGCGACTACGCCCAACACCATGTCACCCTCGACGCCGACGGCGCAGCGCAGGACGAGTTCTTCGCCCGCGCCAACCACATCATGGGCATTGACCGATAGGCCCGCCCGACTGGTAGTTTCCGGACCGAAAACAACTCCAGCGCTGTAAGGCGTGATGGAAATCCAAGTTCCCGGGCGTTCATTCGGTGCCGCGACCAGGGAGGGCGGGCGTTGTTTCGGCCCGGTAACTACGGCGCGGCCGACTCGGGGGAGGTGTCTGGTCGCAGCGTGGTGAGGTAGACGTCGACGTCGGGGCGACTGACCTGCGGCGAGTCCCGTCCGAACGCGGCCAGCCAGGCGAGGTAGTGCGCGAGGTCGGGGCACGGGGTGGGCTCCTGAGACGGGTTTCGGGCCCGGTCGCTCTTGGCAATCTGCGGAAACGTTCATCAACTCTGGTTTTGATCAATCGTACTGTTATTAGTCGTTTCCGAGACAGCTTCCGACGATGGGCTGCCCTGCCCTGCGAGCAGGTCGGCCAACCGCC
This sequence comes from Micromonospora pallida, assembly GCF_900090325.1. Taxonomy (NCBI): domain Bacteria; kingdom Bacillati; phylum Actinomycetota; class Actinomycetes; order Micromonosporales; family Micromonosporaceae; genus Micromonospora; species Micromonospora pallida. The sequence continues at coordinate 932,786 of NZ_FMHW01000002.1, read as the reverse complement.
TGGCGGCGTGCCTGTCGCCGGTGTCGGCCCGAGCCCGCAGCTCGTCAACCCGGCCCTGCTCGACAATCAGGTCGACCAACCGCCCGGCGGCGTACTCGTCGCCGGCGTTGGCCCGAACTCGCAGGATGCCGATCGCCTCATCAACGTGGCCCTGCTCGACAAGCAGGTTGGCCAACCGCTCGGCGGTGTGCCTGTCGCCGGCGTTGGCTCGAGCCCGCAGCTCGTCAACCTGGCCCTGCTCGATAAGCAGGTCGACCAACCGCCGGGCGGCGTGCCCGTCGCCGGCGTTGGCCCGAACTCGCAGGATGCCGATCGCCTCATCAACGTGGCCCTGCCCGATAAGCAGGTCGACCAACCGCTCGGCGGCGTGCCAGTCGCCAGCGTTGGCCCGAACTCGCAGGATGCCGATCGCCTCATCGACGTGGCCCTGCTCGACAAGCAGGTTGGCCAACCGCTCGGCGGTGTGCCTGTCGCCAGCGTTGGCTCGAGCCCGCAGCTCGTCAACCCGGCCCTGCTCGACAAGCAGGTCGACCAACCGCCGGGCGGCGTACTCGTCGCCGGCGTTGGCCCGAGCCCGCAGGATGCCGATCGCCTCATCGACGTGGCCCTGCTTGACAAGCAGGTCGGCCAACCGCCGGGCGGCGTGCACGTCGCCGGCGTCAGCCCGAACTCGCAGGATGCCGATCGCCTCATCAACGTGGCCCTGCCCGATAAGCAGGTCGGCCAACCGCCGGGCGGCGTACTCGTCGCCGGCGTTGGCTCGAGCCCGCAGCTCGTCAACCCGGCCCTGCTCGACAAGCAGGTCGACCAACCGCGCGGCGGTGTGCCTGTCACCGGCGTCGGCCCGAGCCCGCAGCTCGTCAACCCGGCCCTGCTTGACAAGCAGGTCGACCAACCGCCGGGCGGCGTGCCTGTCACCGGCGTCGGCTCGAACCCGCAGCTCGTCAACCCGGCCCTGCCCTGCGAGCAGGTCGACCAACCGCGCGGCGGTGTGCCAGTCGCCGGCGTCGGCCCGAGCCCGCAGGATGCCGATCGCCTCATCGACGTGGCCCTGCTTGACAAGCAGGTTGGCCAACCGCTGGGCGGCGTGCCTGTCGCCGGCATCGGCCCGAGCCCGCAGCTCGTCAACCCGGCCCTGCCCTGCGAGCAGGTCGGCCAACCGTCGGGCGGCGTGCCTGTCGCCGGTGTCGGCCCGAGCCCGCAGCTCGTCAACGTGGCCCTGCTCGACAAGTAGGTCGGCCAACCGCGCGGCGGTGTGCCTGTCGCCGGCGTTGGCCCGAGCCCGCAGGATGCTGATCGCCTCATCAACGCGGCCCTGCCCGATAAGCAGGTCGACCAACCGCAGGGCGGCGTGCACGTCGTCGGCGTCGGCCCGAACCCGCAGGATGCCGATCGCCTCATCAACGCGGCCCTGCCCGATAAGCAGGTCGGCCAACCGCAGGGCGGCGTACTCGTCGCCAGCATCGGCTCGAGCCCGCAGCTCGTCAACCCGGCCCTGCTCGACAAGCAGGTCGACCAACCGCCGGGCGGCGTGCACGTCGCCGGCGTCGGCCCGAACCCGCAGGATGCCGATCGCCTCATCAACGCGGCCCTGCCCGATAAGCAGGTCGGCCAACCGCAGGGCGGCGTACCCGTGGCCGGCATCGGCTCGAGCCCGCAGCTCGTCAACCCGGCCCTGCTCGACAAGCAGGTCGACCAACCGCCCGGCGGCGTGCACGTCGCCGGCGTCGGCCCGAACCCGCAGGATGCCGATCGCCTCATCAACGCGGCCCTGCCCGATAAGCAGGTCGGCCAACCGCAGGGCGGCGTACCCGTGGCCGGCATCGGCTCGAGCCCGCAGCTCGTCAACCCGGCCCTGCTCGACAAGCAGGTCGACCAACCGCCCGGCGGCGTGCACGTCGCCGGCGTCGGCCCGAACCCGCAGGATGCCGATCGCCTCATCAACGCGGCCCTGCCCGACAAGCGGGTCGACCAACCGCAGGGCGGCGTGCACGTCGCCGGCATCGGCCCGAACCCGCAGGATGCCGATCGCCTCATCAACGCGGCCCTGCCCGATAAGCAGGTCGGCCAACCGCCGGGCGGCGTACTCGTCGCCGGCATCGGCCCGAGCCCGCAGCTCGTCAACCCGGCCCTGCTCGACAAGCAGGTCGACCAACCGCCCGGCGGCGTACCCGTCGCCGGTGTCGGCCTGAAGTCGGAGGTGTTGGACGTGCGCGGTGTGGGCGAGGTGGTCTTGGAGGATGGCGTGGCGGAATTGGTAGACCGTGCCTGCTTGGCGTAGGACGCCGTGGTGGTGGGCGCTGGCGAGGAGAGGTTTCAGGCGCCAGGGCAGCCAGCCTTGCAGTGCGAGACGGGTGTGGGTCAGACGGAACCGGGTCCAGGTCCAGCCGCCGGCTACGAGCCCGGCGGTGATGCCGTAGACCGCGGCGGCCGTGATACCGATAGCCAAGGGCGTCGGGGTATGGGCCAGCGCCCCTATGAGGGTGAACACGGGGCCGCTGGTCAGAGCCTGTTGAAACGCGGTGGCGGTGATGTTACGGCGGTTGTGGGCCAGGTCAGTCGGGGACGTGGTGGCCCGGCGGCTTGGTGGGGCCGGTCGCCAGGACGGCAGGACGGCGGTGAGTAGCCCGTAGACCAGTCCGGCCGGTAGCGCGGCCTCCCAGCCGGTGGTGATCAGCCCAGTCAACAGTCCACCGACGACCCCGTATCCCAACGGAAGGGCGACCTGTTCGATGCGGCGCTGACGCCGAGTCTGGAAGGCCACACGTACATAGGGCGGGTGGCCGTGCGGCCACATCGGCCGCAGCCAGCCGCTGGCCGCCGTCGACATGACGAGGATTCCCGTCAGAGCGGACCAGATACCGCTGACCCCGGCGCTGGCACCGACCAGTCCCGCGAACAGCCCGCCCATCACTACCGCCACGGCGGTGGTCATCACCGACACCCGGCGTGGGCGGGCCGCGAGCAGGCCGGGGTCGATCTGCCACCAGTGCCAGTCGCGGGTACCGCTCCGGTACAGGTGGTAGGCCAGACAGGTCAACCACCGGCGGGCCTGCGCCGGGTCATCACGTCGCCACCGCGGACCGGTTGGATCATTCCGCCGCCCGGGTGGGTGGGTGTAGGCGGCGGTGACGAACGCGTCCATCAACCGGCCGGTGATCGCCTGTCGGGTCGCCAACTCGAGCAGCTCGGCCGGATCCGTCCTGGGGTCTTTGTAGGCGGTGCGGGCCAGAGCCACCATCAGCGGCGTGGACAACGCCTGCGCCAGGGGATCCGCCGGCACGTTCGTGCGGGGCTCGTCGCCGTCGGGGCGGGGGCGTAGGCGGGCGAATACCGGTTCCCAGCGGAGCCGGGCTTGTTCCGGGTAGGACAGGTACTCGATCGCCGCGTCGGTGGTGACCGGTTCGAGTTCCACCACCGCCGCGGTCGTCAGGATGGTCTCGCTGCGGGTCACCGCCCGCTCGTACTCGCCGATACGGCAGGTCACCACCAAAGGTCGGCCCGCTGCGGCGTGAGCGTCCAGGGCTTGCAGCGCGGGGCCGATGGCCGGGGCGGGCAGTTCATCCAGGCCATCCAGCACCGGGATCACCTGCCGATGCTCCACCAGCCGTTCGGCCACCGACTGCGGGTCGCCGAAGCTGGCCAGTACGTCGGCGTAGTCCTCGGCGAGGCGGCGGGCCACGAAAACGTCCACCGGCTCGGCTGGATCCCACACGTTGATCGCCAACAGCACCGGCACCGGTTCCCCTTCGGTCCGGGTACGGATCAACCCGAGAGTCAACAGCATCGCGAACACGCTCTTGCCCGCACCCGGCTCGCCAAGCACCATCAACTGCCGGCGTGGCAGGCCCCGGAAGGCGTTCACGATTTGCCGGTTGATTTCGCCAGGCTGCCCGGGTAGCGGCACGTCGGTCTGTCCGCTGAGCGGGAACCGCTGCCAGCCACCGTCCGACCGGTCACCGGTCACCGCCTCGCGGCTGGCCGCCGGACGACCCGTTGACGACCAGGACACCCGCAATGGCGCCGGCCGGGTCACCTCCCGCCGTACCGCCTCCCCAGCCCAGTCCCGTTCCAAGCGGGCCGCGAGATCCGTAACCACCCCAGCGTCACCGAAAACAGACCGGGGCTGGGCGGCCCGCACCGTCGCCATGGTGCCGACCATCGTCGCCACGGTGCCGGCCACACCCAGCACCATGCTGAAGACCCAGCTGACCTGCTCGGTGCCACCCCACCCCGGCTCCGGCAGGACCGGTGGCCGCCACCACACCCACACCACGACGGCGGCGCCCAGCGCCGCGACACCGAGCAGGACCAGCCGTAAGGGACGCCGCAGCCGACGACCGAACACTTGAGCCACCGCACCATCATGGACAGTCGCCGCACCATCGGGATCACTCGCCCCACGCCCACCAAGCCTGACGCCGGGAAGGAGTCAGACCCCAGACATGCCTCGCCGTAGTTTCCGTGGCCGAAACAACGCCTGCCCTGAGTCTTCAGGGCAGCACCGCCTGCCCGCTAACGCTCGTGAACCTAGGGTCGGTCACGCACGCTCGACCGGCGGAAGCCCGGAGGTAGGTTACGGCGGACGGTACGTTCCGATCGGCCGATCCGCCGGGCGATTTCGTCCAACCTCATCCGCGGGTCGACGTTAAGCCAGTAGGCGACCGCGGCGACGGTGTCGGTCGGGCCCTCGGACCGCTCCTCGGCTTTGGCTGGCGTTGACGTTTCGTCCCAATCGTGGTCAGTGTCGCCCCGGAAGGCTTTCGGCTCCTCAGGGCCGACTGGTGACGCACCGTCCACCGTTCGTTTCGCCCCGTCTGGAGCCAGATCGCGCTGCGGTGGCTTCGGGGCCGCGTCGTCAACGACATGCTCGGTCGCCGTTGCGGCCGGCGGCTCGGGTAGGTCGGATCCGGGACCGCCGGCGACCTGTCGATGTCGCCGCCCTTCGGTGGCGGGTGCCAGTCGTTCCGGCTCGACGAGGCCGCCCACAGGAGAATCGTCCTTGGGCAGGGGTTCGGTCACCGTGCCGGGACGCCCGAGCCGTGAAGAACACCAGCTGACGATCCGACGCGGACGTCGTTCGGGCCCGCTGGCGATCCGTGCGGGGGTCAGGTCGGCGGCGATGAGGGTGGTGAGGCCGTCGTAGTCGGCGGTGTCGGCCAGCCGGGCGGCGATCTGGTCGAGGTCGTAGACGTGCACGGCGATGGTGGCGGTGGTGGGGTCGACCGCTGTTCTGATCTTGCGGCGGAGGATCTTGGCGATCGCGGCGTTGCGGTGTTCGCGGCGCAGGGCCGTGCGCGCGGCGTCGAGTGACCCGTAGAGGCCGAGCCCTGGGTCGGCTTTGGCCATGGACCGGGCTCGTCGGGTGATCAGTGGGTGGCGCAGCCAGTGGCCGAGCGGCTCGTAGGACGGTGTGGTGGCCGGTAGGGCTCCGATCGCCCGGAGTCGGTCCCGGCGGACGTTCTCGACGTGCGTCAGCCAGACCAGGTATCCGAGGGCGGACATGCCGGCGAAGAACCCGCCGAGGAGGTGGTTGTCGTGGGCCAGCCAGTTGAATGCTGTCGCGCCGGCCGCGATGGCGGCGGACAGCATCCGGGAGGCGAGCGCGCTTTCACCGAGGCGGCGGCGCACGTCGGCGTTGGCCATCACCACGACGCCGCCCAGTTCCAGGGCGCCCACTGCGGGGATCGCGATGAGTAGCGGGATGTCGAGTTTCTGGGTGGCGCCGGTGACCTGCCCGGTGAGCGCGACGAGCAGCACGACGACGTAGAAGATGGCCCGCATCTGGGCGGCTCGCCGTACGGCGTGCGTCAACTCGGCGTCGAGCTGGCCTATGGCCGGCTGGTGGCTGAGTCGAGCTGGGGGCGTGCCGAGGAGCCCGGGCGGTTGCCAAGGTCTGCCGGTGGCGCGGGTCCGACCCGTGTAGGTGCCGGTCATCGGACCGCCCCGTCCTGTTCGGCGAGGCGCGGGCCGCGCTGTAGTCGGTTGATCAGGGTGGTCGCGAGGGTGGCCGTGTCGTCGCTGACATCGGTGTCGATCTCGTCGAGGGCGCGGGCGAGTTGGCGGTGCAGGTCACGGATCGCGGCGGCGTCGCCGAGGGTGGCGTGGGCGCGCATTGCTGCCTGGTACAGCGCCTCGGCGTACGGGTGGTGTCCGATGGCGGTGGTGAGCGCGGCGAGTGCCTCGCGGGGCTGGTCGTGCAGGGCGTCGGCCAGCGCGAGCGTGGCGTCGACGGCCTGCCGTTGAACGGCCTCCCGGTAGGGCTCGATCCATTCGTAGCCCTTGTCGCCAGCGAGGGGTCCCTGGTAGGTGTCGATGGCGCGGCGTAGGGCGGCGATGCGGTCGGCGGCGGTGGTGGCGCGGTTGGCCTGGTCGAGGGCATCGCTCATTCGCCACAGGTCCACGTCGACCGTCTCCCGGTGCAGGATGTACCGCCGGTCGGGGTGGGACAGGTACGTGGTGGAGCCGCCGGTGCGTTTGAGGACGCGGCGCAGGTTGTAGACGTAGGTGTGCAGCCGGTGGGGTGCCTTGCTCGTGGCGGCGTCGGGTAGCAGGTCCTCCAGGATTGCCTCCTGACTCGCGGTGCCGCCTCGGGCGGCCAGGTAGACCAGCAGTTCCAGGGACTTGCCGCGCAGCGGCTGGGTGGTGTCCATGTCGACGATCCGGGCGTCCCCGAGTACCTGCACCTCGACGCGTCCTGGTCCGTCGCTGGCAGGGGCCGGGTGCGGCGAGGCGTCGTCCACGTCGAGGTCGGGGTGCTTGTCGTCGGTGGGGTTCGCCTCGTCGGCAGGTGCCGGCTCGCCGTCGTCAGCCTGGTGATCGTCGCTGTCAGGTGGCGAGGGGTCGGCGGGTGGCGGCGGGGATTCGCCGGTGTGGGACTCGGCGAGGACTCGGAGCAGGTCGGCAGCGTCGTCCGGATCTATGACGTTGAGCCGGCCGACGTCGGCGAGGTGGCGGCCACCACCGTGGGCGTTGCCGTCAGCGGGGCGAGTGGTCCCGTCGTCGGCGACGATAACGGTGTCGCCGTTCGGCCAGGCACCGAGTAGGACGCCGTGGATGTCGAGACGCTGCCCCTGGGTGAGCAACGTGGAGACGGCGCGCTCGTCAGGAACGTCGTCGACGTCGGCGATGACCAGCAGCGGCGGCAGCGGTGCGGCGAGGCCGTCGGCGTCGCGCAGCTCGGCGACGGTGTCGACGTCGTGATCGGCGCACCAGCGGGCACGGTGCAGGATCTCCTCTTCCAGAAGCGTCACCGCGTCGGTCTGCCGGTGGGTGATCGTCAGCCGTGGTGTGTCGGGCACGGTCGCGGCCGATGCCAGCAGCGTGGACAGGGCGGTGGAAGAGATAACGACGTGGGCGCGCTCGTAGGGTTCGTCGGTGCCGCCGGCGGCGAGCGCGGCGACCAGGAAACCTCGGGCTGCCGCCTCGGCTCCGGGTCCGGTGACCCCCAGCCCGGACGGGGGCCACATGTCGCCCAGGTGGTTGGTCAACGCGGGCGTGAGCGGGCTCGGAGTCTGCTCGGGGTGAAGCATGTCGGAGGGCAGGCCGGTCCGGTCGGGCTCGCTGCCGGGTGTGCTGGGGTCCGTGCCCGGCTGGGTGGTTGGTGTCGCTGCGGCGGCCAGGTGGCGCAGCGCGCGGCGGATGCCGGTGACCAGCGGGGGCATCGGTGCCACGCTCGGATCGTCCAGACGTAGCAGTGGCGTTGGCGGGCGTGGGTGGTATCGGCGGCGGCGGTGCGCCCAGACCAGGGCGACAGCCGCTAGCACCGCGGTCGCTAAGCCGAGGTCGATCCAGCCGCTGCGACCGACCTGGACACCGCAGGGTGGGGCCGGAGCAGACGACAGGTCGGGCATCGGATGGGCGGCCGGCGAACCGGCCGTCGGGCTGGTCACCACTGTTGTCGGGGAGGTTGCTGGTGGCGCCGAGGGTGCCTCGGACGTGTTCTCGCCGGCGGGGTTGCCGCTGCGCGGAGTGGCGGGGGCCGAGTCGTGGGGAGTGGCCGGCGGCGCGGACGTGGGCGGCTTCGCTAGGGGTGGCGCAGGCCGCGTAGCGGTGCTGGCGGGCAGGTCGAGGACCCAGCCGGGACGGATCAGGTCCGGGTCGGTGAGGGTGCCGCCGGTGGGAAAGCGGGTGCCGCGGTTGAGGGCGAAGATGTCGTCCCAGCGGTCGCGGTCGCCGAGGCGATGCGCCGCAATCGTGGACAGTGACTCGCCGCGCCGCACCTTGTGGGTGGGGCTGCCATCGGCAACCGTACGGTCGCCCGCCCGGGTGTCGGATGCCGAGCGCGCGGCATCCGGTGCGGGATCGTGGAGCGTCGCCGTAGCCGGTGCGGGCGCGGCGTGCGCGGCCACACCACTGGTGGTGATGGCGGAGGCCCCGAGGACCGCCGCAGTCAGGCCCTGCAGCGGCCGGGGCAGGTGAATCGGCGGCAGCCACCGCGTAAGGCGGGTGGCGGCGACGTAGAGGCGAACCGCGACGGCGGTGGCCAGCAGCGCCCACACCAGCCACGCCGCGACCAGGACGACCACGGCCAGGAAGCCGGGAGTCAGGGGCTGGTGAATCCACGCCCGCAGCAGGGCCATCGAGGGACGCGGGACAGCGTCGCCGCCGACGCGTATCAGGATGGCCGGTACCACGGTCACGAGGACGGTCACTGCCGTGGCCCGGGCCAGAGCAGACGGACGCGCCACAGGGTGCCTCCTTCGACAGGGGTGTGAGAAACAGTCCGGCGGGAGGGTGCGGCTCCGCCGGTGACAGGGGAATGTGCGGTGCCATCGACGGTATGACCGCAGGGTGCCGCCAGGACACGGTTGGCGGGCTTACAGCACCTCACACGGCCTTACAACCCCAGCTCAGCGGCCTGTCACGCCAACGCGTTCGGGCATCGGATGCGTCGATGGACCTGCCCTCGGCAGCGATGGATGGCTGCCGTCAGCCGTTCACCGCACTGCGCGCCCCGCCTCAGGAGGAAGATCGGTGGCGGTGAGCCCGGCGTGGGCGAGCCGCTTGCCGTAGGCGTCGAGAAGGTCGCTCGCCGCGACTTGGTCACCGAGGGCTGCCAGGATTTGTGCCGCTCGTTGGTGCAGGTGCTCGTTGTAGGGGTCGACGCGGATCGCGTCCTGCAGCAGCGCCAGCGCCTGGCGGCGATCGGGCTGCGCGTCCGCCAGGGCGACGTGGGCATCGATGACGTGCCGGCGGACGACCTCACGATGCGCGTCAAGCCACGGCCAGGCGTACCCGTCGGCGAGGGCACCGTCGAACTGGTCGATGACCGCCTGCCAGGCTTGCGGCCGGTCGGTGAGGGCGGTCGTGGCCTGCTGTACCGCGTGGTGCAGCCGCCACAGGTCGACGTCCAGGTCGGGGCTGAGCCGGTAGCGGTCGTCGGCATGCTCGATGAGTGCCATACCGCAGGTGTCGCGTATCGCCTTACGGAGGTCGCTCATCGTCGTGTAGAGACGGCCGGTGACCCGGTGGGCGGGCAGGCCCGGCCAGATCGCTTCGACCAGGTCCCGTCCGGTGACGCCGTCCGGGTGGACCGCGAGGAAGACGAGGGCCTGCAGGGCGGCGCTACGGCGGATCGTCACCGCCGTGTCCTGGAAGGAGACGCTGACACCGCCCAGGACCCGCAGCCGCACCGTCGACGGGTCCGATCGTCGGGCGTCGCTGCCGGTCTGGTGGTTCGGGTTTCGGGCGGGGCTTCGGGGATGTGGCAGCAACGGCGGCGGAGACGGCTGGGTGAGCGAACCTCCGATGGTGATGGCCTCGGGCGGGCTGATCACCGTGAGAATGTCCCTGACCGCCGCCCGGTCCAGCACACACATACGGCGGCGGACATCGGGGCTGTGAGGGCTGCGGATACGCCCGGACGGATCCACACTCCAGGCCTCACCGGCGGGATACTCCCCGACCACGATCAAGGCGACGTCGCTGTCGGCGGTAGCCGCCACGAGAGAGCCGTTGACCGGGGCGTGGGTGAGCAGCAAAAGCCTGCCGCGACTCGTCTTCTGGCCCTCGCCCGGGTGTGGGGGCACAGGAGGGGTTTGCGATGCCACCACGGCGAGGGCGTCGTCGAGTGTCGGCACCACGTGGATTCCCGCCACGGCGGACACCGGCGGGTGTGGGCCAAGGAGCGCGTCGATGTCGACGCGGGTGGTGACAAGCCGCATCGCCGAGGCCAGGTCGCGTAGCGCCTGAAGGGCGGACGTGACCAGGATGCCTCGGGCAGCGTCGGACGCACCCGGCCCGGTCAGGCCCACCCCGCCGGGAGGGAACACCACAATCGGCTCATCGCCGTCCTGCCTACCTACTGCGGGGGTGTCCTGGCCGGTGTGGTCACCCTGCTGGTCGGTATCGGTGGTGACGGCCGTCTGGGCGACGGCGACAACGGCGGGAAGTGGTGCCAGGTCGGGGTCACGTGGTTGCGGGCCGGGTGCGGCGGGCCGGTAGAAGCGGCGGCGCCGCAGCCACAGCAACGCCCCAGCGGCGGCTATCTGCTCGGCAGTCTCCCGGGGCATCCAGCCACCCGGCACCACCACCCCCGCCACCCCGGCCTGCCGGTCCGGGGCCCGCTCGTCCAGCGGCTCACGGGAATCACCAGCGGCTGGGGCGGTAGCCGTGGGCTGGTCCGCTACGGGGGCGGCGGTTGCGGCGTTCGTGCCGAAAACCGCGACTCCGGCGAGCCCGGTAGCCGTGGCCTGCAACGGCGTCGGAAGCGGCACCCGCCGCATCCACCGGGCGACCGCCTTCACCCGGGCCAGCACACGCAGGACGACCGCCGCGACCACCAGCAGCCACAGCAGCCATCCACCGATCGTGAGTGCCGCCGTCACGGTCTGGGCGGTTATCGGTTCCGCCACCCACCGCTGCAACTGTGCCAGGCTGGGCCGGGAGGGCAGCGGCCAACCGGCGAGGCGCACCAGCAGCACCGGAGGCAGCACCACCAGCAACACGACCACCATCACGGACGCGACCTGCCGCGGCCACCGCACCGCTGATCACCTCACCCGGGCCGCTGGTAGGGCCGCAATCACCCGGCCGCCCTCATCGAGGCTGGCGGGGTGGCGCGCACGACGCGGGTCCACAGCCGCTGCAGCCACCACACTGCCGCCGCGATGGCGTAGACGGCCCCGAGGATGCCCGACGCCCGCCAGCTGACGATCGCCGCGCTGATCACCGCCACCGGCGCGGCCAGGACCAGCCGCAGCATCAGCGGCCCCACCACCGCCATCACCACCGCGACACCCAGCAAAGCGCCGCCGACCCGGCCGGCCAGGTCGATCCACAGCACCATGTCCGGCCACCGGTCCGCGGTCAACGAGTACTGCACCAGCACCATGCCGGCCGCCGCCGTCACCGCCGAGCCGTTCGGGAACGCCAGGAACTCCGCCCAGCCGCCTGCCGGGGTCCGCCATCCCCGCGCCGCGACCACCGCCGCCACCAGCGCGCACACCAACATCGGCGCGACCGGCAGCAGCGTCCACCGCAGGAACGGACCCACATCGAGGCCGAGGTACAGGCTTCCCACGATCGCGTACATGCCCGCGACCGCGACACCCAGCGACACCGCCGCGAGAATCCCCGTGCCGACCTGCCCACCCTGCGACCGGCTGCCCTCGGCAGACGGGGTACGAGCAGCGGACAACGCGCCGAGGACCGTGCCGGCGTTCAGCGCCGCGACGACCGCAAGCACGGCGGCCAGGGCAAGCTCACCCCAGTTCAACAACGCCCACCTGTACACGAGCGCGCCGTTCCACTCCGCCGTGAACAGAAACTGCGCCACCAAGCCCAGCGACACGAAACCCGGCACCACCATCGCCGCCGCCCGCCGCACCGACGGCACCGCCACCGCATCCGCGACCTCGGCGGGCGGGGCGGGCATGCCCACACCGGCGGCCCCCCGCACGGCCGCGGTCACCGGGTCGTTCACGACCACCGGTGTCACCTTCGCCGCCTCACCGATCACAGCAGCGGTCATCGGCAGCAGGGACGTGCCGCCCACGCAGTAGACGCCCGAGATGTCGTCGGGCAGCAGGTCCGCCGCCGCGATCGCCTCCGCGGTCAGGCGCCCCGCCCGCTCCACCACCGGCAACGCCACCTGCTCCAGCATCACCCCGTTCACCACCACGCCGGCACCCGACGGCAGGGGAACCGTCACCGCCGGATGCCACGACAACGACTCCTTCGCCGCCCGCACGCTCGCCAGCACCACCCACCGGCCGTCACCAGCCGCGCCAAGCCCGCTGTCACCGCTGCTTCCGGCCAGCGCGTCGACCAAGTCCCGGTCGACGGCATCGCCACCGACGTCCGCATCAGCGAGGGTGGCCAGGACCTCGAACCCGGTCGGGCCCCGCCGCAGCACCGTCACCTCCGCGCCAGCGCCGAGGTCACAGACCACGACGAACGCGCCCACCACCACCTGCGTACCAGCCGCCACCAGGTGCTCGGCGACAGCGACCGGAGCCTCCACCAGGGTGGGCTGCCCCAACCCCGCCCGATGCGCGGCATGACGCATCCACGTCCGCCGCCGAGGCCCCCACCCCGCCGGCACCACCAACCGCACCTCACCCACCGGCCCACCCACCAGCCGCGCCGCCTCCTCGGCCACCCGACGCAACACTGTGGCCAGAACGTCGACCGAGTCCACCTGAACATCGCTGACGGTCACCTGGTCACCAGAAGCGATAGGCGACGCGATAAACCGGCCGGGAGGCACCGATGCGGCTCGCCACGCCGCTTGCCCCGTCAGGAAGGACCCGTCCTCGGCCACCACCACCGCGCTCGACAACACCGGCCCGCCCTCGAACGTCAGCGGCGTCCACCCGCCGTCCGGGCTAGCGACGACCGCCACTACCCCAGCCCGGCCGACATCGATCGTCAGACGCGCTTCCGCAGGTCGCATGCGAGGTAGTCAAACATGAATCTCTCACTCATGTCACTCCGCTTTGACCTTGAACGCAACATCGATGGCCACCCTCGGCGGTCGAGTGGAGGTTGCCCGACCATGTCGAAATCCTCGCTGGCTGCGCTCGGTGAGCAGGTCGCAGCCGGGTGGTGGGCGCTGTCAGACAGCGCCCACCACCCGGACGTCAGCTGACGGTGCGGTGCTGGGTGTCGGGGACCTGAGGCAGCCAGGAGACCGCGTCGTCGCGGAAGGACTGATTGACCGGGACGAGGCGGGGGTCGTCCTGACCGTCCAGCGCGCTGAGGTTGATGCCGATGAGCGTGTCGCCGTAGTCGAACGCAGCCACCGAGCTGCCACAGACGGCGCAGAACCCTCGCTTGGTCTCACCCGGGAACGTGTCGAACCACGTCGGCTCGCCGCCTTCGCCGGTCCAGCACAGCCCCTCCAGCGGGAAGCTGACCCACGACTGGATCGGCCCACCGGCCCGCTTCTGGCAGTGGATGCAGCTGCAGACGTGGGGATAGTCGGGCTCGCCGCTCACGGTGAACCGGATCTTCCCACACAGGCAGCCGCCGGTCCGGACCTCGCTGGCGACGACCGACTCGGGCATCAGCTGAGATCCCTCGCAGGCCGCCGCGGCGGCGGACTCGTCGGATTTGCGGGCGCAGTGCCGGCAGCGCCGTGGACAGGGCGTCTGGGGTGCCGCGGCGGTGAGGCCGCTGGTGTGCAGGATCGTGGTGACGGTCTGTTCGAAGGTGCTGGTCTCGGCAATGACAGTCTCACCGGGGACATCGAGCAGGTCGCGGTGGGCGTACCAGGCACGCATCTCGTCGGCGGTGACGGGGATGGGCTCAGCGCGGCTGAGGTGGCGGCGGACGGTCTCGTCGAAGGACACGTCCAGGTAGAACACGGCAGCCGGTCCGGGATGGTTATCGATGAGCTGGTGCAGGACGTCGGCGTACCGTTCGGTGTGCAGGATGCCTTCGAGGATGACGTGGTAGCCGAGGTCGAGGGCAGTGCGGGCGGTCGCGGTGATGAACGCCGGAGCAACCGGGTCGATGTGTGAGCTGTCATGTTCGCGGAGCACGATCCGACGCAGGTGGTCCTGTTCCAGGAGTGCGATGCCACGGCCGTAGCGCCGACGGGCCTCACGGGCAGCGGTCGTCTTCCCGCTACCAGAGTTCCCGCGAACGACGACGAGGGTCGGCTCGGTAACGGTCACCGCTGATCCCCGGCGGCAGTCCAGGTGACCGCGGCGGTGGTGTGGTGGCGAGGAACAAGTAGTTGTGGTTGCCGGGTGGGCGGGATGGTGACGCCGGCGGGGTACACCCTGATGTCCGGGCCGGGCTGGTTGCGGTGGTCACGGTCCCACACGGCGATGAGGTCGACGACATGCTGGGTCAGTGGTATGGCGTCGGGGCCGTAGCCACGGGCACCGAACTCCCAGGTGCTGTCGTCGAGTTGGCGAATGGTGAGGTAGGCGATGCTGTCGCCGGTGAGAAGGGCAGGGCAGGAGACCCAGTTCTGCGGGTCCATGTCCGCAGCGCGGTCCCGGTCGACGGCGAGGAGGCCGTAGGGGTGGGGTTGGCTGGCCAGCCAGAGGTGCAGCGACTCGAACGACGTCGCGGGTGGGACGGTCACCTCGGACCAGACATCGACCCCGGGCCCGTCCAGCGCGGAGGCCAGGGCGTCGAGGTTGAGGGATCGGGTCTCGGGGTCGTCGATGCGCAGGGTCACGTCGTCGCCGCGCAGCGCCCGCCGCGTCACGGGGTTGGCGCCAGCGCCTTGCATGGGAACGAAGCCGCAGAGGACCGCGTCGGTGGCGGTGAGGTGGTCGCCGTCGCGGATGAGCGTGAGGCATCGGGTGTTGCCGCGCATCCGCAGCGGTACGACGAGGACACCGTCGGGGGCGAGCTGGTCGGTCCAGGCGGGTGGGATGTCGCTGGCCTCGACGGTCACGATGATCGCGTCGTACGGTGCCCTTGCCGGCCAGCCGGTGTCCGCGTCGGCCTGCACCACGTGGACGTTCGGGTACCCGGCGATGTCGAGGGCAGTCCGGGCGTTGCCGACGATGTCGGAGTCGATGTCGATGCTGGTGACCGTGCCGCGTGGTCCGACGACCTCGGCGATGAGCGCGGCGTTGTAGCCGCCGGATCCGATCTCCAACACCCGTCCGCCCGGGTGTAGGCGGGCGGCGTGCAGCATCATGGCCTGCAGCCACGGGGCGGAGATGGAACTGGTGGCGCGTCCGTCCGGGCCGCGTTTCGTGATGACCACGTCGTCGGCGTACGCGGCGTTGACGCTGACCCCGCCGGGGGCGAACAGGTGCCGCGGCACCCGACGAAACGCCGCCTCCACCTCCGGTGAGGTGATCCGGCCGTCAGCGAGCAACAGGTCGACCAGCCGGTTCCGAACCTTCTCTGGGCTGTTGTCGGTTTCCGAGATGGTGTCGAGCGCGAAATCAGCCATGATCAAAACCTCCGGTCGGTGGGGCCTCGGCACGAACGGCGCGACAATATAGGGCGCATGCGACATAAAGCGCCTTTCCCGTCGGGTCGTGGTGCTCACGTCGATGTGCCGGCAGTGAGTGCTGCCCGGATGACGGCTTCGGCGGTGTCTAGGGCGTCGGCGATTTCGGTCAGCAAGCGCGCGGGTATATGGCCGGCGTCGAGTCCGCAGGCGGTGACCTGCTCGGTGAGCTGTTCGGTCTGTCGTTGGTTGAGGATGGCGCGGCATCCGGGGTGGGCGAGGACGTCTCGGGCGGCGTATCCGTCGCCGTTGGCCCGCTCGATGAGATCGGCGGTGATGGCCTGTGCCGCAGGCTGCTCGACGCCGCCGAGCGCGTCGGCGAGGCACATCCCCAGGCGGGTGTGGAACACGACGAGGTTTGCTGCTGTGGTGTCCAGCCTCTGGTAGGCGGCGACGGCGTGTCGTTGGGTGGTGCTGGTGATGGCGGCTTGCTGGCACAGCAGGGTCAGGGATGCGGTGACGGCGCGTTCCCACGGTTCGCCTGGCTCGGTGTCGTGCAGTAGCTCCAGGGCGCGGGCACGTCTGCCTGCGGTGGCGTGGGCTATGACAGCGACCTGCCGGCCGTCGAGGATGCGGCGGCCGATGCCGTTGTGTTGTTGGAGCCGGTGGTAGGCGTCGTCCCATCTGCCGGCGGTGACGAGGGCGTGCGCGCCGCTGGACAGCAGGACCGTCCAGAGCCATTGGCGGAGTTTGCGGTGTGCGGTGGGCTCAGGCGTCAGGTGTGCGGCGGGGACGGTGACGCCGTCGATGGTGGTGTCGGTGCGGGACGCGATGGCCCGGTAGAGGGTTTCGAGGAGTCTCCATGCTCCGGTGCCGTCGCCGGCGCGGGTGCGTAGCCGAGCGAGGTTGATGATGGGTTCGAGGCTGTGACTTGCTGTTTGGAAGTCGGGTGCGGGGTGGACGAGCGCGGAGCGGGCGAGCCGTGCTGACCAATGCCGGGCCAGGTCGGATCGTCCGCAGTCTGATGCGAGCAGGGCGGCGAGGTTGACCACGGCGGTTGCGGCGGCAGGGTCGTCATTGCGGGTGGCGGCGGCAGCGCGGCGGGTCAGGTCGGTTACCCGCTCGGGCAGTGGGGTGCAGGCGGGTCGGGGCCGGGCGACGAGGGGGAATCTACGAGCTTGCGCGCCGGTCGGGTCCATCAGCCGGTTCCCGCTCTGGCTGCGGTGACCGTCGCGTGGGCGTGCTGGTAGGTGGCGTGTGTGGCTGGTTGGACGGTGGGGTCTGGGCCGAAGATGACGGTGGCGGCGTGGGTGGCGAGGACGGCCTGGGTGGTCGCGGGGAGGCTGATCCGGTTCATCGCGAAGATGACGTGGTGGGCGAGGATGTCGCGCAGCCCACGGCGGAGGTTGCCGGTGCCGGCGAGGTGGGCTAGGTCGTGGCCTGCGGTGGTGAACGCGGCAGCCCAGTCGGCCAGCATCAGGTGCGGCGATGCCGGTTGGTTGAGGTTGGTCAGGTCCGTGCTCATCAGCCGGCGCAGCCTTGCCTGGAAAGCCGGGGTCTTGTCGGGGCTGGGGTTGTCGGGCGGGGTCCGGTGGTGGGCGATCTTGGACCAGACGTCGCCTTGCTCGTACCAGTCCAGGCCGGCCGCGCGTAGCAGGGTGCTGGCAAGCAGGATCGCGAGCTCGCGGCGGCGGCGGGTGGTGGGGTCTGCTGCGGTGGTGGCGAGGTAGCCGAGTACGTGTCGGCTGTCGGCGTGCCACAGTTCATGCGCGACGGCCATCGCTTGGTCGCCGCCGAAGGCGCGGGTTTCGGGTTCGTAGACGGCCTCGACCGCGCGGGTGATGTGCCGTTCACGGATGAGGGCGTCGAGGCGGGTGAAGAGGTGCTCCCGCGCGATGGTGGTCTCCTCGGTGGGGAGGTAGCGCAGCCGCCACTGGGGTGTCTTTCGGATGAAGAACCAGCCAGCGATGCGCCTGTCGGCTTCCGCCTTCATGAGTACGGGGGCGAGGTGGGTGACGGCGGTGTGCTCGGCCCGGTCCGGATCGGGCAGCTCGATGGCGATCTGGAGCCACGGCGACGGCATCATCGCGTTCCTTTGGCGGTGAGTGGCGGTTTGCGGGTCGGGTGGTGTTAGGCGAGTAGGAGGACTGCGTCCCACGCGGACATGGGTGGGGTGCCGGTGCCGACGGCGTGCAACGCGAGGGCAGCTCCGGCCGCGCCGTCCATAAGTTCCGGTTCGGTTATCGGCTCGCCGAGTAGTTGGGCGGCGAGGCGGCCGGACAGGTCGGGTAGTTCGGCGGCCAGTACCGGGCTGCGGGCGTCGACCGCCATGCGGAATGCGGCGTGGAGCAGGCCGGCTTTGCCGTGGCACAGGCCGATCTCAGGGAGTAGGGCGGGTCGGGTCGGGTCGCGCAGCGCGGCCAGGATCCCGCGTTCGGCCGTTGCCTGTCGGCGGGCGTCGCCGAGCGCGATGCCGGCCAACTGTTGGGCCCGGGCGGCGCCCGCGATGCCGTAGCACCAGGAGGGCCGGGGACGAAGCGACGGTTCGAGGCGGCCGGTGTGGTCGATGGTCAGGTATCCGGGCCACCACGGGCCGGCGTCGTCGTCCCGGCGCCACTGATCGGTCCAGGCGCAGAGCCGGGCGAGAGCGTCGCGCAGGCTGGTGGTGGTCAGGTCGTGAAGGACAGCGAGGGAGAGCAGCGCGATGACGGCGCTGATGCCGTGGGCGACTCCCAGGTTCCCGTGCCCGTGTGGGTGGTCGGAGTCGGGTTCGCCGGACAGGCCGACCGACATCCACCACGGCGGCAGATTGGTGGTACCGCGTTGGCCGGGGAGAGGGCAGGTGAGGCGGACCAGGTAAGCGAGCACGTCGCGGGTGACGGGGTGGCCGGGATGGCGGTGCATGTGGTAGACGCCGAGTCCGGTCAGGCCGTGGATCAGGTCGAACTCGCGCATTAGCAACGGGTCGCCCCGGTCGATGCGGGCATTGGCGTCGGCCAGGCGCCCTCGGGTGAGGGTGATGGTGGTGTCGTCGAGCGCGGCCAGCGCGCGCCGGTACCGGGTCGTGCCGGCGGCGTGCAGGGCGAGGCCGAGGGCTGGTGCGCCGTGGAACAGGTTGGCGTTGCCGCCGGCGCTGATCGGCTGGGACGCGGCGAGTTTCAGCCAGGTGTGGGCAACGGTGTCGTCGCCGTGGCCGGTGCGGGCTCGTTCGATGTGCAGCAATGCGATACCGACCGCGCCGCCCGCGAGGGATTGTGGCCTCGCTCGCCCCTGGAATGCGGGCTGGATGGCTTGTGGGTCGGCCAGTGCCTCGGCGATGGCTGTCGATGCCGCGAGCGCGCTCGGGTCCGTGGGGCTCATGGTTGGCTCCGGGCGCGGGCGGTCCAGCTCAGCGCGGCGGCACGGGCCAGGTGCAGGCAGGCGCGTTCGCTGTCCGGGTCGGGGCCGATCATGCGGGTGTGGTGCAGGTGCAGCAGGTCAGGCAAGACACTGTCCACGGCGGCTCCTGCGGCGTGCAGGGCGTCACGGTAGGTGTTCAGCGCCTCGCGGCGACGCTGCCAGACAGTCCGCAGATCGGTGCCGTCGCCGAGTATGTCCAGGCCGGTCTGGTCGGGGTTGGCGAGCGCGACCGTGCGCTGGTAGACGTCGCGGGGTGGAGCGGGCCGGTGCGGGCGCGTGTGGTCGATCAGCCATCGCATACCGGCGTTGGTGTCGCCGATCAGGGCGGTAGTGATGTCCAGCAGGCTCGCCGCGGTCACCGCACGGACAGCGGGTGCCAGCCTGCCATCGATGGCGAGCAACTGCGTGAGCGCGGCCGCGGAGTCGGCGGCGAAGACCCCGTCGGCGGCGGGTCCGGCGGCGGGTCCGCCGAAGCGAGCGGTCTCCGGGTAGTCGGTGTCAACCTGTACCCGCGCGAGCAGGCCGACGCGGCGCAGGTCGTGTGTCCACTCGGCGAGCGTCGCGGTGCTCGCGTCACCGGTCAGCCTCAGCCGCAGGTGCGGTTCCGGGTCGCCGTAGCGCAGAAACCACCACCGTGCCCTTGGGCTGAGCTGGCGGATCAGGGACGGAAGGTGTCGGGTGAGGATCGGTGTCTGCCGGTCGGGATGGCCATACAGCTTGACGAAAAGGCGGTCACCGCCGCCGGGGAGGTGTCCGTATTCGCGGACGTCAACCACGGGTGCGGTGGCAAGCATGCGTGGTGGTGCTGCCGCGTCGACCGTCGCGGCCAAGGGGACGACGATCTCATGGGCGTGCCCGCCCATCCAGCCAGCCGTGTCAGGCGGAGGCGCGGCGCGCAGCACGGCGGTCGGGGTGCGACGCAGGTGGTCGCGCAGCAGTGCCTGATGAGCCGGCTCGGCGAGATCCAGGTGGATGCGCTGGTCGCTCTCGCCGAGGTACACCCCAGGCGGGCAGCCGG
This sequence comes from Micromonospora pallida, assembly GCF_900090325.1. Taxonomy (NCBI): domain Bacteria; kingdom Bacillati; phylum Actinomycetota; class Actinomycetes; order Micromonosporales; family Micromonosporaceae; genus Micromonospora; species Micromonospora pallida. The sequence goes on along the minus strand of NZ_FMHW01000002.1, from coordinate 912,999 downwards.
CCGTGTCGCGCCAGGAGGCCAGGGCCCGGCTCCACTCCCGCCAGCTAGTGGCGGGGGCGGGCAGGGCGCTTGCCGGTAGCAGCCAGCGTGCCGGCGACAGGATGCTCCGCTGGTAGCGCAGGGCGGGTAGGAACGGCAGACCGCTGGCAGCACCCCAGTCGAACCCGCCACACGGTGTCGTGAAGGCGGTGGTGGCCTCGGTGAGGAACCGCACGATCGGCAGGGTGTAGTGCACCTGCTCGACCGCGTTGAGCACGATCGGCTCCACCACACACCGCTGGGAGACCGACACCAGGTAGACCCGGTCCGCGTCAGCGGTGACCGCGATGTCGTCCAGCGCGATCCGGCTGGGTGCGTTGACGTGGTACTCCCCGAGCGAGACCTGGTGCGGCATCACTTGTGGGGCGCGGGCCACGTCCTCGGTGACCGTGTAGAAGGTCGCTGCCGACACCTGGACACGCAACGCACCACGGGTCACGCCAGGTAGGGCCGCGTACTCGCTGGCGATGCGCTGCCGATCCGCAGGGTCGAGCAGGTCGATGAACCGGCCGGTGACGGTGCCGGCGTTGCGGGACACTCCGACCACCTCCAGCCGAAACTCACCCCGGTCGAGGTCCCGCGCGGTACGGGCGTGCACGGTGACGGTCAGCTCGGTGCTCGGCTGGACGTGCCTGACTGGTGCGCTGTCGGCGAGGTCGGTGATGGCGGCGTCATCGAGCACGATCTCGCGTTCGCGTCGCAGCGCCGCTTCCTGGGCAAGGGTCAGCAGCTTCCGATCACGCGCGGTCAGGGCCGGCGGCGGTGTGGGAGTGGTGCCGTGGTAACCGGCGGGGTAGCCCAGGCCAAGGTCGGCGTCCACCGCGTCACGGACCGGTACGACCGCATGGGGTCCGTAACGCTCGAGGAAGCGGCCGTGCCAGGCCGCCCACCCTCCTCGACCGACAGTCGCGAGACGCACCAGGGCACCGGCCGCGCTCGCCGCCTCTACCGCGACGATCTCAGGAACACGCACGTCGGCGTCCAAGCGCAGATCGACTGCGACAGGTGACTCGTCGGCGGGGTGTAGACCAGTCATCGCCTCGGCCACCTGCGCGCGCTGCCGCGCGCCGGGCGTCGCGGTGTCCGACGCAGCCCGCTGCGCAAGGGTATGCAGTACGCCGAGCGTCGCACGTGCCCGGACGAGCACGCCGTCGCCCGGGGTGCTCTCGGCGGCGTCGGCCACCGCCTGCTGAAGGCCAACGGTGACGGCGGACAGGGGATCAGTGCAGGTAGTCGCCGGCCGTAGCGCGCTCAGCAGAAGCCGTTGCGACACCATCTGCGCGAGCAGCGCGTGCACAACGTGAACGGGCACGGCGTGGTCAGTGGCGAGTTTGCCGGCCAGATCGTCCAGTCGAATCGGTTCCTCCGCCGCCGTCAGCGCCGCGAGTACCGGGCCGGTGGCGCGTACCTGTACCTGGGTGGGCGGCTCCCCGAGAATCTGGTGGGGGCGGTGCTCCAGCACGATCTGCCCATCCCGGCGCGCCAGGAGGTTGTTGGCGCGGACCGTCAGATGCGGCCGAAACACCGGATCAGCCTCCAGCCGGTCGACCAGGCCCGAAAGCCACGCCGCCCGTACCCGAAGCACCGCTCGGTGCCCGTCACCGAACCGGACGGCGGCGGTGGGGGCCAAGCGGGCGGCGGCGACCCCGGCGAACAAGCCGTACGGCGTCGCCCGGCCACGCGCCCGCAGCAGGTACCGCAGGACCGACACGACTACCCGCCGCGCCTCACCCTCCCCGACCCGGCTGGCGCAGACCGAGCGGACACGGTCGGCGAGCACGGGGCTGGCCAACTCCACTGCCGCCGCGAACTGCGGCACCGCGAACATCTGCTCCAACCATCGCTGCCACGACCCTGCGGCCTCCGCGCCGGTCAGGTCCGGCCAACCGCCGACCAACCAATCGGGAGAGCAGGTCGACGCGCGCACCACCAGCGCATCCAGGTACCGGTACACATGTCCTCCCCTGGGAACGGGAGGCGTCTGGCCACGCGGACGATACCCCACTTGGCCAGACGCCCCAGGTCTCCGGCCTACGCCGGGCAGGTGGTGCTGCAGGCGGACTGGCAGGTCTTGCCGCACCCGTCGTTCGTCATGTAGATCAGCTTGTCGACGCTCTCGCCGGACTCGATGAACGTGATGTCCAGCTCCCAGTCGTCCGGCCCGAACTCGTCTTTCTTCCCGTCCACCGCCACCGGCGACGCCAGCGGGGCGGTCCGCTCCTCGGTCATGATCGACACGAAAGCCTCCTTCGAAAGGGTTGTGATCCATCCGGTGTCCCGGCTGGGACGCCGGTAGCTGTCAGCGCCAGGACACGGCGACGGCGCCGTGGCGCTTCGGCACATACCAGCCGTCCGGCACGCCTGCGCTGGTAGGCAGGTACTCGATCCGCGCGGTCCCGCGACGGCGGAAGTCGGCCGCCCAGCGGCGCAGCAGCCCGACATACCTGTCAGCGACCGCCTCGGCCTGCGGGCCGTAGGCGTAGACACCGCTCTCCCATCCGCCGAGGCCCTCGTTCTCGCGTTTCGTCCGGTAGGCGAAACTGCCGCCCTCGACCACGGCGGCCGTGCCGTAGGTCACCGCCGGGCTGAACACGCCCTGGTCCACCAACTGCTGGCTCGCGTACAGGAAGGGCACGTGGGACGCGCTGGTCACCACGAACAACTCCAGCTCGTCGGGCATGTCGAACGCCGCCCCGGACCACCGCTCGATCCTCGGTGCGTGGACCGCCTTACGCAGCGCCGGCACGTCGAAGCCCGGATCCGGCCCGTCCATGCGCAGCGTTGCCTCGCCGTTGATCGGCACCAGCGTCTCGGAGTACGTGCCCGCGCCCTGCATCGGCACGAACCCGCCAAGGCAGTAGCTGTGACTGACGAGGCGCCCTCCGGCCAGGTCGAAGGCGACGCAGCGGGACAGGCCGGCAAACCGCAGTGGCACCACGATCCGGCCGCGTTCGGACAGCTGGGCGATCCAAGCCGGTGGAATGTCCCACGCCCCGACCGTGACGATGATCCGGTCGTACGGTGCCTGCTCCGGTACACCGTATTCGGCGTCGGCCTGGACGACCCGCACCCGGTCGTAGCCGGCGGTCTGCAAGGAGGCGCGGGCCCGAGCGACGATCTCCGGGTCGATGTCCACCGACGTCACCGCACCCTGCGGGCCGACCAGCTCCGCAATCAGCGCCGCGTTGTACCCACCCGAACCGATCTCCAGAACCCGCATCCCCGGCTCAATCTCGGCCTGCTCCAGCATCACCGCCTGAATGTGCGCCGCCGACACCGAACTGAGCGCCGTACCGTCCGGACCGGTCTTCGTCACCAAAGGGGTGTTCGAGTCGTACACCACATCCAGAGACTCCCCTGGGGCGAACAGGTGACGCGGCACGACCGAGAACGCGGCAGCCACCGCCTCCGACCTGATCGTGTCCTCGCTCAGCTCCGCCACCATCGCCGTCCGCAGCGCCATGGGATCTCGCACAGCGTTCCCACTTGCGGTAGTCATGTGATCACATCCTGGCCATGTGGTTGGTTGCCGCCGCCGGCCAAAGTCGACCTGCAGGCGGGTTCGTGAGAGGTTGCGAAGCGGCCGCCGTCGCACCGGCCATCAACCTCCGCTGCTCCGAACCGTTCCGGCATCCGCGATGCCAGGAACCAGTAGACGCAACCAAACACATGTCGAACACCCTCGACACCGATTTTCGACACGACCCGTTCGTGGATTGGCGACCGGCGCAAGCCTTCGGCGAGCATCAACGCCGACCCGGTGATGACTACGGCAACGAACGTGCTCACCGCGATGGCAAATCCGCGACCAGCGCAGTCACCACCGCCTTGGTGCTGGCCGTACCAGCGGCACTGGTGGACCCAATGCCGCAGCTACAGCCGGTGCCGACAACACACTGGCGGCCCAACAGGCCGACCCACGGGCGTATCAGGCTCAGTAGATGCGACGGCGGGCGTAGGCGCCTGCGGCAGCCACACCGATCGCGGCGAAGCGATCGGGATGGCGAGTTCGCCCCAATCGATGCCTCGGGTGTCATCGACACCGAGGGCCCCGGCGAGGAGAGTGCCGAGGATGGCGGCAAGCACGCCGCTGACGGCGTTGACAGCTTCGGACCGGAGATCGGTTGGGTTACCGAACAGCAGCCACTGCCAGAGCTACGTCTACTGGTGTGGTTCGCCCCGCAGTACGGCCAGAACGTCGGCGAACGTGGCAGTAAGGCTTTCCAGCACGGCTTTCCCTTTGTCGGCGGTGGCGAGGGACGGCTGGCCGATGACCCCGCTGTCGGTGTAGCCGCGCATTCCCAGGACCAGCAGGTCCGGACGTTCCGCAAGGTGGTCGGCGTTCTGATAACCGTCTCGAACGAGTTCGGGACAGAGATGCAGGAGCAGGGAAGTCTCGATCTCCCCGGCGTGCATGTCGTCGTGGCTGCTGCTGACCAACCCGGCCTGCTGGCGGGCGGTCTCCCAGTCCTGCCGTCGCGGGTACAACGCCATGCGGCGCTCGCCGACGTTGGCTTCCTGCACGATGTTGGACAGCACGTAGTTCCCGCCATGGCCGTTGACCACGACCAGCCGGTCGACACCTGCACGGCGCAGCGATTCCCCGACGTCGGCGACGATGCGGGTCAGGGTGGATGAGCGGATACTCACCGAACCTGGCCAGCCGGTGTGTTCCTGCGAGCAGCTGATGGTCACAGGAGGAAGGAGCATCAAGTCGTACCTGGCAGCGGCAGCCTTCGCGATAGCGCAAGCAACGATCGTGTCCGTGAGCAGAGGTAGGTGATCGCCGTGCTGCTCGAAACTGCCCACCGGTAGCACGGCGACGTCCGAGGCGCGGTTGGCCTCGTCAGTGGTCGTCGCGGTGGTGATCAAATCCATGATCACAGTCTGGCCGTCGAAGCGACGAGTGAGAAGGCGTTCCTGAACCCGACTACCTCGGCAGATGCCGTTTTCCCCGTGAGCTGGGCATGCAACTGGCCCAGGGTACGCATCGCCCGCGCGGAAGAGGTTGCGGCGGCAAGGGACAACGCTCGGCTTCCCTCGACGCCCGCCTCGGCCAACCGGTCGACGGAGACGTAGGACAAGGCGAGCCAGGATCGCGCCAGCGTTTCATCCTGTCGGTATTCGACGGGCCAGCCGTCGAGGACCTCTTCAAGGGCACGGGCAGCCGCCTTGGCTTGACCGAGGCGTAGAAGGCAGTAGCCCTCGTGTGCCCGTAGGTAGGCAAGGGTGCAGTGGCGGCCGATGGTGTCCGAGTCGTCGGCACCGACGCTTGCCGCTCGGTCGATCAACTTGTGTGCGATTTTGAGGGCGGTGAGGGAGCGTGGTTGATCGCCGAGGAGGGCGTGTCCCTGTGCCTGACGAATCAGGCACAGGGCGCGGTCGCGGTCGGCGAGTGACACGATGGCCTCGGCCGTCCTGGCGAGTCGCGTGGCGTGAGTGCCGTCGAGTCGGTCGGCGGCTTGCTGCGCCTGGCGCATGAAGACATAGGCGGCCATCCGTCTGTCGCCCGCTCTGCGCGCCAGTTCGAGTGCCTGGTCAAGCCAGTACGCCGCGGCCGTGGCGTCCCCCAGATTGTCGGCGGTCCATGACCCGAACTCCGCCCATCGCGCCTCTACCGCCAGCAGACGCGACTTGAGGTCGTCCATGGCCTCGTGCCGGTAACGGCGGATCACGGCCAGCTCTCGGCAGACGGCGTCGTAGACCTGCCGGGAACCGAAGACGTTGTGGGAAGCCGCCAGGAGCCGGAGCATCTCGCTCCAGTGCAAGGCCAACGCGGGATCAACATCCACCGAGACCTGCCCCAGCCCGGGCCAACTCAGACCAGTTGACCGGTCGGCCGGCCAGCCCGTCTCCACCGGACCGCCTGCCGATGTCGACGATCGCACTACCTGTGCAGGTGGAGGCAGCGCCTGGCCCGCCCCGGTCGGGACACCATCCATGCCTGGCCGCGAATCGCCTTCAACCTCACCCCACCGGGCGCGTTGCCTAGCCTCGATCTTCTCCTGATCATGCCGCTGCTTGAGACTCCGGTAACCGTCGTACCCGGCGAGCAGTTCCCCACCGGCGTCCAGAAACGTCTCACACCGCTGCCAGAAGATCCGATCAGCAACCTGCTGACCACACTCAACCCCAGCGATGGTGCTCCGAGTGCTGTACACCCGCTCGGCTACATCGGCCTGCGTCAGGCCACGTGACTTGCGCCAACGCGCGAGCTTTGCGCCGAGCGCCCGCTTGACGTCCTGGACCTGCTGCGGATCGATCACGAAGAAGCCCCGATCTTCCACAACCCACGAGGGGGTATAGCCATATCGACGCAGAAGAAAGCCACCCTAGCTGACCTCAGCGCAACCGGGCGAGCACCCATCGCAGCGGGAACCGCCCTCCCTCACTGGGACAACCAGACCTACCGCGTGGGGCGCCACGGAGAAAGCGCTGGGACCAAACGTGGTGCCACCGGACGGGGCGGAACGTGCGGGATGTTCGTCGCACGAGCACCCACCGAGCAGCCAGACGTCCACAGGGGACGAAGAAGTCAAGGGGCTTGACCTTCCGCAAGTCAGGCCCCTTGTAATCTGCGCGCCTGAAGGGACCCGAACCCCTAACCTTCTGATCTGCAGCTCCAGGCGATGCGATCTCCTACGGTTCCCCCGACGTCGGACAGTTCCTGGTCGCCACCTGGCAGCCGATGCGGCTCGCTCGGTTGCTGTATATCGCTGCTGTACTACTGATCCCGTTCACGCGGTCAGGCACGGCCCGCTGGAGCCCGCGGACCACGCGCCTTCACTGTCTCGCGTCGCCCCTTACCGCTCGCTGCTGAATCTCTCGCTGCCTTCTGGCTGCGTCGCCTACCAAAGATGTGGCATCGGTGAAGATCGGCTAATCCGCCCGGTGGCGCTCGATCAGCGAGATGAGTTCCTCTGGGGTCAGCCAGGGCGAGGATCGGTGGATCATCCGATGGCAGTTCGAACACAACAGCATGAGATCCTCTGGCCGCGTGCGTGTCGGTCCGCTGACATGGAGAGGCGTGCGGTGATGACACTCGATGTAGTCGGCGCCGCGTTCGCCATACGTCTTCTGGAAGTCGAACCCACAGGCTACACAGGCAACCACCGCGTGTCGGCGCTTGTACGCCTCGATCACCTTACGGCGCAGCTTCGGGTCTCGTTCCCGGCGAAGGTGCAGCCGCTGGAGCACCCGTCCCTCTTCGGCGCTAAGCCCGTCAAGGTCTACGTCTGCCACCTCCGCCGGGTCGGCCGACTCGTCCACGATGGCCTGCCGGATTGCGACGGCCTGTTGCTCCATCTCGACCGGCCGGTCTAGGAAGGCGACGAGTACCTCCCGGTCGTACCGACCACCGTTGGTTGGCTTGCCGGTGTAGTTCGGATGCTGAGTGGCAATGTCAGCGGTCTTGCGAGCCACGCCGTTAGGGTTGCGAAAGTCATGGCCGCGCTCTTCTACCGGATGCGTGGTGTAGAGCTGGAGCAGCTCAGACAACTCAATCACGCGGGGATCGTTAGGCGTCAGCCACCGCCAGCCGTTGTCACGCACGAGTGCGCAGGCCAAAACGACCTCGTCCCACGTCCAGGGCGGGTTGCGGTGAGTCCGGGTGACGAAGCCGAGCCGTCGAAGGTGGTGGACGACGCTCGCCTCCCCGCCTGTGAAGTCACCGGACCGCAAGAACTCACCCTGGCTGACGCCGTGCGCGTAGCCCATGATCGCCTTTGAGTCGTACCGGCGGCCATTGACCTCTAGAAAGTATGTCCGGGCGGTCCCAAAGCCATACTTGTCCAGGAACGCGTCCCGGCCGAGTTTGTCGAATTCCTCAACGGCAGCGAGGACATCGGAGCGTGTCACATCAGCAAGGCCCACGGGCAAGATCGTAGGAGACTGGAGGCCGCCGAGGCCATGGCCTATCCCTGCCTTGCAAAGATCAAGACCGCTGTCGGTCGGCGTCGGTAACCGCCGTTGAGCTGCTCGTCCTGTCGCCCCAGTCGGCCTTTGACTGGTCCGGCCGGCTGGCTTGGCTGTACGGATGGCTGCACAGCCAAGGCGCCCCTCATGATCTGCAACCGTTGCTGTCGACCGTTGCTAGAGGCAGATCCAGCAGTAGATGCTTTCCCCGCTCGTACGTGCTCTGCGGGCCAGCCCAACGAACTCCCGCAAACGCGACAGCATGACCTCCGGCGACGTGTCGCTGTAGCGGGACAGCTCATCGATTTGTGACCATCGATCGGCTAGGCCCGGCAAGCGGTCGTCCGGGATTTCGGCAAGCGCGTCCCGGGCGGGTTCGCTGAGTACGACGACCCAGGGCCCTTCGTACTCAGGGTCCTCACCAGCACCGTCCGGGCAGACAAGTCGTTTCCCAACCAGGTCGGCGTCCCACGGCACGTCGAGGGCGAACGAGACGACCTTGCCGAGGACGACGGTCGGATCGATCCCCTTGCCGTCCACGGCATCCTCGACGTGAGAATCTCCCTCTCGCACTACCGGCCCGCCATCGGTGGCGGCCATCAGCTTTGCGACAGCCTCGTCGTCAGAAGCGCGGAAGTAGTCGTACAGAACACCCACAGAAGCCTCCCGATCGGCTGCCATGCCGCCACTTCTAGGACGACCAAGAGAACATAAAACCCGGCCGCCAGGGGAAGCGGATCCCCTCGTCGGGCAGTCGCCAGACCGTCCAGCCTCCCCGCACGGGGTAGCCCTTGTGGTGCCCGATGAGGTGATCCGCAGCGGCATCTCTGAGGAGGGCCGGGGTTCGGGGCAGAGCCCCGAGGTCTTCGAGGTTCGGTGCTCCGTCAGCGTGGCCGGCCGGCCCGGCCGATGCCGGCTGCTCGGGCTTCCAAGCCCCGTCTCTCCTGCTTCACATACCGCCACCTTTCCTGAAAGCCTGGAAACGCCCTAACCGCAGCAAACGGGAACAAATTTTAGGTATAAATCATACACAAGTCGGCCACTTGCCTTGCAGTATGCAACTTGCACGTGGCAACAGATTTGAACGTTCAAATAAGGACATAAGGTGATCCAACAGCACTATTCCTGCAAGGAAGCGTCGCACAAAAAACGCGGAATATTTCACGCACGCAAGGTGACCTTCGCAAACGTGAGTCGTTGCCCTAATGCGCAGGTAAACCGCCTGCGTGGGGAGGGGGCGGCACCACGGGCTTGGCTGGGCGCGGAGCGCCGCCCCCGACCTGCACTCGCAACTTGAGGAAGCACAGGTTCATGTCGGTAACGAAACTATGGGGCCAGAAGCATCGGGCGACACGCAAGGATCAGCGGAGGAGGCGCAGCCGCCTACCTGGGTGGGCTCCGCTTCTCGCTTCCATCGGCACGCTGCTGAGTGGCCTGGCTGCGGTGATTATCGCCATCGCGCACATCACTGCCAGCCTTTGACGTAACGCTCAAGGGGCGGCTCCAAACTGGAGCCGCCCCTTGGCTTTGCATGCAAGCAGGGCGAAGAGGGCTTCGTCCTGCTGGTTCTGGCTGGTTGTCAGGCAGCGAAGCTGCGGACTTCGTCTCGTAGGTCGGCTGCCAGACTCGAACCCTGGCACCTTTCGGCATTCAACTCGTCCACAATTCGCTTCAACCTCTTCCTAATTCAGAAGATTTTCCGGTCCTCGGGCAGGTCAAGGATCGGGCGTAGTGCGGCGACGGTTGCGTCCAGCTCGCCAAGGTGAAGATGGACGGTAGCCTGGTAGACGTGGGCCAATGCCTCGTCGTCGAGCGAACGGGCTTCGGGCGACTCGGTCTCCCATATGCGGATTGCCTGGCTGGCTTCGCCTACGGCCCGTTCGGCATCGGCCGTGCCGGGTAGCCAAATCAGGCTGCTACCGGCGTAGTAGCGCTGTTTGGCCTCGGAGAACGTGAAGAGACCGTCGACAGAGTCCGTAGTGGTCAACTTCTCGCGTTCGCGCTGCGCTTGGTCGAGTGCGGCGCTGGCGCCCTGGAGTCACCGAGGTTGGCACGGCACTGTGCCAGTCCGCAAAGAAGCCGCAGCCGGCCGGTTCCGGTCGTGGATCGCCGCAGAACGTCAATTACGCATTCAGATGACCTAACAGCAAAGACGTTCCATCAACGATCAGCAATTTAAGTATGCCCTACTCAACGAGTGGCCAGTGCCCAACGGCACCGGCCACTTTCTTTGCCCGCCGGAACACCCAACTCTCGGAGGACTTCTCCCAATGACAGCCCACCCGTTCGCTACAGCACGAGTCGCCGACGCATCAAACGACAGCCCCACCGACCCGGGCGACGCGGCCACGGCAATGAACACCTGGCGACCTCTTCTGCGCCCCGGCGAGTTCCTACTCGTCGAGCTCATCGCCGGGCAGCCGCAGCCAGGTGAGTTCAGCCACCGCGCAGCGGTCACCGCCGGCCGGCACCGGCCGGCCTTCCGGAACCTGCTCGTGTTCGCCACGACCGCACCCGTAAGGAGAACCCTCGTGCCTGCCCCTCGTCCACTGCTCCACACCGCCGTCCCTCACGGCTCCGCCCCGCCTCGCCCCGACGCCCCCGCCCTGACGGCCCTACTCGCCGAGGGTTACCTGGGGCCAGTCTGGTTCACCGGCCAACCCCCATCTCGTGACCTACTGCGCGGCCGAACCCACCCCGTGTCGATGAACCACCCCGGCAAGATGCTGCCGACCATCCCCCGATACGCCGTTCGCACCTGCACCAATGCCGGCGACATGGCACTCGACCCCGTAGCCGGAATCGGCACCACCGTCACCGAGGCCATGCGCCTGAGCCCTCACAGTGTCGGAGTCGATTACGAACCCGAGCCGGTGGCCCACACGGCGGACAACGTCCGCCACACCACACAGGCCGGAGCATCAGGCCCGGGCCAGATTTACCGCGGGGACTCCATGGCGCTGCTGTCCCTGTTCCCAGTGACCTCGCACGGCCAGGTCGCATTGGTAGTCACTCCGTCGCCATACGGGCCGTCCAGCGGCCCACAGTGGCTCGTCCAGCATGAGGGTGCCCTGATCCTCGAGGCCCCGACCCCGCCGGGCCCAGGGCCCGCGGGTGCTCGGAATCAGCCGGTCACCGACCCGGACCGAGGCAAGGCAGCCCGCCAGCACTGGCCGCAGACTCCGCCACGCCCCGCCAATGCGCAGCCCGGAGACGGACTTGACTCCTCCGGACCCCAACGCGTTGATCGACGTCCACAACCGGCACACCCCACAACCACGCGTCGCAGCAACAACGCCAAGGGCCCCCGGTCCCAACCCGACCGGGCACTTGAAAGGACACCCGATCCGTGCCCGCCCTATCCCCTACCCGCGCCAGGGTCCACACCGTCAGACGCCACCAGCCGCTGGCGGCCTGCCGGCCGCGCCGCGCCACGTCCGCAGCCCGGTTCACCCGACACGGGAGGCCGGCAATGAACGGCCCGACCCCTCCCGTATGGCGGCCAGACCCCCTCCTGACCATCGATGACCTCGCCGCCTGGCTCGGCAAGCCCAAGAACACCCTCTACGCCTGGCACAGCCGAGGCAAGGGACCCCGCGCCATCCGCGTCGGCAACACCCTGCGCTACCGGCGCAGCGAGGTCGAACGCTGGCTCGACGCCCACACCGACGCCGAGAGGTGAGCCATGGCCCGACCTGAAATGCCCATCGGCACCTGGGGCAACATCCGCACCGAGAAGATCGGCCCCAACCGGTTCCGCGCACGAGCCCGGTTCCGCGACTACGACGGCAAGACCCGCGACATCGAAGCCACCGACACCACCGGCCCGGCTGCCGTCCGAGCCTTGAAGGTCAAACTCCGTGACCGCACCACCCCCAACGATGACGAGATCACCCGGGAGACCCGCGTCAGCAGGCTCGCCGAACTATGGATCGAAGAGATCACCGCCGAAGAGCGCATCACGCCCCAAACCATCCACCGCTATCAGACCAGCCTGCGCACCGCGATCCTGCCCGCCCTGAGCAACCTCCGGATCCGAGAAGCCAGCGTCGGCCGCCTCGACCGACTCCTACGCGACATCGCCAAGGACCGCCCCTCAGCGGCCAAAGGCGTCAAGGTCGTCCTCGGCCAGATGTTCGCACTGGCCGTACGGCACGGCGCGATCCCCACCAACCCCGTACGCGACACCGGCCGGCTACGCAAGCCACGCCGCACAGTCGTCGTCCTCACCGACGAACACCTCCAAGCCGTCCGCACGGCAATCCGCGACTGGCAGAAACCCGTCCCCGGCAAGCCCGGACCCCGGCACACCGGCGACCTGGCCGACATCGTCGACCTCATGCTCGCCACCGGCGCCCGCATCGGTGAAATCCTCGCCCTACGCTGGGAAGACCTGGACCTCGCCGCCAAACGCCCCACCCTCACAATCTGCGGCACGCTGGTCTTCGTCAAAGGCAAGGGCTTCTTCCGACAACCCTGGACCAAAAGCGACGCCGGCTACCGGATGATCGTTCTCCCCCGGTTCGCGGCCGGCATGCTGCTCGCCCGCAAACTCGGCGCCGCCGACAACCCCCATGACGCGATCTTCGCGTCCCGACGGGGCACCTGGCTCTCCCCCAACAACGTCCGCCGTCAGTGGCGCCAAGCCCGCGCCGACACCGACCTCGACTGGGTCACCCCCCACACCTTCCGCAAGACCGTAGCCACCCTCATCAAGGAAGAGACGGACACCAAGAGCGCGTCGGCGCAGCTTGGACACTCCAGCGAAGAGGTCACCGACACCTACTACATCGCCAAACCCGTCCAAGCCCCCGACGTCTCCGACATCCTCGAACGCCTCGGCGCCGACCGCAACGGGCGCCCCACACCCGCAAAACACGACGATGCACATGGATGACGAACCCGGCCGCCGCCCCCCGTAAGCGGGGGATTTCCGAAGCGAGGTTCACAATTTCTATTGAAGAAGGCCAAAGCACCGGCCAGCTTTGCCCTGGCCGGCTTGTGCCTACCGGGACAGCCGGATTCGAACCGTGTACCTCCTGCCGGCATGTGCCCGCCCAGATCCGGGCCGGCAAGCGCGGCCGGACCAACGCCGCGGTGGTCTACGACGCGATCGAGGACGCGCAGCAGCAGATCCCCGCGCTCCTGGGCGCCCGCCGCGCCGCGCCTCAACCGGCCGGCGGGAGCCTGTTCGCCCGGCACGCCAGCGACCACCGCGGCGACGCGGGACGGGTGCCTTGGACCTTGAAGAGCACACCCACGAACCGCCGCGTCCTGGACCAGCTCGTCGACGCGCACGGCGCGGTGTCCCGCAGCGAACTCGTCTCCACGGTGCTCGAACACGCCTACCCGCCCACCACCGACTGACTACGTCGACCAGGTGCCCCGGCCCGCAAGGGTCGGGGCGGCGGGTGCCGGACACACGACGGCGGCCGGGACGGAACGGCACCCGACACTGCCGCCACACGGCGACTAGGCGGCGCGCTGCCGACGTCGTGGGCTGGGCAGTGGCACGGACGGAGGCCGTCGCAGTACGTGCAGGTCCAACCGCGGGCGCGGCGGTCACGACATCAAGGTGGGCACGGTTACCGATCTACACCGTTGTCCCCGATGATCTGGTTGAAGAGCAAGAGCGCACTGCCGGCCGCCGCGCCGCCGGCGAGCAGTGCGCTCGCCCAACCTCCGCCCGACGCGAAGGTCAGCCCAACGGCTGCGCCGCCGGCCAGCACGCTCAGCGCCAGGATGATGCTCGCCCGAACGCTGAGTAGGTACGAAGGGCTGTCGGCTTGCGACCGCTTTGGCATATCAACTCCGATCGGGAGTAGCTCACAACTCCCGGACAGAGTACATTGTGGAACGAAGTCAAGGATGACTCCCTTTCGGAGTCGAGCGAGGGGGGAGCGGGATGCCGACGTTGGATTCCAGCAGCCAGGTCGCGGAGTACTTTGCGATCAACTTGCGCAAGACCCGCGAGACCCGGGGCCTGTCCCAGGCCGACCTAGCCCAGCGGGTCAAGGAGCTTGGCCACCCCTGCACTCAGGCGACGATTTGGAAGCTCGAGCAGGGACATCGCGAGCCGAAGCTCTCCGAGGTGGCTGCCATCGGCGCAGCGCTTGACCTGTGGAGTTGGACAGAGTTGACCACCAAACCTGCCACGTTCAACGCCGCGCTGGTCGTTGATCAGTGGCGTCAGCGGGCGTTCGCGCTTGCCGAGCAGACCCGCGCTGCTGCCGTTGCCCAGCTCGAAGCATTAGAACAACTCGCGTTCGCCGTCCGTGCAGCCCTGGACGCTGGCTTGCCCGTGGAGTGGGCGGAACGTCGTTCCGGTGGCTGGCTCGAGTTCACGCCCGAGGCGACGGTCCTGCGTGCAGTGCTGGCCGGCAGAGTCGACTTCGAGGTGGAGGACGAGGAACTCGACCGCAGGATGGCCGAGCAGGAACGTCTGGCGGAGCAAGTGTTGGGTGCCCTCGAAAGCTCCGGGGTGCCGTTGGCGATCAAGCCTGACGACATCGAGTTCGTGGAAGCTGAAGACCAGAGGCACGACGAAGGCAGCGAGGCGTCCGCCTGACCTGAAGGCGCCATGCACATATCAGAGCAGGGCAGGTCATCACCGCAATCCGGCCCCGCGATGGGCCGTACCGGGCACTGTTCGAGGCTCAACCGGGGGTCGTCCTGGTGCGCCTGGCGGACCTCGCATCACCCACCAGGCGGTCCGGTTTTGCGCGGCAGCATGCGTCCCGTTGGAGCGCAGCGACCGCCGTAAGGCTGCCGTTCTCTCCAGCTTGCTCCGCCGCCAGGCGCGTGCAGTTGGAGGGCGGAGGTATTACTTCTTTTCCAGCTTGCTCCACCGGCGTTCGGTGGTGGTGGCGTGAGAACGGATGAGGGCCCCTTCCCGCGGGAAGGGGCCCTCATCGTGTTCGTTTGCGTCACTTGCTCCAGAGCTCGGCGACCAGGTCGGCGGCCTGCTTCTCCCACTGCGCGTAGTGGTCGGGGTAGGCCGACACCTGCACCGTCTGCGCGGCCTGCGTCAGCGGCATGTCCTTCCAGCCGTCGACCTGCTTCAACCCGTTGAGGAAGGCGGTGGTGGAGATCCGGGGGAATTCATCGCGCGCCGGACAGGGGATCAGGGGATCCGCCAGACCCTCGATGCGGGCTACTCCATCGGCGCGGACATGGTGTAACGACCGGCGGGCCGGCCCGATTCCCGAGGCCACCCGCCCGCTCACCAGCGAAGGGCTACGGCCGCGCCGGGGACACAACCAGCGCGCCCCCACGGCCATTCCCCCGCCAGCGAACCCCGACCGCCACGCCACGTCACGCGGCCCGTGGTGGACCTGGACGACGTCGACGAGCTGAGGCGAGCGACACCGACGGCACCGCGCACTCCTTCGAGGGCGGCCACTACATCAGCGTCGTCGGCTACCGCGACAACGGCGACATCGTCAAGATCGCCGACTCCGCCAACCCCGACCAGGCCTCCTACTGGATCACCACCGAGGCCCTCGCGGACTGGACCGCCACCCGCGGCTACTCCGCCTGACCCAATACGCACGCGATAGAGGGCCGGGGCGGGACGGCGGCCAGGCCGCTAACGGACGCGCCCGGCCGGGCGCTCCCCTGAGCGCCCGGCCGGAACGTTGGCTTGCTGTCAGTTCTCGCTGGCGAATGGCCCGTTGGCGTCGTACCAGTCGATGAACTTGCTGACCGAGCCGCCGAAGTCAGCCCTGATGCGGTCGTGGATAGCGCGCTGGTCGTGGCCCTGCAGCCACTCCCCACGAGAGACGGTAGCGCCGCAGCCGCAGCGGCAGGTGGCTTCGTCGACCGGGTCGGCGAGGTACAGCACCGGGAACCGGCTAGTCGAATTGGCCGGGTCGGGCTTGCCGACGAACTTGTCGTGCACCAGGTCGCCGGGGCCGAGGATGTCGCCGGCGAAGGCGCGCCGATCGCCTTCCTGCTGCCACTTAGTGATGCGGATCGCCAGTCGGCACTGCCCGCCAGCGACCACGACCGCGTACCGCTCCTGCTCGGCCCGCTGGTTGAGTCGCCACCATCCCCGGGCGGCGTCGTAGACCTGCTGGTCCGTCATCGTCGGGTCCCATCCCGCGTGCATCCGCGGCAGGAACTTGTGCGCGCCCTGCTCGTCACCGACGTACGTGCGTGGCCCCAGCTTGATACGCAGCAAGAACACCACCCCTTCCGAGGGTTGCTAGGTTCTTGGAACAAAGACCATGTAACCACTAATGGGTTTTGAAAACAAGACCCGTTCTAGGGATACCACCCGATCGGTTTTAGGGGAGAGGTGGATAGTTCTGCCTGCGTACCGCGCAAACCTGGGTGGTAGGTGGGCGGGTGGCCCCGTGGTGTGGTGACTGTCCATGATGGTGGCGTGGCTCGGGTGTTTGGTCGGCGGTCGTGGCGTCCCCTACGGCTGGCCCTGGTTGGTGTCGCGATGCTGGGTGCCGCCGTCGCGGTGTGGGCCTGGTGGCTGTCGGGGTGGAGCCTGCCGGAGTGGGGATGGGGCGGCACCGAGCAGGCGAGTTGGGTCGCCGGGATCGTCAGCGGGGTGCTGGGGGTGGTCGGCACCGTAGCGACGGTGGTTGGCACGGTGGTTGCGGTGCGGTCGTCGCGTCCTGACTCCCGGCGGCCCTCGGGTGCGGATCGGGTGCGGGTGGGGCGGATTCCACCTGCGGCGGCGTCGTGGCAGAACCGTCAGGAACGGCTGGCTCTGGTCAAGGCGGCGAGGGCGGGCCGGACGGCGGTGTTGACCCAGGTGCTGTCCGGCATGGGCGGTGTGGGCAAGACCCAGTTGGCGGCGTGGTTCGCGCGGGAGGTCCGCGACGAGGTGGACGTGCTCGTGTGGGCCACCGCAGTGGGCCGGGATCCGATCGTGGCCGCCTATGCCGAGGCCGCCGCCGCTTGCGGGTTGGTCGCCGACGGTTCTGATCCGCAGCGGGCGGCGGAGCGGTTCCTGGCCTGGCTGGAGGAGACCGACCGGCGGTGGCTGGTCGTGTTGGACAACCTCGACAACCTGGCCGATGCCAAGGGCCTGTGGCCGCCGGCCAACCCCTGCGGCCGGACCGTGGTCACCACCCGCCGCCGCGACACCAGCCTGAACACTGGCGGTCGGACCCTGGTCGAGGTGGGCCTGTTCAACCCGGCCGAGGCAGTCGGCTACCTCACCCGCGCCATCGGCGACCGGCACCGGATGGCCGAGGCCGCCGGCCTGGCCGAGGACCTCGGTCGGCTGCCGTTGGCCTTGGCGCAGGCCGCCGCGTTCATCCGGGAACGCAACGACCTGGACTGCGCCGCCTACCGCCGCCGGCTGGCCGACCAACGGAAACAGCTGACCGATCTTCTGCCGGTCGAGGACGAGCTGCCCGACGAGCACCAGGCCACGGTGGCGGCCACCTGGTCGCTGTCCATCGCTGCCGCCGACACCGCCAGACCGCAAGGGCTGGCCCGACCGGTGCTGGAGGTGGCCGCGCTGCTGGACCCCAACGGCATCCCCACCAACCTGTTCACCACCCCGGCCGTGCGCGACCACCTGACCGCCCGCCGGGACGCCAGCCAGCCGGTGGACGAGGACGACGTGCGGGAGGCGTTAGGGAACCTGCACCGGTTCAGCCTCGCCACCCTCGACGGCGGCACGCTACGGGTGCACGCCCTGGTGCAACGGGTGGTACGGGAAGCCACAGCCGAGTCGGACAAGCCCTTGGTGGCGGTCACGGCCGCCGACGCGTTGTGGGCCATCTGGCCCGCCATCGAATCCGACCAGCAGACTGCACAGCCGCTGCGGGCCAACACCGCCAGCCTGCGCACCACCAGCCACCTCTACCTGTGGGACAACGACAGCGGCGGACACCCCGTACTGTTCCGGGCCGGACTCAGCCTGGGCGAGACCGGGCAGGTCAACGCCGCCGTCGTCTACTTCCGCCATCTCCACGCCACTGCCCTCGCCCACCTCGGACCCGACCACCCCGACACCCTCCTCACCCGCAACAACCTCGCCGCTTCGCGCGGAGAGGCCGGCGACCCCGCCGGCGCCGCCACCGCCTTCCAGGAACTCCTCACCGACCGGCTGCAGAGCCTCGGACCCGACCACCCCGACACCCTCCTCACCCGCAACAACCTCGCCTACTGGCGCGGCCACGCCGGCGACCCCGCCGGCGCCGCCACCGCCTTCCAGGAACTCCTCACCGACCGACTACGGGTCCTCGGCCCCGACCACCCCCACACCCTCGCCACCCGCGGCAACCTCGCCTACTGGCGCGGCCGCGCCGGCGACCCCGCCGGCGCCGCCACCGCCTTCCAGGAACTCCTCACCGACCAGCTGAGGATCCTCGGACCCGACCACCCCGACACCCTGGGCGCCCGCCACAACCTCGCCCTGTACTGCGGCCGGGCCGGCGACGCGGCCGGTGCCGTCACCGCCTTCCAGGAACTCCTCACCGACCGGCTGCAGAGCCTCGGACCCGACCATCCCAGCACCCTCACCACTCGCAACAACCTCGCCTCTTGGCGCGGCGAGGCCGGCGACCCCGCCGGCGCCGCCACCGCCTTCCAGGAACTCCTCACCGACCAGCTGAGGATCCTCGGCCCCGACCACCCCGACACCCTGGCCACCCGCAACGGCCTCGCCCTGTGGCGCGGAGAGGCCGGCGACCCCGCCAGCGCCGTCACCGCCTTCCAGGAACTCCTCACCGACCAGCTGAGGATCCTCGGCCCCGACCACCCCGACACCCTCCTCACCCGCAACAACCTCGCCCACTGGCGCGGCCGCGCCGGCGACGCGGCCGGCGCCGTCACCGCCTTCCAGGAACTCCTCACCGACCGGCTGAGGATCCTCGGCCCCGACCATCCCAGCACCCTCGTCACCCGCGGCAACCTCGCCGGCTGGCGTGAAGAGGCCGGCGACCCCGCCGGCGCCGCCACCGCCTTCCAGGAACTCCTCACCGACCAGCTGAGGATCCTCGGCCCCGACCACCCCGACACCCTCCTCACCCGCGGCAACCTCGCCGACTAGAGAGGCGGGCCATAACGTGAGGCTAGGGACGGTCTTCTCTAGCGACCGCCCCGCCGACCGTCCACACCAGCGTGATCACTTACGCAACAAATGAATGACTATGGTGCGCCGCGAGAGCCACATTCCGGACACAAAGCGAGGCTGACCAGAGCCTCTCCAGACGTCTTGTTACTCGCCGGTAGAGGTACAGTGGGCCAACTCCGGTACGGTCCCCAGCCATGGGATCTCCTGAGTACGGCAAGGTCATCCGGCTTTCTCCCAGTGACACGGTCACATGCCGCCCACACGGCCACACACGTCTGGTCGAAGACCTCGCGGGTGAGCCGGTGATCATCGAGATCAACGGCTACCAGTATTGGAGTTGGCCGTGCGGAGAAGACGGTGAGTTCACCAGGCCGGTCCTCGTGACCGCCGCACTGAAAGACGCCACACACCTGCTTGACTGACGGGCGAACGGATCGTGGTCGGTTAACAAGGGCGCGGACCTGGCCGCGCTGAGCGGTTCGGGGTGGAAGCGGGCGGACGCGGCAGTCGCCGTCACCCGTCCTGGGCCTGGTCGAGCTGGGCTTGGAGCCGGGCGGCGTCGGCACGGGCGTCGGCGGCAGCTCCGCCGGTCGGTGTGGAGCTGCTTGACCTGGCGGCGCACCTTGGTCAGCGCGGCAAGGGCATCGCGCAGTTCGGGAAAGTCTGTTGACCTGATCGGGGACCAGGCGGTCGCCTACGCCGGCAAGCCGGACTGATCGTGGCGGGCGGCCAGCGCGTCGAAAAACCCCTCGAGGAGACGTTCCGCGTCCTCGCCCTCGGTCAGCTCGTACCCGCCGAAGCGGTAGACCTCGTAGCCGCGCAGCCGCAACGCCCGGTCCTCGGCGACCATCTCGGCATACCGGCGCGGACTGGCGTACGGCGGTGCGCCCGACGTGGCCGGATCGTCGGCGTAGTGCTGGACTCCGTCGCATTCGATCACCACTCGAACCCGCTGCGGAAAGAGCAGCAGGAAATCCATACGCTGCCGGGCCAGCGCCGCGGTGCCCGGGCCGTAGCGGGCCTGTGGGTACGGGTCGTAACTCAAGTACACCTGCGGGAGCAGCACCGGAATGTCCCCGCCCAGGCGGAGATACCGCCGGGCGTACACGTTGAAGATCCGCCGCTCGGCGTTGTTGTCCAGTGAGCGGGCAAGCCGCTCGAGCAGGTTGCGCCACACGTCGATCTCGGAGACGTCGGCGAGCCTCTCGCGGTCGGCCCACCAGGCCCCGAGTCGGCGCAACGTAAGCGCCTCAGAGCGCCATGGCCGGTCGTAGACCAGGCAGTATTGCTCGTTCGCGACCAGGTCGAGGTCGTTGTTGATCGCGTCGCGCAGTACGACCTTGGGCTTGGGGCCATCAGCGGCAAAGATCAGGTTCTTCATCTCGCCGGCGACACCGCCGCTCTCGGCCTGGGCTACGAGTCGGGCGAGCTCGTCAGCGGTCTCGCCGCCGTTGCACTCGTCCAGCACATGCGAGGCAATCCGGAGCAACTCCGGCAGTTCCTTGCCGGCCAGACGGCGCGCCACGTACTTCTGCTTGCTGTTGAATGCGACGTCGTCCTTCTTCGGGTTCGGCGGAGCGAGGCCGATGCCAGTACAGAACTGCTCAACGTCCGACGAGGACATCGCATCGCGCAGAGCCGCCCCGGCCGCATTCCGCAGCTTGCGCAAGGTCAGCGTTTCCACCTCACAGAGCCTACGAGCCGACGGTCCGCCGTGAACACCTACCGCGCCCTGTTCAACCGCGAACTGAGCAACCTCAACGCGGTCGCCCTGCCCGCCCTGCCCGACGGCGGCCGCTACGACCACCCCACCGCCGCAACACCAGGCACAACGTGAACCACCTCGACGACATCGCCGACGGCGACGTACACCGACGCGACGCCCTCACCCCGACTCGCCGGCGGACCCCACGAACTCCTGTGCGAGCTGGCCCGGGCAGTCCTCGACGGTCACGTCAGCCTCCGCGACGCCGTGACGTCCGACGCCTACCGCGACGAGCTGACCAAGCCGTTCGAGACCTTCTGGACCCGGTACCAGGCCATGCCACCCAACGAACGCGACCAGCTCACCACAGCGCGCCCCTGCCCACCGGCACGAGCAGCCCTCGGTTCGTTCCTTCTGGTCGTGATGCCTGGGTGTGATCGCGTGGTTGGGTCTACTGTCTCGACCGGATCCTGAAGCCTGCGGCATGTCACAGGCGACCCTCCAGGGGATTTGAGATGATGATCGCGATCATCACCAGTCCGATCGCGGCGATTACCACAGCGAGAGGCCGGTCCCGCCTGAGTAGGGCGACCCCGGATGAGGCGGCCGTCGACAGGATGATGATGGCGACCGCCACCAAGAACCGGTTCGCGGTGATGCCACCGCCGATGCCGCTGTCGATGACCCTGCCGATGGCGCTGGCGATGACGGCGAGCAGGTAGATGACGGCCGCCGCGATGAGGTTGGCCAGGACGTTGACCGCGATGTCGCGGGCGAACCGCCGGGGGCCAGCGGATGGTGGTTGTTCCGTCACCAGTACATCGTGACGGGTGTCCGCCATCGCTTAACGCACCGTCCACACCACCGCGTTGCCTTACGCATCAAACGCATTATGATGTCGCTGGATTCCGGCATTTCGGGTGCCGCTCCACCTGCGCCCGGGGAACAGACAGCGCATGGGTGACGACGCCCCCCCCTATTGAGCACGACCAAGGCGGCGGCCAGGCCCCCCGGCGCGTCGTCCTCGTCGACGTCCACACGGCCCCGCAATTGGGTGCGACTACCCAATCATCCTTGATCCGACAGACGTAAATTTTATGCGCTTTAATCACCTCCATTGATTCCCTTCGTTTATTCGCGGCAAGATAAGATCTTATGACTGCGCGTGCGGAACGCCCCTCGATAGGGCACCTCGCCCGCCAACCTGTCCAAGGAATAGAGAGATCTTCGCGTGAAGTTCAGATCGTTCGCCCCTCAGTCGGAACCTAGGAGGTTTCGTGAGGACCACCAGAAGGGCAGCCGCTGCGCTCGCCGCGACTGCAGCGCTTCCGCTCGGAGGCACGCCCGTCACGGCCTACGCCGCCCCAACCGGCAACACGGGCGGTGATATGCAGGCCAGCACGACCGCCGCCGGCTATACGCAGCGGAACTTGCGGAAATTGTCAAAATACATCCGACGGCTAGGACGATCGATAGCAACTCGGTAGAACCGGAGCCCGGGGTCGCACTTCACAAGGTTCCACCTACTGATATTGACACAACCGTCGGCATCTGCGGATACGGATACCTCCGCCTATGGCAGCACGCTCAGTACAGTGGCTATATGATCAATTTCAAAGCGTGTGGGTACCGCAACCTTCAGGACTTCTCCCCGCCTAGTGGCGGCGGCCTAAATTGGGACAACAGGATCAGCTCGCTGGTCAACAATCAAACGACGGGCACAGTCTCTAAGTTCTGGGATTTCACTAACGGGACCAGCTATTTGGGCGATCAGAAGGCGTATGGCTATCGGGAAAATCTGGTCTACGACAGCGCAGCCTCGGGTGGTACGTGGAATGACCGCATTTCGCGGGTATTCGTCTGCTGACTGGTAGTTCGAGAAGGGGGTGAAACTCTCCTGCCGCTGAGGGAGCCTACCCCTTCTCCCTGCTGTCGACGTTCCGCCCTGGTAGCAGGGTGCTCGTCGGGACAATGAAGGGGCCTTACGGGGTGTCCAAAGACGGGTCGTTCGGCAACTCGTCGCCCCTGGTCGACGTCGAGCACCGGATCCGTTCGGCAACTCCGCGCGGCCTGCCGGCCCGTCTGGCCGGCCTCCCGTCCCGGCTGGCCACAGGCCGGGCCGGGACGGGAGGCCGCCGGGCCGGGTCACCGCGCCAGCGCCTTGATCCCCGTAAAGGTCAATTCGGCAACGCTATTCGGCGACTGGCTTCGGTCCGTCGTACCTCACCCCATTAAGAGTCGCCCCGTTGAATTCAGCGTCACCACTGAACGTGGCCCCGTCAAACGCAGCGATGACGCTGAACGTGGCCTCCTCGAACCAGGCGTCACCGCCGAACGTCACCCCGCTGAACACAGCGGCGGCACCCATCGCCGTCCTGTTGAACCTGACATCACCGCTAAACGTCGCCCTAGCGAACCAGGCTGCGCCGCTGATCGTCGCCTTGTTGAACCAGGTGACGCCGCTGAACGTCGCCCTGATGAACAAGGCAGCACCCCTGAACGTCGTCCTATCGAACCAGGCAGCACCGCTAAATGTCGCCCTGCCGAACTCAGCGTAACCGTGGAATGTCACGGCGGTGAAGTCGGCGTTGTGGAGGTGGCAGTCGGTGAAGTCGGCGTTGATAAGGGTTGCTTCGGTAAGGTCCAAGACCAGTTTCGGGCCCCAGTACAGACGGTTGGGTTCTCCTTCGGGGGTCGTGGGGCGGAGGTGGCGGGCGAGGATGCGTTGGGCGGCGAGGCGGACCTGGCGTTCTCCTCGCGGGTCTATGACTGGTTCCTCAGGGTCGTCGCCGCTGGCGGCCGCAGGGAGAGCCGAGGTGGGATCGGTCGCTGGTGGTGCCTGGCTGGCGGGTCCGGGCTGATCGTCGGGTAGGGCGTAGGGCATGCGCAGGTAGGCACAGATCACCTCCACGATGCTCTGTCGGTGGATCGGGTTGTCCTGGCCGAGGCGTTCCAGGGCGTACAGGCCCGCGAGGCGGACCGGAGCCTTGTCCGCGCCGAGCTGGTCGGCGGCCTTGACGTACAACTCGGTGACCCGCTTCTCCCCGGCGTCGTACTCGGTGGCCTGCTGGGTCCGCTCGGCCAATTGCTGACGGCGAAACGCCAACAGCAACGCGAACGCACCGGTCACCGCCGCACCGATGGTCAACCCGGTGCGGATGGACTCCACCCGTAACCGTTCCCGCTGCACCCCGTCACCCACCGCCGGCACCGAACCCTGCAACCAGGCCACCGCAGCCCAGGTGACCACCCCAACCAGGACCACCCCGACCGGGATCACCCACGACCGCAAGGGCCGCACCTGCCGACCCGGCGGCAGCGGCGCAGCGGACACCTCAGACTTCACGCCGTCGCGCCGCCACAGCAGCACCCCCGCGACCAGCACCGCCACGCCCACCGCCGTCGGCGCCAGCACCGGCCATCCGGAAGCCAGGACGCCCCACCAGGACCGGGGAACCAACGTCAGCGCGACCGACAACAGAACCAGTCCGCCGACCGCCATCAGAGCGACACTCAACCGTCTCGTCACACTGAGGAATCGTGCCCGTACACGACAACCCCTGTCGTGCCCATCGACGGGCACCAGGCGCGGCCGGTGTGGAGCACGAGCGGAGCACCGGCCGCGCGCCCTGTCGGCCGGCGCGAGCGGCCCGTCCGGGCCGCCGTGGGGTCGGCCAGCGGCGCGGTGCCGGGATTGCTCTCGGTCCGTTTCCGCTGGCCGCCCGCCCGAACCGGACGTGCGGGTTGTCCCCGCATCCGGCTCTCCGTGTGTCTTGCCCGTTGATCACGCGGTTGTGGTGGTCGTGATGGTCCAGGGGTTGGGGATCTTGCTGCCGCGGTAGCGTTCGATCTTGACGCTGGCTGCGTCGTGGAAGGTGATCCCGTTGTGGGCGTATCGTCCGCCTTGGGTGAAGCGGCGGCGGACCTCCCGCCAGGGATGGGGTGGTGCTTGCGGCGGATCCAGGCACCGACGCGTTTCCAGGCGTGGTGGTCGACCTGCTGGAAGTGGCGACTGGACGAGCCGTGGCGGAAGTAGTTGGCCCAACCTCGTAGCGACCGGCCGAGGGTCAGGAGAATCTCGTCGAGGTCGCGGTAGAGGGTGGATCTGTTCTGGGTGCACTCGCGTGTCCGGTCCCGCACGCCTCGCATGGATTTGCGAGACGGGTAGGTGAACACGTAGGTCCTGGCCGTGCAGGCGGGAGAGTCCATGGTGGAGGTGGCGGCCCGGATCGGTGTGTCCCCGGCAGACGGTCCATTCCTGGCTGGCCCGTTATGCGGAGGTGGGGCTCGCGGGTCTGGAGGATCGGTCCCGCCGGCCTCGGGGGTGTGCGCATCAGGCGTCGGCGGAGGTGGAGGCGTTGGTGTGTGAGCTTCGCCGTCATCATCCGCGGTGGGGCTCGCGGCGGATCGCGTTCGAGTTGGGTCGGCATGGCTGCCCAGATCCGGTGCCGTCGCGGATGACGGTGTATCGGATTCTGGTCCGTAACGGCCTGATCGACCCGGCCAAGCATCGCCGTGGGCGTAAGGACTATGTGCGGTGGCAGCGGTCCCGGCCGATGGAGTTGCGGCAGATGGACATCGTCGGCGGGATCATGCTCGCCGACGGCACCGAGGCCAAGGTGGTCACCGGGGTGGATGACCATTCCCGGTTCTGCGTCATCGACCAGGTCGTGCGCCGTGCGACCGGCCGGGCTGTCTGCCTGGCCTTCGCCGACGGGTTGCAACGGTTCGGGGCGCCGGAAGAGGTGCTGACCGACAACGGCAAGCAGTTCACCGAGCGGTTCGGCAAGGGCGGGGAGGTGATGTTCGACCGGATCTGCCGGGAGAACGGGATCATCCACCGGCTGACCCAGCCTGCCTCGCCGACCACGACAGGGAAGGTGGAACGGCTCCACCAGACCCTGCGCCGTGAACTCCTCGATGAGGTGCCGGTCTGGCCCGACCTCGAGACCGTCCAGGCCGCCGTTGACGTCTTCCGGCACGAATACAACACCGACCGGCCGCACCAGTCCCTGGACATGGCCTTCCCCGCCGACCGGTTCATCCCCGTGCCGGAGCGGGTCGTACCTGTGAAGCTGCCGGCGCGACTCACCCAGACGGCCGACCAAGCCCTCGTCTCACCTCCAGCGGCAATCCCCCTGCCGATACAGGTATCGGGTCCGGTGGAGTTCGAGCGGGTCGTGCCGCCGTCGGGCAACCTGCAGGTCGCCGGGAAGCAGTTCTAGCTCGGCCCGGACCGCTCCGGTGTGACGGTCACGTTCCGGGCCGACACCGACCTGATCCACCTACTCATCGCCGGCACCCGCATCAAGACGATCCGGTCTCATCTGTCGGTGACGGACCTGGCCGGGCTGCTACGCCACGGCGGCCGCCCAGCTGGCCCGTCCCCGCTGCCGCTGGACACCGCGGGCCGTCCGGGAGTCGTGGAGGTCGACCGCACCGTCAACCGGGACGGGAAGGTGTCACTGGGCCGGCACGTTGTCCTGGCGGCCGAGATCCTCGCCGGCCGCCGCGTCGGTGCCCGCATCGATGCGGGCACCCTGGCGTTCTTCGACCCCGAGACCCGGCACCTGCTGCGCACCCGCCCGAACCCGCTCACCTCCGCGCAGATCATCGGCCTGCGGGGCGCCCGACCCGCCGGGCCTGCCCCGCAGCCATCCACCGAACCGGTCGGGGTCCAACGCCGCGCCTCCAACAGCGGCGTGGTCATGGTCGCCTGGCAGAAAATCGCCCTCGGCCGCGTCCACGCCGGCAAGACCGTCACCATCACGGTCTCCGACACCGAACTGGCGATCGAGTGCGACGACGGCACACGCACCGTCCGCCGCACCAACCACCACCCCGTCACCCGCATCAAAGCCCACCGCCCCCGCACGGCCGCAGCCCATGCCTGAACCAACCCCGATGCGACCCGCACGCCGCGCGCAGCCGAGCCGCCTCAGCACGGGCAGCTTCCGCCTCCGCCCAAGCAGCAGTGCGATCCGCCTCGAACAGCAACACCCCGGCCAGACCGTCCAACGCCTCCGCCACAGCTTCCCGCCACTCGGCCAGGTCACAGGGATCCGCAGGATCAGCGGGCCGCATCGAGCGCACCCGGCGAAGCTCCCGCAGGGCGGCCCTCAAGGGACCAGGAACCATCAAAGGTCTTCTCTCACCGCAACAGCGACCCCGCAAGGTCGTGCCAACAACCTAGACCAACCGTCGAACATGAGCTGGGAGGAATCCGTCAAGCATGTGGTGGGACTAGACAGAGAAGTCAACCAGAGGCCATCGAGGGCCTGACCTGCCGAACCATCATGCAGGCAAAAGCGCAACGCCTATCGCGTCCATCGCTCAACGTCCTGCCTGACCGACGTCCACTGACTGGCGAGTGACGCCAGGCTCCAACCAGTGCACAATGGTGAGCCAAACTCATGGAGGCTGGGCAGTGGATCTCGTCAAACTACTGGGACCGGCTATCGGAACCCTCGTTCGAGTTGCCATCGAACGGCCCGTAGGTGCAGGAGTTACGAGAAGTCCAGTTTATCCCGAAGGCCGGGTCAAGCTTCCGGGCCGTCGGCTGGACGGTCTGACGCGCGCCCTCAGTGGAAAAATGGCGGTCAAAGTCGGCGAAGCACTGTCTGGGCTGCGCGAGATCGAGTTTGGCTCCCTTGGAGAAGATGCCTGGGGCAGCGTTGTAATTGCCGCCTGCGACACCCTCGGAAAAATGCCAACGGTAACGGCCTCAAGTCTCCTGGAGATTGACTTAGACCCCGATCGCCTGTATACACAAGTCCGTAGGAGCGATCCCGATCGAGCCGCAAAAGCAGCATTGAGTGGCGAGGAAACGATCGCCTATGAGCGCGTGCTGCGAGAGTGCTGCTGGCAGATCGTTGAGTTCATTACGCGGCAGCCAGAGTTCACGCGTCGGGTACAGGTAGAGCTCGTACGCCGCACGGGAGAGATGGCTAACTCTCTGGATAGACTCTCGGAAAACTCAGAATCTCACGACCTCCTCAACTTCGAGCGAAGATACTTGGAGATGGTGCTCGACAAGCTCGACCGCCTGCAACTCTTCGGTGTAACCCTGCGGCACAGCGATGCCTACTCTTTGAGCACTGCCTATCTCAGTCTTAACGCATCCTCCGAGCAGGCGAATCGACGTAACGGGCGCGCTGGCGCGGATCGGCTGAGAGTCCATGAAGCTCTGGCTGACGCAAAACGCGTTCTAATACGAGGAGAAGCTGGTTCAGGAAAAACGACCTTACTGCAATGGCTGGCAGTTAACTCGGTGCAGTCTCCCGAAAGCCTTCCGGAAGGATGGTCGGCGGGCATACCCTTCCTGCTTCCGCTCCGCCGGTACGCGCTACAAGACTTGCCCACGCCCGACCTGTTTCCGCGAGAGATCGCCCCCGCCCTATCATCCGAGGCACCTCCGAAGTGGGCGTCATCGGTTCTGAATTCGGGACGTGCTCTCGTCCTAATCGACGGGGTTGACGAACTGCCTCAAAATCGACGAGGAGACGTCTGGATATGGCTCAACGACCTAGTGAAGACTTACCCGAATTCCACATACGTGATTACGTCTCGTCCACCTGCCGTCGACGGCAAGGTTCTTGTACCAAGCAAATTCGATACCTTTATGCTTCTACCGATGGGGGCGTCTGATGTTCGAGCATTCGTCGGTCAATGGCACAAGGCAATCCGGCAGGTTCGTGATGATTCTGGGCATGCATTGGCTACTTACGAGTCAGAACTCTTGGACAAGCTCGCCCGGCGCCGGGACCTCCGTAGGTTAGCCACTAACCCGCTACTATGCGCTCTGATTTGCGCCCTACACCTTGAGCGCTTCCGGCAATTGCCACAGGACCGGATGGGGTTGTATCGAGCCGCCCTTGAAATGCTACTCGTGCGCCGCGACGAATCGCGGGGCATCAACGCAGATAGAGTCAACCTGTCTCAGCAGGACCAAGAGGCCTTGCTTGGCCAGCTGGCGTATTGGCTCGTGCGCAACGGTTGGACGGATTGCGACAGGCGAGACGCGACCAATCGGCTGTCGCGATACATGAAGGCAATGCCGTATGTCGATTCCCGACCATCTGATGTCTTAAATTTCCTGCTTCTTCGGTCCGGAATATTGAGGGAGCCAGTCGTCGGAAGAATCGATTTTTTGCACAAGACGTTTCAAGAATATCTGGCTGCGCAGGCCATCCTTGACGATGGCGATATCGACGCCATGATCAAGCATGCCCACGAGGATCACTGGCGTGAAGTCGTAGTGATGGCCGTCGGACACAGCCGTAGAGACGAGCGAGAGCGGGTTATACGAGGGCTAGTGGAGCGCGGAGAGGAAGAAGATGACGTTAGGCGACGGCTTTATCTGCTGGCAGTTTCGTGCCTAGAGCACCCTGGCGCCCTCGATCCGACACTCGTATCGGAAGTACGAGAGAAGGCTTCGCGGCTCGTTGTTCCGGAGGACTGGCGGCAGGTCGATCTAATTGCCGCCGCTGGCGAAGTGGTGCTGGACGTGATTCCGGACCCTACCCTGCTGACGGATACAGAGGGCACCCTACTCATCGAGACCGTAAACCGCTTCGATATCGAGGATGCCCTCCCCGTGCTGGCTCGGATCGGTAAATCGCAAAGCCGGGCGGTGAGGGGCAAGCTTGCCGCCTACTGGCCTGAATCTGCAGTGGAATCCTACGCCAGTGCCGTTCTCGGTGATATGCGTCTTGATGATGTATCCGTCCGGGCTCACGGCCCACGCCAACTCCAAGCCGCAGCAAAGCTGGAGGCACTAAACACACTCGTAGTGCAAGAGGTGCCCGGTGCTGAAACCGTAGCCCTCGATCAGCTTTCTCACCTCAGGGGCCACCGAAACCTTCGCACTCTTATCCTCGATAGCGTAGCCGTCACTGATCTGGAAGACGCGGCGTCTTGCCCTGAACTAGACACCCTAATAATTCACGAATCCTTTATTCAAAATGGCCTTCAGAGCCTACACGGAACCCGCTTGCGGGAATTGGCACTGCTCGGTATTCCAAATAGCGCATCCATTGAGGCTCACGTCAGCGCGATAGTCTCGCTTCCCGACCTCCGGCGCTTGACACTAGATGTCAGCGCGATTCCCAGGAATGGCCTCGATCTACCAAATAACTCCACCCTTGAACGGATAGATTTTCTAGCCCAGCGTTGGATGGCGTCCGCGGTCGACTATGCGCACCGCGCACCGGCATGGTTTTGCATCGACTCAAGCCGGACTGTTCTGGATTGGCACCGTCCGAGCCTCGCAAAAATTGGCAATCTTCCCTCATTGAAGGAAGTGTCTATTTCTGGATGGCCATCCGGGGCGGAAGTTGAGCTGCTGCGCAATCTGCCCCGACTTGAAGTTCTTCGAGTTGTGGTCGCAGAGGATCAACTGCGTGATTCTATTCTGTCAGGCGGACATGAGTACAACTACCCAACGGTCAGTTCGGGCGCGATACGGACAATCCGCGCACTAGGAGGGCTGAAGCGCCTTGAGATCGGAATCCTCGTCCCAGACTCAGTAGCCGATCTTTACTCACCCGTCCGGCATAATCGAATCCGATACGTCCGCACTGAAAGCTTCCCGACGATCGCCCGAGAAATCCGGTCGAACCTTCCTCACGGTGCGAAGATTTGCTTGTCGATCAACGGGTCGACGGTTTAGCGGTCGGCCACTTAACCAGACCCGAGCAGGGCTCTGGCTCCGACGTCAAGGCAGGTTCTATCCTTGAGAGCGTGATGTCTTTCGCGCAGCGAGCCGCTCAAAGCAGCTGAACGTCAGTTGGCGGCCGCGCTTCCACGGCGTTGGCGGCACGTGCAAGCTGTTGCGCAGAAGGCCGCAGGGCTGAAGCTAGGGCTGAGCATTAAAGAGCAGGATGTCCTCACACCTTCGGCATGGCTGCACGACGTCGGATATGCGCCGGACATCGCTGAAACCGGCTTCCATGCCTTGGACGGGGCACGGTGGCTCCTGAACGAGGGCTTTGGCTATCGCCTAGCTGGGCTAACGACCTCGTGCACGGTTGCGAATCCTTGAGTATCGATGATCGTTGTTCCGGCCATGGTTGGTGCTGCGATCATGACGAATCGTCGGCTGACGGGTCTGTCCCGCTCGGTGATAGAGAGCCTGGTCAGCGAGGTGGGGCCGCAATGGCGGGCACGGCACCGTGACCGGCTCGCCTCGCGGACACGCCGTCGTCGGATCGGAGCTGACGCCAAGCACCGGTTCGGGTTCGTTGATCGGCTGCTGGCCACGCTGGTGCATCTGCGGCACGGGCTGACCCACGACGTAGTCGCGGCTTGGTTCGGGGTGCACCGCTCGACGATCAGCCGCAGTATCGCGGAGATCCGACCGCTGCTGGCCGAGCGTGGCTGCCGGGTATACGACGGCATCAGGCTACGCACCCTCGCTGACGTCGTGGCCTACCTCGGGCACCACCCGCAGGCGTTGATGGACGCCACCGAAGTGCGGGTACGCCGGCCGATCGCCGGGCGGAGCGGGCGGGACCGGTTCGTGTCCGGCAAAGCCCGGCTGAACACGATGAAAGCCCTGGTGATCTGTGATCCGCTCGGCCGGCTGCTGTTCTGCGGCGAGACACGTCCAGGCTCGATGCACGACATCACCCAGGCACGCACCGCCGGACTGGTCGACCTTCTCCTGCAAGCGCCACTGGGCGTGCAGATTCTCGCTGACGCCGGCTACCAGGGCCTGGGAGCCGACACCGGCGGCGCGGTCATCACCCCCAGACCCAAGCCGCGAAAACGCCAGACCTCACTGCCACCGAGCGTCATCGCCGCGCACGAGGCGACCCGCAAGCGGCACTCCTCCCAGCGCATCCGCGTCGAGCATGCCATCGGACACCTGAAGAACTGGCGGATTCTGGGCCGCTACCACGGCCGACGCGAATCCTTCGACGCCAGCATCCGCGCGATCGCCGGCCTCCTGTCCGAGCACCAACACACCGACCGCATCGAACACAACGCCCGGCGAATCAGGGCCCTACCCGCCGCACCCCACGTTCGGTGAGACGACGCTCATCTTCGTGCGACCAACCGTGCACGAGGTCGTTAGTGATCGAATGTAGTTTGCCATCGCCGATGGCGGTTTCTCACGGCTTATGGACCGCCTGACTTGGCGCTTGCGTCAACTCAGTGAGAATCGTCCGAACTTGGCTTCCCGACCGTTCGTGTGGCCCGGTTGGGGCGTTTGCTGGTGCTTCAGCGTTTCTTGGATCGCCGCGCGTTGACGGGTCGCTGGCCGGGGCGGGGTTTGGCAGCGGGAACGTGGACGGCGGTGAGCCGTTCGGGAACCCGCGAGGCGTGTACGGCGCTCATACTCGGTTCAAGAGCGGAGGTGCATCGCTGCCCAGCCGGCTGAGCGCAGTCGGGGCACGCGGCTTCGAGCAGCGCTGACGGTTTCGCGAACGCCCAGCGAGGAAGCTCGTCAGGGGTCCATCGCTCAACGGCGCCCAGGGCATGAAGGAGCGCGGCAGTGTCTGGGTAGTTGACCCACACCGAGTCCGCCATCGGCGGTGAAACCTGGTAACCGAGGTGGCTGCTGCTAACGGTGATGACCGTGCCGTACTTGGCCTTTGGGTTGGCGAGCCGCCAGCAGATCGTGCCCCGGCTCAAGACGTCGCCTTCGGTAAGGTGGACGCTGCGCTGCCAGCCCTGCGTGGCGAGTGCAGCTTCAGCGTCATCGAGCCCGGCGGGGTAGCCCGGCTCCCAGAACTGCACCCATGGATCATCTTTCGACGGCAGGGTATGCGGCCATCGCCATCCCTCGATCATGTCGATCATGTCGCGGATGTGGCTCGGATCTTCCTCCCCCACGTTCATCGAGGTCACCACGTCAGCGGCGGCAGACAGCTCCGGACCGCCCGTGACCTCCCGCTCGCTGGGCGTGTCCGTGTACTTCCAGCTCTTTGGGCTGTCGTCATAAATGTCCTCGCGGCCGTCGAGCGCGAACTCCACCAGCGGCGGATAGACGGATAATTCGGTGTCGATGGTGGTGGGCTTGCACGGGTTCGCCATCGGCGACACGACGGTGATCAGACACGGTGGCCGCGACGGCGGGTACTCCAGCACGCCCTGGTTGTCGGACCAGCCGCGCTGGCGTAGCCAGTCGAACAGCTCGTCCCGGCTGGCGCTCCAGGCCTCGTCGTCGAGCCACGTTTCGGTGACCTCGGTGCTCATACCGACATCATCGTTGACATGTTTCACCGGTTCAGGAAGGCACGCCGGGCGTCCTGACCGGTTGGGCGCCCGTTGCGCCGGACCTCGGTAGGACGGCCGATGGCCGCAGTGCCACCGGTCAGAGCGCTCTGGGCGTCGACCGCCAGCACGGGCAGGTCCGCGCCGGGCGTGTCCGGGCTCCACAAGACTACTCAATCAGCAATTCGCAAAGCTCCGAGCAGATCGGGTAGGCATAGCTCTTCTGCCCTCGATGTTCTGAGTTCCGTCAAGGCGCGGTCTTTGCACGGCTTCCACTCGTGGAACTTAATGGTCTGCCCGAACAACGTTCCCTTGATTTTTCTCCCTACAGCATCGTGATCGGCGTGAACCTGGACGACACAGCCAGCGAAACCGAGTCCGAGTAGGAGGTATTCGGTCGCCTTGCCTGGAAAACCTCCGAGCACAATGAGCGGCCGACTGCGAACTCCCAGGGTTCGGATGACGGACTCGACGACCACATGGTTCTCGCAGACGAAAACTTCCGTGCTCCCACTAGGAAACCAGGTCCCGCGCAGGTCTTCCAGCGTAAGACGTACCGGGCTTCGATGGTCGGTCGCCGCCGTCTTGACCGTGGCGGGAGCATCGCCGCTGAGGCGCAGCCCGAACGTTATGGCCGCAGACGTCGACAACTGGCTGGCGGGAAGGCTCGCTGCGAAGGCATCCCACAAGGATGCCGACGGCGCAACGGGTATGCCGACAGCACGGCAGCTAGCGATGGCGTCACGAGCACGTGACCACCGATCGCCGCGCACTGGTTGCCACATGCGACGAATCTGCTCGATCTGCCTCGCGGCGCTTGGCCCCAACACCTGATACTCAGGAATGTTCAGCTTGAACGCACTGGCTGTGGGCTCTGCATCGATCTCGGTAACGTGCGCCCAGTACGCCATCCCGGTTCGCGGGTCAACAAGAACCACAAGAACCGGCAGGTCATGCCCGAGCCAATAGAGCCGGTGCCGCTTGGTGCCGTAAAAGGTCCAACCGTTGTGGGAACGATGTTGAAACCATGATTGCCCGGCCTTGATTTGCAGGGCGACAATCTTGCCGGTTGGGTGGCCGTTGCTCACGATCTCCACGAGGGCATCGATTCCCCAATCGGACTCATGCTGTTCGCGAAACCTCCAGCCGAGCTGACCCTCAAGGATCGCACCAGCCACGTGAACGCCAACACGGCCCATGTTCGTGGCATCGATGCTCACCCAGGCAGCATAACGCCTGGCGTGGTTCCTCGAATCGGCGCGACAACCGAGCAGCCGGCTACAAGTCCGCCGCACAGCAGTATAGCCTGGTTCGCATACAGGCGCTCCGCAGTTACCTATTGACCGAAAAAGCGGTGGTGCGCCTACTTTGGGCGCACCACCGCTCGGCGGTCAGGCGGCCTTGTCGCTCGGCGCAGGCTGGTCCGAATGGCCTGCCACCACCAGTTCTACGATCCGAAGCGCGGTCGCGCGGCGGTCGGCGGTCGGCGGTCGGCGGTCGGCGGTCGGCGGTCGGCGGTCGGCGGTCGGCGGTCGGCGGTCGGCGGTCGGCGGTCGGCGGTCGGCGGTCGGCGGTCGGCGGTCGGCGGTCGGCGGAAGAGCCTGAACACACGCGATCACCACCTCGGGATGCCCGGATTTCCAGCCCTGGTCTCCGACATCCTCGAGCGCCTCGGTGCCGACCGTAACAGGCGTCCCACACCCCTCACAGGCAGCGATGCATACCGATGACAAACCTGGTTGCCGACCCGGGTAAACGAGGGGTTTTCGGGGGGAGGTTCAAAACTCTATAGAAGACGATCAAAGCCCTGACCAGCTTTTCGCTGGTCAGGGCTTTGCGTCTGTCGGGACGGCCGGATTCGAACCGACGACCCCTTGTTACCGGCCGTGATGATCCAGGACTTGTCATTGCTTGTCGAAAGCTGTCATTGAGCTGGGCAAACGCGGCCACGAACCAGTCATCGCTTGTTACTGATTGTCAGCATCGGGCCAGGGTTTTCGGGGGGGGGGGGGTAACGGGGGGGCGCCGAGGCGGTTCGGCCCGACCGTCAAGACCGGGCATGGGGGTTCGTGTCGGTTGATCGATACAAGCCGAATCCCAACGCCGGTTGCGCCGTTTCGGCGCCGTCACGCTGGCCTGATAGCCACTCTCCCTGGTGGATGGGGTCCCGGGCCGGCAACGGAAGCCAGTTCCGGTGCGGACCCGCCCGTTCACCTGGCACGCCTATCCGTCGGGCGACCACTCTTCTCCGGGAGCCATGCCCGCCGGAGGCAGCAGGAGCGGTCCACCGCAGGTGCCCCGGCCGCAGGGGCAGCATCTCCAACTCGGGTTGATCGCTCCATGCACCGCGACCGCGATGGCGAGCCAGACGACGTACGCGACGAGGGGGCGAGCATGCCCGGATGTCTGGCGGGGCTGACGTCAGCGTTCGAGCACCAGGGCCAGCCCCTGGCCGACGCCGATGCACAAGGCGGCGAGCCCGGTGCCCGTTCCGGCGTCGGCAAGCTGGTGGGCGACTGCCCCGGCGATGCGGGCACCGGAGGCGCCGAGCGGGTGGCCGATCGCGATCGCGCCGCCGCGTGGGTTCACCATTGTCGGGTCGAGGTCGGGCCATTCCCCGAGACACGCGAGCGCCTGCGCGGCGAAGGCCTCGTTGAGCTCGACGGTGTGCAGGTCGGCGAAGCTGCGGCCGGCCTTGGCCAGAGCCCTGCGCACCGCCTCGATCGGTCCAGCCCCGAAGTACTGGGGCTCGATGCCGGTGACCGCCGAGGCCCGGACCCGGGCGAGCGGTTCGCGGCCGGTGGAGCGCAGGCCGTCTTCGTCGGTGAGTAGCAGGGCGGCTGCCCCGTCGTTGAGCGGCGACGAGTTCCCGGCGGTCACCGTGCCATCGGCACGGAAGACGGGCTTAAGACGGGCGAGCGCGTTGGCGGTGGTGTCGTCGCGGATGCACTCGTCGCGCAGCAGGTCAACCCCGGCGTAGGCGACGACTTCCGCGTCGTAGCAACCATCCGTCCAGGCATGGACGGCCTTCTCGTGGCTGGCGAGGGCATAGGCGTCCTGCGCTTCGCGGGTGATCCCGTACCGGTCGGCCACCAACTCGGCGCCCTCGCCGAGCGGGATCGTCCACTCCTTCGGCATGCGCGGGTTGACCATCCGCCAGCCCAGGGTGGTCGAGTACATCTGCTGGTGGCCGACGGGGAAGCCGCGTTCGGGCTTGGGTAGCACCCACGGGGCGCGGCTCATCGACTCGACGCCACCGGCGATCACGATCGAGGCGTCACCGTGCGCGATGGCGCGCGCCGCCTGGATGACGGCCTCCAAGCCGGACCCGCACAGCCGGTTGACGGTGGCGCCGGGAACGCTGACGGGCAACCCGGCGAGCAGCACCGCCATCCGGGCCACGTCGCGGTTCTCTTCACCGGCGCCGTTGGCGTTGCCGAACAGAACATCGTCGATACGTGCCGGGTCTAGGTTGGCCGTGCGGTCGACAAGCGCCCGGACCACGTGGGCGGCGAGGTCGTCGGGGCGGGTGCCGGCAAACGCGCCGCCGTAACGGCCGATCGGGGTGCGTACGGCGTCGACGATGTAGACATCGCGGAGACGGTCGGTCATGAGGAACTCCTTCTGGCCGTGAAAGCACGCATCGTGGTGCGTTCGGTGGCGGTGGGCGGCTCGGCGGGCATCCTGCGAGAGGGCAGGCGCGCCGTTGTCCTGGTCACAAGCTCACGGGTGTGGATCGAAAGCATCGGGGGTGGCTGACGGTGCCGCAGCCCGCCGCCTGGGGCCATCCCACCGGAGGTTGGCACCGCTACGCTCACGCGGCTGTGGGCTGAGATGCGCTTGGTGCTTGCCCGCCCCGGCTACGTCGCGGCAGGGGTCGGGGCTCAGATGTTTCGACCCCCGGAGATCTCGATGACCGTGCCGGTCAGATAGCTCGCCATGTCACTGGCCAGGAACAGTGCCACCGAGGCAACCTCCTCGGGCCGGCCAAACCGGCCGAGCGGCACTTCCTTGAGGCGGGCCTCGCGGATGTCCTCGCGCATAGCGGCCGTCATTGCGGTCTCGATGATGCCCGGCTGGATGGCATTCACCCGGATGCCGGCGAAGCCCAACTCCTTCGCCGCCGCTTTGGTGAGACCTACGATGCCCGCCTTTGCCGCGCTGTAGTTCGTCTGCCCCGGGTTGCCAACCTTTCCGGAGATCGACGACACATTCACGATCGAGCCGCCGGTCCCCCGCTCGCGCATGAGCGCGGACGCCGCTCGGGTGCCGAGCCAGGTGCCCTTGAGATGCACGGCGATCACCGAGTCGAAATCTTGCTCGGACATCTTGCGCATCGTCGCGTCCCTGGTGAATCCCGCATTGTTGACCAGGACATCAAGGCTGCCGTACCGCTTGAGGGCCACGTTGAGTAGGGCAGACACGTCGTCGGCGTCGGTCACGTCGCAGGCGATACCGACCGCTCGCTCACCGATGTTCAACGACCTGGCCGTGGCGGTCACATGTTCTGCGGAGATGTCACCGAGGACGACATTTGCCCCCTGCGCGGCGAACGCCGCCGCGATGCTATGGCCCAAGCCTTGAGCCGCTCCGGTGACCACGGCGGTTCGTCCCGCCAGCAACTGCATGTGCTGTTCCCCTCACGTCTGATGCCGGATCAGTTGATCCGACGGATCGGTGTTCCTGTGAGGTACGCGCCGATGTCTTCGACGGCATCCTCGTAGTAGATCCGGTAGTTCCCGTCGGTCAGGTAGCCGACGTGTCCTGTCGCCAGGATGCCGGGGGTGCGCCGAAAGGGGTGGTCGTGTGGCAACGGCTCTTGGTCGTAGACGTCCAGTGCCGCACCGGCGATCTGGCCCTTGCGCACGGCGTGTAGGAGGGCGGTCTCGTCAACGATCGGCCCGCGGGACGTGTTGATCAGGTAGGCGCGTGGCCGCATAAGTGCAAGTTCGTGCGCGGTGATGAGGTGACGGGTGCGTTCGCCGAGCTTGAGATGCACCGTGATGACGTCAGAGTTGGAGAAAAGTTCCTGCTTGCTGACCCGCCGGGCATCTGCCGCGGCTGCGGACTCCTCAGTAAGGTTCTGCGACCAGGCGACGACATCCATGCCGAACACTCGTGCGATGCGAGCCACTCGCCGCCCGATGTGCCCGAGCCCGACAATGCCGAGTCTCTTGCCTTCCAGTTCCGTTCCGATCGTCGTCTGCCAGCCGCCTGTAGCCATGGCGGCCAGTTCCTCGGGCAGACGCCGCAGGCATGCCATGATCGACGCCGTAGGCATGCCATGATCAGGGCCCAGGTGAGCTCCCTGGCGGGGCCGGCGAGCGAGCGGGTTCCGCATACCGCGATGCCATGCTCACGCGCAGCGTCCATGTCGATGGCCGCGTTGACCATCCCGGTGGTGACGATCAACTTGAGGCCCGGCAACAGGTCAAACAGGTCACGGTTGATGGGAGTGCGCTCGCGCATTGCCACCACGACGTGCGCGCCGGCGAGGAAGTCGATGAGCACCTGCCCGCGAAGGAGTCGACGGGCGACCGTCACCTGGCAGCCCGGCGGCAGGGTGCGCCAGTTCGCCGAGGTGAGGGCGACCCTCTGGTAGTCATCGAGAACCGCGATGCGGCATGTGGAATCGACGCTCATGGCACGAGTCTCATGAGTCTGCCCGCCCGTCAGCGGACGTTCGCCAGGCGACCGAGACCGCCTCACCGCTGCCGTCGGTCGCCCACTGCCCGGTCGGCAGCGCTGCCACAAGGAAATGGGTGTCGTACCGGCGTGGGGACCACTCGGGTGTCACCCAACGCGCCCACGGATACAGGAGCGCCGGCGAGAGCACGGCGCCAGTGGCTTCTAGGACGTCGGCGAAGGTGCGGGTCTTGGTCACAAGTTCCTGCCGACAGGCGGCAAGACCGGCGCCCGGGATCGGGTGGCCGGTGCGCGTGTCCAGGGCGAGAAGGACGCCGGATTCCTCGAAAACCTCGCGTACGGCGGCGACCAGTAGTTGCGCTGCGTGCTCGAGGTCGCAGCCGAATCCCTTGCCCCAGGACGCCAGTTCTTCGCAATCGGCGAAGGCGCGCACGTGTGCGTCGGCGGCGTCGAGCGACCCGCCCGGAAACACTGTCTGCCGTGGTGCGAAGGCCATTGTGGATGCGCACTCCAACAGGAACGCTTCAAGACCCGGTTCGCCATCGCGCAGGAGCACGACGGTAACCGCCGGTCGCGGAGCGGTCCGTGCTACCGGCGTGTGGAGATGGGCGCGGACGAGATGCTCGACCTGTGCCAGCCCACGACGTTCATAGGCGGGCCTGGAGTTATCGACCGTACGCACGAAGCTCACGCTTCTGAATCTTTCCTGTGGGTGTCCTAGGCAGGTTGTCCTGCACCACCACCTCGGCCGGCACCTTGAACGCCGCCAGACGCGCCTTGGTCCAGTCCCGTAGCTCGTCGGGGGATGGCCGGAAGCCGGGCCGTGGGACGACAAAGGCCACCGGCACCTCGCCCAGATCCTGGTCTGGGCGTCCGACCACGGCGGCCTCCAGCACGGCCGGGTGGCTCGTTAGAACCTTTTCCAGTTCACCGGGGTAGATGTTCTGCCCGCCGCGGATGATGAGTTCCCGGATCCGGTCGACGATGGTCAGCCGCCCCTCCTTGAAGAACCCCACGTCACCGGTGTGCAACCAGCCGTCCTCCACGGGCACCGGTTCGTCGGTCCCGACGTACCCGCGCAGAACGGAGTCGCCCTTGATGAGGATCTCACCGCGCTGGTCGTCCCCTGAGGGCTCGTCGATTCGCACCTCGATGCCGGACACGATCGGGCCCGTACTCGTGAAGTCGTCGTGGTGGTCGGCGGCGGTACCGATGTGGTTGAGGCTGGCGATCGCCGTAGCCTCGGTGAGCCCGTAGCCGAGGTACAGGTGGGCCCGGGGAAACACGGCCCACGCGTCGGCGGCGATTTCGGTTGGCGAGGGGGCTGCGCCGATGCCTACCTTGATGGGCCCGTCGTACCGGACGTCGGCCTGCCGGAGCCGGGCCAGCATCGTCGGTACCATCGGCAGGAACGTCGGACGGCTGTCCCTGAGGGCCTCGGCTACGGCGTCGGGTGAGAACCTGCGCAGCAACCGCATCGACGCGCCGGACATCGCCATCATGTTGATGCCTTGGTTGAGGGCGTACGTGTTGAAGATCGGCAGCGCCAACAGGATGGTGTCGTCCTTGCCGACTCCGATCCAGCGATAGGTCGGGTCGTAGTTGGCGGCGAGATTCCGTTGCGCCAGCAGCACGCCTTTCGGCTCGCCTGTCGAGCCGGAGGTCTGCAACAGCATCGCCGGGTCGTCGATGCCGAGTTGAGCCGGGGCGACGTACTCGGTGACCGTCGGCACGTCGAACTCGCCGGTCACCAGGTGGGTCGCGACTTCCGGACCGAGGTCCAGCGGCGTGTCGCACACGACCACAGAGATGCCGAGCCGTTCGACCAGACGCTGAACCTCCTCCTGCTTCATTGCCCGGTTGATCGGTGTCACCACGCCGCCGAGGTAGAAGACGGCGTACTCGTACAGGATGAAGTTGGGTGTGCTGTCGATGAACAGCCCGACGCGGGTGCCCGAGCGTACCCGGTCGGCGAGCGCCGTGGCGGCGGCCTTGACAGCGGCCCGGACCTCCGCGTAGCTGTAGCGCTCCGTGTCGGTGACGATGCAGTCCTTGCGCGGCTGGCTGAATGCCCAGTCGAGGAGGGCGGTTGATCGGTTCATGCGTTCTCCTCGGAGTGGAACCATCCGATGGCGCCCTTGAGCCCAAGCTCCTTGATCTTCTGGGTCATGGTGTGCGTGCCCTGCGCGGTGTGCGCCACGGCGTCCCACTCGGCGCCCTGCAGGATCGCCTCCCGGAAGCCCCGCTGGTCCATGTGCCGGTTGAGCGCCATCTTCTTCAGCCGCAGCAGGTCCAGCGGCATTTTCGCGATCTGCTGCGCGAGCGCCTCCGCGCGCTTGAGGGCTGTCCCGGCAGGCACGGCGTAGTTCGCCCACCCGAGCGCGGCCGCCTCCGCGCCAGACATCCGGCTTCCCGCAATGAACGACAGTTCCTTTGCCTTCTTCGGGCCGATGAGCCAGGCGGTCGTCGGGCTCAGGAGCCCCCCGCCGAGCGGGATCGCCGGCCATCCGATCACCGCGTCCTCGCCGACCACGGTGATGTCGGTGCAGACCGCGAGCATGGTCGCCCCGCCCATGCAGTAGCCCTCGATCGCGCTGACCACCGGCTTGGGGGTGTCCCACACCGCCAGCCACCGCTGGATATTGCGGCGCAGCGACTCCCAGTCCAGGTACGACTCGAGGCCGGATGCCGCGTCGGATCCACCGTTTCCGGGGTCGACATCGAACCCCACACTGAACGCCCGTCCGTTCCCGCTGATCACGATCACGGAGATGTCCGGGTTCGCTCCCAAGGCGGCGATCTCCGCCGAGAACTCGTCCAGGAGTTGGTTGTTCATTGCGTTCAGCTTCTCTGGCCGGTTGAAGGTGAGAT
Source organism: Micromonospora pallida (assembly GCF_900090325.1). Lineage (NCBI taxonomy): Bacteria > Bacillati > Actinomycetota > Actinomycetes > Micromonosporales > Micromonosporaceae > Micromonospora > Micromonospora pallida. The sequence continues at coordinate 871,558 of NZ_FMHW01000002.1, read as the reverse complement.
AGCCGATCCGGCCGGCGGTGTGGGTGGTGATGAACCGAGGCATAGTTACTCTCCGATGAAATTGACGGAGTCGAGGGGTCGCTTTTCCCGGAAGGCGCTGACCGCGGCCCGGTGGTCGTGCGTGGTCGCTACGACTGCCTGCCCGAGGGACTCCTTGTCGAGGGCCGCCTGCAGCGATCCTTCGACGGCGCGGTTGGTGAGCAGTTTGGTGACTGCGAGTGCCTGGGTGGCGCCGCGGGCGAGGTCCGCGCAGTAGGCGAGGCACTGTTCTGCGAAGTCGTCGCCGTAGACGTGGGAGACAAAGCCGAGTTCGAGCGCCTCTTCGCTGCGGATTCGGCGCGCCGACAGCAGGATCTCCTTCGCCCGGTACAGGCCGACTTGCTGGGCCAGGAAGTACGTGCCGCCCATGTCGGGGATGAGTCCGAGCCTCACGAAGGACTGCTGGAACCATGCCGAGCGGTGCGCCAGCACCACGTCGCAGGCGAGGGCGAGGTTGAAGCCGGCGCCGGACGCGATGCCGTTCACGGCCGCCACCACGGGCTTGTTCAGCGCCACGATCCGTTCGGTGATTTGGCGGCCCTTGGCAAGCACCTGCACCGTCTCGACCGCGGTGCGCTCCCCCATCGCTCTTACGTCGCCGCCCGCGCAGAAGGCACGGCCGGTGCCGGTGAGCATGACGACTCGGGTGGTGTTGTCGGACGAGACGCACGCCAACGCGTGAAGGAGTTGATCCTTCGCTCCCTCGTCCAGTGCGTTGAGCGTGTCCTCGCCGTCCAGCCGCAGGCGCAGTACGCCTGGGGCGGGCCGGTCGGACACCAGGGTGGTCACTGGGCCGATCCCAGCAAGGACTCGATCTGCAGCACGTGGTTGAGGAAGTGATGTAGTCCCACCTCCTCGGTGAAGCCCACACCGCCGTGGACCTGGATCCCGAGTTCGATTGCGGTCGTTGCCAGCTCGCACGTCTGGCGCGACCACATCCGCGCGGTGTCCGGCTCGTGGGCACAGGCGATCGCCGCGGTCCAGGCCTGCTCGCGGGCGATGTGGAGGTTGGCGAGGTGGTGTCGGACCGCCTGGAATGCCTTGATCGGACGGCCGAACTGCTCGCGGGTCTGTGCCCACTCCACCGACCGATCAGCCACCGCGTCCACGCAGCCCACCGCGACCGCCGCCAGGACGGCGTGCAACTCGACGGTGTGGTGGGCCGCCAGCGCCGTGTCTGCGGGCGGGCCGTCGAGCACGGCTAGCGGCATGGCGTGTGAGAACTCCTCACGCCGGGCACCGGATGGTTCGACGGGCAGGGGGTTGCCCTGCACATCGAGGATGACGATGGTGTCGGTGATGTACGGGGCGACGACCTCGTCGCCCCGTGGCAGGGCGACGCTCACGCCGGACGCCAGGGTCTGCGGGTCAGGGCGGAACCAACGCCCAGCGAGCAGGGTCGGCACGAGCGGGGTCGCCGTCTCGTAGCGGCCGGCGGTCCGGGCGATCTCCTGGAGGCCACGGATGCCGAGTTCGGCGTCGGGATCGGCGCCCAGGGCGGCCCAGCCGCCCTCGACGAGTTTCGGCCAGGCCTGCGCCGGCGCGTTGGTCAGGATGGTCGCTACGTTTTCGGCGGCAAGGGCGCCGATCTCGTCGACGAGGACTGTCATGGCGGTCACCTGGGGACTCTCAGGACGCGGTCGGTGATGATGTTGCGTTGGATTTCGTTCGTGCCGGAGTAGATGGACGCGGCCCGCGCGTTCAGGTAGTGATGCCGCCAGTAGTCGCGATGCCGGGCGCACCCGCTCTCGACACCGAGGCGGCCGCAAGCCTGCAGCAGTTCGCTCCAGATCACCTTGAGCGTCGACCCACTGCGGAACCAGTCCTCGCCGGAGGCCTTCTCCTCGGTGGCGCGCAGGACGTGCCAGCGGAGCAGGTCGTTGCGCTCGCGGAGGTGCACGGCGCGGGCCCGGTGCTCGTCGCAATTGGCACAGCACGAGGTAAGGGTGTCGACCTGAGCCGTGATCTCGACCAGCCGGGTGCCAGCCTCGGTGGTGCCGCGTTCGTTCGTCAGCACGGTCATGGCGACCTGCCAGCCTTCGCCCTCCTGGCCGACCCGGTCCGCATCGGGGACGAACACGTCGGTGAAGAAGACCTCGGAAAACTCCTCGTCGCCGGAGATCTGCTTGATAGGGCGGACGTCGACGCCCGGCTGCTGCATGTCGAGCAGCAGGAACGTCAGGTTGTGGTGGCGGGGACCGTCGGAGCTGCGGGCCAGCATGAGGCAGCGCCTGGAGTACTGCGCGAAGCTGGTCCAGATCTTCTGGCCGTTGACGAGGTAGCCACCCTCGACCCACTTGGCAGTTGTGCTGACGGCGGCAAGGTCTGAGCCCGCCCCGGGCTCGGAGAACCCCTGGCACCAGATTTCAGAGCCGTCCAGAATCCGCGGCAGATAGGTCGCCTGCTGCTCGGGCGTACCGCACGCGATGATCGTCGGCCCCGCGAGCACGCGACCGATCCGGCCGAAACCGTCGGGAGCGTTCGCCCGAGCCGACTCCTGATAGTAGATCAGCTCCTCGATCGGGCCGAGACCACGGCCACCGTTCTCGGAAGGCCACGCAAGGCCCGCGTAGCCGCCTTTGTGCAGCAAGTGGTCCCACTGCTGCTGGAACTGCCGCGCTTCCTCCGAGGTGAGGCGCTCGCGCTCGTACCGCCATCGGTCGGGGATGGTCGCCTCGAGCCAGGATCGGATCTCCCTGCGGAAGGCCTCTGCGCGAGGTTCGCTGAAGCTGGTGACTGTCATTCGAGTAGGTATCCCTTACGGTTGGTGCGTCATGCTGGGGGCCTGGCGACCGACCGCACGGCGAGGTCGGCGTAAGTACGCGCGACGTCGACGGCGGCGAGCCGACGGTCGGGGTCGAACCAGTTGACGACGGACTCCCCCATACCGAGGATCGCGAAGCAGGTGGGGGTCACGTCGAGCGGACGGAATTCGCCGGCTTCCATCCCGCAGCGCAAGATGTCCTTGAACGTTTCCTCGTACCTCTTGAGCAATCCCACGATGTCTGCGCGGCGGTCAGCACTGAGGTGGACCAGGCCCTCGCGTACGAGAACCACCTTGTTGCTCGAGCAGTAGTGCTCGGTGTGGGCGAAGGTCGCCGCCCAGAGTTGCGCGGTCGGTGCCGAGTCGGCCTCCGCGACGGCCTTGTCGACCGCTTCCTGAATGGCGAGGGTGCCCTGGCGCATCAGGGCCACGACAAGGTCCTGCTTGGACTTGGTGTAGTTGTAGAGGCTCTGGGCCTCGATGCCCACCCCCGCGGCAATCTCCCGCAGGGTCATCCCGACGTATCCCTTCAGGTTGAACAGGCGGCGCGCCTCGGCATAGATCTGGGCCTCGGTTTCCGCCGAGTTTCGCTTGTAATCGGTCACGGCTGACTCGCCCCCGCAGACAGGTATCGGTCGATCAGGTCGGAACCATTCTCAAGCTCCGACGTACTGCCGGTCCACGCCACCCGTCCGGTGCTGACGATCGCGACACGCTGCGCGAGTGCCGCGACGAACGCGAAGTTCTGCTCGGCCAGCAGAATGCCCACACCGAACTCGCTCGGCAGTCGCGCAATGGACTCCTGCAACTGCTCCACGATGAGCGGCGCCAACCCCTCGGTCGGCTCGTCCATCAGCACGAACCGCGGCGCCGACATCAGCGCACGCGCGATGCTCACTGCCTGTTGCTCCCCGCCGCTGAGTTCATAACCGCGTCGCGACAGCAGTCGCCCGACGAGCGGCACGCTCGCCACGACCTTGGCCAGTTGGTCAGCAGGAGCGTTCTTGGTGTGCGCCAGTTCGAGGTTTTCCCGGACACTCAGCGCCGTGAACACCCGCCGATCGTCCGGCACCCAGGCAACCCCGTGCCGGCTAATCCGGTACGTCGGCAGGCCCCGCAGCGCCCGATCGTCGATCGCGATCTCGCCGGCCACGGTGACGGACGGTTCGGCGATCACCGACTTGAGCAGCGTCGTCTTGCCAGCCCCGTTGCGTCCGAGCAAACCCACCGTCTCGCCTTGTTCGAGGGTGAGGCTGACGCCGAACAGGGCCTTCGCGAGCCCGTACGACGCGGTGACGTCGGACAGTCTGAGGATGCTCATGCGGATCCTCCCCGGTACGAGTTACCGAGGTAGATCTCCCGCGTCTGTGGGGCGTCGCGGACCTCCTCGGGCTTGCCGTCAATCGCGATCCGCCCGTTAGCCAGGAGCACCACCCGGTCCGCCAGCGCGAAGACGACATCCATGTCGTGAGCGGTGATGACGATGGCCAGGTCGGGTCGGGCCTGCCGCAGATCTTTCAGGATGGAGATGGTCCGGGGCAGGTCTTCCATCCCCATGCCCGCCGTCGGCTCGTCCAGCAGCAGCAGCTTCGGCTGCTGCACCAGCGCCATCGCGATCTCCAGGTTCTTCCGGTTGCCCTGCGACAGGGCGCTGGCCAGCACCCAGCGCAGGTCCGTGAGGCCGGTCGCGTCGATAGCGCGTCCCACCCGGTCGTCGGGGCGGGGCGCGCCGGCCCAGAACCGGCGGTAGCGGCGATGCGTACTCTGCAGCGCGATCGTCACGTTCTCCTCGACGGTCCTGCTTGGAAAGAACCGCGCGATCTGGAAGGTGCGGGCCACGCCCGCATGGGCCAGTCGACGCGCTCCCGCCCGGGTCACGTCCTTGCCGAACAGTTCGACGCGGCCCAGGTCGGCGAGGCGCTCGCCGGCCATCACGGAGAACAGCGTCGTCTTGCCCGCGCCGTTCGGGCCGATTATCGCGACCGTCTCGCCCGGCTCGACCGCCAAGGTCACGTCCTGCACCACGGGCGGACCCCCGTAGTGCTTGTGCACGCCGTGCAACGCGAGCAGGCTCATCAGCGCACCACCTTGACTCGGTCGCGGATCCAGTCGGCGACGCCGAGGATCCCTCCGGGCATCAGCACGACGATGAACAGCAGGATCACCCCGAGAATCAGGGTTCCGTGCGACGTCTCGCCGAAGATCTGGTTGTTGAGCAGCAGGAAGACGATCGCCCCGATCGGCGCGCCCCAGAACCGGTACAGACCACCGAACAACGCCATGATGATGATCTGGCCGCTGAACGTGAAGGAGAGTGTCGAGGGGGTGACGATGCCCTGCTGCTGCGCGTACAGCACCCCGGCGACCCCGGCGACCGCCCCGGAGAGCACGAAGGCGGATAGCCGGAGCGCGCGGACCGGCAACCCTACCGCAGCCGCCTTGACGGGGTCGTCACGGACGGCGTTCAGGCTGACGCCGTAAGGCGACAGTTGGATCCGGCGCAGCAACCCGAGCAGGACGGCGACGACGGCGACGATGTACCACCACAGGTTGTCCTCGGTCGCGATGTCCCAGCCCCCGATCGTGCCGCTTGGGATGCCGAAGATGCCGTTGTCACCTTGCAAGCCCTCGATCTTGAAGGTGAGAAGGTAGACGACCTGACCGATGATCAGCGTCATCATCGCGAACTCCACGGCGACGATCCGCGCCCCCAACAGGCCCACCACCAGCGCGATGACGGCTGCCACGGCGGCCCCAGCGAGCAGGAACAGCAGTGGGGACATGTCCCGGTCCTTCAACAGTCCGGCCGTGTAGGCGCCGATGCCGAAGAACGCCGCGTGACCGAAGGTGTAGATACCGCTCCAACCGAGCAGTACGCCGAGACTCGCGGTGAGCAGCGCGTACACGACACCGGTCATGAGCACGAACTGCAGGCTCTGGTCGAACGAGAAGTACAGGATCGACGTGACCGCGGCGAAGATGATCGGCTCGGCCACCGGCCGCAGCGACGACCAGGCCCGCCCGGGCGTCTTCGCGGCCGGGGGTCGTGCGGCCGTCCGCCATTTCGCCGCCAGCAGTACGGCGGGGCTCTTGAGCGTCCTCACGGCTAGGCCCTCCTGACCCGTGCGTTGCCGAGCAGGCCCTGGGGGCGCAGCACGAGGACGACGGCGACGAGGATGTAGAAGGTGAACCCGGTCAGGACCGGGGCGTATGCGACCGCTGCCGTTTCGGCGATGCCTACCAGCACGGAGGCGACCAGGGAACCCTCGACCGAGCCGAGACCACCGACGATCACCACCGCGAAGCACTGCAGGATGAACGCGTTGCCCAGGCTCGGAGAGATGGCGACGTTGGGTGCCATCAGGGCGCCCGCGACACCGGCGAGCAGGCTGCCGAACCCGAAGACCAGCAGCAGGACGGTCTTGGCGTTGATGCCGATGGCCTGGGCCATGGTGGCGTCCTGGGCAATCGCCCGGACCGCCCGGCCGGAGCGGGTCCTGTTGATGAGCAACCAGAGGCCGACCGCGACCACGATCCCGACGACGACGAGCACCAGGTCGTACATGGTGATCGCCGCGCCGGCGACGCGCACGTCGCCGGCGAGCAGTTCGGGCTGCCGCTGGGACCGGCTGTCCGTGCCCCACACCACCTCGCTCGCGCCTTCGAGGGACAGCAGGACCGCGTAGGTGGCGAGCAGCATCGTCATGTGGTCGGCCCGGTATAGGCGACGCACGACGGTCATCTCGGTGACCAGCCCCACCGCGCCAGCGAGCAGGCCACCCGCCAGCACGGCCAGGATGAACATCACGAGCGAGGGGGTCGCCCCGCCGAGCAGGCTGGCGGTCAGGAGCGCGCCGAGCACGAAGAACGCTCCGTGCGCGAAGTTGAGCACCCCGATCACGCCGTAGATCAATGTGAGCCCACTGGCGACCAGGAAGATCGGGACGCCGTACGCCACGCCGCTCAGCAGGACGGAGACCAGCTGACTCATGGTCGGTCAGTCCTCCGGCTTGACGAGTTGTGTCTCGAGGATCTTCACGGTCTCGGTGGCGTTGGGGTCACCGGCGCTGTGCGTCACGACGACCGGGGTGTTGGCCTGGTGGGTCTTCGCGTTGATGGTGAGCTTGCCGGCGGGCGAGTCAAACTCGATGCCGGGCAGCGCCTTGAGGACCTTGTCGTAGTCCGCCGAGCCGGCCTTCTCGATCGCCGCCTTGTAGGCGTACACGGCGAGGTAGGCGTCGTAGCTCCACGACACCGGCTTCTTGCCGGTCTTCGCCTCGAAGTCCTTGACGAAAGCGTCGTTCATCTCGCTGTCGAACGCGGCGTAGCTGTAGTCGTACGCATTCCACACCTCGGGAGCCCGGCCACCGAGGGTGCGCGCGACCGGGTAGTAGCCGCCCGGCTGAACGATGAACGCGTACTTCGAGGCGAGGTTGAGGTCCTGGGCCTGCTGCAGGAAGCTCGCGGTGCCCGCGCCGTACGTGCCGAGGTACAGGCCGCGGGTCTTCGGGTCGCCGGAGACGCTGGCTAGCGCCTGGACGTACGGCTTGAAGTTCTGCTCCCCGAGGGCGACGAAGGTTTCCTTCTGGGTCCGCAGCGCGACCCCGTTCTCCTTCACGGTCTCCTGGAAGATCTTCCACTGTGAGGTGCCGGTGACGTAGTTGTAGCCAAAGGCGTCGTAGTCCGTGACGGTCGGGAACTTCTGAGCGATCACCTTGGCGAGGCTGGTCACCATGAGCGTGTCGGCGTTGCCGACGCGGAAGAAGTTCGGGTGCGGTGCGTCCTTGCCGTCGTGGCCGGTCAGACCGTCGTTCGTGCAACCGGCGTCGACCATCACGACCTTGAGTCTCGGCAGCGTCGGCGCGGTGGCCAAGCAGTTGGCGCTGGAGAGCATCCCGAGTTGCAGCGAGACGCCGTCGTTGGCGAGCTTACGGATCGCCGCCGCGGCGGTCTCGGGTGAGGAACCCTCGTCCTGGGTGACGAGCTTGACGCTCCGGCCGTTGATCCCGCCCTTGGCATTGATCTGGGCGACGGCGACCTCGGCGCCGTTGACCTGGTTCTGGCCGATCTGGGCTTGGGCGCCTGAGATGGGGCCCAGAACGCCGAGGGTGATCTCGCCGGAGTCGGAACCACTGGCGTCCGAGCCGCCACAGGCCGCCGCGCTGGCGGCCAGCAGCCCGACCGAGACCGTCGCAACGACCGTTCTGAAAGACCGTTTCATGGGGGTGGTGGTCCTCTCTAGAAGATGGCGAGCGCGTTTGCGGGGGAACCACACCCGCCGGGGAGGTTGACCGGGGCAGAGGTGAACAGGAAGGTGTAGCGGCCGTACTCCTGGCACCGATCGGAGAGCCCTTCGAGATCGAAGAGTTCGCCGAGGGGAATGCCCAGCAGCGGAAGCAGCCGGCGGTGCAGTGATCCGACTGCAGGGTCGCCGGGGACGGGCTCGACTGCGGGGACGTCAGTGATGAGTGCGGAAACGCGCCAGTTCCACAGCAGGCGGGCGGTCTCCTCTCCGGCGTGCAGTCCGGGAAAGGCCGGGGCCTCCGCGAGTTCGGTTCGGCGTTCCCCGGTTAGCTGTGCGTACTTGCGGGGCCACCCGGTGCGCACGAGCAGCAGGTCGCCGTGACGCACCTCGACGCCCTGCTCGGACGCGACCTCGCGCAGCAGTTCTGGCGTGATGGCCCGCTCCGCGTCGCAGCGCAGCTCGTCGCCGGATCTGAGCAGGTACGCGGCGACGTCAAGCAGCACCCCGCGCCCGACGATGCCCCGGCGGGCCCAGACGTCGATGCCGAGCCACGACTTGTCCTGCGACGGGTCGGCGGTTACCCCGCCGAAGAACCCGAACTCACGGGCACGGACGTGGCGGAAGCCGTCCCACTGGCTCGACCCTTGCGGGAAGTACGCGTCCAGCCGGTCGTCCCACGTGTTCCGGTCGTGGGTGAAGAAGTCGTGCTTGGTCGGCTCGCGCCCGAACAACGGCGGCGCCGGCTGGTCGATCGGCAGGTTCAGCGCCACCACCACCCCGCGGGAGGCCTCCGACAGTGCGGCGGCCACGACGTCGGGCGTGAGGTAGTTCAGCGTGCCGAGGTGGTCATCCGCACCGAACACGTCCCACGCGTGGGGATACCCGAGGCGCTCGATGACCGGCAGGTCTTCGTAGGCGGGGATGTCGTCGGCTGTGAGTCGATGCACAGCCAGAGTCTTGACTTACGAACGCTCGTAAGTCAAGACTTCGTTTCCAGACGGTTTCCGGATGTGGACGCCGCTCGGGACGCAGCCGAGCGGGCCCGGATGCGCAGCCCGCGAGCAGGCGGATCGAGGCCGCGGGTCGACTGCTCCGTTACCGGGCCGAGCACGATGTCCTGCGCCTCACGCGGTCGGGAGCACCCAGGAAAGGAACGGATCCGTTGTGAAGACGAGAATCACCGAGCTGCTGCACATCGAGAAGCCGATCATGCAAGGCGGAATGCAGTGGATCGGATACGCGGAACTCGCCGCGGCGGTGTCGAACGCCGGGGGCCTCGGCCTCATCACCGCGCTGACTCAACCGACGCCGCAGGACCTCTACAACGAGATCCGCCGGTGCCACGATCTGACCGACAAACCGTTCGGCATCAATTTGACGACGTTGCCAACCATCAACCCTCCCCCATACGACGAATATCGTGACGCGGCGATTCAGGCCGGGATCACCGTCGTGGAGACCTCGGGTTCCAATCCTGCGCTATTCACGTCGCACTACCAACAGGCCGGAGTCAAGGTCATTCACAAGGCGACGAGCGTCCGGCACGCACTCAAGGCCGCCGCCGCCGGCGTCGACGCGATCATCGTCGACGGCTTCGAATGTGCGGGCCATCCCGGTGAGGAGGACATTCCGGGCCTGGTGCTCGTCCCCGCCATCGCCGATCGGGTCAATGTGCCACTCCTCGCCGCTGGCGGGATCGGCGACGGCCGAGGACTTGCCGCCGCCCTCGCACTCGGCGCGGACGGCATCGTGATGGGAACCCGCTTCATGGCCACTCAGGAGACCCCCATCCACCCCGACGTGAAGAAACGCATCGTCGCCAACGATGAGCACGAGACGAATCTGATCTTCCGGGAACTGCAGAACACCGCCCGGGTCGCCCGCAACTCTGTCTCTGAGAAGGTCGTCGAGATCCTCCGGAACGGAGGCGCCTTCGAGGACGTTCGTGACCTGGTAGCGGGCGCTCGCGGAAAACAGGTGTACGAGACCGGCGACCTCGAGGCCGGCATCTGGTGGGCGGGGCTGGCACAGGTGTTCGTGCACGACGTACCCACCTGCCGAGAGTTGCTCGACCGCATCATCGCTGAGGCCGAGGCCATCATCTCCGGACGACTCACCGGGATGACACAGAAATGACACCCTCGCCGCGAGACGCACGGCACGACCTTCCGGCGTTCACGACAGCCTGCCAACTCCCGGCGCCATTCCGGCTGGTCATCCCGCCCGAGTTCGAAGACGCGAACGAACACATGAATATCAGCCACTATTTCAGCCTTCAGACCGCGGCGGTGCGGTGGCTCATGGAGCGACTCGGCTTCGTAGCGGACTACCGGGAGCGGAACAGCCACACACTGTTCACCGTGGAACACCGGCTGCAATACCTAGCCGAGGTGAAGGTTGGCGACGAGGTGAGCGTCCACCCCACCCTGCAAACCAGGACAAACAGACTACTTCGCGGAACCTCACTACTACTCAACCACTCCCGAAAACAGATTTCGAACAGACTCGACTTCGACATCCTTCACATCAATCTCGAGACGCGTCGCTCCTCTCCTCTGAGCCCAGAACTCGCCCTCGCGGCCGACAAGCACATCGCCCAGCTGAGAACCTATGGAATCGAGAAGCCTTGACCATGAAGATCGTCGTACTCGTCAAGCAGGTGCCCGACTCCGGTGCGGAACGCAACCTGCGTAGCGACGACAACACCGTCGACCGCGGGTCGGCCAACAATGTGATCAACGAGATGGACGAATACGCCATCGAGGAGGCGCTGCAGGTCCAGGAGCAGACCGGCGGCGAGGTCGTCGTCCTGACAGTGGGCCCGGAGCGGGCGGGCGAGTCGATCCGCAAGGCTCTGTCGATGGGGCCCGATTCCGCTGTTCACGTAACCGACGAGGCGATGCACGGCTCCTGCGCGGTCGCCACGTCGAAGGTCCTGGCGGCGGCAATCTCCCAGATCAAGCCGGATCTGATCATGTGCGGCGCAGAGTCCACCGACGGCCGGGTGCAGGTAATGCCGCACATGATCGCCGAGCGGCTCGGCATTGCCGCACTCACCGGCGCGCGGACGCTGACCGTGGACGGGTCGACGCTGACGATCGAACGGCAGACCGAGGACGGCTACGCGGTGGTCTCGGCCGCCATGCCCGCCGTCGTGAGCGTGTGGGACACGATCAACGAGCCACGGTACCCGTCGTTCAAGGGCATCATGGCCGCCAAAAAGAAGCCCGTGGCAACCAAGTCGCTGGCCGACCTGGGCATACCAACCTCCGACGTGGGCTTCGACGGTGCCACCAGCACCGTGGTGGAGCACAGCAAGCGGCCGCCGCGGCAGGCCGGCAACAAGATCACTGACTCGGGTGACGGCGGCGTGAAGCTCGTCGAGTTCCTGGCGTCCGAGAAGCTCGTCTGACAGAGAGGCTCCCAAAGATGGCAGAGGTACTCGTCGTCGTCGAGGCCACACAGGCATCCGGCGTCAAGAGGGCCACCCTCGAACTGCTGACGATCGCCCGGGAGTGGGGTGAGCCGTCCGCGGTCGTGCTCGGCGTGCCGGGTGCGGCCGCCGCGGTCCAGGACAGGCTCGCCGAGTTCGGCGCGCAGAAGATCTACGCTGCGGAGAGCGAAGACATCGACGCCTACCTGATCGCCCCGAAGGCCACCGCGCTGGCCAACCTGATCACGTCGATATCGCCGGCTGCGGTACTGCTTGCTTCCACTCAGGAGGGCAAGGAGATCGCCAGCCGGCTGGCGATCAAGCTCGACAACGGCATCCTCACCGACGCGGTCGGCCTCGACGGCTCCGGTGTGGCCACGCAGCTTGCGTTCGCCGGCTCGGTGATCGTCAAGTCCAAGGTGACCAAGGGAATCCCGCTAGTGACCTTGCTGCCCAACTCGGTCACCCCGGTCCCGGCGCAGACATCACCTGCAGTGGAGAACGTTGCCGTCGAGGTGGCCGACAACGACAAGCTCGCGCAGGTAGTCCACCGGGTCGCCGAACAGAAGGGCTCCCGCCCGGAGCTCACCGAGGCTTCCATCGTGGTCTCCGGCGGACGCGGTGTGGGCAGCGGCGACAACTTCAAGCTCGTCGAGGAGATCGCCGACCTGCTCGGTGCCGCCGTCGGCGCGTCCCGCGCCGCCGTCGACTCCGGCTTCTATCCGCACCAGTTCCAGGTCGGCCAGACCGGCAAGACCGTCTCACCGCAGCTGTACATGGCTCTGGGTATCTCAGGCGCCATCCAGCACCGCGCCGGCATGCAGACATCGAAGACAATCGTCGCGGTCAACAAGGACGAAGAGGCACCCATCTTCGAGCTGGCCGACTTCGGCGTCGTGGGCGACCTGTTCAAGGTCGTACCGCAGGCGATCGAAGAGATCCGCAAACGCAAGGACTGACCGAGGCCGTCGAGGATGCGTGATGAGTGCGATTTTTATCGGGATCGCGAACTAGGGGTCACATCGGTTGACGTGCAGTTCTGGGGGCTCTGCTGCATTGAGCGCTGACATGAGCACGGGAGGCGCGAGGGTGAAGATGCCAGGCAGCCCCGCCCCTGGTTACCACCGCGATCGGTGCTCACCGGGTTCCAGTTCCCACCTGGGGTAACCAACCACTAGCGCAGCGCGTTCTCGTCGAGCCGAGACGAGGCCCAAGCGGCGATCCGGCAAGGCAGCCGTCGGTCCGGATACGGGTGTTGTATCCGGACCGACGGCCAGCGCCGCCAGGCGTCGTCTGGGTTCCGCCGCAAGCCAGCGAACGTCCGAGAGACACGACCTAGGGCGCACCGGTACCTGCGCCGCTGCCTGGGCCCGAACCTTGCTCATCAAGGCCCGCCTCGGCGTCATCGACGAACCGCCCGACTACGGAAGGCAGGGCACCCGCAAGAGCCGATCGGGGCTACGAAGACTCCATCACCAGTGCGTTCGAGACGAACGTGGGACACGCCCTCGCTCTTTGCCAACAACCTCGCGTCCCACGCGAACAACTTGTTGTTCAAGTGCCGCGAGCCAACTCGGACGCCGTCCTAGTCGTCCACCTGCGGGACGCGTTTCGAGGTTCTCTACATCGCCAGTGGACCCGCAGCCCCACGAAGTGAGTCCGCCGGGCATCGAAGACCAAGAGGAGTACCAGACTATGAGGATCTTTCACGGAATCGAGGAACTGAAAGGTGCCGTCGGGACGCACCTCGGCTACTCGGACTGGCGGACGATCAACCAGGAGCAGATCGATGCATTCGCCGACGCCACCGGCGACCACCAGTGGATCCATGTCGATCCCGCGAGGGCAGCACAAGGTCTCTTCGGCTCAACGATCGCGCACGGTTACCTCACGCTTTCCCTGGTGCCATCGTTCCTCAACCAGGTCTATCGGATCGAGGACACCACGATGGCAGTCAACTACGGTGCCAACCGCGTGCGGTACCCCTCCCCGGTCCCGGTGGGATCGCGGCTCCGCGGCGGCGTGGAACTACTCGCTCTCCAACAGACCACGAGCGGCCATCGGCTCACGTCCCGCGTCACCATCGACCGGGAAGGTAGTGACAAGCCGGCCTGCGTAGCAGAAGTGCTCAGCTTGCTGGTGCCGTGATGACTACTGCGCTAAGTCCAACCTGCGGCACTGCTCACAGCTGGAGCGGCTCATGAATCGGCACTCGAACGTCAAGCATGTCACCGGCAGGGGCGGCGGGTCCGTGACAGTGGTCCGGTGCTCACGGCACCGGCGGCCGAGAATTGATTGACCTGGAGTGTTGGGGCGTTTTCCCAGTTCAGGGCCCAGCTATGACAGTCACGGCGGTTCGGCGACGGGCGATCAACACCCACGTGAGGGTCGGCGACTGACCGTTGACGACGGACGCCCGCCCGCCGTCGTCCATCCGGCGCGTGGGGTTTGTGTCGGAGCTTCACCACGAATCCATGATCACCAACCGGAGCGAACTACAACTACGCCCCGAACGGCATCGCCGATACGCCGGGAGCCGCCGCCACAGGCTCATTCGATTGCTGCTCGCTGATGTGAGACGCCTCAACCGCTGCAAAGATCCCTAGGCCATCACCACACGGACGTGGATGGCTCACTCCGACAGACTCCGGGCCAGTCGAGCGTCGTTCAGCACCACCAAGGAGCACGGCTCCTGCGGCCCGCTGCGCGCCAAGGCCGCAATGCAAGCCCAGGTGACCACGCAAGGACGCCACCTCGGCGGACGACCATCTCATCGCCACCTGCGCCGCCGGCGGACACATCACCCCGACATCAATCGTCGGACCGCTGCGCGTCGTTTGAGCTCTCCCCGGGCGAACGCATTCTTGTGTACCTCATCCGGTCCGTCAATAATGCGGAGCGTCCGGACGTTGGCGAAGTACTCGGCGAGCGGAAAGTCCTGGCTCAACCCGCCCGCACCATGCACCTGGATGGCCTTGTCCAGGATCCACTCAACGGTCCTCGGTGTGGCGATCTTGATCGCCTGGATCTCGCTGTGCGCCGCCTTGTTGCCCTTGGTATCCATCAACCAGGCGGTTTTCAGCACCAGCAACCGCAGCTGCTCTAGCCTCACCCGCGCCTCCGCTATCCAGTCGCGAACGACGCCCTGGTCGGCCAATGGCCGGCCGAACGCGATCCGGGCGTCGGCCCGGTCACACATAAGCTCGATGGCCCGCTCGGCTACACCGATGGAACGCATGCAGTGGTGGATTCGTCCCGGGCCCAGCCGGGCCTGCGCGATCGCGAAGCCGTCGCCCTCGGCGCCGATCAGGTTGCTCGCATCGACCCGTACATCGTGGAACACGATCTCGGCGTGTCCGCCGTGGTTGTGGTCGTCGTACCCGAACACCTCCATGCCTCTCTTGACGACCACGCCAGGGGTGTCGCGCGGGACCAGGATCATCGACTGCTGCCGGTGTCGGTCTGCGTCCGGATCGGTCTTGCCCATCACGATGAAGAGGGCGCACTCCGGGTTCATCGCGCCGGTGATCCAGCATTTGCGTCCGTTGACCACGTAGCCGTTCCCGATACGGTTGATCCGGGTGGCGATGTTGGTGGCGTCGGAGGACGCGACGTCGGGCTCGGTCATCGCGAACGCCGACCGGAGCCGACCAGCGAGGAGTGGGTCCAGCCAGGCCTCGCGCTGAGCGATGGTGCCGAACGACGCGAGCACCTCCATGTTTCCGGTGTCCGGTGCGGCGCAATTCAACGCCGCAGGTGCGAGGTGGAGACTACGCCCGGTGATCTCCGCTAGCGGGGCGTACTGGAGATTCGTCAAGCCGGCACCTTCCTGCCCAGGCAGGAAGGCGTTCCACAAACCCGCGCCCCGCGCTTCGGCGCGCAGTTCTTGGAGGATCGGGACGGTGGACCAGGCCCACTGGTTCTCCAGGACGGCGAGTTGCTCACGGAAGGTCGCCTCCGCCGGATAGATCTTTTCCTCCATGAGGGCGAGCAGGCGCTGCCGCATTCGCTCGGTTGTGGCGTCGAAGGCGAAGTCCATCAGGCATTCTCCTTGATCGATGAGAGACCGACCGAGATCAGCGGTTCGACGATGTCGCCGATATTCTCGAACCCGGCCCCGACGGTCTGTCCCTGAAGGAAGCGGAAGTGGATGCCCTCCAGCACCACCGCCAGCTTGAACGCGGCGAGGCCCAGGTAGAACCCGATCTCGTTGACGTCGCGGCTGCTGAATCGGGCGTAGTGCTGGAGCATCTCGACGTCCGTCAGGAACCCGGGTGCCGTTCCTGCATCCGCGACGGCGCTGGCCGAGCCGAACTCGGCCATCCGGCGATAGGTCATGAGCAACGCGATGTCGGTGAGCGGGTCGCCGATCGTCGCCATCTCCCAGTCGATGACTGCGGCGACGTGGTCCTCGGAGATGAGCAGGTTGTCGAGGCGGTAGTCACCGTGCACAACCGCGGGTGGCTGTGGCTGCGGCGTCCGCTCGACGAGCCGTCGATGCAGTTCTTCCGCGTCGGGCAGATCCCGGCTGCGCGATGCGTCGAACTGCTGGCGCCACCGGCGTACCTGCCGCTTCAGGAAGCCGTCCGGGCGCCCGAAATCGGTCAGCTGGACCGCGGCCGGATCCACTTCGTGCAGTGCCAGCAGGGTGTCGATCATCCGGGTCGAGATCACTCTGGTGCGGGCGGCGCCGAGGGGCATGAGTTGGCTCGCGTCGCGATAGGGAGTGCCGATAACCCGCTGCATGACGAAGAACGGCGCGCCCGACACCTCCGGGTCTTCGCACAGCGCGTAGGTGCGCGGTACGGGCACCGCCGTGTCGCGCAGGGCGGTCATCACGCGGAATTCGCGCCGCATGTCGTGCGCGGTGGCGAGGACGTGCCCCAGCGGCGGGCGGCGAACAATCCACCAGCTGTGGCCGTCGGTCACCTCGTACGTCAGGTTCGACTTGCCGCCGGCGATGAGCCGGCCGCGCAGTGGCCCGCGCAGGTCGCCTGGGCGTTGCCGCTCGTAGTAGCGGCGGAACCGGTCCAGGTCCAGACCGGGCAGCTCGGTGACGAAGGGACCGTTCCGGTCGGCTAGGGATGACATCTCAGGGCACCAGCATGACGACGACTTCGGCGACGCAGACCGGCTTGGTGGCGTCGTGCCGTTCGACGGTGACCCGCACGACGGCCTGCACGCCGTCTGGCCGTTGCTCGACGCTGACCACCTCCGCCCCGGCCCGAATCCTCGAGTCGACCGGGACAGGTGCCGGGAACCGTACCCGGTTGCAGCCGTAGTTGATGCCCAGGCGGACGTTCTCGACGGCGTAGATCTCGCTCAGGAACTTCGGGACGAGCGACAGCGTGAGGTATCCGTGGGCCACCGTCGTGCCGAACGGGCCGCCGGCCGCCCGTACCGGGTCCACGTGGATCCACTGGTGGTCATCGGTGGCTGCGGCGAAACGGTCGATCTGGTCCTGGGTGACCAGGTGCCACGCGCTGTACCCGAGGTGCGTGCCCACGGCCGTGCCGAACTCGTCGATATTCCGAAACGTACGCACAGCGGGTCCTTCCTCTCTCCTCGTCATGCCCGCGGCCCGCCGGCTACGTAAATGACTTGTCCGGACACGAATCCGGCCTCGGGCCCGGCGAGGAAGGAGACGGTGGCGGCGATGTCCTCCGGCTGCCCGACGCGTCCGACCGGTATCTCGGCCGCGGCGGCGGCCTTGAACTCGTCGAACGGCATGCCGATCCGGCGGGCGGTCGCGATAGTCATCTCGGTTTCGATGAACCCCGGGGCGACCGCGTTGACGGTGACCCCGAACCTGCCCAGTTCGATCGCCAGGGTCTTGGTGAAGCCTTGTAGCCCCGCCTTGGCGGCGGCGTAGTTGGCCTGGCCACGGTTGCCGAGGGCGGAGGTGCTCGAAAGGTTGACGATGCGTCCCCATCCGGCGTCGACCATGTGCCGCTGGATGGCCCTACTCATGAGGAAGGATCCGCGCAGGTGCACGGTCATCACCGCGTCCCAGTCGTCGGTGGTCATCCGGAACAGGAGGTTGTCACGGGTGACTCCGGCGTTGTTGACCAGGACGGTCGGGTCACCGAGGGCAGTGGCGACCCGCTCGACCGCGCGGTGGACGGCGGCTTCGTCGCCGACGTCCACGCCGACCGCCACGGCGGTTCCGCCGTCGCCCCGGATGCGCGTCACGACGGGTTCACACGCGGCCTCGTCGAGATCGGCGACCGCGACCTGGTAGCCGTCGGCGGCCAGTCGGAGGGCCACGGCCGCGCCGATGCCGCGGGCCGCGCCGGTCACGACGGCGGTACGGGTTTCGGTACTCATGTCATGTGCTCCTGATGCCCTATGAGAGCCGCTCGATGATCATTGCCATGCCCTGGCCGCCGCCGACGCACATGGTCTCGAGGCCGAACTGCTTGTCGTGGAATCGCAGTGAATTAATAAGGGTGCTGGTGATGCGGGCGCCGGTCATGCCGAACGGATGACCGACCGCGATGGCCCCGCCGTTCACGTTGAGCTTGTCGATGTCCACACCGATCTGCTCGGCCGCCGGTATCACCTGGGCGGCGAACGCCTCGTTGATCTCGACCAGGTCGATGTCGTCGATCGTCATTCCGGCCCGTCGCAGCGCCCGCCGGGATGCCTCGACCGGACCCAGGCCCATGATCTCCGGCGACAGGGCGCTCAGGCCGGTGGCCACGACCCGGGCCAGCGGGGTCAGCCCGAGTTCGACGGCCCTGCGATCGGACATGATGACGAGCGCCGCCGCGCCGTCGTTGAGCGGGCAGCAGTTGCCGGCGGTGACGCTGCCGTCGGGCCGGAAAACGGGACGTAGCGCCGCCACCGCCGCCATGGTCACGCCGGAGCGCGGGCCGTCGTCCTTGGCTACCGTGCCGCCGTCGGGCAGGGTCACGGGCGTGATGTCGCTGGCCCAGAAGCCGTTGGCGATCGCCTGCTCGGCCAGGTTCTGGCTTCGTACGCCGAACGCGTCCTGGTCGGCCCGGGTCACGCCGAGCTGCTGCGCCACGTTTTCGGCGGTCTGCCCCATCGCGATGTAGACGTCGGGCAGGGCTCCATCGTCCCGCGGGTCACTCCACACCTGTCCGCCGGCGGCAAACTTCTCCGTCCGTGCCTCGGCCTCGGCGAACGCCCCGTTGTGGGTGTCCGGGCAGTCGTCGGCGCTTCCCCTGGCGTGTCGGCTGACGGTTTCGACGCCGGCCGAGACGAAGACGTCGCCCTCGCCGGCCCTGATGGCATGCGCTGCCATGCGGGTGCTCTGCAGGCTGGACGCACAGTAGCGGGTGACGGTGGTTCCCGGCAGACTGTCGATGCCGGCGAGCACGGCAGCGACCCGGGCCAGGTTGAAACCGGACTCGCCGCCAGGCAGGCCGCAGCCGACGATCAGGTCTTCGATCTCTCCGACGGGTAGGGCCGGGACCTTGGCCAGAGCGGCCTGCACCATCTGCACGACCAGGTCGTCGGGACGCATGTCCTTCAGCGACCCTTTGACTGCGCGCCCGATCGGTGACCGGGCGGTGGCGACGATCACTGCTTCCGGCACGACGTCCCCCCTTCCTGGGCAGTGCGGAGTTGCGGGGTCTGATCCGGGCTACCGGACTCCCGTCAAGCGGCGGTCCAGCCGCCGTCGATGGCGATCACCGATCCGGTGATGTAGCTGCTGCCCGGACCGACGAGCAGGCGCACCACGTCGACGATCTGGGACGGCTGGCCGAGGGTGCCCAGCGGGATTCGGGCGAGGAGGCGGTTGCGCTGGTACTCGCTGTTGCGCAAGTCGTTGGTCATGTCGGTTTCGAAGTATCCGGGGGCGATGCAGTTGACCCGGATGCCTCGCTGGGCCCAGTCGAGCGCAAGTGACCGGGTCAGCGCCTCGACCCCGCCCTTGGTGGCGCTGTAGGCCGCGAGGCGCCGACCCGCCGAGCGGGCGTGCACGCTAGACACGGTGACGATGGACGCGCCCGTGCCCATCAGCGTGGCCGCCGCCTGGCAGACCAGGAACGTGCCGGTGAGATTGACCTCGACGATCTCCCGCCAGGCCGCCGGGGTCAGGTCGTCACCGCGGTCGAAGGTCGGGCTGATTCCCGCGCAGTGCACGAGGGCATCGAGCCCTCCCCACCGTTGCCGGATCGTTTCGGTGATGGCAGCGACCTCAGCCGCGTCGGCGACCGAGCCCGCCACCCGCAGCGCGCGGTCGGCTCCGCACTCGTCGTGGACCCCGTCGAGTGCGCCCTCGGTGCGGGCGGTGAGGGCGAGCTTGGCTCCAGCGCGGCTCAGGTCGACGGCGATGGCCCGACCGAGGCCGCGGCTGGCTCCGGTGACCCAGATCCGGGCCCCGCCCAAATCTGAGGCCCCGGCGGCACGGCTGGCGTCGTTGACGCTGGGCGCCGGTGCAGGTTCAGAGACCGAGGTCACGGCCAACAAGCTCCTTCATGATCTCGTTCGTGCCCGCCCAGATCTTCGACACCCGGCCGTCCAGCCAGGCGCGGGCGACCGGTGTCTCCCGCATGTAGCCGTAGCCACCGAAGAGCTGCACGCAGTGGTCGAGCACCTCGTTCTGCACCTGGGCCGACCACCACTTCGCCTTGGCCGCCTGCACGTTGGTCAACTCGCCCTCGACGTGCGCCATGACGCAGTCGTGCAGGAACGAGCGGGTCACGTCCAGCGAGGTGGCCATCTCGGCCATGGTGAACCGGTTGTGCTGGAAGCTGCCGATGGGCGAGCCGAACGCCTTCCGGGACTTCACGTACGCGAGCGTCTGGTCGAACACGGACTGAGCGTGGGCGAGGTTCGAGACGGCGCAGTTGAGCCGCTCCTGGGTGAGCCGCTCCATCATGTGCGGAAAGCCCCGCCCGGGCTCACCGATGAGGTTGTCCAACGGGACCACCGCGTCGTCGAAGAACAGTTCGGCCGTGTCAGACTCCTCCTGGCCGACCTTGTCGAGCTTTTGCCCGCGGGTTAAGCCGGGTGTGTCCCGTTCGACGACGAACAGGGAGATGCACTGCGACGGCCGGCCGACCCCGGTGCGGGCCGCCACCACCACCAGGTCCGCCCGGGAACCGTTGGTGATGAAGGTCTTCGACCCGTTGAGGATCCAGCCGTCGTCCGTCCGCATGGCCGAGGTACGGAGATTGGCGAGGTCGCTGCCGCCGCTCGGCTCCGTCATGGCGATCGCGCTGATCAACTCACCGGAGGCGAACCCGGGCAGCCACCGCTGCTTCTGCTCGGGCGTGGTGAGCTCGCACAGGTAGGGCGCCACGATGTCGCAGTGGATCCCGAAGCTCGACGACAGACCGCTGCTGAAGCTCGACAGCTCCTCCAGGACGACCGCGGTGAACCGCCAGTCCCCCGCCTCGCTGCCGCCGTAGGCCTCCGGCACGTGCAGCCCGAGCAGGCCGAGCTCGCCCGCGGCCAGCCACAGCTCCCGATCGATGAGCCGCTGCTCGCAGTAGCGTGCGTAGTTGGGCATCACGTGCGACTGCACGAACTTGCGGACGGTCTGCCGGAAGTCCTCGTGGTCCGCCTCGAAAATACTCCTGGGCATTACGGCGATGACCTTTCGGAGCCCCCCGGCATGAAGATGCGGCAGAATTCGCGCGCGATGTGCTCGGGCGTCTCCGGTCCCTCGGGCCGGAACCAGAAGACAGTCCAGTTGAGCATCCCGAGCAGGGCCAGGCGCACGGTATGGGTGGGCATGCCGGACCACCGACCGGATTCGGTTTGCACCGCGCCGATCGCCTCGTCGATGAGCTTGTCGTAGCTGCGGCGCATCGAGGTGACGTGCTGGCGCTGCTCGGGCGAGAGCGAACGCAACTCGACCAGCGCGGTCGCGTGCCGGCTCCGGTCCATCAGCAACGCCTCGACATGCCGGATGATGATCTCGCGCAGGTGCGTTTCCGGATCGGGATTCGCGGCGGAGAGGGCTGCGTCGATGATGTGGTGCATGCTCGACACAGACATCTCGTAGAGCAGGGTCTCCTTGTTCTTGACGTGGTGGTAGAGCGAGGGCTTGCGCATGCCCATCGCGTCCGCGACGTCGTTCATCGACGTAGCGTGGTAACCCTTGGTCCAGAAGATTTCCGCGGCTACGCCGAAAATCTCCTCCCGGCGTCCGGGAACGCCGTCTCCTGCCTGCGTACTCATATTTATCACCTTAGTGGCCCTTGGAAGCTAGTGGCCGACATGCCAGCCGATGATGATCAACGTGCTGTATAGCCGCCGTCGATCGGCATCGCCAGTCCTGTGATGAAGCTCGACCGGTCGCTCGCCAGGAACACGGCCGCGTCTGCGATCTCCTCCGCGGTGGACAGACGACGCAGCGGCACCGACGTCTCGATGAACATCTTCACGTTGGCCTTCGGGTCTGAGTCCGGGTCCCGCCCGAAGAATCCGTTGAGCATCGGGGTGTCGACGGCACCGGGGCAGATCACGTTGACCCGGATGTCCGGGGCCAGTGACAGCGCCAACGCCCGGGTGAAGCCGACGATCCCACCCTTGACCATGGAATAGAGCGGGCTGAACAGGGAGCCCACCATCCCGCTGATGGACGACGTGAAGATCACCGATGCCTGGCCGGCGGCTGCTCGGAGCAGCTTCTCCCCGGCCCGCGTGCAGTAGAAGGCGCTCTTCATGTTCAGGTCGATCGTGCGGGCAAACTCCGCCTCCGACACGTTCAGTCCGGCCGGCCCGGGGGTGCCCACGTGGTTGAAGAGCACGTTGAGCCGCCCGTACTCCCGGCCGACGAAGTCGAACATGCCGTCGATCTGCGACACGTCACTCACGTCGATCCGGTAGGCGACCGCGTCGCCCACACCGGCGTCCTTGATCCGCGCCACGGTTTCCTCGGCACCGTCGAGGTTCACGTCGGCCACGACGACCATCGCGCCCTCGCCGGCCATCTTGACCGCGCTGGCCCGACCCATCCCCGATCCGGAACCGGTGATCAGTGCGATTCGATTCTCCAGCAACATCGCGTCGGGGCTCCTTCCGTTCAGACTGCCCGGCCCGGTTGGGCCGTTGCGAACTGCACGTGCTGTGGTTCGAGGTACTCGCGAATCCCGGCTTCACCGATCTCGCGGCCGATGCCGCTGGCCTTGAATCCGCCGTACGGGGCGTCGGGGCGCATGCTGCCGCCCCCGTTGATCTGGACGATCCCCGCCTGTAGCCGGGGCGCCACCTCGAGCGCCTCCTGCAGGGGGCCGAAGATGTAGGCGGCCAGGCCGTACGTCACGTCGTTGGCCAGGCGTACCGCCTCGTCCACGTCGGAGTAGCTCAGCAGGACCGCGACGGGGCCGAAGATCTCCTCCTGGGCCACCCGGGCCCGCGAGTCGACCCCACCGAGCAGGGTCGGGGAATAAAACCAGCCACCGTCGATGTCCAGCCGGCCACCGCCGGCGAGAACCGTGGCACCCTCGGCCACCGCGTCATCCACATAGGACGCGACTCGATCTCGGTGCTCCGACCGGATGAGGGGCCCGACCAGGGTGTCCCGCTCCCACGGATCGCCGACCTTCATGGTGGGCCACATGTGGCTCGATCGCTCGACGAACTCGTCCAGTTGGCTCTCGTGCACCAGCAGCCGGGTGGGCGAGGCGCACCCCTGCCCGGCGTTGCGCGAGTACCGCATGTGCACGGGTGCGACCAGGGTGGTCAGGTCGGTGCCCGGCAGGATGATGTTGGGCGACTTCCCACCCAGTTCCAGGACCACGTCCTTGAGCGACTCGGCCGCCTGGCTCATCACCCGCTTGCCCACCTCGGCGGAGCCAGTGAAGCTGACCTTGTCGATGGACGGGTGAGTGGTCAGCGTCCGGCTGACGTCGAGCCCGCCAGCAACGATGTTGACCACGCCCGGTGGCAGACCCGCCTCCCGGATGAGTTTGCCGAGCAACAGAGTGGCGAACGGGGTACGGGGGGAGGGCGTGGCAACGACCGTGCAGCCCGCGGCGAGGGCAGCCCCGATCTTGAGCAGGATCAGGTGCAGCGGGTAGTTGTAGGCCGCAATCGCCCCGACCACCCCGATCGGCCGGTAGTCGACGTAGCTGACGCTCGGCAGGATCTCGAAGTCCGGCCCGAGATGTTCCCGCCGGTCCCGCGCGGCCGCGTCCGCGTTCCAGCGCAGGATTCGCAGCGGCACCTCGAACTGCAGCGCCTCCGCGGTGGTCACCGGCGTCCCGGCCTCGGAGACGATCGCGGCAACCAGGTCGTCGCGATGCTTCTCCATCTGGTCGGCGATGCGATGCATGGCCGCCGCCCGCTCGGCCCCCGACATGCGGGGCCAGGGGCCTGAATCGAAGGCCCGCCGGGCCGCCGCGATGGCCGTTTCCAACTGGTCGGCGGACGCGCCGACCACCGTGCCGAGGACTCCGCCGGTCGCCGGGTTCCAGACCGTGATCTCCTCACCGGTTCCGGCCATCGCCGCCCCGTCGATGGTCATCTCCGTGACCAGGTTGATGCTCGTACGCCTGCTTGCCGCCTCTGTCATCTCGACTCGCCTCGTTTCTTCAACAGCGGCTTGATCATCGGTCAGCGCCTTGCGCGGTGAAGCTTCCGGAGTTGCCGGGTGATTCGCTGTCGGCGAGCAGGTGCTCGGCCAGGGCGACCAGGTCGGCACGGCTCAGGTCATTGGCAAGCAGCCACTCCCCCGCCCCGCCGTGCCGGGTGTGCAACTCGGCGAGGAAGTCCGTCATCGTCGCCGCCCGCGAGCTGTACATCTCGGCGGGAAGCTTGGCCACGTTGGCGGCGTACGTCCTGCTGGCCCGCAGGCGGGCCATGATGCGATTCATCGGCTCGGTGGTGAGTTCGTAGTCGTGCGCGATCTCCACGGGGTCGACGCCGAGGGCGTCGAGGATCACCGCGATCACCACGCCGGTGCGGTCCTTCCCGGCCCGGCAGTGGACGATCGTGCCCCCGTCGCTGTGCGCGACGGCGCGCACCGCGCCGACGATCGCGTCGGCATGCCGGTCGAGGTATTCGAGGTAGCGCAGGGCAAGCCGGCTCCCCTCGGGCGCCCCCTCGATCGCGCCACCCGGACCACCGTCGATCGGGAAGTGCTGATGCCTGACCGCCGGCGGGATGAGCGGGTTGGTACCGTCCGCGACCAGTTCCCGCTCGGCTCGCAGGTCCACGATCGAGGTGACGCCGAGGGTATTCACCAGGTGGTCGACATCGGCCTCGCTCGCCTCGTGGGGGCTGTCGCTGCGGAAGAGCACGCCGGGTCGGATCGGTCGCCCGTCACCGGCCCGCAGGCCGCCCAGGTCGCGCAGGTTGTAGAGGCCGGTGAACTCGAACGTCTGCTCACTCATCGATGTTCACCGTCACTCGTCCGGTATCGCCGTTGACGGTGATCGTGGCCCCGTCTGGGATCTTCTGCATGGCGTTGGGCAGGGTCACCGCGGGCAGGCCGTACTCCCGAGACAGGCACGCCCCGTGCGACAGCATGCCGCCGGCCTCGAGGATCAGCCCCGAGATGAGGCCGAACACCGGGGTCCAGCCGGGGTCGGTCGAGTTGCAGACCAGAATCTCGCCCCGGTTGACCCGGCCGATGTTGCGCAGGTCGCCGATGATCCGGGCCGTTCCGGTCACCGTACCGCGGCTCATCGCCACGCCCTGGAAGACGCCCTCCAGCCCGGTGTCGGTGCCGTCATCGACCTCCAGCACCGAGTTGCCCCGCAGGTAGTCCGGTGGAACCTCGGTACGGGCCAGGAACGCCTCGAACACCTTGCGCCGGTTGCGGATCTTCGCCCGGGTCAACTTGCGCTTCGCCCGCCCGTCGAGCAGGTCGTAGATCTCGTACTCGGCCAGGAAGAAGTACTCGTCCGGGGCGTCGATGAGGCCGCGCTCGTACAGGCGGCGGCCCAGTTCCGTGGTGGCCCGCTTCTTGCCCATGGTGATGGTGTCCGCGAACGGGCGCTCGTCGTCGCGCAGGATCAGGAAGCGGTGGATGTAGTCCAGCACCGTCTTGAAGATCTCCACCCGGATCATGCCGAACGGCTTCTCCCGGATGCGCTCCAGCACCTCGGCCGTGGTCTCCTTGCGCTTGGCCACCAGGCGGTGCTCGTTCTCGACCGGGGACGGGGCGTTGGCCGCGACCATCGAGCGCAGCGCCAGGAAGTCGATGTCCGGGCTCTCCGACCGGCGGGGGTACCACAGGTCGCGGTCCTGGTGACCCCGGTGCCCGTGCATCGCGAGAAACTCGTCGTAGCGGTTCACGAATTCAGCGGCGGCGGGGTCGTCCCGCACCGCTGCGAAGAACGCCGCGCCGTCGGCCGACGAGTCGAGCAGCTCGACCACCCGGGGCGTACGGCGGACCAGGTCGGCCAGCTCCCACAGGTCGATCTGCTCCTGCAGCATCGCGGTCCGCTTCGGCAGACCGCTGATGAGGTCCTGGAAGGCGTACTCGTTCTCCCCGTCGTACCAAGATTGGAGCAGTTCCCGGAGAATGCCGAAGGCGGTGGCCGAGTAGACGTGGAAGGCCGGGCGAAGAATGGTGAGGTAGTCCTCGAAGAGCTTCGCCTTGCGGGTCAGTTCACGGCGCAACTCCGCGTCGGAGTAGTGGCGCAGCTCCTCGGCGGTCGGGCTGGTCGCCTCCGGCGTACGTTCCTTGATGAAGGCGTACACCGATTTGATGGTCCGCAACGGGCCGTGGTCCTTGGTGAGCGCGCGGACCCGGGCGTGCATGCGCAGCAGCCCGGCGAGGTTGAGCGGAGCGACCGCCGCATCGTCGCGCCAGTCCGGTGGCAGGTTCGCCAGCGAATGCTGGCGCAGCGACGGCGGCATGAGATAGCGGTAGTAGAGCAGATCGGCGTCGGAGCTGAAGTAGACGGTGGAACGCCGGTACTTGAATCGGCGCATCTTGGCCAGGTCGTCGAAGCCCCAGAGGGCGAAGAGGCGTTCGTCGCTGTTACGCAACTCCCGACCGCGCAGGGAATAGAACAGCGGGGTTACCCCGCCGGTCCAGAACGCCTTGGCCCAGGTGTGGGACCAGACCGTGTCCTCCGGGTCTGGGGCGGTCTGCCACGACTCCACGTCCTCGTCCCATTGGAAGTCGACGCCGGTGATGTCGCGCGACTGGACGATGGAGAACTCGCCGTCGGCGAGGGTCCACTCAAGGTCCTGGGGAATCCCGTCGGCCATCTCCAGCACCTGCAGCCCGATGCGGCCGAGCCGGGCGGCGTCTTCGGGGCTAAGCGAGAAACGGCTCCGGTCGGGGCCTGCGGTCTCGGTCTTGGTGGTGCCGGCACCGTTCGCCGCCCGGTCGATCCGCCATTCCTTGGTGCCCAGCGTGGTCCGCTTCACCTTCAGGGTGTTCATGTCGAGGACGAGTTCGTCCGGGGTGACGATGCCGGAGGCGATGGATTCGCCGAGTCCCCAGTTGGCGTTGACGACCATCTCGTCGGTGCGCTCGTTGACGGGGTTGGCGGTAAAGAGGACGCCGGCGCAGTCGGCCGCCACCATCTGCTGCACCACGACCGCCACCTCGGCGTTGGCCGGGTCGAGGCCGAGCCGGTTGCGGTAGAACGCGCAGCGCGGGGTCCAGAGTGAGGCCCAGCAGCGGCGGACCGCGTTCACCACGTCCTCGGCACCCCGGATGTCCAGGTAGCTGTCGTAGAGGCCGGCGAAGGAGGCCTCGCCGGTGTCCTCGGCGGTGCCGGACGAGCGGACCGCCACGTAGCTGTCGCCCGCCCCGATCCCTGCGTACGCCTTGGCGATCAGCTCGTGCAGCCCCGCCGGCAGCTCGCCGGCCACGATCCGTTCCTGGATCTGCCCCGTGGCGACGGCGAGTTGGTCGGGGTTGTCGTAGTCGACGCCGGAGATCAGCGATTCGATGGTTTGGTTGAGTCCGTTCAGCTCGACGAAGGCCACGTACGCCTCGGTCGTGACCACGAACCCGGGTGGCACCGGCACGCCGGCGGCGGCGAGCCGCGACAGTCCCGCGCCCTTGCCTCCGACGACGGCCCGTCCCGGAGTGCCCGGATCGTCCAGGTGTTTGATGTAGTTCACAGGAACCTCCTCGGCATTGGTCAGGACGCGGTGGGCGATGGAGTGGAGGACTCGACATCGCCGCCCAGGTAGATCTCTTCGACCCGGCTGGACGAACGCAGAAACTCGGAATCTCCCTGCTCTACGATCTGTCCGGTTTGGAGCACATAGGCGTAGTCGACGGAGCGCAGGGCCAGCCGGGCGTTCTGCTCGGCCAGCAGGATCGAGGTACCCCGCGACTTGAGCAGCAGGACCGCCTCGTAGATGCGCTCGATCACCAGGGGGGCGAGGCCGAGTGACGGCTCGTCGAGGACGAGCAGCCGGGGCCGGGCCATCAGGGCCCGACCGAGGGCCAGCATCTGCTGCAGCCCGCCGGAGAGTTCCCCGGCCTCCCGCCGCAGCAGCGGCTTCAACTCGGGAAAGAGGGTGAGCACCTCGTCGATGCCAGCCTCGGCCTGCCAGAAGGCGGTACGCCCCAGGGCGTACGCACCCATCCGCAGGTTCTTCTCCACGGTGAGCGTCTTGAACACGAGCCGACCCTCGGGCACCAGGGCGATCCCCCGAGCCACGATCTTGTGGGGTGCGAGGGAGTCGATCGGCGTGCCGTCGAAGCGAACCCGCCCGGTTGCCGAGCGCTGGCCCATGATCGCCCGCATCGTCGTGCTCTTGCCGGCCCCGTTGGCGCCGAGCAGCCCGACGACGCGGCCCTCGGGGACGGTGAAGCTGATCCCGTGTACGACCGGGATGCGCCCGTACCGGACGTGTAGGTCATCGACCTCGAGCAGCGCGGTCATGCCTCTTCTCCCGTGCCCAGGTAGGCCTCGCGGACCTTGTCGTTGCGGCGTACCTCGTCCGGTGTTCCGTCGGCGATCAGGACGCCGTGGTCGAGGACGTAGATGTAGTCCGACACGCTCATGATCAGTTGCATGTCGTGTTCGATGAGGACCACGCCGGTAGTGGGGCTGAGCAGGCCGCGTATCCAGTGGCCGAACGCCGCCTTGCGGGCCGAGGTGAGACCGGCCGCGGGCTCGTCCATGACGATCATGGACGGCTCGGCCACGACGACCCGGGCCGGCTCGACCATCTTCGCCCGTCCGAAGGAGAGGGAACCGACGTCCTGGTCCCGCTGGTCCGCGAGGGTGAGCGTGCGCAGCGCCTCGGTCACCGCGGGCGCGTCGTGCCGGCCGGGGCCGGTGAACCAGCGCAGCCTGGCCGACCGGTAGCGGCCGAGGGTCACGTTCTCCGCAACGCTCATGCCGTGGAACAGCTCCAGATTCTGGAAGGTACGACCGAGACCGAGCGCGGCCCGTTGGTGGACCCGTTTGCGGGTGAGGTCGTGCCCGGCGAAGACGACCCGGCCGGAGTCGGCCCGGACGTACCCGGAGATGATGTTGGCAAGCGTGCTCTTGCCGGCGCCGTTGGGCCCGATCAGGGCGGTGACCCGCCCCATCTCCGCCCGCATCGAGACGCCATGCAGTACTTCCAGCCCGCCGAAACGCTTGCGGATGTCGACGACTTCGAGGTGACTCATGAGCTGACTCCGGCTGGGACGGAGGCGGATTCCTTCGCCGCGCGGTTCGGGGTCCCGGGCGGGCGGCGCCGGGCCCGGACAAGGGCCCGCAGTTTGTTGAGGGCCGCACCGACGCCGCCGGGCAGGAACCGCAGCGCCACCAGGAACACCATGCCGAGCAGTAACGGTTTGAGCTCCGGGTAGGGAGCCAGCCAGCGGGTGAAGACGTACAGGATGGCCGCGCCGACGATCGGTCCGACGAAGGTGGCCATGCCGCCGACGAAGAGCACGACGAACAGGTCGATGGACTCGTGGAGGGTGAAGCTCGACGGGCTCACGTAGAGCGTCTGGTAGGCCAGCAGGGCCCCGGCCAGCCCGGCGATCGCTCCGGAGAGAGCGAAGGTGCCGAGCCGGGCGGAGAAGATCGGCACCCCCGCGCTCGCGGCGGCCGGCTCCGACGTGCGTGCCGCCTTCAGACCCCAGGCGGTCCAGGTACGGACGAACAGCCGCTCGAAGACGAGGACGGCCGCGGTGATGGCGAGGGTGAAGTAGAAGAAGTCCTCCGGGTTCGAGTAGTTGCGGATCCCGATGGTCAGCGGGCCGACCAACTTGCCGTCCGGTCCCCCGGTGATCGGAACCGCCCGGTTGTTGAAGAAGTCGACGATGACGGCGAAGGCCAGGGTGCCGACGCCGAAGTAGAGGCCGCGCAGCCGCAGCGTCGGGACGCCGATGACGACCGCGAGCAGCGCGCCGAGGGCCGGCGCGAGCAGCAGCGTGACCGGTCCGGACAGGCCGTGGTCGGTACCCGCGACGGCCACGGTGTACGCACCGACCGCCATGAGGGCGGCGTATCCGAGCACCAGTTGGCCGGCGTGACCGGCGATGAGGTTGAGGCCGATCAGGGCGACAAGGTTGATGCAGAGCGTCGATGTGGCTCCGTAGTCATAGCCGGAGTCCGCGGTGCCGCCCAGCACCAGCAGAACGGCTACCACCACGAACGGCCCGCCGACGATGGCCCGGCTGGTGGACAGAAGGTTGCTAAACCCGTTCAACGGCCAACTCCTTGAACAGCCCGGACGGCCGGAAGACCAGCACGACCAGAAGGACTCCGAACGCGACAGCGGGTGCGTAGGTGCTGCTGAAATAGGTGGCCACGAGAGCCTCGGTGAGACCGATGATCAAGCCGCCGACCAGTGCGCCCTTGGTGCTGCCGAGGCCGCCGAGGATGGCGGCGGTGAAGCCCTTGAGGGCGAACAGGAAGCCGGTGCTGAACGCGACGAGCGTGACCGGTGTCATCGCCAGGCCGGCGATCCCGCCCAGCAGGCCGGCGATGCCGAAGGTCCAGAAGGTGGTGGTCGAGTGGGAGACGCCGAACAGGGTCGCGGTCGCGGGATCGTCGGCACCGGCCTGGAGCGCGATCCCGCGCCGGGTCCGGGTGAAGAAGCTGTGTACGAGGAAGGCGAGCACCCCGGCGAGGAGGATGTTCCAGGTCGTTTGTGAGCTGACGGTGACCGGGCCGAGGGGGAAACTCAGGCCCGGCCACTCGTCCAACCCGTACGTCTTGCCGGCGGTCACCTTGAGGACGACCGCCTCGATGACGATGCCGACAGCCACGGTTGCGATGGTCACCGTGATGGGGTCGGGGCGCCGCAACATCCTGATCGCGACCGCGTCGGTCGCCAGGCCGAGCACAGTTCCCACGACGAGCACGACGAGGATCGTGGGAATCAGTGGCCAGCCCAAGGTGCGCTGCAGGGTCGACGCCAGCACGCCCGCCACGACGAGGTACTGGCCGTGCGCGAAGTTGACTACGCGGGTGGCCTTGAACACCACGTTGAAGCCCATCCCGATGATGGCGTAGATCGCGCCCGCTCCGAGACCGGTGACGATGATCTGCAGCACCTTGTCCATCGGGTCAGCTCGTCGTTTCCAGCTTGAAGGTGGTTCCGTCCCACATCATCAGGATCGGGACGGACGGGTCGAGCCCGCGGTGGTCGGTGGCGCTGTAGTTGTAGGTGCCCTGGGTGCCGACGAAGCTGAGGCCCTCCATCGCCTTGGCCACGTCCGTGCCCTTGGTGCTGCCGGCCTTCTTGATCGCCTCCGCGGTCACGTTGAGCGCGTCGTAGGTCTGCGAGGCGTAGATGGTGGCTTCCTCGTTGTATTTCGACTTCAGATCGGCGGCCATCTTGTCGAGCGGCGCCTTCTGAGGGTCCGACGCCGGTAGCGAGTCGAGCACGGTCGCCTTGACGCCCGCCACGGTCACGCCCTTGCTCGCCTCACCCGCCTGCTTCATGAGCGCCGGGTTCGAGTAGGTGAACGAGCACATGATCGGCCCCTGCGCGGCCAGCCCCAGGCTCGCCACGTTCTTCATGAACAGGACCGCGGACGGGCCGGAGGTCCAGTTGATCCACGCCTTGGCGCCGGCCGCGGTGAGCTTGTTGATGTCCGGGGTCAGGTCGGTCGCCGCAGGATCGTAGGTGGCTTTGACCAACTCGATGCCGGCAGCCTTCGCGGCGGCCTCGGCCGAGGTGACGCCGGCCTGGCCGTACGCCGTGCTGTCACCGAGGATGCCCGCCTTGGTGATGCCCTTCTGCTTCAGGTGGTTGAACATCGCCGCGGTCACGATGCTGGTGGAGAGCGTGGTCGCGAACGTCAGCGGGGACTCGGCCGCCGGGGCGACGATGTTCTCGGCCGCCTCGGTGGACATGAAGAAGATGCCGGCCTGCTGGAGCAGCGGTTTCATCGCCAGGGCGATGCCGCTGGAGGTGCCGCCGCCGACCACCACGTCGACCTTGTCCTGGTCGATGAGGCGCCGGGTCAGCTGTACGGCCTTGGCGGTGTCGCCGGCCGGGTCGTAGAAGACCATTTCGAGTTGGCGGCCGTTGATGCCGCCCTGCTTGTTGATCTGGTCGATCGCGATCTCGGTGGCGCGCTGCTCGGCGATGCCGTACGGCGCCAGCGTGCCGGTGATCGACTGCAGCACCCCGACCTTGATGGGGCCGGAGGTGGAGCCTGAGCCGTTCGAGCCGGCGGGTTCGCCTGTCGATCCACATGCCGTGAAGAGCAGGGCGGCCGCGGCCATGGCCACGACCCGAAGTCCGGTCCGGCCGCGGACCGACCAGCGGCCCGACGTGCCTTCACACAGTGTCATTTATCCGCTCCTCCGTGCAGAAGGGCTGGGGGAATGTGCTGTCGACCAGTCGTGGCGATCTGTCTACCGTCCGGTCGGTCGGCTGTCAATGGTTTGGAAACAGCGCGGCGATAATTTCGTAACTTCAGCGGAACGAAGTGCTCAGCCGCGCGACCAGGAGGTCAGCCGCGGCGTACACGTCCAGTTCGCCGCGGCCCACCCGCCCGGCAAGCTCGGCCACCACACCCGCGTCGTCCCCGCGCAACAGCTCGTCGCACCGGTGCAGCGCTGCCGCGCGTACGGCCGCGGCGGTGCGCTGAGCCCGTCGCCGCGCGCGGCTTCCCGACCTGTCGAGATGCGTCCGATGTGCGGCCACGGCCGCACGCAGCTCGGCCACGTCGTCGGCCGACGCAACCGTCCGGACGACCATCGGGCGCCATCCGGCGGGCGCCGTGTCAGTCCCGTTCAGCGACGCTGTCCGCCGGAGCTGGCGCACCACCCGGGCGGCGTCCGGCAGATCGGCCTTGTTCACGACGAAGATGTCGGCGATCTCCAGTACGCCGGCCTTGGCGGCCTGCAGTTCGTCCCCCGCACCGGGCGCGAGTGCCACCACCACGGTGTCCGCCGCGTCTGCGACATCCACTTCGGACTGCCCGACCCCGACGGTCTCGATGATGATCACGTCGAACCCGGCCACCCCCAGCACGCGCAGGGCCAGCGGCGCGGCGCGCGACAGGCCACCGAGCTGTCCCTGGCTGGACAGGGAGCGGATGAAGACGTTCGGATCGGTGGCGTGCTCGCGCATTCGCGTACGGTCGCCGAGCAGCGCGCCGCCACTGTACGGAGAGGACGGATCAACCGCGAGAACGGCGACCCGCAGCCCGTCGCGCCGCATCGCCCGCAGCAGCGCGGAGACAATGCTCGATTTGCCCACCCCCGGCGGCCCGGTTATCCCGACGACGTGTGGACCACCGCCCTCCGCCGCAGGTGTGGCGCCCTCCGCCGGAGGTGCACGACCCTCCGCCGCAGTTGACAGTGCCCGGGCCAGAACACGCGCCGAGGCCGGATCCTCGGCAAGCGAGAGCAGTCTGCCGACCACCCATGGCGTACCCGTGGTGACGGCATCCAGCAGCGCCGCCACGTCCGCGTCGGTCTTGGGCTGGCGGGCGCGTGCCATAGCTCACCCACGTCCCGCGGTGGACCCGGTGGATGCGCCGCCCGCTGTGGCGTCGCCTCCGCTGGACCCGATGGCCGCGCCGGCTCCGGCGCTCAGCCTGGCACGGGCCAACAGCCGGGGCACGTCGGTGTAGCGCTCGGCGATCAACGCACCGGCGGTTCGCAGGGTTTCGATCTTCGACGCGGCCGTGCCCCGGTTCCCCTCGGACTGGGCCCCGGCATGGCTGTACCGGATGCCCGGCGGCGCGGCCCGACCGGCGATGTAGACCACGATCGGCTTCGTCAGCTGGCCCGCCGCGATCAGCGCCGCGACCCGCTCCTCCTGCGTGGTCCCGATCTCGCCGAACACCACGGTCGCGTCCGTGTCCGGATCCGCCTCGGCGAGGCGCAGCGCGGCCGGCATGTCCAGGCCGATCACGCTGTCCCCGCCGATGCCGACACACGTTGACTGGCCGAATCCGGCTGCGGTCAGAGTATGCGCCAGCGTCGACATCATGCCGCCGCTGCGGGAGACGATGGCCACGCGGCCGGGGGTGAACCGACGCGGGTCCAGCGCTCCGAGCAGACATCGGCCGGGTGCGATGACACCGGGACTGTTCGGCCCGACCAGGGTCACCCCGGCGTCAGCGGCCGCCGAGATCAGGTCCAGACTGAGCCCGAGCGGGACACCGTCGACCATCAGGGCCACGGTCGACAGCCGCTCGTCGATCGCCTCCAGGACCGCGTCGCGCAGACCGGCGGCCGGAACGAGGACAAGCGACGCGTCCGCGCCGGTGGCCCGCCTGGCCTCGTCGATCGTGTCGAAGACGGGTACGCCGTCCACGCTGGTGCCGCCCCGTCCCGGAGTGACTCCGGCCACCGGCGCCAGTCCGGCCCCGGCCATCATCGACACCACGAAGCGGCCGAGCGTGCCGGTGATGCCCTGG
This sequence comes from Micromonospora pallida, assembly GCF_900090325.1. NCBI lineage: Bacteria > Bacillati > Actinomycetota > Actinomycetes > Micromonosporales > Micromonosporaceae > Micromonospora > Micromonospora pallida. Next base: position 837,339 of record NZ_FMHW01000002.1, on the reverse strand, counting down.
ATCAGCACCCGGGTGTCCCGGTCGATGAGGAAGGTCATAGCGCGTCCACCTTCGTGAGCAGGACGGCCAACCGCCGTGCCGCCTCCCATTCGTCGGTCTCCTCACCGACGGTGTCGATCGGAACCCCCCGCCTCCGGGCCCAGTCCTGGACGATGTCGCGGGCCTCCGCCGACTGGTTGCCGGCGAATCGGACCACGGTGGGGCCGCGCCAGCCCACGTCCTCCCAGCCTCGGACGAGCCCTCTGGCCGTCACCGCCAGCGGCTGGTTGGCGATGCAGGTGGAGAAAAACAGTCCGTCGATGTGGGACTGCCCGGCCACCAGAGCGGCTCCGGTGGCCACTTTCTCCTCGGAGGGGGAGCCGGAGGTGTCGCAGTAGTTGGTGGCGACCAGGTTGGCCGCGGCGAGCGCGTCGAGTACGACCATCGACTCGCCGCCCCCCACCGAGTGCGAGGCCACCTGCACCGGCCCCGCCCGGTCGGGTTCGGCGACCAGCTGGACATATCGCAGGCTCCCCCGATGGTCGGTCTGCTGGCAGTCCCGGGCCGCCCGCTCCCGCGCATCCTGCTCGGGGCGGTTGAGCAACTCCGGTCGCGGGAGCAGCTTCTTGGAGTAGTCGTCCAGTTCGGCCTTGGCGTCCAAGGCGACTACGCGACCGTCCGCGTACGTCACCGGGTTGGTCTCCAGCGTGTAGGCGCACCACCGCAGCGCACAGTCGACCAGCTTTTCCAGGTAGCTGGTGATGGCCGGTAACTGGGCGGAGTCGATGCCGATCCGGCGTAGTTCCCGGCGGATCCGGTAGCCCTGCGGTCCATCGGTGAGGGCCAGTTGGACCTCCGCCGTGGACGGGTCGAAACCACCCCCGCCAGTGGTGGAGAAGACCAGCATCCGCCGGGGCGGGTCCTCGGCGATGGTGACGGCGGCGTACCCGAACCACGCGCCCAGCACCGCGCGCTCCACGAGCACGCACTCGACCAGCGACCCGCGGATCCGGCGGCCGAGGATGTCGGCGGCGGCGGCGCGGGCCTCGGCGAGCGTGTCGACCCGCAGCACTCCACCCGCCGTGGCCCGGTCCCCCACCGCGACCTGTGCCTTGACGAAGAAGGGGCCCGGCGCGGTGGCATCGATGACGCCCTGCTCGCCGTCGGGGTTGACCAGCATCCCCTCCGGCACCGCGACGCCGACGCAGGACAGCAGCTCCTTCACCTCATGCTCGAACAGTTTGCTCACGACGTCTCCGCGGTTGGATGGAAGTGCACGGTAGTCAGCGCGGGTGCCCGGAATGGCTTCTCGTTGAGGCGTTCCTCCCGCGCGTGGGCGGCCAGCCCCACGGCCCGGCCGAGCGCTGTCACCAGAGTGACCTCCGCTGCGCCGAGTCCCGCGTCCAGCAGGAGCGCCCCGACCGCGGCGTCGGCGTTCATGTACAGCGGTTTGCCGGTCTCGGCCAGAAGGGCCCGCTCCACCGCACCCGCGATGTCCCGGTGCGTACGCGTCGGCTCGATGCCGTTCATCAGCGCCGGCACCCGGGGATCCCGATCGTGGTACGGGTGTCCGTAGCCGGGAACCCGGCGCCCCGCGGTCAGCTCCGCCGACACCACGGTCGATACCGCCGTTTCGGTGCCGCCCAGGTCGGCGATCTGCACAAACAACTCGGCTGCGGCCTCGGCCGCGCCGCCGTGCGCGGGGCCGGCGAAGGCGATGAGCCCGGCCGCGATCGACAGCGGCAGCGCGCCTCGGGTCGACGCGGTGGCCCGGGATACCAGGGTGGATGGTGCCGCCACCCCGTGGTCGAGCGCGGCGATCAGCGCCCGGCGGAGCGCGTCCACCCCGCCGGGCGACGACTCGTGGCCGAAGAGGACCAGCCAGAGCGCGTCGGCAAGGTCGGCTTCCTCGATGACCTCACCGATCGGCGTGCCGCGATAGGCGATCACGCCTTGGGCGATGTCGGTGACGGAGGTGTCCCAGGAGTTCAGGTCGGGCATCAGGCACGTGTCCTTGCCGAGGTGGGGCCGGCCGGTGTGGTGGCCGGAGGGGGATCCAGTTCGAGGAACTGCAGGTCGTCGATCATGTCCTGGTAGGACAGCTCCGGTCCGTCTCCGCGCCTGCGGGCCAGCCGTTCCGCCTCCAACCGGGTCGCCTCCGCGGGGATGGGCAGGTTGCCGTGGTCGAGGAAGCGGACCGCTCCGGCGGCGTCCCGGATGGGCAGGACGTTGCCCTTGACGTGAATGTTGGGTGAGAACGGGATATCCAGGACGCCGAGCTCGAGGGCACGGACCGCTCCTCGGACCGGATCACCGTCGCCGGCGTCGAGCACCGCGTCGAGGATGGCACGGGCCTGCAGGAGGATGAGGTCGAATTCGAACTGCACGTCCGGTGAGCGCAGCGAGTCGGCCTGCAGACCGATGAGCCGCAGGAGGTATCGGGTGACCCGGATGCTGGCCGCGTTGGCCGCCGCTGTCGGTACCCCGATCCCCTCCTCGATCGTCTTGACGTAGTTCAGCGGGGCTTTGGCGATCGCGGCCGCGACGATGTTGGCGGCGATCAGCCCATAGGCGTCGGGAGTCCGCCGCGGAAAGGCACCGTTCCAGTCGCTGGAGGCAACGTAGGTTGTCACGTCGTCGAAGCCGAGCCGGCGCAGATACTCCTGGGTCAGCGCCTCCGAGGCGAGACAGCAGGCCACGTCCTGGGCGATGTTTCCCTGCAACATGGCGTACGGCATGATGTGCTTCACGCCCTGCCCTGCCATGATGAGCGCGTCTATTACGGTGCCGACGAGCATGAGCGACGGGACCGAGCAGGTGCCGCTCTGGGCGAATCCGACCGCGTCGTCGCCGGCGGGTACCCCGGCCTCCGTGTAGTGGCCGAGCAACCGGAACACGTACTGCCACTTCGGGATCGACTCGGCCAGACTCGTGTGCTTGGAGTACTCGAGCGTGGCGTACATCGGCCCGGAGACGAACGCGGTGCCGCCTGCGGCGAGACCGGTCTCGGCGACGATGCGCAGGTCCACGGCGTTGGCTCTGATGATGACCGGCTTGTCGAAGCTGGCGATGAGTTCGCGGGTGGCGTCGATGCCGTGTGCCACGATGGGGAACCCGTTGAGCTGGGAGTCGGTTGCGGTGCTCGCCGCCAGCCGGCGAGCGGCCTCGTCGAACTTGAGTTCGCGGGTGAGGCTGTCGACGGTGATGGGCAGCACCCCGGCGCCTGCCTCGTCCAGTTCCCGCATGAGCGCGCGCTGGCCGTCCATCGTGGCCACGCCGGCCCGCGGGACAACCACCGTTCCCCCGGCGGCCTTGGCATCGGCCAGCAGGCCGCTCATGGTGCCGCGTTGCGCGTTGCGCACGGCCCAGGCGGTGCACTCGTCCAGGTCGTACGGCTCCCGGTCCAACTGCTCCCGGAAGACCCGCTCGCGTCGCCGGAGAAAGTCGGCAAGTTCGATCTTTTCGTTGCTTGGTAGCTCAGGCACGGCTGGCCTCCCGGAACTCGTCGGTGTCGCGTGCCCGGAGGTCCTCGGCAAGAACCCGGATGGCCTCGGCGGGCTGGGTGGCCGGGCCGAAGGCACGGTCGAACCCCATGTCGAGGAATCTCGCCTCGGTTCCCTCCCACGGGGTGAACGCGCTGACGGCGAGGTTGCCGCCGACGTAGAGCAAGACGCCCTCGCCGCCTGCGGCGTCGAGGTCGGCGCGGAGGGTGTCGCACCAGATGGCGGCGTGGCCGTTGGACGAGGACACCATCACCACATCGGCGTCTTCCGCCACCGCGGTCGCGACGAACTCCGCCGGTGGGGTCTGGATGCCCAACTGGATCACCTCCGCTCCGGCGTTGCGCAGCGCGTGCCCGAGGATCGTGATACCGACGACGTGAATGTCGTCGCCGATCGATCCGATGACCACACGTACGTTGCGCAGGGGCACGTCCATGGCGGCTCCGTTCCGACGAAGGCTGACTCCCTACGTCCTACCGTCCGGTCGGTCGGAAGTCAATACAATCGTGTTACGAAGGTTTCCCTGGGGTGAACAGCTAGCGCTCCCGTGAGAGCAAGGCCGCGCTCGGTCCCATTTGCGTCGCAGCGCCCCGCGCAACACGAAGCCCCACCCGGGGTACCGCCCCGGGGCCCCTCACGCCCCCGCCATCCGACCCCAGCGCCGGAACCGATCGGCCCGGCGGCACATGCCGCGCCGGTTTTGGGCCATTGCTATCAAAGGATTCATATGAGAGGAACGAGAGGCTTCCTGCTCGTTCTGGGCGGGCAGGGAAGCACCCGATGCCCTGTACGGTGGCGGTTGACCGGCCCATTGCGTCCGGCACCCCGGCTCGTCGAGTTGCTCCGGGAGCAGTTCGCCGTTTCCGAGCGGGTTGAGCAGGACAAGCTCGAACGGGCCTCGGCGAGCTCGTCCCGTTGGCCGCCGCCGTGGACCTGGCCGGTGCGGCCAGCCTAAACACGCTGGAGCGACGCGGGCTGCTCACCGTGGAGATCTCCGGACGGCGCCGGAACGTACGACTGAGCCAGCTTGATCAGGCGGCTATCCACAGTCCCGCTGTCCACAGGCGGCCTGGATCCGCTGGACGGACCGCCCGGCACCCGGCACGCTGACCGGGTCGGCGCGGCCCCCTCCGAGCCGCCGGCCACACCCGAAGGCGGTGGGGCGGCACCGGTCGGCAGACCACCGACGTCCGGGCCCGGACACGCAGCAGCGCACCGCCGCCGCGGCGTAGACGCAGCAAAGCGCCCCCGCTGCCTCGCGGCGGCGGGGGCGCTGGGTTGTCAGCGGGTGCAGATGATCTGCGCCGTCACAGAGTAGAGGCCCGGCCACGGCTGCGTCGTGTAGCTTCCGCCAGGGCTGCACTGCGTGCTCGGCTCGAACCCGTCCGCGCTGGCGAGGGAACGCGCGTTTTCCTGGGCCTTGAACAGCGCCGTGAAGTAGTTGTTATTCATTCCGTTGCCGTAAAAGGACTTGGTTTCGACGGCGACCGCCGGCCCGGAGAGCAGGACGGACGCGGACACCGCCCCGGCCAACGCCGTGGCGACGATCCGACGAAGTGCAGGCATGCGAGCTCCAGTCTCTTCGGTCCGAAGCCCGAGCTTGACAGATGAATCGACGAACATCAACTACTGCACGAAGCGGCCCCCGCCCTCCCGCCAGGGGAAAGTGAAGGCCGCTGAGGCTGGTCGGTACCGGAAGCACCGCGCTGGTGATCCTACCGGCGGCCGGCCAGCAGCCGCGCCACGGTCGCCGGGGCGTGCACCTTCCCCCGGCCGATCACGGTCACGATCAGCGGCGCGGCCACCGCCACTACGCCGAGGATCGCCAGGCGGAAACCTCCCCTCCCCCGTTACCTAATGAGTCCCGGACGGCTCACCGTGGTCCATGGGATGCCTGCCCGTTACCTGGCCTGTGGAGGTCTCCAAAAAGATCGGCAACGTGGGCTCGGCGAGCCGTTCAGGTGGTGGTCCGGCTCGCCGGGGACATGCCTGTACACCTCTGGACCGCGGCAGGTCTCGTGCAAGACCGGCAGATCTCGGTGGTGCCGGACCACCTCGCGACCTTGGGCAAGATGTTGATCGTGGTTGCATCCCGCCCGCACGGCGAACACCTCGCGTACCGGGAGCCTACGAGCTCTGACTGCGAAGACCGGGACCGTGCGGGTCGCTGGAATCGCGAACGGCTCATCGGAGGGTAGGCCACAGAGCCTCGTCATTAGGGCGCCGCGCGTTTCCGCCAGGGTTGCGCACCGGTACGAGCAGAGTGGGAGGGACTGAAGTTGGCGGTGTACTGCGGCATCGACTGGGCGGAACAGCATCACGACATCGCCCTGGTCGACGAGCACGGTCACCTGGTCGCTAAGGGCCGCATCGGTGACGACCTGGACGGATTCACCACGCTGGTGGAGATGCTGGCCACCGCCGGCGACAGCGCCGACCACCGGATCCCGGTGGCGATCGAGACCCCGCGCGGACTGCTGGTCTCGGCGCTACGCGCGAGCGGACGGCAGGTGTACTCGATCAACCCGATGGCGGTGGCCCGCTACCGGGAGCGGTACTCGGTGTCACGCAAGAAATCCGACCACGCCGACGCGGTGGTGCTGGCCAACATCCTGCGCACCGACACGCACGCCCACCGGCCGTTGCCGCACGACAGTGAACTGGACGGATTCAACCGGTCGTCGCAACACCTTGTCGGAGAGGTGGAGCGATGGCGTACGGGCCTGGGCAGAAGCGGGTTCGGGAGTATCGGGGTCAGATCCCTTCGCCGGGGCGACCGACGGTGGCGTGGCGTCAGGACAGGGTCAAGTTCTGGGCTGCGATCAGTCGCGGTGTGATGACCGAGGACGCGGCCGCGGTGGCGGGTGTGTCGTCGCCGGTCGGGTTTCGGTGGTTCCGGCACGCTGGCGGCGTGAATCCTGCCTTGCCGCCGACGGTGTCGGGTTGCGTCCACGGACGTGGTGTACGACTTGCCCGTGATGGGCGTGTTGCGTAGATGAGAGACGGCCATCGCGTCGATCCTTCAAGACGACCAAGTCAGAGAAGGAAGAGAGGACGCGATGGCCGCATCTGAGAGTGTGAACCCCGTTGACCTGCTGCGCGAGCAGCTTGAGGGCGCGTCGCCGGATGTGTTGCAGGCGATGATCAAAACGTTCGCGCAGGCGTTGATGTCCGCCGAGGCGGACGCGATCTGCGGTGCCGGCTACGGGCAGCGCAGCGACGAGCGGGTGAACTCCCGTAACGGCTACCGGACCCGGGAGTGGGACACCCGCGCCGGGACGATCGACCTGGCGATCCCGAAGCTGCGTTCCGGCTCGTACTTCCCGGACTGGCTGCTGACCCACCGCCGGCGGGCCGAGCAGGCCCTGGTCTCGGTCGTGGCGACCTCCTACCTGCTCGGAGTCTCCACAAGGCGGGTGGAGAAACTCGTCGAACAGCTCGGCATCCGGCAGCTGTCGAAGTCGCAGGTGTCGGAGATGGCGCAGCATCTGGACGCCCAGGTCGAGGCGTTCCGCAACCGGCCCCTCGACGCCGCCCACTACACGTTCGTCTGGACCGACGCGCTAACGATGAAAGTCCGCGAACACGGACGCACCGTCAACGTCCACGCCCTGATCGCCGTCGGCGTCAACGCCGACGGCCAACGCGAGGTCCTCGGCCTGGACGTCGCCTCCGACGAGGACGGCGCCGGCTGGCTGGCGTTCCTACGATCACTGACCGCCCGCGGACTGACCGGCGTCCAACTGGTCATCTCCGACGCCCACCGCGGCCTCGTGCAGGCGATCGGCGCCGCGCTGCCCGGCGCATCGTGGCAGCGCTGCCGCACCCACTACCTACGCAACCTGCTCACGAAGGTGCCCAAGTCGGCGCAGCCATGGATCGCCACCCTCGTGCGCACGATCTTCGACCAGCCCGACGCCGACGCCGTCAAAGCCCAGTACACGCGGGTCGTGACCACGATCGAAGCGAAGTTCCCGGCCGCCGCCGAGCACCTCGACGCGGCCCGCGAGGACCTCCTCGCCTTCACCGGGTTCCCCCGTGAGATCTGGCGACAGATCTGGTCGAACAACCCCCAAGAGCGCCTGAACAAGGAGATCCGCCGCCGCACCGACGTCGTCGGGATCTTCCCCAACCGGCCAGCGATCATCCGCCTCGTCGGCGCGGTCCTCGCCGAACAGACCGACGAGTGGACCGAAGGCCGCCGCTACATGGGCCTGGAACTCCTCACCAAAGCCCGAATGATCGTCGTCCAGCCCGACCAACACGACACCAGCCACCTGCTCGACGCCACCGCGCAGTTCCTCACCGAGATGCTCATCATCGAGATCACCTCACCGGACATGCACCGACTACCGAACCCCGACCTGCACGACGTACCGCAACTGCACTTCGGCCAGCCACCGCAGCAACCCGACGTTGAGCCGTAGACAACGAACGCCGGACCGCAGTAGCGCACAGGAAACCAACCCTCATCGCTGGACTTCGACACCAACACGGCCAACCATGATCAAAGATCCACCTGGGCTCGTTGAGCAGATCATCTCCACCGATCTGAGGAGCTTCCCGCAGCGCCGCCTCCTCCGGCGCCTCACCGACGGAAGGTGGCCGCGGCGACCAATTCTTGGGTGTAGGGGTGTGCCGGGCGGGCGAACACGGTGGGTGTCACGCCCGTCTCGACGATCTTCCCGGCTCGCAGTACCACGGTGTTGTGGCACAGGTCATGTGCCAGCGCGAGGTCGTGGGTAATGAACAGCATGGTGAGCGCGGTCGACTCCTGGAGCCGCCGAAGCAGCGACACGATCTCGGCCTGGACGGAGACATCAAGTGAGGAGGTCACCTCGTCGCAGACGAGTATCTGGGGGTCGACGGCAAGTGCCCGGGCGAGCGCGATTCGCTGTCGCTGGCCGCCGCTTAGCCGTCGTGGGAGCGCGCCGCGGTAGCCGGCGTCGAGTCCGACCTGGTCCAGGACTGAGTCGACTCGCGCCGACGCGGCTTGGCGGTCGCGGGTAACGAGCGAGCGGACGGCGAGTTCGATCGTGACGCCGACGGGGTGTCGCGGGTTCAGGGAGGCTGCCGGGTTCTGGAAGACGTACTGCACCGCCCGTCGCTGCGCGGGTGTCCGGCGGCGGACGTCGGCGGGCAGGGGCGTCCCGGCCCAGCGGATGTCACCGGTGTACTCCGGGTGGAAACCCGCCACGCAGCGCGCAAGCGTGGTCTTGCCGCTGCCGGACTCGCCGACGAGTGCGGTGGTCCCGCCGCGCGGGATGGTGAGCGAGCAGTCGTGTGTGACCGGCCGGCCGCTGTACGCCGCGGTGATCCCGTCGAGGACAAGCCCGGGCTTGTCCTCCGCTTCGGGGGCTGCTACGGCGGCCGGGTGCGGGTACGCGCCGGGCAGGGCCGCGAGGAGGTGGCGGGTGTAGTCCGCTTCCGGGTGAGTCAGCACGGAGGCCGTCGGTCCGCTCTCGACCACGCGACCGTCCTTGAGTACCACCAGCCGGTCGGCGACCTCGGCCAGCAGGCGCAGGTCGTGGCTGATCAGGACTATCCCGGTGCCGTGCTCGCGGCGCAGCCGCTGGATGAGAGCGATGACGCTTCGCGTCGTCGACACGTCGAGCCCGGTCGTCGGTTCGTCCATGACGACCACCTGCGGGTCCACCGCGAACGCCAGGGCGATCGCGACCCGCTGCTGCTGGCCGCCGGAGAGCTGGTGCGGGTAACGCGTGGCGAAGGCATCGTCGGTGGGAAGGCCGACCTCGCCGAGCAACCGCGACCGCCTGGCCGCCTGCTCGGCCGGCGAGCCGGCGTCGTGGGCGCCGAGGACCCGCGCAAACGACACTTGCAGGGTCGAGCCGGGGTCCAGGGCTCCGGCCGGATCCTGTGGCACGTAGCTGATGACGCGGCCGCGCAGTGTCCGGAGCACCCCTGGCGCGGGGTTGCGCAGATCGGTTCCGGCCACCTCCAGCGTTTCCGCCGTTGCGTCGAGTCCGCGGGCCCAGCGTCCGAGCAGCGAGAGGCCGAGCGTGCTCTTGCCGCTGCCGGTCTCACCAGCCAGCCCGACGATCTCGCCCCGGCCGACCTCGAGGTCGACGCCGGACAGCAGGTGTCGCGCTCTCGCTGTGACAACCGTCAGGCCGCGGACCGCGGCCACGGCGCTCACATCGAGCTCCGCACGGCGAGCGCCCGGGCGAGGGCGTCCCGGCCGAGGTTGACCCCGACCAGGAACGCCGACAGGCAGAGTACGGGCACCACCACCGCCCACGGCTGGACGGCAAGGCCACCCTGGTTCTCCTGCACCATCCGGCCCCAGTCGATCGAGGAGCCGCCGAAGCCGAGGTAGGCCAGCGAGGCGATGAGGACGTACGACGCGGACAACCGCAGCCCGAACTCGACCAGGCCGGCGGCCGCGATGTTCGGCACGACCTCGCGCAGCACCAGCCGGGCCCCGCCGCTGCCCGAGCCGCGCGCGGCGAGCACGAAGTCCTCGCCGGCGACCCGGGCCGTGGCGACCCGCACCACCCGCGAGGTGTGGAAGACGTGGGCGAACGCGACGACCAGGGTGAGGATCACCGGACCGGTGCCCAGGCGGGTCATGACCAGCAGTGCGACCAGGATCTGCGGCAGCAGGATCACCGTGTCGTTGACGGTCGAGAGCGCCCCCTGGGCGCGCCGGCCGCTCACGCCGAGGAGCATGCCGACGACGGCACCGCCGGTCACGCCGAGGGCCGTCGCGATCAGTCCCTGCAGCAGGAACGCCCAGCCGCCGCGCAGGACGAGACTCAGGACGTCGTGGCCGACGGAGTCCGTCCCGAGGGGATGGCCGGAACCCGGCAGGGTCAGGGGCGCGCCGACGTACTCGCCCGCCTCGTGCGGTGCGAGCCAGGGGCCGAGGACGGCCAGCACTACAACGAGTACGGCAAGGACCGTTCCGACGACGAAACGCCGGTCGGAGCGCAGGTGCGACCACAGCGACTCGGCGTCCCGGACGACCGGGATCGCGGTCGGTGGCTCCACGGTTATCACAGACGAGTCCTCTCGCGCGGGATCAGGAGGGTGCTGGCGAGGTCGGCGATCACGTAGACGGCCAGCGACACGGTCGCGACGACCATGGCGATTGCCTGGACAACCGGGATGTCGCGGTTGGCCACGGCGTCGACGAGGCCGGAACCGGCTCCGGGGAAGGAGAAGACGGTCTCGACCGCGACGGTGCCGCCGACCAGGTAGGTCACGGTGAGCGCGACGACCTGCACGCTCGGTGCGAGCGCGTTGCGCAACGCCATCCGCCACACGACCGTGCGGCGCCGGACCCCGGACAGTTCCGCCCAGGTGGCGTAGTCCCGGGTGAGCTCCTCGCGGACGGCGGACTTCACCGACTCGGCCAGATAGGGCAGCGCGGTCACCGCAAGCGTCAGCACCGGGAGCACGAAGACGTCGAGCTGGCCGAGAGGCGGCCGGTTCGGGTCGATGATCGAGGTCGGCGGCAGCACCGGCAGCACGTTGATGCCGAGCACGATCACCACGAGGATGCCGAACACGAACTCGGGGATGGAGAGCACCACCGCGACTGTCCCCGAGATGACGTGGTCGAGGACGCCGCCGGGCCGCGACGCCGCCGCCGTCCCGAGCGCGATCGAGGCCGGGACCACGATGCACACCGTCATCAGCACCAGCAGCGTGGTGTGCAGCAGCTCGCCGCCGACCAGGGTGGTGACCGGCTCGCCGGAGGTCAGCGAGTGGCCGAGGTCGAAGCGCAGCAGGCCGCCGAGCCACTCGAGGTACTGCTGCCACACCGGCTGGTCCAGGCCGAGCTCGGCATTGATCCGGGCAATCTGCTCGGGCGTGGCACTCTGCCCGAGCACCGAGCGCGCGACGTCACCCGGCAGCGCCTGGGTGAAGAAGAAGACGAAGGCCGAGACGATGAACAGCATCGCGACGGCGCGAATGGCACGGACCGCGAGGCGCCCGAGCGCCTCCCGGTGACCGCGCCGCCGGCCGGCGAAGAGCTCGGCGGATGGGGACGTCATTTGGCGATGAAGCCCAGGCCGGCGAAGTGGTAGCCGTTACCGCCGTCGGTGTTCGGCCAGGTGGAGTAGCCCGAGACGTCGGCGGCGTACGCGCTGATGCTGTCGAGGAAGGCGGGCACGAGGTAGGCGCCCCGGTCGTACTCGATCTTCTGCATCTGGGCGACCAGAGTCTTCTGCTCGGCCGGATCGACCGACCGCACCGCCTTGTCGTACGCCGTGTTGAACTCGTCGTCCTGCCAGTGCGAGCTGTTGTACGGCGCGTCCTTGGTGACGGTGAAGGCAGCCTGGTTGAAGATCCCCAGAAAACCCCAGTAGGAGAGCGACAGCGGGTACGTCCCGTAGCCATCCCCGTAGAACGTCGACTCGTCCACCTTCTTGAACGTGATATCGAAGCCCGCCGCCTTGCCCTGCTGGACCAGCAACTCGTTGGCCGCGTTCGACCAGGCCGTCGTCGGCGCTCCGACCAGCTCCACCTTCACCGGGAGAGTGAAGCCGGCCTTCTCGAGCATCGACTTCGCCTGGACCGCGTCGGGCGTACGCTGCGGCAGGTCCTTGTTATAGAGCGGGTCGAACGGCGAGAAGTAGTCGTTGCCGATCGTCGCGTACCCGTCGTACACCTGGTCGATGAGCTGCTGACGGTCGACGGCGAGCCGCAGCGCCTGACGGGCGACCGGGTTGTCGAACGGCTTCTGCTTGACGTTCATCACCCAGGTGAGCGTGCCGCTGGTCGCGTACGACTGGACGTTGAGCCCACCGCCAGCGGCGTGGATGACCTTCGCCTGGGTCGCGTCGATGCCGGAGGCCACGTCGATCTGGCCACCGATGAGCGCCTTGGCCTCGGCGGCGGCGTCGGCGAAGCTGATCAGTTCCAGGCCCGAGGTGTGCGGCCCGTCGCCCCAGTAATCCTGGTTGGCGGTGAAGGTGACCCGGTTGCCGGCGGTGTAGTCGCCGAGCTTGAACGGCCCCGAGCCGATCGGCTTCGCCGCGTCGAAGGTCTTCGGCACGATGCTCAGCGTCGGCGTCGCGAAGGCCTCCGCGAAGACCGAGGTCGGGTACTTGAGGTGGAAGGTCAGCGTGTGGTCGTCAACCTTGTCGATCCTCTTGGGGTCGACGAACGGCAGGCTCGACGCCGGCGGCAGCTTCTTGTCGAAGATGCGGTCGAGGGTGAAGAGCACGTCGTCGGCCGTCACCGGCGAGCCGTCCTGCCATTTCGCGTCGTCGCGAAGCGTGACGGTCCAGGTGGCGGCGTTGTCCCCGGCCTCGACCGACGTGGCCAGGCTCGGCTCGACCGCGCCGGTCTTGGAGAACACGGTGAGGGTGTCGTAAAGCTGCGAGGCGATCGCGTAGCCGCCGGACGTGGTGATCTTCGCCGGGTCCAGGGTGTCGCTCGTGGACAGCGAGGCGATGCCGACACGCATGCTGCGGTCGGTGTAGTCGGCGATCGCCGCGGTCGCCGAGGATCTGGTCGTGAGGGGCTCGCCGCCCGAACCGGACGTACACGCGGCCAGCGGCGTGGCGATGGCGAGAACCGCCAGCCCCGCGCCGAGGCGCCGGGCTGTCACGACGCCGCCTCGGCGTGCTCCTCGAGCAGCGACAGTTCCACCTTCGCGCCCGGCTGGAGCCAGGCGCGCAGCCCGATCAGCTCCAGCTGGTCGGCGCCCTCGACGACCCACCCGATCGCGGACACGGGCAGCGGCTCCGGCGGGATGTCGTTGCCGTACATGATCGAGATCTGCTGGCGCGGGCCGTAGTAGGACACCGCGCCCCGGATCTCGGTGTTGTCGGCGGTGACCTGCGCGGCCAGGTCCTCCGGGTAGAACATGTTCTCCCAGTCCGCCAGGATCTTCGTCTGCATCAGCAGCAAGTCGCCGGTCAGCTTCCCGTGCTGCAGGTAGGTGGTGAACGGGAGTGCTTCCCGGATCTTCTCGGCGAGCTGGGGGACCTTGTCCTCCCAGATCTCGATGACGGCGGCCTGCTCGCCGTCCAGGTTGAACGCGAGCTTCACGACGCCACCGCCTGTCCCGCGCCCTGGGCGCGCTCGAGGAGCCGCTCCAACGGGTTGGTCCGCTGGAAGCCGTTGACGATCCCCCACGGGAAGACGATGTCCACCCAGCCGTGAAGGCGGTTGAAGTACGTCATCGCCGACTCGGTGAGCCGGGCGAAATCGTCCAGCGAGGACGCGAGGCGGATGCCGCCGACGTACAACTTGAGAATCCGGCAGCCCTCGGGCAGGCCGACGTAGTCGTTCATGTTCGCCTTGTACTGACCCATCTCGTCCATGTACAAGACGAGCGTGGCCAGGTCGGCCTTCGGGTTACGGGTCGCGGTGACCCAGGCGAACCAGAGGATCTCGTCGGTGAGCGTGCGCAGTTCGTTCTCGGCGAAGATCAACGTGGAGAGGTAGTTGTTCTTGGCCCCGGTCCCCATCGGGACCTGACCACGCCCGAGGGCGAGCACCTCGGCCGGCGGGAGCTCCCAGATGTCGTCGCGTGCGGCGTTAATCTGGTCGATCACGTCCTCGACCGAGGCAACTTCCGTTCGTAGTTCTGCGCGTGCTGTCACGTGGCCTCCATCCAGTTGAGGCGCGGTGGTGATCACCGGCCCGATGTCAGGAGGCTAGACGCGAGTCCGCTAGATTCTCACTAGGTGCCAACGAGTTTCATGTGATGGTAACGGCCGTGAAACTATTTTCCACCTGATGACAATAGGGTCATTGCCAGCAGAGGTCCGCGCGTCAGCGAACCCACGAAAGGATGGTCATGAACGAGTTCGAGAAGGGGTCCGACCCAGAATCCGGGGGCGGCGCAACCCGCAGCGTCGATCGCGCCCTGCGCGTGCTCATCGCGGTACTCGAACCGGAGGCGCAAGACACCACCCTCTCCGGCATCGCCCGGGCGACCGAACTGTCACCGAGCACCGCCTCCCGGCTGCTGGCCACCCTGTCCACCCACGGCCTGGTCAGCCGCGACACCGACGGCCGCTACCGGACCGGCGTCCGGATGAAACAGATCGCGGCCGAGGCGCTGCGCGACGACCCGCTCTACGAAGCCAGCGGACCGCACCTCGCCCAACTCGCCGCGGAAACCGGCGAAACCGCCAGCCTCGGGATCGCCGCCGAGCCGGGCGCGGTGCTCTACCTGCGCCAGGCCGCGTCCGACCGGCAGGTACAGACCAAGGTATGGACCGGCCGGACCATCCCCCGCGAGGGCACCGCCCTCGGGGCCGCACTCGACGGACACGCAGAACCCGGCACGGCGCACGTCTCCCATCGCACCGACAGCGACGTCGTTGCGATCGCTTCGGCGATCTACAGCGCCCACGGCGAGGTAATCGGGGCGATCAGCGTGAACTCCCCGCAATTCCGCACCACCGACGACGAGATTGCCTCCTTCGGGGCAGCGGTCTCCAAGCAGGCGATCCTGCTCTCACGGGCGATGGGCGCCCCGCCCGCGTTGTTCAGCCGGACCGCCTCCGGCACGGCGTAGACGCAGTTCCCTCCGCAGCGGACGTCGAGTGCGATCGCTCGCGTACGGATTTACTACGGCACCGGTATCTACTGCCCGCATCAGGCAACGTTCGCCCTGTTGACTACCTGACGTAGGCGTTCGTCGGCGGCGTGCTTGTTCCGCCAGATGATGCAGCAGCGGATCATGCTGCCCTGCTCTCTGTGGCTGGTGTGATCGGTGCCGTCCAAGGCGAAGTAGCGCAGGGCGGTGAACTGGGCCTCGATCCGGTTGAGCCACGAACTGTTGGTGGACTCCCACCAGCAGGCCGCTGCGTCACCAGCCACCCTCGCCAACCCCCACGGACGCGCCCGAACACCACCAGACAGGACGGGACGTAGGAAATGCTCGTCGCACGAGCACCCACCGAGCACCCAAACGTCCACAAGGGATGGAAAAGCAAAGGGGCCCGACCGCTGTTCCAGCAGGTCAGACCCCTTGTGATCTTGCGCGCCCGAAGGGACTCGAACCCCTAACCTTCTGATCCGGTGCGCCGTGAGGCGCTGTTGTTCGAGTGGAGGTGAGAGACCGCCACCGTCTTCCTGTCGCAGCAGGTGGGCGTAGCTGAGGGCAGCCTGTTCTGGGTGGTGCCGGGACGGGTGGGAAGCGGCCCTGACAAAGCCGGGACGTGCCAGCACTACCAGATGGTGCGGGCCCGGCGAGCGAGACGAAGAGGAGTACGCGAGGAACCGGCGTCATTACGTCCCTTAATGGGTTACCGGCTCGAACCTGGTGGATAGGGGCCGGATGGCGGTGTTTCCCCGGTCGCATGCGTGGTCGGGGAGCTTCCGGGCCGGACAGGATCGCCGGTCCGGGAGGCCATGGGGAAGGTCTGCGGCGTACCCATGGCAAGGCCGCAGGGGCAAAGTCGGGCTCCTCCTTCGACGAACGAGCAGCAGTGAACACGGGAACCACCCGACCACAGCTCCCGGTGCCGCCCGTATCCAACGGACGGTCTGGGATAGGCGCACCGACCGCCGAACGGGCCGGGTGGGGCGGAGCCGCCGTAGTACTCCGAGCCGGGGAAAGCCCGTGCACATGGGGAAGGGCGGCAGCGGTTACGCGAAGGGATGGATGCTGCAATGCCGCAAGACGCGCCGCCGAACGGCGACGCCCGACCGGACGCGAGTCCGGTTCGGCGGGTAGCGGAGATGCAGGCCAAACTTCATCGTTGGGCGGCGGCCGATCCCGGCCGCCGGTTCGATGACCTGTTCAACCTCGTGCACGACCCGGCGACGCTGGTCATGGCGTTCGACCGGGTCGCCGGTAACCGGGGCGCACACACTCCTGGCGTCGACGGCCTGACCGTCGACCATGTCGAGGAGTCGATCGGCGTCCCCGGGTTCCTGGCCGACCTGCGTGCCCAGTTGAAGGCGGGCACGTTCCGGCCGCTGCCGGTGCGGGAGCGCAAGATCCCGAAGCCCGGCGGGTCGGGCAAGGTCCGCCGCCTCGGTATTCCGACCGTGACGGACCGGGTCGTGCAGGCGGCGTTGAAGCTGCTGCTGGAACCGATCTTCGAGGTCGACTTCGAGCCGGTCTCCTACGGGTTCCGGCCCAAGCGGCGGGCCCAGGACGCGATCGCCGACATCCACCTCTACGGCACCAACGGGTACCAGTGGGTGCTCGACGCGGACATCGAAGCGTGCTTCGACTCCATCAACCACACCGCGTTGATGGACCGCGTCCGAGCCAGGGTGAAGGACAAACGCGTGCTGGCACTGGTGAAGGCGTTCCTCAAAGCCGGGATCCTCACCGAACTCGGTGACCGGCAGAACACCCACACCGGCACGCCGCAGGGCGGCATCCTGTCTCCGCTGCTGGCCAACATCGCGCTGTCGGCGCTCGACGAGCACCTGACGGCGCCGTGGAAGCTGGGCGAGACTATGTCGACCAGCGGCCGCCGTAACTACCGGCGCAGCCGAGGGTTGCCGACGTGGCGCCTCGTGCGCTACGCCGACGACTTCGTGGTCCTGGTCCACGGAACCCAGGACCACACGGCCGCAGTGCGCGAGGACGTCGCCGCCGTACTCGCTCCGCTGGGCCTGCGCCTGTCGCCGGCCAAGACGCGGATCGTGCACATGAGCGACGGGTTCGACTTCCTCGGCTTCCACATCCAGTGGCAGCGCAAGCGAGGATCGAACCGGTGGCACGTGTACACGTTCATCGCCCAACGACCGACCAGGTCGCTGAAAGCGAAGATCCGAGCACTGACCCGCAGGACATCACAGCAGGACCTCCGGTCCGTGCTGACCAGGCTCAACCAGGTCACGCACGGCTGGGCCAACTACTTCCGGCACGCCGTCGCCAAGCACACCTTCCACACCCTGGACCGGTTCGCCTGGCAACGGCTGATCAGGATGCTCATGCACCGACACCGCTGGAACTGGAAGGCCGTCCGCAGACAGTTCACCACGCCAACCGGCCGGTGGCTGCCCATCACCGCGGACGGGACCGAGCACCAGCCGATCGCGGCCACCCCGGTGACCCGCTACCGGCAACGCTCGATCCCCAGCCCCTGGCCTGCACTCGACAACGCCTGACGACAGCAACCGTGGAGAGCCCGTTGCGCGGAGACGCGCACGGCGGGTTCGGCGAGCGGCCTGGAGAAACGGACCAGCGGCAACGCGGCACCGCGCTCCAGGCCGACTCAACTAGTCAGATGCCCCAACAGCAAGGGACCTCTCAACAACCGGCGGTCCAACGTGCCCTGCTCAACGAGTGGCCAGTGCCTTACGGCACTGGCCACTTCTCTTTGCCCGCCAGAACGACCGGCACACGGCCAACTCTCGGAGGACATCCACCAATGGCAACCCACCAATCCGCTACGGCACGACTCGCCGACGCATCAGACAGCCTCGCCGCCTCGCCCGATCGCGGCACCGGCGCCAACATCCCGCCCACCGAGACAGCAGAGACCCAGGAGCGAAACACGCACAACCACCGACCTGCCTCCCGACTGGGTCAACCGCCGGATGGAGGCGCATGAGTACGCCTCCCAAACATCAACATCCCAGGCAGGCCAGTCCGGCAACGGCCGCGGCACACGACAAGCGACTTGACCAGAAGACCGAAGACACCGGTTCATGGACGGTCGGCAACGACGACCACACCACAACCAACGGGGTCACCTCCGTGGTGACACCCAGCGAACCAGCCGAACTGCACCCCAGGGCAGCCGCCGCCCTACTGAACCTGCTCAAACGAGTCAACGACCGCCGCACCAACACCACCGACCAGGAGAACCAATGACCACCCCTCGACCAAAACTCTTCGCCTTCTACGGCCGTGTGTCGACGGAGGACAACCAGGACCCCGAATCGTCCCGAAGCTGGCAACTCAGCCGGGCGACCGCACTCATCCAACCCCACGGCGGCCGCATCGTCGCCGAGTACTTCGACATCGGCCAGAGCCGCTCCCTACCATGGCAACGCCGCGTCCAGGCCAGCCAACTCCTCACCGCGCTACGCACCCCGCAACGAGGATTCACCGCCGTCGTCGTCGGCGAACCCCATCGAGCCTTCTACGGCAACCAGTTCGGCCTCACCGTGCCACTGTTCGCCCACTACGGCGTCGAACTCTGGGTACCCGAGATCGGCGGCCCCATCGACCCCGACAACGAGGCCCACGAACTCGTCATGTCCGTCTTCGGCGGCATGAGCAAGGGCGAGCGCAACCGCATCAAGCTCCGCGTCCGCACCGCCATGGCCGCCCAAACCCTCCTCGAAGGCCGCTACCTCGGCGGCCGCCCACCATACGGCTACACCCTCCGCGACCTCGGCCCTCACCCCAACGCCGCCAAAGCCGCCGACGGCAAACGCCTACGCGCGCTCACCCCAGACCCCGACACCGCACCGATCGTCCGCCGGATCTTCGACGAGTTCCTCGCCGGCTACGGACTCTTCGCCATCGCCGAAGGACTGACCGCCAACCACGTCCCGTGCCCCTCAGCACACGACCGCGCCCGCAACCCACACCGCAGCGGCATCGCCTGGTCCAAGAGCGCCATCCGCGTAATCCTCACCAACCCCCGCTACACCGGACGGCAAGTCTGGAACAAACAACGCACCGACGAGGTACTCCTCGACGTCGACGACGTCGCCCTCGGCCACACCGGCGTCATGCGCTGGAACAAACGCGACAAGTGGATCACCTCCAAAGAGATCGTCCACCCACCCCTCATCGACGACACCACCTTCGAACAGGCACAGACCCTCCTCGGCCAACGCGCGCGACGAGAATCCGGCAACCAACGGCTCCGACGCGCCCGCAACCCGTACATGTTCCGCGGACTCGTCTAATGCGCCGCCTGCCAACGCCGCATGCAGGGCCAACACAACCACGGCGACGCCTACTACCGCTGCCGGTTCCCCCAGGAATACGCCCTCGCCAACAACGTCGACCACCCCCGCAACGTCTACCTCCGCGAAGACGCCCTCATCGCACCACTCGACACCTGGCTCGCCACCGCCTTCACCCCCGACCGCCTCGAGGACACCATCACCGCGATGGCCAACACCGAGCCGGACCACAACCCCACAGCCACCGCCGCCACCCGCGCCGCAATCGCCGACTGCGACGCGAAACTCGAACGCTACCGAGCCGCCCTCGACTCCGGAGCGGACCCCGCAGTGGTCACCGGATGGATAGCCCAGACACAAGCCGAACGAACCCGAGCAGAAGCCCACCTACAGACGCTTCAAACGACCGGACCGCGCCCCATGAGCCGAACAGAGATCACCAACCTGGTCCACGCCCTGGGCGACATCACCACCGTGCTCCGCGACGCCGACCCCGCCGACAAGGCCAAGGTCTACCGACAACTCGGCCTCCGCCTCATCTACCATCCAGAAACACAAACGGCCCGCGCTGAAGTGAAACTCAACGCGGACCGTGGGTGTATGGATCGTGTCCGAGGGGGGAAATAAACCCCCACGCGTAGCACCCAGACGCAAAAATGGGTGCTCATGCGATTAAGGATAGCTCAATACAGAGCGTAAACGACTGCTCGGGTTCTTTGGGCGCGATTACCTGGCTCTTCATCGGGCGGTCACCGCACCGGAATCGCTCCGGCAGGGCAAGCGGCCGGCATCGACGACGAGACCGCCATCAAGGTGACCGACGGCGACGGGTCTCCGAAGGGTGGAGGCTGTTCACGTAGGGATGAGGCCCGACCGTCATCGGCCGGGCCTCAACTCGTGGTCGTGCTACAGCATCCCAGGCGCCTTACATCGATACATCGGCATTGGCTATAAGTATTTGACGGCAACCGTGACGGCAACACAGGCAGACCGCAGCGTCGGTCGACACACATCGCCAACCAGTCGCTACCCAGCGCCACCACCGATTTGATGGCGAATTCACGCCCGTCGCCCGGGAAAGCAGCACGATCGCTCGACCCAACGGGACCACAACAGACCACATGAAGCTCGCGTGCTCGCCATCATCCGAGCGCGTTCAGGATTGATCCATCCAGACCAGGAATTCTTGTGGTTCCTTTAACCTGAGAAGGTCGCCGATCGCCGACCTTGACACGGAATCCAACCAAGAATCGAGAGGCGTTCCATCGCCTGGGAACCACCACTCCGAATGGTTCCCCGCCATTTTGAGTTCGCTATCCAGCAAATACCTATACTCAAACTGCACCTGGACATAGGACTCGTGCTCTCCGTTTGTGTCAACAACTTCTAGTTGTCGCACCACACTCAGAACGAAGGTAGGCTCTGGAAACCAGTTTACCTCCCCGTACTGAAAGAGATATCCGTCCGAGTCCTGGCCACCGGGGACATCGAACTCCGTCGCGGCGAACCTCCGGGCGAACTCTGTCAGTGCCGGGACAGGCGGGCCAGCAGGGACTTCATCGCCGACAAGGTCGCGAGCGATGTCGACCGCCTCGCCCACCTGACGTTTGTTCGACACTCGAACCTCCGTGTGCGATGCCAACAAGTTGGGGGGGTCCGCCCCTCCGCATCATCGTACGACAGGGGCGGACATAGCAGTTGCTACGGCCAGAAGCCGCCTTGGAGCTGCCTTCTAACGTGGTTGATCACGTCCAGTGCCTCACTCCTGTTCCTGGCGCCTCCCATGAGGTCGTTAACGTAATTGTAGTACTCATTGGTATGGATCCGGGAGTGCACCGATGCACCCGTAGGATTGGGCGACGAGCTACTACGCGGCAGCCAAACACCATTCTCGGCGTCGTTCACCCCAATACCGAACCGGTGGAGCTGCGCCCTCGCAGGAGTGGCCTTTGGTGAGTTGC
Organism: Micromonospora pallida; assembly: GCF_900090325.1. Classification (NCBI taxonomy): domain Bacteria; kingdom Bacillati; phylum Actinomycetota; class Actinomycetes; order Micromonosporales; family Micromonosporaceae; genus Micromonospora; species Micromonospora pallida. Next base: position 816,074 of record NZ_FMHW01000002.1, on the reverse strand, counting down.
CGGCAACGATATGGTGCGGGGAGTGCGGCGTGCTTGGTTCCAGGTCACCAGCAGCATTTAGAGCATTTCTCAACTTCTCCGCAGATCCCGGATCACAGTTGTGCACGAGGACCGGCGTGTTGCCGGCGATTACATAGTACGTGTGGATGCCGGAAATAGTAAGGTTGTGAGCACGGGCTGGCGACGTCCAATGGGTTACCGCCAGGACTTGGACGGCCCGTCCGTCCTCCATGCGGAGCCAGTTGCCGGCGCGAAGGTCCTCGGCATCAATCCATCGACCCTCATCTTCGACCCAGAAGGGGTGGCCGCCGGTGGCGACGACGCTGCCCTTCCCGCTGCCCTTTTCGCTGTCGGTGTCGACTGTCACCTCCACGAGGGCCTTCAGCCCATCGCCCACGATCAGGGCTTCGACTCGACGAGCCTCGGTGCGTCCCGTTTCCGGGTCCGTTGCGAGGACCTGGTCCCCGATCCGGATATCCTCGATGGCCCTGCTAGAACCGTCCGCCATGAGCACGGGCGTCCCAGCGGTGAAGCTGTTACAGCCAGGCGATTTACGGCCCAAATTACCGGCCTTGGCCCCTCGGACACCGGTAACGCTTGTGCCGATGGTCAGCGCGTTCTTGGTGCCCGCGCGCACTACGCCCTCAACATCTCCTTCGCTTGCCGCCTGCACCCCGCTCCACCAGGTGGAGCCAACGTCAGACACCATCCCCCACGCCGCCTTGTAGGGCGCCGTGACCGTGTTGAGGAGGACACCACCGCCGCGCTTCGCGGCACTGCCCCAGTCGCCATTTGCGGCATCTTCGACAGCCCGACCAGCTTCTACGTAGTTATCCTTGATATAGGTGGCTCCGCCTTTGACTCCACCCCAGAGGCTGCTTCCGAAATCCTTGGCCCCCTCCTTCACGCCATTCCAGACATCAGTTAAGAAGTTGTGGCCATCAATTTCGATAGCACTAATCGGGTTGCCGCCGCCAAACCCGTAACGACTACCCGTCCACGGGTCGAGACTGAGGGCCATGTCATCCAGGGCACCGTTGTAGCTGTCGCGCGACAGGAAGCGGTTCAGGCCCGGGCTGTAGTCGCGGAAGCCCATGTCGTAGGTGCCGGAGCCCTGGTCCCAGCGCTTCGCGTTGAACCGGTAGGCGTTGTAGGGCTCCTTGGTCGGGTTCGCGGCGTCCGGCTTGTCGATGCCGGTGAAGTGGGCGTCGTCGTTGTTGCCGTAGGCGGTGTAGCCGTAGGTGGCCTTGGTGTTGCCGGTTTCGTCGGTCAGTGTTTCGACGTCGGTGTGCGGGTTGTAGCCGTAGTAGGCGTCCTCTTCGCTGCCGTCGTCCTTGTGGGTGACCTGCGACAGGCGCTGACCCCACGGGGAGTACTGGTACGACTTGGTCAGCTCTCCGGCGACCTCCTCGTTCAGGATCTCGTTAGACAGACCGAGGTAGTTGAACGTGGTGGTCTTCTCGTCCGCCGCATCGGCGTCGGTGGTCTTTGTGGTGGTGCGGTCGAGCGGGTCGTAGGTATACCTCGTGGTCGACGCGCTCGCCCCGGTGCCCTTGCGGTTCTCGATGACGTGGTCGAAGCCGTCGTAGACGTTCCGCTCGATCACGGTGCCCGCCGAGGTCACCGTGTCAAGCCGGCCGAACGGGTCGTAGTTGTACGACGCCGTCACTCCACCTATGGAGGCGGTGAGCAGGCGGTTGCGGTCGTAGTTGAACGTCGTCGTGACGTTCTTGACGGTCTGGTCGATGACGTTGTTGTTGGCGTCGTGCACGTAGGTTTCCGTGTCGGCGCCGTCACCGGTCTTGACCAGCCTGGACAGGCGGTCGCGGGGGTCGTAGGTGTAGTCGCTGGTGGTGTTCAGGTACGCCGCGTGGTTGTCGGCGTTCATCTTCTTCGCGACGTCCCGGGTGCGGTTGCCGTTCGGATCGTAGGTGTAGGTGTGCTGCGAGACGAGCGTCGCGTTCGGTTTCCTCTCGACCTGGGTCTTGAGCAGCCCGTCGAGGAAGTACGTGTACTCGACGGTGTTGCCGTTGCCCTTGACCTCGGTGGCCTTCTCACCCCGGTCGGTGTAGGTGAAGGTGGTGGTCTTCTTGTCCGGGTCGGCCTCGGACTTGCCGTTGACCACCGTCGAGACCAGGTCGCGTGGGTCGTAGCCGTAGCTGGACCACTGCCGGTCGTGCTCGGTGGTCAGCGGGGCGCCGTTCTCGTTGTAGGTGAACTCGGTGGTGTTCCGGACCGTCCCACCATCGCTTTCGGTCACCCTGTCGACCTGGTTCAGCCCGGTGTACTCGACGGTGTAGCTGTCGACGCGGGCGTTCGGGGACGAGTCGGTGATGGTCTTCAGGTTGCCGTTCGGGTCGTACTCGTAGGCGTAGTCGGTTTGCTCGTTGTCGGCCTCGCCCGCGTTGTTGCGGACCAGCTTCACCGCGTCCGCGACGACCGTGCCGCCGGCCTGGTCGGACAGGGACACCTTGTGGGTGTTGCCTTCGGCGAAGCTGTACGAGCCGAGGCTGACCCAGGTGCCGGTGTTGGTGGCCTGGTTGACCGTCCGGTCGGTGTTGCCGCCGCTGTGCGCGACGGTGTACTTCGCGTTGGTGGCCGCGCCGGCGACCTGTGGGTAGCGGGCGAACACCTCATACGTGCCGGCCTGCGGCACGTTCAACTGCCACGTGAAAACGTTCGCACCAGTGCCCGCCGGGCGGGTGGCGTAGTTGTGGCCGTAAGTCCCGGTGTCCGGCGTCGCCGCGCCCGTCCACAATCCGGTCGCGGCGGTGTTGTTGAAGTCGGAGTTGTCGACCAGCACCACCTGCTTGCCGACCGGCACGCCGTCGTCCGCGCGGGTCTTCAGCTTGCCGTCCAGGTAGTAGGTCCAGGTCATCGTCCGGTTCGACGAACCACCCGCCGAGGTCACCGTCCGCTCGGTCTGGGCGCCCAGGTCGTTGTAGTCGTAGGTGGTCAGGAGGTCCCACGGGTCGGTGCTGGTTTCGGCCCAGCCGTTGTCGAAGTAGGTGTAGGTCGTGTCGTTGCGCACCGTCTCACCGGACGACGGCGGCATGCTCGTCTTCGCCAGCCTGCCCACATCGTCGTACGAGTAGGTGGTGACGTCCGCCGTGGTGTAACGGGTGTCGCCCTCGTCGTACGCGGTGTGCGTCTCCTTCACCTGGTTCAGCTCGTCGTAGACGGTGACCGTGGTGAAGTCGGTCGGGTCGTTGGTGGTCGCCACGCCACGCGGGCTGATCACCTTCGTCTGGTTCCCGACCTCGTCGTACTCGTACCTGGTCGTCCGGTAGGTGATGGTGCCGGCGTTGTCGACGTGCGGCACCTTCACCTCAGTCGGCTGGCCAACCGGGTTGAGGGTGACCTCGGTGGTGTTGCCGAGCTGGTCGGTGGTAGCCGTGACCAATCCGTCAAGGTCGTAGGTGCTGGTGATGGACTTGCCGAGCGCGTCGGTCGCCTTGGTGAGCCGGTGCGCCCGGTCGTACTCCATCTTGGTGCTGTAGTCGGTGGTGTCGGCGGTCGCGTTCTTCCGCGGGTCGATCACCGTCACCACGTTGCCGACGTTGTCGTACTCGTAGCTGAGCGTGTCGCCCTCGGCGTTGACGACGCTGGTGAGCTGGTAGATCTCGTCGTAGTGGTTGGTGGTGACGTAGTCACCGTCATCGGGCGTCAGGTTGCCCTTCGGCTCGGTGGTGGTGACCAGGTTGCCGACCTTGTCGTAGGTGAACGACGTCTTCCGCTGCGGGTCACCCGCGACGTCGACCGGGGCGAGGGTGTACTCCACCTGGTCGGCCTCGTCGTACACAGCGCTGCTCACCGCACCATTGGGGGCGAACGCCTCGAGGACGTTGTCGTTCTCGTCGTATGTCGGTGCGGGGGTGGTGACGAACCGGCCTTCGGCCTGCTTGACGGGAACGATGTTGTCCAGCGGACGACCGAACGTGTCGTAGTTCTGCCGGGTCACCTTCTGGTACGCGTCGGTCACCGTCTTGACCTGCCCACGCACGTCGTACGTGAAGGTCGTCGACTTCTGCTTCGCGTCAGTGATGGTCTCCGGATAACCGTTGTCGTCGAACCCGTTGTAAGCGGTGACGTTGCCGTTGGCGTCGGTCGCCGTCAGCATCTGACCCCACGCGTCGTACGTGTAGTGGGTCGTGTAGTCGTCGGTGTCGGTGGTGGTGCTACCCACCGGGTCCGTGACCGAGGCGAGGTCACCGTCGCTCTCGTAGCCGAAGGTCCACTTCCGCCCCTCGGGGCTGGTCTTCTCGACCATGTCAGCGACGTAGCCGTTGAGCTGCCGCTGGTACGTCAGGACCGTGCCCGCCGTGTTGTTCTCGACGGCCTCCGCGTCCCTGATCTCCGTCGGGTAGCCGGTCTTCTGGTCGTACTGCCAGGTGGAGACGGCACCGTTGGCCTCGGTGAGGTTGGTGACGTTGTGGTCGTCGTCCCACTCGAGCGTGGTCGTTTCGTTCTTCGCGTTGGTGGTCTGGACCGGACGGCCGTAGCCATCCATCTGGTACAGGGTGGCGTGGTTCTCCGCGTCCGTGACCGTCGTGTGGATCGTGTTGCCCTGCGGCCCGTCCGGGTCCACGTAGGCGAACTGGGTGGGGTGGTCGAGCCGGTCGGTGTAGGACTTGGTGGTCCAGTGCCACTTCGAGTCGTCGCCGGCCTGCGGGAAGTTGTAGACCAGGTCGGTGTCATGGCCGCGCGGGTCGGTGACCTTGACCAGCTTGACGTTCTTGTTCCCCTGCGTCATGTCGTAGGCGAACTTGAACAGCTTCGGCGCACCCATCGTGCCGCTGGATCCCTCACCGTCGACCAGCTCGGCCAGCAGGCCCTTTTTGGTGTACGTGAAGGTGAGCTTGCGGCCGGAGATGTCGGTGATCTGCGAGACGTGGTCGATGATGTGCGGCTCGGTCAGGTTCGTCGCCGACTGCCGCGTCCAGCTGGTGTCGTCGACGAACTGGTAGTTCTGGCCCTTGGCGTAGTAGTCGATGGTCAGCGTCCGCCGGCCGGCCGGGTCGGTGAGGTACCGCAGAAACTTGGTCGGCTTGTTGTTGGACTTGCGCTCCTCGTAGGTGAAGAGCATCTCGTTGTCGTTGTTGTCGACGATGCTGGAGAGGAAGCCCTCACAGTCGTAGAAAAAGCGGGTACGGTCCGGGCGGGTGAGCACCCAGGCCTTCCGCTCCTGCGACTTGTTGTCGCAGACGACAAGCCGCTGCAGGTGCAGGTGCACCCCCTTCGGGGCCTTCCACTCCGAGGCCGCGGTGTCCCAGGTGAACCAGTGGCTGGTGCCGTCGCCGTCGGTCAGGGTGACCTTGGTGGGGTTCGGGTTGGGGTGGAAGTCCAGCGGAGTACCCAGCCGCATCATCGACGAGGCCTGGAGCGACCAGCCGTACCCGGCGACGCTGTCGGTGGTGTCGAGCGAGTTGTACGCCAGCCGGACGAACGTCGACAGGCCCCGCGACGGGTTACTGAACGCGTTGTACGACCACACGGTGTTACCGGCGTACAGGTTGTTCATCAGAGTGCCGCCAGCGCCGGTGTTCTTCCCCGCGTACGAGTAGAACTTCTCCAGACCGAGCTGGTCGGAGGTCGGCTCCTCCACCGTCACGTTCTGCGGCAATGGCTGGATCGCTTGGACGCTTTCGGACAGTTTCTTGCGGGTCAGTTTGTTGCGTAGGTCCCAGTGGATCACGTAGTTGGTGCGTTTGTTGCCCTCCGTCGACGACGGCGGGGTCTTCACCTGCGCGTTGACGTCGACGGTGCCGCCGGCGGGGACGCTCTTGGGGAGTGGTGTGACCACCTCGAAGGTGGGGTCCGCGCCGTCGGTGGTGCCGTCGGCGCGCTTCCAGTCGTAGCCCAGTTCCCAGTCGCTGGGGTTCCAGGCGGTCAGGGTGGGGTTGGACAGGGTCACCGGCACCGTGTAGGTGGCGTTCGGCGTCGCAAGCTGCGGGGTGGAGGCCGCGTAGTAGGTCGATTCGGCGGTCTGCTCGAGGTAGGTAACCTCGAGGGTCGGCCGCAGCAGCCGCTCTTCGCCCTCGGAGGACAGCAGCATGGGCCGGGCGGTCTGGGCGACCTCGTCGCGTTGGCGCAGCAGCAGACCGTAGTTGGTGGTCGGGTTCTTCAGCCAGCCGTCCACGGCCGGGCTGACGTCCCAGGTCGCCCACTCCGGGTCGTTGGTGAAGCCGTTGAAGCCGGCCTTCCAGGTGGTGTCGTAGTCACCGCCCGCCGTGGTCCACGCGTTCACCCCGTCGTAGGTGTTCCACGTCGCCTTCGTCTCGTTGAAGACGCCGGTACCGACGGTGCCCGCGCGCTTGAGTTTGTAGACGTCGACGTATTCGTCCTGGTCCAGGCCGTCGTACAGGTAGGTGTTGAACATCCGCAGCTCGGCGCCGACGATCTTCGCGTCGGCCGGGATGCCGGTCAGGGCGGGGAACTTGACGAGGCCGCGGGTGTCGCCGTAGACGGTCGAGTTGTTGCCGGCGCTGACGTAGGGGTCACCGTCGTAGACGTCCACGTTCTGCGTCGGCCGCGCGGCGGAGAGGGTGGTGTCGATGACACCGTCCGTGCCGGTCGCATTGGTCGCCGCGGTGCGGTAGATGCGGGTGATCTGGCCCGCCTTCGGCAGCATCGCCGGCTGGGTCGGCCCGCCGACGAGCTGCCCGTCGCTGGTCTTTACCGCGACCATGTAGTAGTAGAACTGCCGCGCCATCGGGTCGGTGTTGTCCGCGTCTGTGGGCACCGCCGTCGTGTCCTGATACGTCAGCGTCCCGCTGGAAACCGGAGCGATCAGCGTTGCCGCCGACGGGACGAAGTTCTGGTGGACGCTCCGGTGGACCTGGTACTCGACGATGTCCGAACCCGGATACGCCGGCCAGTCCAGCACCGCACCGGTCGCGGTGATCGTGGTCGGCGGGTTCACCGCCACACCCGGACGGCCGTAGGTGACGACCAGCTTTGGCAGGTTGAAGTCCCGGCGGTCGTTGTTGTACGAGTACTCCGACGCCTCGTAGATCGGGCCACCCCGACCCTTTGTCGCCTCGTCCAAGGCCTTGACCATGAACCCGTGATTGTCGTACGTGTCGTTGACCCAGTCCTGCACGAGGTTGCGTACCGGGAACGAGTTCCACACACTCGACTTGCTGTCCTTCTTCACCGCGCCGGCCTTGGTGAACCGCACCGCGTCAGCGATCGCCGAAGTGCCCGGCACACCGTTGAGCACCACCCTGCCGGTGGTGCCCGCCACGAACGGATACGTGCCCAACGTGTACCACGTGCCCAGGCTGGCAGGCTCCGTCTGGTCGACGGTGTGGGTCTTCGAGCCGCCCGAGTAGTGCACGGTGTACGGGGCGTTGTCCGGCCGGTCGACCGGGGAACCCACGTAGTGCACCTCGACTTGGTAGTCACCCGCCTCGGTGATCGTCGGCACCCAGGTGTGGGTGTCCGAAGCGCTGGAACTCCCGTGGTAGCGGTAGTCCCCGCCGAAGCCCTTCGGCGCCAGCGTGCCCGTGGAGAACGGCCAGGACCCGACCATCGACGTCCCGGAGTCCCCGTCGTCCTTGATCACCACGTTGCCCGCCGCCGCAGCGATATCGGCGTTAATGCTGGTCCACGTCGCCGTGTCCTCGTTCCAGTCCTCAGTGATCCGACGCGCCTCCATCGGCACGTCGTACTTGTAGTCGGTGTGCGTCTGCGAGTAGTACAACTGCAACTGGGCGTCATCGATCGGCGTGTTCTGCGGAATCGAGTCCAGGTTGAACTTCAGCAACGACCGCCACGCACCCGTCGACGTGGTGCCCACGCTCAGCGGCCACGTGACCGGATCCTCCCCGTAGGCGTGGTTTGGGTCAGCCGAGTAGATCTGCGTGTCCTGCGCGTCGGCCGGCACCGGCTGAATCTTGATGGTCGGGTCGATGACCACCGGATACACCCGCGCCGGGTCCGCCAGCCACGCCGCGTCCGCCGACACGGTGACGGTGGTCTGCCCGTACATTTGCTGCACCCGCTGGGAGACCTTGTCCGACCACACCTTGCCCAGCGGAGAGGACTTGTCGTCCTTCGCGTCGTACATGAACGGCGCAGGCATCACGAACACCGGCTCACCACCGGACGGACGCACGAACGCGATCGACCCGTCCGCCCGCTGCCGAGCGGTCAGACCAGCAGTATCGAGGGTGAACGTGTACGACACCGGCCCGGTCGGTGCCTTCCGCAACACGATCATTTCCTTCAGGGCGGTGCTGGACACGTCGTAGACCACGTCCGCGCCCCCGGCCACTCCCGGGTAGGTAACCGTCGACCCGGACACCGTCGGCGTCACGCTCTTCGCGGCACCCGTCAGGCCCAGCTCGATGCTCCTGCCTTCGGCCTCGAACCGGACCAGATCCTTCGAGGTGTCACCGAACAGGCTGGTGAAGGTGTTCGTGCGGTTGCCCTGCACATACCCCTTCTCCGAAGTGGGACGCACGGTGGTGTCGATGGCCTGCCACCGGCCCTTCGCGTCCCGGTAGTGCACCGGCTCCGCCGAGATCTCCGCCTGCGTCCGGCCATCCGCCAGTTGATAGACCCGACCGTTCGCGGTGCGCTTGCCGGTCAGCTCGCGCACCCGCTTCTGCGCCGGCCATTCCTTCCCCGGCAAGGCCTTCTCGGACCGGAACAGCCCCGCGCTGATCGCCTCCGGCCGCGCCCGGTCGGGCCCGCCGTCGACCAGCCCACGTGCGGCGTCACCCAGCCGCGACAGCAGACCGCCCTCGTCATCCTTTGCGCTGTGCGCAGCCTGGTCGGTGCGGCCGGGATCGCGGCCCGTCACGGCCTCCATCCCGCCCAGTGTGGCCACCAAGGCCACGACCAGCCCCCCGACCAGGAGGCCCCGTGATCGACCCTTCACCATCACCCTCCGCTCCACCAAAGACACGACGGGTGCATGCTAATGATCGTCGATATACACAGAGCTATCGCCCAAATACATTCCGTCCTTGACCTGGGCAGCTTCAGGCGAATAGACCACGGGCAGCGGTAACTCCATCCGGGCGGGCACTCGGGCGTGAGATCCGCAGACACAGTGGTGGTCGCCGACCCACCGGGGTGTTCGACGATGCCGGATGCGCCTCCGTAGCGCTGGCTAGGGCCGGACTGTCACGACCCTGCTCTCACGCTCGTCGGACTGTCCCCATGAGAGCCGATCGGTCCTGGTCCAGACAGGTCGCCGCGACCCATCAGGCAGCCAACCGGACGACGCGCCTTCCAGTCACGAGGGTGAGCGGCGACGGTGGACGCGGCGGCCAACTCGGCGGCGTACTCCCGGACCAGCGCCGGCAACCGGCAGCCCCCGGACTCGTCTGGCTGCACCAGATGCGCATCGGCCAGACCGTCGAGGGTGCGGCGCAACCGAGCGGAAGAGATCCCGAGCTGCCGGGTGACCCGCTCGGGCTGCAGCAGGGCATCGGGCGCCGCGCCGAGCAGGACGAGGAGCCGCCCGGCCACCTCGTCCTCGGCACGGACGGCGGCCACCACGCTGTCGAGGCTGCGCCGTACCGACAGGTCCTCGTAGTCCAGCAGGTCCAGCCGTTCCCGCCCGTCGCCGAGCTGAGCGACGAGGGCCGCCACGGACATGGCCGGGTAGGCGGCCAGGCGCGTGCCGGCGACCCGCAGGGCCAGCACCGACCCCGCGCAGAGACGTACCAGCTCGCCCATGGCCGCCGGGTCGACGGCCAGCCGCCCGCGGTCGACCAGCGCCTCCAGCAGCTCACGCGCACCGATGGCGGCGAGCGAACGCAACGTCACATGCCGTACCCCATCCAGGCTGCCCAGCCGACGCTGCCCGACCACGACCAGAGCCGGACCAGGCCCGGCCGGCAGCAACGCGCGGACCTGGGCGGACCGGGTGACCCCGTCCACCACCAGCAGCAACCGCCGGTCGGCGACCAGCGACCGGAACCAGCCGGCCCGCTCATCGACGTCCTCCGGCACATCCGCGGGGGCGACACCGAGCGCGCGTAGCACCCGAGCCAGCACCTCCCCTGGGTTCACCGAGGTCCGCTTGTCCAGGTCGACGAAAACCTGCCCGTCGGGGAACTCTGCGGCGACAGCGTGCGCGGCGCGTACCGCCAGGGCTGTCTTGCCGCTGCCGGGCGGGCCGGTGATGACCACGGTGATCGGGGCGGCACCGCGCAGTGCGGTAACCACCTTGGTGGTCTCCCGCTCCCGGCCGACGAAGGTGACCAGGTCGGCGGGCAGCTCCCGGGGCACGACCCAGCCGGCAGCCCCGATCGGCCCCGCTGGCGGCACCCGCGCAGCGCTGGCCTGCGGCGACGGGAAGGTGACGCTCGCCGTGGTGACCGGCGCGGGCGCAGGGGTGTGCGCGAGCTCGGATGCCCGGTCGAGCACAGCGCGGTGCAGAGCGACCAACTCGTCACCGGGCTCGATGCCGAGCTGCTCCTCGAGTACCGCCCGGGCGTCCTGGTAGACCGTGAGCGCCGCCGAAACGTCTCCGCACCGGTAGAGCGCCAGCATCAGCTGACCCCAGGCCCGCTCGCGCAGCGGATGGCCAGCAAGATGCCTGCGCAGCTCAGATAGCAGCTGCCCGTGGTCGCCAACCGCCAGCCGCGCCTCCGCGAGTTCCTCGAAGACCTGCAGCCGCTGCTCGTCGAGCCCGGTCCACCAGCTGTCCAGCGCGGTGCCCCGCGGCAGACCCTCGCCGGACGGGCCGCCCCACTGCGCCAATGCGGCGGTGAGGGTCGCGACGGCGCTGGCCGGGTCGGCCGCGGCGAGCAGGGCGCGTCCCTCGTCCGCGAGCCGGTGGAACTCGGTCACGTCCAGCTCGTGCGTCGCCAGCCGCAACTCGTACGCGTTGCGGTGCGCTATCAGGCGCCCGCCCAACGTCCGCCGCAGAGCAGCAACATGCGACCGCAGATTCGCTACGGCGGAGGCCGGCGGACAGGCGGCCCAGACCATGTCGGCCATTCGCGGCAAGGAGACAGCCCGATTGGCCTCCAATGCCAGAGCGGCGAGGACGGCCCGGCGCTTCGCCGCACCCGGCGCGATGACCTTGTCGTCAACGCGCAGCTCCACGGTGCCCAGAAGCCGGATCTGTAGTTTCATCGTGCCGCTCCCCCGTTGGATCCCGAGCCAGGCTAAGTGGGCCGTTTCAGGCGCAACAAGGAAGAAAGCCGATATTTGATAGTGGCAAACGTCTATGAGAATGCGCGGCGTGTTGGTGTAACGAAAAGGGCCTGGGAAACGCTTCTAAAGACCATCACGTAGAGTCGCCGCCAGCGCCACGCCCCTGCCCGGCGCGACCGAACGGCGAAGTACCCCGATTTCGCCCACTGAAACGATGACTCAACGGGGGAAGTGATCCTGCGTCAGTCCACACCGCAGAGCCCAGTACGCCAAGCAGCCGGATGAGCAGGGAAAGACACCGTCCGGGCATGACGGTTCCGCCAGTCGGGTGACCATCCCCAGGCACCGCCCCTGGATGGCCGACTCGCACTGGGTCCATGGCCACCCCGGCTATCGCCGCCGCCACGGCGACACGAGCAGCCGCACCACATCCTCTCCCCGACCGAAGATCCGCGAAGACCATCTGCTCGACTGCATCCAGCACGACCGGTTGCTCGACCGCCACCATCCCGCGCTTCGCAGCCTTGACTCGGAGACCAAGGGCAGCACCTGGTCTGGAGCCATCGCTGGTGGTCATAGCGTCGATGGCCGCCATCTCCTCGCTTCCGAGGGCCAAGTCAAAGATGCAAGGTTCTCGTGAATGAGTGCCGAGAGCCCCTGACGACACGCCCCGCTTGATTCACATCGGGACACTGTCTGACCCTCCGCATAGCCTGCGGTCACCTCTAGTGATCCTTGACTCCGTGCTGGCTGAGAAGGACACCGGTGGCGCACACGGACCCGGAAGGCCCGGGTCTCCCCTCCGTCTCCGAGGAGTAGACGTGGGGCACATCCTGCTCAGGATCCTCGCTGGCGCGGCCCTCGTGTTGGCGCTCGTCGGCGTCGCTGGGGCTCCCGCCCATGCCGAAACCCCGGCCGTGACCGCGTCGTCGCCCTGCTACGAGCCCGCCTACGGCAACAGCTGGGTGTACTGGACGATCACCAACAACACGTCGACTGACATCGAAGCCGCCATCACCAACGACACCGCGTATCCATACCCCCCGGTGTTCACCGTTCCGGCGGGCGGCAGCGTCGTCCGGGAAACGCTCGGTGGCTACAGCGTCGACGTCACTGTCGGGGGCGTGGTTGTAGCCTCTGCCTCAGTCTCCCCCGAAGCGCTCAGGGCATGTGGCACCACGGCGACTACCTTCAACCTGATCGTGGACTGCCGTCCGAGCCCGTACCAGGTCACCCTTCGGATCAAGAACGCGACCGCCGAGGCCCGCCAGTACAAGCTGGTGAAACAGCGCGGCGAGGAGCTGACCGGAACCGCTCTCCCTGGGAACACCTTCATCACCGAGGACTGGGTGAAGCCGACCGACCGCTGGTCGCTGGAGATCGCAGGGTACAAATACGTCCGGCTGGTCAACGAGCCCCCGCTCTGCGACGCTCCCACGCCCACGCCGACGCCAACCCCCACGTCAACGCCCACGCCGACCAGCTCCAGCACGCCGAAGCCCACCTCCACGCCGACGCCGATGCCAACTTCGACGCTGCCGCCGACCGCCGTCCCAACCAGTCCCGCGCCGTCCCTCGCCCCCGCTTCCAACGTCTCCGGTCTCGACGCCGGGAACGGTGTGCTCAGTGGAGGACTCGCCGGCCTGCTGGTCGGCTCGGCGCTCGGGTTCGCCACCGCCATCCGGTTCCGTCGCCGGGCTGGCAGGGCAGAGTAGCGAAGCCAACCGCCGCCCCAGGCACACGACGACGCCCGGTTACATACCGGGCGTCGTTCCGCTACGGCCCTTGTCGGTCGACCTATCGAGCAGTTGCCCCGCTCGTTGCCCAGTTCATGCCAATCCGACGGGTCGCTGATCTGCTCCACCTCGCTCGCCTCGCTGCTCACCGGCCGATCTTCCGTGCGTCCACCGCCGCGACGGCTTTTCGTCCTTCTCCGGCACTTCGACCTTGTCCACCCGCAGGCCGGCATCGCGGCCCCGCATCCTCATCTTCGTGTCGTAGGTGACCAGGCGGATCGGCCGGCCGGCAAGAGTCTGGATTTCCACGGCGCGGGCCACAATCTCGGCGTCGTTGTGCGGTAGCCGCGTGTGCCCCGGCGGGTCGAGGACAACCTCCACGGTCACCTCACCGCGGGGTTGCCCGGTGTCGGAGAAGTCCACCGGTCGAATCACCCTGCCGGGCTGCGGCACGATCCGGTCGATGTACGAGACGGCGTATGCGGCCCGGTAGCCGCTCCCCGCCGCCGGCCGCCACTCCTGCTCGTCCGCATCACAGACGGCCAGTCGATCCCGCACGCTCACATGGGCCTCGTATACGGCGAGAGCACTGTGCCGCTGACTACCGACACCGCCGTGTCGGCCAGTCCACTGTGTAAAGCAGGCGGGAACGGGGCAGGGACTACCCGCGCGCGGAAGATGCGCCTTCACCAACACGCCTATGGTCACAAGCAGGCGATGTGAGCCGCGCGCTCTCGGCTGCCGGCGGCTACAGTCAGGCCGACGCCGTCGTGAACCCCTACGCAACGAGCGCGAACCACGTCGACGAGCCGGGAGAGCTTCGCGATGGCGAAGTACGAGCCCCTGACCGACTTCCTGAAGCGGCACGATCGAGGCGAGATCCGGATGTCGTTCCAGCGGCTTGAGGAAGTTCTCGGCGCGCGCCTGCCTGCGAGCGCCCGATACGACCGGACCTGGTGGGGCAACACTCCCCCGGACACGCGTCCTCGCCGGGCGGTCCGCAGGTCAGCGCCCGTCGCGGACAGCGGCGACGGCCTCGACCTCGACGAGCTGGTCGTCGTACCCGAGCACGGCCACCCCGAGCAGCGTGCTCGGCGGCTCGTGGTCACCGAACGCGTCCCGGACAACCTCCCAAACGGCCACCAGATCGGACCGGCAGGGCGACGCCACGTAGACGGTGGTCTTGACAACGTCAGTGAGCAGAGCGCCGGCCGCCGCGAGAGCGGTCTCCAGGTTCGCCATCACCTGCCGGGCCTGGCCAACCGGGTCACCCGGCGCAACGGTCCGCCCCTCCGCATCCAGCGGACAGGAACCGGCAGTGAAGACAAGCCGGACCGGCGGCTCAACCATGGCCGCATACGCGTACCCGGCGACGCCGCAAAGGGCAGGCTCCCGAATCAGTCGGGCAGGTGAGGTCACGGCGGCGACGCTACATCGTCGAGGTACAGGCCACCGCCGGACCGTCCGGGGTCGCCGGCCTGACCGTGGTCGCCGCGGTCGCCGGTACGGCCGCCCCGCAGCTCGACGCGGTGCCCGGCCGACACCCCTTGAAGATGTGGCGCACCGCATCGTTGATGCTACTTTCCGTGTTGTAGACTCATCGACAGTTGCCACGGGCCGCCGATCCGGACGGCCCGGCCGACCCGCCAGTCCAATGGGGGGATTCACGTGGATCGCAACCAGGCCCGATTGACGACCACCGCTCCGCTGGCCGATCTCCGACGCACTCCGCTCGGCAAGATCCCGCTCTCCCGTGCCCGTGCGGTGGCGCTGTCCGACACCCGCACCGTGGACCAGCCGGCCCGCGTCGATGTCGCAGCCTTCGGCTCTTCGATCTGACGCCGGTAAGCCCGCGCCGCCCGGCACCCTGAGCCAGTACGTTCTCAAGATCGTCAGTCGGTGTGACCTGTCCTGCGACCACTGCTACGTCTACGAGCACTCCGACCAGTCCTGGCGCCGTCAGCCGCACACCATGTCGCCGCAGACGGTGACGGCAGCCGCCCGGCGCATCGCGGAGCACGCCACCGCGCACCGGCTCGACGTCGTGCGGGTCGTGCTGCACGGCGGTGAGCCGCTGCTGGCCGGGGCGGTCGGGCTCGCCGCCGTGGCGAGCGAGCTGCGCCGCCGGCTCGATCCGGTGACCCGGCTGGACCTGCGGATGCAGTCCAACGGGGTGCTGCTCACCGAGGAGATCGCCGAGGTGCTGGTCACCCACGGCGTGGCGGTCGGCGTCTCGCTCGACGGTGACCGGGCCGCCAACGACCGGCACCGCCGCTACGCCAACGGCGCGAGCAGCCACGAGCGGGTGCTGCGGGCCCTCGCGTTGCTGCGCCGTCCGGAGTACCGGCCGAGCTTCGCCGGGCTGCTGTGCACCGTCGACCTCGCCAACGAACCGGTGCCGGTCTACCGGGCGCTGCTCGCCGAGGAACCGCCGCAGATCGACTTCCTGCTGCCGCATGCCAACTGGGATCGCCCACCGCCACGCCCGCCCGGCGCCGCGACCCCGTATGCCGACTGGCTGCTCGCGGTGCACCGGGCCTGGACGGCCGACGGGCGCCCGGTGCCGATCCGCCTGTTGGACTCGTTGCTCGCCACGGCGGCCGGCGGTACGACCCGTACCGAGGCGCTCGGGCTGGCCGCCGCCGACCTCGCGGTGATCGAGACCGACGGCAGCTACGAGCAGGTCGACTCGCTGAAGTCAGCGTACGATGGCGCGCCCGCCACCGGTCTGGACGTCTTCCGGCATCCGGTGGAGGCGGTCGCCGCGCACCCGATGATCGCGGTCCGGCAGGCCGGTCTGGGCGGCCTCTGCGCGGCCTGTCGGGCCTGCCCCGTGGTGCACCAGTGCGGCGGTGGGCTGTTCGCCCACCGCTTCCGCACCGGCAGCGGTTTCGCCAACCCGTCCGCCTACTGCGCCGACCTGCTGCACCTGATCCGCGGCGTGACGGGCGGCCTGGACGCGCCGGAGCTGGCGGGCCCAGACACCGCGATGCCGCCGGCATCGGCCCGTCCAGCCGGCCCGGTCACCGTCGTGCCGGCGGCATCGGCCGACCCCGAAAGCCCGGACCCCGCGCTGCCGGCATCCGGCCGGTCGGTCCGTGGCGCGCCGGTCGACGACGGTCCGGGACCGGACGCCCTGAACCCGGCGGTGCTCGACGACCTCGGCACCGGGTACGGCACCGAGACGTCCGTCCGTCAGCTCACCGAGGTGCACCTGGCCAAGACCCGTGCGCTGCTGGTCGCGCTCAGCCCGGCGACGAGCGGGCACCCGCTCGCCGGGCCTGCCTGGGACCGCCTGGTCGAGCTGGACGTCACCGTCCCGGCGGCGGTGATCGACGTGTTGGCCCACCCGTTCGTCCGCCGGTGGGCGCAACGCCGCATGCAGACGCCGGCGCTGGCTGACCTCGGCCGGCTCGCCGCGGTGGCCGCCGCAGCGGCGATCCGCGCCGGTGCCCCCGGCGACCTCGACGTACCGCTGCGCGACGGCGTGCTCAGCCTCCCCACCCTGGGCGCGCTCAGCTGGCCGGACGCGACCGGCCCGGTCACCGTCACGGCGGTGCCCGGCGGCTTCCGGGCCAGCGCTGGCGGCCGGACGGTCACCGTGCCGGTCGATGGCGTCCCGCTCCGACCGGAACCGGTCGGGGTCGCCGCCCCACCGGGTGGCCCGGTTCAGCTTCGGACAGAACCGGTCGGGTCCGGCGTGCCGCCGGGCGGGCGGATCGAGCCGGCCGGGTGGCGGCCGGCGCGTTGGGCCGAGGATCCGGCCGTGCTGATCGAGGACGTCGACCCTTACCGCGACAGCTACCAGGACCTGGTAGTGGCGCCCCGGCTCAGCTCGGCCGCCGCCGCCCGGTGGGCCGCTCAGCTCACCGCGGCGGTGCGGCGGATCGACACCACGGCCAATGGGTACGCCCCTGGCGTACGGGCGCTGCTGCGGGCCGTCGTGCCGTTGCGGCCGGACCGGCGGGGCCGGCAGCGCAGCGCCGCCGCCGCGTCCGCCTTCGGCGCGGTCGCCGTGACCCCGGTGCCCGACGATGCCGCCTTGGCCGTGCTGCTCGTGCACGAGGTGCAGCACCTCAAGCTCGACGGGGTGCTGGACGTGTGCGAGCTGGTCGACCAGGACGACGCTCGGCTGCTCACCGTGCCGTGGCGGGAAGACCCGCGCCCGGTCGAGGGGGTGCTGCACGGCACGTACGCCCACCTGGCGGTCGCCGATGTGTGGCGCCGACGCCCGGGCGCGGAGGCCGCAGCGCACCACCGCCGCTACCGCGACTGGACCGACGGCGCGCTCGACGCGCTGCTCGGCCTGGGGGTGTTGACCGCAGCCGGTGAGCGGTTCACCGCCCGGATGCGCGCCACGCTGGACAGCTGGTCATGACCGTCGGGCGTGAGACGCTGTGCGCGGGGTTGCTTGGCGTTGCGCACGGCCGACTCCATGATGGTGTGATGGACCGGTTCTGGCGTGGTGGCCTGGCAGCGGTATCGGCGATCGTCGCGATTTCAGGGGTCGCTCTCGTCCTGCTCGGGGAAGGACTGGATCGAGCAGAGAAGTGGGTGTCCATCGCCGGTGTCCTGCTCTCGGTCGTCTTCGGTGGGGCAGGTGCGGTGTTCGGCTTCCTGCACTGGCGACGCTCCGAGATCGCGAAGGAGGTGCCGACGTCTGCTGCTGGGGAGGGCGCGGACACCTCGGCCGTCGCCAGCTCGGCTGGCCCGGTGCCGAGCCCGGACCTGCGCCACGCGCAGGGCGTCCAAGTAGGGGACGGCAACATACAGGAGAACAGGTTCTTCTGACCGTGCAGCCGTCCATGATGCCCTCCGGCGCCGGCCGCTGCTGGTCAATGGTCGGATCTTCTCCTGGTCTCCGCTGGCAGTTCGTCGATCTCGCCGCGCCAGTAGGCCAGGTTGTTGCGCGCGTTGCGTGTGTCCGGGTGGTCGGGACCGAGTACACGTTCCCGATCGGTCACCAGTTGCCGGAACAGGTGCGCCGCTCCGGAACGATCACCTGCCTCACCGGTCCAGCGGGCAATCTGGTATCGGGTCGCCAGAGTGTACGGGTGGTCCGGTCCCAGCACGCGAGTACGGTCTTTGAGTAATTGCGCGAAGTCGGCGAGGGCACCTGCTATGTCTCCGGAGAAGCCGCGCCATCGGGCGAGGCTGTGCCGGAAGTGGAAGGTGTCCGGATGGTCGGGACCCAGCACCCGAATGCCGTCGACCACCAGCTCCCGGGTGGCCTCGGCGGCTCCCTGCGGGTCGCCGGCGATCGCCTGCCAGCGGGCCACCAGGTGCCGGGCCGCCAGAGTGTCGCGGTCGTCGGGGCCGATCAGACGCAAGCGGTCGGCGAGCAGCTCCCGGAACGCCGACACCGCCCCGGGCGCATCTCCACTCTCCCCGCGCACATATGCGAGCCGTGACCGTAGCCGCAGGGTGTCCACATGCTCGGGACCGATGACCCGATGGTAGTCGGGCAGCAGGCGCTCGAAGGCCTCAAGGGCGCCCTGCGCGTCGCCGGCCTCGCCGCGCCACAGCGCATGCTGGAAATGGGCCGCCAGGGTCTCGGGGTGGTCCGCGCCGAGGATGGCCTCCCGCTCTCGGGCGAGCTCTTCGAAGGCGCGGGCGGCCGCAGTGAACTCGCCAGATTCGCCACGCCAGTAAGCGATTTCGTGGCGGGTCTGCAACAAGGACGGGTGATCCTGTCCGAGCTGGGCGGTGGCCAACGCGCGGAGGCGTTCGAAGTAACGGACCGCCGCTTCGACGCGACCCGCACGTCCGAGGCTGGTGCCTGCGCGGAGCAGCAGGGGGTGCCCGCCAGTGCTGTCGTCGAGCAGGACTTGCCGGTGATGAGTCACACCGTGGGCCTCCACGCTCGCGGCGTTGGCCCGGAGGAGCTGAACAAGGTCATGGTCGCGTTCGTTGTAGGGCCATGCCTGGTACAGAGCATCCGCCGCGATACGGACCGTCTCATCGAGTTGCGCCCCGAGCTGTTCACGGGTAGCACGTTGGACCAGCGCGTGTACCCGGATGGGACGTGTCGTTCGGTAGGTGATCAGGCTGAGCCGATTCAGGGCGTGCAGCGCGTCCAGCACCATGTCGGCGTCTACGGCCTCCGAGCGAGCGGTGGAGAGGCTGTCGAGGACAGGTTCAGTGGTGAGCACAGCCACTGGTACACCGTTGGGATCCATCAGGCTGAGGATGTTGAGCACTAGGCCGGCCAGGCCCACAGGGCGCAGTTGATTCGCCAACTCCACGGATATGGACCAGGTCGTTGCGATGTTCATGGACTGGTCGTCGGGGAGCAGGTCGCTCTCGGGCGTCAGATCCATCAGCCGATGTTTGCGGTCGGCAAAACGCCGCCGGTAGGCGGCGCAATCGAGGCCGCGATCGATCATGAATGCGGCCGCCTGCGCGAGCGCCAGAGGAAGGTAGCCGACATCCTCTGCCAACCTACCTGCCGCCTCTTCGTCGGCGGCGAGTGAACCGAGCTTGCATTGCAGGTACTGCGTCGCCTCTGTGGGCGTAAAGAGCTCGACCATGATCATTTCTCGACTTCGTGAGGTCATCGCGGCGTCACGACGCCGGGTGGTAAACAGCACCCGCCCCACGGGCGACCTCGGCGGCCACCAGCCCCGCAGGTCACCTGGTGCGGCGATGTCGTCGAGCACGACCAACCATCGTCGGTCCGTACGCTGAAGCCAGGCGAGTAGCGCGATGGCCGCCCTCTCCCCTTCATCGCCCGCTGCTGCGCCAACCGCAGCGGCTGCCTGCACATAGGCAGCGACGACCGCGTCCCGAGTCGAGGCGGTCGCCCATAGCAGGAGATCAACCTCTTCCGCAGCCCACGCTTCGTTGGCCACCTTGGCCGCCAACTGCGTCTTGCCCACTCCGCCGAGTCCGGACAGGACGAGCGTTTGCGACGCCCCATTCAGGCCGTGGATCAGCCGGCGGGGCTGGTAGCAGTCGGCTTCAGGCGGCACCACTCCCACCTGCACCGGCCAGTTGACCGCGGGTGACCGGTGGTGGAAGTGGTTGTGCTGGACGTTGCCGGAGCCAACCTGCAGTCCCTGGCCACTGCCGAGCCGAACACCCGGGGCCGGCTGCTCAACCTCGGTCATGGCCACCGCCCAAGGGGGTCACCGCACCCGGCCCTACCGGTCCTGTCGTGTGGTGAGGTGGCGTCGAGCCGCGAGAGTGATGCGATGCGTCCTGGAGGGCGATCGTCACCGAACTAGATCGCCAAGCCGAACGGCGTACAGCCGATGCGCCGCCTTGGGTCAGCCGTTTCTGGCAGGCGAAACCAGGAACGTCCGGCCGATCTGCGGTGGCCGATCACGGCCCTCGTCAAGGGCGTGTCACGAGATCCGTCCAACTGCCCGTGCGCAACGCTCCGGGGGTCATTCATGCCACCGCGCACGACGACTCCTTCTCGTACACCGGACCGTTCAACTAATGGATATTTGGCAGGCGCCCAGGTCCCCGTGAACGCCGACAGCTTACCTTCGGTGATCTTAAGACTGCAAGAAGTCAGACCATTGTGGCAGGTGCAGCGCGCCGGTGCGCCTGAGGGTTGTGTGCCAAGGTGGTTGGGATGACAGAGCCGATCGACCGTGCTGGGCTGGCCGCCGAACTGCGGGCTGTTGGCCTGACCGAGGGCCGCTCCGTGTTGGTGCACGCGTCGCTGCGTCGGATGGGGCCGGTGGCGGGAGGTCCGGTGACGGTGCTCGCTGCGCTGCGTGACGTGCTGGGGGATGCCGGGACGGTCGTGGTGCCAGCGCAGACTGCGGGCAACTCGATCACCTCGCCGGCCTTCCGGGCCCACACCGCCGGCCTGAGCGCTCGCGAGGCGACCGAGGTCGAGGCGAGCATTCCGCCGTTCCGCCCCGAACACAGCCCGTCGGAGGGCATGGGCGCGCTGGCCGAGCACGTCCGCCGGCAACCGGGCGCGCTGCGCAGCCGGCATCCGCAGACGTCGTTCGCCGCACTCGGTCCGGACGCCGCGGAGTTGATTGGCGTACACGACCTGGAGTGCCACTTGGGCGAGCGGTCCCCGCTCGGCGCCCTGTACGCCGCTGACGCCCTCGTCCTGTTGCTCGGCGTCGGCTACGCCGCCTGCACGGCGTTTCACCTCGCTGAGTACCGGCTCGTCCGGCGGCCCGCGTGGCGCCCGTATCGCTGCTACACCCTCGACGATGCGGGCCGACGGGTCCGGCGCGACTTCCAAGGCCTGGACATGAACGACTCGGACTTTACGCGGATAGGCGTGGCGCTGGATGCCCTGCCATCAGTCCGACGCGGACCGGTCGGTGCCGGCACGGGGCGACTGTTCGAAATCCGGGTAGCGGTCGATTTCGCCGGCCGGTGGATGAGCGACCACCGGCACACAAGGTGATCATCTGTCGATCTGTGCCGCTGCCGCTACTGCCATGTAGCTAGGGCGTCCCGCACCGGACGGGTGCGATGTGTCGCGAGGACGTGTTTCGATGGACGCACATCGAGGAACTCGGCGAGCGGTTCGAGGGGGCCGGGAATGAGGTGGACTGACACTCCCCGCGCCGGCCGGGAGACGTACTTCTTCCTCAGCTACGCCCATTCGGTGCCGCTGTCGGCGGCGGCCCGACCGGACACCGACTTCTGGGTGGCCCGGTTCTTTCAGGACATCAACGCCGCCGTGCAGCGCGGCGCCCGCCAGGACGACCTGGACACCAGATTCATCGACGGGCTCGCGCCCGGGGCGACTCTGAAGCAGTCACTCACCGACGCACTGAGTGTGGTCCACGTGTTGGTCCCGCTCTACTCACCGAACTACTTCAGCAACGCCTGGGCGGTCGGCGAACGGGACGCGTTCGGATCCCGGCTCGAGCGGCTGTGCCCGGGCGACACCGACCGGCACGTCCTGCCGGTGCTGTGGATTCCCTTCCCGCCCTGGGACGACCGGCCGGAGATGGCGCAGGCGGTCGACGTGATCGGTGGCCCCGCCGAGTATGCGGAGCACGGGCTGCGGGCGCTGTGCAAGCTCACCGCCTACCGCCGGCAGTACGACCTGGTGCTCGGTGTCCTGGCCGAGCGGATCGTGGCGGTGGCCCAGACCGCACCGCTGCGCCCGTCGCGGGCCGCACCCGTCGGTGCCGGCCCGTCTCGACGACCCGGGCGACCCGGCGCTGGTGGTGACCGCCCTGGCCGGCTCCGCCGGGCGACGGTGGCGCCCGTTCGCCGGGCGGCACGCGCTGGCGATCGCCGACTGCCCGTTCTATCGCAGGACGGTCCGGGGACGCCCCGGCCGAGCCTGCGCCCGACGACCCACCGGACCAGCGGCGACGAGGGGACGATCGATGACGGACGAGCGCGACGGCCAGGTCGTCACCTTTTACTCGTACAAGGGCGGCACCGGGCGGACGATGGCGCTGGCCAACACGGCCTGGATCCTCGCCGCCAACGGCCAGCGGGTCCTCGTCGCCGACTGGGACCTGGAATCGCCGGGCCTGCACCGGTTCTACGCCCCCTTCCTCGACCCCGACCAGGTCGCCTCCACCGGTGGCGTGATGAACCTGATCCTCGAGTACGAGTCGGCGAACCTGAAGCGTCTTTGGGAAGCCGAGGACGCCGGGCGGCTCCGAGCGGTGGAGTTCCGGCCCGGCGACTGGCACCGGCATATGGCGAGCGCGCGGAAGTACGCCTTCTCGGTCGGCTGGGAGTTTCCCGGCGGCGGCAGCCTGGACCTGCTGCTCGCGGGCCGGCACAACCCGGACTACGCGACCAGCGTCACCGGCCTCGACTGGGACAACTTCTACAACCGGCTGGGCGGCGCGCTCTTCTTCGACTTCCTGCGGGAGGACATGAAGCGGCACTACGACTGGACGCTGATCGACAGTCGAACCGGGATCAGCGACATCGTCGATATCTGCACCATCCACCTGCCGGACGTGCTGGTCAACTGCTTCACTCTGAGCGACCAAGGCATCGACGGTGCCGCCACGGTCGCCGCCCGGGTCCGCTGCTACGAGGGCCGCCGGGCCCGGAGGGTGCTGCCGGTGCCGATGCGGGTGGAGGAGAGGGAGATGAGCAAGGCACAGGCCGGCCGGGCGGTGGCGATGCAGCGCTTCGCCGGCTTGCCGGGCGGGATGACCGACGCGGAGCGGCGAGAGTACTGGCACACCGTCGGGGTCCCCTACCGGGCCTACTACGCGTACGAGGAGACGCTGGCCACCTTCGGCGACCTACCGGGCGGCAGGACCACCCTGCTGTCCGCGTACGAGACGCTGACCAGTTACATCACCGGCGGGCGGATCAGGGCGCTGCCCCGGATGGACGAGGCGCTGCGCCGCCGCACGGTCGCCCGGTTCGAACGCAAGCCCGCCGTCGCCGACGAGCTCGTCGTGCTGCGGCACATCCCGAGGACACCGCCTGGGCTGAGTGGGTACAGCCCGTCCTGACCGGCGTCGAACTACGGGTGGTCGTCGCGGAGGTGGCCGAGCCGGCGCCGGTACGCCCGGGCACCGTGACCCGCGAGGTCACCCTGGTCTCCCGGGCCTACCGCATGGTCGACGGCGAGCTGACCGATCCGCGCCGGGCCGGCACCGGGTTGACCGTGTACGTGGACGACAGCCTGCCGTCGCCGGACGCACCGCCCGGCAGTTGGGTGTCGCTGCACGAGCTGGCCGCCGACGAGGCGGTCGAACGGCTGGTGCGGCTGCTCACCCACCATGAGGAACGCCCTCGAGGTGACCGGGCGGGACACAAAGGGGGGATGTTCCCGCCCGGTCACGAGGGCCACGCACTCCCGTAGTCCTCGTGACCGGGCGGGATCAGGGGGGTGGTGCCACCCAGCCAGAGGGCGTGGTCCTCACCCCACCGGCGGCGCCCTTCCCCCAGCGTTACATCACCAATCTGCCGTTCTGCCCTGTCGTCCATTGAGTGTCGGGCCCGAACGTCGGTGGCCTGCTGGTTGGGGCACCCCACCGCCCTCGGGTGTGGCCGGTGCCCGTCGGAGTGGCCTAGTTTCCGCTGAAGAACCCAAGCGGACGACTCGCCCGGTCGGGCTGCGTAGTCCGAGCGGAGGGTGTCCGCTTTGGAGACACCGTCGTGACCCCGCTCAGGAGCGGGTGCTGTTCGCCGGTCAGAGCACTCAGAGGACGTCTGATTCACGTACTTTGTGTGTTATGATGGTTTAACCATCTCGCCAGGTTGGGGTGGTTTCGGTGGTGAGGCGTTTGGCGAGGTTGTCGATCATGGCGATGGTGATCATGCTGGCCGAGTTGTCGGGTCGGGCTTCGTAGTCGCGGACGAGTCGGCGGTGATGCATGAGCCAGCCGAGGGTGCGTTCGACGACCCATCGCCGTTTGACCACGCTGAAGCCCTTGACCTGCGGGTCCTTGGTGACGATCTCGACGTCGACGCCGAGGTGGGCGCCGTGTTCGACGACGCGGTTCTTGAATCCGGCGTCGACCCAGGTCTTGGTCAGGGTGGGGTAGGTGGCGGTGGCCTGGTCGAGCAGGTTCATGCCGATGGTGTTGTCGCTGACGCTGGCGGCGGTGACGATGACGGCGAGGAGCAGGCCGAGGGTGTCGGTGATGATGCCGCGTTTGCGGCCGACGATCCTCTTGCCGGCGTCGGTGCCCTGGGTGGACAGTGGCACGTTGGTGGAGGTCTTCACGCTCTGGCTGTCCATGATGGCCGCTGTGGGTGCGATGGTGCGGCCGTGGTGGTCGCGGACGAGGCCGGTGAGCTGGTAGTTGAGCGTCCCAGGATCACGCCGACATCCCCTCGATCATCGACACCGGCCTGACGATTGCCCTCTACCTCGACAGCGACCGCGACCCGCCGATGCTGACGATCTCGCTCCCGCTCAGCGACGGAGATTTGGTTACATCGGCCGGCTGATCCGGCTGCACCGCGAAGGGTGACGAGCGCGACACCGCGGCTCAGGGCCGGGTGCGCGCCGGGCAGCATGGTCGCGACGAGGCAGAACTTCCCAACAACAGGAGCATGACGGCTGTCCTCGGCATTCAAGACCGGCACAACGGTTGGTGCCGGGGGGCAACTCAGGAGGGGCAGACGGCTGCACGTTGCTGGCCGGGCGGCAGGTACATCGCGTATTCGTGGTCGGTGAGGTCCCTGTTGGTGGCCTGGCAGATTTTGTTGATGGCAGCGGCAGGGTCTAGCAGTGTGACGCTCCACAAGCGCACCGCGCCGGTGAAGCCGCCGGTGGCGAGGGTCCGCCCGTCGGGGCTGAACGCCACCGACGTGGCGCGGTCTCCTGTGCCATCGGTGTCGACGGTCAGGGTGGCGCGGTTCAGGCTGGTGGCTACATCCCACAACCGCACCGTCCCGTCGAAGCTGCCGGTGGCGAGGGTCCGCCCGTCGGGGCTGAACGCCACTGCCACGACGCCGCCGGTGTGGCCGATCAGGGTGGTGCGGGTCCGGCCGGTGGCCACGTCCCACAACCGCACTGTGTCGTCTCCAATGGCGCTGTTGGTGACGAGGGTCCGCCCGTCGGGGCTAAACGCCACTGTTGGCACGTCGTCGGTGTGGACGGTCAGGGTGGCGCGTATCTGTCCGGTGGCCACGTCCCACAACAGCACCCTGCCGTCGAAGGTTCCGGTAGCGATGGTGCGTCCGTCGGGACCGAACGCTATCGACCTCAATTCGGTGTGGACGGTCAGGGTGGCGCGTATCTGTCCGGTGGCCACGTCCCACAACAGCACCCTGCCGTCGAAGGTTCCGGTAGCGATGGTGCGCCCGTCGGGACTGAACGCCACGAAGTCCGCGTCGGTCAGGGTGGTGCGGGTCTGGCCGGTGGCCACATCCAACAACGCCCCCCTCCCGTCTTCTTCGCTGATGACGGCGGTAGCGATGGTGCGCCCGTCGGAACTGAACACCACGAAGTGCGCGCCGGGCAGGGTGGTGCGGGTCTGGCCGGTGGCCACATCCCACAACCGCACCTCGACTTCGTACCCGGCGGTGCCGAGGGTATGTCCGTCGGGACTGAACGCCACAGACTCCACGTAGCCATGTCGGTCGGTCAGGGTGCGGGTCTGGCCGCTGGCCACATCCCACAACCCCACCGTGCCGTCGTGGCCGCCGGTGGCGAGGCTGCGCCCGTCGGGACTGAACACCACAGACGTAACACCCTGGGTGTGGCCGATCAGTGTGGCGCGGGTCTGGCCGCTGGCCACATCCCACAACCGCACGTTGGTGTCGCTCTTGCCGCCGTCGGTAGCCAGGGTGCGCCCGTCGGGACTGAACGCCATCGCGTAGAGGTTGTCGGTGGCGCCGGTCAGGGTGGTGCGGGTCTGCCCGGTGGCCACGTCCCACAACTCCACCCTGTCGTCCAGGCCGGCGGTGGCGAGGGTACGCACGTCGGGACTGAACGCCACCGAGAACACGGCGTCGATATGGCTGATTAAGGTGGTGTGGGTCTGTCCAGTGGCCACATCCAACAACCGGACCCCGCCGTTCTCGCTGACGGTGGCGAGAGTACGCCCGTCGGGACTGAACACCACCGATAAAACTTTGCTGGTGTGGCCAGTCATGGTGATAAGGGTCTGTCCGGTGGCCACGTCCCGCAATCGCACCTTGCCGTCGAAGCCGGCGGTGGCGAGGGTCCGCCCGTCGGGGCTGAACACCACCGATAGCACGTTGCTGGTGTCGGTCAGGGTGGTGCGGGTCTTTCCGGTGGCCACATCCAACAACCGGACCCCGCCGTTCTCGCTGACGGTGGCGAGAGTACGCCCGTCGGGACTGAACACCACCGATAGCACGTTGCTGGTGTCGGTCAGGGTGGTGCGGGTCTTTCCGGTGGCCACGTCCCACAACCGCACCCCGTCCTCGCCGCCGCTGGCCAGTGTCCTCCCGTCGGGACTGAACACCACCGATAACACTTTGCTGGGGTGGCCGGTCAGGCGGCGCTGAAGGGGGAGACCTGCGGCGTCGTAGAGGCTGGCAGTGGCTTCGGTGGTCGGGCTGGTCTGATAGGCCAGGACGGCCAGTAGGGAGGCCAGGTCGGGATCGACATCGATGAGGGTGGTGGACTGTGCGGCGAGCTGGCGGGACAGTGCCTCGCGTTGTGCGGCGACGGCGGTCTGCCGCTGCCACAGGGCCAGCCCAGCGGCAGTGAGGGCGACCACGAGCAGGGTGGCCAGGACCATGTTCAGGCGCCTGGCACGCCTGATTCCGGCCTGTTGGCGGTGATGGCTGGCGGCCAGAAAGGTGGTGGTGTCGTGGGGTAGTCGGCGCTGCTTTGCCCAGTCGAGTCCTTCGGCCAGGTCGGTGCCATGTAGTAGGTCGTCGGGATTCTGGTGGTTGGTCCAGCGGATGCCTTTGTCGTCGGCGCGGCGCAGCCAGTCGTGGAAGTTGTGGTCCTGGCTGACCCAGTCGCGGAGGGTGCCCCAGTCGCGGATCAGGGTGTCGTGGACCAGTTCAGCGACCGGAACGCCGGGGGCGTCTTGGGGTGGCCCGGGGGCGTGGACGGTGCGGGTTGTGACGATCCGTTGGCTGGTCAGTATGGCCAGGACCTCGTCGGCGCTTTGGCCGGTGGTCTGGTCCCCAGATGTCGGATCGCCCGTGTCGGCTAGGTCGCGTAGGACGTCAAGGGTTCGCTGTTGCCGGACGGCGGGAATGTGGTGGGCCTCGTCGGCAGGGCGGACCAGCGAAGTGAGGATCCGTTGCGCGGCAGACCGTTGGGTGGTGCTCAGCTGCTTGATCGCGGTATCGCATTTGGTGGCCAGACTGCCGCTGACCTCACCGACGCGCCGGTACTCCTCGTGCGTTAGGTAGCCATCGTGCCTGCGCTGCCACAACTGCTCCAGCGTCAGTTCCAGCAGGGGCAGAACGGTGATCGACGCGCGGGAGGTAGTCGCGTCGGGGTCGGCCCGCAGCACATCCTTGATGATCCGTTCGACGAGCCCGTCCTGGTAGCGAAGTCCTACAGCCGCAGCGGGTTTGGTGATGATGTCGTGTAGATCTTGCGTGCTCAGGGTGGAAGGCACGTCAACCTGGCCAGGTTTCAGCACCCGCAGAAGCTCGGGTGCCGTGGCTGCCAGCTGTGGGTAGAAGTCATTGCGCATTACCAGGACCACGCTCAGAGCGGCGGTCGAGTCGATCGCCTCATGCAGTTGATTAAGAACGTCGCGTACGGCATCGGCCCGCTGGGTGGCCGATAAGGTCAGCAGTTCCTCAAACTGGTCGATGACCAGCAGCAGCCGTGTAGCGGTGGGCTGGTCGGCCAGCCTGCGATCGACCGCCACGGCGATTGGCTCATCCGCGACGCCGGGCAAGCCGGCGCGGTCCAGCTCGGCTGCCAGGTCCTGCCCGGGGCGGGCAAGGACCGGGATCCACCGGTCACTGTGGGGCAGCCGACCAGCGGCCAGCGCCGGCAGCACGCCGGCTTGTACCAGGGACGACTTACCGGCGCCGGAGGGCCCCAACAGCAGTAACGCCCGTCGTGGCCCCTCCAGCACGTCCAGCACATGGCCCACCGCAGCCGTCCGGCCGTGGAACCACTCGGCGTGCTCGGCCGTGAACGCCTCCAGACCCCGGTACGGGCATACCTGCTGCTCGGTCAGTTCGGGCCATACCCGCCGTAGGGTCTGGGTTGGGGTGGCATAGGCGATGCCGATGCCGCGTTGATAGTCATCCGGCTTGCTGATCGAGGTGATCATGCCGATCACCAGACCGGTGACCTCATCGATTACCGGGCCGCCGCTGAACCCGGTCGTCACATCATTGACATCGGTCAACTGTAGTAGCTCACCAGCACCCCTATCCGACAGCAGGTCACCGGCCCTCCCATAGCCGTAATGGCCGCCGTGAGGGGCCTGGGTAGGGAACCCGAACGAGGACACTTGGTGCCCCCGACACCCCTGCGCGGTTCCCAATCCCAGCACTTGGGCGTCTGTCGGCACGGAGTCCAACCGCACAACCGCGACATCCTCAGCCTCTGGTGCCCGCCAAGACTGCGCCAACACCTGCCCGGCCACCTGCGGCGCACCATCCAGACAGGGGAAGGCCAGCCGCAGTCGCTTGCCTGGGCCGCCCCCGGCGTCTACCACCACGTGTGCGCAGGTGACCAGCAGCCCCGCCCCAACCAGGAACCCCGCCCCAGCCACCGTGCCCTCGGCGTCGAGGACTTGGGCGACCGCACCGGCGCGCCCCGAATCTGACCCGCTGGCGGGGGTTGCTTCTACCGTGTCCATAGCCGCCGCTCAGCGAGGGTTCTGGTCGGCCTCGTCGTTGTGCCAGGTCAGCCTCACCGTCAGATGACAGGCGGTCTCACTCATGGTGATCACTGCCCCGGTCTGCATAGCCAGGTTGACCCCGAACTCCACCTCAACCTCGGACGGGCCGGCCTTACGTAGCTGGTCCAATATGGTCCGGGCCGCGCCCGTCACCGGCGCCAACGCCGCCTGCAAACTAGTTGGCAACTCGCGGATCGCTTCGCCGATTCGTCCGGCCTTCACAGGCCCATCGGTTACCTCTGCTGCCTCCACCAGGATCCAGCCGCCATCTTCTAACCGAATCTGAGCCAGGCTCGCCACGAGACGCCCCCTTCTAATCTGTCCGCAATCAATGACTATATATCGATGCTAGTTGTAACTCATCCCTAGCCGCGTATGTCCATTAGGCGCGCCCTCGTCGAAGTTACGAAGTCGCCCCCCTCGGCCGCCCGTACGTGATCGCACTTGAGCTGGCCCAACAGGGCCCAAAGATGCGCTTCGGGGAGCGGCAAGCCCTCCAGAGCCGGCGTATCCCGCCCGGTAGTCAAGGCGTACTACTGACGGCTATCTGTCACTTGCATCAAGAAACGCAAACATGCGCGGCGCACTACCGGCAGCCGCCGGGCTCTCTCGCCAGCGGTGTTTCCGGCGACCCGGCCGCAGCTACCCGAAGGGCACCAACTCGTGAGGGGGTGGTTCGGAAGGGCATATCCGTTGTGGGTTTGGCCGCGGGGTAGAGGTCCTGCTCGTGGTGCTACGCGGATGGCGATGGCGATGCGAGGGTGAACAGGCCGGCCTCGGGTTCGGTCAGGATCTGGCGGGCGACGAGGCGTTTGAGCTTGGCGCGGAGATTCTCGGTGTCCTTGGCGGTGGTGCCGGTGCCGAGGGTGTGGCAGATGTCCTTGGCGCGCATCGGCGCGGTGCCGCCGTGGAACACGGCGAGGATCTGCTGGTATGCCGGGCTGGCGACGGTCGCGTCAGCGGGTGACGTCGGGTCGGCGTGGCCGATCAGGCTGAGCAGCGTCTTGCGGGTGATGGCGAGTTCGGTCAGCTCGGTCTCGGCTGCGGTGAGCTGGTCGGTGAGGGTGGCGATCTGCTCGCGGAGCCGATCGACGGTGATGCCGGCGGCGGTCTCGCGTTCGGTGAGCAGGTTCAGCAGCGTCGGCGGGGTCACCGCTGGTGGCCTGGGTCGCGCCAGGACGGCGTGGTGGTGCCGGTCAGCCGGCGGATGAGGTTCGCCGTCGAGGCCCACCAGGTGCGTGACACCGCCGAGGCGGGTCGGCTCGAGTACTCGCGCACCAGCCGGCGGTGCAGCATCAGCGTGCCGTTGGTCTGCTCCACCACCCACCGGCGGGCGATCGGCACGAACCCGGCCGTGGTGTCGAACCGTTTGACCTGCTCGACGTCGATACCGTTCACCGCGCCGTGAATCTGCACGTCGTCTTTGAACCCGGCGTCCACCCACGCCTTGGTCACCGTCGGGGTGTGCGCCACGACGTTGTCCAGCAGCTTCACGCCGATCGCGTTGTCGGTGACCGACGCGGCGGTGACCACGACCGCGATGATCAGCCCCAGGGCGTCCACCGCGAGGCCCCGTTTACGGCCCGGGACCTTCTTCGCGGCGTCCTTGCCGGTCGTCGCGGCCGGGACATGGTTGGCGGCCCGGATCGACTGGGTGTCCAACACCACCGCGGTCGGATCCTCCTGGCGGCCGGCCCTCTCCCGCGCCTGACAGCGCAGCAGATCATGAATCACCTGGTCGGTGCCATCATCACGCCACAGAGCGAAGTAGTAGTACGTGGCAGACTTCGGCGGCAGGTCGTGCGGCAGGTACGCCCACTGACAACCGGTCCGGTTCTGGTAGAAGATCGCGTTCACGATCTCCCGCAGCTCGTAACGGCCCTGATGCCCGGACACCGACGGGTGTCGGTCCTTCCACGCCTGCAGGAACGCTCCGACCACCGCCCACTGCTCATCGGTCAGGTCGCTCGGATACGCCGCCCGCTCACCCATGGACAGCCCAACGCCGCGATGGCCTCACCGGCTACGACCACGGCTCACATTCACATGCCATGCCAAACCCACAATGGACGAAAGCTACCGAACCGCCCTCTGACGGCTCCACCTCGTCCGGACGTCACTGCGGTACACCAACCGTAAGGACTGGCAGAAGATCACCCCCGCCCTGCGGGAGATCTACACCGCCCCCACGGTCGCGGCCCTTGCGGGGCCCACTCTGCGGCGTCGGCTCAGGGCAAAGAAGGGCTCGCCAGGTCAGTAAGATAGGTCTGGACCTTATCGCGAATCAGCTTGGCGTAGACGTAGCCCATGACCCGGCCCCCGCGATACGTGAAGACCTGACCGGTGTCCGCATCTACGGCGGCGGGCTGGGCCAGTGCGGCGAAGCCAGCGATGCCGAGGCGATAAGGCCGGTCCATCATGGCTGGTATCTCGCCTACGATTCCAGAAGCCACCAACACCGGCATCACCAGAACCCCCGACTGAAGTCCCCTCCGCAGGCCCATACCGTCGGCCGCCCTCAACACCTCGATGGTGAAATCACGGACATCCGCCTCGGTCACCGTCTGCCTGTTCGCGACAGCAACGAGCACATGGACCCGGGATAGCCATCTGAACTCAGACGTATAGCCAAACGTTACAGTCTCACCCTGAAACTGTTCCTTACTTACCTCGCAACCATCCTCGATCAGCCTGCCCTCGATTGCCTCACTGACACTGGCCTGCATTTACTCTCCCGACAGCCGACGATCCGGTTATCCAATAGGGTCCGAGTTCGAAACATCGCCCGAGTGGCCCGATTCAGCCA
Source organism: Micromonospora pallida (assembly GCF_900090325.1). Classification (NCBI taxonomy): domain Bacteria; kingdom Bacillati; phylum Actinomycetota; class Actinomycetes; order Micromonosporales; family Micromonosporaceae; genus Micromonospora; species Micromonospora pallida. The sequence continues at coordinate 784,185 of NZ_FMHW01000002.1, read as the reverse complement.
AGCCGCCATAACGACGGCGGCCTCGCAGTGCGGAAACCAACACGGCACCCGCTACTACCGCACCAATGACGGTCACCAGAGCCGAGACCGCGCGAAGTAGTCGCACACCGAGAGCGAGAGCAAAGTTTCCCGGCTGCGTGTACACGCACTTAGAAGGGCGGCTCTTCTGGCAGGACTCCACCATCGGCACATCGCGCTCGCCAGGACGGAGTGTCGACGCATCGGTCTCGATGTCGAGAACCCTTCCGTCGCTCATTCTCACCTGCGCAGCACAAGACCACCAATAGCCGAACCCATACGACGATATCGGACCCACATCCCAGCAGGATTTTGGAGTGGCGAGACCGCTCATCCGGTTCTCAGCGATCCCCAACCCGGTGCCGCTGTAGGAACTTCCGACCGTCCTAATCCCGAACGAAACTGTAGCAGCTGTGACTGCGATCAGCGCACTGATCGCGAGAATTTTGACAACACCGACGATGCGGGCGGAACGCCGGATAGCAGTCACAGCCGATCTCCACTTTAGACGAGGCCTGTTAGGAACGCGTTTATACCACCGTTGGCTCCCCCGAGCTCTGTGAAGCTGGACGGAAGAGCCGTACTGACTATTCCAGCACCTACCGCCCCCGGGAAGTTGTCGCGGGCGTTTTTAGCCCAGAACCCCTGCTTGGTCGGCGCCATAGTCCTCAGGGCTGAACGAGCTTGAGCAACTCCCCGGAATCCCTCCCTGGTAAACACGCCGATCTGAGCGCGCGGGGCCAGCTCCCCGAAAACGTCCTTAACACCCTTCCAGGATTCGTCGATCGCTTTACCAGCCCCACCACGTAGGTTCATTGCGCCGCGCGCGAGTCCGGTGCCGGCGGCCTTCCCAGCGACGCCACCAACCGCTCCGAACAATGCACCGGTCCCTGCCCCTAGGAGGACGTCACCGACGCCCCCTCCCTTCAGCCCTGCGGTCAAACCACCACCGACGGCGCCGCCGATCAATGCGCACCCCACGCTTCCTACGCCGAGCGTGAGGGCCGAGCACCCCACCGTCACGAGGATCGTTGCCCCCAATCCGACGATGTCGGCATTGTCCTTCGCCCAGTCCAGCGTGTCGGATGCTACTCCGGATGCGGCATCTTTGGTCCGGCACCAGAAGCTGGCCTGGCATTCCCGCTGCTTGCGCGCTGCTTCGGCACGCTGCTTGCGTGCTGCCTCCGCGCGTTCGTTGCTTGCCTGCCGGAACTCTTCGCGCTGCTGCTGACAGACGTATCCGCAAGCCGGGGGAACGTACTTCTTGACGATCTTAGTCTTCTTCTCTCCGGTGGAACTGGTGGTGACGTAGGCGCGGTCCCCGGTGTCCTCGCTGTTCTCGGTGAAGTACAGGCCGGTGGGGTCAGCGTTGTCGACGGGGTTGTTCCCGCCGTACTGGTAGGCGTTGTACTGGTCGGGGTCGTCCGCCTTGAGGACCGGGTCGACCGAGATGAACCGACCGAGGATCTGGTCGTACTGCCGGGCGCCGACGTTGGTCAGGCCGGTGGGGTCGATGTCGCCGCCGACGAACCCCTTGTTGTTGACCCAGGTGGGGTTCGATCCACGTGGTGCTCCGTACGGTGTCTGGCGCCGGATGGTGACGGCCTGGGTGCCGGCGTTGACGGCAATCTGTTGGGTGCCCTGGTGGTCGTCGTAGAGCCAGGTCAGGTCGGTGGTCGCGGAACTGCCCTTGCGGCTGGCGCAGACGTTGCCGGCGAAGCTGTAGTAGCGGGTGCCGGTGTTGACCGTGCCCTCCCGGCGGATCTCCTGTCCGGGCAGGTAGAGGGTCGTGCCGGTACTGTCACGGCGGATGATGCGGGTGCCGTCCGCGTCGTAGATGTTGGTCTCGACGGTCTGGCCGCCGGCCGAGACTGTGGCGAGCTTGCCCTCGGCGTCCCAGCCGAGGGTCTGGCTGTTGATGCCGGTGCCGCAGTTGTTCGCGGCGGCGCCGGTCGGCCGGCAGGTGGTGTTGCCTGCGGCGTCGTAGGCGTAGTTGGTGACGACGTTGCTCTGGCCGGGTGCCTGGGTGGTCATGGCCGTGACGGCGTGCGGTCGCACAACGCCTTGGCCGCCGGTGGGCACGGCGTACGTGCGGGTGGTGTCGCCGCCCGCGGTGTGGCTGGTCTCGGTGAGCCGCGAGGCGGTGCTGTTGAACGTCCAGTCGTGCCAGTACGGTGCCGGGCCGCCCAGGTTGGCGACCGTCGGGTCGGTCTGGCAGGTCACCCCGGCCTCGGGTGTCCAAGCGCTGGTGAGCCGGCCGAGGAGGTCCTGCCGGAAACACTGGATGTCGGCCTGGCCGACCTGAGGCTTCTCCTCGATCGAGGTGATGCCGCCGCTGTGGTCGTAGGTGTAGTTGCGGTCGGAGAGGGTGCCGGTGACGGTCTCCCGCTGCACGGTGGTGCGGGTGATACGGCGAGTCGCCTCGTCGCGGTAGACGGCGTCCTGGGTGTAGACCCCGCCGGGCATGCGGTAGATCGAGCCGCTGCGCTCGCCGTAGGCGGTGTAGGTGGCGGTGGCCATCGTGCCGGCGAAGCCGGTGAGGCTGGTGTCCAGCCGTACGGGCATGCCGGTGGTGGCGTCGTAGTCGGTGGTCAGTTCCTCGGTGACCAGGCCACCAGCCGCGGGGTACGAGATCGACGTGGGGGCGCCGGTCGCGGCCGAGTAGCCGTAGGTGTAGATGTAGGTGCCGTTCAGGCCGGTTTCGTTGGCGGGGATGACGTAGTTGACGCCCTTGGGCTGGTAGCGCTCGTCGAAGCTGCGCACCTGCCACCGGTACGCGTTGGTGGAGCCGGCCGGCTCGTAGCGGACAGCCTGGGTCAGGTGGCCCTGGAATCCGGTCTGGCCGGTGTAGAGGGTGTCGTACCTCCACTCCGTGCGCAGCGCACCGGTGGCCGAGTCGTCGCGCAGTTCCTTCTTCCGTCCGAGCACGTCGTAGCCGTGCCAAAGCACCTCGCCCCGCGCGTCGGCCGTGGTGACCAGCTCGTCGGCGTCGTTGAAGGTGCTGGTCGTCACGCCCTTGTCCGGGTCGGTGGCACGCCACAGCCGGCCCTTGGCGTCGTACTCCGCCCGCATATCGAGGACTGGTTCCTCGCCGCTGCCCTGGTTGACATCGCCGAGGGCGCGGGCCGGGACGAGGACGCCGCCGCGCTGCTGGCCGCCCGCATCGAGGCGGTACATCCCTACGGCACTCCGTCCTGCCGCCGCAACGTCGAACCGTCTAACTTGATCTTTAACCTCGTCGTCGGGGTCGAGGCTTGGCTGTTGTTGCGTTTTTCTTCGATGTGTTCGTGCTGGCTGCGGCCGTGACGATGTGGACGTCGTGGCGTGTGGCGGGTCGTTGGTTGCGTTGTCCGGCAGGGCGTCCGGGTCCTGGTCGGGTGGGTTTCGGTGCTGCTGCGGGGCAGACGGGAGCCTGTCGCACAGCTTTCGATCTTGAGTTGTCAAGCGGCCTTCGGTCTGGCGTCGTGACGAAAGATCTTGTTCAGGTTGTGCACGATGCCGAGCAGTTTGATCTCGGCGTCGACGTCGCTGGTGCCGCGGTGGTGCAGGCGGCGTCCGAACCGTTGGAAGAGTTGGGCGAAGCCGGGTTCGACGAGGGCGCCGCGGCGGGCGTAGAGCTGCTTGCCTTCGGTGGATGCCAGTCGGGCTGCCATGTCGCGGTGGCCGGCGGGGACGTCCTGGCTGCGTGGCGTGGTGGCCCTGGTCTGGTCGTACTCCTTGGTGAGCGACACGAGCAGCGGAAGGTCTGCCAGGGCGGTGAAGTTCGCGGTGCTGGCGTATCCGCTGTCGGCCAGCCACGCCTCGACATCGGCGGTGAGGCCTGCGGTCGCGCAGTTGTGCTGAGCGCGTCTGATGACCGGAACCAGGGCAGTGGTGTCGGACGGATTGTCGTGCAGCTCGATCGCGAGGAGGATCTGGTTGCGGGAGCAGGCGATCTGCACGTTGTAGCCCTGCACGTAGCCGCCGTGCTTGCCGAGCATGAGCCGCGACGCCGGATCGGTGAGTGATGCCCTGGCAGCCGCAGACGGGATTGGCCGAGGGTTGAGCGCATGGTGCAGCCCGGCCTGCGCCCTGGCCAGCCGGGCCTGCTGCCGGACGACCTTGGTCTTGGCCTCGATCGCAACTGGTGGGCGCCCGGTGGCGCGCCGCCGTCCCGCGGCCTGGTCCTGCAGGCTCCGGCGGGCGTAGTCGGCCAGCCGCTGCTGCTGGGCGGCGGTGACGTCGGCGAGGCGCTGGACGGCCCTGGCCACCATCCGCTCGGCGGCCTCGACCTTGATCCGGATCTCGCCGGCCGAGGGCAGCACGCGTTCATGCAGCTTGTCCCGGGCCATTCGGGCTCGCGCCAGGCGGTCGCCGAGTCGAGACAGCCGCCGCAGGCAGCTGCCGGCGGCGGTGTGCCAGGTGCTGTCTTCGGCGGCTGCTGGGGCGTCCATGTCACCCATCAACTGGTCAACCTCGGCTTCGCCATCGGCGATCATGGTCTCCAGCGCGTGGAGGCTGCGGTTGGTGGAGCGGGCGGCGGCGGCCTGCATCGGTGAACCGTCCACCGCCACCGCGGCCAGGTCCACCAGCCCACGCTGGGCGCAAAGCGCCAGGACCTGCACGAACAGCGCCTTCATACCGTCACGATGACGGCGCAGAAAACGCGCGACGGTGGCATGGTCGATGTGCTGGTTGCCGGTGATGATCCGGCAGCCCACATCGTCGAGGCACGCCGCCTCGATCCTGCGCGACGAGCGCACGCCCTTGCAGTAGCAGTACAACACCAAGGCCAGCAGCACCTGCGGTGGATACGCCGCCGCGCCCTGGCCATCGGCGCGGTAGCTCCGCAGGAACTCCGACAGGTCGAGCTCACCGACGACCTTCAGGACCTGCCAGCAAAGATGCTGCGGCGGCAGCCACCCGCGCAGGTCCTGCCGGGGCAAGAACGAGCCGTCCGAGCAGGAGATGAAGTTGTATGCCACGGCACGACATGATCGACCATCATGGACAAACCACAGCAACAACTCTTGACAACTCAAGATCGAAAGCTGTGCGACAGGCTCACGGTCTTCGTGCGTAGGTGCCGGAAGTCTCTGCGGATCCGGGCTGGGGTGAGTCGGTCAGGCGCGGCTGGTTTCTCCCAGGGGCGGCGCAGGTTGGCGGCGAGTGGGCGGGCGAGGCGGAGCTGGGTGTAGGCGGCGAGGATGAGCCAGGTCCACCGGTCGGCGGTGGCGGGGCTGCGGACTTTCGGGCAGGTCCAGCCGAGGGTCTGTTTGAGCATGCGGAAGGTGTGCTCGATGTCGAAGCGGCGCAGGAATGCCTGCCACAGCCGGTCGACGTCGGCCGGGCTGGTGGTGTCGGTGGCGTGGACGCCGGACCACCAGAGCCACACCGGTTTCGGGGTGGCGCCGGACCGGAGCTTGTCGACCTTCAGGTGGATGACGGTTCCAGCGATAATGGGCAGGTCACCGGATCCGGTCCAGGCGGCGCGGCGGGTCAACCGGGGATGGAGACGGTCCCAGGCTTTGACAGTGGCGGTGCCGTAGAGGCGGGTCTGGGTCGTGGTGGCCACGTCCGGGTCACCCCAACTGGTGGGGTCGGCGAAGAGGAACTCGCCGCCGTGACGCGGCGGCCGGCCGACGAAGTGGGAATCACGTGGTGGTGTCGCCCGTCGTAGGACCCGGTCCGAGCGCAGGCGGGTGAGCACCTGCACCGGCAGGTCGCGCAGGAGCCACGCCAGTCGGGGACCGTCGTAGCCGGCATCGGCAATCACCAGAATGTCCGGATGTCCTTGCTGCCACTGTCCGGCGGTGATGAGCCGGTCCAGAAGATGCCGGAGCTGGGTGGCGGTGACCGTGGCGGCGTCGTCGCCGGGGGCCAGGCGTTGGAAGTCCAACGGCGCGGTCCATGAACTGCGGCCGGGTTCCAGTGCGGCGATCATGGAGTAGGGCCAGCCAGGAATCATGATGGCCTGGCCTTTTTCCCGGCCGCGGGTGTGACACAGGATCCGCTCCGGCGACGTCTGTGCCTCCGGCCGCAGCCAGCATGTGATGTCGACGGCCAGGACCAACCGCCCGTCCGCCGCCCGCGGTAACGGGACCGTGGCCAGCGCGGTCCGGAGCCGTTTGACGTCGATCCGGCCGTCGACCACCGCCGCATACGACGAGCCGTGCCCACGGCGGTGCTCACCGACCAGTGAAAGCTCGGCCAGCGACCGGACGGGACCGTCGGCGCACAGGGCCGCGTCGGTCAGCTCGAACATGGCGTCGGCCCGCGAGATCAGGCAGGAGTAGAACTCTTGACGGAACTGCCGCAGGTCCCCGAACGCCCTGCCCCGAACCGGATCATGCACACTGACCACTAGACAGCCCTTGGTTGTTGATCTCTTCCCTAGACAAGAAGAATGATCAACCAAGGGCTGTCGTCATGACCGACCGGGACCACCAACCGAACCGCCGACGTTAAAGATCAAGTTACAGATCTTGAATGGCCAGGTTCGTCCGATGTGGTCTGGTGTGACGGGTGTGGGCTGGGGTAGATCGATGGGATGAGGTATCCCGATGGAGGTGGGTTGTCCGCGCGGGGGCGGGCGAAGCGTGAGGCGGTACGGCGGCAGGCGGCCGGGTGGTTTGCCCAGGATGTGTCGGTGCCGGAGATCGCGCGCAGGCTGCGGGTGTCGCAGACCGCGGTGTACGGATGGCGTAAACGTGGAAGGCCGGCGGTGAGCAGGCCCTGGCCTCGAAAGGGCCCGGCGGGTCTCGGTGCCGCCTGGATGAGGGCCGGCTGCGACGGCTGGCCGACGCCTCGGACGAGGGCCCGGCGGCACACGGGTTCGGTGCCGATCAGCGATGGACCCTGGCCCGAGTGTCGGACCTGATCGCCCGGAAGTTTCACACCCGGTACACGCTGCGCGGCACGGCGAACATCATGTACCGGCTGGGCTGGTCGGTGCAGGTCCCCAAGCATCGTGCGGTCGAGCGTGACGAAGCCGCGGTCACCACCTGGCGCAAGGAGACGTGGCCGGCGGGAAAACGGTAGCGGCGCAGCGGCAGGCGTGGCTGGTCTTCGAGGACGAGGCCGGTCAGACGCTGCGCCCACCGAAGGCACGCACCTGGGGACGACGCGGGCACACCCCCGTGGTCCCGATCTCGGGCAAGGGCTCCGGCCGCGTCTCGATCGCCGGGCTGACCTGTTACCGGCCCGGCGAACGATCCCGGCTGATCTACCGCACGATCACCCATCGCGGCCGCAAGAACGAACGACGCAGCTTCAGCGAACGCGACTACATCGCCCTGCTCGACGCCGCTCACCAGCAGCTCGGCGGACCGATCGTGTGCGTCTGGGACAACCTGAACACCCACGTCTCCGCCGCCATGCGGCAGATGATCGACGCCCGGGACTGGCTGACCGTCATCCGGCTACCGGCCTACGCCCCGGACCTGAACCCGACCGAGGCAGTGTGGTCCCACCTGAAACGCAGCATCGGCAACCTCGCCGTCACCGGCGTCGACCACCTTCTCGCGATCATCAAGAACCGACTCAAGAGCATCCAGTACCGCACCGACCTAATCGACAGCTTCCTCGCACATACCGGACTGACCCTCGAACCCGACACAACCTGACCATTCAAGATCTGTAGCTGTCCTCGTGGTCCCGTAGCTACCTGGCAACGTCGCTCATCACCTCTGAACAGATGGCAACAGCCCCTGCTGTCGTGCTGGCTGCGGTAACGATGAACCGCGAGAAGCACGCCGAGTGCGCCGGTGACGATGTGCGTTCTAGGGTGAGCGATCCGCCAAATGCGGATCTCGCTCCAATCGTTGAGGCGGACCCAGTCCCGCTTAGACCAGAGCCCGCCCCAATGCCCGTTATGTCAGTGGATGTGGCTCACCGGTGAGTGCCGCCAGCGCGGCGGCTACCTCGTGGACGGTTGCGCGGACGTAGGTGGCGGTGGTTCCGGCGTCGCCGCCGTTGCCTGAGTGACCGGCGTAGCCGCGGGCCACCGCGTAGCCGAAGTTCCGCTCCACCCACGTCAGCGTCGTGTGCCGTAGCCAGTGGGTGCTGATCTGCTGCGCGTACACCCACGGCAGGTGCTCACCGATACGAACCCACAGGTGGTCGTAGCGGCGGTACGTGATCGGCTGCCCGTTCCGGTACCGCAACAACTGGCCCGTTCCCGTGGCGTGCCGCTCCTCGGCATGCCGCTGCAGGTGTCTCATCAGTGTCGGTGACACCGGCTGCCACCGCACCGTGTCCCCCTTCTCCCGCAACAGAATCAGGCACTGGTCCGGATCGAGGTCGACCGGGCGCAACGCCAGCGCCCCGCCACGGCGGCACGCCGTCTCGGTGTGCAGCCGCAGCAACAGACTGTCCAACGCCGGGTCATCGCCCGTACTGGCAGCCACGGCGTTGATCTCCGCCAACCGGCTGTCCGCCACCGCCCGGCGGGTGCTCGGCAACCGCCCGCCTGTACAGGCACCGCAACGCCGCGATCAGATGCTCCGCCGCGCTACGCCCGCCACGGGCGTTGCGCCGGGCCACCACATGCGTCTTGACGTACTCCGCCAACTGCTCGATCTCTGACGGTGTCGGCTCGTCCAACCGTCGCTGTCCCCAGTGCTCCAGGACCCGATTCCAGTACGAGCCGTACGCCCGCCTCGTACCCGCGGTCACAGCCGCCGACACGACCGGCACGTACTCGGCGAACGTCGGCGCCGGTAGACACTCCGACGCCGCCTCCACAAGATCAGCCGGCGAGATCCCCATCCGCGCCAGCAACAACCGCGCGGCATCCAACTCCGCCCGCCCCGCCGGGGTGTCACTCATGTGCAATCACCGCCAAGGGCCGCAGCGTGGGCCCGGGCGATCATCGCGTCCAGCGCAGCCGGTGGATGCACCACGAGCCGGGAGGCGTCCGGCTCGGCCACCAGGAACACACGATCGCCGGCAGCGAGCCCACACCACTGCCGGACCACCGCCGGCAACCGCAGGTGCCCCTCCTTGGTCACGGCGAACACACCCTGCTGATCGGCGGCCACGATGATCAGCCCCGCGTGTTCCCGGATGTCGAGTCGACGGCCGGGAGCCCAACCGAGGGCCCCCATCGCGGTCCGATCGGCAACGCGTCCCCGGGAATCGAGGGTGGCCAGGCCGTAGACGGTGCTCGCCGCGCGACGGGCGGCAAGCCTCGCCAGCGGCAAGGGCGGTCGCTTCATCGCACCTACGGAGGACTGCCCGCGACCAGCGCTCAGCTGACCCGGCAGAACCACAGCCGGGATCACGGAGGAGACAGCACGGGTACTCATGATGCCCACCGCCCCGTGAGCGGGGCCGCCATGGGCTTACAGAGAGTAAAGGAGGGTGGTTGAAACCACTCAACCACCGGTCCGCAAAACGTCGCACGAATGCTACGCGGGAGTGTCCGAGGGGGGACTTGAACCCCCACGCCCTATACGGGCACTAGCACCTCAAGCTAGCGCGTCTGCCATTCCGCCACCCGGACTTGCTCATCCAGCCTACCCGACTGCCAGAGTGGCTTTTCACCACCCTCTGGCTGCCCCGGCGGGCCGCACGGGGCATTACTGTACACCGCCGAACTCGATCATGCACATCACCTTTCCCCCACCTTCCGGCAGACACGTTTCCCCAGCTCAGAGGCGTGAAGACCGGAATCGTCGATGGGAATCCCGCGTCGGCGGGAAATCCTCGGCATGCCGACGCACACCCGGGGTGGCGTTCCACGGTCGGCTACCGGCAGCATGACGGAGTGTCCCAGCCGTCTCCACTCTCCGCCGTCCGGAACCGGGCCCTTGCCCTGCGCGCCGGGGGCGACCTCGCCGGCGCCCGTCAGCTCCTCGCGGACACCGTCGAAGCGGCCCGCCCCCGTCTGGGTGAGGATCACCCGGACCTGCTGGGCACCGCCCACCTCCTCGCCGGGTTGCACCGGGAGGCCGACGACCCGACCGGCGCACGGCGGGTCCTCGAGGAGGCGTTCGCCGCGGGAGAGCGACGGTGGGGGCACGCCGACCCGCTGATGATGGCGATCGCGTTCGACCTCGCCGGCGTCGCAGAGGAACTCGGCAACCGCCACGAGGCTCGTCGCAACTACCAGCGCGTCGCCACGTCCGGCCCCGCTGTCCTCGGGGCCGACCATCCGGCGGTACGCGCGGCGCGTGCCTATCTCGGCCTGGCCCCGGCCGCTCCGGCTCCCGGAAACCCGGAGACGCCAACAGTCGCCATGCCTGCCGCTCCGGCTCCTGGGAATCCAGAAGCGCCAACAGTCGCCATGCCGGCCGTTCCGGCGCCCCGCCAGCCTGGCGCCGCCGCACCGGCTCCGGTGGGCGTCGGGCGCCCGCAACCTCCTCCCCCGGCACCTCGGCAGCCGCAACCGATGCCCCCGGCGAGTTGGGCGGAGCAGCCGCCCGCCTCGGTCACGCCCCCGCGCCAGGCGGCACCGCCGCTTCCGTCGCCGCCCGTACCGCCCGCTCCGGAACCCACCCGCCGGGCCGTACCGCAGCCCCGCAGCGCGCCGTCGGCTCCGGTCGCACCACCGGCCACGTCGGTGACGGCGCCTGCCGTCCCGCCCGGTCCACCGGTCCCGCCACAGACGGGTACGGAGGCCACGCCCGGTGGGGCATCGAACGCCACGTCGTCCGCCCGGACCGGGCCGTCCCGTACCTCATCGGGCCCAGTGCCGGGGCCGGGGAACGACACCACCCGCCCGGTGCCGGCGCAGGACTGGGACGAGCCGACCGTGCAGGTCCAGCAGATCAGCACCGCCGATCATGGGCCTCGGCCGGTGGGCGCACCGCACGGTGGGCCGCCGGCATCCGCACCCCCGGGGTACGCGGGCGGGGTCGCCCCGGTCAGCGCGCCCCCGGAACTCCCGGTCAGCGGTGCGCCGTTCGCGCCCTCGGTCAGCGGCCCGCCGTACCCGGGACCGGTCAGCGGTCCGCCGTACGCGGACCCGGTGAGCGCGCCGCCGCACCTGGCCGCTCCGGTCAGTGCGCCACCGTCCGATGTGCCCCCGCACGTCCCGGTCCCGCCGGGCGGGTCGTCGGCTGCCGCTGCCGCCGGACAGGTGAGCACCCCCGCGTGGGATCTCATCGCGCCGGCGGGAAGGCCCGCCCCGGCCCCGGCCCCGGCCCCGGCTCCGGCTCCGGCTCCGGCTCCGGCTCCACCCTCCCTGGCCCCACCCACTCCGGCTCCGCCCGCCCAGGCCCCACACGTCCCGACTCCACCCGCTCCGGCTCCACCTGCCCCGACAGGCCCGACCGGCCCACCGAGCTACCCGCCGGCCGAGGTGACCGCCCGGTTCGGGGCCGCCCCGTCGCCGGTCGTGAACCCACCGGCGGGTTATCCGTTCCACCCGCTGCGGCGCTCCGCAGCCGACGCGCTTGGGCAGTCCGGCCCCGGGTCGGCGGAGCCGGCCGGTGAGTTCTTCGCGCCGCTGCCGTCCCCACCGCCGCCGGACGAGCTCTCCCCCGCGTACCCGTCGGTGGAGCCGGACCGCCGCGGTGGTCGGCGGCTGCTGGTGGTCATGGTGGCGGTGGCCGTGGTGGTGGTCCTGGTGGTGCTGGCCGGCGCGGCGTTGCTGGTGGTCAACGTGTTGCAGGATCGGACGGCACCCAATCCGGCCGCGCCGTTGACGACCACCGCGCCCACCCCGGCGGAGACCTTCGAGCCGCCGGGTGACCTGCGGCTGCGGGACGACGGCACCAGCGTCACGTTGACCTGGACGGACCCGTCCGGCGGGGTGGTGCCGTTCGTGGTGGCGGGCGGCCAGGCCGGTCGGCAGTTGGGTGCGATGACCAGCCTCGACCCGGGACGGACGAGCTGGACGGTCAACGGGCTGAACCCGAGGCTGGACTACTGCTTCACCGTCCTGGCGGTCTACTCGACCGAGTCGTACGCCACGTCCGGCCAGGTCTGCACCACCCGCAAACCGGCCCCGACACCAAGCTGATTGGACATCCTCGCTGCGTACGGAGGGTGTCCGGAGGCGGACGGTGCGGGTTTCCCCCGTGTCGGCGGGGCCATATGATGGCACCCGGCTCACGGGCGGGCCGCCGGGAAACGGCGCGCCACCTGGCTCGATGCTCGGGCGAGTCCGATCACAGGGGGAGGCAGCCGGCTGTGGCCACCACCGACGACGCCAGCAGCGGATCCGGGACCACCAGACGTCGGTCGCGGATGCGCGGCGGTCTGGTCACCGTGGGCACGGTGACCGCGCTGCTGGCCGCCATGGGACTGACCGTGCTCAACCTGGGCTACGCCGACAACGCGGTGGCGAACTACGACGCCTCGTCGTGGCTGTGGAGCACGGCCCGTAGCGAGCTGGCCAGGGTCAACGGGATCACCGCCAAGGTGGACACCCGGGTGGAGGTGCCGCAGGCGAAGCGGCACCCGATGCAGGTCGCCCAGACCGACCGGCTGCTGGTCCTGCGGGACCTGAACACCGGCCAGGTCAGCTCGCTGGACCTGGCCACCCTACAGATCACCGCCACCACCCGGACCACCCCTGGCCTCGGCGTCAATGTGGCGCTGCACGAGGGCGCGGCGTTCGTGGTGGACGCCGTGCAGGGCATCGTGCGGCAGCTCGACCCGCGGTCGCTGGCGCCGGTCGGTGAGCCGGTGCGCTACCCGCCGGGCATCACCGGTGGGTCCTTCGACGGTAAGGGCCGGCTGTGGGTGGCGGTGCCGAGCGAGGGCACCGTCTCGGCGATCACCCCGGCGGAGCTGCCGGAGCAGCCGGCCACGACGGCCAGCGCCGGCGGCGGGTTGAGCCCGAAGCAGGTGAGCACCCACGCCGTCGCCGACGGCAGCCACGAGCTGGTGGTCTCCACGCTGGACGACGGGGTGGCGGTGCTCGACCGTACGGTCGGCGCGCTGGTGACGGTGCACGGTGACACGGTGCGCCGGGTGGCGCTGCCGGCGACCGGGCTGGGCACGTTGCCGACGCGGACCAGCGGCTCCCGGGTGCCGGTGACCGTGCCCGACGCGCGGACCGTCCACGTGGTCGGCGACGACGGACGGGTCCAGGATTTCACCGTGCCCGGCAGTGGGGACGGGCTACGCCCGGCGGTGGCGTGGGCGGGTCGGTTCTACTGTCCGGACTCCACCGGCGGGGTGATCTACACCTTCGACGCCGACGGGAAGCTGGTCGACACGATCTCCGGCCGGGGCACGCAGAGTCCGCTGGAGCTGGAAGTCCGCGAGAACCACCTGTTCATCAACGCGCCGGACTCCTCGACCGCCCGGGTGGTGAACGACAAGCACCAGGTCAGCATGGTCGACAAGTACGCCAACGACGTTCTCGGCGGGGATCCGCCGCCCGCTCCCCACCTCCTCCCCCAGCGAAGAAGCCGAAGGTCGGCAAACCGAGCGCGCCGCGCGGGGTGACCGCCGCCGCCGGTGACGCGTCGGCCCGGGTGAGCTGGCAGGCGGCCGCCGCCAACGGCGCCGCGATCGTCCGCTACGTGGTGGAGGGTGGCGGGCAGCGCGTCGAGGTCGGTGCCAACCAGCGCGCGGTGGAGGTCACCGGGCTGACCAACGGGGAGGCGTACCGGTTCCGGGTGCACGCGGTCAACGCCAAGGGCGCCGGACCGGCGCGGACGAGCAACCCGGTGGTGCCGACGGCGGAGGTGCCGGACGCCCCGGCGGGGGTGACCGCGAGGGAGCGTCCGGACGGCACGGTGCAGGTCCGGTGGACGGCTGCGAACGGCCAGGGCGCGAAGATCACCCGGTACGTGGTGACGGCCGCGTCGGCCGGGGCGAACGCGCCCGCCGGTGAGTCGAAGGGCACCGAGCTGGTGGTGCCGGCCGGTGAGCTGGAGTACGGCCGGCAGTATGCGTTCACCGTCGTCGCGGTCAACGACCGGGGCGCCGGGTCGAAGGCGTCCGGGGTGAGCAACACGGTGGTGCCGTTCACCGCGCCCGAGCGTCCGGGGCGGCTGCGGGCGGAGACGGTGCCGGACCGGCCGGGCACGATCGTGGCGGAGTGGGACCCGGCCGAGGCCAACGGCCGCCCGGTCACGGCGTACCAGGTCGAGGTCGGCGGGAAGCGCCGCGACGTGCCCGACACCCGGGTCACCGTCGACGGGCTCGGCGACGGGCAGCACGTGACGGTGACGGTGCGGGCGGTCAACGAGGCCGGACCGGGCGCGGAGGCGACCGCCACCGCGCAGACCGTGGCGCCGCCGAAGGTGACGGTCACCGGCGGGTCGGCCACGACCACCTCGGTGACGGTGAAGGTGACCGTGGACGCCGGGGGCGGGAAGGCCACCTGCACGGCCAGCGCGGGCGGGAAGACCTCTCCGGCGGGGGCGTGCGACACGTTGACGGTGAGCGGTCTGCTGGCGGGCACCTCGTACCCGGTGACGGTGACCGCGACCAACGCGGCCGGGAAGGTCACCGCCACCAGCACGCAGAAGACCGACCCGATGTACGGGATCGCGACCTGCAACAACGGCTCGGCCCCCGACCAGCAGACCTACTGCGACGCCGAGGTGGACGGCCGCAACGGCAACGAGGTGTTCGAGGTGCCCCGGCAGGACAACGGCCGGCAGGCCGGCTGGGCGAAGCCGGGCACCCGCTGGCAGGCCTACTGCAAGATCAAGGGTGAGCACGTCGACTCCTACGTCTACAACGACCAGAAGGCGAGCACCTGGTGGGTCCGGATCAACTACGGGGGCCGTAACTACATCCCCTGGGCCTGGCTGAACCTCGAAGGCGGCGACAAGATCGCTGCTCTCCCCGACTGCTGACCGCGCCCGCCGGCAAGGAGCACCCGGACCGTGAAGACCCACCAGCCGTTGACCCAGCAGGAGGTGCAGCGCTTCGCCGCGCTGGCCGCCCGGCTCGCCGAGAACGTCAACTCGGTGGTGCTGGGTAAGCCGCAGGTGGTGCGGTTGGCGTTGACCGCGCTGTTCGCCCAGGGGCACGTGCTGCTCGAGGACGTGCCCGGGGTGGGCAAGACCACCCTGGCCCGGGCGATCGCCGCGACCGTCACCGGCGAGTGGCGGCGCATCCAGTTCACCCCGGACCTGCTTCCCTCGGACGTCTCCGGGGTGACGATCTTCAACCAGGCGACTCGGGGTTTCGAGTTCCACCCCGGGCCGGTGTTCGCGAACATCGTCATCGCCGACGAGATCAACCGGGCGTCGCCGAAGACCCAGTCGGCGCTGCTGGAGGTGATGGAGGAACGCACCGTCACCGTGGACGGCGTCCGCCATCCGGTGCCGCAGCCGTTCCTGGTGGTGGCGACGCAGAACCCGGTGGAGATGGACGGCACGTACCGGCTGCCGGAGGCGCAACTGGACCGGTTCCTGGTGAAGCTGTCGGTCGGCTACCCGGACGAGGCGGTGGAGGTGGAGGTGCTGCGCGGGGCGACCCTCCGTTCGCCGGAGGCGCTTCCTGCGGTCACCGACACCGCCACGATCGCCGAGCTGATCGGCATGGCGCAGCGGGTGCACATCGCCGAACCGCTGTACGCGTACGCGGTCCGGCTCGCCGCAGCCACCCGGAACCACGCGCACGTACGGGTCGGGGTCAGTCCCCGTGGGGTGATCGCGCTGACCCGGGCGGCCTGCGCGTACGCGCTGATCGACGGGCGGGGCTGGATCATGCCGGAGGACCTGAAGACCCTGGCTGGCCCGGTCTTCGCCCACCGGCTGCTGCTCTCCTCCGACGCGCAGGTACGCGGCGTGAACGCCGCCGAGGTGCTGCGGCAGGCGATCGCCTCGGTGCCGGTGCCGCTGCCGTCCGGGCAGACCGTCCCGGCGCGGGCCTGACCTGTCGCGGATGGGGATCACCGCCCGGGGTGCCGGGTTGCTCGTCGCCGCCGTCGTGCTGCTGGCCGCCGGTTTCACCTTCGCGTACCCGGAGCTGACCGTGCTGGGCGCGGCGGCCGGCACCGCCGTCGGCTACGCCCTGGCCGTCGCCGCCCGGCGGCCGAGGTTGGCGGTGACCCGCCAGGCCGACCCGGACCGGGTGGGCCGGGGCGAGCCGGCCCGAATGACGTTGACCGTCCGCAACGCCGGGCGGCTGCGGGCGGCGAACCTGGTCGCCGAGGAACGCTGCGGGAACCGGACGGTCCCGGTGCCGTTGCTGCGGCTGCGCCCCGGCCGGGACGCGACGGTCAGCTACGACGTACCCACCACCCGGCGCGGCGTGGTGCCGGTCGGTCCACTGCGGATCACCCGCCGGGATCCGCTCGGCCTGGTCGCGCTGCCCCGCGCGTACGGCGACACCGTGCCGGTGTGGGTGCACCCGCGCGTCCATCCGGTGAGCGCGGTACCCACCGGGGCGGGACGCAGCCTGGACGGCCGGGTGGACGGGGTGCCGCACGGGTCGATCACCTTCGACTCCCTGCGCGAGTACGTGGTCGGTGACGAGTTGCGGCGGGTGCACTGGCGGACCAGCGCCCGGGTCGGGGAGCTGATGGTCCGGGAGAACGTGGACACCAGCCTGCCTCGGATCGTGGTGCTGTTGGACAACCGGGTCGACGCGCACCCGGACCGGGCCGACGGCACGGCGGAGAGCTTCGAGGTCGGCTGCGAGGCGGCGGCGTCCGTGGTGGCCGCCGCGCTCCGCGAGGACCTGCCGGTGACCCTGGTGACGGTGGTGCCCGACGACGACGCGGACGCGTACCCGATGGACCGGCTCACCACGGTCGGGCTCGGCGCGGGGTCGCTGTCGGAGGCGACCGCCCGGCTACGGCAGCAGCGGGCCGGGGACACCCTGGTCTTCCTCACCGGGCCGGGCGGGCGGGCCGGGTTGGGCCACGTGGGCGCGCTGCGCGGGGCGTACCCGTCGGTGGTGGTCGGGGTCCTCGGCGCGACGGACCCGACCCCGGCGGACGGGGCGGGCCTGGTGGTCATCGACGCGGCCGACGGGGCCGCGTTCGCCGCCGAGTGGGACGGGGTGCGCCGGTGGTGACCGCGCTGAGGGTGCTGCGGGCGCTGCCGGTGCCGCTGGTCCTGGTCGGGATGACCGGCCTGGCCGGGATCGCGCTGGGCCGGGTGTACGCCGGGGACCTGCTGACCCGGTTGCTGCTCGGCGCGGCGGTCGGGTCGGTGCTGGTCAGCGTCGCCGCCCGCCGGCTGCGGTCCTGGCTGGTCGCACCGCTGTCGGTGCTGGCCCTCGCCGGCTACACGGCGCTGGCGCTGCGGGTGGCGGCCCAGCGGGCCGACCTGCCGGGCGGTCTCGGACAGCTCGTGGTGGACGCCGCCGGCAACGGCGTCGCCCGGCTGCTGACCGCGATGATCCCGGTCGAACCGACCCCGGACACCGTGCTGGTGCCGCTGGTCGCCACCTGGCTGGCGGGGCTGGCCGGGGCGGAGGTGGCGCTGCGCGCCGGGCGGGTGCTGCTGGGCTTTCTGCCGCCGACGCTGCTCTACGCCGGTGCGGTCTACGTGGTGGGTCCGAACGCCGACCCGGTGCTCTGGCCGACGCTGGCGTTCGCCGGGCTGGCCGCGATCGGGCTGGCCGTCACGGGCGGGACCGCGCCGCCGGGAGCGGACGGTGACCTGACCACCGAGGCGCGAACGGCGCTGCGGACCACCCGGACGGTCACCACCGCCGCCGGGCTGGCCGTGGTGGTGGGACTGGTGGCTCTGCTGGCGCCGGTGGTAGCCGGGCAGGTCGACGGCCGCCCGGCGGATCCCCGCCGGTACGTGGAGCCGCCCCGGGTGGAGACGCTGGACGAGAACCCGCTGATCCGCATCTCCGGGTGGGCGCTGAACCCCGAGCGGAAGCTGCTCGACGTCGCGGTCGACGGCGCGTCCCCGACCGCCGCTCCCGCCGCGGATGCCGGGCCGCCGGAACCCGGGTCGGACGAGGTGCGGCTGCGGCTGGCGGTGCTCAGCGACTACGACGGGGTGACCTGGCGGGTCGGCGCGACCTACCGCAACGCCGGCCGGGTCCTGCCGGCCGTCGAGCCCGCTCCGGGCAGCCGGTTGGACACCGTCCGGCAGGAGATCACCGTGGCGGATCTCAGTGGACGGCTGCTGCCGGCCGTCGCCACTCCCCGGGAAGTCGACGGGGCGCGGGTGGCGTACGACCCGGCGACCGGGACGCTGATCCGCCCGGACGGGCTGACGCCGGGACTGCGGTACACGGTCACCTCGGTACGGGAACGCCCGGACCTGAACCTCATCGCCACCGCCGACGTACCCGCCGGCGATGCGGTCTCCCGGGAGCTGCGGGTCGCCGACGGGGTGCCGGACCCGATGCGCCGCCTCGCCGCCCAGCTCGCCGAGGAGAACGGCGCCCCGTACGCCCGGGCCGCCGCGATCGAGCAGTTCCTCGCCGAGCACTACCGGGTGGTGGCCGACGCGCCGAGCGGGCACGCGTACCCGAACCTGAACTTCTTCCTGTTCGGGCCGCGCAACGCCGGTGGGCAGCGGGGCACCTCCGAGCAGTTCGCGGCCGCGTTCGCGGTGCTCGGTCGGTTGACCGGGCTGCCCACCCGGGTGGTGGTCGGGTTCAGCACCTCCGGCAGCGGGCCGGTGCGGGCCGCCGACGCGTTCGCCTGGCCGGAGGTGCTTTTCGACGGGCTCGGTTGGGTCGCCTTCGACCCGCTGCCCCGGCCTGACGACGAGCCGCGCCCGGTGGAGGAGGACTTCCGGCCGACCCCGGAGGAGCCGCCCCCATCGGAGGTGCCGGAGCCGACCGTCGAGCCGACCGCCACTCCCCCGGCGGTGGCCGCCCCGCCGCGCCGGGAGTCGACGGGGACACCGGTGGCGGTGCTGGTGGGCGGCGGCTCCGCCGCGCTGCTGCTGCTCGTCGCGGCGGTACTGGCGGTGCTGGTCGCGGCCCGCCGGACGCTGACCCGACGGCGACTCGGTCGGGGTGACCCCGCGCAGCGCATCGCCGGCGCCTGGCGGGAGGTGACCGACGCGCTGCGGCTCGCCGGGCAGCCGGTCGGCGGAGACCTGGCCGCCACCGAGGTGGCCGCGCACGCCCGCCGGCTGGTGGTCGACGGCACCCCGGATCAAGACGAAACGACGACCCCGACGGCCGCGTCCCCGGTGGAGGAGTTGGCGGCGCTGGTCAACCGGGTCACGTTCGCCCCGGACGGGGCCGACGATGACGCGGCCACGCACGCCGGACGGATCGCCACCGACTACGGGCGTGAGCTGCGGTCGGCCCAGCCCCGCTGGCGGCGGGTGCTCTGGCCCGTCCACCCGGGCCCGCTGCGCTGGCGCCCCTGACCCGCCTGCGCAGGTCCGGCAGCGCCTGACCGAACTGGAGCGCCTCCTGAGCCAGGTCGGCTGAACCTCCTCCCCACCATCCGGGACAGGACGCCGAGCCGCCCGCCGTCGAGCCGTACGGCCGGCTGCTCATCCGACCAGCGGAGCCGGCGGCTCGTCAGAATGGCGGCGGCTCACGAGGTGTGGTGGGCGGTGAGCAGCCCCAGGCCGAAGAGGGTCCAGTCGCTGAGGACGTGCGCTCCCACAGAGGTCCACAGATTCTTGGTGATCAGATAGGGGATCAGCAGAACGACGCGGGCGGTGCCGATGATGAGCAGGCACTGGGCGATGTTCCAGTCGTAGGTCGGCAGGTGGATGGCCGCGAACAGCACCGCGCTGCCGATCACCGCCAGGACCACACCGGTGCGCCGCCCGGTGCCCAACGCCGTTGTGGCCAGGGTGAGGAACGCCAGGAACGGCAGGACGGTGAAGACCTCCTCGCCGATCAACTGGGGGATGGTGCTGGCGAAGTACGCCACCCGGCCGGCCGTGTCGAGCCCGGCCAACACCTCGTTGCTGGGGTTGCTGCTGACCTTCAGGAAGATGGAGACGACGAGCGCGATCACGTAGGACAGCACCAGATTGATCGCGGCGAAGGCGACCATGAGGCCCACGTGCTTCGGGCGCACCGGCTGGAACAGGTACGACAGCGTCCCCGGGGCCAGTCGGGAGAGCACGAGCAGCGGGATGCCGAAGAAGAGGACGCCGCGCACCGCGACGCTGAGCCAGGGCGGGCCGGGCAGGGCGACGATCAGGTCCGCGGCGGCGGCGACCACCACCGCGCCCATGAGCACGGCCCACCGCGCACCGTTCAGGCGCACCGGCCGCCCGTCGTAGAGGGGGAAGTCCGCACGGTCCGGCAGACGGTTCGGGCCACCACCGTGAAGAGGATCAGCGGGCGTGCTGGGCGGAACGGGCGTGGCACTCATGGCAACTCCTCGGCATGAGCCTACCGTCGTCGTTCCGTGACCCGCAGGTCATGGCCGAGATGTCGCCTGAGTGGTCAGACACCGCCCTGACCGCTGTCCGGTGGCGTCCCGCCCGGGCCCGTCAGGCGTCCGGGGCCGAGTCGGCTGACCAGGGCGGCCAGCGCCGGCGCGCCCCCGGCGGTCAGCTCCGGGGTGGGCAGCAGCGCCAGCACCGGCACGCCGACACCGGCCTCGACGTACCGGCGTACCCCGGCCCGGCACGCCTCGGGTGAGCCGTGCAGCACCAGTGCGTCGACCAGTTCGTCGGGCACCGCCGCGCCCGCGCCGCGTCGGTCCCCGGCCGCCCACGCCCGCCACATCCCGCCGAGCACCGGCTCCCGCCCCAGCCAGCGGTGGAACTCCGCGTACGCCGGCACGGTCAGGTAGCTGGTGATCAGCCGTCGGCCGACGGCACGGGCATGGTCGGCGTCCTCGGTCGGACACACGAAGATCCGGGCGGCCACCTCGAAGCCGGGCCGCCGGTCGCCGCAGGCCGCGACGACGGTGGGCACGTCCTCGGCGGCGAGCCAGTTGAGGACCACCCCGTCCGCCTCGGCGGCGGCCAGCCGGAGCATCCCCGGCCGCAGGGCGGCAAGCAGGATCGGCGGCGGCACGGCGGGCGGTCGCTCCAGCCGAAACCGGCGGACGGTGAAGGTGTCGTAGACCTCGTCGACCGTCTCGCCGCGCAGCGCCGCCCGCAGGAACCGCAGCACGTCCCGGGTACGCCGGAACGGCTCGACGAAGGGCACCGCGTTCCAGTCCCGTACCACGGTCGACGAGGACGCGCCGATACCGAGACTGAACCGTCCGGGCGCGGCCTCCGCCAACGCCGCCGCGCTCATCGCCAGCAGGCCGGGGCCCCGGGTGAACACCGGCGTCACCGCCGTGCCGAGGCGCAGTCGGGGTTGCCAGGCGGCGGCGAGCGCCAGCGGCGTGACCGCGTCGGTGCCGTTGACCTCGGCGGACCACACGTCGGTGAACCCCGCCCGGTCGAGGGCCGCGTACACGGCGGCGTGGTCGGCGAGCGGCACCCCGGCGAGCGGGACCGTCATTCCCCATCGATTCGTCACCACATGATCGTCCCGCCGCTCCCGGGTCCGGGCAAGATCCCGGGTGACCGCCGACCACGCCTCATGACGTACGGTCCCGGCTTCCGGCGATAACGACCCGGCGGCCGGAACGGAGATGTTACGACTGCCAGGTGACCACGACGCGCCCCCCGCCCGCCGACCGGCTCGAGCCGGCGGCGCACGGCCCCCGACGCGCCTCGTTCCTCGAACTCTTCTTCGACCTCGTCTTCGTCTTCGCCTTCACCCGGATCTCGGCCCGTGCCTTCGAGGACCTCGCGCTGGAGCCTGGGGGCAGCGCCGGTTGGCATCCGGTGACCGGCGGTGGAAAGACCCTGCTGCTCGTGCTCGCCCTCTGGTCCATCTGGCAGGGCACGACGTTGACCATCGGTCGGTACGACCCGTACCACCTCTGGTTGCAGACGATCGTGATCACCTCGCTGGTCGCCGCGATGGTAATGGGGGTAGCGATCCCCAAGGCGTACACCAGCTACGGGTTGATGTTCGCCGGCGCGTACGTCGTCGCCCAGCTCTCCCGTCCCCTGATCCTGTTCCTCGCGCTGCGCCGGTACCACTTACGCCAGCTCAAGGTGCGCGTGCTGGTGGTGTACGCGGTGGTGGCGGTGCCCTGGCTGGTCGGGGCGCTCCTGCCGGTCATGCCCCGGGTGATCCTGTGGACGCTGGCCCTGGCCATCGAGTGCGTCGCCGCCCGGACCGGCTGGCCGGTTCCCGGCCTGGGCCGCTCACGACTGGACCGGTGGCAGCCGGCCGGCGAGCACCTGGCCGAGCGCTACCAGCAGTTCTTCCTCATCGCGGTCGGGGAGACGATCCTGTTCAGCGGTCTGGCCTACAGCGCCCGGTCGTTCACCCCGGCCCGGACGACGGCGTTCGGCCTCGCGCTGCTGACCTCGATCCTGCTCTGGCGGATCTACTTCCACCGGGCCGGACGGATCCTGGCCGAGGCGGTGGCCATGGCCACCCAGCCCGCCGCCATCGCCCGCTCGGCCGCCGACACGCACCTGGTGATGGTGACCGGGGTGGTGGCCGCCGCCATCGGTTACGAACTCGCCATCGAGCACCCCCTGGACCACCCGGAGGCGTCCTGGATCGCGTTGATCCTCGGCGGGCCGCTGCTCTTCCTCGCCGGCCGGGCCCGGTTCGAGTACGAGGTGTTCGGCCGGGTGTCCCCGTCCCGGTGGATCGCCATGGCCGCCCTGGTCGCCCCGGTCTGGGTGCTGCTGCACCACCCGTTGCTGTACTCCGCCGGGACTGCGGCGGTGGTCCTGCTCGCGGTGGCGGTGGCCGATGCCCGACGGGCCCATCACCGCCCGCCCGAACCCGCCGCTCCCCCGTTCTGAACGGAACCCGACCGGCCAGCCGGCGAAGGGTCACCGGCGCACCCCCGCACACCGTTTCGGCGCGGACGTGACGGGTATCCGCTGGCCGGACGAGGGGAAAGGGGAGGCACGATGGCCGGGATCATGCTGCGCAGCACGGCGTTCAACGACCACGACCTGTTGCCGGGGCGGTTCTCCCGGGAAGGGGGCAACCTGTCCCCGCCGTTGCAGTGGGCCGAGGTCCCCGACTCGGCACGGGAGCTGGTGCTGATGGTGGAGGACCCGGACGCCGGAAAGACGCCGTTCCTGCACTGGCTGGTGACCGGGATCGACCCCGCCACCGGTGGCACGGACGAGGGCGCGGTCCCGCCGGGCGGCCGGGAGTGGCCGAACGACTTCGGTCAGACGGGCTGGTCCGGGCCGCACCCGCCGCAGGGCGAGGAGGCGCACCGGTACTTCTTCCGCCTGTACGCGCTGGACCAGCCGCTGGAACTGCCGGCGACCCCGCACGCGTCGGACGTGCACCGCGCGCTCGGCGGCCAGGAGATCGCCAGCGGGACGACGGTCGGCACGTTCTACCGCTGACCCACCGGCGCGCCGGCCTGCCACCGAGCCGGCGCGCCACCACGACGACGGCCCCGGACGGGCCGGTGGTGGTCAGCCCTTGACCCGGGGCACGAGTCGGTGCACCGAGGCGAGCACCAGCGCCATCACCACCGCCATGACCCCCACGATGCCGGCGGCGCTGCCGGCGTACCCGACGAGGAGGGGCCGCCGGCTCAGTTCGCTGACCGGTTCCGTGGGCTGGCCGTCCAGCCACGCCAGCGCGACCGCGGCGACGACGATCGCGAACAGGCCGACGACACCCAGGAGCAGGGCCGACCTACGGTGCGCGTCGGCCGGTTCGACCTGGGCCTGCTCCCGCTGGGTGAGCAACAGCAGCAGTCCCCCGGCGGCGGCCCAGCCGCCGACCACCAGAAACGCGGCGACCGCGTCACTGGGGCGGTGCCAGCCGGCCGAGAGGGTGGCGACCCCGTTCAGGGCGGCGTACCCGGCCCCGAGGAACGCCCCGAGCACCCGGACCTTGCGGGGCAGGACGAGAACCAACGCCACGGCCACCGAGGCGGCCACGCAGGCGTGCCCGCTGGGCAGGCTGTTGCCGACCGCGGCCCGCTCCGGGTCGATGCCGTAGTCCGGCCGGTCGAGGCCGTTTTTGAGTAGTTGCGTGGTGACGTTCGCGCCGACGATGAGCGCGGTGGCGGTGACCGCCAGGGCGATCCGGCGGCGCAGCAGCGCGATGAACCCGATCACCGCGGTCGCCGCCAGCAGGGACACCACGGACACCGCGTTGAGCACCCGGTCGACCGGCTCGTCGATGCGGTCCTGCCCGATCCGGTTGCCGGTCAACGCCACCGTGTCCAGCCACTGGCCGGTCCGGGTGTGCAGGGCAAGTCGCCAGACCGCGACCAGTGCCACCGCGTACACGACCGCCAGCAGTACCAGCCACACTGCGGTCCAGACCCTCGCCGACGCTCGCACCTGGACACGGTAACGCCACACACGGGCCGCCCGGACGGTGGCCCTACCGCAATTCGGCGTTAAGTTTGGGCGGGTGTCGAGCAGGAGGTGACGGTGGCCGGTACGTCGCAGACCGATCGTCCGTCCGTACCCGAGCCACGGGAGCCGGAGTCCCTGGCCGACCTGCTCGGCGGGCGGCGGGGGGCGGTGGACGCCACCCTGCCCCCACTCGCCTTCGGTCTGGGCTGGCTGCTGGGCGGCGAGTCGCTGTGGGGTGGGGTCCTCGCAGCGGTGCTGACCGGATCCGTGGTCGCCGGCTGGCGGCTACGCCGGGGCGACCGGCCCCGGTCGGTGCTGATCGGGCTGCTCGCGGTCTGCGTGGCCGCGCTGATCGCCCTGCGCACCGGACGGGCGACCGACTTCTTCCTGCTCCAGGTGCTCGCCAACCTAGCCAGCGCGCTGGCCTGGGCGGTCAGCATCGTGGTGCGCTGGCCGCTGCTCGGAGTGCTGGTCGGGGTGGCGTTGGGGCAGCGCACCCGCTGGCGGCGGGACCCGACGCTGCTGCGCGCGTACGGGCGGGGCAGTTGGGTGTGGGCGGCGACGTACGCGCTGCGGTTGGCGGTGTTCGTGCCGCTGTACCTCGGCGGCCAAGTGGTCGCGTTGGTGGTGGCCCGGGTGGCGCTGTCCTGGCCGCTGGTGGCCACGGCGCTGGCGGTGAGCTGGCTGGTGGTGCGTCGTTCGCTGCCGGTCGGGCATCCGGGGCTGCGGCATCCGCTCGTACCGTCGGAAGAGGACACGGCTGGTTCCGAAGAGGACACCGCACGTCCCTGACGCACCGGCCCACGTACGAGAGGCCGAGCCGCACGCACAAAAGGTGGGCCGCACGCAAAAAAAGGGGGCCGCACACACGAAAAGGGAGAGGCCGCCACGGGGGGAGCGGCCTCTCCGCAATCTACGGTACTCCGTCGTAGGGCTTTCTGTCCCGCCGCGCCACGGGTTTTCCCGATCGGGATCTGGGAATCGGCGGGCGGAACCCGTCCGGCGGCGGCACCGGCCGGCGTACGGCGCACGCCGGCCGGCCGTTCGTCAGCGCGGCAACGCCTGCTGCAACTCCGCCCGCAGCGCCGGTGTCAGCTTCTCCCCGGCCTGCTTGGCCAACCGGGCCATCTCGTACCCCACCACGCCGATGTCCGCGTCCCCCGCCGCCAGGGTGGCCAGGATCGACCCGTCGCGGATCTGCATGACGAGGAAGTAACCCCGTCCCATCTCCACCACCGTCTGCTTGACGATGTCGCCGTCGAACATCTGGGCCGCCCCGGCCGTGATGCTCATCAGCCCGGACGTCACCGCGGCGAGCTTGTCGGCATGGTCCCGGGGCAGGTGGTCGGAGATCGCCACCAACAACCCATCGGACGAGACCACGATCGCGTGCACGACGCCCGGCACCCGCTCGGTGAACGCACTGACCAACCAGCTCAGATCACGAGCCTCTTGACTCAGCGTCATCAATTTTGCTCCCCTTCGCTGCGCACGCCGGCCGCGGGAGTCTCCCGGGTGTCGTCCGGCATGGTGATCTCCCTGGTGTCGTCCTCGGCCTCGGCCCGGCGCACCCCGCTGTAGAGCCGCGACAGCATGCCACCGACCGCGTCCGGGTCCGGATCGTGCCGGGGCGCCGGCGCGGCCGGCGGCGCCGACTGGGTCACCGCGGCCAACTGCGCCATCGGCACCCGCACCGGCAGGCCACGCCGGTTCACCCCGCCGGTCACCGGGATGGCTGGCGGCGCTGACGTACCCACGCCCGAGGCGGCGGCCGGCGGCCCCTTCCGCGACCACCACGTGCTCGGCGCCGACGCCGTGCCATTCGCCGGGGCGAGGACGTCCTCGGCCCGCGTCGGCACCGGCCGTGGTCCCGCCGGCTGGTCCGGGCGTCGCCCTGCGACCGGCCATTCCCCCCGTCCGGCGATGGGTCCCGAGGTGGCCGACGCGGAGCCGGCGGGCAGCGCCCGCGCCCCGGTCCGCCGGCCCGTCGGGAGCGCGCCCACCGCCCCGGGCCGCCGGGCCACCGGGGCCGCGCCCACCGCGCCGGCCACCGCGGCGGTCAGCATCCGCCGCGACGCCGGGGTGTGCACGTCCCGGTCGGGTGCCGGCGCCAGTAGCGCCGCCGGCAGCGTCACCCGGACGGTCACCCCCTCCGGCCCACCGCAGAGCCGCACCTCGATGTCGTGCCGGGCCGCCAGGTGCCCCACCACGAACAGGCCCATCCGTTCGGACGCCGCCACGTCGGCCGGCGGCGGGCTGGCCAGCAGCCGGTTCGTCTGTTCCAGCGCCGACGGGCTCATGCCGAACCCCTCGTCGGTGATCTCGATGAGCGCGCCGCAGGTCACCACCCGGGCGTTGACCCGCACCACCGTCTCCGGCCGCGAGAACGCGGTGGCGTTCTCCAGCAGCTCGGCCAACAGGTGCACCAGCTCCCCGACCGCGTGCCCCACCACGTGCAGGTCGGCCACGGACTCGTGCCGCAGCCGCTGGTACTGCTCGATCTCGGCACCGGCGGCGAGCAGCACCGACGCCAACCCGATGGGCCGGTTCCACCGGCGACGCGAGTCCGCCCCGGAGAGCACCAGCAGGCTCTCGTCGTTACGGCGCAACCGGGCGGCCAGATGGTCCAGCTTGAACAGGTTCTCCAGCTGGTCCGGGTCGCTCTCCTCCCGTTCCAGCTCGTCCAGCAGCTCCAACTGCCGCTCGACCAGCACCTGACTACGCCGGGCCAGGTTGACGAACATGGCGTTGACGTTGCGGCGCATGGTCGCCTGCTCCATCGCGACGCTGACCGCGCTGCGGTGCACCGCGACGAACGCCTCGGCCAGCTCACCGATCTCGTCCAGCGAGCGGACCACCGCCGGGGCGACCTCGATCTCGGGGACCCCGCCGGTGACCGTACGCAGCTGTTCCAGGGCCTCGGGCAGTTCGAGCTGGGCGATCCGCAACGCCTGTCCCCGCACCAGTCGCATGGACCGGGCGATCGACCGGCCGATCAGCGTCGAGATCAGCAGCGCCACCAGCAACACCGCGACGATCCCGCCGAGCACCAGCAGGGTGTCGCGCAGTTGCGCGCCCCGCGCCTCGTCCGCCTGGACCACCGCGTCCTCGATCACCCCGGCCTCGACCTGTCGCAGCAGCTCATGGCGCTGCTCGCTGGCCGCCCACCACTGGGTCGCCGGCAGGACGGCCGGGTCGGCCCCGCCCACCGGCAGGCTCTGTTCCTCGAGGCGGGTCGCCGCCCCGAAGGCCGGGTCCCGGGAGGTCTGGTCGTAGCGGCTGACCTGGTCCTTCGTCGCCGCCACCCGGAAGGCGCCCAGCGCGGTGAGCTGCTGGGCCCGCAGGTCGGTCAGGAGGACCTGGTCGTCCACCCCGTACCGACCGGCACGGGCGGCCACGTAGAGCTGGGCCCGGATCCGGGAGGAGAGCTCCTTGACCCGGGCGAGCTGCACGTAGCGCAGCACCGCGTCGCTGAGCGCGGGCGCGTCCGGTCCCGGCGACGGCTCGGCCAGCAGGTTGAGCAGCTCGTCGATGAGCCGGTGGTAGTTGCTGAGGATCGTCTCGCTGCTGAGCACCCCCGGCGCGATCGCCGAACGGATGTAGACGACCTGCTCGTAGGCTTCCAGGACCTCCGAGTACGTCACCCGCCACGCCGCGTCGGAGTCCGCCAGGGGTTCCGCGGCTCGCCGCAGCCGCTGCATCGCCGCGTCCGTCGCGTCCTGCAACGGTTTCAACGTCGCCACCGGGTCGCTGCGCACCGTCTCCGCGCCGGTCAGCCGCAGTCCGGCCAACTCACCGGCGGAGCGGTCCCGTTCCTGCTGGAGCTGGTGCACCACGTCGGTGAGTTCCCGGCTGATCGACACCTGCTCGGCGAACTCGTTGAGCACGCCGGCCTGCCCGACCAGGCCCCGGGTCTGCACCCCCGCCAGCACCAGGAACGCCACCGACGGGATGATCAGCACAGCGGCCAGTTTGGTCCCCATCCGCCAGTCCCGCAGACGGAACGGGGATCGACGCCGGTGCGGCGGCACCACCCGGACGTCGAGTCGGCGTCGGCGCTGGTTCGACACCACGCTCTCCCCCGGTTCCGGGCCGGTCCCCACACACGCCTCCTAGGTGCCTCGCGTCCGCCGCGAGCCGGGGAGCGGAGTCCATCCAACCAGGCCAGAACATACTGTCAACGGTCAAGCCTGACGACCGACTCAGGGGCGTGATCCTCCTGCCGGCCAAGGTGACCGTCGATCATCCGTCCGGCTGATGCCCGTCAGGTCGGCCGCTTCGGCCAACCGGCCGAGGGCGACCAGGGCAGCGCCCGTGGCGCCGATCTCCGGGTTCGGCTGGTGCCCCACCGTACGGGGTGCGAGCGCGGCGGCGAACGCCCGCCGCCACCACGCCGACGCGGTCACCGCACCCCCGCCGAGCACCACTTCCACCGGATGCTCCACGGTGGACTCGATCTCGGCGAGGTCGCCGGCGACCCGGGCGCAGACCCCGGCCATCAGCCCGGCCAGCATCTCCACCGAGGTGGTGGAGAAGGTCAGCCCATGCAGTTTCCCCGACCCGGCCGGCGCGAGCCCGGGCGGCCGGTCGCCGCCGAACCGGGGATCAGCCGGCACCCCGGCGTCCACCGGGACCCGGTCCAGGGCGGCGTCCAGCTCCGCGCCCTCCGGCAGGCGCAGCTCCCGCTTGGCCCAGGCGAAGAGATTGCCCCCGGAGGAGTAGGCGGCACCGGTCACCACGTGGTCGTGGTCGACCCGGTAACGCCACAGCCGTTCGGGCAGGGGCGGCAGCGGTACGCCCGCCGGCGCCCGCTGGATCAGCCGCACCGCCGCGGACGTCCCGACCGTGACCGCCGCCCGGCGCGGGTCGACACATCCCGACCCGACGTTCGACGCCGCGCCGTCACCGACCGGTTCGCTCCACGCCGCCCCGGCCAGCCCCGGCCAGCGTCGGGCGAACTCCGGCGACAGCCGCCCCCGCCAGCCCGCCGGGGCCAGCGCCGGCAGCTCCCCGGCCCGGACGCCGGCCAGCTCGCACGCCTCGGCGTCCCAGTCGAGGGCACGCAGGTCGAGCAGGCCGGTCCCGGACGCCTGCGAAACGGACATCGGGACCGCACCGAGCAGCGCGCCGAGGGCGTACTCGGCCAGTCCGACGAACCGGGCCACCGGCGTGCGGGCCCGCAGCCACGGCAGACGGGCCGTCCAGTAGCAGCGGTGCCACCAGGCGCCGGTGCGCTGGTGGAAGGCGTCCGGGTCGGCCGGTCCCGACCGGCCGGCGGGCGGCTCGGGGCGGGTGTCCAGCCAGGTCAGCACCGGCCCGAGCGGCTCGCCGGCGGCATCCAGCGGCAGCACCGAGTGCCACTGCGCGGAGACCGCGACCAGGCCGACATCACGCAGGTGCCCGCCGGCCTGCAACTCGTCCAGGCACTCGACGAGGCAGGCCAGGTAGCCGGGCCCGTCCAGGGTGCCCGTGCCGTCATTGCCGACCGCGAGCCGCATCTTGCGCCGGGCCAGCGCGCCAGGCACCGGTTCGGTCCGCTCGTCCAGCACGAGCCCCCGCACCGACGAGGTGCCCAGGTCCAGAGCGAGAATGTCCATCGCGGGTCACCGTACCCGCCAGGCCGCCCGCTGACGCCTGCAAACGGACGCCCCGCCGCCGGCCGCCCCCCGAGGCTTTCCCGCCGGGCCGGGCACCGCGTAGGCTGGCGGACGTGACCGCGCACCTGACCTCCTGGTGGCCCGCCGACCCGGCGGTCCCCCAGCGCGTGTAGCTTCCCCACCCTGGCCGCCCCTGAGGCGGCCACCGGTGCTCCCGGCCCCAACCGCCCACGGGCGGCCACCGGCCCGAGGAGACCCTCTGATGACCGACCTCACCGCCCTGACCACCGCCGTGTCCGCCGGCGCCGACCCCGGGCCGTTCGCGCTGCTGCGTCGCGACGGCAGCGACCACCTCGAGGTGTTCACCGGGCCGGTACGCCCGGTCGGGCGGCTCGCCGACATCCCGCTGCCCGACGCCGGTGACCCCGGTCCCCGCACGCTCGCCCTGGTCCCGTACCGGCAGGTCACCGAACGGGGGTTCGCCTGCGTCGACGACGGCGTGCCGCTGGAGTGCCTGGAGATCACCGGACGGAGACGCAGCGGCCTACCCGAGGCGCTGCGCGCCCTGCCGGACACCCCGGTGGTCACCTCCGGGGCGGCGTTCGACCTCGACGACGACGAGTACGCCGCGATCGTCGACCGGGTGCTGCGCGAGGAGATCGGCCGCGGCGCGGGGGCGAACTTCGTCGTCCACCGCACCCTGCGGGCCCGGGTGCAGGGGCCACCCCTGCGGGCCGCGCTGGCCGCGCTGCGCCGGCTGCTGGTCGCCGAACGGGGCGCGTACTGGACCTTCCTGGTGCACACCGGCACCCGGACCCTGGTCGGCGCCACCCCGGAGCGGCACGTCAGCGTCGACGACGGGCTGGTGATGATGAACCCGATCAGCGGCACCTTCCGCTACCCCGGCGGGGTCGCCGACCGGGCCGCGCTGCTGCGGTTCCTCGCCGACGACAAGGAGGTCGAGGAGCTGTACATGGTCCTCGACGAGGAGCTGAAGATGATGGCCACCGTCGCCGAGCGGGGCGGCCAGGTGGTCGGGCCGTACCTCAGGGAGATGGCCCACCTCGCGCACACCGAGTACCTGTTGGCCGGCCGGAGCACCCGGGACGTGCGCGAGGTGCTGCGGGAGACGATGTTCGCGCCGACGGTCACCGGCAGCCCGATGGAGAACGCCTGCCGGGTCATCGCCCGGCACGAACGCACCGGCCGCCGCTACTACGCCGGGGTGCTCGCCCTGCTCGGCCGGGACGGGGTCGGACGGCAGACCCTGGACGCGCCGATCCTCATCCGTACCGCCGAGTTCACCCCGGACGGTGAGCTACGGGTGCCGGTCGGGGCCACGCTGGTGCGCCACTCCACCCCGGGCGGCGAGGTCGCCGAGACGCACGCCAAGGCCGCCGGGGTGCTCGCCGCGCTGGGCCTGCGCCCGGACGCCCCGACGCCCGGCCCCCGGCCACCGGTCCGCCTCGCCGACGATCCCGAGGTACGCGCCACCCTGGCCGCCCGCAACGACCGGCTGGCCCGATTCTGGCTGGACCAGCGGGCTCCGACGGCGGCGCCGCCCCGGCACCGGGCGCTGCTCGTCGACGGCGAGGACACCTTCACCGGCATGCTCGCCCACCAGCTCACCGCCCTCGGCCTCGCCGTCGAGGTACGCCCGTGGCACCGCCCCGGCCCGGTCGACGGCCACGACCTGGTGGTGGTGGGGCCGGGCCCCGGCGACCCACGCGGCGACGACACCAAGATGACGGCGCTGCGCGCCACCCTGCGCACACTGCTGGACGGCGGTCGGCCGACCCTGGCGGTCTGCCTCGGGCACCAACTCCTGTGCGGACTGCTCGGCCTCCGACTGCACCGACGCGAGGCTCCCTACCAGGGCCTCCAGCGGGAGGTGGAGTTGTTCGGCGACGTCGCGCGGGTCGGCTTCTACGCCACTTTCACCGCCCTGGCCGACACCGACCGGCTGGACACCGCGTACGGGCCGGTGCGGGTGGCCCGCGACCGCGCGGACGGGGCGGTGCACGCGCTGCTCGGGCCAGGTTTCGCCGGGGTGCAGTTCCACCCGGAGTCGGTGCTCAGCCCGGACGGGATGACGGTGCTGGCCGATCTGATCGGGCGGTTGCTGCCGGCACCGGCGCATACTCCGTCGCCGCAGGGGTAGGGCAGGACCCGACCGGTGGTCCCGGACGGGTCGAGAGCCCCCGTCCGGGCCACCGGTCACCGCCTCAGCCCGCCGCGCCCTGCCGCAGCCGGGTGGCGACCTGGACCGCGCGCTTCGCGGTCAGCGCCGTCGCGGCCAGCGCGATGTGGTCCGGGGCGACCTCGCCGTTGTTGCTGGTGTGCGAGGCGCCGTAGGGGTTCCCGGCGACGAACTGGCTGGGGTCGGTGTAGCCGGGGGTCACCACGATCCCGCCCCAGTGGTAGAACGTCGTGTACAGCGACAGCAGGGTGGCCTCCTGGCCGCCGTGCGAGGTCGCGGTGGAGCAGAACCCGGTGTAGACCTTGTCGGCCAGCGCGCCCTGCGCCCAGAGCGGCCCACTGGTGTCGATGAACTGCTTGAGCTGCGCGGCGATCATGCCGTACCGGGTGGGCGAGCCGAAGATCAGTACGTCGGCCCAGGAGAGGTCGTCGAGTTGGGCCTCGGGCACGTCCTGCGTCTCCAGGTGGTGGGCCTGCCAGCCGGAGTTCGACCGGATCGCCTCCTCGGGCGCCAGCTCGCGCACCTTGCGCAGCCGCACCTCGGCACCGGCCTCACCGGCGGCCTCGCAGGCCGCCTGCGCCATCTGATACGTGATGCCCGTCGCGCTGTAGTAGATCACCGCGACCTTGGTCTGACCGTCCATCGAGCGTTCCCTCCTTCTGCTGATCAGCCCGGACGACTACCCGCTGCCTGCCGCGGCAAACCGCGTACCGCTGCTAGGGCTGGTAAACCCCGCGCGGTCCGCCGGGTCGGGCTGGCATGCTCGACGCCATGTTGCTCAGGGACGCCACCACCGAGGACTGGCCGCGCATCTGGCCCTTCCTCCGGGGCATCGTCACGGCCGGGGAGACCTACACCTGGGACCGGGACGTCACCGAGGAGCAGGCCCGGCAACTGTGGCTGCCGCCACCACCCGCCCGTACGGTGGTCGCGGTCGACCCGGACGGCACGGTGCTCGGCTCGGCGAAGATGCTGCCCAACCAGGCCGGGCCGGGGGCGCACGTCGCCAACGCCAGCTTCATGGTCGCGCCGGCGGCCGCCGGTCGGGGTGTCGGGCGGGCCCTTGGCGCGCACGTGCTCGACCTGGCCCGCGCCGAGGGCTACCGGGGGATGCAGTTCAACGCGGTGGTGGAGACCAACACCCGGGCGGTCGGCCTGTGGCAGTCGCTCGGCTTCGAGGTCGTCGGCCGGGTGCCGGAGGGGTTCCGGCTCCCCGACGGCCGGTACGTCGACCTGCTGGTGATGTACCAGCGGCTGTGACTCGACTGTGGTGGCCGCCGGCGGCCGGTCCGGCTCCCCGGCGCCAGCCTGGTTCAACACTCCGGCAACAGCTTGACCGGCATCGATGGATTTGTGCTCAAGTTTTGCGCAAGTTCCGCTCTGGTCGGCCGCTGGCCGACCCGCCTGGCGGGATGCTGCTTACCTCGGCGCCGGTAACCGTTACCTACCAGGCAGCGACGAACCTGGACGGGGGATCGCGCTCCGCCGGCCCGCGTGCTGACGGAGCGCGATCAGGGGGTCGTCGCGCCGGCCGGGTCCGGATCGGCCCACCCGACCGCCGGCTCACCGGGTCGGCCACACCGACGGCCGGTTCACCGGGCCGTCGACGGCGGCCATCGCCAGGCCGATGGCGAAGAACATCACCGAGAGGTTGATGTCGGTGTAGCCGTAGAAGGGCGTCACCCCCAGCGCCACCACCGGCACCGCGCTGAGCCAGACGCCTCCGGGCGACACGGCGCGGGCCAGCCGCCGGGCCACCAGGACGAAGAACAGCAGCATCGCGAGCAGCGCGGGGACGCCGTGGCTGTACATGATCAGCCAGATCTGGCCCTGCGTGCCGAGCGGCTCCGCCACCTTGATGGTGTCCACGAACTGCGGGGCACCGTAGCCGAGCAGGGGTGAGTCGGCCACGGCCGCGAGCGTCCGGCGGTAGATGTCCAACCGGTCGGTGGTGGAGTCGGTGTTCTCCACCCGGTTGCTGATCAGGTCACCGACCGGCACGAGGAACGTCACCAGGACGGCCAGCACCCCCACCGCCCCGATGGAGGCGATGATCCGCACGTCGCCGCGGACCAACGCGCGCACGCCGACGTAGCACAGGCCGATGCCCACCCCCACGAACATGCCGCGGTTCAGAGTGAGGAAGGCCGGCACCAGCGCCAACGGCAGCGACACCAGCAGCGCCCGCCGCATCCACCCGGTCCGGAAGGACGTGACGTACGCCAGGACGCAGGGCACCATGACCGCGAAGCCGGTGCCCCAGTTGTTGGTGTACGGGTACGGCGCCGCCGTCCGGTAGTACGGGTTACGACTGAGCGGGTTGTGCTCGGTGGCCTTCAGGTGGGTCAGCGCCTGCACCATCCGCTCCCCGGAGATGCTGCCGGGCAGCACCATCTCGACCGGAGTGGTCAGGGAGAGCTTCGGGGCGATCACCGCCAACCAGCCCAGGGCCACCACCGTCAGCCAGAACAGGCAGAGCGGGTGGAACAGCGACTGCCAGGACACCCCGCTGCGGGCGGCGTTGTAGACGTAGAGGTAGACGAGGAACGCCGCCACGACGAACCCGAACCGCAGCACGAAGCCGACCAGGCCGTTACCGTCGAGCCGGAGGAAGCTGAGCGCCATGAGCGCCACCAGCACCGCCCAGAGTGCCCAGCCCGGGGGCAGGCGTACCTGACCCCGCACCATGAGCACCACCCCGAGCACCAGCGCCAACGGCGCCCAGAGCAGGTAGAGCCCGCCGAGCAGCCACCAGACCAGCACCAGGCCGAACATCAGGTACAGCGGCCAGATGGGCAGGCCGGGACGGCTGGCCGGGACGGCGGCGGAATCGACCGGGGGCCGGGCCCCGAGCGGCGGCGTCGGACGGGGAACGGTCACGGGAGGCAACCTATCCCGTGTCGGACGGTGGACCGACAGGGCCGGCCGCCGGGAGCCGATCGATCTGTCTCCGTGGCGTGGGTGTGGGTGGGGGTCGGTCGGGTACGCGGGCCGTGAACCCGAAAGGAGGACGACCATGAACCTCACCGAACAGCAGATCCGTTCGCTGTACGGACAGGACGTCCAGGACCGGTCGGGCGCCCGGGTCGGCAGCGTGGGCCAGGTGTGGGCCGACGCCGCCGGAGAGGCGACCTGGGTCAGCGTGAAGACGGGCGTGCTCGGTCACCACGAGTCGATGGCCCCGCTCACCACGGCCCGGATGCAGGAGGGCCGACTGTCGGTGCCGTACGACAAGGCGACCGTCAAGAGCGCGCCGACGGTCGACGCCGGCACCGACGAACCGCTGGGCACCGACCAGATCGCCCAGCTCTACGCGCACTACGGCATGGGCCAGCAGCCGGAACAGCAGCCACGGCCCGCGCAGCCGCAGGGCCGTCGGACGCCGCAGGACCGGCAGGAGTTGGTCCGCTCGGAGGAGCGGCTGCGGGTCGGCACCGAGAGCGAGCCGGCGGGCACCGCGCGACTGCGCAAGTACGTGGTCACCGAGGACGTGCACACCACCGTGCCGGTCGAGCACGACGAGGTACGGGTGGAGCGTTCCCCGGTCACCGCCACCGACCGGGACGTGCGCCCGGACATCGGCGAGGCGGACCGGGAGCTGACGCTGCGGCGGGAGCACCCGGTGGTGCGCAAGGACCAGGTCCCCGTCGAACGGGTCCGGCTGGCCCGGGACGAGGTGGTCGAGGACCAGCCGATCGACGAGCAGGTACACCGGGACCGGATTGACGCGCAGATCCCGGAGCCGGCTCGCCGACGCACTTGAGCGCTTGAGCGCCTGAGCGCCGGGAGAGTTGTGAGCAGGGGCCCCCTGTTACCGCTTTTTGCCGAACAGGGGGCCCCTGCAGGCACCTCAGTCGGCCAGCGCGCCGGCCGAGCGGCCCTCGTGCAGCGTGAGGTTGCGCCCGTTCGACGGGTCGAACAGGTGGATCTTCTCCAGGTTGAACCAGACCCGCCGGTCCTCCCCCTCGGTCACCGTCGACTCCGCCGACAACCGGGTGACCAGGCTGGAGCCGCCGCCCGCGAAGTCTGCGCCGGTGTCGGCGGCCAGTTCCTCCAGTTCGGCGGCGCTGGCCCGCTCCCCCTCGACGGTGAAGTAGACGTACTTGTCCGAGCCCATCGACTCGACGATGTCGACCGGCGCGGTGAACTCCATCCCCCGGCGTCGGGTGTCGTCGTCGACCAGCTCGGCGTCCTCGAAGTGCTCCGGCCGGATACCGAGGATCAGCTCCCGGGGGGCGTCGGCGCCCTCCAGCTCCCGCCGCATCCGGTCACCGAGCGGCACCTCGCCCACCGCGGTACGCAGTTTGCCGTCCTCGACCGCCGCGGGCAGGAAGTTCATCGACGGCGAGCCGATGAACCCGGCGACGAAAAGGTTGCGTGGGTGGTCGTACAGCTCCTGCGGCGGGCCGACCTGCTGCACCGCGCCACCCCGCATGATCACCACCCGGTCGCCGAGGGTCATCGCCTCGGTCTGGTCGTGGGTGACGTACACGGTGGTGGTGCCGAGCTTCTTCTGCAACCGGGAGACCACGGTACGCATCTGCACCCGTAGCTTGGCGTCCAGGTTGGACAGCGGCTCGTCCATCAGGAACGCCTTGGGCTGCCGGACGATCGCCCGGCCCATCGCCACCCGCTGCCGCTGGCCGCCGGAGAGGTTGGCCGGCTTGCGGTCCAGCAGCGCGGTCAGCTCCAGGACCTTCGCCGCCTCCTCCACCTTCTGGTCGATGGTCTGCTTGTCCAGCTTCGCCAGGCGCAGCGGGAAGGCCATGTTCTCCCGGACGGTCATGTTCGGGTACAGCGCGTACGACTGGAACACCATCGCGATGTCCCGGTCCCGGGGGGCCTTGTCGTTGACCCGGTTTCCGTCGATCCGCAGCTCACCGGAGCTGATGTCCTCCAGACCGGCGATCATGTTGAGGGTGGTGGACTTCCCGCAGCCGGAGGGACCGACCAGGATGACGAACTCGCCGTCGGCGATCTCCAGGTCGACGTCGGAGACGGCCACAGTGCCGTCCGGGAACTTCTTGCTCACCTTGTCGAGCACGATGTCAGCCACGAGGAGTTCACCTATCCCTTGACGGCGCCGTTGGTCAGGCCGGAGACGATGCGGCGCTGGAAGAAGAGGACGAAGAGGATGATCGGAATGGTGATCATCACGGCGGCGGCGCAGATCGCCCCGGTGGGGTCCTCGAACTGCGACTCGCCGGTGAAGAAGGAGAGCGCGACCGGCACCGTACGGGACCGTTCGGTGGAGGTCAGCGAGATGGCGAAGAGGAAGTCGTTCCAGCAGAAGATGAAGACCAGGATCGCCGTGGTGAACAGTCCCGGCGCGGCCAGCGGGGCGATGACCCGCCGGAACGCCTGCCCCTGCGTGGCGCCGTCCATCTTCGCCGCCTTCTCCAGGTCCCACGGGATCTGCTTGAAGAACGCCGACAGCGTGTAGATCGCCAGCGGCAGCGCGAACGTGATGTAAGGCAGGATCAGCCCCGGCCAGGTGTCGAAGATGCCGAGCTGCCGCTCGATCTCGAACAGTGGCGAGACCAGCGACACCTGCGGGAACATCGCGATCAGCAGGGACACCCCGACCAGCAGCCGCTTGCCCGGGAAGTCCAGCCGGGAGATCGCGTACGCGGCCATCGCGCCGAGAACCACCGCGATGAACGTGGCGATCAGGGCGATCCCGATCGAGTTGACCAGGGCCCGCACGAACTGGTCGGTCTGGAAGATCGTCCGGTAGTTCTCCAGGGTCCATTCCCGGGGGATGAACTTGCCGTCGGTGAGCGTCGCCGGTGTCTTCAGCGACAGCGACACGATCCACAGCACCGGGAACAGCGCGAAGAGGACGACGATGACGTCCAGCAGGCCCCAGCGCAGCTTCGCACGGGTGGTGGTGTCGGCCATCAGCGCCTCTCCCCCTCGTCGCTGCCGGGGGCAGCGGTACCGAACAGCTTCACGAAGACGAAGGCGATGATCGCCACGGCGAGGAAGATCAGCACCGACATCGTCGACCCGATGCCGAGGTTGAGCCCCCGCATTAGGTTGTTGTAGGCGAGCATCGACACCGACGAGGTTTCGTTGCCGCCGGCGGTCAGCACGTAGATGTTGTCGAAGACCCGGAACGCGTCCAACGTGCGGAACAGCAGCGCCACCAGGATCGCCGGCTTCATCACCGGCAGCATCACCTTGGTGAACCGCTGCCAGGCGGTCGCACCGTCGGTGGAGGCCGCCTTGAGCAGGTCCTCCGGCACCAGCGCCAGGCCCGCCATCAGCAGCAGCGCCATGAACGGCGTGGTCTTCCAGATCTCGGCGAGCATGATGATCGCCAGCGAGCTGGCCCGCTCGGTCAGCGGAGCGCCCTCACCGAACAGGTTCGCCAGGTAGCCGGTGCCCGGCGTCCAGGCGTACCGCCAGGAGAACGCCGCCACCACGGTCACGATCCCGTACGGGATCAGCGCAGAGGTGCGGACGATGCCCCGGCCCACCAGCGTCCGGTGCATGATGATCGCCAACCCCATGCCGAGTACCAGCTCGACGGCGACCGTGACCACCGTGATCAGCATGGTCACCCCGAACGCCGTCCACCAGAAGTCGTTGGTCAGCACGGTGGCGTAGTTCTCCAGTCCCACGAACTCCCGCTCGTCGGGGAAGCGCAGGTCGAAGCGCTGCAACGACAGCCAGACCGAGTAGAGGATCGGGTACGCGGTCACCGCGACCATGACCAGCGCCGCCGGGGCGCACAGCAGCCACCCCAGCCGCCGCTCGGCCCGCTTGTTCTCACTCAGCCGGGCCCGGTCGGTACGACGGGAGCCGGTGGCGGCGGTGTGCCGGCCCGACGACCGACCCGTCGTCTCGGCGGCCGGCGTGGTGTTGACGCTCATGCCCTCACCTCCCCAGCTTCGGCGGCGCCCCGGGGACGGCACCTTCCGGTCAGCTCGCTCACGGGAGCACCCCCTTCGACTCCAGGGCGTCGGCGACCGCCCCGCGCAGCTCGTCGGCGGTCCGCTCCGGGTCGATGCCGGACGGCGGGGAGAGGATCGCCGACGTCACCGTGGAGATGCTCTGGTACGCCGGAGTGAGCGGCCGGGTCGACGGCTCCTTCAACTCCTCGAGGATCGTCTCCTTCATCGGGTACGCCTCGGCCATCTCCGGGTCGTCGTAGAGCGCCTCGATGGTCGGTGGCACTCCGTCGTTCACCGCGGAGAACTTCTGGTTCTTCTCGTTGCGGATGCACGTGGCCGCCTCGAAGGACTCCTCGGGGTACTTCGAGTAGGCGCTGACCGCCATGTTGACCCCGCCGATGGTGGCCCGGCTCGGCGTCTCCGCGTCCACCCCCGGGTAGCGGGCCCACTTGACCTGCTTGGCCAGATCGGGGTCGGCCTCCTGCAACGCCGGGTAGACGAAGGGCCAGTTGACCTGGAAGGCGCCGTTGCCGGCCTGGAACTCCAGGCGGACCGGATCCTCGGTGGCGTTGCTGAACGACGGGGAGACCACCCCGGAGGTCGCCAGCCGCTTGAGCTGCTCCAGCGCCCGCACCGCGCCGTCGTCCATCACGGCCTTCTCGCCGTCGTCGCTGACGATCTTCCCGCCCGCACTGGCGACCATGGCGTTGTAGAGCACGACCAGGCCCTCGTACTGCGCGCCCATGGTGAGCACCTGGTGCGGCTTGCCCTGCTCCTTCAGCTTCTGGGCCTGCTCGATCATCTCGTCCCAGGTCTTGGGCGGCTGCGGCACCAGGTCGGCGCGGTACCACAGCAGTTGGACGTTGGTGTTCTTCGGCGCGGCGAAGAGCTTGTCCTCGTAGCGGGCCGTCGCCAGCGGGCCCTCCAGGGTGCCCTTCTCGACCTCGGCCCGGTTCTCGCCGGTCCACTCCCGGATCCAGTCCGCGCTGGCGAACTCCTGGGTCCAGGTCACGTCGAGACCGAGCACGTCCATGCCGCTGTCCTGCGCGGCCAGCCGCCGGACCATCTGCACCCGCTGCTCGTCGGCCTGCCGGGGCAGCACCTGGTACGCGATCCGGTACCGGCCCTGCGCCTGCGCGTTGCAGTCGTCGACCACCTTCTGCAGGTTCTGCTCAGGTGGGTAGTACAGGTTGATCGTCGGCGGTCCGCCGTCCCCGCCGGAACTGCATGCGGCGGTCGGTGCCAGCAGCGTCAACGCGGTGGCCACCGCCACCGCGCGGGCCCGTGACCGGCGCCGGGTCCCGGCACCGTCAGGCTCGCTCATCGCCCCTCCCCCTCTTCGTACGGCACACATCCGGGGATGGGAACCGCGCCCCGGCGCGCGGCGAGACGATGCGGGACGGCACCGGTTGCGGATCGGTCCGTCCCGCGGGCGTTTCGTGGCCCCCTCACTGCCCGTAACGTCCCGCGACGAAACCTGGTCGACCCTGGCGCCCCAGTAACCGGACATCCATGGACGAAACATCGGGACTGCGGGGTGATCAGGTGAGGTCTACGCTCGCCCGATGGACGTCACCTTCTTCTTCGACCCGGCCTGCCCACACACCTGGCGCACCTCCCGCTGGCTGGTGACCGTGGGTCAGGCCCGGGATCTGCGGATCGAGTGGCGGGCGTTCAGCCTCGCCATCCTCAACGAGGGGCGGGTCGCCCCACAGTTCGCCGAGGCGCTCGCCGCCGCCAGCCGGGCCCTACGGCTGGTCGAGGCGCTGCGCGCGCAGGGACGCGGCGACGACACCGCCCGCTTCTACGCCGAACTCGGTGCCCGCAGCCACGACGTCGGCAGCCCGCTCGCCGACCGGGCGATCACCGAGGCCGTCGAGGCGGCCGGCCTCCAGGAGGACGCGCCGGCTCTCGACGACGACCGCTGGGACGAGGCGGTACGCGAGTCGCACGCGCTGGCGTACGCCTCGGCGGGACCGGACATCGGCTCCCCGGTGCTGACCCTGCCCGACGCGGAGCGGGGCGTGCACGGACCGA
The DNA here is from genome assembly GCF_900090325.1 of Micromonospora pallida. Classification (NCBI taxonomy): domain Bacteria; kingdom Bacillati; phylum Actinomycetota; class Actinomycetes; order Micromonosporales; family Micromonosporaceae; genus Micromonospora; species Micromonospora pallida. The sequence goes on along the minus strand of NZ_FMHW01000002.1, from coordinate 743,270 downwards.
TCGTGACCGAGGTGCCCGGCACCGACGAGGCGCTGCTGCTGTGGGACTCCCTGCTGCCGCTGGTGCGGATGCCAGCCTTCCACGAGATCAAGCGAGGCCGGCGGTGACCGCCGCCCCCGGTCGGGCCCCGGCGCGGGCCGACGAGAGCGGGCCGGTGCTCGCCCGGTTCAAGGACCTCTGCCTGGACACCGTCGACCCGCACACGCTCGGTAACTTCTGGGCCCGGATCCTCGGCGGCGGCCTGGTCGACCTCCGCGACGGGGACACCCGGGTCGACGGCCGGCCCGGCCATCCCGGCCCAGAGTCGATCTGGGTGAACCGGGTGCCGGAACCGCGTACCGGCAAGACCCGCGTCCATCTGGACCTGCGGTTGGACCGACCCGACCCGGCCGACCTGCTGGCCGCCGGAGCCCGGCTGGTCCGCGAGCCGGACGCCGAGGTCGGCTGGTGGGTGCTCGCCGACCCTGACGGCAACGAGTTCTGCGCCTTCGCGCCCCGACCGGACCGTACGCCCGCACCCCGGCCGGACCGTACGGCCGCGCCGTTCGAGCCGGACCGTACGCCCGCGCCCCGGCCCGGCAGCACAGCCGGGCCGTTCGAGCTGGTCGTCGACGCCCGGGACGCCATCGCCCAGGCCACCTGGTGGGCCCAGGTGCTCGGCGGCCGGATCGAGCGCGACGCCGACGGGGCCGCCTCGGTGGTCGGCGGGGCCGGCTTCCCCTGGGACTACTGGGTCTTCGCCCCGGTACCCGAGCCGAAGACGGCCAAGAACCGGATGCACTGGGACGTGGAGCTCACCGGCGCCAACTGCACGGCGCTGCTCGACGCCGGCGCGACCCTGCTGCGCGAGCCGGACGACGACATCGACTGGTGGATCCTCACCGACCCGGAGGGGAACGAGTTCTGTGCGTTCCCCCCGCCCCGCTGACGGCCCGCCCTCGCTGACGGCCCGTTCCCGGCCGCCGTTCTCCTCCGTTCCTTCCCGGCCGCCCGTTCGGTGGACGATCGCGGTTCTCCCGTCCCGGGTGCCGTTGGTCGGGCAGGATCCCTCCCGAGGAGGTGCCGCCGTGCAGGAGACCCGGGCTCTCGCCCTGACGTTCGAGGTGAGCGGCCTGCCTCCGGTCCGGACCGAAGCCCTGTCCATCTTCGCCGCCGGCCACCGACAGGCCACCCGGGTACGCGCCCTGCTCGCGGCGGCCTGCGCCGCCGCACAGCGCACCGGCTGGACCGCGCTGACCGGGCCGGTGGAGATCGACCTGACCCTGCGCAGCCCGCCCGGGCACCGCACCTCCGACGCCAGCACCCTGCTCGGCGGGATCTGCGCCGTCCTCGCGGACAAGAAGCGGATCGCCACCATCGGGCTCGCCCACCTGGGCGTACTGGTGGACGTCGCCCTCTACACCGACGACCGGCAGATCCGCCGGCTGTCGTACACCGAGGAGCCGGCGGCGGAGTTCTCCTACCAGGTACGGGTCGCGGAGTTACCACCCGTGGTTTGACCGACGCCCGCGGTGGGGTACCGCGGACGCCGACGAAGGGAGCGTTGATGTCGGAGCCACACGTCACCCTCGACCCGAGGGGACTGGACCCGGTTCAGCAGAAGCTGCGGGGACCGCTGGAGGACCAGCTCACCTCGGCGTTGCGGGCGGCCACCGACCGGGTCCGCGCCGACTACGCGGGCGAGCCGGTCGAGCAGGTCTGCCAACGGCTGCTGGACGAGACCCGCGCCGGGCTGCACCCCGACATCGCCGCCGGGTTCACCCCCGACATGGACGAGTTCTGCCGGGTCGCCGTGGCGATCGTGCGCGGCTACGCCGGTTGACCTCAGGCCCCGAGCGACACGGGCCGAATCCGACACTGGCCAGACGACGGCGCACGCGGCGGCCAGCCGCTCCTGCACCCCTCCAGCGCCAGGCCGGCGAGCGTCGCCCGTTACTTGGCGCCGCCCACCGCGACCGGCCGGCCATCGACGCTCAGCTCCACGGTGACCAACAGTCGAATCTGAAGTTGCATGTCACCGCTCCCCCGTTGAACCTTGAGCGCGCCTTCACCCTAAGCAAGCAGCAAATAGCAAACAAGCCAATAGAAAATGCCTGTCAGTGGCGAATATCAATCAGCTGGCCGGCGTGTCGATGTAACACCACCACTTCGGGAGACGCTTCTGCTCAGGCTCGATCACGGAACTGGCTTCTCACCCTCTCCACCAGGACACCGACGAGCAGGCTGCCCCCGACGAGGTGCAACAACCGCACCCCGGTCGCGCCGAGCTGTCCCGCGGCCGGCAGAAAGGGCAGAACCGCCAGGCCCACGACGAACGACAGGAGCGCCACCAGCCAAAACGGGCCCGTTCGAACCGGCCTCCGTCCCGTGCCCGTCATGAACAGGTCGGGACGCCGCACGATCACCAGAGCGACGACGCCGGCGCCGAGTACGGTGCTGAGCAGATCGGACACCGTCCACCAGGCGATTCCCGTGGCCTCGTACCAGTCGATTCCGAACAAGGCTTGGAGCCAGCCGTCCGTATGGGTCAGCCAGTCCCACCCGAGGTGGCTGGCCGCGCCGACCAGCGCGGACGTGATCATGATCCACCAGGCGTGGCGAACCTGCCCCAAGCCGCCAACGGCCGACCACCTACCCGGCAGATGAGCGGCGACGGCCGGAACTGTCCGACGCACGATCCAGGTGTAGACCAACGCCACGGGAAGACACCACCAGATCAGAGCCGACAGCGAGTGGGTGTCGGGCAGTTCGGCCCGCGTTCCCAGCGCGAGGTACGCGACATCCGGCGCGACGGATCCAGCGGCCAGCGCCACCCCGTCGAACCACCGGGGGAACCAGAGCTTCAGGGGCAGCACCGGAGCGAGATGAGAGGGAAACGTCAACGGCACCGCGGCAGGCTACCCGGACCGAGGCAGCGTTTTCCTCGTCCCTGCCAGCCCACCCGTCGATTCCGCGAACCCTCGCCGTACAACCCGGCAGTGCGCACGCCCAGGCTTGTTGCACACGTGGCGAGTAGTTATCGTCCGCCGCGTGAGTGACACCCCACTGTCCGATGTCATGTCCGAGTACGCGGAAACCAAGGCCCCAGAGAGCTACGAACGCTTTCTCAGTCTCTTCCGGACCTCCACGGTCGGCATCGTGGCCACCGGGGCACCCGTCCACGCCACCGACGGGCATTTTATCGCTGACGGCAACCTTGGTGCGGGCAGGACCACTCACGGCGACGGACGGCCCCGCGTGCTGGCATACGCCGATCCCGAAGCAGCACTACGCAACTTCGGTCCCCGATTCAACGCAGGCGTGTCCGGCGAGGTCCTCCTCCAGATAGCCGCGACCGACCCGGAGTGTGAAGGCATCCTCGTCAACAGCGCCATCCGCGAGATCAGCCTGATTATCGGCAAGCCAACCGCCCAGTCCCCACTGGCCCCAGCCGCCACCGACGCGCCCGACCGCCGGTCCTGGTGGAAGCGCTGGGGCGCATGATGCCGCCCCCGGACGCCCCTGACATGGCTGTGGGCTGGGTTCGGCTGGGCAGATCGCGGGGAAAGGAGTTTCCTCTCGATTACCACCAGTTCATGGAACTGGGTGCACAGCAGCGCGGACATCCTGATGGGTCCGTCTATACCTTGCCTATCGAGGGCTTCCCTGGAGCTCGATCTCACCGGCCCCGGGGAACCCGAAGAACGTTCTCATTTCCGGGAGGGAACGGCCCTGCCACCGGAATGAGGAGAAGAACAAGGGGAGCGTGAAGAGAAAACGGGTGAGGATCGGTCAGGACCGGGTCCGCAACTCCCCGGTCCTGACCTCCAGTCGTCCAGCGTGGCAGCGGTTTCCGCCCGTCAGGCCCGCGGGCGTGGCACGACGCCCGACACCGGGCCCAGTGTGGCGAGCTGACCCCGCATGCACTCAGCTCCACGGTGCTCCATCACCGGACTCCTGGCGCGTCTACCGGCTCACCCCGACGAGCGGGCGACGCGGCCCCAAGACTAGGCAGACCGCGATTCACCGGACAAGACGATCCCGACGGCGGAAAAAGTGAGCAACATCTAGCTCGACAGACGGCATGTCGATGTAACGGTACGGGTCTCCGCGACGCTGCTAGTGATCAGAAAACGGCCTTCCCGAGCGTTTACAGAAATTGCGTGAGGCCGAAAAACGACCCGGATTCCGGGGAACGTCGGCGCGGGACGCCCGCAGGACTCCACGATCGCACGGCCCCGGCGACCGGCCATCGCCGCCCCGGCCGGTTCAGCTGCTCCGACTGGCCCGACGGTCTGCGCACCCCCGGCGCCCACTACGTCTTCAGAAGTGCCGGAGCAGGTCGGGGAAGGCGGTGAGGTGCAGCACCCCGTCGTCGGCCGGGTCCACCTCGTCGTACTCCAGCACCCAGGTGTTGTCATTCGGAATGAACACCGCGTTCATCCCCGCCGCGCGCGCCGGCAGGATGTCCGACTTCGGGGAGTTGCCGATCATCCAGGCCACCGCCGGGTCGAACGGGTGTTCCCGGGCCAGCCGGCGGTACGTGTCGGCGTCCTTCTCCTTCACGATGTGCGCGGCCCGGAAGTGGTGCAGCAGCCCGGAGGCGTCCAGCTTGCGCTGCTGCTCCTCCGGGTCGCCCTTGGTCAGCAGAAGCAGTTCGTGCCGCTCGGCCAGCTCGTCGAGGGTCTCCGCGACGCCGGGCATCAGCTCCACCTCCTGCTCGGCCAGGGCCGCCGCGAGGTCGGCGATCTCCCGGCGCTCCCGCTCGGTGGCCGGGCGCTCCCGCAGCCGCTCCAGGCACTCGGCGAGGCTGCGCAGGAACACCGTGCTGCCGTACCCGTGGGTCACCGTGTTGGCCCGCTCGATGTCGTCGAGGATGCCGCGGATCTCGACCCGGTCGAGGGTGGGATGGTCCACCCAGGCGAGGAAGTCGTCGATGACCCGCTCGAACAGGACGTTGTTCTCCCAGAGCGTGTCGTCGGCGTCGAAGACGAGCACCCTGCCGTGGTGACGCTGCCCCTGATCCACGTTCCACCCCTCCCGTGCGCGGCCCGGAACACCGTACTCGGCGGGACCGACGGGGCTCATCCCGGTTTCCGGGCCGCGCAACGGGTACCGGGTCGGGGAGGACGACGACCCAGGGAGGGGTGACAGAACGTGACAACGATGACAAACCCGATGCTCAGGACGTATCCGGCGGAGATCAACATGGACCGCACCCGGCTGGCTCGGGTGATCGACGAGCTGAACGCCTGCGCCCAGGCCTGCACCGCGTGCGCCGACGCCTGCCTGAGCGAGGCGGCCGTCACCGAGTTGACCAAGTGCATCCGGACTGACCTGGACTGCGCGGACATCTGTACCGCGACGGCCCGGGTGCTGTCCCGACACACCGGCTACGACGCGAACATCACCCGCAGCCTGTTGACGGCCTGCATCACCGCGTGCCGTGCCTGCGGGGACGAGTGCGCCAGCCACGCCGGGATGCACGAACACTGCGCGCTCTGCGCGGAGGCCTGCCGCTCCTGCGAGTCCGCCTGCCGCCAGTTGCTGTCCGAGATCAGCTGACCGCTCCCCGGGTGAGGTGGGTTGGGTTGGGGTGGTAGCAGGGGTCCCCTGTTACCGCATTCTGATGAGGAAGGGTCCCCTGCAACCACCCCAACCAGCCCGCACCACCCCAACCAGCCCGCACCACCCCAACCACCCCGCACCGCGCCGCCTCAGCGGCGCAGGGTGAGGATCAGGTCGGCTACCAGGGCTGTCCAGCCGGTCTGGTGCCACGCGCCGAGTCCCGCGCCGTTGTCGCCGTGGAAGTACTCCGGGAAGGCGATCAGGTCCCGCCAGTCCGGGTGGCTCTGGAAGAGCTGGCAGGCCCCGTAGATCGGTCGCCGGCCCCACCCGTCCCGGGTGAACAGGGCGATCAGCCGGGCGGAGAGGTCGTCGGCGATCTCGTCGAGGGTGTGCTTCACCCCGGAGCCGGTCGGGTACTCCACCTGGAGGTCGTCGCCGAAGAAGGCGGCGTAGTCGCGCAACGCGCTGATCAGCAGGAAGTTCGTCGGCATCCAGATCGGCCCGCGCCAGTTGGAGTTACCGCCGAACAGCCCGCTGGTCGACTCGGCCGGCTCGTAGCCGACGCTGAACTCCTGCCCGCCGAGGGTGACCGAGAACGGCTCGTCCAGATGCGCCCGGGAGAGCGTACGCAGCCCGTACTCGGAGAGGAACTCGTCGGGGTCGAGCATCCGCGCCAGCAACCGGACCACCTGCTCCGGGCCGACCATCGACAGCAGCCGCTGCTGCCCGCCGTCCGGGCCGATCCGGCGCGCGCCGAGCACGTCGGCGTACTCGGGGCGGTTGGTGAGGAACCAGCGCAGCCGGGCGTGCAGTTCCGGCAGGCGGCGCAGGGTACGCGCGGTGAGCCGGGTGGTCGCCGCCAGCGGCAGCAGCCCCACCACGGAGCGCACCTTCAGCGGCACCTTCGTACCGTCGGCCTGCAACAGCACGTCGTAGAAGAACGCGTCCTCGTCGTCCCAGAGCCCCTGGTCGTACGCGGCGGCGGCGATGTAGGCGAAGTGCTCGAAGAACTTCGTGGCGACGTCGACGTACGCCCGGTCCCGCTCGGCGAGCACGATCGCCATGTCCAGCAGGTTCAGCGCGTACATGGCCATCCAGCCGGTGCCGTCGGACTGCTCCAGCACCCCGGCCACCGGCAGCGCCGCCGACCGGTCGAACGGGCCGACGTTGTCCAGCCCGAGGAATCCGCCCTCGAAGACGTTGCTGCCCCGGGTGTCCTTGCGGTTGACCCACCAGGTGAAGTTGAGCAGCAGCTTGTGCAGCACCCGGGCGAGGAACTCGTGGTCGCGGCTCCCGTCGATCTCGAAGACCTTCAACGCCGCCCAGGCGTGCACCGGCGGGTTGACATCACCGAACGCCCACTCGTACGCCGGGATCTGCCCGTTGGGGTGCAGGTACCACTCCCGTAGCAGGAGCAGCAGTTGGTCCTTGGCGAAGCCGGGATCGACCCGGGCGATGCTGACGCAGTGGAACGCCAGGTCCCAGGCGGCGTACCAGGGGTACTCCCACGGGTCCGGCATGGAGATGACGTCGAAGCTGTTCATGTGCCACCAGGCGCTGTTGCGCCCGTGCCGCCGCCCGGCCGGTGGCGGGGTGCCGCCGGGGTCGCCGTCGAGCCACCGCTTCACATCGAAGTGGTAGAACTGCTTGCCCCACATCAGCCCGGCGATGGCCTGCCGGGCCACCAGGGCCTCGTCCTCGCTGGCGGCGGCCGGAATCACGTCGGCGAAGAACCGGTCCGCCTCGAACCGCCGCTGGCGCAGCACCGCGTCGAGGTCGGCCCCCAGGTCGAGGGCCGGGGTTGGGGCGCCAGCCGGCGGCGGCGCGGTCCGGGTCAGCCGCAGCCGGATCTGTCGCTGCCCGCCGGCCGGCACATCCAGTACGTAGTGCAGCGCGCCCTTGGTTCCGGTGCGGTCCGGGTTGACGCTGTCGGCACCGTCGACGACGTGGTCGTTGATGCCGTCCTTCGGGTAGCGGGACCGGCTGGTCAGTCCCCAGAGCCGCTCGGCGTTGCTTTCGTTGTCGCAGAGCAGCGGCGTCGGGTCGCCATCCCCGGCGAGCACGAGCTGGCCGAGCACCCGGTGCTCGCCGATCAGCCGGCTGTCCGTGCCGACCAGGGTGGGCACCCGGTCACTGCCGGGCAACCCCCACGCCCAGGTGTTACGGAACCAGAGGGTGGGCAGCACATGCAGCCGCTCGGCCCGGTCACCCCGGTTGGCGACGGTGATCAGGACGCACAGGTCCGTCGGGCCGGCCTTGGCGTAGTCGACGGTCACCGCCCAGTACCGGTCGTCGTCGAAGATGCCGGTGTCGACCAGCTCGTACTCGGTGTCGTCCCGGCCGCGTAGCGCGTTCTCCGCGACCAGTTCGTCGTACGGGAAGGCAGCCTGCGGGTAGTGGTAGCGCCAGCGCATCCAGGAGTGGGTGGGCGTGGAGTCCTCGTACCACCAGTAGTCCTTGGCGTCCTCGCCGTGGTTGCCGCCGTCCCCACCGAGGCCGAACATCCGCTCCTTGAGGATCGGGTCCCGGCCGTTCCAGAGCGCCAGCGCGAAGCAGAACGTCTGCCGGTCGTCGCAGACGCCCGCCATGCCGTCCTCGCTCCACCGGTACGCTCGGGACCGCGCATGATCGTGAGGAAAGTAGTCCCAGGCCGTACCGTGTTCGCTGTAGTCCTCCCGCACCGTCCCCCAGGCCCGTTCGGACAGATAGGGACCCCATGCGCGCCAGTCCTGCTCGCCGGAGTCGGCCTGCGCCAGGCGGGCCCGCTCGGCGTCGGGGGACGGCGGAAGAGGAGGGGTCACGTCAGTGATCACCCGCACATCTTCGACGCCGCGCGGTCGCTTGACCACCGGGGCCACCGTCGTCGTGGCGTGTAGCACGTCGCTACTGGAGGAAAGTTGATCGACATCGGTTTCGGTCCGCAGGTTTGTGCCGAGCTTACCGGCGGAGCCAGCCGCGAGTGGTTGGTTCCCGACGGTCGGGGCGGCTACGCCATGGGTACGGTCAGCGGTCTGCGTACCCGCCGCTACCACGGGTTGCTGGTGGTGGCCGGCGAAACCCCGGCGTCCCGGCGGGTCGGGCTGGCCAGCCTGGACGCGTCGGTGCTGCTCCCCTCCGGCGCGCAGGTGCGCCTCGGCGCCCACGAGTGGTCCTCCGGCGACGTCGACCCACGCGGATACGAGCTGCTGGAACACTTCGCCCTGGTCGACGGCCTGCCCCGGTGGCGGTGGCGGATCGGGGACACGGTCATCGAGCGGGAGCTGGCCATGCTGCCGGGACGCCCCTGCGTGGCGGTGGTACACCGGCTGGTCTGCGGCGGTCCGGTACGCCTGGAACTGGCGGCGGCATGCACCTGGCGGGACGCCCACGGCGAGCGCCGCGCGGACGGTCCCACGCCCCGGATGGAGCCGGTCGACGGCGGGGCCGTGATCGAGGGCGCGTTCCGCCTCGCCGGCCCGGACTGGACGCCGGAGGGCCAGTGGTGGCTGGGCGTGCACCACCGCGAGGAGGCCGCCCGCGGCCTGCCCGCCGAGGAGGATCTCTGGTACGCGGGCCGGTTCGCCGGGCAGTTGGCGCGTCCCGGTGACACGGTGTCCGTACTGGCCTGGGCCGACCAGCTCGACCAGCAGCCACCGCCGGCGACCGAGGTGGTGGCGACCGCCCGGCGACGCAACCGGCGGGTGGTGGCCGCCGCCCGGCCAGCCGACTCGGTGGAGGCGACGCTGACCCTGGCCGCCGACGCGTTCGTGGTGCGCACCGGCCAGGCTCCGGTCGACGTGGTCGCCGGCTACCCGTGGTTCGGGGCGTGGTCGCGGGACACGATGATCTCGTACGAGGGGCTGTTCCTCTGCACCAACCGGGCCACCGAGGGGCGGGAGCTGCTGCGGTCGTACGCGGCCACGCTGTCGGAGGGGATGCTGGCGAACACCGCCGACACCGGGCGGGTGGAGTACAACACCGTCGACGCGACGCTATGGTTCCTGCACGCGGTGAGCCGGCACGTCACCGTCACCGGGGACACCGACCTCGGGGACGAGTTGTTGCCGGCGCTGCGCGGCGTGGTCGACGCGCACCTGGCCGGCACCCGGTACGGCATCGCGGTCGACCCGGCCGACGGGCTGCTCACCCAGGGCGGCACCCCGGGAACGGCGCTGACCTGGATGGACGCCCGGGTGTACGGGGTGCCGGTGACCCCACGCGTCGGCAAGCCGGTCGAGATCAACGCGCTGTGGATCAACGGGCTGGCCGGGCTCGCCGAGTTGACCGAGCTGGCCGGGCAGGACGCCGGGGAGCTGGCCCGGCTGCACGACCGGGCGGTGACCGCGTTCCGGAAGCGGTTCCCCGCCCCGACGGGCTGGTTGTACGACGTGGTGGACGGGCCCGCCCCGGCGTACCCGCTTGGCGGCTCACCGCACCACGACGACGACCTGCTCCGCCCGAACCAGTTGCTCGCCTGGTCGCTGCCGTACGCGCCGCTGGAGCCGGACGAGGCGACGCTGCGCCGGGTGGCGGCCGGGCTGCTCTCCCCGCTCGGTCCGCGCAGCCTCTCCCCCGACTCCCCCGGCTTCACCGGCCGGCACCGGGGCTCGCCGGCCGAGCGGGACGGCGGATACCACCAGGGCACGGTCTGGCCGTGGCTGCTCGGCCCGTACGTGGACGCCTGCCGGCGGGGCAAGCTCCCCGTCGACGAGCTGTTCACCGGCATCGAGGCCCACCTGACCGAGTACGGCCTGGGGTCGGTGAGCGAGACGGCGGACGGCCTGCCGCCGCACGGGGCGACCGGCTGCCCGTTCCAGGCGTGGTCGGTCGCCGAACTGCTGCGCTGCCGTCGTACCCGATAGACCGCTGTACCGAGCCGCCCGGCCGTCTCCGGGCGGCGGTGATCGACTGCTTTACACAGCCGCAACGGTGACGTCGCCGCCGGTTATCGAGCCGGCGGCAGGATTGGCCCCGACCAGGACGCGGCGACGGGAATCCGGGCAGCGGAGGCCGTCGCCGCGCGGGGGACAACTCCAAGGGGGACGCATGTCACCGGACGCCGACGTGATCGACATCCACCCCGTCCGGCACCAGCGGGTGCTGATGCTCTCCTGGGAGTACCCGCCGGTGCTCGTCGGTGGACTCGGCCGGCACGTGCACGCCCTCTCCGTCGCCCTGGCCGCCGCCGGCCACGAGGTCACCGTGGTCACCCGGCACATCGAGGGCGCGCCCCTCGAGGAGTACGCCGACGGCGTACGGATCCTGCGCGCTCCCGAGGACCCGGTGACGTTCCCCCTGGCCACCCCGGCCCTGCTCGCCTGGACCATGGCGTTCAACCACACGCTCACCCGCACCGCGCTGCGCGCCGCCGAGTCCGGCGAGTACGACGTGGTGCACGCCCACGACTGGCTGGTCGCGCACGCCGCCGTCACCATCAGCGAGCACCTCGATCTGCCCCTGGTCACCACCATCCACGCCACCGAGGCCGGCCGGCACCAGGGCTGGCTGCCGGACGAAATGAACCGCACCATCCATGGCGTCGAGCACTGGGTCAGCAACTCCTCCACCCGCGTCATCGCCTGCTCGGGCTACATGCGCGACCAGGTCGCCACCCTGTTCGACGTGCCCGCCGCACGGGTCGACGTGGTACCCAACGGAGTGGACGACCGGGCCTGGCAGGCCCGCCCCCGGGAGGTCGCCGTCGCCCGCGCCCGGTTCGCCGCCGACGGTCCCCTGGTCGGGTACGCCGGCCGGCTGGTCTACGAGAAGGGCGTGCAGCACCTCGTGGAGGCCGTACCGCAGCTGCGCCGCCGGCACCCCGGGCTGCGCGTGGTGATCGCCGGGGACGGCCCGTACCGGCACGAGTTGCAGGCCCGGGTGCACGGCCTGGGGCTGGCGGAGACAATCCGGTTCACCGGTTTCCTCGACGAGTCCCGGCTCCCGGCGCTGCTCGGGGCCACCGACGCCACTGTGGTGCCCAGCCTCTACGAGCCGTTCGGCATGATCGCCCTCGAGGCGGCGGCGGCCGGCGCACCGCTGGCGGTCGCCGCGACCGGTGGCCTCGCCGAGATCGTCGAGCCCGGGGTGACCGGGGTGACCTTCCCGCACAGCGACCCGGATGCCCTGGCCGGCGCGGTCGACCAGATCGTCAGCGACGAGGTCTTCGCCCGCCGGGTCGCCCGCCACGCCCGCACCATGGTCAGCGAGCGGTACGCCTGGACCACCATCGCCACGTCCACCGCCGCCAGCTACGCCACCGCCCGCCGCGAACACCTGCCCCTGCGGACGCGCCAGGCGGCTGTTTCCCTGGCCGGCGGACGGCCGAAGATCGCCATCCCGGAAGGGCGGCTGCTGGCTGTATGACCATCGCTGCTCAGCACTCCGGCGCCTCCTGACCACGCCGGACGAACTCGTCGGCGGAGACGATCTCCCACGACTCGGCGCCGCCGTCGACCATGACGCCACCCGGAACGAGCGCGGCCAGGTCGCCGAGGCGGAAGTACAGCGGCTCCAGGTTGAAGCTGTTCCTGTCTTCGACTGCGAAGATCCGAAAAGCGGTGTCCGGGTGGTGGGCCAGTTCGGGTGGGAAGTCGACCAGCGGCAGCATGGCCGGCCGGGTCGCCCCCTGCGGCACGGCATACTTCGATCGGCGGGAAAGCACGAGGGACAGGTCCGGCGGCCCGCTCGGGCTGGCTGACGCCGTCTCCGGCGGTAGGTAGTCGAGGAGAACGGTGTCGGGTGGTTGCTTCGTGCACCAGGCCAGCACGGCGAGCAGTTGCCCGTTCTCGTCCACGGACAACCCGGTGACGCCCTTGGTCGACGGCGAGCAGGCGGTCAGCCCGACGAGGGCGAGCACGGCGACCGCCGCCAGTGACACGACCCGCCGCCCTACGGCCAGCATCTGTCCCGACATACGCCGATGGCGCCAACCCGGTACGCCGAAAGCCACGCTCTGGTCCGGCAGCCAACGGAACTACGGCGCGGGGATGCCGTCGACCGCGCCCCTGTTGCCACCACCGGCGGTCCCCGGCGGTGGCAACAGGGGCGATGTCAGCCTGCGCGCCGCAGGCGCCAGAGCATCCCGTCGAGGTCCTGGAGGAAGAGGTCGTGGCGGAAGAAGTGCCCGCCGGGAGCCTCCCGCCACTCGTGTGGGATGCCGGCCTGGGCCAGGGCGGCCCGGAACTCCCGCTGGCCGGCGAGCACCTGCGTCTCGTTGGCGTAGTCGAACCAGTTGATCGGGTCCGGCGACGTGCCAGCGACAAGGAAGATCCGCTTGTTGTGGTAGCTGGGGATCCGCTGGACGGGGTTGTCCGCGCTGACCCGGGCCTCGTCCCAGAAGGGCGCGCCGTAGACCGTGCCGCCCCGAGGTCCATCGCGGCCGAGGTGGTGTTGGCCCAGTGCACCACCATACCGAGGTCGCGGCGCAGGCTGGCCGGACCGGAGTGGGAGCTGACCGAGCAGAAGTGGCCGTAGTACTTCGCGGCATACTTCAGGGCACCGAATCCGCCCATCGAGAAGCCGGCCACCGCGCGACCGTTGTACTCGGCGAAGGTGCGGAAGTTCGAGTCGATCCAGGGCAGGAGCTGGGCGATGTGGAAGGTCTCCCAGTTGCGGGGGCCGGTGTTGCTGCGCACCGGGTTCGAGTACCAGCCGGTCGAGGCGTCCGGCATGACAACGATGATCTCCCGCCCGGCGGTGAGGTTGATGATGTTCTCGTGCAGGTGGAAGGTGCGGAAGTCGGCCGCTCCGCCGTGCAGCAGGTAGAGCACCGGGTAACGCTTGCCGCTGGTGTGGTAGCCGTCCGGCAGCAGGACGTTGACGGCAGGGTCCCAGGCGATCGCGTCGGTGGCGAACCGGTAGTACTGCAACCGGCCGCCGTTCTCGTTGCGGCCGACGATGTGCAGGCCGTGGCCGTCCACCGCCGCCGCGCTCGCCGCCGACGACCCGAGGAAGGGGCCGGCCAGCGCTCCGGCCGCGGTGACCCCCGCCGCGCCGGCCAGGAGTCGACGGCGGTTCACCCGTCGGTGGGCCACACTGTCGTCGGTCATGGATTCCTCCCTGGAACTGACGGGGCTTCTCGCCGCGCGGCCACGCTGCCGCCAGCGGTCAGGGCCCTCGGAGCCGCCTCACCGAACGCGCAGGCGGTCCTGCGAAACCATCGACCACCCGACCAAGGTAAGCGAAGTTGATCGATGTTTGGCTAAAACCTAAGGCCAGCCGGGGTGGGCCGTCAACCCGGGTCGGAGATCAGTCCGGGCCGGACGGCGCTACTGGCAACGAACGAGAACCCGACAGCCACAATGTCGGCCGGGTGCCGTAACTTGGCGATCACGATCTCCGGGGAGGACGACCGACATGATGGGACCGTCGCACGCGCTGTCCGGCGCGGCGGTGTGGCTGACCGGTTCGTTGGCGATGCAGCACTTCGCCGGCTACCACCAGTCCACGCTGGAGCTGGCCGTCGGCACGGCGGTCTGCGCGGGCGGTGCGCTCTTCCCCGACCTCGACCTCTCCGGCAAGGTGACCCGCAACCAGGGCGGTGCCACGGTCGCCCGGACGTTCGGCGTCTTCTCGCTCTTCCTGGCCGAGGTGATCGAGAAGGTGTCGCTCGGCGTCTACTACGCCACCAAGCTCAGCCGGGACCCGAAGCGCAACAACGGGCACCGGACGCTGACCCACACCCTCCCGTTCACCGCGCTGGTCGGCTGGGGCACCACGGCGCTCTGCACCGCGTACGGCAAGTGGGCCGTGGTCGGCATCCTGTTCTTCATGATCGGCCTGGCGCTGCGCGGCCTGTTCGACCGCTGGGCGGAGCGGGCCGGCTGGGTGATCGTCACGCTGACCTCGGCCGCCGCCGCCTGGTACACCTTCGCGAACCTGCCGGGTGACCGGGGCTATCCGATGATCGGGCTCGCCATGGGGGTGGGCTGCTTCGTGCACATCATCGGCGACATGATCACCAAGGCCGGGGTGCCGATCCTCTGGCCCATCCCAATCAAGCGCCGAATGTGGACGCCGATCGGCCTGCCGAACAGCATCGCGCTGCGCGCCGGCAGCAAGACCGAGGTCGTGGTGGTCCGTTCGGTGCTCACCGTGGTCTCCGTCCTCGCCGCCATCGGCCTGGTCGCACCCTCCGTGCTGGAGCGCTTCACCACGGAGGTCTGAGCCGCCCTGCCCGGCCGCCCGGACGCGCAACGGACGCGCACCGATTTTCGCTCAGGCAGGGCAGCCGCAGCTCTGTCGGATCACCAGCTCGGTGTCCAGCTGCACGGTACGCGGCGACACCCGGGCGCCACCGATCTGATCGAAGAGCAGCCGCCCGGCGGCGGCCCCGAGCTGGCGCATCGGCTGACGTACCGTGGTCAGGCGCGGCGACAGGTGCGCGGCGAGGGTCACGTCGTCCCAGCCGGTGACCGCGAGGTCCTCGCCCACGGTCCGCCCGAGCTCGGCGGCGGCCCGGTACACCCCGGAGGCGAGTTCGTCGTTGGCGCAGACCACCGCGTCCACCTCCGGATCACGGAGAACCTCCAGACCCGCCAGGTAACCGCTCTCCGGTTCGAGGCGGTCGCAGGCCAGCGGCCCGTCGACCAACGCCACGCCCGCGTCGGTGTGCGCCCGGACGAACCCGGTCCACCGCTCCCACACGTCCGGGGTGCCCTCCGGGTCCCCGACGAAGCGCAGCCGCCGCCGTCCGTGGTCGAACAGGTGCCGGGTCAGCGTCTCCGCCGCCTCGACGTTCTCGCACACCAGCGTGGTGACGGCAGGCAACGCCGGGCGGGCCACCAGCACCAGCGGCACCTGCGCGGCCAACTCGTGGAGGATCTCCTCCGGGAAGCTCTCCCCCATCACGACCAGCCCGTCGATCCGGGACGCGAGCTCCCGGACCAGGCGCTCGGACGCGGCCCGGCCGTGGGTGGCCAGCACCATGACCACGCTGTCCCGCCCGACCACCTCCGACTCGAACCCGGCGACGACCTGGGCGTAGTAGGGGCCGGCGAGGTCGGGCATGACGATCGCCACCGCGTCGTGCGCGTCCCCGGCGAGGGTCTGCGCGGCCCGACTCGGCCACCAGTTCAGGGTCCGGGCGGCGGCCAGAACCCGCTGTCGGGTCTCCGGCGCCACCGGCTCGTCGGGGCGCAGGGCCCGGGAGACCGTGGCGATCGATACACCCGCGAGATCCGCCACCTGGTAGACGGTCGGGCGACGACGGTTCGCGCCGTCTGGCCGTCCGCTCGCCCGGTTGTCCGGTTTCGTCACCCACCACTCCGCGTCCTCGACGTGCTCGACGATCCAGGCTACGGTCCGGTCGGATCCGCCCTGGTCAGCCACCCCGGTCCGCCGTGTCCTGGGCCACCGGTGCCGGACGCCCCGGCCGACGACAGCCCGGGAAGAGGCCGGCCGGGCCGACGGCGGCCCGGGAAGAGGCCGGCCCGGCCGACGGCGGCCCCCGGCCGACGGCAAGCCCGGGGAGAGGCCGGCAGCACGTCCCGTTCCTCTCCCCGTGGCGGTGCGCGTCAGTTCCCGGCGGGTACGGCGAACTCCTCGATCCCGAGCAACGGGCGGAGTCGTTCGGCCGTCCGGCCCGTGGCGAAGCGGCGTCGCAGCGTGTCCCCGGCGAGCAGGTTGCCCAGCGCGCCCAGCACCATCCCCTGGTCGAGGGCGAGGTGGCGGTGGGCCACCGTACCGCTGCGCACCGCCACCGCGTCGTGGAAGCCACCGGGGCCGTAGCAGTCGAAGTCGGCGCGGAGCCGGGCGAGCTGGTCGACCGCCTCGTCCGGGGCGTACGGCAGGGCGAGGAAGACCGCGTGCGGGGTCACCACACCGTCGCCGTAGCTGGTGGGGAGCGGGTCGGCGGGCCGGCACCCGTCGAAGCCGAGGTTGACCCGGGTACGTTCCTGGTCGCTGGTGTAGCCGTCGGTGTCCAGGCCCATCGGGTCGACGCCGTACTCGCGGTAGCCGCCGGCCGGGTTCGACGACGGCGAGAAGCCCCAGTGGCCGTACCCGGCCTCGTGTAGGCCGTGGTCGATCTGGCCGCGTACGAACACCGGGTGGTTGCGGCCCCAACTGTCCGGGGCCCACCGCGCCTCGGGGACGAGCAGGTCCGGCATCAGCGCCTCGAACATGGAGCCGCCCCAGGTCGGCACGTACTGCCGGCCCCGGTGCCGGTATGCGCCCTCGAAGACCCGGATGCCGAGGTGTTCGACGTACTCGCCGACCGGTTTCATCTCCTGCCAGGACCAGTCGCAGTTCGGCTCGAAGGTGCGCCACATGGCGAAGTAGTGCTCGCGGGGCACCTGGCCGAGGGCGATCGCGACGTAGCTGATGATCCGGGTCTCGCTGTGGAGCGTGCCGTAGTGGTGGCCGGTGTACCAGACGTTCGGGCCGCGTCCCCGGTAGTTGTCCTCCACCCCGCCGTTCGGCGGGCGTTCCGGCCAGAAACCGCCGCGCATCAGGCCGGCGCCGAAGTCGGCGCCCCGGGCGTTGGCGTCGTAGTAGAAACCGAAGTCCATTTCGGCCAGGATCCGCCCGGCCGACGCGGCCAGCGCCGGGTCGTCGTTGCCGACGACCATCAGCGCGGCGGCCAGCCAGGCGTTGTCGACGCTGGACAGGAACGGGTACACCGGCGAGCCGTCGATCGGCCAGCTCCGCAGCAGGCGGCCGTCGGCCGGGTCGTACCAGTTGTAGAACATGCCGGAGTACGGGTGCCGCTCCAGCCGGGACAGCGTGTCCAGGGCCGTCCGGATGTACCGGCGGGCCTCACCCCGGGAGATCACGCCCAGTTCCCGGGCGGAGATGGCCGACCAGATGAGGCAGCCGACGTTCGTCGGCGAGGTGTACCGGGACCGGGTCGCCGCAGCCAGGTCGGCTTCGATGTTGTCGGCGACCAGGCCGGTGCCCGGGTCCACCATGGCGGTCATCGAGCGCCAGGTGTCGGCCGCGTACCGCAGCAGCAGTCGCCGGTCGGCGTCGGCGAGCGGACCGACGGGACCGCCGTCCGGGGCCGCGCCTGCCCCGGACGGGACGAGCAGTGCCGCCGACGCGCCGGCGGCCAGCGTCAGCACGGACCTGCGTTTCATCGGGAACCTCCTGCGGATGTGGGGGTCACTTGAGACCGGTGGTGGCGATGCCCCGTACGAAGTGGCGTTGCAGGACCAGGAAGACGAGCAGGATCGGCAGCACCACGACGACCGAACCGGCCAGCAGCAGCCCGTACCGGGCCTCGTTCTGCCCGACGCTGTAGAGCGCGAGCGCCACCGGCAGGGTGTACTTGTCCTCGGTGGTGGCGACCGCGAGCGGCCAGAGGAAGTTGTTCCAGGAGCCGAGGAAGGTGAGGATCCCGACGGTGGCCATGGCCGGTCGGGACAGCGGCAGCACAATCCGCCAGAAGATCCGCCACTCGCCGGCCCCGTCGATCCGCGCCGACTCCAACAGTTCGTCGGGTACGGAGAGCATGAACTGCCGCATCAGGAAGACGTTGATCGCCTGGGCGATGTTCGGCAGCACCAGGCCCGCGTACGTGTTGACCAGGCCGAGGTTGCTGACCAGGACGAAGACCGGGATGAACCAGACCACCGGCGGCACCATGATCGTCCCGATCACGGCGGCGAAGAGGCCGCGCCGGCCCCGGAACGGCAACTTGGCCAGGGCGTACCCGGTGGCCGCGCAGATCAGGACGTTGCCGACGGTCACCAGGGTCGCGACGACCGCCGAGTTGGTGAAGTACTGCGGGAAGTCCATCCGGCCGAACAGTTCCCGGTAGTTCTCCAGCGTGGCCGCCTCGGGCCACCAGGTCGGCGGCACCCGGCGGACCTCGCCCTCGGGCTTGATCGACGAGACCAGCATCCACAGGAACGGGCCGACCATCAGCAGCAGGCCGGCGCCGAGCAGCAGGTGCAGGACGGTCGACGCGACCCGGTCGCGGGAACGGCGGGTACGGCGCGTCGCCGGGGCGGGCCGGTGCTCGGCTGGCCGTACGGTGGCGTCGTCGATCGCGGGGGTGGCCATGCGCCGCTCCTCAGGAGTCCGACTTGAGCAGGCGAAACCAGCCCACGCCGAGCGCCGCGACGGCCAGGAAGAGCACGTAGCTCATCGCGGAGGCGTAGCCGTAGTTGCCGAACCCGAACTGGCTGTAGACGTACTGCGAGACGGAGACGGTGGAGTGCAGCGGCCCGCCCTGGGTCATCACGAAGGGTTCCTCGAAGACCAGCATCAGGCCGACCGTGCCGATGACGGTGGAGAGCAGCAGGGTGGGTTTGAGCATCGGCAGCGTTATGTGCCGGAACTGCTGCCAGGCGCTGGCCCCGTCGATCCGGGCGGCCTCGTAGAGCTGCTCGGGGATGGCCTGGAGCCCGGCCAGGAAGATCACCATCTGGAAGCCGAGCCCCCGCCAGACGATCATCACGATCAGCGCGGGCAGGGCCAGGGTGGTGCTCTCCAGCCAGTTCGGGCCGGCGATCCCGAACAGCCCGAGGAAGCCGTTCACCAGCCCGGAGTCCTTCTGGTAGACGAACCGCCAGACCACCGAGACGGCGACGATGCTGGTCACCACCGGCAGGTAGTAGCCGACCCGGAACAGCGCCTTGAACCGGGTCAGCCCGGAGTTCAGCCCGAGGGCCACGGCCAGGCCGAGCCCCAGGGTGAGCGGGATGCCGAGGAGAACCACCAGCGCGGTGTTCCGGACCGACTTCAGGAACACCTCGTCGTCGGCCAGCCGCAGGTAGTTCTCGAATCCGACGAACTCCACGGCCAACGGGTTGCGCAGGTCGGCCAGGCGGATGTCGGTGAAGCTCATCAGCAACGAGACGAGCACCGGGCCGACCAGGAAGATCGCAAACGGTACGGCGAACGGCAGCGCGAACGCCCAGCCGGTGAGCCCCCGGTGGGTCGCGCCGCCCCGCCCGACGCGGGTCCGGCCCGGTGCCGTCACGTCAGGCTCCCGTCCCGATCGAGGTGGCCTTCTGCTGGATCGCGCGGGCCGTGTCCTCGGGGCTGGCGCCGGTCTTGGTGAGCTTCTCCACCTCGGCGTCCATGCCGACCGCGACCTGCTCCCAGGTGGCGATCGCCGGCGGCGACTTCGCGTCCTCCAGTTGCGTGCCGAACGCGGCCAGGTGCGGGTCGTCGGCCAGCACCGGGTCGTCCCACGCCTTCTTCACCGACGGCAGGTCCGACGCCGTCCGGTACCAGGTGATCTGCACGTCCGGGCGGGACAGGTACTCGACGAACTTCCAGGCCGCGTCGCGGTTCTTGGCGTCCTTGAAGACCGCGAGGTTGCCGCCGCCGACGAACGAGGTGGCCGCCTGCCGCTTCGGCATGTGCCAGAGCTGGAAGTTGTCGGCCGCGCCCTGCTCCTTGAGGATGCCGATGTGCCAGGGGCCGGAGACGAACGCCCCGATGTTTCCCTTGACGAACTCCGGTTCGAGCGTCCCCTGGGGAAGGTCCTTCGGGCTCAGGCCCTCGGCGAAGTAGGACTGGTAGTAGCCGAGCGCCTCGGCGGTGGCGGGGCTGTCGAGGGCGAACGTGTCGCCGGAGAGGATGTCACCGCCGTTCTGCCAGACGAACGGGAGCACCGTCTGCCAGGAGCCGGTGCCGCCGGGCGGGAAGGAGACGCCCCACTTGGCGCCGCCCTTGGTCTTCAGGGCGGTGATCGCGGTCTTCAGGTCCTCCCAGGTCTGCGGGGCGGTGGTGATCCCGGCCTTCGTCGCGACCGCCTTGTTGACGTAGAGCAGGCGGGTCTCGACGTACCAGGGGACGCCGTAGGAGGTGCCGTCGACCACGGTGGTGTCCCAGGCGCCGGGGAAGAAGTCGTCCTTGGTGACCAGGTCGGTCGGGGCCGGGTCGAGGCCACCGGTCTTGGCGAACTCCCCCATCCAGGTGGTGCCGATCAGGCTGATGTCGGGGGTCTGCCGGCCGGCGATCGCGGTGGCGATCTTGTCGTGCGCCCCGTCCCACGGGATCGGGGTCACCTTGACCTTGGCGTCCGGGTTCTCCTTCATGAAAGCGTCGGCGAGGACGCCCAGCTTCTCGCCCTCGGTGCCCATCGCCCAGACGGTGACCTCGCCGGTCGCCTTGCCCTCGCCGATGCTCTTACCGGGGCCCTCCGCGCCGCCGTCCTCGTCCCGGCCGCAGCCGGCGACCAGCAGGACAGCGGCGAGTCCGAGCGCGGCCAACGGCCGCGTCCACGTCGCCATGGGGACAACCTCCAATGCAACCGGCCCGGGTTCGGCCATTCGGACGGCGGGCCGAAGCGGGCGCAGACTGAAAGCGCTTACAACATTTTCGGATCCTGGCGAAGTCATTCATGGATGTCAAGGGTGTTGCCGGCTGGTTTCAATACGTTACGGCCGGTGACCAGGGCAGATCGTGTGCTACGGCGTCAGCGGCCGGTGGTGAAATGCTGGTAGTCCGGGTTGGCCCAGACCCCACCCCAGGACCAGCCGACCGCGGCGAAGGCCCGGACCAGCACGCCGTCCGGCACGGCCATCCCCGGCCGGTACGCGCCCCGGTCGACGTACGCGGCGCCGGCCGGCGGGAGCACCTGGCCGCCGAACAGGTACGGGTTCTCCACCGGGTTGACGTCGATCGCCCGCCCGTACGCGTGGGTCGACCAGCTCGCCGCTCCCTCGGTCACCGCGCGACGGCAGTTGAACCCGGAGGTGTTGTCGGCGGCCATCGACGCGGCATCGTCACCGGCGTAGTCGTCCACCGGGCGGATCTGCCGGATCGGGAACCGCTGCCGGAAGAGGGTGTCGAAGGCGGTCACCACCTCGGCGGCGACCGCCTCGTGCACGACCAGGGCGCCGACGCGCGGCTGTCCCGCGAAGTCCCAGTGGTTCAGCCGGACCAGCCGCAGCCGGTCCGGTCCGACCGGGCAGCCCGGCCGCCAGCTACGTGCCACGTCCGCCTCGGTGACCGGCCGGATCTCGCTGACGAAGGCGGGCGCGGTGGGCGACGGCGGAGATGGCGGGGGTGGTGGGGCTGGTCGGTGGCAGGCGGCCAGCACCAGGACGACGACCAGCGGCACCGCCCGGCGGGCGGGCGGCCGGGTCGCGGCCAGCGACATCGCGGCGGGCGGGCTCAGGCACCCACCCGTTGCGGGGGCACAGTGAGCCCGTAGAGCGACATCAGCTCCGGGGAGTCGACCCGGCTGCCGTCGGCCACCGAGTCGCAGGCGATGTCGACGATCAGCTCCTTGTGCGCGAGCAGGTACGGCCGCGCGCCGACGTCCGCCCGGGCCAGGGTGGCGATGCCGGGCCAGTGCCGCCGTCCGAAGAGCATGGGGTAGCCGCGCAGTCCGCCGTAGGTGGCGCAGACCAGCACGTCCGGGTACGGCAGGGCAACGACCCGACGGACCGCCTCGACGGTGAGGCCGGGCATGTCCACCGGGACCACCACGACGGCCTCGACTGCCTCGTCGGTGATCGCGGCGAGCCCGGCCCGGATGGACGAGCCGACGCCGGTGCCCCAGGCCTGGTTCACCACCACCGTCGCCCCGTCCAGGTCGGCGGTGCGGCGCACCTCGTCGGCGGCCGCGCCGAGCACGACCACGGTCGGGGCGCAGTCCGCCTTGGTCATCGTCTCGACCATCCGGTCCACCAGGGGCCGCTCCCGGAGACACAGCAGCGCCTCGGGTCCGCCGATCCGCCGCCCCCCGCCTGCGGCGATGATCATTCCTGCGATTCGCACACCGGGTGCAACGACCATCGCGCCCGTTCGGTGGCGGGGGCGAATCGGATATTTAGTACAACGCAGACATGGCAACTGACACTGACCGGCCCGGTCATGAAGACCCACGAACATCTCACCCGGCAGCACCCGATCGGATCTGCCATCCTGTCTTGCGCCAGCCTTCGCCCCCGAGTGGACGCTCCCGGCACCAACGGTTGGCGGACGCGCACCACTGGGGAGGGACGGTCGCGATGCCAGGTCGACCGATGTGCATTCGCCGCGCTACCCACGATGAGATGAGGGTGTCTCCATGCGACTGAGGAACGTTCTCGCCGCCACGTCGATGGCGGCGGCGCTGGTAGGCGTCACGGCCATGCCAGCCCACGCGGCGACGGGGTACGACCGTTGCCCGCAGAACAGGATGTGTGTGTTCACCGGCCCCAACGGGTCCGGCACCATGGCGGTCTTCGCGGTCGGTGACGCCGACCTGGGTGACAGCAACGGCCCCACCGGGATGAACAACAACATCGAGAGCTTCTTCAACAACAGCGGCCACCACTGGGACTTCTGGGACCTGCCCGGGTACGCCGGGGATATCCGGCACTCGGATCCGTACGTCGGCGGCAAGAACTTCGGCGACGCGTGGGACAACCGGGTCTCGTCCCTCCACGACTACTGACAGCCGCTCCGGTCTGCACTCCACAACGCACCCTGAGTTCATTCGTCAGTCGGCGTCGGCGTAGCAGTCGACCACCGACAGGTCCAGCGGGAACCGGACCGGGGTGTCGCCGAACAGCAGCGCCGACGCTCGGGCGCCCGCGTCGCCCACCGCCCGGGCCACCGCGTCCGCCTGCCCGGCCGGGCAGTGCACGACCACCTCGTCGTGCTGGAAGAAGACCAGCTCCGCGTCGGTGCCGGCCAGCGCGGTCCGCAGCGTGGCGAGCAGGGTGGACGCCCACTCGGCGGCGGTCCCCTGGATGACGAAGTTGCGGGTGAACCGCCCCCGGGAGCGGGCCGCCCGGGCCCGGGAGCTTTGCGGGTCGAAGCCGCTGTCGGCGTCCTCGGCGTCCGGGTCGACGAACCCGCCCGGCGGGCAGGTCCGTCCCAGCCAGGAACGGACCAGCCCGCCCGCCTCGCCGGTACGGGCCGCCGCCTCCACGTACCCGAACGCGGTGGGATAGTGCCGGCGCAGCACAGCCAGCGCCGGCACCGCCGCCCCGCCGGTCTGGCCGTACATCGCCCCGAGCAGGGCCAGCTTCGCGCGGCCCCGGTCACCGCCGAAGGCATCCCGGGCCAGGGCGGCGTAGAGGTCACCGGCCCCACCGGCCGCCGCCAGCCGGGCGTCGCCGGAGACCGCGGCGAGCACCCGGGGCTCCAACTGGCCTGCGTCGGCGACCACGAACCGCCAGCCCGGATCCGCCACCACCGCCCGACGGATCACCTTCGGGATCTGCAACGCCCCGCCGCCCCGGGTGGCCCACCGGCCGGAGACCACGCCGCTGGGCACGTACTCGGGGCGGAACCGGCCGTCACGGACCCAGGCGTCGCGCCAGGCCCAGCCGTGCGCCGTCCAGATCCGGTACAGCTCCTTGTACTCCAGGACCAGCGGCACCGCCGGGTGCTCCACCCCGCGCAGCACCCAGGCCCGGGTGTTCGGCAGGTCGATGCCCGCCCGGGCGAAGGCGCGCAGCAGCTCCGCCGGGGAGTCGGCGTGCAGCTGGCGCAGCCCGAACGCCTCGGCGATCCGGGCGCCCAGCTCGGCCAGCCGGCGTGGCGGCCCGCCCACCGGCGACGGCTCGCCGAGCAGCTCAGTGAGGATGGCGTCGTGCACGTCGGGCCGCCAGGGCAGGCCGACCGTGCCCATCTCCACCGCGATCAGCGCACCGGCGGACTCGGCGGCCACCAGCAGCCGGAACCGGCCGGGCTGGGCGGTGACGGCGATCCGGGCGAGCTGGTCGGCGTACACCTGGATCAACGCCTCGATGCCCGGACCGGGCGGCCCGGACGGCGCGTCGAAGAGCGCGCCCTGTCCGTCACCGGGCGGCGCGGCCGGGCGCGGCGGCGGGTCGGGCGGCACCGGCGTGCCGGTCAGCCGTGCCCAGGCCGCCGCGAGCGACCGTGGCTCGCCCCAACGCCCGGCGTGGCCGAGCAGCAGGGCCTCGGTCAGCTCGACGTCGTGGCAGCGCTCGACGCGGACGCCCGCCCGCAACAGCGCGGGGTAGACCGTCGCGCCCGACGCCCACACCCAGCGGGGCCGGTCGGCGCGCTCCCGAACGGCGACGCCGGCGGCGAGGTCGTCGACCGGCTCGGCGGGACCGGCCGGGCTCCCGTCGGCGCGCAGCGGACACAGCACGCCCCCGCCGCCCTCCCCCGCCACCACCGCGACCAGCACGTCCCCCATCCTGCCCCCGCCCTACGACACGCACCGGTCGGTGCGCGTCGTAGGGTTTCCGACGTGGGACTGGTGATCACCTCGCGATCCTCGGAGTCTCCGTGGATCTCCTCGGTGTGGGCCAGCCGCAGCGCGGGCGTGTCGCAGATGACCTCGGTCGCGAGCGAGACCTGGGGGCTCGTGTTCTGGGAGAGCGACGGGATGTCGTACGCGGCTGTCACGGGTCCGGAGGAGCGCACCCGGACGGCGCCGGTTCCGGCGGATGCCCGTTTCCTCGGCATCCAGTTCGCCGTCGGCACCGCGTTGCGGATGGCTCCCACGTCGTCGTTCGTCAATTCGGGGTTGGAGCTGCCCGACACGACGGCGGGGCGGTTCTGGCTCGACGGCGAGCGCTGGCAGACGCCGCGCGTCGACGACGATGCCGAAGCGCTGGTGGCGCGGCTCGTCCGCACCGGCGTCCTCGTGCGGGACCCGCTGGTGACGGCGGCGCTGGACGGCCGTCTCCCCGCGGGAGGGTCCCGGACCCTGGAGCGGAGGTTCCGTACCATCACCGGGCTCACCCGCGGTGCCGTCGGGCAGATCGAACGCGCCCGGACCGCCGCGGACCTGCTGTCCTCCGGCGAGGAGGTGAGCGTTGTGGTGGATCTGCTCGGCTACTACGACGAACCGCACCTCGCGCGGGCACTACGACGGTACGTGGGACGCACCGCCGGCCAGCTCCGGGGCCGCCTCGGCGGTGCGATCGGGTTGTCGCACCTATCGGACGACGTCGTACACGACCTTGAGGACACCGTTGGGGTAGGCAGCGGAATCGCGCAACGCTAGCCGCTGCTCCTCCTGCTCACGCCGGGGGAACACGCTCTTCCCCTCGCCGAGCAGCACCGGAAAGACCAGGAGGTTGTACCGGTCAACGAGACCGGCGTCGGCCAGGTTGCGGGCCAACTCGGCGCTGCCGTGGACGAAGATCGCCCCACCGTCGGTCTTCTTGAGGGCGACGACGTCCTCCACCGAGCGCAGGATGTGCTGCTCGCCCCACCCGTCGACGAGCGCGCCGTCGTCCAGCGTCGTGGACACCACGTACTTCGGAAGGTCCCGGTAGGCCACATGGTCGTCGGACTGCGGCCACACCGAGGCGAACGCCTCATAGCTGCGGCGTCCGAACATCAGCGCGGTGGTCTCCTGAAGCTCCTCACTCTTGAGGGAGAAGGACTCCGGATCGAACGGCGTCCGGAACACCCATCCCCCGGCCGGGTGTCCCTCGGCCGTCCCCCCGGGCGAGTCCGCGATCCCGTCGAGCGAAATGAACCCGGTCCACACCAGTTCGCGCGTCACCACAATCTCCGCATCCGTCGTCGAGCACCACACCTCGGCCAGATCGTCCCGGCCGCGTCCCGAGGCTATCGGCCGGGCCCGGCCGGGTCTTGGACGGAAACGACAGGCGGGCGGGGCGGGACGACGCGCGTCGGCGCGGGCCGGGTCGAGGTCCGGACGTCGGCTGACCCGGTGCGGCCGGTGGTGGAGTCGCCGGAAGGGCACATGGATCTGCGACGCTGTCGAGCTGCCCCGTCTATGCGCCCTTGGCGGAGCTGCGGCTAGAAACCCCGGAAGACGCCGTCCGGGTCCGTCGCCCGCGCGAACTCGAAGAAGTCCATGTTCGCAATCGACAGATTGTTCTCGATCGACTGGACCTGCCGCGGCAACGCCCGGAAGGGTCCTGTCCCGACCCCTTCGTTGAGATTGACGACGAGCAGCGGGTGCTCCGGCATCGCGACCGTGACCGCGTCCACGACGAACACCACCGGGTGCCGATACCGGCCCGGATACGCGCGGGGATAACCGGCCGCGATGGCCACCGCACCGAGACCGATCAGCGCGCGGTCCTCGACGAACTCGACCCCGGCCACGAAGCCCTCGTCCGTGGGACTGGCGATCTCCTGTTTGAGCCGCTCCCACACACCGTCGTCGCGGAAGTCCCCCCGCACGACGGGAACACACCACGTCTCCGGCAGAGCGATCATGAGGGCAGCGTAGGGCAGGACCCTTAACCTGCTTCCTCCCTCACCGTGGGGCGTCCCACGCCGCCGACTGGAACGCTGATCGCCGGGGGCATCATTCGCGGTTCAGTCTTCTGGCGGCGGGGGCTCGTCCGCCCCTCTGGCCTTCCACGGCTGGTGCTCGCTGATCCAGGCTTCCACGTCCTCGACCAGCCACACCGAACCGCCGGCCAGTCGATCGAAGGGCTCCGGGAAGTCCGGACGGCTGGTGAGCTGAACCACCCGGACGCGCGAGACGCCCAGGCGCTCCTGTAGCTCTGCCGAGCCGTACAACCTCCTTCGGACCATACTTGAAGCATCATCAGTACACCCTCTTTCGAATGTGCAACCCCCGCATCGGTCACCCAAAAGCACTGGCCATCAGGCTATTCAATCGCCATCATCGCCCTTTACAACTTGACAGGGGGTAGCGGATGAGGTTTCGTGAACGAGGACCAGAGTCGTAGCGGTCCGGCTCGGCGACCCGGGGCACTCCGGGGCCGGCACCGCCCGTCGAAAGGTGACCGCGATGAACGACGCATTCCTTGGCGATCCCTTCCGACCAGTCGACGAACCAGCAGATCGGCGGTGACGGCGTGGCGGGGAGCGGCTTGCCGATCGGACGCCGGGTGGCGCAGTGGCGGACGCGGCGGGGCATGACGCAGCAGGTGTTCGCCGACCGGTTGGGCAAGTCTGCGAGCTGGGTCGACAAGGTGGAGCGAGGCGTCCGTACGCTGGACCGGTTCTCGGTGATCCAGGATGTCGCCGCCGTCCTCCGCGTCGATCCGCTGGTGCTGCTCGGCCGGGAAGCCACCCCGCCGGTCGGGGCGAACGACGCGAGCGCCGGGGTGGACGGGGTACGCGCGGCCCTCGCTCGTTACGACGCCGCCCTGACCGGGCCGGATGCCCGTCCGACGCCGCCGCCTACGGAACTGGCGCGGAGCGTGGAGCACGCCTGGTTGACCTACCGGCACGCCCGATACCCGCAACTGCTGCGGACACTGCCCGCCCTGATCGTTGACGCCCAACGCGCCCACCACGGCGGGGACGCGACCGCGCTGCTGGTGCAGGTGTACCGGATCACCGCGTCGGTGCTGGTGAAATGCGGTGAGGGTGGCCTGGCCTGGCTCGCCGCCGACCGCGCCGTGTCCGCCGCCGACCAGTCGCTGCTCATCGCCACCGGCACGATCCAGCTCGGCGAGGCACTACGCGCCATCGGCAGGGGCCGGCTCGCGATGGCCGCGACGATCGCCGCCGCCCACCGCATCGCTCCCGCCGTGCCCCAGGACGGTCCGCACGACGAACTCGCCGTCTGCGGAGCACTGCTGCTCCAAGCCGCACTCGCCGCCGCATCCTGCGGCGACGCGCCAAGCGCCCGGGAGTTGGTCGACCAAGCCGCCGAGATCGCCGAGCAGGTCGGCGACGGGGTTGGTCAACACTGGGTCGTCTTCGATCCGACCACGGTGGAACTGGCCCGGGTCGTGGCCGCCGTCGAGCTGGGGCGAAGCGCCGAGGCGGTCGTCCGCCACGAACAGGTGATCACCCGCGAGTCCTGGCG
Organism: Micromonospora pallida; assembly: GCF_900090325.1. NCBI lineage: Bacteria > Bacillati > Actinomycetota > Actinomycetes > Micromonosporales > Micromonosporaceae > Micromonospora > Micromonospora pallida. The sequence continues at coordinate 715,096 of NZ_FMHW01000002.1, read as the reverse complement.
ACGGCTGTCCGCCGAACACCGCGCGGCGCACCTGCTCGACGCCGCGCGGGCGTACCTGCTGACCGGGGACCTGGACGGGGCCTGCCGGGCACTGGTCGAGGCGGATCGGACCGCACCGGCCGAGGTCCGCACACGCCCCGCCGGGCGTACCGTGCTCGGGGAACTGGCGCGTGGCGGACCGGTGCCGGCCGACGTCGCGCGACTGGCCACGGCGGTCGGGTTCACCGGGCGATGACCGGCGCGTCGCTCTCCCCCGCCCAGATCCAGAACCGGCTCACGTTGTCGGCGCGGTGGATCCTGCGCGACCACCGGCCCGGCGACGACGGGCGCTGCCCGATCTGTCGGGTGGCCGACTGCACGGCGGCCCGGACCGCGCGGGGCTACCTGACGGGGATCGGGCAGCCGCCGCCGCGACCACGGTGAACTACTTGACCGCCCCGGCGGTGAGGCCGGACTGGATCTGCCGCTGGAAGAACGCGTACACGATGATCATGGGCAGGATGGAGAGGGTGAGCGCCGCGAAGAGCGCCGCCCAGTCGGCCTGGTAGCCGGCGGAGGTGGAGATGCTGGCGATGCCCTGGGTGAGCACCCACTTTCGGTCCGCCCCCTCGCCCTGCATCAGCGCCACCGGCAGCAGGTACTGGTTCCACTGCCCGATCACGTTGAAGATCGCGATGCTGACCAGGGCCGGCCGGGCCATCGGCATCATGACCTGGAAGAACAGCCGGGTGTGCGAGGCCCCGTCGATCATCGCCGCCTCGGCCACCGAGGTCGGCAGCGTCTTGAAGAACGCGGCCAGGAAGAAGACGGTGAACGGCAGCGAGTACGCGATGTAGACCAGGATCAGTCCGGTGTAGGTGTTGAGCAGCCCGAGGTTGTTGACCACCAGGAAGAGCGGCACCAGGGCGAGGAAGACCGGGAAGGCCAGCCCGGAGACGAACAGGTAGTAGATCACCCGGTTGCCCGGGAACGGGTAGCGGGACAGCACGTACGCCGCCATCGCCCCGAGCAGCATCGTGCCGGTGGTGCTCAGCGTCACCACGAAGACGCTGTTGAGGAAGTACCGTCCGACGTTCGCTTCGCTCCACGCCCGGGCGTAGCTGTCGAAACCGAACTTCCCGGGCAGCGCGAACGGGTTGCCGAGGAAGATCTCGGTGTTGCTCTTGAACGAGGCGAGGATCGTCCAGAGCAGCGGGGCGATCACCAGGATCGCCCAGACCAGCAGGGCGAGGTGGCCCAGCCCGGTGAGCAGCCCCACCTCGGAGCGCTGCCGTCGGGCGGCACTGTGCTTACGGCCCGCCGGGGCGGACCCGGCCGGGGCGGCCGGCGCGCTGGGTGCGATCTCCGTGGTCATCGGTGCCGCCTCTACAGCTCGATCGTGTCACGCTTGCTGACGCGCAGGGTGAGCGCGGCGAACGTGATCGTCAGGAAGAACAGCGCCACGCCCATCGCCGAGGCGTAGCCGAACTGGGAGTAGCTGAACGCGTTGCGGTAGATCTCCATGCCGAGCACGGTGGTCGCCCCGTCCGGACCGCCCTGGTCGACGGAGAGCACCTGCACGATGGCGAACGCGTCGAAGGCGGCGATGCCCAGGTAGACCCAGGCCACCTGGAGGGTGTCCCAGAGCAGCGGCAGGGTCACCCGGAAGAACATCGCCGCCCGGCCGGCGCCGTCGATGATGGCCGCCTCGTAGATGTCCTTCGGCACCGAGGACATGCCGGCGGAGAAGAGCACCACGTAGAAGCCGACCGCCTGCCAGACCAGCACCGCGATGATCGACCAGAGGGCGATGTCCGGGTCGGCCATGAAGAGCACCGGATCGATGCCCACCGCGCCCAGCGCCCCGTTGAGCAGGCCGCTGTCGTCGGGGGCGTAGACCCGGCTGAAGATGACCCCGACGATGACCACGGCCAGGACCTGGGGGAAGAAGAACACCACCCGGTAGAACCTCGACCCCCAGACCCCGGTCATCACGCCGCCCCGGCTTCCCCCGCCCACGTTGAGCAGGAAGGCGAAGAAGAGCGCGAGGGCGATCGTGAGCAGCGGCAGGGCGAGCAGCAGGAGCCCGTGGTGTCGGATGGCCTTCCAGAAGACGTCGTCGTCCAACAGCCGGGTGAAGTTCTCCAGGCCGATGAACTCCGGGTTCGCGCTGACCCCCCGCCAGTTGGTGGTGGCGAGGTAGAAGGCCTGGGCGTACGGCCCGAGGACGAAGGTCACGTAGATCGCGACCGGCGCCGCCAGGAAGCCGACGATGAACGGGTACCTGCCATGCCGCATGGTCGTCTCGTCTCCGTTCAGCCCCGACTCAGCGCCGGAACTTCTCGATGGAGGAGTCCTTCTTCACCGCGTCGGCGACCTTCTGCATCCGGTCGCAGAACTTCTGCGCGGTGCCGCCGGAGAACATCAGCTCGTTGGTCGCGGCGCGGGCCTCGTCGTCGAGCTTCTTGTACCAGGCGTCGAAGCGGTAGCTGAAGTAGTCCTTGCCGGCCGCGGCCAGCATGGCGTTGCCGCTGGTCAGGCCGGGCGAGATCTCCACGCCGTCGACCGCGCCCTGGACCACGGTGAGCACCTTGGTCAGCTCGGTGAAGCCCTTCGCGCCGGCCTTGGAGAGCATGTGCCGCAGGTACTCCATGCCGCCGCGCGGGTTCTTGCCCTTGGCCGCGACGAAGTACATCTCGCCGGCCGCCGCGTAGATGGCGGTCGACGGCAGGGCGTCGCCGGCGGTCACGCTCGGCACCGGCGCGACCGCGTACTTGAAGCCGGGCGGGGTGTCCTTGGCCTGCTCGTTCTCCAGCCAGGAGCCACTGGGGTAGAAGGCGACCTTGCCCTGGTTCTGCTGGAGCTGGACCTCGGTGTGCTTCAGGCCCAGGTGCGCCTTGTTCCCGTACTTGGCGCCGATCTCGGCCCACGCGGCGGCGGCCTGCTTGACCGGCTCGGCCTGCCAGGCGCCGTCCTCCAGGTTGTCGATGTTCTTCAGCACGTCCGGGCCGCCGATCTTGGCGGCGCTGGTGAGCAGGACGAGGTACTGGTAGTAGGCGGCGTTCGCCCCGGCGTACGAGTACGGGGTGATGCCGGCGGCCTTGATCTTGTCGCAGAGCGCGGTGAACTCGGCCCAGTTCTTCGGGGCGGTCCAGCCGTTCTTGGCGAACAGCGCGCTGTCGTACCAGAGGCCGAAGACGGTGAACGCGTAGTTCAGCACGTACGGCTTGCCGTTGAAGGTGCCCTGCTCGACGGTGCCCGGGATGAGCGTGTCGCGCACCTTCTTCGACGGGTCGTCCAGCGAGGGGGCGTCGAACAGCTCGGTGAGGTCCTGCACCTGACCGGCCTGCACCAGCGCGCCCTGGTCCATCAGCTTCGAGCCGGCGTTGTTGACCATGTCCGGCGGGGTGTTGCTGGTGAACCGGGGCTGGAGGACGGTGGCGACCTCCTCGGTGGACGAGTGCTTCACCTCGGCCTTCGGGAACGCCTTCTGGTACGACGGGATGTGGATGTCGGTGGCGTACTTGGTGCCCAGACCGCCGTTGAAGATGACCACCTCCAGGGCGGCGTCCTCCTTGACACCCAGCGGGTTGGTGGCGGACTTCTCGCCGGCGGCCTGGTCGACCGGCTCGTCGTCGCCGCCGCCGACGCAGCCGCTGAGCAGGCCGGCGGCCGGGATGGTCAGCATGCCCACGGCGGCGGCGCGGCGCAGCACGGTACGGCGGCTCAGCTCGGCCGGGAGTTCGGGGCTAACGGACATCGTCGTCTCTCCTTGACCTGGAAGTCGGATCGGGAAGGTCGGTCGGCCCGGCGGTGCGGTCACCGGGCGCTGCGGGCGGGGGTCGGGTCAGGTGCTGCGGTGGGGGCGCCCGGTGGGCCACCGGACGCGGGTCATGGCAGGGCCGCCCGGGCGGCCTTGTGCCCGTCGACGGCCTGGGCGGTACGCCGGAAGGCCGCGTGGGCACGGTCGTGGGTGCGTTGTGCGACCGCGACGTAGAGCAGGTCGAGGACCACGAGCTGGGGGTGCCGAGCGGAGAGCGCGTCGGGCCGGTAGGTGGTGGCCTGGCTGGCGGTGAGCAGCACCACGTCGGCCAGTTCGGCCAGCGGCGAGCGGGGGAAGCCGGTCAGCGCCACGGTGGTCGCGCCCCGGCTGCCGGCCTCGGCGAGCGTCTCGATGGTCTCCCGGGTCTGCCCGGTGTGCGAGATGCCCAGCGCCACGTCACCGGGGCGCAGCAGCGCGGCACTGGCCAGTCCCTCGTGCACGTCGTTCCAGGCCCACGCGGCCACCCCGATGCGGTGCAGGCTGAACTGCATCTCCTGGCCGACCAGCGCGCTGCCGCTGGCCCCGAAGATGGTCACCCGACTGGCTCCGGCGATGGCCACCGCGGCCCGTTCCACCTCGGCGAGGTCGAGCAGCGCGGCCGTGTCGTGCATGGCCCGGGTGTCGGCGGCCATCATCTGCTCAAGCACCCGCGCCAGGGGGTCGGTGGGCTGGATCTCCCGGCCGATGTCGACGGTCCAGCCCGCCGAGCGGGCCCGGCCGGTCTCAGCGGCGATGCCGAGCCGCAGGTCGGCGTAGCCCTCGAAGCCCATCGCCCGGCAGAACCGGGTGACCGTGGCCGGCGAGGTGCCGCTGCGTTCGGCCAGTTCCACGATGGTGGCCCGGGCCGCCCCCTCGGGGTCGCTGAGCACGTGCTCGGCGACCCGGCGCAGCGCCCCGGTCAGCTCCTCCGTCCCGGCCCGGACCCGGGCCAGCACGCCGTCGGAGGCGACCCCGAGCGGACCCCGTCGGTCGGCCCCGTCGGCGTCGACCACCGCGGCGGTGGTGGCGTCCGCCCCGTGATCGACCATCGAGGCCCACCTTTCAGAAAAGAGTATTAACTGTTAGTGGTAAAAGTTCTTACTAAAGGCCCCTCCGTGTCAAGGGCGTGGGCGAAGTTTTCAAACTGTTACCTGGACCACACCCTCCGTGGTCTCCGGGGGCCTTGCCAGCCGCACCCCCGTCGACCAGCATGAATCGCCCCAACGGCGAGCAGCGGGAGGTTCATCGGCATGTCCGGCAACGTCGTGGTCGGCCTGGACGTCGGCGGCACCTCCACCCGCGTCGCCGTGGTCACCACCACCGGTGAACGCCTCGGCACCGGACGTGCCGGAGGCGGCAACCCCACCAGCCACGGCGCCGACCGGGCCGCCTCCGAACTCCTCACCGCCCTGCGCGCGGCACTGGCCGGCACCGACCCCGCCCGCGTCGTCGCCGGGGTGATCGGGCTCGCCGGGGTGGGCCGCCTCCTCGCCGACCCCGCCGGACGGGACGCCTTCGACCGGGCCTGGCGCGACGCCGGACTGCGCTGCCCGTACGCCCTGCACAGTGACGCCCTGGTCGCCTACGCCTCCGGCACCCCCGCCCCGGGCGGCACGGTGCTCATCGCCGGGACCGGGGCGATCGCCGCCCAGGTCCGCGACCTGCGACTGGACCGGGTCGCGGACGGACACGGCTGGCTGCTGGGCGACGCCGGCTCCGGCTTCTGGCTGGGCCGTGAGGCAGTCCGCCGGGTGCTGGCCGACCTGGACCGCGCCCACCGGCCGGGGCCGCTCGGCACCGGCGTCCTCACCGAACTGCTCGGCCATGCCGAGATCGCGCCCCGCCCCCGGGACACCGTCGACGCGCTGGTCCAGGCGGTCACCCGCCGTCCCCCGATCGAGCTGGCCCGGCTGGCCCCGCTGGTCGTCGACGCCGCCCGTCGGGACGAGCCGACCGCCGTCGCGCTCATCGCCGAGGCCGCCGGGCACCTGGCGCAGAGCGTGTCCCGGATCCGCCCACCGGAGGCCACCGACCCGCTCGTCCTCGGCGGCGGGCTGCTCACCGGGGACACTCCGCTGGCCACCGCGCTCCGGGCCGAGCTACGCCGCCGCTGGCCGGCGGCACCCCTGCGGTACGCCGGGGACGGCGCGGCGGCCGCCGCCTGGCTCGCCGCCCGTGACCTGCCCGAGGTGGCCGATCCCGGGGCCCTGCACACACTGCTTCAGGCCGATCCCCTACCAGGCTCGCCGACGGTGGCATAACCTGACGCCATGCGCCGCCTGCGGCAGCTCGCGGAGCGGACGCCCGCCGACCGGGAACGGTACGTGGACCTCCTCCGGGCGACGGCGATCACCATGGTCGTGCTCGGGCACTGGACGATCATCGTGATCGGCCACGACGCGGCCGGCCGCCCGACCGCGCACTCCGCCCTGCCGGAGCTGACCTGGGCGTACCCGCTGACCTGGCTGGTCCAGGTGATGCCGATCTTCTTCATCGTCGGCGGGTACGCCAACGCCGCCTCGCTGGCCGCCCGCCGACGCCGGGGCGGCAACGCCACCGACTGGCTGCTCGACCGCAGTGGCCGGCTGGTCCGGCCGACCACCCTGCTGGTCCTGGTGCTCACCGGCGGGGCCCTGGTCGCCCGGCTGGCCGGTGCGGATCCCTCGTGGGTGCGCACCGTGGTCTGGTTCGCCACCGTGCCGCTGTGGTTCCTCGCCGCGTACCTGCTCGTCGTCCCGCTCACCTCGCTCACGTACGCCCTGCACGAGCGCTTCGGGCTCGCCGTACCGGTGGCGCTGGCTGCCCTGGTGGCCCTCGGCGACCTGGGTCGGGCCACCGGCCCGGCCGACCTCGCCCTCGGTAACTACCTGTTCGGCTGGCTCGCCGTGCATCAGCTCGGCTACGCCTGGTACGACGCCCGGCAGGGCGTCGACCGGCCGCTGCGCCGGCTGACGCCGAGTCCACGGACCGGGTGGCCGCTGTTGGCCGGCGGGCTGGTCGTGCTGGTGCTGCTGACCACCGTCGGCCCCTATCCGGTGAGCATGATCAACATCCCCGGTGAGCGCATGGACAACGCCGCGCCGCCGAGCCTGGCGCTACTCGTCCTGTCCATCGCCCAACTCGGGCTGGTCATGCTGCTCCGCGACCCGGCCGAGCGGTGGCTGCGCCGCTCCCGCCCGTGGCAGGCGGTGATCGCGGTGAACGCCGTGGTGCTGACCGTCTTCCTCTGGCACGTGAGCGCGGCGATCCTGCTGGTCGGCGGGCTCGACGCGGTAGGCCTGCTGCCCACCTCGCCGGTCGGCTCGGCGGCCTGGCTGGCCTGGCGGGTGCCGTGGCTGCTGATGCTCCTCGTGGTGTTGGCGGCGCTGGTCGCGGTCTTCGGCCGGGTGGAGGTCCGCGCCGGCCGACGCCGGGGCCCGGCGGCACCCGGCCGGGAGGCCGAGGCGCTCCGCGCCGACCGCCGTGGCCCGCCCGCACCCGCAGGGCGTCGGCCCGACGGCGGGTCGCGGTGGCCGACCCGGCTACGCGGGGCGCAATGGCGGGACCGACTGCCCGGGGCGCGGTGGCCGACCCGGCTGCGCGGGGCACTCGCGGTCGCTGGCTTCGCGGCCCTGGCGTTCGCGTTGCTGATCAACGCGGTCACCCCGAAGAACGCCCCGGAGTGGCTGGGGCTACCCGTCCCGGCGCTGGTCGCGTACCTGGCCGGGGCCGCCCTGCTGCGCCTGCTCCGGTCCCGATGAGCCCCGATCCGGCCAGGGAAACCTCCTCGCGGTCGGCGGGCCGCCCGGCCTACCATCGTCCGATGATCGATTACGGACTCCGCGACACGACCGGACGGCACGTCACCCTCCGCCCGGTGGACGACCGCACCTGGCGGGCCGTCGCGGATGTCGCGCCCCGGGACGACCAGCGCCGGTTCGTGGCCGCCCTGGCTGCCCGCTATCTCCTCCTGTCCAGCCGGGAGGAGGTCTGGACGTCGCTGGGCGTGCACGCCGACGAGACGGTCGTCGGGCATGTCATGTGGGGCGTGGACGACGACGGTTCGTACTGGATCGGGGGCATGGTCGTCGACGCGGGCGAGCAGGGCCGGGGAGTCGGACGGGCCGTCGTACGGACCCTGGCCGCCTGGTTGGCCGCCCAGCCGGCGTGCCGGGCGATCCGGCTGTCGTACCACCCGGAGAACAGCGCGGCCCGACACCTCTACGAGTCGATACGGTTCGTCCCGACCGGCGTGGTTGACGGCGACGAGATCGTCGCCGAACTGACCCCGGCGGCCGCCGCGCTCGGCTGAGCCGCGCAGCGGTCGAACCGGGCTGCGCTGACCTGCGCACGGCTGAGCGGCGCGCTGCTCGGGTTGCCGTGGTAGGAGGGGTCCCCTGTTACCGCATTTTGAGGAGCAGGGGACCCCTCCTACCACCCCCGCCGGGCGGGCGGGTGGCACGGCGGTCGGCTCGAGGTGCGCCCAGCACGGCTGCCGAGCGGCGCGCTGCGGTGAGCAGTGCTCAGGTGAGCAGGCGCAGCAGGGCGGCGGTGCCCGCGCCGAGCGCGACCACCACCAGGAACGGCGCGCGCAGCAGCACCGCCGTTGCGGCCACCGCCACGCCAGCCGCACGGGCGTCCAGCACCAGGCCGGATCCACTGCCGAAGGTCTGCACCGCGACCAGCGCGGCGAGCAGCGCCACCGGCAACAGCGCGGACACCTCCTCGACCTGCGGCCGTTCCAGCACCGACCGGGGCACGGCCATCCCGACGAGCTTGAGCAGGTAGACCCCGAGCGCGCCGAGCAGGATCGCGGTCCACATCACCGGTCACCGCCCCGGCCTGCGCGCTCGGCCCGGCCCGCACCGTCGACCGGGGCCACACCATCGACCGGAGCCGCGTCGGCGGCGCGACGACCGGCGAACAGCGCCGCGACCACCGCGACCAGGCCGGCGGCAAGGATAGGCAGTCCGCTGGGCAGAACCGGCACGGTGGCCAGCGCGGTCGCCGCCGCAGCCAGCGCCACCAGCCAGAGTCGCCGATTACGCAGTCGGGGGGCAAGCAGGGCGAGGAAGGCGGCCGGCGCGGCCACGTCGAGCCCGAGCACCTCCGGGTCGGGCAGCACCTGCGCGCCGAGCGCCCCGGCCAGGGTGGCCACGTTCCAGAAGCCGAAGACCGAGACACCGGTGGCCCAGAACGCCAGCCGCGCCTGCCGGGGCTCCTCGCGGACCAGCGCCATGGCCGCGCTCTCGTCGATGACGAGCTGCGCGCCGAACAGCCGACGCAGGCCGCGTACCCGCAGCAGCGTCGAGAGGTTCAGCCCGTAGAGCGCGTTACGGACGCCGAGCAGGGCGGCGGTCGTCGCGGCGGTCACCGCCCCGCCGCCGGCCGCCAGCACCCCAATCACCGCGAACTGTGACGCTCCGGAGAACATCAGCAGCGACAGCGCGCAGGTCTGGAGTACGGAGAACCCGGCCACTACGGCGAGGGCCCCGAACGACAACCCCAACGCACCGACCGCCACGCCGACCCCGAGCGCGTCGGTCAGTACCGCGCGCCGGGCCTTCGGCCAGTCCGTGTCGACCACCGCGACGCCCACGCCGCATCCCCGCCTTCCGTCCGCCACCAGCGGACCATCATGCCTGGTGGCGGCCGGGTCGGATCAGGCGGTTTCCCGTACCGCCTGGGCGAAGACCTCGGAGCGGTGCTCGAAGTTACGGAACCGGCCGTAGCTGGGCGCGGCCGGTGAGAGCAGCACCACCCCCTCGGCCGGGGTGAGCTTGCGGGCCAGCCGCACCGCGGCGACCAGGTCGTCGGCAAGTTCGGTACGCACCCGGGGCAACCCGGCGAGGGTCTCGACGATCCGGGGGCCACTGTCCGGGATGCCGATCACGGTGATCTCCCGTTCGGTCAGGTGCTCCCGCAACGGGGTGTAGTCCAGCCCTCGGTCGTTGCCGCCGACGATCACCGTCAACGGGCGGCCCTCGTACGCGTCGATGGCGTGCATCGCCGCGTGCGGGTTGGTGGCGAGGGAGTCGTCCACGAAGGTCAGGCCGGAGGAGTTGGCGATCTCCCTGAGCCGGTGGGCGAGCCCCTGGAACGCGGCGACCGCCGTCGCGACCTCGTCCGAGCGGGCCGGCACGTCCACGCCGAGCGCGTCCAGCACCGCCAGGGCCACGCAGAGGTTGCCCGCGTTGTGCGCGCCGACCAGCGGCAGCGTCGTACGCGGGAAAAGCGGCCGGTCGGCGGCGTGGAACCACGGGGTGCCGTCCGGGCCGGGAGCGACGTGGAAGCTGTCCGGGCGGCCGACAAGGACCGCCGGACGGTCGCCCAGCTCGGCGGCGAGCCGCTCGTCGGTGCCGTTGACCACTACCGTCTCCGGCCCGTGCGCGAGCAGGTTCAGCTTGTCCCGGTAGTACTCCTGCTCGCCGCCGTGCGCGTCGAGGTGCTCGGGGAAGAGCGCGGTGACCACCGCGACCCGGGGCGAGTCGGTCAGGTCGCTGCACTGGTAGCTGGACAGCTCCAGCACGTACAGCTCGGCGTCGGGCAGGTCGAGCAGCGGCACCCCGATGTTGCCGCCGAACACGTTCGGCTGGCCGACGGCGGTGAGCAGGTGGCTGATCAGGCTGGACGTGGTGCTCTTGCCCTTGCTGCCGGTGACCCCGACGGTGCGCGCGGCGTGGTCGGCCATCCAGAGCGCGCTGCCGCCCGTGACGGTGACGCCCCGACGGCGCAGCTCGACCAGCCACGGGTGGGTCTGCGGCACCCCCGGCGAGCGGACCACCACGTCGGCGGCGGCCAGCCGGGCGAAGCCCTCCTCCCCCACGACCAGCGGCGCGACCTCGGCCAATGCCCCGGACCAGTCCAGCGACAGGAAGTTCGCGCTGTCGTCGACAGCGACCAGCTCCGCCGGGCCGTGCGCGGCGACGGCGGTCACCGCCGCCCGGCCCTCCCGGCCGGTGCCCCAGACGGCCACGGAACGTCCGCGCAGGTCAGACAGGCGCACAGGGGATCTCCTCCAGCCGGGTACGGGCTCATTTGTCACGGCCTAGTATGGCGTGTGCCCAACGAACAGCTCCGGCGGATGGACGCCTTCACCTTCCCGTCCCGCTCGATCGACCCGGCCACCGGCGAGGTACGGCTGGACTACGCGCTGACCGGCCCGGACGGCGAGCTGCGTTTCACCGAGGTGATCACCCTTCCGCCGCCGCCCGGGCCGCCCTCCGAGGCCACCCTCGCCACCCTCGACCGGGTGCTCGACCTGCTGCACCTGGCCGCCGGGGTGAGCTACTACAAGGCCGCCGCCCCGCCCCGCCTGGTCGCGCCCGCGCCGCTGGGCCCGGCCGCCGCCGCCTGGCTCACCGCCGTCTACACCCAGGGCCTCGCCGAGTACGCCTACCGCAACCAGCTCCCGTACGTGCTGGAGCTGACCCCGGAGATCCCGACCGGTTCGGTGCCTCCGGCGCCCCCGGTGGACACCAGCGACCGGCGTCCCCTCTCGGCGGTCGGTGGTGGGAAGGACTCCATCGTCAGCCTGGAGGCGCTGCGTCGGGCCGGTATGGACCCCGTGCCGTTCTCGGTCAACCCCAACCACGTCATCGACGCGGTCAACGCGGCGTCCGGGCTGACCGCGCTCGCGGCCCGGCGGCGGCTCGACCCGACGCTGTTCGAGCTGAACAAGGCGGGTGCGCTCAACGGGCACATCCCGGTCACCGCGATCAACTCGTTGATCGCCGTCGCCACCGCCGTGCTGCACGGGCTCGGCCCGGTGGTGATGTCCAACGAGCGTTCCGCCTCCGACCCGAACCTGATCTGGAACGGTCACGAGATCAACCACCAGTGGTCCAAGGGCGTCGCGGCGGAGGGGCTGCTGCGGGCCGCGCTCGCCGAGCGGGCCGGGCTCACCGAGCCCTACTTCTCGCTGCTGCGTTCCCTGTCGGAGCTGCACATTGCCCGGCTCTTCGCCGCCTTCACCCGGTACGACGACGTGGTGACGAGCTGCAACGCGGCGTTCAAGCTGCACGACCCGAGCGCCCGCTGGTGCCGGGACTGTCCGAAGTGCCGGTTCGTCTTCCTCGCCCTCGCCCCGTTCATGCCCCGCGAACGGATCACCCACATCTTCGGCGGTGACCTGCTCGCCGACGACACGCAGCTCCCCGGCTACCGGGAACTGCTCGGGGTGGACGGACACAAGCCGTTCGAGTGCGTCGGCGAGGTCGAGGAGTCGGTGGTGGCGTTGAGCCTCCTGGCCGGGCAGGAGCAGTGGCGGGACGCGCCGGTGGTCCGTGCCCTGGTCGAGGCGGTTCCGGACACCGCCTGGTCGACGGCGGCCGACTCCGACGTGTTCACCCCGGGCGGACCGAACTTCGTTCCCCCGGCGTACGCCAAGGCCCTCGACGCGCTCACCTGACCGGAGTCCCCGGCCAGGCCATCTACCGGCAGTGGCGGCACCGGCCGCCAGGCTCAGCCGGACCGGTCTGGCCGGGACCGTCCCCCGCAGGCTCGACGGTGTTGCCGCGTCTGGCCCGTCGAGCTGCCCACACCTCACCGGGCGGGGTTCCACGCCCCCCGGTTACGTCACGTCGACGACCTTCCCCACCGCACCCTGCACCGACGGCGCCCTCCCGCCGGCCGGCCCTGCCATCCTGCCCACCGGTTGCCGGCCGACCCCGCCGGCCTGCGGGTATCGACGGAGTTGATGACCCACATGGCATTGACATGATCCGAAACATGGATGAAGCTTCTGCGAAACAGTTCACTGATTCGTCGATAGCCGGGTGACGCGGCACTACGTGGATTACACCTTCACATTGATGCCGCGCATCCGGGGACACGACTGCGCCCGCCAGCAGCCGTCGCGGTCCGTACCGCCACTGCCAGCCGCGCGCAGCCCGCGTCGTCCCGGTTCCGTCCCGGCGCAACGTGAAGGAGAAGTCGTGGAGAGAGTGAACCGGCGGGCCATGTTGAAGATCGCCGCAGCGGGAACGTTCGGGATGGCGACGGCCCCGTGGATCGGCACCGCCGCGCAGGCGGGTTCCCGGACCTCACCGCTGCGCGCCGCGCCGCCCACAGGCATCACCTACGGCACACCGATCACCATCGAGAACGCCACATACCGCCTGACCTTCCGTACCGCGACCTGGACCGGCGGCAAGACGGTGGTCCGAGATCTCTGGTGCGTGGCAGGCGGCCAGTGGCAGCCGCTGATCACCACCGAGTCGGAACGCTTCGGCGAGCAGTGGGTGATGTGCACCCACGGCACCCCCAACCGCACCGACTACTACACCTCCACGGTGCCGAAGTGGGTCACCTGGGACACCCTGGCCGCCGTCGACGCCAAGACCGTACGACTCACCGCCGGCCTGCCCGACGGCAGCCAACTGGTGGTCGACTGGTCGGTGGCCGGCTCCCACCCCGAGGCGACGGTGACGCTGACCCCGGCGGCGAGCATCAACTACATGGTCGGCCACCAGGCGTTCACCGGCCTCGCGGCCAGCGCCGTGACCGAGGTGCTGTGCGGCCCCCGGCAGCACGCACGGGTCGTGGAGACGGTCGAGTCCCTCGGCGCGCTCGACCTGCCGGTGCCCGCCTCCCTCGTCGAGCACCAGATCGGCAGCACCACCTGGACCTGGGGTGTCGCACTCCCGGCCGACGAGATCGTCTTCGAGAGCGAACACAACGACGGGATCGACAGCCAGCGGTACGGGATGTCGCTGCGCAACGAGTCCGCCGAGGTGCAGCCGATCATCTTCGCGCCGCAGTTCGGGACGCGTTCGCGGATGACGGCCGGTACGCCGTACTCCTTCACGTTCCAGCTACGCGCCCAGCCGGTCGGGCTGTACGAGGCGTACAAGCAGCTCGTGCAGAACGAGTACGGGCTCACCAACTACCGCGCCAACGTCTACGGCACGTCGTTGACCGCGACCCTGCACAACCTCATCGACCTGGTGAAGGACGGCCCGGCGACGACCGACCCGGTGACGTTCACCCCCAGCTACAGCGGCTGGTGGGACCGGGCCAAGTCGTTCGCCGACATCGAGAACGACAAGGCGACCCGGCAGGCCACCGCCGGCGCCCTGCTCTCCGCGTACTACCTGACCGCCGACGACACCCTCTACGGTTCGCACGCCCTGCCGGTCGTGGAGTTCCACGTGTCGCGCGACCGCTACTCCTGGATGCCCGACGCGCACCGCATCTGCGGCATTCCGTTCGACACGTCGACCCTCGTCCCGCTGCACCGGATGATGCGCGGCATGTCCGGTGGCATCGAGTGGGCCGCCACCCAGCACCTCAACGGCGCCCGGGACTCGGCGTTCCGGCGACCGCCGATGGCGACGCCGGTGAACGCGTACCGCCTCACCGGTGACCCGACCCACCTGGCGACCGCGAAGACCCGGGCCGACGACTACATCAGCACCCAGGGAATCCTGACCGGGTACGACACCACCGTCGACTCCGGCGACTTCCAGTACTACTTCTCCAAGGCGTGGATCGAACTCCTCGACCTGTACGAGGAGTCCGGCGAACAACGCTTCCTGGACGCCGCGTACAAAGAGGCGCAGCGGTTCGTCACCCAGCACTACGTACGGCCGGTCGTGCACGGCACGACCACGGTGCCCACCGGCACCTGGGTCACCGAGACCGGCGTGCGCTGGGCGGAAGACTCCGACGTCCTGCCGGACTACCCGGGGCCGAACCCGCCGCCGCCGGAGTCCGCCGACAACTGGAAGCTGAACGTCACCGGCCTGACCTTCGAGGCGGTACCGACCTACCGGCCGATCACCGGTGGGCACACGCTGCTGCCGATGTGGGCGCCGTTCCTGCTCCGGCTGTCCCGCTACGTGAACGACCCGCTGCTCGCCAACATCGCCGCGAACGCCGTCATCGGCCGCTACACGAACTACCCCGGCTACTACCTGCACCAGTTCTCGGTGACGCACATGAAGCCGGACTTCCCGACCCAGGGTCCGACGGGCGCGACCCGGATCTTCTTCCACCACATCCCGGCCGTGCTCGGGTTGACCATCGACTACCTGCTGACCGAGCAGTGGCTCGCGTCCGGCGGACGCATCGAGTTCCCCGCCGAGTTCGAGGCGACGTACGCGTTCTTCCGCTACCACACGTACGGGCACCGGCCCGGCCGGTTCTTCGACGTCACCAATGCCTGGCTGTGGATGCCGCGTGGCCTGGTCACGGTGAACAACTACGTGGTCAACTGGATCGGGGCCCGGGCGGGGAACACCCAGTACGCGGTCGGTCTGACCAACACCTCGAGCAACGCCGCGACCGTCACGGTCACCCTCGACGCGGCGAAACTGAACATGACCGCGTCGACGTACCCGGCGAAGGTGTACGCCGCCGACGGCACGTCGACGACCGCCACGGTCACCAACAACTCGATCACGGTGACCGTCCCGGGCAAGGGCCTGGTCGGGATCGTCGTCTCCGGACTCAACCTCGCCGGACTGGACGTCAACGCCCTGCACACCGAAGCACCCGCGACACCGTCGCATCCGACGGCCAAGGACTACGACATCCGTACCGTCACGGGTGTCGGCAAGGTGCGCGGGATGCTGCTGGTCAAGCCCGACCGGCGGCGCTACCACGCGTACGTGCAGGTCGACTCGGACGTGCCGGCCACGCTGCACTACCGGGTTGGCACCGGTGCCTGGCAGTCCTCGCCGCAGTCCGTGTCTCCGTACGAGTGGACGATCTCGGTCGCCGGCCTGGACAACGGCTTCAGCTACTACGTCGAGATCCCCAGCACCGGCACCACCAGTCCACAGGTCGACCTCGCCTGCCGCTACCGACTCTGAGTGGTTGGTGCGCGGTTGACGCCGGCTGTGAGATCGGCCATCAAGGTGCATGGGTAGCGAATCATCGATAGCCATGCTTCAATATCCATGTCGCCTGATGGGTGTTGCCAACCTCGCAAGAGGAATGCATTAGTTTTTGCACTCACCGGCGGGAACTTCCGGCCCTGGCTTGTCTCGTCGTCTGAATCGGGGGAAAAGAATGAAGCGAGTTACTCGGAGGCTGCTGGCTGGACTCATGGGCGTGGTCGCCGCAACTGCGGTCGCCGCGCCCGCCCACGCCGATGTCATCGTCCCGCCAGGCGGCTCTGGCAGCATTTGCACCGGCTACCAGTACGCTACGACGAGCCCCAACCGCTACTGGCAGACGTGCGCTTGGGCGGACAACAACGAAGTCTATTTCACCGTGCATTTCGGCAATGCGAGCTCCACCAACTGGCAGGTCGACACAGTCACTCTCTCGTACTTTGTCAATGGCTCCACAGGCACGTGCCCTCAGTATCCTTATGGTGGTTGGACCAACTTGGTCATCCCGGCGGGGCAGGTCTGGCATACCGCAACCAACCTCTGCGCGATCCCGCGCTCCAGGGGAGCATATGCCGCTTCGGTGGGGGTTTACGATGCTCAATACAATCACTACGGCAACGCCACGACCGACAGTCTTCAGGTGCAGTGAATCGACCTCGATTTGATTGATGAATCCGATGTGGCAATATGTCGAGTCCCGCCGAGCCAATCGGCGGGACTCGACGAGCTTTTGCGAGCTATCAGTGCCCGGATGATTCTTTGGATGAACGGGCCTTCGGCAGCCTTCAGCTGAGCTGCTCGGCCAGTGCGACGATGATGCCCTCGGGGCCACGGACGTAACAGAGCCGATAGCTCTCCTCGTACTGCGCCACCTCACCGACGAGTTCGGCACCATGGGCGCGCAGACGGGCAAGGACGTCCTCGATGTCGTCGACGGCGAACATAATGCGGCGGATGCCCAGTGTGTTCGCCGGTGCGTTTTCCGGCTGGCCGCTGACCGCCGTCGGCGCATCAAACTTCGTCAACTCAAGCCGGCCGTGGCCATCCGGTGTCCGCATCATCGCGATGTCGACCCGGACGCCGTCGAGGCCGACGACCCGGTCCACCCAACGGCCCTCGACCGGCGTCTCGCCCTCCAACTCCATGCCAAGTTCGACGAAGAACGCGATAGCAGCCTCGAGATCGTCGACAACGACCGACGTGGTCCATTCGTTGAATCGCCATATCTCGAGCGTATGGGGCGCGAGCGGGTCGAATTCCCTCTTCGGTGTACGATAAGGCACTCGTCGCGCTCACCTGAGCCCCGCCCCGTCGCGCTCTCGTCGGTCCGCTGGCGGTCAGTCGTACCAGGGTGCGGCGGGCTGGCACGGGTCGGTCGAAGTCGGGCGTACGTACCTCTCCTCGGACAGGCCGAACGGGGTCAGGTGAGCACGGAACGAGTCCGACCACCTGTACTTCAGGAAGTCGTCAATGACCTTACTGACCTCGGCGCAGAGGCGGGGCATGTTGTCCGGCATGCCCACGCCGTACTTCTCCGCGCCATAATTCAGCGGGCTTGGCGGCGGCAGCCCGATCGCCTTCGCGAAGCCAGCGATCAGCGATCGGTCGTCGGAGACCGCGTCGACCCGGTCCGCGTGGTACTCGGCCACACAGGCGGCCAGCGAGTCCTCCCGGAGCGGGTTCCAGCCGATCTGGGTGAGCTTCTCGTCGCTACGCGACCCCTTCAGCACGCACACCCGGCCTCGGGGGATCTTCGAGATGGTGGTGATGCTCGGGTCCCGGCTGAGGAACGCCTGGGCGTCGACGAAGTACGGCCCAGCAAAGTCGATCCGCTCCGCCCGCTCCGGTGTCATGCTGAAGTTCGACACGACCAGCTTCACCGGATCCTGCCTCACGCGCGAGCCGGCCTTGCTCCACTCGCCCCGCAACGCCAGGATCCGGTTTTCCACAGTGGTCAGGTCCACCCAGCTGATTCGGGCGTCCGGGAAATGCGCCTCGATATCCCGAGCCAGGTCCACGTCGAAGCCCTCCGGGACACCGCTGCTGTCATCGGTGTGCCAGCCCTGGTACTCGTAGGCGACATAGCCGATACGGACCTCGCCGGACAGGTAGTCGAACGGGTCGGGCTCGCGCCGGATCCACCAGACCGTGACCGTGCCCAGCATCACGACCACAGTGAACGCCGCCGCCCACTTCCAGGTACGCCGCCGGTCGCGCGGCACCTTGAGGAAGGGCGCTTTGAAGGCGCCCCGGTCGATGAGGATGGCGACGATGATCGCCACCACGCTGAGCGGAAAGCCGATGATCGCCGCCGCGTCCGCGCCCCAGGCCCGGTTGGAGAGCAGGAACACCGTGCCGCCGACGGCGGCGAGCACCGTCGGCACCACCCAGAACAGTTCTCGGACCAGGGAGGTCGCCTGCCCGGTACGCGGCACCGGCGCACGATCCGGCTCTGCCATCCGTCCACCCCTCACCATCGGCTCGGCACATCCGGTGAGCCCTGCATTGTGCGCGGCGACCGCCACCGTTGTCGATGCAGTGTCACTTCTCCGTCAGCGCTGGTAGGCACTGCGGTACATGCCGGGTGTATCGGTGTCGTGGGACCGGGGACAAGATCACCGCTGGCGTAGCGTGGCTCCAATGACGGGGAGCCCGAGGGAGTACGGCCGCGAACACATCCAGGTATTGGAGCCCGCCGAGTCCGTACGCAGAAGGCCCAGTATGTACTTCGGGGTGGCGCGGGAGAATCCGAAGCTCGCGACGCGGGTGTTCACCGCTGTGCTGGGTCACGCCCTGCACCCGGCCACGGTGGTTGCTCCGATGCACACGCCATGGGTCAACGCTCAGGTCTACGCCGATCTCTCGTTCTCGGTGGCGGACGATCAGTGCGCCCCCTGGAACGGGGAGGGAATGCCTCGGCTGGGCTACTACGGCTCCCTGCTCGGCCCGGACTGCCGCGTTGACACCCTGGCAACAGGGCAGGTCGTCATCCAGGACCTTCGGGAGTCGCACCGTTCCCGTTCCGATCGACCAGGCGGCGGGCCTGACTGAGCGGGTCAGCGGGTGCGGACGGCGTCCAGGGCGAGCAGGGCGACGTGCAGGGAGAGACAGACGTCGACCGAGTCCAGGTCGGCGTCGAGGATCCGGGCGATCCGGGCCAGCCGCTCGTAGAACGCCGGTCGGGACAGGTGCGCGACAGCCGCCCCCGCGGACTTGTTCCGGCCCTGCTCCAGGTAGGCGCGCAGCGTCCCGAGCAACTGGTCCCGGGGATGTCGGGCGTCGTACGCCAGCAGCGGCCCCAGTTCCCGCTCCACGAACGTCTGCACCCGGGGGTCCTCCCGCAGTAGGTGCAACAGTCCGGCCAGGCCGACGTGCGGCAACCGGAACACCGGCAGGTCCCGCCGATCCCGACGGGCCGCGTCGGCGACCTGCCGCGCCTCCACCATCGACCGGTACGCCTCCCGCAGAGTGCCTACCCCGGACCCGGCCGCCACGATCACCGCCCCCGGCCCGCCCGGTGCCGGACGGGCGTCGACCCGGATCCGGCGCAACGCGGCGGCAAACGCGGCGAGGGCCTTCGGCTCGACGGCCGACTCGGGGAGGGCGAGCAGCGCGCCGACCGCCTGGTCGTCCAGGGCACTGGTCAACGCGGTCAGCTTCGCCTCGCGCAACGCCTGGCCGACCGCCTCAGCCAGGTCCCGCAGCCGCGCCGAGCCCGTCTCGTCCGGCACCTGGTCGGCGCGGTGCCGGACCACCACGCCGACCAGGTGCCGCCGGTCCAGGGTCACCCCGATCGCGCGGGCCCGCAGGGCCACCTCGTCGACCGGGCGGGAGTGGTCCAGCAGGGCGGTGAGCAGGGTCCGGTGCAACTGCCGTTCCAGCCCCTCGGCGTCCCGGCGGATCAGGCGGCCGAGCGCCAGGGTGGAGGCGGCCCGCTCGACCAGGATGGTCAGCCGGGTCGGCGGGGTGACCCCGTCGGGCGGGGCGGTGGCAATCTCCCGGCCGGGCCAGCGCAGCAGCAGTCGTCCCCAGTCCTGTTCCCGGGCACCCACGGTGGTGACCAGCCAGCCGCTGTCCGCGTCGTACGCGGTCCGCCCGGCCGGCTGGATCCGCCGGGAGTGCTGCTCCCAGCCGTCGAGCAGCAGTTCGGCACTCTCCCCCGCCGGGTCGTACGCGAGCACCTGGCGGGCTAGGTTCTCCAGCACCACCGGGCAGCCGGCCAGTTCGGCGGCCTGCCGGACCACCTCCTGCGGGCCGGCCCCGGAGACGGAGAGTTCGGTGAACCGCTGGTGGATCTCCTCGGTGGCCCGCAGCTCGTGGAGCTGCGCGTCGACGATCAGGGCGTGCACCGCCTCGGTGATCCGGACGAACGGGGTGGCCCGGCGCAGCTCCACCAGGGGTAGTCCGCGCCGCGCGGCGGCGGCGGCCATCACCCGGGGCACCGCGCCGACGTACCGGCGGCCCAACTCGACGACGAGGCCGGAGACCTCGACCTCGGCGAGCGTGTCGATGAAGGCGCGCAGTCCCGCGTCGTCGGCGGGCAGTCCGATGCCGGTGGTGAGGACGAGTTCGCCGCCGCGCAGCAGGGTGGCGATGTCCGGCACCTCGGCGACGTGCACCCACCGTACCGGCCGGTCCACCGCCGCCTCCCCGGCCACCAGGCGTGGTGCACCGTGCCGGACCGGGTCCAGCGCCAGCACCTCACGCACGGTAGGGAACACGGGCGACACGCTACCGCGCGGGTAGTATCGGCTGACCAGGCCCGACGTCATCAGAGCGGGTCGTCGCGGCCCAGTTCCCAGCAGGCCACGGCGGTGGCCGCGGCCACGTTGAGCGAGTCGACGTTGCGACGCATCGGGATGACCACCCGGACGTCGCTGGCGGCCTGCGCGGCCCGGCTCAGTCCGGCGCCCTCCGCGCCGAGCAGCAGGGCGGCGCGGGCGCGCTGGTCGGCGGTGAGCCGCTGGATCGGCACCGCGTCCGGGGCCGGGGTCATCGCCAGCACCGTGAAGCCGGCCGCGCGGACCTGCGCCAGGCCGTCCGGCCAGGGCTCCAGTTTCGCGTACGGCACGGCGAACACCTCACCCATGCTGACCCGTACGCTGCGCCGGTAGAGCGGGTCGGCGCAGGACGGCGAGAGCAGCACCCCGTCCACCCCGAGCGCGGCCACCGCCCGGAAGATCGCGCCCAAATTGGTGTGGTTGTTGACGTCCTCGAGGATCACCACCCGTCGGGCGGTGGCGAGCAGGTCCGCCGGGCTGGGCAGCGGCAGGCGGCGGAACGAGGCGAGCACCCCCCGGTGCACGTGGAAGCCGGTGGCCCGTTCCAGCACGTCCGGGGTGGCCGCGTAGACCGGGGCGTCGCCGGTGTCGAGGTCGGCGAGCTGGTCGACCCGTTTGGCATCGACCAGGAACGAGCGGGGCGGGTAGCCGGCGCGCAGCGCCCGCCGCAGCACCAGCTCTCCCTCGGCGATGAAGAGTCCGTGCGGCGGCTCCCACCGGGTGCGCAGCTCGACGTCGGTCAACGCCCGGTAGTCGGCGATCCGGTCGTCGTCAGGGTCGGTGATCTGGTGGACGGACACCGGAGGATTCTGCCCAATTGCCACGCCGGCCCGGTCACCGGGCGGACGTCCGGCATCCGGGAATTGAAATGCATTGACGGCGCCGGCATGATTGCCAGTCACGCATCGGGGGGAGCGAGTCGGTGGTGGGCGGAGCAGCAGCGATGGACCGGTCGTGGCACGAGGTGCGGCTCGTGGCAACGGCGCACGCCGTGTCGACCTTCGGCAGCTTCCTGAACCTGGTGGCGCTCGGCCTGTTCGTCCTGCACCTGACCGGCTCCACGTTGCAGACCGGCGCCTTCATGGCCGTCCGTCTGGCGGCCGGGTTCCTCGCCGGTCCGGTCGCGGGCCGGCTCGCCGGCCGGCAGCGTCGCCCGTACCTGATGATCGGCGCCGACCTGGTCGCGGCCGGCACGCTCGTCCTGCTCGTCGCGGCTCCCGCCGGGGTGCGGAACACCGTGCTGTACGGGCTCGCGGTGGCGCTCGGCGCGGGCCAGACGATCTGGGGCGTGGCGATGCGCGCGCACCTGCCCACGATGGTCGGTCCGGACCGGCTGACCCGGGCCAACGGCCTGGTGGTGACGCTGCGCTCGGTGGGGATGCTGCTCGGCTTCGCCTCGGCGGGGGTGCTCGTCGGCTGGCTCGGCTACCACGTGGCGTTCCTGGTCGACGCCGGCACCTACCTCCTCTCCGCCCTGCTCCTGCTCCCGGTGGCCCGGCGCACCACCGCCGTCGCCCGACCGGCCGCCGCCGGGCCGGCCGCCGCCGGGCCGCCTACCGCCGGGCTCCGCGCGCCCGGTCGGTTCGGTCTGCTCCAGGCCGTCGCCCCGGTGGTCCCGGCGATGATCGCGGTACGCGCCGCCGACGCCCTCGGCTCCGCGTCGCACAACGTCGGGCTGCCGGTGTACGCGACCCTGGTCCGCCCCGACTCCCCCGCCACGTTCGCCGCGATCTTCACCACCGCCTGGGCGGCGGGCAGTCTGCTCGCCGGCCGCTGGGCCGCCTGGCGGGCGAAGCGCGTCGGGCGGGGACCGTCGGAGCTGCCCTTCGGGGTGGCCACCTGCCTGATGTCGGTCTGTTTCGTGCTCGCCTTCACCGGCCTGCCGGTCTGGTTGCTGGTCCCGGTGACCCTGGCGGCCGGCGCGGCCGACGGGTACGCCGAGATCAGCTACACCACCCGACTCCAGGCGGTCGACGCCGACCTACGCGCCCGCCTGTTCGGCTTCGCCAGCGCGGCGCAGAACGCCGGCTTCGGACTCGGCATGATCGTCTGCGCCGTGCTGCTGGACCGGTTCCCGCCGCTGCCGGTCGTCGGGGCCGCCCACGGGCTGGCGCTGGCCGCCGCGCTCACCTTCCTCGTCGTCCACGTCCGCCTCCGGGCCGCAGCACGTCGTCAACCAGCCGAGGTAGCCTCGTGACCCCTCCCCAGCCCGCCGACCGCCGTCCCGCCGTCAGCCACGGCAGTGACCTGCCTGACGACCCGACGCACCCCCGGACGGTGGGCGAGGCGCTGGCCCGCGCGGCGGACCGGTTCCCCGACGCGGGCCTGCACCTGGTCGCCGCCGACGGCGGCACCGAGTTCCTGGCCCACCCCGACCTGCTCGGCCGGGCCCGCGCGGTCCGCGACGGCCTGCGGGCGCGGGGCGTGCCCGCCGGCGGGTACGCGATCCTGCGGGTCGGCGCGGCCGTCGAGTACTGGCCGGCGTTCTTCGGCTGCGTGCTGGCCGGGGTGGCTCCGCTGACCACCGCCGCCGGGCCCGAGCACGCCGGGAACTCCCCGGCGCTCGACGCGCTCCGGCACGTCTGGCGGACGCTGGGCGAACCACTCGTCGTCGCCGGGACCGTCGACGCGGCCGGGTTGCGTCACCTGCCGCTCGGCGGACGGGTCGTCACCGTGACCGAGCTGGTCGACGGCCACCGGCCCCGGCCGGACGGGGACCACCGGGCCACGCCGGAGGAGGTGGCGGTGCTGCAACTCTCCTCCGGCAGCACCGGCACCCCGAAGATCATCCCACTGACCCACCTCGGCCTGTCGCAGTACGCCGTCGGCGCGCGGGAGATGCTCGACATCCGCCCCGGCGACGTGCTGCTCAACTGGCTCCCGGTGGACCACGTCGCCGGGCTGCTCCTCTACCACCTCGGCGGGGTGTTCCTCGGCGCGACCAGCGTGCACGTCGACACCGAGCGGGTGCTGGCCGATCCGCTGCGCTGGCTCGAGCTGATGCGCCGACACCGGGTCACCCACAGTTGGGCGCCGAACTTCGGACTCCGGCTGGTGGCCGACGCGGTGGTCCGTGACCCGGACCACCGCCGGTGGGAGCTGGGGCACGTCCGGCGGATGGTCAGCGGCGGCGAGCAGTGCCTGCCGGAGACCTTCGACGCGTTCGTGGCGGCGACCGGCGTGCCGGTAGCCGCGATGACCCCCGCCTGGGGCATGTCCGAGACCAGCACCGCGATCACCTTCGCGTCCCTGGCCGAGCCGGGCTGCCGACAGCGGGTCCGCATTGCCAGCCTCGACGGTGACCTGGCCTGGGCCACCGCCGACGACGACCCCGCCGACTGCGTCGAGTTCCTCGCCGTCGGCGCGCCCGCCCCCGGTGCCACTGTGCGCATCGTCGACCCGGACGACGAGGTGCTGCCCGAGGGGCGAATCGGTCGGCTCCAGGTCCGCTCGCCCCGGCTCACCCCCGGCTACCTCGCCGACCCCGAGGCGACCCGGGCCGCCCTGCGTCCCGGGGGCTGGTGGGACACCGGCGACCTCGCGTACCTGGTGGACGGACGGATCACCGTCACCGGCCGGGAGAAGGACCTGATCATCCTCAACGGACACAACCTGCTTTGCCACGAGGTCGAGCAGGTCGCCGGGACGGTGCCCGGGGTGGCCGCCGGGCTGGTCGCCGCCTGCGGCGTACCGGACTCCCGCACCGGGAGCGAGTCCCTGGTCGTGTTCCACGTGCCCGACCCCGCCGCAGGACGGTCACCGCAGGAGGTGGCCCGGGACGTCACCGCCGCCGTCGCCCGCCGTTGGGGCACCGCCCCGGCCCGGGTCGTGGCGGTGCGTGCGGAGGAGTTTCCCCGTACCACCGGGGGGAAGATCCAGCGGGCGGCGCTGCGCCGCCGGTTCACCGCCGG
The DNA here is from genome assembly GCF_900090325.1 of Micromonospora pallida. Lineage (NCBI taxonomy): Bacteria > Bacillati > Actinomycetota > Actinomycetes > Micromonosporales > Micromonosporaceae > Micromonospora > Micromonospora pallida. The sequence continues at coordinate 690,804 of NZ_FMHW01000002.1, read as the reverse complement.
GGAGTTCGACACCGGCCGACCCGGCCCGGCCCCGACCGCCACCACCCCACCGGTCCCGCCCCCAGTCGCGTCGCTTTCCCCACCCCTGGCTGCCCCGACTGCTCCCCCGCTGCCTTCCCCCACGCCCGTTCCGCACCCGGCTGCCCCATCCGCTCCCGCGCCGCCCTCCCCGTCCCCCGTTGTCTCGAGCGTCCCCGCGCCGGCTTCGCTCCCGATCGGGCCACCCGGCCGGACGACGGTGCGCAGGACGGTCCTGGACGCGCTCGGCGACCTGCTCGACGGCCCGGTCGACAGCGAGCTGCCGTTCTGGGAACTCGGCATCGGCTCGGTGGAGATCGTCCGGTTCCGGTCCCGGCTCGAGCAGGTCCTCGGCCGGCCGGTCCCGGCGCCGACGCTCTTCGCGCACCCGACCGTCGACGCGCTCGTCCGGCACCTCACCGACACCGCCCCCGCCGACTCCGCCGGCCCGGCCCCGGTCGACCGGGACCACCGGATCGCAATCATCGGAATGGCGGCCCGCTTCCCCGGCGCCGCCAGCGTGGACGAGTTCTGGTCGAACCTGCTCGCCGGGGTGGAGAGCGTCCGCTTCTTCACCCCCGACGAACTGGCCGCCGCCGGGGTGACGGACGCCGACGCCCCCGGGTTCGTCGCGGCCAGCGGGGTGCTCGACGACGTCGCCGGCTTCGACGCGGGTTTCTTCGGCATCAGCGCCCGGGAGGCCGAACTGCTCGACCCACAGCACCGGCTATTTCTGGAGACCTGCCAGCACGCCCTGGAGGACGCCGGGTACGCCGGGGACCGCGACCGGGCCCGGGTGGGGCTGTTCGCCGGTGGTGGGATGAACCTCTACACCCACCACACCTACCTGCGGAACAACCTCGACGCGGCCACCCGCGCCGCCGACCCGGCCACCGTGGTCGGCGCGGCGTTGGGGAACCAGCCGGACTTCCTCGCCACCCGGGTCGCGTACCGGCTGGGCCTGACCGGTCCGGCGATCACCGTACAGACCGCCTGCTCCACCTCGCTGGTGGCGGTGCACCTGGCGGCCCGCGCGCTGCTCGCCGGGGACGCCGACCTCGCGCTGGCCGGCGCGGTCGCCGTGCACGTCCCCCAGGTCACCGGCTACCACCACACGCCGGGCTCGATCCTCTCCGCGCAGGGCCAGTGCCGTCCCTTCGACGCTGCCGCGGACGGCACCGTCGGCGGCAACGGGGTCGCGGCGGTGGTGCTCAAGCCGTACGCCCGCGCCGTTGCCGACGGGGACCCGGTGCACGCGGTGCTCCTCGGCTCGGCCGTGAACAACGACGGCGCGGGCAAGGTGGGCTTCACCGCGCCCAGCGTGACCGGGCAGGTCGAGGTGATCCGGCAGGCATTGCGGAACGCCGCCGTGTCCGCCGCGTCCATCGGGTACGTCGAGGCGCACGGCACCGGCACCGCGCTCGGCGACCCGGTGGAACACCACGCCCTCGCCGAGGCGTACGCGTCGGCCCGGCCGCTGCTCGGCTCGGTCAAGGCGAACATCGGCCACCTGGACAGCTGCGCCGGCATGGCCGGCCTGGTCAAGGCGGTGCTGGCGGTCCGGACCGGCCAGCTTCCCCCGCAGATCAACTTCACCCGGCCGGTGGTCGACCTGGCCCCCTTCACCGTCACCACCAGCCCCATCGGCTGGCCGGTCGGCGACACGCCGCGCCGCGCGGCGGTGAGCGCCCTCGGCGTCGGCGGCACCAACGCCCACGTCATCGTCGAACAGCCGCCCGCCGAGGTCGCCCCACCAGCCGCCACCACGTCCCCCGCACCCGGCCTGCTACCGCTGTCGGCGGCCGACCCGGCGGCGCTCACCGCGCTCGCCGCACGCCACCGGGACCACCTACGCGCCCACCCCGACCTGATGCTGGCCGACCTGGTGACCACCGCCGGACGGGGTCGCCGGCACCTGCGCCACCGCCTCGTCGTACGGGGCGACTCCCCCGCCGCTCTCGCCTCGGCACTGGACCGGGTCGTCGGCGGCACCGCCATCCCGGACACGGTGGTCACCGGGTCGGTACCCGCCGGACCGCTGGCCCTGGCCTTCCCCGGGCAGGGCGACCTGCGCCCGGTGCTGCTGCCGCTCGCGGAACGGTTCCCGGTGGTCCGGGACGTCCTGGCGGAGGCCGCCACCGCGTACCGGGACGCGGTCGGTGGTGACCTGCTCGCCCGGTTGCGGGAGACCCCCGACGACCCCGCCGGGGTCCCCACCGACCTGGCCCAGCCGGTACTGGTCGTCGTCGGGCTGGCCCTGGCCGAACTCTGGCGCTCCTGGGGGATCGTCCCGGAACTCGTGCTCGGCCACAGCGTCGGCGAGTACGCCGCCCTGGCCGTGGCCGGCGCGCTGCCGTTCGCCGACGCGGTACGCCTCGCCGCCTGGCGCGGCCGACTCATGCAGGACGCGCTGGGGCCGGGTGCGATGTTGGCGGTGCTCGCCGACCGGGCGACCGTCGACGACCTGGTGGTGGGCAGCACCGTGGAGGTGGCCGTGGTGAACGGCCCCGACCGGCACGTACTGGCCGGGTCGCCCGACGAGGTCACTGCCGTCGCCGACCGGGCCGCGCGGCGGGGACTGTCGACCCGGCGGCTGCCGGTGACCCGCGCCTTCCACAGCTCGGCGATCGAGCCGCTCCGGGACCAGCTGTCCGCCCTGGCCGGTCGGGTCGACCTGCGGCCGGTCCGACTGCCCGTGGTCAGCACCGTCGACGGGCGAGTCCGCGAGCCGGGCTGGCAGCCGGACGCCGAGCACCTGTACTGGCAGGCCCGCGGGGCCGTCGAGTTCCACGCCGCCGTACGGACGATCGTCGACCAGGGCTGCCGGACGATCATCGAGGCCGGGCCGGACGCCGCCCTCACCCGGCTGGCCCGGGCGACCCGGTCGACGGCGACCTGGGTGCCGTCCCAGCGGCGCGACGCCGACCCGATCGACGGGGTATGGCGGGCCGTGGCGGAGCTGTACTGCGCGGGCGCACCGGTCGACTGGACGGCGATCACCGAAGGCTGCGGGGGACGCCGGGTGTCGTTGCCCGGGTACCCGTTCCAGCACCGCCGCTACTGGATCGACCCCGACCCGGACCCGACAGGGGGTACCCGTGCCCGCGCAGCGCGGACCGCCGACGGCCCGGCTCCGGCGGTGCGGGCCGCTCGACCGGACGCCGTACCCGACACTGCCGCCCCGCTGACCGAAGCCCCGGTCACCGCCCCGGCCCCCGCCGCCCACACCGAGGCATCCACTCCGGTGGCCGGAGCCCCGGTCGCCGGCCCGGTGTCCGGGCAGCCGGTGCTGACCGGGGAGCCGTCGGCCAGTGACCTGGTGGCCGACGAGGCGGTGCTGGACTGGGTGCGTACGCTAACCGCCGACAAGCTGGGGCTGGACGTCACGGCGGTCGGCCCCGACGAGACCTTCTTCGCCCTCGGCGCGGACTCGCTGCTGCTGATCAGCATGTCTCGCGAGATCGACCAGGCCCACGGGGTACGGGTCCCGATCCGGGACCTCTTCGAGACTGTCGACACGCCACGTCGACTCGCCGAACGCATCGTCACCGGCTCCGCCCCCTCCCCGACCGACCCCGCCCAGACCGCCCTCTCCCCGACCGGCCTCTCCCCGACCGGCCCTTCTTCGAGCGGGCCTGGCCTGTCTCGGGTGGGGGTGCCTCGAGATACGGCAAGTCGGGGTGTCGACGCACCCGGGACACCCCGACTCGCCGCATCTGGAGTTGATCGAGGGGGTGTCGCACGACCGGGAGAGGCTGCGGAGACCGGCACGCTCAGGCCGACGATGCCGACGATGCCGGCAGTGCCGGCGGTGCCGGCGCACGACCTGAGCGCCATCGTCCACCGCCAACTCGACCTGATGCAGCAGCAACTCGCCCTGCTCAGAGCGGCAGGCCAGCCGGCCGGCATTCTGCCGGTCAGCGCTCTGCCGGCTGGCGCTCTGCCTGCCACGGCCGCCACCGGCGCACAAGGCGCCATCCCCACACAGAGCTCCGTCCCCGCAAGGGACTCCGCCCCGGCGCCGGCTGCTGTCCCGACGTCGGCTCCGAGGCCGGTGCCGACGAGGGTGCCACCGGGCCCCGACCCGCAGCCCGCTACGGAACCGAAGCCGGGCGCGGACCCGGGGCCGGACGCAGAACCAGGGCCAGACGCAGAACCAGGGCCAGACGCAGAACCAGGGCCGGGCGCGGACAGTGTCGACGTCAGCCTGTACTTTTTCGGCGACTATCCCGACCAGGACGCCGACGACCGGTACGGCCTGATCCTCGACGCCGCGCAGTACGCCGACACCCACGGGTTCCACGCGGTGTGGTTCCCGGAACGGCACTTCCACTCGTTCGGCGGCATCTTCCCGAACCCGTCGGTGCTGGCCGCCGCACTCGCCGTACGCACCAGCCGGATCCGGCTCAACGCCGGCTCGGTCGTACTGCCCCTGCACCACCCGGTCCGGGTGGCCGAGGAGTGGTCCATGGTGGACAACCTCTCCGGTGGCCGGGTCGGGCTCGGTTGCGCGCCCGGCTGGCACGCCAACGACTTCGTCTTCCAGCCGGAGAACTTCGGCCGGCACAAGCAGGTGATGTACGAGCACCTGGAGACGGTGCGCCGGCTCTGGCGCGGCGATGCGGTCGCCGCCCGGTCCGGCAGTGGCGACCCGATCGACGTCCGGCTCTTCCCCCGGCCGGTGCAGGACGCCCCGCCGTTCTTCACCGCGATCGTCGGCAACCCGGACAGCTACCGGGAGGCCGCGCGACGCGACGTCGGGGTGGTCACGAACCTGATGACCCAGGACGTCGCCCAGCTCGCCGAGAACATCGCCCTGTACCGGCGTACCCGCGCCGAGCATGGCCTCGACCCGGCCGCCGGCCGGGTGGTGGTGCTGCTGCACACGTACCTCGGCGACGACCTCGACCGGGTACGCGAGGCGGCGTTCGAGCCGTTCTGCGCGTACCTGCGCTCGTCGTTGCACCTGCTCGGGCAGGTGGTCAACAGCCTCGGCATGAGCATCGACCTGGCCGACACCCCGGACGACGACGTCCGGTTCATGCTGTCCCGGGCGTACCAGCGATACTGCGAGCAGCGGGCGCTGATCGGCACCCCGGAGAGCTGCCGACCGGTGCTGGACGCGGTGCTCGACGCGGGCGCCGACGAGATCGCCTGCTTCGTGGACTTCGGCGTGCCCGCCCCGGCCGTCCGGGCCGGGCTGCCCTTCATCGACGTGCTGCGCCGGGCCACGCCGCGCCGCCGTACCGCGCCGGTGGCCGGCGGGGCGGTGGACCGCGAGGAGACCGCCCCGCTCACGCCCGGCCAACGCCGGCTGTGGCTGACGGAGCAGCTCCACCCTGGCACGCCCGCCTACACCGAGGCGGTGGCGGTGCGGCTGCGCGGTCCGTTGGACGTCGCGGCGCTGCGTGGCGCGCTGGCCGACGTGGTGGCCCGGCACGCGCCGCTGCGCACCACGTACCGGGAGGTCGACGGCGAGCCGTGCCAGGTCGTCCGGCCGACGGTGCCGGTGGAGCTGCCAATACGGGAGCTGGCTGGGCCGGCGAAGAAGGCGGTACGGGAGCTGGCTGGGCCGGCGGAGGAGCCGGTACGGGAGGTGACCGGAGAGGCGGCGGAGTCGGCCGTCGCGGCGGCGATGGCCGGGGAGAGCCGGCGGGTCTTCGACCTGGCCGAGGGGCCGGTGTTCGCGTTCACCCTGCTGCGCTTCTCCGCCGAGCACCACGTGCTGGTGCTGGCGTTCCATCACCTCGCCACCGACGGCACCTCGTACGCCGTGCTCACCCGGGAGGTCTCCGCCGCCTACCGGGCCCGGGTGACCGGTACGACCCCGGAGCTGCCCGACCTGCCGGTCAGCTACCCGGATCTCGCCCGGGCCGCCGCCGGACGCCGCGACGTCGACGACAAGGACCTGGGGTACTGGCTGACCCGGTTCGACCCCCCACCTCCCACCCTCGTCCTCCCCTCCGACCTGCCCCGCCCGGCGCTGCCCTCCGCGGCCGGCCGGAGCGTCTTCACCGAGGTTCCGGCCGAGCTGACCGACCGGATCCGGCGGTTCAGCCGGGCCGAACGGGTCACCCCGTTCACCACGCTGCTCAGCGCGTTCGGCGTCATGCTGTTCCGGTTCAGCGGCCAGCCGGACCTGGTGGTCGGCACCGGGTTCAGCGGCCGGGACGACCGCACCGCCGACCTGGTCGGCTTCTTCGTCGACACCCTGCCGCTGCGCCTGGACCTCACCGGCGACCCGACCTTCCGTGAGGTGCTCGCCCGCACCCAGGCCACCGCCGCCGAGGGGTACGAACACGCGGCCGTACCGTTCGACGCCCTGGTTCGTGCGCTCGCCCCGCACCGGGAGGCCGGCCGGAATCCGCTCTTCGACGTCGTCGTGGAGTACGAGACCGGTGGCGCGTTCGCCTTCGACCTGCCCGAGGTGACCGCCGAACCGCTGCCGGTGGGGCTGGACAAGGCCCCGGTCGACCTCATGGTCTACCTGTCGCACACCGACACCGTCCGCTGCCACGTCGAGTACCGGACCGAGGTGTTCGATCCGGTGACCGTACGCCGGTTCCTCGACGACTGGCTCGGGATGCTCGACCGGCTGACCCGGAACCCGGACCTCCCGCTGTCCCGGCTGGCCGACGCCGTCGGGCAAGACGCCGCGCCGAACGGGACAGCCGCGCGGCCGGCCCCGGCCCGCCACCGAGCCGATCCGGCCGGTGAACGCCCCGAGCCGGTCCGTGAACGCCCCGAGCTTGTCCCCGGGCAGGCCGGTCGACTGGACGATCTGGTTCTCCGGCAGGCCGGTCGGACGCCGGACGCACCGGCGGTGGTCGGCGGCGGGAGCCGCTGGACGTACCGGGAGCTGCGGGTGTGGGCCGAGGCGCTGGCCGGCCGGATCGCCGCCACCGGCGTCGGGGCGGACGACCTGGTCGCGGTGCTGCTGCCCCGCCGGCCGGAACTGGTCGCGGCGCAGCTCGGGGTGCTGCTGGCCGGGGCGGCGTTCCTGCCGCTCGACCCCGATCTGCCGCCCGCCCGGCTGGCCGCCCTGCTCGCCGACAGCGGCGCCCGGCTGCTGGTCACCTCGACGGCGGTCGACCACCCGACGAACCCGCCCCGGCTCACGGTCGAGGAGGTCACCGAACTCACGGTCGACGAGGATGCCGACGAGGATCGGTCGCCGGCGGCCACCCCGCAGTCGAACACCCTCCCGGCGTTCCGGACAGCCGGCCCCGCATCGACCGCCGGCCTCGGCCCGGAGCACCTGGCCTGGTGCGTCTACACCTCTGGCTCCACCGGACACCCCAAGGGGGTGCTGGTGCCGCACCGCGCGGCCGTCCGGTCGGTCACCTGGCACGCGGAGGCGCTCGGGCTGACCGGCTCGGACGTGGTCGCCCACGGGCTCGGACTCGGGTTCGACGCGAACCTCGCCGAGATCTGGCCGGCGCTCGCCGCCGGGGCGACCGTCCACCTCGTACCGGACGCGGTGCGCGCCGACCCGGCCGCGCTGCGCGCCTGGTGGGCCGAACACCGGGTGACCGTGGCATTCCTGCCGGCGCCCCTGGCGGAGCTGGTCTTCGCGCTGCCCACGCCACCCGCCGCCACGCTGCGGACCCTGGTGGTCGGGGGCAGCCAGCTCCGCCGCCGGCCGCCGGCCGGCTTCCCCGCCACTGTGATCAACGCGTACGGCCCGACCGAGGCCACCATCGTCACCACCGCCGGGCCGGTGCCGCCCGACGGGACCGGCCCGGTCGACATCGGCGTGTCCGCCGCCGACCATCGGCTGTACGTGCTGGACCCGGACGGCCGGCCCGTCCCGCCCGGCGCGGTGGGCGAGCTGTACGTGGGCGGCGACGGGCTGGCCCGGGGCTACCTCGGTCGGCCGGCGGAGACTGCCGCCGCCTTCCCGCCCGACCCGTACTCGCCAGTGCCGGGAGCGCGGATGTACCGCACCGGTGACCGGGTACGGGTACGCGGCAACGGGAACCTGGAGTTCCTCGGCCGCCTCGACGACCAGGTCAAGATCGCCGGCCACCGGGTCGAGCCGGGTGAGGCAGCCGTTGTGCTCGCCGGGCTGACCGGCGTGCGGCAGGCCGCCGTCGTCGCCCGGCACGACCGGGGCGACGAGCCGTACCTCGCCGCGTACGTGGTGCCGGTCGACGACGGCGAGCCACCGGCCGAACGCACGGCCCGGTTGACCGCCGCCCTGGCCGACCGGCTCCCGCCGTACCTGGTGCCCCGGGCGTGGGTGCTGCTGGACGTGCTGCCCACCGGGGGCACCGGCAAGATCGACGTGGCCCGGCTGCCTGCCCCGGAGGCGCCGGCCGGCGACCAGCGTCCGCAGCCGGGCACCGAACAGCTCGTCCACGACGCCTGGTGCGCCGAGCTGGGCGTGTCCCGACTGCCGCTGGACGTACCCTTCTTCGCCGCCGGTGGACACTCGCTGGCCGCCGTCCGCCTCGCCAACCGGCTGACCGGACTGCTCGGCACCGAGGTCGGCGTGCACCGGGTCCTCCAGGCGCCCGGCATCCGGGCCCTGACGACCGCCCTGACCACTACCGCCCCCACCGGGGAGACCACCCCGACCGGACCATCTGCCCCCGTCGAGGAGAGCCCGGCGACCGGACGTAGCGCACCGGTCGAGCCGGCCGCGCCCGACGCGGAGGTCGCGCCACGCGGGGAGGTCGCGCCCGAAACGAGGGCCGCGCCGGTCGAGGAGAGCGCGCCGGCGACGTACCAGCAGGAACTGATGTGGCACGGGCAGCGACGGGCGCCGAACCCGGCGGCCGTGCACATGCCGGTCCGGGTCGACATCACCGGCGACCTGGCCGTGCCGGCCCTGCGCGCGGCGCTGGACGCCCTGGTCTCCCGGCACGGCGCGCTGCGCACCCGGCTGGTGGACCGGGACGGCACGCTGACGCAGGAGATCCTCCCGCACCGGCCGCTCGACCTGCCCGTGACGGAGATGCCCGAAGCGGACGTGGACGCCTGGTGCGTGGCGACCGGCCGGGAGCCGTTCCCCGACGACGGGCCGTGGCTACGCGCCCGGCTGGCCCGGCTGGCGGCCGACCGGCACGTGCTGATGCTGGTGATCCACCACCTCAACGGCGACGGCTGGTCCATCCAGCACCTGCTGCGGGAACTTGAGGAGGCGTACCCGGCGCTGCGGGCCGGCGGCTCCGTCTCCCGGGAGTCGGCGGACGGCCTCCGGTACACCGGGTACGCCCGCCGGCAACGGGCCGCCGCCACGCCCGAGCCGGTACGGCGGTACTGGCGGGAGCAGTTGACGGGCGCGCCGCGTACCGTGCCGCTGCCCACCGACCGGCCCCGGCCGACGGCGCTCAGCGGCGACGGCGACGAGTACGCCTTCGACCTCTCCGCCGACCTCGCCGAGCGGGTACGCCGGGCCGCCGGGCCGTCCGGCAGCGTGCTGCCCGTCCTGGCCAGCGGGTGGGCGCTGCTGTTGCGCCGGCTCACCGGGGCGACGGACGTGGTGCTCGCCGCCTCGTACGCGCACCGGGACAGCCGGGACGTCGAACCGGTCGTCGGCCTCTTCACCAGCGTCGTCCCGCTGCGGGTGCCGCTGGCCGAGGGGGGTTCCTTCGCCGACCTGGTGGCCCGCACCGACCGGGTGTTCCTGGACGCACTGCGCCACCAGCCCGCCCCGGCCGCCGCGATCTACTCCGCCGTCGACCCGCGGTGGCGTCCCGGGGAACCGCCGCCGGTCGGCACCGCGCTGTTCGGCTGGAACCCGGGCGTGCCGGAGTTGCGCCTACCGGGCCTCGACACGGAGGTGACGGACCAGGGCCTGGCCTGTGCCCGCCGCGACCTGGGGGTGGTGGTCTCACCGGTCGGGTCGGTGCTGCGCGGGGTGGTGGAGTACTCCACCGACCTGTACGACCGCTCCACCGTGGCCCGCTGGTGTGCCGAGTACGTCGACCTGCTCACTGCCGCCCTCGTCGGCCCGGAGGCATTCTCTCGCCCCTGACACGCCACCTGCGGGGCCGTGTCACCGGCCTCCCTCGTGTTGCCATTGACAGGATTTGTTGTCAAGGGCAGGGTGGGGTCATGTCCGTCGAAGCTGTGGAAGTCATCGCGGCCCCCGCCGCGGCGATCGTGGCGCTCGATCCGGTCCGGTCCCGCCTCCTCGCCGAACTGCGCGAGCCCCGGTCGGCGACCGAACTGGCCCGTACGCTCGACCTGCCGCGCCAGCGGGTGCACTACCACGTCCGGCAACTCGAGGCGCAGGGCCTGGTGACCGGCGCGGGCGAGCGGCGCTGGGGTGGGCTCACCGAACGGCTGCTCGTGGCCACCGCCGGGGCGTACCTCGTCTCGCCCGAGGTGCTCGGGGCCGCCGCCGCCCGCCCGACGCCGGGCGACCGCCCGGACCGGCTCTCCGCCGCCTACCTCGTCGCGCTCGCCGGTCGGGTCGTCCAGGAGGTCGGTGCCCTGCTACGCCGGTCCCGGGAGACCGGACGGCCGGCCGAGACGTTCACTATCGACGCCGACATCACCTTCCGCACCCCGTCGGCGCGGGCCGACTTCGTCCGCGACCTGACCGAAGCCGTCGCCACGGTGATCGCCCGGCACCACGTCGAGAGTGGGTCGACCGGACGACGGCACCGGCTGGTCATCGGCGCCTACCCGATTCCGCAGAACGCGCCAGCGGACGCTGGCCCGAGCGAAGAGCAGAACCTGCCAGCGGACGCTGGCCCGAGCAAGGAGCAGAACCTGCCAGCGGACGCTGGCCCGAGCAAGGAGCAGAACGTTGGCTGACATTCGCGCGTCCATCGACGACGAGGACGGCCGGTACCGCGCGGTCGTCGAGGCCGACATGCCGGGCACCCCCGAGCAGGTCTGGGAGTTGATCGCCACCGGCCCGGGCCTGGAGGCCTGGTTCGTCCCGGCCGAGGTCGAGCCCGGTCCGGGCGGTCGGATCGTCACCCACCACGGTTCCTACGGCTCCTCCGAGGGGACGATCACCGCCTGGGACCCGCCCCGCCGGATCGTCTTCGACGAGCCCGAGGAAATCGATGAGCGAAGCCGGACGTGGAACACCGAGATCCTGGTCGAGGCGCGCTCCGGCGACACCTGCGTCGTCCGGCTGACCAGCGGTTTCCTTGTCGACGGCGACGAGTGGCGCGAGCACGTCGACCAGACCCTCGGCGGCTGGACCGCCGCGCTGCGCCTCATGCGGCTCTACCTCACCCACTTCGCCGGCCTGCCGGTGACCACGCTGCTCGTGCAGCACGAGGTGCCGGAGTCCATCGAGGCGCCGGATGCCGTGGCGGCGGCCGGACTGCGCACCGGAAAGGTCGGCGACGAGGTCGCCACGTCCGAGCCGGCACCGCTGCTGGCCGGCGTGGTCGAGCAGATCGACGACACGTCGGTCACCGTCCGCACGCACGAGCCGCCCGGCGTCGCCGAGGTCGCCACCATGACGTACGCCGGCACGTCGTCCGTCCTGATCCGCTGGTACCTCTACGGCGACCAGGGCCCCGCCACCCGAGACCGCGAAACCCAGGCATGGTCGACCTGGGCCGCCCACCTGATCACCCGCGCCTGAGCTCCGCCGGGCCACCGTCAGCGGGGGATGCCGAGGCGGTCCAGCCAGCTGCCGAGGTCCAGGTCGTCGTCGGGGCGGGTGAGGGGTGAGGAGCGGGGATCGGGCTCGTTGCCGAGGGCGATCTGCCGGCTCGGCGGGGTGAAGTCGGCCTCCGGCCGGCCCGCGGTGGCCATCGCGATGACCCGGGCCACCGCCGACACCACGCCGGACTGCGCCGAGATACCCACCCGGTCGGTCGGGTCGTCGGGGTTGGCGGCGATGCCGGCCACCGCGACCTGCGGTGTGTAGGCGACGAACGACTTGGTGGCGTCCTGGTCCGAGGTGCCCGACTTGCCGGCCACCGGGCGCCCCTCGAGGATCCGGTCGACCGAGGTGGCGGTGCCGCCGGTGCACCGGCCGAAGGCGGGGTCCTGACCGACCGGGCAGCGGGCCGCGTCGGTGGCCGCCCGTGCCACGTCGGCGTTGAGCACCCGCCGGCAGGACGGGTCGCCGACGGGCAGCTTCGCGCCGTCCGGGCCGGCGACCGAGAGCACCGGCAACGGCTCGCAGTACGTGCCCTCGGCGGCCACCGTGGCGTACGCGTTGGCGAGGTCCAGCGGCGTGGTGGCCGACACGCCGAGGGTGAACGCCCCCCACTCGGTGGGCTCGGTCCGGGCCAGTTCCTCGTCCAGGTCGGAACGGAACGTGATGCCGAGCCGCTGGGCCATCTCGACCACCTTCGCCGGGCCGATTCGCTCGGACAACCACACGAAGTACGTGTTCACCGAGCGGCCGAAGCCGTCCCACATGGTCCGGTAGCCGTTCATGCTGGCCGGGTCGGCGTTGGACGGGCACCACCGGTCGCCGCACGCCGCCGTCGACCCCTCGGCGGGGTGCCGGGTGGCCAGCCGGGTCGGCGCGTCGAAGCCGGTGGCCAGGGGCAGCCCCGACTCCAGGGCGGCCAGCATGGTGAACAGCTTGAACGTCGATCCGGCCTGGTAGCCGTCGATCGCCCCGCCGCCGGCCACCAGCTGGTTGACCGTGTTCGGCCGGTTGTCCTGCCCGTCCGGGTTGGCGTCCAGGCTGTAGTTCCGGTTGACCGCCATCGCCAGCACCCGGCCGGTGCCCGGCTCGACGGCCGCGATCGGCAGCGCCCGGGGCTCGTCCCGGTCGAAGACCGCCAGCGACTGCCGCAGCGCGCTCGCCTGCACCTCCGGGTCCAGCGAGGTGACGATGGTGTAGCCGCCCCGGCGCAGGGCCTGCTCCCGTTCGTCGGCGGTGCTGCCGAAGGCCGGCTGGTGCAACCACCAGGTGCGCAGGTAGTCGCAGAAGAAGCCCCAGTCGGCGTGCCCGCCGTCGATGGCGGTGCAACCGTTGGGCTGCTCGGTCGGATCGAGGGTCACCTCCTCGGCCCGGGCCTGGTCGGCCTGCTCGGCGGTGATCGCGCCGGTGGCCACCATCGAGTCGAGCACGTACGAGCGGCGGACCAGGGCCGCCTCCAGGTCGCCGTCAATCGGGCTGTACTCGTTCGGCGACTGCACCAACCCGGCCAGCAGCGCCGCCTGGTCGAGGGTCAGCTCCGCCGGGGTGACGCTGAAGTACCGCTCGCTGGCCGCCGCGATGCCGTACGCCCCGGAGCCGAAGTACGCGATGTTGAGGTAGCGGGCGAGGATCTCGTCCTTGTCGAGGGTCTGCTCCAGCGCGGCGGCGTACCGGATCTCCTGGAGCTTGCGGCCGACGCTCACCTCGGTCGCGCTCTCCCGCTCCTCGGCGGTGCGCTCCGGGTCGCTCTTGAGCACGTTGCGCACGTACTGCATGGTCAGCGTGGACGCGCCCTGCGTGGTGCCCTCGCTGGCGTTGCTGACCAGGGCGCGGGCCAGGCCCCGCAGGTCGACCCCGCCGTGGGAGTAGAAGCGGCGGTCCTCGGCGGCCACGATCGCCTGGCGCATCACCGGGGCGATCTCGGTCAGCGGCACATCCCGGCGGTTGACGTCGTAGAAGCTGGTGATCAACGTCCGACCGTCGTTGGCGTAGACGGCGGTGCGCTGGCCGGTGGTCGGGGTGCGCAGTTGCGCCGGCAGGTCGCCCCAGAGCTCGCTGGCCGCCTTCACGCCGAGCCCGGCCACCAGGTTGCCGGGAAACGCGGCGGCGGCCAGGAAGAGGCCGGCGAGGACCCCGCAGAGCACCACGGTGACCAGCCGGTCCAGCAACGATCGCAAGCGCATTTCCCCAGGTTGACGCGGTGTCGCGAGCAGCGCCCACTCTTTCCGCAGGGTTGCCAGAAAACTCACGGCGACGCGCCGTAGCCGGGCCGGCCATCCGGTACGCGGTGGTGGCTGCTGTCCGGTTCGTCCGGACGGCGCCGCGGTCATCGGGTGCCGGCCGGCGGTGTGGGGGTGGCGAGACTCGCGGCGGCGGCGTCCCGGGCGATCTGCTTCGGCACCAGCCGACCCGCCCGGTAGGCGATGCCGATCCCGGCGATCAGCGCGAACATGGCGCCGAAGGTCTGCAGCGAGCCGACCAGGGCACCGCCGAGGCCGAGCAGGGGCGCGGCGATTGCCAGCAGCACACCGTCACCGATGCTGAACACCCCGGACCGGCCGACCGCCCAGCCGGTGAGCGCCCAGCCGACGCTGTAGCAGGTGGCACCGACCAGGACCAGGCTGCGGGCGGTGGCGCCGAAGACCGGGGTCTGCTCGGCGAGGCCGGCGAACGGCAGCATGAGCACCGTGCCGGCAAGGCTGACCAGCAGCCCCGTCGCGGCGCTGCGGCGACTGCGGGTGGTGACCAGCAGCCCGGCCAGCGCCAGCAGGGCGAGCAGGCCGATCCAGACCGCCCCTACCCAGCCGACCAGGTAGAGCGGCCGGCCGTCGGCGGGGTACGGGTCGTTGCCGACGCCGCCGTCGCTGGCCAGGGCCACCACGCCGTAGAGGATCGCGTACGCCGGGAGCAGCCACACCGACGCGCGGGCGAGCCGCCGCATCGACCAGGCCCAGGTGGCGTCGGTGGCCGGGCCGGTCGGGGTGGGTTCCACGACGAAGGGCAACACCCCGAACCCGCCCCCAGTACGGCGCGAGCCGAGTGGTCCGAGTGGATCGTGCGCCCCGGGGACGGCCGCGCGGGAACGGACCGGATTCGTCGGATCGTTCATGCGTCACCTCGCTCACTGCTCCGGAGCCGGTCGACGCCGTCGGCCGAAGGAAGATCGGCGAGGCGGCCCGGCCCGGTGCCGGGGGACGCGTACGGCGCCCCGGCACCTGGTCACCATCGGTCCTCACGTACCGATCGTGGCAGGCACCGGAGCGCCGTATGAGTGATATTCGCTTTTTGCCCCCGGCCCCGGGGTCAGCGCCGGTTCGCCCTGGTCAGCCCCGTTCGCGGTGGTCGGCCGGGTCCTGGAGCAGACTGTGCGGGGAGACCGGTTCCGGGGCGGGCAGCCCCTGCGGGCCGTTGCCGCCGGTGGCCTGCGCCTCGGCGACGCGTACCTCGTCGTGGATCTCCCGGGCGGCGGCCGCGGCGGCCTGCGCGGCCGCCGCCGCTTCCCGCTCCACGTCGCTCGCCCCGGACGCGGCCTGCGGCGACGGCGCGTCCCCGACCATCTGGCTCAGCCCGCCGAGCGCGCCGCCCATCCCCTCCAGGGCCTTGGTCAGCTCGGCCGGCACGATCCAGACCTTGTTCGCGGTGCCGTTGGCGATCTGCGGCAGAGCCTGGAGGTACTGGTAGGCGAGCACCTTCTGGCTCGGGTTCGCCTGGTGGATCGCGTCGAAGACGGTACGGATCGCCTTCGCCTGGCCCTCGGCCTGGAGAATCCGCGCCTGCCGGTCACCGTCGGCCCGCAGCACCGCCGCCTGCTTCTCACCCTCGGCGGTGAGGATCTGCGACTGCTTGTGCCCCTCGGCGTTGAGGATCGCCGCCCGGCGGTCCCGCTCGGCGCGCATCTGCTTCTCCATCGAGTCGCGGATGCTCGGCGGCGGCTCGATCGCCTTGATCTCCACCCGGGTCACCTTGATGCCCCAGCGGCCGGTGGTCTCGTCCAGCACCCCGGACAGGTGTCGGTTGATCTCCTCCCGGCTGGTCAGCGCCCGCTCGAGGTCCAGCGAGCCGATCACGTTCCGCAGGGTGGTGACGGTGAGCTGCTCGATCGCCTGGAGGAAGTTCGAGATCTCGTAGGTGGCCCGGACCGAGTCGACCACCTTGAAGTAGAGCACCGTGTCGATCGAGACGACCAGGTTGTCCGAGGTGATCACCGGCTGGGGCGGGAAGCTGACCACCTGCTCGCGCAGGTCCACCTTGGTCCGGACCGCGTCGATGAACGGCACCAGCAGGTTCAGCCCGGGATTGAGGGTGCGCTTGTAGCGGCCGAGCCGTTCCACCACGTCCTGGCGCTGCTGCGGCACGATCCGCACCGACTTCGCCAGCGCCACCACCCCGATCAGCGCCATGGCGCCGAACAGCACCGCGATCACCAGTTCCATACGCTCACCCCTCCGACCCGGGCAGCGTGCCCGGGGAGATGTCGTCCCGCCAGACCAGGGCGGTCGCGCCCCGGACCTGGATCACCTGCACCCGCTGGCCCGGCGCGAACACCTGGGCGGCGTCGTACGACCGGGCACTCCACAACTCGCCGTCGATCTTGACCAGGCCGCCGTCGGTGTCGACCCGTTCCAGCACCAGCGCGGACGCCCCCTCCAGGGCCTCCACCCCGAACGGCTGCTCGCCGCTCTCCACCGCCGAGCGGCGGTGGCGCTGGATGGTCGGCCGGGCCGCCAGGACGGTCAGCGCCGAGACGGCCGCGAAGACGATCGCCTGGACGCCCACCGGGGCGCCCAGCGCCGCCGCGCCGGCGGCGGCGAACGCGCCCACCCCGAACATGATCAGGAAAAGCGTCGTCGTGAAGATCTCGGCGACCGCCAGCACCACACCCAGCACGATCCAGAGCACCGCGTCCACGCCTTCGATACTCGCACGTGAGCGCACCCCCACCTATTTGGAGATCAGTAAGCTCGGGCCGACGTCCCGTACCGGCCCTGGAGGAACGACATGTCCCTGTCACCGGAGACCGCCCGTCGGGTGGACGGCCTCGTCGCCGAGGCGCAGGCCGCCGGTCACGCCCCCTCCCTGCTGATCGGCGTGGTCCGCGACGGGGCACTGATCCACCTTGGCGTCGCCGGGGAGCACCCACGCCCGGACGTCGACCTCCAGTACCGGCTCGGCTCGATCAGCAAGACCATGACCGCCGTGCTGGTCATGCAGGAGCGCGACGCCGGACGGCTCACCCTGGACGACCCCCTCGACCGGCACCTGCCCGGCACCCCGCTCGGCGCGCTCACCCTGCGCCAACTCCTCGGCCACGCCAGCGGCCTGCAACGGGAGCCGGACGGCCAGTGGTGGGAACGCGCCGAGGGCGGAGACCTGGCCACCCTGCTCGCCGGGCTGAGCGCGGACAAGATCGCGTACCCGCCGCACCTGAGCTACCACTACTCCAACCTGGCGTACGGGCTGCTCGGCGGGGTGCTGGAACGGCTCACCGGTAAGCCCTGGTTCGACCTGCTGCGGGAGCGGATCCTCGACCCGCTCGGCATGCGCCGCACCACGTACCAGGCCACCGAGCCGTTCGCCCGGGGCTACGTGGTGCACCCCTGGCACGACACGCTCCGCGAGGAGCCCCGGACCGACACCGGGGCGATGGCCCCGGCCGGCCAGCTCTGGGCGACCGCCGCCGACCTGGCCACCTGGGCGGCCTTCCTCGCCGACCCGGCACCGGGGGTGCTCGCCGCCGCGAGCCTGACCGAGATGTGCGCGCCCGTGGTGATCAGCGACCTCGACTCCTGGCGCGGCGGCCACGGCCTCGGGCTGGAGCTCTACCGCCAGGGCGACCGGGTGTACGTCGGCCACGGCGGCTCGATGCCCGGCTACGTCGCCGCCCTGGCGGTGCACCGGCCGTCCCGCACCGGCGTCGTCGGCTTCGCCAACTCGTACGGCTTCCGGGTCGGCGGGATCAGTCTGCTCGGCCAGCAGGTGCTCACCACCGTGCTCGACGCCGAACCGGCCCTGGCCACGCCCTGGCGACCGGCCACCGCTGCGCCGCCGGCCGAGGTGGCCGAGCTGACCGGGCGCTGGTGGTGGATGGGGCACCCGACCGACGTCACCTGGGACGCCGGCGCGGGCCAGCTGGTGGCGTACCGGCGGGGCGAGCGGATGCTCCGGTTCGCGCCGGCCGGGCCGGACCGGTGGCGGGGCTGCTCCGCCGAGGAGAACGGCGAGCTACTCGCCGTGCTGCGCGACGGCGACGGCCGGGCAGTCGCTCTGGACGTGGCGACCTTCGTCCTCACCCGCACCCCGGACGAAGAGCCCTGACGGTCGCCCGCTGAGGGTGGGGCGGCTGGGCTGGTAGCAGGGGTCCCCTGCACGTCAAAAAGCGGTAACAAGGGTCCCCTGCTACCACCCCAGCCGACGCCGCCCGGCTACCAGCTCAGCCGACGCCTCACGCCGGGTCGGTGACGAAGTCGATGAGGCGTTCCATCGCGTTGATCAGCGGGGTCTCCACGTCGGCGAAGCTGTCCACCCGGGACAGGATGTGCCGCCACATGTCCGCCGGGTCGGCCACCCCGAGGGCGGCGCAGACCCCCTCTTTCCAGGGCCGTCCCGGCGGCACCACCGGCCACGCCGCGATGCCGAGCGCGGCCGGCTTCACCGCCTGCCAGACGTCGACGTAGGGGTGGCCGGTCACCAGCACGTGCGGCGAGTCGACCCGGGCCACGATCCGGCTCTCCTTGGAACCGGGCACCAGGTGGTCGACGAGCACCCCGAGCCGCCGGCCCGGCCCGGGCGCGAAGGCGCGAACCTCCTCGGCGAGGGCGTCGATGCCGTCCAGCGGCTCCACCACGACGCCCTCGATCCGCAGGTCGTCGCCCCAGATCCGTTCTACCAGGGCGGCGTCGTGCACCCCCTCCACCCAGATCCGGCTGGCCTTCGCCACCTGGGCGCGTACCCCCTCGACGGCGATGGATCCGGAGGCGGTGCGCCGTCGGGCGGACGGCACCGGCGCGCGGGTCGGCCGGCGCAGCGTGACCGGCTCCCCATCGAGCAGGAACGCCGCCGGCAGCAGCGGGAAGTTGCGCCGCCGGCCGTGCCGGTCCTCCAGCACCACCGCACCGGCCTCGAACCCGACCACCGCGCCGCAGAAGCCCGAGTCGGCGTCCTCGACCACCAGTTCGGGTTCGGCGTCCACCTCGGGGATCACCCTGCGCCGTCGCCAGTCTCCCGCGAGCACGTCCTCGCCGTATCGCCTCCCCATGGCCCGTGACGGTAACCGCCCGGTCGGCCGGCCGGAGGCAGGCGCGCCGCCCGCTGGCCGGGCCACCGCCGGGCGAAAAGGGGCAATCCAGGGCAGGCGGTACGCCCCCAACGACGGTCGAGACAGAGCCGCCGTCAGGACGTACCCTTCTCTGCATGTCTCCCGCAACGGACGCGGTCACTCTCGCGCCGCGCCGGTCGAGCCGCTTCGTGGCCTGGGTACGCGCGTGGCGCGCCGGGCTGGTCCCGTTCGACGAGGTGCCCGACGCCGTCGCCGGTAACGAGGAGCACCTCGTCGCGGACGCTCCCGGCACCTGGACGGACGTGCCCCTGCGCGACGCGCTGCCCACCCTGGCCCGGCTCTCGCCGGACGAGATCCGACTGGTGCTGCCCGCGCCGGGCGACCCACGCGGCCTGCCCGGCCCGGGTGACTTCACCGGGGCGGCCCTGGTCGCCGGTGAGGCGGTCGTCGCCGGTGGGCTGGGCCTGATCCCGGAGGTCCGGACGCACACCTCCGGCTCCGGGATGACCTGGGAGACGGTGCTGTGGCGGTGCTATCCGCTGCCGCCCAACGCCCCCGCCGCGTCCCTGACGATGCCCGGCGCCGCCGAGGCGGAGGCGGAGCTGGCCACCGCGCTGGCCGAGACCACCGCCGCGTTGACCCGGCTGGACGTCGCCCAGTGGCGGCCCGAGCTGGCCGGCGCGCTGGCCGCGCTGCGCCGCCCGGACGGCACCACCGACCTGCCGCCCGGGTTCGATCCGCGGTCCCGGCGGCTGTTCGCCCGGGCCGCCGTGCTCGACCGGGTGCTCGCGCTGGCCGAGCACGCTGCCCCGGGTGGCGCGGTCAACGGGTACGAGGCGCAGCAACGGGACGCGGCGCTCCGGCCGCTGACCACCGCCTGCCGACGCGCCCTCGTCGCCGCCTGCAACGCCCCGCTGCGCCCCTGACCGGACGCCCCCGGCGACCTGCGGCCCGCTGACGGGACGCACGGCCGGGGGCGACTCAGATCTCGTCGATCAGGTCGAGCACCGAGTCGACGATCCGCGACGGCCGGTACGGGTACCGCTCCGCCTCCGCCCGGGTGCTGATGCCGGTGAGCACCAGGATGGTCTCCAGACCGGCCTCGAGGCCGCAGAGGACGTCGGTGTCCATCCGGTCGCCGATCATCGCGGTGCTCTCCGAGTGCGCCTCGATGGTGTTCAGCGCCGAACGCATCATCATCGGGTTCGGCTTGCCGACGAAGTACGGCTCCACCCCGGTCGCCTTGGAGATCATCGCCGCGACCGAGCCGGCCGCCGGCAACGCGCCCTCCACCGAGGGGCCGGTGACGTCCGGGTTGGTGCAGATGAACCGGGCCCCGCCGTTGATCAGCCGAACGGCCTTGGTGATCGCCTCGAAGCTGTAGGTGCGGGTCTCCCCCAGCACCACGTAGTCCGGCTCGAAGTCGGTGAGCACGTACCCGACCGCGTGCAGCGCGGTGGTCAGCCCCGCCTCGCCGATCACGTACGCGGTGCCGCCCGGCCGCTGGTCGACCAGGAACTGGGCGGTGGCCAGCGCCGCCGTCCAGATCGCGTGCTCGGGCACCTCGAAGCCCATCCGGTTGAGCCGGGCGCACAGGTCACGCGGCGTGTAAATGGAGTTGTTGGTGAGCACCAGAAACGGCTTGCCGGAGGCACGCAGCCGGTTGATGAACTCCGGTGCGCCCGGCACCGGCTGGCCCTCGTGCACCAGCACGCCGTCCATGTCGGTGAGCCAACTGGCCACCGGCTTCCGCTCGATCATCTCTTCCCTCGGGGTGCTCGGAGTCTCCGGTCGGTGGGACGCGGGACGGGTCAGGGGCGGCGGGCGGGTACGCAGCACGTGGTCGGGCAGGTGTCCCAGCCGGGCAGTTCCCCGAGCCGGCGCGGTGCTGGCCCGGCCGGGTCGAGCCGCTCGGTGACCAGTTCCCGCACCATCGTCACGAACCGGGGATCGGTGCCGGGGCTGGCGGCCCGGACGAAGTCCAGGCCGAGCTGTCTGGCCGTGGCCAGCGCCTCGGTGTCCAGGTCCCAGACCACCTCGAGGTGGTCGGAGACGAACCCGATCGGGCTGACCACCACGCTGGTGACACCGTCCCCGGCCAGCTTGCCGAGGTGGTCGTTGACGTCCGGCTCAAGCCAGGGCACCTGCGGCGGGCCGGAGCGGCTCTGCCACACCAGGTCGTACGGCAGGTCGGGCGCCGCCGCCGTGGCCACCAGCCGAGCGGTCTCGCGCAGTTGTGCCTCGTACCGGCCGCCGTGCGGGCCGGCGGTGGCCGCCATCGAGGTGGGCACCGAGTGCGCGGTGAAGACCAGGCGGGTGGTGGCCCGCCTCGCCGGGTCGAGCTGGGCCAGCGCGGCCCGGACCGCGTCGGTGTGCGGCTCGACGAAGCCGGGGTGGTCCCAGAACTGGCGGAGCTTGTCGATCACCGGCGCGTCCGGCCCGACCGCCGCCCGGGCCGCGGCGATGTCCTCCTGGTACTGCCGGCAGGAGGAGTAGCCGCCGTACGCGCTGGTGACGAAGGCCAACGCCCGGCGTACTCCGTCGTCGCGCAGCTGCGCGACGGTGTCGGCGAGCATCGGGTGCCAGTTGCGGTTGCCCCAGTACACCGGCAGGTCGAGCCCGTGCGCGGCGAAGTCGGCCCGGATCGCGGCGAGCAGGTCACGGCACTGCTGGTTGATCGGGGAGACCCCGCCGAAGTGCTGGTAGTGCTCGACGACCTCGGCGAGCCGCTCCGGGGGAACCCCCCGGCCCCGGGTCACGTTCTGCAGGAACGGCATCACGTCCTCGGGCCGCTCCGGGCCGCCGAAGGAGACCAGCACCACCGCGTCGTACGCCATGCCCCCCATTGTTCCCCGCGCACCGGGGTCGTCCCGCGACGGCCCCTCGTCCCGCGCACGCACGACGCCCCCGCTGTGGCGGAGCCGACAGCGGGGGCGTCGTGACGCGGTCAGGCGCCGAGGGCGTGGTACCCGCCGTCGACGTGGACGATCTCGCCGGTGGTGGCCGGGAACCAGTCGGAGAGGAGCGCCAGGCAGGCCCGCGCGGCCGGCTCCTGGTCGGTCAGGTTCCAGCCCAGCGGGGCCCGCTCGGTCCACGCCGTCTCGAACTGGTCGAACCCGGGGATGGACTTCGCCGCGATGGTGCGCAGCGGGCCGGCGGCGACCAGGTTGCTGCGGATGCCCTTCGGGCCGAGGTGCAGCGCCAGGTAGCGGGAGGCGGACTCCAGCCCGGCCTTGGCCACGCCCATCCAGTCGTAGACCGGCCACGCCTTGGTGGCGTCGAAGGTGAGGCCGACCACGGAGCCGCCCGGGGCCATCAGCGGCAGCGCCGCCATGGCCAGCGACTTGTAGGAGTACGTGGAGACGTGCAGCGCGGTGGCCACGTCCTCCCAGGGCGCGTCGAGGAAGCCGCCGCCGAGGCAGCTCTGCGGGGCGAAGCCGATCGAGTGCACCACCCCGTCCAGGCCGTCGACGTGCTCGCGGACCTTGTCGGCGAGACCGGCCAGGTGCTCGACGTTGGTCACGTCGAGTTCGATCACCGGGGCGGGCTCGGGCAGCCGCTTGGCGATCCGCTCGACCAGGGAGAGGCGGCCGAAGCCGGTGAGCACGACCTGGGCGCCGTTCTCCTGGGCGAGCTTCGCCACCGAGAAGGCGATCGAGGCGTCGGTGATGACGCCGGTGACCAGCAGCCGCTTACCGGCCAGCAGTCCGGACATGTGGGTCCCTCCGTGGTTGTGTCGGTGCGGGTGGCCGCGTCAGTGGCCCATGCCGAGGCCGCCGTCGACCGGGATGACGGCACCGGAGATGTAGGCCGCGGTGTCGCTGGCCAGCCAGGTGACCACTCCGGCCACCTCCTCCGGGGTCGCGAACCGGCCGGCCGGGATGGCCGCCTGGTACTGCTCGCGCCGCTCCTGCGGCAGCGCCGCGGTCATGTCGGTGTCGATGAACCCGGGCGCGACGACGTTGGCGGTGATGTTGCGGGAGGCCAGCTCCCGGGTGATCGACCGGGCCACCCCGACCATGCCGGCCTTGCTGGCGGCGTAGTTCACCTGGCCCATCCCGCCGTACAGGCCGACCACCGAGGAGACGAAGATCATCCGACCCCAGCGGTTGCGCAGCATCTTGCGGGAGGCGCGCTGGGCGCAGCGGAACGCGCCGGTCAGGTTCGTGTCCAGCACCCGGGTGAACTGCTCCTCGGACATCCGCATGAGCAGCGTGTCGTCGGTGATGCCGGCGTTGGCCACCAGAACCTCGACCCCGCCCAGTTCCGCCTCGACGGCGGTGAACGCCTCGTCCACCGAGGCGGAGTCGGTGACGTCGCAGCGCACTCCGAACAGCCCGTCGGGGGCGTCGCCGGAACGGTGCGTCACCGCGACCCGGTCACCCTGCTTCGCGAAGGCCTGCGCGATGGCCAGGCCGATCCCCCGGTTGCCCCCGGTCACCAGCACGGTACGGGCCACAAGTCCCCCTTGCGCGACAAACGACTGCACAGACGGGTTGGAGACTAGGGGTTACCCACAGGTAAGCGTGAACCCGGGAGGGGTGGTGCGCGTGGCGCGACCCGCCGCCCACCGCTCCGGGCCCGGGTTGTACGATGATCCGCGTTCCGGACCCGCCGACCGCTGGAGGTGATCGCTGTGCGAGATAGCGATCCTCCGAGTCGTGGCCGGGCCGTTCGTCAGTCCCGCTGAGCCACGACTCAGCCTGGCCTGACCCGTCTCCCGCTCCCCGCGTCCACACCCGGCGTTCCGGCCTTTCCCGCCGCACGCGCCGGGCCCAGCCGCCCGTGCCCCGGGCGGTCGCGGGTCGAGCACCCCGGTCACGACTCCTGTGCGCGTCCTGTCCCCTCCCCGGTCCGGCCGTCGTGCCGCGCCGTCCGTCGCCACCGGAGCTGTCCATGAGCCGCTACGTCGCCCCGCTGGGCTTCACCCTCGCCGCCGTCTGGGTCGCCGTCCTCTTCGTCCTCACCAGCGGAAGCCACTGACCCACCGGCCCCGTTCGGACGGTCGCCGACCGGTGCCGGTGCGGGACCACCATCGGGCACGTACGACGGCAGCCCCGCACCGCGCGGACCGGGTTCAGAGCAGGCGCGGCGTCCAGAGCAGACTCGCGCCGGCTGCGGCGAGGGCGAAGAGCAGCGCCACGCCGGCGTACCACTGGGTGATCTCCCGGGGTTCGGTACGGAATCCGATCGAGCTGCCCATGTCCTGGTACACCTGCTTCAACTCGGTCACCGAGGCCGCCTCGTAGAAGTGCCCCTCGGTGGTTTCCGCCAGGTCGGCCAGCGCCAACCGGTCCACCGGCACCCGCTGCACCTGACCGCCGATGTCCACCTGCCCCGAATCGGTGCCGAACGCGATCGTCGAGACCGGAACGTTGGCCGCCTGCGCCGCCGCCGCGGCCTCCTCCACCGACCGCCCCGCGGTGCGGAACCCGTCGGAGAGCAGCACGATCCGGGCCGGCGGGAGGCCCGCCGCACCGTCGGCCGGCACCGACCGGATCGCCTCCAGGCAGGTGAAGACCGCCTCACCGGTGGCGGTCGCCTCGGCCAGCACCAGCCCGTCGATGGCGGCCGTCACGGCGGCCCGGTCCTTCGTCGGCGGCACCAGCACGTTCGCCGACTTGGCGAACGAGACCAGTCCCAGGTTGTAGGTCTCCGGCAGCTCGGCGACGAACTGCTTCGCCGCCTCCTGGGCGCCCTGCAACCGGTTCGGGGTCACGTCGTCGGCCTGCATGGACAGCGACACGTCGATGGCGAGCATGATGGTCGCCCGCTCCAGCGGCTCCTCGGTGTCGACCGCCGGCCGGGCGGTCGCGGTGGCCAGCGTCAACAGACAGAGCAGCAGCGCGCCGGCCGCCGCGTGTCGCCGCCAGCCCAGCCCCTTCGGCGCGAGCGTCCGCAACAGGTCCACGTTGGTGAAGCGCATCGCGTACGCCCGGCGGTGGCGTTGCCGCCAGACATACAGCGCCGCGACGGCGAGCACGGGCAGCAGGGTCAGCAGCCACCACGGTTGCATCAAACGGATCATCGAGTCGTCCCCCGGGTGCGGGCGTGCCGCTGCGCGGCCACGAAGCGCACCATGTCCAGCAGCCAGTCGGTGTCGGTACGCAGACGCAGGTGGGCGGCGCCGGCCGCCCGCAGTTCCCGGGCGATCGCCGCGCGCTGGGCGGCGGCCGCCTCGGCGTACCGGCGGCGCAGCCTCGGATCGGCGGTCTGCACCTCGTGCAGTTCCCCGGTCTCCGGGTCCACCACCGGCAGCACCCCCACGTCCGGCAGGTCCAGCTCACGCGGGTCGACCACCTCGATCGCCAGCACGTCGTGCCGGACCCGCAGCTTACGGATCGGCCGCCCCCACTGCTCGGGCGGCGCGAGGAAGTCGGAGATCACCACCGCCACGCCCCGCCGCCGGGGCGGCCGGTTGAGCAGGTCGACCAGGGCGCCGAGGTCGGCGCGTCCCGGTCCGATCTCGGTGCCGGCGATGGCGCGTACGAGGCCCTGGGCCTCCTTGCGCCCGGTGCGGGCCGGCAGCCGCCGCACGACCGGGGCGGCGGGCGGCATGCCCCGCCGGGACGCGGACGGCGGACCGCCGGTACCGACCACCGCGCCGATGCGGTTGCCACCCCGGACGGTCAGGTGTGCCAGGGCCGCCACCGCCGCGACCACCACCTCGCGCTTGAGCCACTGCCCGGTGCCGAAGTCCAGGCTCGCCGAGAGATCCACCGCGAGCCACGTCTCCAACTCCCGGTCGGCCACGGTACGCCGCACGTGCGGCATCGTGGTCCGCGCGGTGACCGGCCAGTCCATCCGGCGGACGTCGTCACCGGGGCGGTACTCGCGGGACTCCCCCGCCTCGCTGCCCGGCCCCGGCAGGAGCCCGGCGTAGTCGCCTTGGAGCAGGCCGTCGAGTTTGCGGGTGACCAGGAGCTGGAGCCGGGAGAGGACCGCCTCGCTGCGACCGGGGGTGACGCCGGCCGACCGGCGGACGGGTGGGGTCACGGCCGCTGCCCGGGCCAGCCGGCACCCGGCGGCGGGCCGGGGTGCGGCTGTCCGCCCGGGTGCGGCCCGCCCTGCGGCTGTCCGCCCGGATGGGGCCCGCCCTGCGGCGTCGCCTGCTGCCGGGGAGCCACCGAGGGCAGCGGGATGGTCGACATCACCCGGTGCACGATGTGGTCGGCCGGGACGTCGTCGGCGAGCGCGTCGTAGCTGAGCACCAGCCGGTGCCGCAGGATGTCCGGGGCGATGTCCTGCACGTCCTGGGGCAGCGCGTAGTCCCGGCCGCGCAGCAGGGCCAGCGCGCGGGTGGCCCGGACCAGGCCGAGCGACGCCCGGGGGCTGGCCCCGTACTGGATGAGCTGGGCGACGTCGGGCATCCCGTGCTCGGCCGGGGTGCGCGTGGCCAGCACCAGCCGGACGGCGTAGTCGACCAGGGCGTTGTGCACGAAGACCTGGTCGGCCTTGCGTTGCAGGGCGAGCAGGTCGGTGGTGGTGAACACCGGCGCCGGCTCGGGCGGGCTCACCCCCATCCGGTAGACGATCTCCCGCTCCTCGGCGTCCGTCGGGTAGCCGACGATGATCTTCATGAGGAAGCGGTCCCGCTGCGCCTCGGGCAACGGGTAGACGCCCTCCTGCTCGATCGGGTTCTGGGTGGCCATCACCAGGAACGGGTCCGGCACCCGGTGGGTCTCCCCGCCGATCGACACCTGCCGCTCGCTCATCACCTCCAGCAGCGCCGACTGCACCTTCGCGGGCGCCCGGTTGATCTCGTCGGCCAGCAGGAAGTTGACGAAGACCGGCCCCAGCTCCACATCGAACTTCTCGCTGGACTGCCGGTAGATGCGGGTGCCCATGATGTCGGCGGGCACCAGGTCGGGGGTGAACTGGACCCGGGCGAACGAGCCGCCGACGACCTTGGCGAGGGTCTCCACGGCCAGGGTCTTGGCCACCCCCGGCACCCCTTCCAGCAGGCAGTGGCCCCGGGCGAGAAGGGCGACGAACATCCGCTCGACCATCCGGTCCTGCCCGACGATCACCCGCTTGATCTCGAACAGCGCCCGTTCCAGGAGGGTCGCGTCCTCGGCGGGTGTGCTCGGTGGCGCCGGGGCGGCGTCGGTCGCGGTCGGGTCGGGCGTGGTCGGCTGGGCCACCGGTCCTCCACAGCGTGCTCGTGATCTCTGGCGACGAGGTGCGGGTCAAGCCTCGCATGCCCGGCTGAAAGCCAACCGGGCGAGCAACCGATTGTCATCACGCCGCGTCCGGACGCGCGAATCGCCGGCGGGGGTGTCCGAGCGCCTCCGCTGCGTGTACGATTCAGCCGTCGCCGGGCGGCTCCCCCCGTGGCCGCCCGGCGCTCTACTTCCCGACACTCAACTCTCCGTGCTCGGCCTCCCGGCTCGCCACCTAGACTGGCCCGGGTGACCGAGTCCTCGCCCGCCCCCACCGACCTGCCCGTCTGTTCGGCGCGCGGCTGCCGGGCCCCGGCGGCCTGGTCCCTGCGGTGGAACAATCCCCGGCTGCACGACCCCGAACGGCGCAAGACCTGGCTCGCCTGCGCCGAGCACCGGAGCACGCTCGGTGACTTTCTCACCGCGCGGAGCTTCCTCCGGGAGGTCGAACCGTTGCCCGCGTCGTTACGCTCAACGGGTGAGTAAGCGCAGCGGGGCACACCGGTGAACACGGAACACGCCGACGGGCCTACCCCCGCCCCGGCCGATCCGCTCGAACCGTGGCCGGAGACGGTCGACTGGCAGCGCGTCTCCACCGACCTGATCTGGGTGGAACTCGTCCGGCTGGGCATCGGCGTGCTCGTCGTGACGGCCGGGCTCGCGGTGGCCTGGGCGCTGACCGGGCTCTGGCCGTTCGGGGCCGTCCTGGGCGTCGTCGCGCTGTTGAGCCTCTGGCGGGCGGTGGCGATCGTCCGGGCCGTCCATGCCTGGGGGTACGCCGAACGCGACGACGACCTGCTGGTCCGGCACGGGCTGCTGGTACGACGACTGTCGATCGTGCCGTACGCCCGGATGCAGTTCGTCGACGTCACCGCCGGCCCACTGGAACGGGCCTTCGGGCTGGCCACCGTGCAGTTGCACACCGCCGCCGCGGCGAGCGACGCCCGGGTACCCGGGCTGCGCCCGGCCGAGGCCTCCCGCCTGCGCGACCGGCTCACCGCGCTCGGTGAGAACCGCGCGGAGGGATTGTGACCAGCGGCCCGCCCGACGCCGGCCCGGCCGAGCAGACCGGCCCGGCCGAACAGCCAGGGCCAGCCGAGCAGCCAGGACCGGTCGCGCAGCCAGGGCCGGCCGAGCAGCCAGGGCCGGCCGAGCAGCCAGGGCCGGCCGAGCAGCTAGCTCCGGCCGAGCAGCCAGGGCCGGTCGGGCCGTACCCATGGCCGGCCGTTCCCGGTTTCGGGCCGGCGCCCGTCGAGCCACGGCAACGCCTGCATCCGCTGAGCCCGGCGCTGCACGGGGCGAAGTCCCTGGTGGTGGTGATCGCCGGCCTCTCCTGGTCGACCCTGTCCCGGGTCGGGTTCGGCACGTTCGCGGTGCTGGCCACGGTGCTCGCGCTCGGCGCGACGGTGCTCGCGGTGGTCAGTTGGTACAACACCGGCTACCACGTGGTCGGTCGGGAACTGCGCGTCTACGAGGGACTGGTGTGGCGGCGTACCCGGGCCATCCCACTGGAGCGGTTGCAGGCCGTCGAGGTGGTCCGTCCGCTGCTGGCCCAGCTCACCGGCCTGGCCGAACTACGCCTCGAGGTGGTGGGCGGCGGCAAGACCGAGGCGCCGCTGGCCTTCCTGAGCGTGGCCGACGCGACGGCCCTGCGGACCCGCCTGCTCGACCTGGCCGGACGTGCCCCGACTGGCGCACCCGAGCCGGCGACGACAACGGGGACGGGGACGACGGGGACGGGGACGACGGCGGCGGTGCCGAGCGGTCGACCGCTGCACTCCGTCGGCAACCGCGACCTGCTGGTCAGCCAACTGCTCACCCCGCAGGCGTTCATGCTGCCGGTGGGCGTCGCGTTCGTAGTGGTGCAGTTCCTCTCCGAGGATTCCTGGTCGTTCATCGCGGTGGCCAGCACGGTCACCGCGATGGCCGGGGTGCTGCTGCAACCGATCCGGCGGGTCCTCGACGACTGGAACTTCCGGCTCGACCGGGACTCCGACCGGCTGCGTATCCGCAACGGCCTGCTGGAGACCCGCGCGCAGACCGTCCCGATCAACCGCGTGCAGGCCGTCGGAGTGACCTGGCCACTGCTCTGGCGGACCAAAGGCTGGCTGCGGTTGCGGCTGGAGGTCGCCGGCTACTCGGCGGCCGAACCGGACGACCGCAACCGCCCGGACCGGCTGCTGCCCGTCGGCGACCTGGCGACCGGCGAGATGATCACCGCCGAGGTGCTGCCCGGCGTGGCCGTCTCCGCCCTGCCGCTGACCGCCCCGCCACCCCAGGCCCGCTGGCTGCGGCCGTTGAGCAGCCGCGCCCTCGGCGCCGGCCTGGCCGACCGGGTCTTCGCCGTCCGTTCCGGCCTGCTCACCCGCCAGCTCGCCATCGTGCCGTACGCCCGGATCCAGAGCGTCCGGGTGGTCCAGGGGCCGGTCCAGCGGCGTCTGGGGCTGGCCACCGTGCACGCCGACACCGCCGGTGGCGCCGGCGCGGCGGCGCTGCACCGGGACGTGGCCGAGGCGTGGGCCCTCGCCGCCGAGCTGACCGCGCGTTCCCGCGCGGCCCGGCTCGGCAGCTGACCGACTCAGCGACTGACCAGCCCGGCGCCTGACCGGCTCAACGGGCGACCGGCTCAACGGGCGACCGGCTCAACGGGCGACCGGCTCAGCGGGCGACCGGGATCGACGGCTCCCCGGTCGGCGACGACCCGTCGTCGGCACCGGCGTCAGCGTCTCCGCTGTCCGTCCGGGGCGCGGAGTCGACGGGGACGGTCCCGGCCAGTTCCGTCGTCGGGGCCCGACGTGCCTGGCGGGCCTGGCGGGCCGCCCACCACCGCTCGGCGAGGCCGACCACCAGGAAGGTCATCCCCACGTACGCCCAGCCCACCAGCACGTCGATGATGTAGTGCTCGCCGGAGTACACCAGGGTGAACGTCATCGCCAGCGGGTACGCCAGCAGCAGCGGCCACCAGCGGCGACGGGTCGAGGTGAGGAAGAACAGCACCACGAAGAGCGCCCAGGCGGTGTGCAGGGACGGCATCGCGGCCACCGGGTTCGAGGCGATCTGCCCGGCGTTGAGCATGTTGCCCGCGCCGTGCATGCCGAACTCCTTCCACCCCCGGGTGGAGATCCGGGCCACCTCGGCGAGCAGCCCGTTCTGCGCCGCCCACCACGGTGGGGCGGCCGGGTAGAGGAAGTAGGTGGCCAGACCGGCGGCGCAGAGGAACCCCCACCGCCGCATGTACGCCCCCCAGCGGGCGCGGTCGCGCATCCAGAGCACCACCGCCGCCACGAACGTCACCACGAAGTGCGAGAAGTAGACCCAGGCCGCCAGCACGTCCCACCACTGCACCTTCGGCTCGTAGAGCCGCTCCTGTAGCCAGATGGTGGGCACCTCGCCGCCGGTCGCCCAGCCGAGCAGGAACCGGTCGGCGACGATCAGGTCGTAGGAGTACGGGATCGCGCCGTTGTCGGCGAAGCCCCGGGAGAGGTTGTAGGCGGCGAGGAGCAGCACCACCGGCAGCCAGTCCCGGGCGAAGCCCAGGTGGCTGCGCCACGGGCGGCCCCAGTTCCAGGCGATCACGGCGGACCAGATCCACACGAAGGCGTACGCCGGGTCTGTCGGCAGACCGATCGTCAGCCAACCGGCGACGAACAGGACGCTCCAGATCGACATGGCGACCAGGCGGGGGCGTCCGCCCGCGGGCATCGCCGGCGAGTCGGACGGGGCAGGGGGCTGGGGGTCAGTGACAACGGCCATCACCGTTCAGGTTAACGGCGGTCGGCGCATCGACGAACGCCGACCGGCATCCCGGTGTCCGGCGTAGGCTGTCGGCATGCCGGACCAGACTGTCGCGCCCGGGCTCAAGGCCCGGGTAGAACTCACCGTGACCGATGCCGACACCGCGCAGGCGGTCGGCTCCGGTGACGTGCCGGTGCTGGGCACGCCCCGGGTCCTCGCGCTGGCCGAGGCGGCCACCGTCGCGGCCACCGCGCGGCACCTGCCGCCGGGAACCACCACCGTCGGCGTCCGGGTGGAGCTGGAGCACCGGGCACCCACCCCGGTCGGCCGGACGGTGGCGGCCGAGGCACGCCTCGACGAGGTGGACGGCCGGCGGTTGGTGTTCACCGTCGCCGTCACCGACGGCGCCGAGACGGTGGCCGAGGGACGGGTGGAACGGGTGCTGCTGGATCGGCAGCGCTTCGTGGAACGCGCGTCCGGACAGTCGTGACCGGCCACTTCGTCGAGGTCGGCGCGGGCGTGCACGTGCTGCGCGAGCCGCTGCTCGACGTGAACGTCACGCTGGTCGTCGGCGACGGCGCGGCGCTGCTGGTGGACACCCTCTCCACGGCGGCGCAGGCCACCGCGCTGGCCACCGCCGTACGCGCGGTCACCCCGCACCCGTGGACCCTGGTCAACACCCACCACCACTTCGACCACTGCTTCGGCAACGCCACCCTCGCCGCCGACCCGCCCCGGCCGGTGTACGCGCACCCGCTGACCGCCGAGTGGCTCCGCGACCGTCCCGACGAGCTGCGCCGCCTCGCGTACGAGGAGATGCACACGGAGCAGCCTGCCCTCGCCGCCGAGCTGACCCGCACACCGCTGCTGGCCCCGACCCACACCGTGCACACCGAGACGACGCTGGATGTGGGCGGTCGTCGGGTGGTGCTGCACCATCCCGGACGGGGGCACACCGCGGGTGACCTGGTGGTGCACGTACCGGACGCGGACGTCCTGGTCGCCGGTGACCTGGTGGAACAGAGTGGCCCCCCGGCCTTCGAGGAGTCGTACCCGTTGCAGTGGCCGGAGGCGGTGGCGGCGCTGCTGCGGCTCACCGGCCCGGCCACGGCGATCGTGCCCGGGCACGGTGACCTGGTGGACGCCGCGTTCGTCCAGGCCCAGCACGACCAGCTCGCCGGCCTGGCGTGGCTGATCCGGGCCGGGCACACCGCTGGCGCGCCCCCGGAGCGGGTCGCCGCCGAGGCGCCGTTCGGGGCTCGCGCCGCGCTGGTCGCCGCCCGGCGCGGATACGCCGAACTCGACGGCACGGCCTGACCGTCCGGCAGAGGCACGCCGAACCCGACGGCGGCCTGACCGCCCGGCGCGGGGACGCCGAACCCGACGGCACGGCCTGACCGTCCGGCGCCGTCCGACGTGTCAGCGGGTCGGTTGGCCTACCCAGGGACGGCGGGAGCCGGTCAGGTGGCGAATCGGCGGGCGACCGCGTCCCGGGTCGGCATGGCGACCGCACCGCCGGGCGACTCGCAGACCAGGCCCGCCACCTGGAGCGCGAAGGCCACCCGGTCGGTCCAGCCGGCCGGGTCGGTGGGTGGCCCGTCGACCAGCAGGTCGGCGACGAGCGCGGCCATCACCGAGTCACCGGCCCCGGTGGCGTCGACGGCCCGGATGGTGGGCGCGGGTACGCGTACCGGGTCGGCTCCGGCCGCGACCAGCGCGCCGTCCGGGCCGAGGGTGACCACGACGGTGCCCGCGCCCAGCTCGCGCAGGTGGACGGCGACCCGCTCGACCGGCTCGCCCGGGTAGAGCACCTCGGCGTCGGCGGCGCTGAGCTTGACCAGATGCGCGCTGGCGGCGAACTCGGCGGTCGTGTGTCGCACCGTGTCGAGTGCGTCCGGGCCAGCGAGCAGCCGGGGACGGATGTTCGGGTCGAACACCCGCACCCCGGTGGCCAGGCGCCAGGCCCGACGGGCGGCGGCGAGGGTCGCCGGGCAGAGCAGCACGATCGATCCGCAGTAGAGCACGTCGGCGCCCTCGACCAGCGCGACGTCGAGGTCGTCGGCGGTCAGCAGCCCGTAGGAGGGCGGCTGACCGTAGAAGCGGAAGTCGGGTTCCGCCCCGGCGAAGGTGGCCACGGCGAGCGCGGTCGGCGCGGGCACGGTGATCGTCCCGCTGATCCCGACGCCGGCCGCGGTGAGGAAGTCCCGGATCCGGTCGGCCAGCGCGTCGTCACCGAGGGAGCCGACGAACCGGGAGTCGCCGCCGAGCCGGGCCACCCCGACCGCGACGTTGAGCGGCCCGCCACCGATCGCCTGCCGGTAGACCGGCTCGTCGCCACACCGACCGTCGAGCAGGTCGACCAGCGCCTCACCGACCACCACCGAATACCCCACCCCAACCCCTTTCTCGCCCCACCCCGCTGCCCGTGTTGATCAGGAGGTTCGCGGCACCGAAGCTACCGCCGGCTGACGCGAACCGCCTGGTCAACGCGTGGAGACGGCGGAGGTCAGCGGACCATGGAGCCGACCACCGGCTTGGTGAGCAGGGCGGACTGGTTGCGCTGGATACCCGGGTCGAGGGTCTTCGCGACGAAGATGGCGTGCCAGATGCAGAAGATCAGCACCGTCCACACCTTGCGGGAGTGGTCCGCCTCCTCCCGCTTGTGCTCCTCGAGCAGCCGCATCGCGTACGACAGGTCGAGCAGCTCACCGGCGCCGGAGTTGCTGAGCACCCAACGGGCCCACTCGTACATCTCGCCGCGCAGCCAGACCCGGGTCGGGGTCGGGAAGCCGAGCTTCTTCCGGTTCACGATGGCCGGTGGCACCACGCCCTGCAACGCCTGACGCATGGCGTACTTGGTGGCCTCCGAGCGGGGCGGCAGCTTCAGGTCGACCGGGATGCCGGCGGCCACCTCGAAGACCTCGCGGTCCAGGAAGGGCACCCGCACCTCCAGCGAGTGCGCCATCGAGATCCGGTCGGCCTTGACCAGGATGTCGCCGCGCAGCCAGGTGTAGAGGTCGACGTACTGCATCTTGGTGACGTCGTCCAGCTCCGTGCACTCGGCGTAGATCGGGGCGGTGACGTCGGTGTACCGCACCGAGGGGTCGTACCGGCGCAGCAGGTGCTGCTTCTCCTCCTCGGTGAACATCCGGGCGTTGCCGTAGTAGCGCTGCTCGATCGGGGTGGTGCCGCGCTCCAGGAAGCTCTTGCCCTTGACGCCCTGCGGGATCGCCTTCGACACCGCGCGCAGGCCCTTCTGCACCCCGTCGGGCAGGCCGTTGACGCTGCTCAGCGAGAGCGGCTCCCGGTAGATGGTGTAGCCGCCGAAGAACTCGTCCGCCCCCTCGCCGGAGAGCACCACGGTGACGTGCTCGGCGGCCTTCTTGGCGACGAAGTAGAGCGGCACCAGCGCCGGGTCGGCCACCGGGTCGTCCAGGTGCCAGACGATCTTCGGCAACGCCTCGATCATGTCCTGCGGCCCGATCTTGGTCGGGATGGTGGTCACGCCGAGGTGTCGGGCCGAATCCTGGGCGACGTCGATCTCGGAGTAGCCGGGAACGTCGTACCCGACGGTGAAGGTGAGGATGTTCGGGTTGAACTCGCGGGCCAGGGCCACCACGGCGGTCGAGTCGATGCCGCTGGAGAGGAAGGAGCCGACCGGCACGTCCGACCGCATGTGCATCCGGACGCTCTCCCGCAGCGTCTCCCGGATCTGGTGGTAGAGGCGCTGCTCGTCGGAGACCGGGGCGGGCCGGAACACCGGCCGGTACCACCGCCGTACGTCGATCCGGCCACCCGGGCTCCAGGTGAGGTACTCACCCGATCCGATCCGGCTGATGCCCCGGTGCAGCGTGCCGGGCTCCGGCACGTACTGCAACGTCAGGTAGTGCGAGAGGTTGGCGGTGTCCACCCCGGCGTCCCCGGCGTACGCGGACTGCGCGAACGGCAGCAGGGCCTTTTTCTCGGAGGCGAGGTAGAGACCGTCCATGGTTTCCAGGTAGTGCAGCGGCTTGATGCCGAAGTGGTCCCGGGCACCGAAGGCCCGCCGCTGCTGCCGGTCCCAGATGACGAAGGCGAACATGCCGCGCAGCCGGGTGAGCACCTGCTCGCCCCAGTAGTGGTAGCCGGCGACGATCACCTCGCCGTCGCCCGCCGTGGCGAACTGGGCGCCGAAGTTGCGGATCAGCTCCTCACGCAACTCAATGTAGTTGTAGATCTCGCCGTTGAAGGTGAGCAGATACCGGCCGCCCGCGTAGGGCAGCGGCTCATGGCTGGACGCCACGTCGATGATGGCGAGCCGCTTGTGGGCGAACACCCCGTCCGCGTACCGGCCGGTGGCGTCACCGACCAGCTCGACACCGGTCTCGTCGGGCCCACGGTGGTGCAGGCATTCCAACGCTCCGGCGATGGCGTCGCGGTGCGCGCCGGCGTCGCCGCGCGCGCTGAAAAAGGCCAGGAGTCCGCACATGTTGGCCATCTTTCCACGCGCCCGAGCACTCCGTCGCGGCACCACGGGCTCTCCCCGCACCGGGCTAGCGCGGTACCGTCTGCACCAGCGACGCCACCGGAGGGAGCGGACCATGGCTGAGAAGCGGACCGACACGACGCCGACGGACGGCACCGAATCGCACGACCCGGATTTCCCGGAAGCCTTCCTGGCCTTCATGCGGCAGGGCTGGCGGGACAGCACCCTGCCGGTGGGTCCCCGCCCCGAGGTGCCCAACTACGCCAAGCGACGGGCCGCGCTCTCCGCTGCCTTCGCGGGCGAGACGCTGGTGATCCCGACCGGCGGGGAACAGGTACGCGCCAACGACACCGAGTACCGCTTCCGGCCCGGCAGCGACTTCGTCTACCTGACCGGCGACCACGCCCCGGACAGCGTGCTGGTGCTGCGGCCGAACGGGTCCGGGCACGACGCCGTCCTCTACATGCGTCCGCGTTCCTCTCGGGACAACGACGAGTTCTTCCGCAGCCGGCACGGCGAGCTGTGGGTGGGACGGCGGCACACCCTCACCGAGAAGTCCAGCGAGCTCGGCCTGCCCACCGCCGACCTGACCGAACTGGACGCCGTGCTGGCCGACCTGGCGCCGGGGCGTACCCGGGTGTTGCGGGGGTTCGACGCCCGGGTGGACGCGGCCGTGCGCCCCTGGGACGGTCCCCGCGCCGAGGGACAGCCGGCGCGGGACCGGGAGCTGGCCATCGCCGTCTCGGAGCTGAAGCTGGTCAAGGACGAGTGGGAGATCGCGCAGCTCCAGGACGCGGTCGACGCGACCGTCCGGGGCTTCGAGGACGTCGCCCGGGTGCTCCCGGCCGACCGGGGGGTGTCCGAGCGACTGCTCGAGGGGATCTTCGCGCTGCGGGCCCGTCACGACGGCAACGACGTGGGGTACGGCTCGATCGTCGGGGCCGGCGAGCACGCCACGATCCTGCACTGGGTGCACAACCACGGCACCACCCGCCCGGGTGAGCTGCTGCTGATGGACATGGGGGTGGAGAACCGCCACCTCTACACCGCCGACGTCACCCGGGTGCTGCCGGTGGGCGGCCGGTTCACCGCCCTCCAGCGTCGGGTCTACGACGTCGTGTACGCCTCGCAGCAGGCCGGGATCGAGGCGATCCGGCCGGGCGTGAAGTTCAAGGACGTCCACCTGACCTGCATGCGGGTGCTCGCCGAGGGGCTGGCCGACCTGGGCCTGCTGCCGGTGAGCGTGGACGAGGCGATGGACGAGAAGTCGACGATCTACCGGCGCTGGACGCTGCACGGGTTCGGGCACATGCTCGGCCTCGACGTACACGACTGCGCGAACGCCCGCAAGGAGGTGTACCGGGACGGCGTCCTCGGCGAGGGGTACGTGCTCACCGTCGAGCCGGGGCTCTACTTCCAGCCGGAGGACGAGCTGGTGCCGGAGGAGCTGCGCGGGATCGGCATCCGGATCGAGGACGACGTCCTGGTGACCGCCACCGGCGCGGTGAACCTCTCCGCGGGTCTGCCCCGGAGCGCGGACGAGGTGGAGAGCTGGCTG
Organism: Micromonospora pallida; assembly: GCF_900090325.1. Lineage (NCBI taxonomy): Bacteria > Bacillati > Actinomycetota > Actinomycetes > Micromonosporales > Micromonosporaceae > Micromonospora > Micromonospora pallida. The sequence continues at coordinate 654,009 of NZ_FMHW01000002.1, read as the reverse complement.
GCCGAACAGCGTGAGGCGGGCCCGCGCCTGCCGGGCTGACCGCGACTGCTCTGGCGGACCCCGCCGACCGGTGCCCGGGTAATCGGGTCCCCGTCGGCGGGGTCCGTCGCGTAATGACTGAGTCTCTTCGCGTGGATGGCCGCCACCCGTGACCGGTTCCGCCCCAATCTGCCCAGATCTTGCCGTATTGCGGTGTTACCCCGGGAAACCCGCACCCTAGGGCGATCCATCCCCTACGGTTTGTTCAGAAAGTTCTTCCCGTTCGTGGCGGTCCGGACGGGTCGCGTGCGATTCGCTCCGTCCGCCCGGTCCCTTCCCCCCGCGGCCCGCGCGCAGGCGCCGACGCGGGGACCCACCGCCGGCATCCCCCGTGGTGTACCGGCTGATCCACATAAACCCAGAGCGACCCCTCTCCCGGACGCGTCCCGGAGAGGGGTCGCCCGGTGTCCGATCGCGGCCCAGCCACGACCGGACCGCACCCTCCTGCCAGAATGCCACCCAATATGGGCAACTTTCGGATTAGGCGGTCATAGTGAGGAACATTCTCATACGGTGTGGTTCAGCAGCTACAACCGATTTGTAGCGAAGGCCGCCTCGCCATGGCGGAGCGACCTTGTCTGGTACGAGGAGAGGGCAGAGAGCTCCGATGTCCAACTACCTTCGAAACAATGAGGAAGTCGCCCCGGAGGCGGTGCCACCGAGGAACCGTCGTCGGCTCTGGTTGGCCACCGGCGCTGCGGGCCTGGCCGGTGTGGTCAGCGTGGGCGCGATCGGTGTTGCCGCGACCGCCGGGGTGCCCGGCCTCACCGGCCTGACCTGGGCGAGCGCGCAGTCGATCCTCACGGGTGAAGGCTCGTCGCCGGAGGGCGGCCACAAGGCGGACAAGGGCCACCACGGAAAGGGCGACTGGCGCGGCCAGCAGGGCCAGGGACAGCAAGGCCAGCAGGGCCAGGGGCCACAGGGTCAGAACGGCCAGGGCCAGCAGGGGCAACAGGGCCAGCAAGGGCAGGGGCAGAACGGCCAGGGCCAGCAAGGGCAACAGAGCCAGAACGGCCAGCAAGGCCAGCAGGCGCAGCAGGGCCAACAGCAGGCTCAGCAGGCCACGGCGGTGCCCTGCAACCGCGACGCGCTCTTCGCGGCGATCAACCAGGCCAACGCCCGGCAGGGCGGCACGCTGCGGCTGGCCACGGAGTGCACGTACGACCTGCGGACGGCCACCGGCCCGAACGCCCTCCCGCCGATCACCAGCCGGATCACCATCCTGGGTGAACGGTCGGTCATCGAGCGGGCCTACGGCCTGCCCAACGCCGGCACCACCCTGTTCCGCTTCTTCCAGGTCGACAACGGCGGCCACCTGACGCTGCGGGACGTGACCCTGCGCAACGGCCTGGTCTCGGGAACGAACCGTGGGGGCGCGGTCCTGGTGCAGGCCGGCGGTGAGGCGGTCATCGAGAACAGCACCCTGACCGGCAACGGCGCGGTGGGGAGCGCGGGCACCGGCGGCGCCGTCGAGAACGCCGGCGTCACCACGCTGCGCAACACCCGGCTGGCCCTCAACCACGCGGCCGTCGGCGGGGGCGCCGTCCGCAACACCGGCACCCTGGTGGCGGAGGAGAGCCTGTTCGAGGCCAACAAGTCGATCGCGCCGGTCACCGGCACCGTCACCCGTGGCGGGGGTGCCCTCGAGAGCACCGGGACGGCGACCATCCGAAAAGGCCGGTTCCTCGGCAACGAGAGCGGTGGCAACGGTGGTGCCCTGTACGTCGCCGGCGGCTCGGTCGACGTCGGTGACTCCCAGTTCACCGCGAACACCGCCGCCTCCTCGGGCGGCGCGGTCGCCAACGAGGGTGGCGCCCAGCTCCGGCTGCGGGAGGTCACGCTGCTGGAGAACACCGCGGCGACGGTGGCCGGCACCGCGCCGGGCGGCGGCGGAATCTACAACGGCCCGGAGAGCACGGTGACCGCCCTCAGTGGCGTCCGGCTGACCGGCAACAGCGCCTACCTGGGTGCCGGTGGCGGTGTGGCCAACCTCGGCTCGCTGTCCGTCAACGGCGGCGAGCTCACCGGCAACCAGGCCGGCACGACCGGGGGTGGCATCCACAACGGCGCCACCGGTGTCCTCACCCTGGTGGGCACGAACATCACCCTGAACCAGGCCCGGACTGCCGGCGGCGGCATCCACCACATGGCCCCGTCCGGGGCAGCCACCGTCGACCTCCAGTCGCGGGTGGTCGGTAACAACTCGACCAACTGCGGCGGCCGGGCGATCCTCAACTGCCAGGGCTGACCGACGGGTGAGCACACCCGGCACCGACCGGGGCACGACGAGCCGGCCCCGCCCACGTGGTCCACAGGACCACCCGGGCGGGGCCGGACGCATGTCCACGGGTCACCGGCAGGCGGCTTCCCGTCCGGTCATCAGCGCTGGACGAACACCGCCACGCTACGGGCCGGAACGGTGAACGTGCCGCTGGCCGCGTCGAACGAGGCGGTCCGCAGCACCGGGTCCGCCGACGTGCGCAGCACCGGGTGCAGGGTCACGTCCGCGCCCCGCAGGCCGGTTACCTGCTGGGTCGCCGACTGCGGGGTGGCGTTGAAGACCACGGTCACCGACTTCCACTGCCGGTCCAGGCCGCGACCGTCCAGCGTCATGGTGAGTACGCCGGGGGTCTCCTGCGGACCGGAGAGCGGGAAGGCCACCCGCTGCTGCACCTCGCTGGCGTCGGTCAGCCCGAACACCGGCGAGGAGGCCCGCACGCGCAGCAGTTCGGCGTACCGGGCGTCGGTCAGGTTGATCGCCGCGCAGTCCGGCACCAGCTTCGCGTCCGCCAGCAGCGGCCTGGCGTACGACCACTTGTCCTCGTTGTCCGCCGCCGGGGGCAGGCCGGCGCCGAAGCCGTTGCCCTGGGCGCAGTCCCACCGGATCTGGTTGAACCAGTCACCGGAGTTGTACGAGTTGCGGTCCAGCGACTTCGACCGCAGCCGCTCGGTGCCGGTGGTGACGAAGCCGGCGCCCTGCCCCATCAGCACCGTGGAGAAGGCGAGCACCTGCATCCGGGCCCGGTCCACCATCGGGGTGTCCTGCGGCAGCTTGTAGGCCAACGCGTCGTACAGGATCTCGTTGTCGTGCGCGTCGACGTAGGTGACCGCCTCCCCCGGCGCGGCGGTGTAGCCGGCCGGCGAGCCGTTGTAGTCGACCTGCGCGCCGGTCACCGTCCGGCCCTGGGTGTCGGTGAACCGGTAGCCGGCGAGGTTGCCGACCAGGCCGACCTTGATCTGGTCGTGGGAGTGCAGCAGCCGGGCGCGCTGCTGCTCGGCGCTGCCGTTGACCGGGTCGCCGTTCGGGTCGCTGAAGAGCCCGGAGGCGAAGCCCTGGACGCGCGGGTTGGCGTCGAAGGGCCCGCCGCCGCGCACCGCGTCCCGGAGCCGGTCGTTGAAGGTGCCGATGCCGGTGCCGGCCATGTTGGCCTGGGTGGCCTGGACGAACCGGGCGTCGTTGGTGACCTCGCCGAAGTTCCAGCCCTCGCCGTAGAGCAGGATGGACTTCCCGTCCACCCCGTCCCGGGCGACGGTCAGCTTGTCCAGCGCCCGGCGCACGTCGAGCATGTTCGCCTTCGGGTGGTGACCCATCAGGTCGAACCGGAAGCCGTCCACCTTGTACGCCTTCGCCCAGGTGACGATGGAGTCGACCACCAGCTTGCCCATCATGGCGTGCTCGGGGGCGGTGTTGGCGCAGCAGGTGGAGTTGGCGACGGCGCCGTCCTCCAGCAGCCGGTGGTAGTAGCCGGGCACCACCTGGTCGAGCACCGACTTCGGGTCGGTGCCGGCGGCCGAAGTGTGGTTGTAGACCACGTCCATCACCACGCGCAGGTTCGCGGCGTTGACCCCGGCGACCATCTGCCGGAACTCGGTGGTCCGCTTGGCGCCGTTCGGGTCGACGGCGTAGCCGCCCTCCGGCACGGTGTAGTGCAGCGGGTCGTACCCCCAGTTGTAGCCGTCGGTGTCGGCGACCCCGGCGACGCACTTCTGCTGCTGGTCGGAGTCCGGCGGCAGCTTCGTCAGGTCGCAGGCGGGCTGTTGCTGCTCACCGCGCCGCTCGGGGATGGTGGCGAAGTCGAACGCGGGCAGCAGGTGCAGGTGGGTGACCCCGGCGGCACCGAGCTTGCGCAGGTGGGTCATGCCGGCGGTGGCCGGGTCGGTGAAGGCGAGGAAGGTGCCCCGTCGCTCGGCCGGGACGCTGCTGTCGGCGACAGAGAAGTCCCGCACCGACAGCTCGGAGATCTGCACCTTCGACGACGGCACCGCCGCCGGCTTGCGCAGCTTCGCCCAGCCGGCCGGCGCGAGCGCCGGGTCGTCGAGGTCGACGAGCTGGCTGTGCGTGGAGTTCGGGGCGAGGGCCACCGAGTACGGGTCGGTGACCGACACGGTGCGCACCTGCTGCGCCGCCGGCTGCCAGGTCTCCACCCGGTACCGGTAGTACTTGCCGGTCCAGTCCCGCGTGCCGCGCGCCGACCAGACGCCGGTCCGGTCGTCCCGGCGCATGGCCACGGTCGTCGGCTGCGCGGTCGGCGAATCGAACAGCTCCAGCGCGACGGTCCGGGCGGTGGGCGCCCAGACCGCCAGCGACGGCCGGTTGCCGTCGAAGGTCGGGCCGAGCTTCGCCGAGGTGGCCCGGGCGTAGACGTCGTCCAGCGCGCCGGGGATCTGCACGCCGGTCGCGGAGAGCAGGTTGCCCTCGTGGTCCCGCTCGGTCACCAGGAGCTGTCCGCGCAGCGCGGCCGGCACCTTCGCCAGATCCCGGTCAGCGAGGCGGAACGTCTGGTACGCCCACAGGTGCGGGAACTTCGCGCGCTGGGTCTCGGTGAGCCCGTTGCGCTGCGCGGTCAGCGGCAGCGAGGTGTACGTCCCGGACAGCTCGCCGTCGACCACGGTCACCCCACCAGCCGGGGCGGTGACCAGGGCGTACGTCTTGCCGTCGGCCGGGCCGGTGGCCCAGGCGACGGTGGACCGGTCGATCCAGTGCGCCTTCTGCTTGGTGATGTCGAGGTCCTTCGCGGTGCCGCTGGTGGTCGCCGGGAGCAGTCGGCCCGGGGTGGCGGCGAGCAGCCACACCTCCCGTCCGGCGCTGGCGAAGTCGAGCCGCTGGTCCTGCGGGAGGTCCTTCTCGTCTCCCTTGTGGATGATGTAGCTCAGCCCGGTGGCTCCGGCCGCGAGCGGCACCCGGAACACCGCGCCGAACGCGTCGACCCGGGTCGGGGCGAGCGGGGCGGCCCAGTCGGTGGGGTTGGCCGCGCCGTCCCAGAGGTGCAGGCCCCAGCCGTCGTAGTTGCCGTCGGCCCGGCGGTAGTGGAGGAGCGCGACGCCCTCCTCGACCGGGGGCGCGGGCTCGCCGGTGGCGTCGGAGTAACTCAGGTGGACGGTCGGGTCGCCCTGCTTGATCCAGATCTCGCCGGTCCGGGTGACGTCGATGGTCCGGTCCTGGGCGACGTCCTTGTTCCCGTCCTTGTCGATCACCAGGAAGCCGACGGACTGCGCGCCGGGCTTGAGCTTCACCCAGGCGAACCGGCCGTAGGCGTCCTCACCGGCGAACGGCTGGCCCTTGGGCCACTCGGTGACGTACGCCGGGTCGATGTCGCCCCAGGCGTAGAGGCTCCAGTCGGCGTAGTCACCGTCCGGGCGCTGGTAGTGCACGATCGCCCAGTCCCGGGAGGCGCCCTGTTCCGGGGTGCCCACGGTGGCGGTGGAGCGGGTGCTCGCGGTACGACTCTTACTGTCCCGGACCACGGCCTTGTACTCGATCCGGGTACCGCCGGGCAGCCCGGTCAGGTCGTGGTGCAGCGTGTACGGGGCCTGCTCGGCGGTGCCGAGCAGCGTCCAGTTGCCGCCGCCGACCCGGGCGGCCACCGCGACGGTGGCGAGCGGGTCGCCGGTCACCTGGGCGGTGACCGCGGCACGGGTGACGACGGCGGCGTCGGCAGCCGGGGCGGTGATGCTGATGGCCGGGGCGGCGGTCGGCTGTGGGATCGCCGTACCGGCCCGGTGCACCACCGCCGACAGCGGCGGCACGGTGACGGTGAGCTTGCCGTCACCGGTGGCGGTGCTGCTGCCGGTGGCTCCGTAGACGCCGGTGAAGGTGGCGTTCGTCGACCAGGTGTCCACGGTGACAGTCTGCGCGGTGGCCGCGTTGTTGACCGCGACGACGTACTCGACGCGCTGCTTCGGGTGGATCCGGGAGAACGCGAAGACGCCGGGTCCGTCGGCGGCGTGCCGGGTGACCTGGACGCCGTCGCGCAGCGCCGGGTGGGCCTTGCGCAGCGCGCCCAGCTCGGCGATGGTGCGGTAGAGCGGGTGGTTCCGGTCGTACTGGTCGACGGCGTGCGTGCGGTCGGTGCCGATCAGGTCGTCGTCGAGGTAGTCGGGCGTCCTCGAGGCGAACATGTCCTGCCGGGCGTCCTTGTCCCCGCCCGGGCCGGTGAAGCCCTGCTCGTCCCCGGAGTAGACCACCGGCTGTCCGCGGGTGAGGAACATCAGCTGGTGGGCGAGCTGGTCCCGGCGCAGGTGGGTGGCCGGGTCGGTGCCGCCGTTCGCGATGAACGAGCCGATCCGGCCCATGTCGTGGTTGCCGAGGAAGGTGGTCAGCCGGTCGGCGTCGGTGTCCCGGGAGGAGTAGAGGTCGTCCCGGGCGTACATGTCGGCGAGCGCCTTGGCGGAGCCGTTCCTGGCGGTGTAGCCGGTGGCCGCGTCCTGGAAGGGGAAGTCCAGGGTGGCCGGCAGGCCGCCCTGCCGAACGTAGGTAGAGGTGATCTCCGGGTCGGCGCTGTAGACCTCGCCGAACATGAAGAAGTCCTTCTTGCCCGCCTTCTCTGCGGCGCGCTCGATGCCCCGGCTGAACTGCGGCCAGAAGTCGAGGTTGACGTGCTTGACGGTGTCCAGGCGGAACCCGTCGACGCCGGTGCTGGCGATCCAGTCGCCGTAGACCTTGGTCAGCCCCTGGACCACCTCGGGGCGTTCGGTCCACAGGTCGTCGAGGCCGAAGAAGTCGCCGTACTCGCTGTTCTCACCGGCGAAGGTGGAGTCACCCCGGTTGTGGTACATGGTCACGTCGTTGAGCCAGGCCGGGACCTTGACCGTCTTGTCCGCCTCGGTGGCGAAGGTCGGGGTGTACGGGCCGGAGTTGGCGTCGACCTTCGGGAAGTCCCGGCTGCCGTCGGCGTAGTTGCGGTCCTCGAAGGAGCGCCCCTGCGCGTCGGTGTACGGGCTGGTCTTCTTGTCGACGTACGCGTACTTGTCCTCGGCGTACTTGATGACGTCGGCGGTGTGGTTGACGATGACGTCGAGGTAGACCTTGATCCCCCGCCGGTGGGCGAGGTCGACCAGGCGCTCGAGTTCCTCGTTGGTGCCGAAGTGCGGGTCGACCTGGGTGAAGTCGGTGATCCAGTACCCGTGGTAGCCGGCGGAGACGTCGTCGCCGGCGCCCTGCACGGGTCGGTTCTTGAAGACCGGCGCGAGCCAGATCGCGGTGGTGCCCAACCCCTCGACGTAGTCGAGCTTGTCGATCACACCCTTGAGGTCGCCGCCGTGGTAGAAGCCCTTGTCGGCCGGGTCGAGACCGGACTTCAGCCGGTCACCGGTCAGGCCACCACGGTCGTTGCGCGGGTCGCCGTTGGCGAACCGGTCCGGCAGGACGAAGTAGAACTGCTCGGCGCGGGCCTCGTCGGCGCCGGCCCGGAGCATGGCCTCGGCGGAGGGCTCGGTGCGCCACTGCGGCGCGCCGGCCGCGGTGCGGGGGTCGGGACGCCCGGCGGCGTCGGCACTGGCGGGGCTCACCGCGACGGGTGCGCCGACGAGCGCCAGGGAAAGTAGGGAAACCAGGCCGAACAGGGCCTTGGAGGATCGTGGCGGGGGTTTCATCGACGGCCTTTCCGTGGTCGTAGATTGGCCCGCACGCTAGTCCTTGCCGAAACATTCTGCAATAGATTGCAAACCAAGTCGAAATGTTGCGGTCACTTGCAGAACACCGACTGCCGTCGACCGGAAGCACCCGGTCGACGGCAGTCGGCGGTCGATGACTCAGTTCTCGGGGTGGCGGCGCTTGAAGTCCTCGTACGTCTCGCTGGCCAGTTCCAGCTCCCGGACGTGCGCCTCCAACTCGGCCTGGCGCACCACCGCCTCGGCGCGGACCCGGGCGAGCGCCAACTCGTGGCGGCGGTTGCGGTACCGGCTCCAGCCCCGGACCCCGGCCCAGGCGATCCAGCCACCGCTGGCCGCCAGTCCGGTCACCACGAAGGCGAGGAGGAACTCCATCCCGGCTCCTTCCGTCGGCCGGCGTACGACCGGCCCGTCGTTGCCGTCCAGGTCGTCGTCCGGCACGTTGGTCGACGTGCCGGACGACGACCGCTCGTCAGTTGACGTCGCGCCGCACCGCGACCCAGGTACCCAGGCCGAACATGAGCAGTACGTAGGCTGCCAGCACGGTAGCCGGCAACCAGGCGCTCGACGACTCCATCACCCCCGGCGTGCCGCCCTCGAACTGGGAGGGCGCGCCGAGCGCCCCGGCGACCGAGCCGGAACTCGGGGCCAGGAGCACCTTCTGGAGCACCTTCAACGGTTCGAGCACCAGGGCGAGGCCGTTGACCGCGTTCTCCAGCACCAGCGTCCAGACCAGACCGACCGCGATGGCGGTCGCGGTGCTGCGGAACGCGATGGCCAGGAAGTAGCCGACGCTCGCGTGCGCGGTGCAGATCAGCCAGGCCGCCCCCACCGCGCCGGCCAGCGAACCAACCGACGGCCAGTCGAGCCCCTGCCCCTCGACGGTGGCGAGGATCGCGGTGACCACGGCCAGGGCGGTGAAGGTGATCAGCACCAGCAGCAGGGTGAGGCCGCAGAGCGCCACGGCGTGCCCGAGCATCACCTGCGCCCGCCGGGGTCGTTGGGTGAAGATCAGGTTGAGCGTGCCCCAGCGGTACTCGTTGCCGACGACCAGCGCGCCGAGGATCACCACGATCGCGCCGCCGAAGAGCGGGAAGAGCCCGATCCCGGTGGACACCAGCTTCTCCGGCAGCACGGTGGTGAGCAGCGACTCGGCCGCCTCGGCCTGTTTCGGGTCACCGGAGAGGGCCAGGTGCACGATGTACGGGATGCCGATGCCGAACGCGATGGCCAGGATCGTCCAGGTCGCGGTGACGGTCCAGACCGCCGGCCGCTTCCGGTCGGCGAACCAGGCGGCACGTACCGATGCGATCACTTGTCGCCCTCCCCCGGGCTCGTCGGGCCCGTCTCACCGGTGGTCCGCTCGGCCTTGGTCAGTTCCAGGAACGCCTCCTCCAGCGAGTGGCGCACCGGCCGCAGTTCGCGGACCTCGACGCCGGCCTGGACCAGGAGCCGGTTGAGTTCCGCGGCCAGCGCCGGGTCGGTGGCGACCCGTAGCGTGTCGTCGACGGTATCCACCCGTTGCACGGCCGCATGGTCGGTCAGGCAGGCGACTGCCTTGTCCACCGGATCGGCGACGATGACCAGCGACCCGCTACCGAGGCGGGCCCGTAGCTCGTCGGGCGTGCCGTCGGCGACGAGCCGACCGCCGTCGATCACCGCGATCCGGTCGCAGACCTGCTCGACCTCGCCGAGGACATGGCTGGAGAGCAGCACGGTGTGCCCGCGCTGGCCCAGCGAGCGCAGCAGTTCGCGCATCTCCGACACGCCGGCCGGGTCCAGCCCGTTCGTCGGCTCGTCGAGGATCAGCAGGTGCGGCTGCTTGAGCAACGCGGCGGCCACGCCGAGGCGCTGCTTCATACCCAGTGAGTACTCGCGGAACCGGGAGCCGGCCCGCGCGCTGAGGTCCACCTCGGCCAGCACCCGCTCGGCCGCGCTCTCCGGCACGCCCGCGTACCGGGCCGCCAGGCGCAGATTGTCGAGCCCGGACAGGTGTGGGTAAAAGGTCGGAGATTCGATCAAGGCCCCGACCTGAGCCAACTGTTCCGGTGTGCCGGGCGGCTGTCCGAGGACACGGATCCGGCCGCTGGTGGGTCGGACCAGTCCGACGAGCATCCGCATCGTGGTGGTCTTGCCCGCGCCGTTGGGTCCGAGGAAGCCGAAGACCTCTCCCCGCGGCACCCGAAGGCGCAGGTCAGCCACGGCGGTGACCCCACCCGGGTACCGCTTCGTGACGCCGTCCAACTCGATGGCGAAATCGTCACCCATCAGCCCGACACCACGACCAAGAAATACGCTCAAGCGAACACGTCGGCAAGATTGTCTCCGTCCTCATCCGGCCACCTCGGCTTTCCTGTTAACACGATCGAGATTGTTGCAAATCCGATGGCGGCGTCGGCACGAATCAATCCCGGCGGCCGTCCGGTGGACCGGAGCAAACCGGTCGTGTCCGGAGTGGACGGTGCGACAGGGCCTTACACAGCACGCTTTCATGGCCCCTGAACTGCAAAGAGCCGGATGCCGACCACAGGCTAGCCGAGGTCGATCTTTCATGGAAGAGCACACGCCGGATTGTCCGGAAGGACCTCTTCCACCCCAGCCCAGAACAAGGGACCTTGCCGCGTACCACCAGCTTCACGAAACATTTGTTTGACGCTCGTGAACGTCTTGTGCACGATGGTGCTCACTTTTGGAACGGCCACAGTCGATGGCATAGGAGCCTGCATGAGCGTGCTAACGGACGGTGACCAGACCCTTGAGATGCGTCCCAAGCTGCGCCATGACGTGGTGTTCCTCGACGCTCCGGCCGGCGCCTACCTGCGCGGACCGGACTCGGCGTTCCTCATCAAGGGCCGCACCGCCTTCCGCTGGCTGTCCTCGCTGAGCCCCTACCTCAACGGCGAGCACAGCCTGGGCCAGCTCTGCGCCGACCTCGACGAGAGCCAACGGCGGACCGTGGTCAGCCTGGTCCGGGCCCTGGTCAGCCGCGGCTTCGCCAAGGACGCCCGGGGTCGCGCCGACCTGGCCGAGCCGGTGGCCCGCCGGTTCGCCCCGCAGATCGAGTTCGTCGACCACTTCGCCGACGACCCCACCGGCCGCTTCGCGCGCTTCCACACCACCCGGGTGGCGCTCGGCGGATCCGGGGAGACCCTGCTCGCCGCGGTCACCGGACTGCTGCGCAACGGGTGCGTGTCCCTGGACGTCTACCCCGACGACGCCCCGGAGACCTACCGCACCGCGCTGGCCGCGGAGGTCGACGAGCTGCGCGCCGAGGGCGTACCGGCCGAGGTGCGGGTGCACACCGGCCCGCTCGACCCGACCGGCGTCGACGCGGTCGTGTACTGCACCGACGGGACCGACCTGGCCCGCCTGCACGAGCTCGCCCGCACCTGCCACCGGGACGGCCCGCTCCTGGTGCCGGTCTACGCCGACAGCGACCGGGCGGTGCTCGGCCCCGTCGTCGCCGCCGGACAGACGCCCTGCTGGCTCTGCGCGCAGTTCCGACTCACCGCCTCCGCCGAGCCCGCCGTCGCCGCCGAGTTCTGGCGCCGGCTCGCCGTCGGACCGGACGGCGGCGAACCGGCGGCCCTGCCCCAGGTCACCGCCCGGACGCTGGGCAACGCCGCCGCCTTCGAACTCTTCCGGGTCCGCACCGGAGCCCTCGCCCCGGACACCGGCACGTCGGTGCTCCTGCTCGACCAGTCCACCCTGGAGTCCAGCCGCGAGCGGGTCCTGCCCCACCCGGCCTGCCCGGTCTGTCGGGACGTCGAGGTGCCCGAGGCCACCGAGGACGCCGCCGCCGACGAGGACGAGACCTACCAGCGGGCCGGCGTGCTGGTCTCCGACCACGCCGGGGTCTTCACCCGGTTCGTCGACGACCCGCTGGAGCAGTCTCCACTGAAGACGGCGCGGCTCCGGGTGCCGGGCCGGCGGGGGCCACGCGAGCTGACCACCTTCGACGTGCACACCGTGCTGGGCGCCCGCCTCGAGGCGTACCGGGTCGCGATCCGCGAGCACGTCGGCCGGTACGCCCGCCCGGTCGGCGCGGTCGACGGCACCGCCGCCGAGCTGCTCGCCGCCGGTCACCGCCCGGTGCCGTGGACGCAACTGGACACCGCCGCCGGGACCCTGCCGTACGACGCGGACCGGCACACCACCTGGGTGCCGGCACGGACCCTCGACGGCGCGGTCGAGCTGCTGGTGCCGGCCGCGCTGGTGCTGCCGCTGTCCGGGGCGAACGCCGACGGCTACGCCGAGCGGACCCCCGCCGGGGCGGCGGTCGGCGACACCCTCGACGCGGTGATCGACCAGGGGCTCGCCGACGCGCTGGCGTACCGGGCACTCACCGGCGCCCTGCGCGGCCGGGACGGACTCGTCGCGATCGCCGAGGAGGACCTCGTCGCCGACGAGGACACCGCGCTGGTGATCAAGGCGGCACACCGATTCGGCTGGCAGGTCGCGCTCTACGGACTGGCCGGCGCGGCCCCGGCGCACGCCGTCCTCGCGGTGACCACGCCGCCCGACGGCGGCGACCGGCTCTGGACCCTGGTCGCCGGCTTCGACCCGGTCACCACCCGCCGCGCGGCGGCCCGGGACCTGGTCGGCCTGATCCAGGTACGGCACTTCGAGGGCGTTTCGGCCGACCCGGGCGACCCGTTCCTGGTCGACCTCGACCCGGCGACCCTGACCGCCGCCGCGACCACCACCAGCGGCGCGGCCCCGACCGCCACCGACCGGGAGACCGTCCTCGCCGCCCTGGCCGCGTGCGGGACCGACGCCCTGCTGGTGGAGACGACCACCCGGGACGTACGGGCCAGCGGGGCGTTCCGCAGCGGCGTGGTGCTGCTGCACCAGCGCCCCACGGCCGACTGAAACCACCACGACAGTGGTCCCACGAGGCACGCGACCCGGAAAGGAGGTGAACACATGCCGATCACCCTGAACCACGAGCTCCGCGAGCTGGAGACCGAGACCTTCGAAATCGAGGAGGTCGAGGACGGTGCCGAGGCGCTGGCCGCGACCAGCTCCAGCTGCTCCTGCTCCAGCTGCTGCTCCTGCAGCACCTCGAGCTGCTGCTCCACCAGCACCAGCACCTCGAGCTGCGGCTGAGGCTGCCCGGGGTCGACCCCACGCTGACGTCCCCAGTCCGAAGCCGGTCTCCGCAGGAAACCGCACCATCCGCCGCCGGTCGTCCGCGACCGGCGAGCAGCCCCCCGCGTGCCTCCACCGGTCCACTGTGGTGGTGCGGACCGGACCCGACCACGACTGGCATTTCACCGCGGCTCGAGGAGAGGCCCATGGCACCACAGCACCCCGCGTCCGTCGCGCTTCCGGAGTCCGTTCGCAGCGAGCTGCGGAACCTCCAGACCGAGACGTTCGAGGTCGAGGACATCGCGGACCTGTCCGCCGATGTCATGGACATCTGCAGCAGCAGCACCAGCACCTCGAGCTGCTCCAGCTGCAGTACGTCGAGTTGTTGCAGCTGCACCTCGTCGAGTTGCAGCAGCACAAGCTGAACCGCGGCGCCGTCGGCTCGTCCGGCGGTGCCGTGGTCCGAGAGCGTTGAGGGGAGGTGTGAACAATGCCGGAACTCAGTGAGGAACTCCGCGCGCTGGAGACCGAGACCTTCGAGATCGAGGACGTCGACGCCGTCGACGCGATGGTCATGGCCTGGTCCAGCTCGAGCTGCTCCTGCTCCAGCTGCTGCTCCTGCAGCACGTCCAGCTGCTGCAGCACCAGCACCAGCACCGGTTGTGGCGGGGGCTGATCCGCCCCACCACCGTCCCCGCCGGCGCGCCTTGCCGGCGGGGATCCCACCCTCGACTCCGCACCACGGTACCGACCCGTCAGACAGGTGACGCAGATGATCGTCGACGTCCGGACCACCTCCACCGGGTGGGACACCAGCCTCAAGCAGCTCGGGGAGGCGTTCCACGAACGGGCCCAACGCCCGGCCGACGGATCGGACCGCGCGGCGTCGCCGTGGGACGGGGTCACCGTCCGCCTCGCCGCGCTCGGCCTCACCGACGTCAACCAGGACCCCACCGGGGCACCCGACGGCGAGGTCGTCCCGATCTGGCTGCACGGCGCGACCGCGCTGGTCGGCCCCCGCTGGTCCGGCCCCGCCGCCGACTCCCGCCCCGGCCCGTGCCCGCTCTGTGTGCAGCGCCGCTGGCAGGCCATCCGGGTACGGGACGAACGGCACGCCCTGGAACACGGCGCCCGAGTCGGCGTCGCCGGCCCGCTGCCGCACCTGACCCCGTTCGCGGTCGAGGCGATCTGGCAGTTGTTCGTCCGCGCCAGCGCCCCGGAGGCCACCCGCCCCGGCGTCGGCCGGGTGTACCAACTGCGGATGGACACCCTGGAGACCACGGTGGCCGAGGTGATGGCCGACTCCGAGTGCCCCGCCTGTGCCACCGTCCACCCGGACACCGCCGAACGGGCGATCATCCCGCTGGTTCCCCGCCCCAAGCCGAGCCCGACCACGTACCGGCTGCGCTCCGCCGACGAGCTGGACCTGCCGGTCGCCGCGCTGGCCAACCCGGTCGCCGGGACGCTCGGCGGCAACGCGCTGCGGGCGTACAACGCCAACTCGACCGCGCCGGTGACCGGCTACTTCCGGGTGCGCAGCCGCTTCGACCTGCACGAGATGTGGTGGAGCGGGCACGCCAACAGCTACGGCAGCAGCGAGACGTACGCGCTGCTCGAAGGGCTGGAGCGGTACGCCGGGCAGTTCCCCCGGGCCAAGCGGACCGAGGTCGTGGACAGCTACGCCAACCTCGCCCCGGACGCGATGGACCCGGCCGGGCTCGGCTACCACCCGGCCTTCTACGAGGGCCACGGGCTCTACTACACCCCGTACTCGCCGACCGAGCCGATGCACTGGGTCTGGGGCTACTCGCTGCGCGACAAGCAGCCCCGACTCGTCCCCGAGCAGCTCGTCTACTACCTGGACCGGCGGGAGAAGCAGCGCAAGTTCGTCCAGGAGTGCTCCAACGGCTGCGCCAGCGGCAGCTCCCCGGAGGAGGCGCTGCTGCACGGCATGCTCGAACTCGTGGAACGGGACGCCTTCCTGCTCGCCTGGTACGGCTCGTCCCGGCTGGCCGAGATCGACCCGGCCACCTGCCAGGACGAGAAGGTGCACTTCATGCTCGACCGGGTCGAACTGCTCGGGTACGACATCCGGCTCTTCGACACCCGCGCCGACCTGCCCGTACCGGTGGTGACTGCGGTCGCGGTCAAGCGCGGCGAGGGCCTGGGGCAGCTCTGCTTCGCCGCCGGGGCGAGCCTCGACCCCGACGACGCGGTCCGGGCGGCGGTCTGCGAGACCGCCTCCTACGTCCCCGGCTTCGACGAGCGGGTCGAGGCGAGCCTGCCGGACCTGCATGAGATGACCCGCGACTACACGAGAGTCACCGAGCTGAGCCACCATGCGCTGCTCTACGGCCTGCCGGAGATGACCCAGCACGCGGCGTTCCTCTTCGACGACCCGCCGAAGCGTTCGATGACCGAGCTGTACGGCGACTGGCTGGCCGTCCGCCCCGACCACGACGACCTGACCGCCGACGTGGAGTACCTGGCCGGGCTGATCGCCGGACTCGGCGGCGACGTCCTCGCCGTCGACCAGACCTGCCCGGAGCAGGAGATCGCCGGGGTGCACACGATGGCCCTCGTCGCCCCCGGGCTGATCCCGATCGACTTCGGCTGGCAGCGGCAGCGGATCCTCCACAGCGACCGGCTGGACCAGCACCTCGCTCGGGGACAGCAGGGCCCCGACCGGCTCGGCGCCACCGCACGCAACCCCCACCCGCACCCCTTCCCGTAGGAGCACCGTCATGCAGCAGGAGGCCGTCGCGGTCGTCCGGGAGTACACCGAGGCGGTGTTCCGCCGGGCGCAGGTACCGATGGAGCCGTTCAACTTCGAGGTGGACTGGGTCGACCAGCCCTCCCGCCACCTGTCCTACCCCGGCGCGCCCCGGCTGCCGCTGCCCACGGCCGTCCCGGACCTGGCCACCCTGCGGGACCTGGTCACCGGGGAGAACCTGCCCCCGGTGCGGGGCTGGTCGCTGGACCGGCTGGCCACCCTGCTGCGACTGTCGTACGGGGTGCTCGACCGGCGGATGACCGTCAACTGGAACCAGGACGCCGCCAAGCGGGCGCACTTCGAGCACGCGGTCTGGGGGCGGGGCACCGCCTCCGGCGGCGGCATGTACCCGGTGGAGATCTACCTGGTCGCCGGGGCGTCCAGCCCGCTGCTGCCCGGGGTGTACCACTACCACACCGGGCAGCACGTGCTGGAGCGGCTGCTCGTCGCCGACGTCGCCGACACCGTCCGGACGGCCCTGGGCGACGCCGCGTCCCCGGACGGGCCGGCCGCCGAGGACAGCTTCCTGCTGGCCACCCTCCGGTTCTGGAAGAACTCGTTCAAGTACAACAGCTTCTGCTACCACGTGGTCACCCAGGACCTGGGCGCGATGCTCGGCTCCTGGGACCTGCTCGCCCCGGCGCTGGGCGGGCCGCTGCGCCGGCACCTGCGCTTCGACCCGGCTCCCCTGGACCGGCTGCTCGGCTTCGACAGCGACGCGCAGAGCGTCTTCACGGTCGTCCCGGTCCGCTGGACCGACGACGGCCGCCCGGCCCCCACCGCCGCGCCGGCCGCCCGGTCCGCCACCACGTCTGCCGCGTCCGCCGCCAGTCAGGCCGGGCCGTCCACCGCGCCCGCCGCCATTCTGAGCAGGCCCGCCGGCAGCCCGGCCGACGGGCCGCGGGTACGGCACGAGCCGTTCGAGCGCTCCCAGCGGGTGCTGGAGTTCCCGCAGGTCACCACCGTGCACCGGGCGGCGGTGCACAGCGCCCCCACGCCGGGGCGGGTCGCCGACGCCGCACCGGTCGACCTGCCCGGCGACCCGGTCGCGCTGCCCGCGCCCCAGATCGACCGGCTGGCGCAGCCCCTGTCGACGGTGCTGGCCAGCCGGAACAGCAGCTTCGGCCGGTTCCGCCGCCCGCCGGAGCTGACCGCCGCCGAACTCGGCACCACCCTGGCGTTCGCCGCCGCCGGCGGGCACCACCCGGCCGACGTGAAGGGCCCCGACGGTGGCCCCGCGCTCACCCGCCTCTGGGTCTTCGCCAACCACGTCGACGGACTCGACACCGGCAGCTACGCCTACTGTGGACGACAGCACGCGCTGCTGCCCGCCGGACCGGAACCCGAGGGCGGGATGTCGGCCTTCCTGCAACAGCAGTACTTCCTGACCAACTACACGATGAGCCAGGTCGGGGCGGTGCTGGCGATCTCCGGCCGCCCGGACGCCGTACTCGACGTGTTCGGCCCGCGCGGCTACCGCGTCCTCAACGCCGAGATCGGCACCATCGCCCAGCGGGCGTACCTGTCGGCCACCGCCCAGCGGCTCGGCTGCGGCGCGGTGCTCGGCTTCGACAACGTCGCTATGAACACCGCGCTCGGGTTGGACGACACCGACGAGCGGACCGTGCTGTTCCTGCTCCTCGGGCGGCACCCCGAGGCCACCGCCGACCTGGCGTACCGGCTGTGACGTCCCCGACCCACGCCGACGCACCGACGAAGGAGAACCCCGTGACGGTGACCCTGCCCGCTCCCACGGTGAGCCCCGTGACCTGGCGGATGCCCGAGGTGTTCATGCTGCGCACCGCCGGGCTGCCGATCGAGGTCGCCGACGGGCTCTCCTTCGACCACACCGCCGCCTGGGCCCGCCGGGTGCTGGACCTGGAGGACCGGCTGCGCGAGACGGGCCGGGAACTCGCCGACGCGCTCCAGGCGGCGGTGGCCCGCAACCTCGACGACGACGGGCTGCGGCAGAAGCTGATCCGACTCCGGCGCGACGTCTACAACCTGCGCCAGCCCCGCCCCGCCGACCCGGCCGCCTGGCCGGCCGACCGGCTCGGCGCGGACACCCACGATCTGCTCACCCGGTGGCTGGCCACCTCGACGGCGTACCGGCAGGAGCTGGCCGCCGGCGCGGCGGTGCTCGACGCCGAACTGGCCGAGCGCCGGGCCACGCTGCGGGACCTGGCCGCCGACCCGGACCTGCGCGGCGGCATCCTGCTCGCGTCCCCGTCGCTGGACCAGTACCTGCCCGGCTACCTCACCGCCGGGGCGAAGCTCGGCAAGCGGGCCCGCCGGGCGGAACGCTCCCTGCTCGAGTACGCCTTCCGCACCGCCTGCAAGACCAGCCCGTTCAGCCGGCTGACCACGGTCAACGTCGGCTCCCTCGCGGACGGCACCGGCACCCTGCTCGGCGTCGACCCGGTCCCGGGCGCGGCCAAGCGGGGCAGCGCGCGGCTCAACCTGGCCGCCCTGGGCCGGCTCTCGGCGATCGTCCTGGCCGACGAGACGCTCCGCCCCGACCTGCCGGTGACCGTCACCACCGGCTGGCGCATCGAGCGCGGCCGGCTGCGCTACCTGCGCCGGCGCCGTACCGCCTCCGAGGACGGCGACGCCGCGATCACCCTGGAGTCGATCCACGAGTCGCTGTTCGTCCTGCCCACCGGCCGGATGCTGCACGACATCCTGGCCGCCCTCGACGGCGGCCGCGTCCGCCGGCTGGCCGACCTGGTCACCGAACTGGCCGTCGACGGCCGCCCCGCCGACGAGGTCGAGCAGTACCTGCACCACCTGCTCCGGGTGGGCCTGCTGGTGGTGCCGAACCTGCACCTGGACATCCACGCCGACGACCCGGTTGACGGCTACCGGACGGCGCTGCACGGCATCGGCCGGGGCTGGGCCGACAAGCTCGCCGAACGGGTCGACGTGGCCAACCGGCTCGCCACCGGCTACCCGGAACACGACGTGGACGGCCGGCGGCGCGCCCTTGCCGCGATCCGCGACGAACTCGCCGCCGCCCACGCCGACCTGGGCCGCGCCGACATCCCGGTGCCGCGCACCCTGCTCTACGAGGACGCCGCGCTGCCCACCCGGGAACCGGTGACCGCGGACCGGGGCCGCTGGGAGCGGGAGGTGCTACCCGGCCTGCGGGCGCTGGCCCGGATCATGCCGGTCTTCGACATCAACCTGCCCCGCCGGTTGGCCACCAAGGGCTTCTTCCGGGCCCGGTACGGCGACGGCGGGCGCTGCGACGACCTGCTCACCTTCGCCCACGAGTTCCAGCAGGACTTCTTCGAGCACTACACCGGCCGGATGATGCGCCGCCGGGCGTTCGACGAGGAGAACAACTACGTCCGGCAGGAGAACTGGTTCAAGCAGCCGGAGATCACCGCGTTGGACGACGCCCGGCTGGAGGTGGCCAGCCGGATGAACGAGGCGTACGACGCGCTGCCGCCGGACGCCGAGGAACTCGTCCTCGACGACGCCTTCATGACCGACGTCGCGGCCATGGTGCCGGAGACCCTCGGGGTGCTCGACCCGCGCTCGTTCTTCCTCCAGATCGCCGACCAGGGCGACCGCAACCGGGTGGTGGTGAACCGGATCTACTCCGGAATGACCCTGCTCTTCTCCCGGTTCGCGCACCTGTTCGGCGACGAGGACCTGGCCGGCCGGCTCCGCGCCGAGCTGACCCGGCTCGCCCCGCCCGGCGCGGTGCTGGCTGAACTGAAGGGCGGCTACGACGCCACGAACCTCAACCTGCACCCGGTGGTCACCCCGTACGAGCTGGTCTGCCCCGGCGAGATCAGCTTCCGGCCGGAAGCCGAGCAGATCCACATGGACGACCTCAGCATCGAACACGACCCGGAAACGGACCGGCTGCTGCTGCGTTCCCGCCGGCTCGACGCCGAGGTGATCCCGGTCTACCTGGGCTTCCTGCTGCCGATGGCGTTGCCCGAGGTGCAGCAGGTGCTGCTCACCTTCGCGTACCTGGGGATGGCCCAGCCGGACCTGTGGGCCGGCACCACCGTGCCGCTGCCCGGCACCGGCATGGTCGGCTACCCACGCATCGTGCACGGTGACCTGGTGCTGCAACGGCGGATGTGGAAGCTGCACCCGGACTTCCTGCCGCCGGCCCGCACCCCGGACCAGAGCGAGGCGGACTGGTTCCTGCGCTGGCAGCGCTGGCGGCGGGAGAACAACCTGCCCCGGCGGGTCTTCGCCACCCCGGAGGGCACCCGGCTCACCCCGGCCGCCGACGACGCGCCGCAGCCCGGCGGCCGGCCCGACCACAAGCCGCTCTACGTCGACTTCGACAGCCACTTCTCGCTGCAACTGCTGGACGCCACCGCCCGGGGAGCGGGCAGCCGGATGGTGCTGACCGAGATGCTGCCCGACCGGGACGAGCAGGTGCTGCGCGGCCCCGCCGGCACCCACGTCACCGAACTGACCGTCGAACTCAACGGCGTACGAGCCGGAAAGGTGCAGCTGTGACTGTCTTCCCGTCCCCGACGGACCACGGTTGGCTCAGCGTCCACGTCTTCTACGCCAGCAACGCCAACCCGATGCTGGTCGAGGGGGTCCGCCCGCTGGTGGACGAACTGCGGGAGGAGGGGCTGATCAGCCGGTACTTCTTCATCAAGTACTGGATGGAGGGGCCGCACGTGCGGCTGCGGGTGCTGCCCGCCCCCGGCGTCGACCCGGCGCTCGTCCGGGCCCGGGTGGACGAGGCGCTCGCGGCGTTCCTGCGTCGCCGCCCCGCGCTGTACGAGGTGGACGCCGACGGGCTCGGCGGTCTCTACAAGCAGATGTTCCTCGCCGAGTACGGCCAGGAGCGCTGGGACGTCGAGTACGGGCCGGACGGCGTGATGCCGATGCGGGCCAACAACAGCGCCCACCACATCGCGTACGAGCGGGAGTACAGCCGCTACGGCGGCCCGGCCGGCATCGAGCTGGCCGAGTGGCACTTCGAGCACTCCAGCGACGTGGTGCTGGACCTGCTCGCCACCACCAACGTGCACGTCCGACCGGTGCTGCTCGGCCTGTCCACGCAGCTCACCACGATGATGTGCGCGGCGTTCCTGGACGACGACCGGCGCATCGCCGACTTCCTCGACGAGTACCGGCGGTTCTGGGAGGTCTCCTACCAGGAGCCCAGCGACGACTACCACGCCAGTTTCGACAGCAGCTACCGGAAGATGGACGCCGCCCTGCGGGAGCGGCTCGCCGGCATCCGCGCCGCCGCCCGGGACACCGGCGTCTCGGTCACCGGCATCGAGGGACGCTGGCTGGCGCACTGCCGCGAGCTGCGGGACCGGGTGCTGGCCGCCGCCGATCGGGGCGACCTGGTGTTCCAGCGCGGCGGCGGGGAGCCGACCGTGGTCCGGGACCGGGACGCGGCCATGTCGATCCTGCTCAGCTCGTACGTGCACATGACCAACAACCGGCTCGGCGTGAGCATTCTCGACGAGATCTACCTGTCGTACCTGATCCGCACCGCGCTGCTGGACGACATGGCGCCCGGGGACCCGGCCGAGACCACCGACGACCTGGCCCCGGCCGGCGCGTGATGACGACGGTCGAAACCACCTGGACGCGGCCCCGGCTGCGTCCAGGGATCGTCCTCGGCCCCGGGCAGTGGCGCGGGGAGAAGCTCGTCCACCACGTCAAGGACCCGGAGACGGGCTGGTACTACCGGGTCGGTCCCCGGGAGCACTTCCTGCTGGCCCGGATGGACGGCACCCGCACCCTCGACGAGTTGGCCGCCGAATACGCCGAGGTGTTCCACCGCCGGCTCGGCCCGGAGAGCTGGCAGCAGCTCTTCGGCATGCTGCACCGGCGGCAACTGCTCGATGGCGCGACCGACCCGGCGGAACTCGCCCGGCTCGCCGCCACCGCCGCCGAGAGCGCGGCGAAGGCCAAGCGGGGTCCGTTGTCCGCCCGGATCCCGCTGTTCGATCCGGAACGGCTCTTCGACCGGGTGCTGCCCGCACTGCGTCCGGTGTTCACCTGGTGGTTCGTGATCCCCGCGCTGGCCACGGTGCTGGCCCTGATCGGATACGTGGCGCTGCACCTGTCCGAGCTGACCGCCGTGGTCACCGGCGGGCATCGCCCGCTCGCCGCGATTCTCGCCGCCGTGGTGATCACCTGGGCGATCGTCTTCCTGCACGAGTGCGCGCATGGCCTGGCCTGCCGGCACTTCGGCGGGCGGGTCACCGAGATCGGCATGATGTGGCGCTTCCCGATCTTCGCCCCGTACTGCAAGGTCGACGACGTGGTGCTGTTCACCCCGCGCCGACGGGTGGCGACCGCCTTCGCCGGGATCTTCGTGAGCCTGCTCGCGCTGCTGCCGTTCGCCGCGATCTGGCTGTGGGCCGACCCCGGCGTGCTGCGTGACCTGGCCGCCACGATCCTGCTCTTCGGCACCGCCGCCGCCAGCATCGGCCTGGTGCCGTTCCTGCGGCTGGACGGCTACTACATGCTCAGCCACGCGCTGAACCTGGTCGATCTGCGCGCCGACTCGTACCAGTTCTGGGGCCGGTTGCTGCGCGGCGGCCCCCGGACGGTGGCCGGATACCGGCCGCGCGACCGGGTCGTCTACGCCACGTACGGGCTGGCCTCGCTGCTGTTCGGGGTGACCCTGCTGGTGCTGCTGGTGCGCTACTGGTACGTGTCCCTGGCGACCTGGACAAGTCCCTTCTGGGCGGTCACCATCCTGGCGGTGGAGGCGGTCCTGGTGGTCGCCGCGATCGGCTACCTGTACCGCCGTCGGGCACGAGCCGCCACCGACGAAGGCGCTCCCGAGGCCAGCACCCCCGAGCCCGTCACCCCCAAGGCCAGCAGCCCCGCACCGGCAGCCGGCCCCGCGCCCGACGCGGGCTGAACCGAGCCCCCGTACCCACAGCCGAGCCGCCGCCCGACGCGGGCTGAGCCCCCGGGCGGCGGTCGCGGAAGTGGGTACGGGGTCAGCCCTCGCAGGGGACGTCGTCCACCCGGCAGCTCGTCGGGCGGGTGGCCGAGCCGGCGTTGGAGAGGTGGAACCGCAGCGACACCGAGGTTCCGGGAGCGAGGGCGACGCCACTGGTGAAGGTGAAGCGAGACCGGGAACCACTGGCCTCCGCCTGGACCAACCCCTCCACCAGGGAGGACACCAGACGGGTGCCGGGCAGCTCCACCCGCACCGTCCAGTTCCGGGGCACGTCGGAGGAGTTGGTCAGGCGCACCTCGCCGAGGAACGCCTTGTCGTAGGTCGTCACCGTCCGGTAGACCCCGGTCACCTGCCCCGGCGGGGCCGGCGCGGCCGGCGGAGGACTCAGCAGCGGCGCCCCGGCCGGCTCGGCGGGCGGGCTCGGGCTGCGTGACGAGGTCGGGGACACCACGGGGGCCGGGCTCGCGAAAGGGGTCGGGGAGGGACGGTCCGTCCGGCTCGCCGTCGGGGCCGCGTTGCGCGACGCGGCGAAGGAGGCCGCGGAGGCCGACGGCAGCGGATCGGTCGCCAGGGGCGGCCCGGGCTCCGACCGGTTGCCGACGACCGCCCCCAGGGCGATGCCCAGCAGGACGACCATCACCAGCACACCGACCGACACCACCGCCCAGGGCGAGAGCAGGAACGCACCAGACCCGTTCCACGCACGACGCCTGCTGGCCATGTTCCTCCCTCGTCGGATCCCGACGGGGAAGCGTAGCCAGCCGATACGACCAGTCGGAGTCCGACTCGGGTCCGGCCCGCCACGTGGGCGTGTCCACCGGGAAACGGCCTCGTCCACCAGGGTGTCGTGCCCTATCCGTCGGGGCTGCGGGGACGCTGCCCCACGGATCCGGACGGCGTCACCCCACAGGGATCCGGGCGGCGTCACCGCGCAGGGGTTCGGGCGGCGTCACCGCGCAGGGGTTCGGGCGGCGGAGCGGCGCCCCCGGCGGAGGTTCAGGCAGCCCGGATGACGGTGCAGATGACCGGCCCGTCGTCGGTGCCGCGCAGCAGGTAGCGGTAACGCTCGCCCGGCACCGCCTGTCCCCCGCTGTCCAGGAACTCCCACTGCACGGCCACCAGGGTCAGCAGCGGGGAGACCGGTTCCACCCGGCGGATCACCGCGTTGGCGGCCACCAGTTCGCGGACCTGGTAGTCGGGTGCGGCACCCACGAAGGAGAGTGCCACCGCCGCCGGCGAGCTGAACGAGAAGCTGTAGGTGTCAGCCACCACCAGCCCCGGCAGGGCGTAGCAGCTGGCGATGGCGGAGACATCGCCGGTGGTCAGGGCCACGCCGTACCGGTCGAAGAAGTCGGTGAGCCGGTCGAGATCGGTGGAGGCTGTCACGGCGACAGGAGTTGCCGCCCGGGCAGCCGGGCAAACCTCACCGGGGCGGGATCCGTACCTCGATCTCCGCGCCCAGCGTGGCCCCCGCATCGAGGCCGAGGTCGTCGCCGCTCCAGAACCGGCCCGGGTCGTACCAGTTCGGGCGCCGCCCCGGCGGAAGCAGCCCCATCGCCTCGTAGGTCACGGCGACCACCTCCGCGCAGTACGCGGTCTCCAGAGACCGGTTCGGCGCGGCGCCCGGCCCCTCGGAGCCGGCGAGCTGCCCCTCGAGATCAGCGGGCTGTTCCTTGGCGGCGAGCTGCCTCGCGTCGCCGCGCTGCTCCTTGGCGTCGGCTGCGAGGGATGCGGGGCGGCTCCACCCGGGCAGCACAGGTCGGGGGATCGCCGGGGCCCGCCCGCGCAACCAACGCCAGGCGAGCTGGGCGGTGGACGGGAAGGGCGTGCCGTCGAGTCGGGCGACGGTACGCAGCACGGCGTCCTCCATCGCCGGCCCGGCCGGCGGTTCGAGCTGCCGCAGCCAGGCCTGCTGGCCGTACCGGTTGGCCCAGACGCAGACGGCGTCGCGCAGGTCGTGCAGTTGCACGCCACGCTGGTGGGTGCCGGTCCACATGTCCGGCAGGGAGCGGCCCAGCTCGGCGTGCCACATCAGCGGCGGCAGGTCGTCCAGCACCACCGCCATGCCGACGTGGTTGACCGGGCTGTTGGTGGTGAGCTGGATGGCCCGGTCCGGCACACTCCGCCCCCGGAACACCCACACGTCGCCGGTCCGGGTCAGCTCGACCGCCTCGTCCAGGCTGATACTCATGGCGCATTACCCTAGGCCCATGCGGCAACGGATGCAGTGGTGGAAACTCCTCGGACTGGCCGGCGTGGTCGGGGTCGCGGCGACCGGCGTGGTGGTCGCCCGCGCGGAGCGGCGGCGCCGGGCGTACACCCCGGAGGAGATCCGGACCCGGTTGCGCGACCGACACGCCAAGGCCAGTGGGACCGCACCGGCGGACGACGAAAGCTGACACCGCACCGCTCGGTGTATTCGCGGGCCAGTCTTCGGGCGGTTTGTCCAACGGTAGGGAGGTCTGGCCGCCTGGGTTGTTTGTCCGGTTCACGCCGCCCGGTGGTGACCCCGGTCACCGTACGGCGGGCATGGACGCGACCCCGCGGCTGTTGTACAGGGGGTAACCGCCCGAGCCCCGACCTCAAGGGGTGCCGCCCCGGCCTTCACGGTATGCCGCCCCCGACCTCGTGGGGCCGGAATGGCCGGCCCGGCGGGTTGGTTACATCTCCCGGAACCCCGATCGGAGACGCCCTCCGGCTCTCCGACGCGCGAAACCCCTTCCTCGCGTGGCGCCCCACCCCCGGATCCCCCCGGGTGCCGCGTCCCCCGAGCGAGAGGTGACGACATGCGTACCGATCTGTTCCGCAAGACCGTCCTGACCGCTGCCGGCGCCGTGTTCGCCGGTGGGATGATCGCCGGCCCGGTCGCCGCGAGCGCCGCCGTCGACGCGAACCCGAAGCCGGTGACGATGAACGCCGAGCGTGGCCACGGCCACGGTAAGGGCGGCAAGGAACTGCGGGTCCGCTACGAGGCCCAGCCGAACTTCTTCTACTGCGGTCCGGCTGCGGCGCGTAACGCGCTGACCACGATGGACAAGAACGTCACCCAGGACGACCTGGCCCACGAGATGGGCACCACCGAGAACGGCACCGACAGCGCCCACCAGATCACCAAGGCGCTGAACATCAAGGCCGGCAAGGACACCTACCGCACCATCGAGATCTCCGGCGCCAAGGCCGACGACGCGCAGACCGACACCCTGCGCAAGGATGTCGTCAAGGCCGTCGACAACGGGCGCGCGGTGGTGGCCAACATCGCCGGCACCGCCACCGACACCGACGGCGGCGTCCACTCCTTCGAGGGCGGCCACTACATCAGCGTCGTGGGCTACCGCGACGGCGGCGACACCGTGAAGATCTCCGACTCCGCCAACCCGGACCAGTCCTCGTACTGGATCACCACCGACGCCCTCGCCGACTGGATCGCCACCCGCGGCTACTCCGCCTGACCGTGATCAGACCAACGGGCCGGCCCCCACACCTGGGGGCCGGCCCGTTGCCGTGTGTCCGGATCCGTCAGCCCATCGGGCCAGCCCGTAGCCGTATGTCCGGGCCCGCCAGCCTGTCGTATCGGCCCGTAGCCGTATGTCCCGGCCCGCCAGCCCGTCGGGTGGGCCCGTCGCCGTATGTCCCGGCCCGCCAGCCCGTCAGCCTGGCGTGTCGGCCCGGTCCACCGCCTCGGCCAACGCCTCGGCCGTACGACCGACCAGCGCCCCGCCGTCGTCCAGCAGCAGGATCGGCCGTTGGATCAGCTCCGGTGCGGCCACCATCGCCTCGATCCAGCGGGGTACGGACGCCTCGTCGCGCGGCCAGTCGGCCATGCCGCGATCGACGGCGGCCCGCTCGCCGAGCCGGCAGATCTCCCACGGCCGGGCGTCGAGGCGGCGCAGCACCTCGGTCAGTTCCGCCGCGCTCGGCGGCTGCTCCAGGTAGGCCCGCAGCCGGTACGGCACACGCGCGGCGTCCAGGGTCTCCCGCGCACCAACGCACTTCGAACAGGACGGGTTGTGCCACATCTCCATACCCCGCATCGTGACAGACCCCCTTCCCCCTTCCCCCTTCCCCTCCCACCCCCGCCACCCCGCCACCCCGCCACCTCGCCACCTCGCCACCTCGCCACCTCGTCGATCATGGAGTTGTGGTACCGCCCAAACCTCGCAATCGTCGCCAAACGTGGCACCACAACTCCATGATCGACGGGGCAGGGCAGGGCAGGACGGGGCCGGGCGGGGCGGGGCGGGAATCGGCTTGGGGGTGGGGGTGTTGTACAGGGTTCACCCCCGAGCACCCCGACCGGCGTCATCATGCCGGCACCCCGGGCGGCGTCATGCGCGCTGGCTCCGGCTGGCGTCGTGCACGCCGGCTCCCGGGCCGGTGTTGTGTGTGCCGTGCAGGCCGGCGCCCGGCTCGTGGAATGTGGGCCGGTCCGCGGGTGTTGTATATGGCTGGCGCACACCCGTGCGGGCTGAGGCCCCGGGACCGTGCCCCTGATCTTCTTCCCCAGTACGTGTGGCGTCCCCGCGCCCCGCGTCATCCCCCGTGACGGAAAGGCAGGACACCCCCATGACCACGCTGATCCGTAAGGCTGCTCTGACCGCTGCTGGTGCCGCTCTCGTCGGTGGCGCCCTGGCCGCCCCGGCCACTGCTTTCGCCGCCCCCGCCAGCACGCACGCCCCGACCGCCTCGGTGACCACTGACCGCGGCCACGACCGTGACGGTGGTGGTAAGGGTGGTAAGGAACTGCGGGTCCGCTACGAGGCCCAGCCGAACTTCTTCTACTGCGGTCCCGCCGCGGCGCGTAACGCGCTGACCACGATGGACAAGAACGTCTCGCAGGACGACATGGCCCGCGAGATGGGCACCACCGAGAACGGCACCGACTCGGCGCATCAGATCACCAAGGCGCTGAACGTCAAGGCGGGTAAGGACACCTTCCGCACCGTGGAGATCTCCACTCCCACCGCGGACGACAAGCAGACCGACACCCTCCGCAAGGACGTGATCAAGGCCGTCGACAACGGACACGGCATCGTGGCGAACATCGCCGGCACCGCCACCGACACCGACGGCGGCGTCCATTCCTTCGAGGGCGGCCACTACATCAGCGTCGTGGGATACCGTGACGGCGGCGAGACCGTGAAGATCTCCGACTCCGCCAACCCCGACCAGTCCTCCTACTGGATCACCACCGACAACCTCGCCGACTGGACCGCCACCCGCGGCTACTCCGCCTGACGACAACAACACGACCGGGCCGGCCCCCTGCAACAGGGAGCCGGCCCGCCGTCGTCTCCCCGAATCCCCACCCCCACCCCCAACGGGGCTGCGCTGCGGGGTGGGGGCTTGCTGTCTCAGGGGTTGGGGCGCGGTTGCGTTCATAGCAAGACGGACGTACGGTTTTGTAGGACTGCGGAATCGCTGGTAAGTGTTGCCTAACCAGGGCGGCACCCCGAGCGGTGCGACAGACTGCTCAGGACTACTCACGGTCGCTGGTGTGAAGGAGTACGACGTGGCGAGCCTCGACACCTTCGGTGCGAAGACCCAGCTACGCGTCGGAGACGCGAGCTACGAGATTTTCAAGATCAGCAAGGTGGACGGCCACGAACGGCTGCCCTACAGCCTGAAGATCCTCCTGGAGAACCTGCTGCGGACGGAGGACGGCGCGAACATCACCGCCGACCACATCCGCCAGCTCGGCGGGTGGGACGCCACCGCCAACCCGAGCGTGGAGATCCAGTTCACCCCGGCCCGGGTGCTGATGCAGGACTTCACCGGCGTGCCCTGCGTGGTCGACCTGGCCACCATGCGGGAGGCCGTCCGCGACCTCGGCGGCGACCCGACCAAGGTGAACCCGCTCGCCCCGGCGGAGCTGGTCATCGACCACTCGGTCATCGCCGACCTGTTCGGCCGCGAGGACGCCTTCGCCCGCAACGTCGAGCTGGAGTACGAGCGCAACAAGGAGCGCTACCAGTTCCTCCGCTGGGGCCAGACCGCGTTCAACGAGTTCAAGGTCGTCCCGCCGGGCACCGGCATCGTGCACCAGGTCAACATCGAGTACCTGGCCCGTACCGTGATGGAGCGCAACGGCCAGGCGTACCCGGACACGGTCGTCGGCACCGACTCGCACACCACGATGGTCAACGGCCTGGGCGTGCTGGGCTGGGGCGTCGGCGGCATCGAGGCCGAGGCCGCGATGCTCGGCCAGCCGGTCAGCATGCTCATCCCGCGCGTGGTCGGCTTCAAGCTCTCCGGGGAGATGCCCGCCGGCACCACCGCCACCGACCTGGTGCTGACCATCACCGAGATGCTGCGCAAGCACGGCGTGGTCGGCAAGTTCGTCGAGTTCTACGGCCCCGGCGTGAGCGCGGTGCCGCTGGCCAACCGGGCCACCATCGGCAACATGTCCCCCGAGTACGGCTCCACCGTGGCGATCTTCCCGATCGACGGCGAGACCGTCCGCTACCTGGAGCTGACCGGCCGGGACGCGCAGCAGGTCGCGCTGGTCGAGGCGTACGCCAAGGAGCAGGGCCTCTGGCACGACCCGGCGGCCGAGCCGGAGTACTCCGAGCGTCTCGAGCTGGACCTGAGCACCATCGAGCCGTCCCTGGCCGGCCCGAAGCGCCCGCAGGACCGGGTGCCGCTGGGCAACGCCAAGACGCTGTTCCGCTCGGCGCTGACCGACTACGTGGCCGCCGACGAGACCGGTGGCGACGCCGGCCGCAAGCCCGGCGTACCGCAGCAGGAGAAGCCGTTCGGCGTGCAGGGCCGCGCCGACGAGGCCAGCGCCGAGTCCTTCCCGGCCAGCGACTCGCCGGCGGTCGACGGGGCGAACGACCCGGCCGACGCCCCGCGCGAGCTGGTCAACGGCGCGGTCGGCTCGGGCGGCCGGGCCAGCAACCCGATCCGGGTGACCGGGGCCGACGGCACCGAGTTCGAGCTGGACCACGGCGCGGTGGTGATCGCCGCCATCACCTCCTGCACCAACACCTCCAACCCGCAGGTCATGATCGGCGCGGCGCTGCTGGCCCGCAACGCGGTGGAGAAGGGCCTGACCCGCAAGCCGTGGGTGAAGACCACCCTCGCCCCGGGCTCGAAGGTCGTCATGGACTACTACGAGCGGGCCGGCCTCACGCCGTACCTGGAGAAGCTCGGCTTCCACCTGGTCGGCTACGGCTGCACCACCTGCATCGGCAACTCCGGCCCGCTGCCGGAGGAGATCTCCGCCGCCGTCAACGAGGCCGACCTCGCGGTCGTCTCGGTGCTCTCCGGCAACCGGAACTTCGAGGGCCGGATCAACCCGGACGTCAAGATGAACTACCTGGCGTCCCCGCCGCTGGTGGTGGCGTACGCGCTCGCCGGCACGATGGACATCGACCTGGCCAACGAGCCGATCGGCGAGGACAGCCAGGGCAACCCGGTCTACCTGCGGGAGATCTGGCCGAACACCGCCGAGATCCAGGACGTCATCGCCTCGGCGATCGGCGCGACCGGCTTCAGCGCGGCGTACGAGGACGTGTTCGCTGGTGACGAGCGCTGGCAGTCGCTGCCTACCCCGACCGGCGACACCTTCGCCTGGGCGGGCGAGTCGACCTACGTCCGCAAGCCTCCGTACTTCGAGGGCATGGAGAAGGACCCGAAGCCGGTCGTCGACATCGACGGCGCGCGGGTGCTGGCCAAGCTGGGCGACTCGGTGACCACCGACCACATCTCCCCGGCCGGCTCGATCAAGGCCGACTCCCCCGCCGGCACGTACCTCGCCGAGCACGGCGTGCCGCGTCACGAGTTCAACTCGTACGGCTCGCGCCGGGGCAACCACGAGGTGATGATCCGGGGCACCTTCGCCAACATCCGGCTGCGCAACCAGCTCGTCCCGGGTGTCGAGGGTGGCGTCACGGTCAACCACCTGACCGGTGAGCAGACCTCGATCTACGACGCCTCGGTGGCGTACCAGGAGGCGGGCGTCCCGCTGGTGGTCCTCGCCGGCAAGGAGTACGGCTCCGGATCGTCGCGGGACTGGGCGGCCAAGGGCACCATGCTGCTCGGTGTCCGGGCGGTCATCGCCGAGTCGTACGAGCGGATCCACCGCTCGAACCTGATCGGCATGGGCGTGCTGCCGTTGCAGTTCCCGGCCGGCGAGACCGCCGACAGCCTGGGCCTGACCGGCACCGAGACCTTCTCGATCGCCGGGGTGACCGCGCTGAACGACGGTGCGACCCCGCGTACCGTCAAGGTCACCACCGACACCGGCCTGGAGTTCGACGCCGTGGTCCGGATCGACACCCCGGGCGAGGCGGACTACTACCGCCACGGCGGCATCCTCCAGTACGTGCTGCGCCGGATGATCGCCAGCTAGCCGTACCCGTTCGCTGCTGAGGGCCCCCGTCTCGTCGTTCCCGACGAGACGGGGGCCGTTCTTTGGGGCGGGTGTCCAAAGTAGACGAAAGCCCTCACAGCAGCCATCGTATGTAAATATTTCGATTTAATAACGTCTGCCGATCCGGGGGCTCTGATCTCCGGCGGGCCATGTCACGATGCCCTTCGCAACCACGCGATCACCGGCCGTTGCGGCCGAACCCCGTGCACAAGCTCCCACAAGGAGGCTGCCGCATGTCCCGTCCGCCCGCCAACGACAAGGATCTGTGGGATCCCGAGTCGTACGACGGACTACGACGTCAGCTCATCCCCTCGTTCGACCTGCTCTATTCGAGCGCGGTGACCGCCGTCACGGCGAACGTCCCGGCCGACGGCCGGATCCTCGACCTCGGTGCCGGAACCGGCCTGCTCAGCGCCATCCTGCGCCGCAGCCTGCCGAATGCGCGGTTGACCCTGGTCGACCGGTCCGAACTCATGCTGACCAAGGCGCGGCAGCGTTTCATTGGTGACCCGAACATCGAGATCCGGGTCGCCGACCTCACCCAGCCCCTGCCCGGGGAACCCTTCGACGCGGTGGTCTCCGGGTTGGCGATCCACCACCTGCCCCACACCGACAAGCAGGATCTCTTCAAGCGGATCCTGGGCGCGCTGCGCCCCGGTGGCGTGTTCGTCAACGTCGATCAGATCCTGGCCCCTTTCCCGGCGCTCGAAGCCGTCTACGACCAACGCCACGAACGGCACGTCGTCGACTCCGACACCCCGCCCGACGAGTGGGCGGCCGGTCGGGAGCGCATGAAGCACGACATCTGCGCCGACCTGGACAGCCAGTTGCGCTGGCTGCGCGAGGCCGGTTTCGCCCAGGTCGACTGCCTGGTCAAGGACTGGCGGTTCGCCACCTACGCGGGTTGGGCGCCCGCCTAGCGCCGGCTCCGCGCGACGTACCAGCACCGATCGAGGGGGGAATGCCGTGCTCTACGACGCCGTGCGCGCTGTCGCCCGCCGCGATCCGCAGGCTTCTGCGGTCCGCACCACCGACGGCGACACCGCGACGTACGCCCACCTGTGCGCCCTCGCCGACCGGGTGGGTGGTGGCCTGGCCCGGGCTGGTGTGGGCGACGGCCACGTGGTGGCGGTCTCGATGGACAACAGCATCGGGTACGTCGCCCTGATCCTGGCGGTCGCCCGGCTCGGGGCGACCTACGTGCCGATGATCCGCGAGTTCAGCGCCGAGGACGTACGCACGGCGTTGGACCTGACCGGACCGACGGTGGTCGTCGCGGACGGCCGCCGCGCTCCCCTGCCCGGCACCACCCGGGTGCTGGACCTCGCCGACCTGCTCACCGCCGACCCGCTGCCGGACACGCCCGGCCCGTCCCACCGGGGCCGCTTCCGGCTGCTGTGGACCTCGGGCTCGACCGGCTTCCCAAAGATGATGTCCTGGCGGCAGGACAAGTTCGTGGCCGAGCGACGCCGGTGGATCCGACACACCGGTCTCACCGCGCAGGACGTCTTCTTCTGCCGTCACCCGCTGGACGTCGCGCACGCCACGGACCTGCACGTCTTCGCCGCCCTGCTCGGTGGTGGCGAACTCGTGCTCGGCGACCCGCACGCCGGCCCGGCGGAGCAACTACGTGCGTTGGCGGACAGCGGGGCGACCGTGCTGAGTGCGCTGCCGCGCCACTACGAACAGCTCATCGAGGCGGCCCGGCAGCACGGCGACGCGGACGTCAGCTCGCTGCGGCTGCCCTTCTGCGGCGGCACCTACGTCAGCCCGCAGGTGATCCGGGACTGCGACGCGGTGCTCGGGGTCCGGATCCGGCAGCTCTACGGATCGACCGAGTTCGGCCTGGCCGCGGTGAACCTAACCGACACGGTGCAGACCGACGCGGACATGTCGCTGGTACGGGGGGTGAGCGCCCGGCTCGACCCGATGCCGGACGGCGGCCCGACGACCCAGCACGCGGTCGGGGAGAGTTCGGGCGCAGCCCGGCATGCAGTCGGGGAGAGTTCGGGCGCAGCCCGGCATGCAGTCGGGGAGTTGGTGCTGCGGTCCGCGTACACCAGCGAGGGCTACCTCAACAATCCCGAGGCGCACGCGCGGACCTTCCGCGACGGCGAGTACTGGACCGGCGACGTCGCCCAACGCAACGCCGACGGCTCGTACCGGATCCTGGGTCGGGTCAGTGAGGCGCTCGCCGCGCGGGAGGGCCTGCTGCTCGCGCCGATGTTGGACGAGGAGATCCAGCAGCGCTGCCCGGTACGAGAGTCGGTCACCCTGCCGGTCGAGCCCAGCGCGTACGGCAACCAGGTCGTGATCGTGGCCCGGCCCGCGCCGGAGACGGCCCGGACGGAGGTCGAGGCGTCGATCCGGACCGTGCTCGACGGACACGGCCTGACCGGCCCGATCCACCTCGTGGAAGCCCTCGCCTACACCGCGGTCGGCAAGCCGCACAAGTCGCTCCTGCGCCGCCAGTGGGTGTCCGCGCCGACCGGGGAACCGCCGGAAGGGGAAACCGTCGTGCCCGCAGACCGGAGTGCGAACCTGATCCGACACCGTCGACTGAGTCGGACGCCGACCCTGCTGTTCGTTCCCGGCCTGGCGATGACCTCGGCGTACTTCGACGAGGTGGCGGCGGACCTCAGCCAGGACCACGACGTGGTGCTGGTGGACCTGCCCGGCCACGGGGGCACCGCCGATCCGGCGCCGGGCTGGACCATCGACGACGCGGCCCGGTCCGTCCGGTCCGTCGTCGACCGCCTGGAGCTGCGGGACGTGACGCTCGTCGGCTGGTCGCTCGGCGCCGGCGTCGCCTGGACCTACCTGGACCTGTTCGGCACCGACCGGGTGTCCAGGTTGGTCTCGGTCGAGATGTCGCCGCGGATCCTGGCCGACGCGGACTGGACCCACGCCGCCTTCGGCGGCCTCGACGCAGCCGGCGCGGTGCACACCCAGCGGGCCATCTGGGCCGATCCGCAGGGCTTCCTGGACAACCTGGTTCGCGGTTCCTTCGCGGCCGGCACCGAGCCCGACCCGGCGACGCTCCAGCGGCTCATGGCCGAGACGAGGAGTTGTTCGGCCGTCTCCGTGCTGGCGCTCTGGCTCGACGTGCTGACCCGGGACTGGCGGGAGCAGCTGACCACGACGACGCTGCCCACCCTGCTGGTCCACGGGGCACGCAGTCAGGTCTACCCCACCGACGTGGGCGGGTGGCTGCACGAGGCCATGCCCGACGCCCGGTTGGAGACCTTCGCGCACAGCGGGCACATGCCGTTCCTGGAGGAGCCCGAGAAGTTCACCTCGGTCCTCCGCGACTTCGTCAAGGAGACTCGTTGACCACATCGCCCAGCCCCGCGACGAGACTGTGCTGGATCTACCCCGACCGCGGCACCGCCTGGCAGCGCGACTACGAGGAGCAGGGCGTCTGGGGCGCCTACCGGGAGATCGCCGCCACGCTCGGGCTCCGGATGAGCCTGCACAAACCGGACGAGATCGCGGTCGACGGCACCGACCCCCGGCAGCCCCGGGTGTTCCTCAACGGTGAGCGGGTCACGCCGGAGGACACCATCTTCGTCACCGCCATCTACTCCCTGCCGCACCAGGTGGTCGACGTCGCCAACCAGCTCTACCTCTTCACCGTCCTGGAGACGCTCGGCTTCTACCTGCCGATCCCGCCCTGGCTGACCTACCTCGGCGAGGACAAGCTGGCGACCGTCGTACACCTGGCGCAGAGCCCGGTGCCGCCGCTGCCCACGGTGCGGGTGGCCAGCGGGCGCGAGGCGATGACCGGGCACTACGACGAGGCCTTCGCCAACCTCGACTACCCCATGATCATCAAGCCGGCGAACTGGGGCATGGGCCTCGGCATCTCGGTGGTGTACAACGTGCACGACCTGCGCGGCGTGATCGGCCTGGCCGGGGGCGCCGAGACGCCGCTGGTGGCCCAGCCCTACCTCAAGGACCCGCGCGAAACCCGGGTCTACGTGGTCGACGGGCGGGCGCACACCGTGTTGCAGGGCACCAAGGAGGGCTACTGCCTGATGGTCACCAAGACTGTGGGCGGTCGGCACGAGCGCGGGTTCACCGACCTGCCGGCCGAACTCGACAGCACCATCACCTACCTGGCCGAGCGCCTGCCCACGCCGTACTTCTCGGTGGACTTCATCTCCGACGGCGAGCGGTTCTGGCTCTCCGAGATCGAGGTGGACGGCGCGATCGGGTTCTCCATGGACGCGGAGCAGGACGTCGTCGCCCGGTCCCTGGTCACCGCCCGGTTCGGGGCGTACCAGCGGGGCCACGCGCGCTGGCTGGCCGACCGGACGAGTCGATGACCATCGGCGAGCTGCCCTGGGAGGCGCTGCTGGTCCAGGCGAAGGAGCTGGCCGCGATTGGCGGGGCGCCGGTACCGGACTCGGTCACCGGGCTGACCGACCTCGCCGTCACCGGCCCGGCCGAGATCCTCGCGGTGTCGCGGCAGCTCAGCGCCGCCGGTGGCGCCGCGGTGATGTCCAGCGGCGGCACCACCGGACGACCGAAGCTGACCTTCGTCGCCCACCACCAGGCCATCGACCGGCTACGCGCCGTCTGGCGTCCTCTCGAACCGGGAAACGTGCTGCTCAACCTCTTCACCCCGGGCCGGTTGTGGGCGTCGCACTACTACATGCAGACCCTCGCCGAGCGCAGCCGGTGCCACGTCCTGCCCGCCGGGCCGTACGGCCCGGACGAGGTCGCGGACTGGCTGCCGATCTTCCGGGAGGTCGGCGTCGACGCGCTGGCCGGTACGCCCACCGCGCTGGCCGACCTGGCACAGGGCGTACTCGACCACGGCGTCGACCTCGACGTCCGCCGGGTGATCTGGATGGCCGAGCCGTGGACCCCGGCGAAGGAGGCGACCGTACGGGCGGCCTTCCCGCAGGCACGCTTCTGGGCGAACTACGGATCGGTGGAGACCTTCGTCATCGCCACCAACGACCCCGGCTGCGACCTGTCGGTCCTGCACCTGATGTCGGACCAACTGCTGGAACTCGACGACGACGGGGCCCTGTTGTCCCGGGTCGGCGACGGGTGGACCGTGCCAACCGTCCGCTACCGGCTCGGCGACCGGGTCGCTGCCGCCTCGTGCCGGTGCGGGCGGCCGCAGGCGCTGCGGGTCGTCGGGCGCGCCGACGACGCCATCAAACTGTACGGCTCGCTCTTCGGCATCAACGAGATCCTCGCCGGCGTACGGGAGAATCCCGGCGTGACCGAGGCACAACTCGTCCTCACCCGCAGCCCGGAGGCACGGCACTCGGTACGGCAGGTGGCCGTACGTTTCACCGGGGACGCCGATCCCGCCCGGGTCCGCGAACGGCTGGTACGGAGCTGGTACGACCTGCCGCTGATCCTGCAGACCTATCCGGAGGCGGTGACGGTCGACCGGGTCGAGCGGCTGCACCGCGTGGCACGGACCAACAAGGTGCCCCCGATGATCTGGCGGAACCGATGACGACGAGACTGCGCGGCAACCCGTGGGCCATCCTGGCCGTCCTGTGCCTGGCGTACTTCATGTCCCAACTGGACATCGCGGTGCTCGCCATCGCGATCCCGGACATCGTGCGGGACCTGGACGCCTCCCTCGACCAGGTGGTCTGGGCGCTGAGCAGCTACATCCTCGCGCTCGCCGCCCTGCTGATCACCGCGGGTCGGCTCGGTGACCTCTACGGACGCCGGCGCATCTTCCTGCTCGGTGTCACGGTCTTCACCGTCTTCAGCCTCGCCGGTGGCCTGGCCGACAGCCCGACCCAGCTCATCGCCGCCCGCGCGATCCAGGGCGTGGGCGCGGCCCTCTTCGTCCCGCAGACGATGGCCCTGCTGGTCGAGGCGTTCCCGCCGGAGCGGCGCGGCATGGCGCTGGGGATCCGGGGCGGCGTCGGCGGCTCGGCGGCGGTGCTCGGCCCGGTGGTCGGCGGTCTCCTGGTGGGCAGCCTCGACTGGCGCTGGGTGTTCCTGGTCAACATCCCGATCGGCGTGGTCATGCTGCTGCTCGCCGCGGCGACCATCCCGGCGACCGGGGGCCGGAAGGAGCACCGGCTCGACGTCGGCGGTGTCGTGCTGGCCACGGCCTTCCTGCTCCTGCTGGCCTTCGGGGTCAGTCAGGGCGCACGCTACTCGTGGAACGCCGGCATCTGGGCGGTGATCGCGGCCGGGCTGGTGCTCTTCGCCGTCTTCCTGGCGCAGCAACGGCGACGTCAGGACCGCGAACCGCTGGTGCCGTTCGCGCTCTTCCGGGACCGGAACTTCGCAGTGATGAACGTCTTCTCGGTCGTGGTCTCGCTGACCGTGATCGGACTCATCGTGGTGCTCTCGGTGACCTTCCAGTCCGTGTTGCAGTTCGGCGCCTGGCGGGCCGGGCTGCTGCTGATGGTGGCGTCGGTCTTCTCGGTCGCGTTCGATCCGGTGGCCGGCAAGCTCTCCGAGAAGGTCGAGGGCAAGCACCTGCTGTTCTTCGGGATGGCCGCCACGGTCGCCGGCCTGCTCTGGACGTTCACGCAGGTCCGGGCGGGGGCCGGCTGGGCGGGACTGGTCGGGCCGATGGTGGTGGTCGGGACCGGCAACGCGTTCCTCTTCACGCCGTTGGCCACCGTCGCGCTGCACCGGGTCCGGCCCGAGTCCGCCGGTGGCGCGGCCGGTGTGCTGGTCACGTCGATGCAGATCGGCTCGATGGTGGGCACCGCCGTGATGGGCGCGGTGCTCCAGGAGGGCGGCGGCACCGTACCGACCGTCGGCACCATCCGCGACGTTCTGCTGCTCCTGGTCGGCACGGCCGGGGTCGGCGCGCTGGTCTGCCTGGCCGCCGAACGGTCCGCGAAACCCGCCGACGCCGCCGCGCCAGCCGAGACCGCCCCGACCGAGGCCGCTCCGACATGAGCGAGGTACCGCGTTACCTGATCCTCAACCGGTTCGGCAACGAGTTCGGGGAGTACCACCGGTATCTCCGGCCGGACGAGGGACGGATGGCCTACCTGACCCTGGCTGCCGGGACGTCCGTCCTGGACACCGCGAACGCTCTCGACACCGTCGTGGTGGCGGACCTCGACCTGGACACGGTGCTGCCGGCGGCCCGGGCGCTGACCGGGCGGCTGGGGCCCTTCTCGGGCGTCGTCGGCATCTCCGAGATGGACCTGCTCACCGCCGCCCGGCTCCGGGAGGCGCTCGGCGTGCCCGGGTGGAGCCACGAGTTCGTCCGGCGCTTCCGCGACAAGCCGTACATGAAGGAGCGCGTGTCCGGGGCCGGACTACGCGCTCCCCGGTTCGTGGAACTCGAGCCCGGTACGAACCCGACGCTGCTCGCCAAGGAGGTCGTCGCCACGCTGGGCCTGCCGGTCGTCGTCAAGCCGCGTGCCGGGGTCGCCTCCGCCGGGGTGCGGCGGGTGGACACGGTCGAGGCGCTGACCGCGGCCCTGACCGGCCTGGACCTGGCCGCGCACGAGTGCGAGGAGTTCGTCGAGGGCCGGGTGCTGCACGTCGACGGGGTGCGCGTGGACGGCCGCTTCCACTTCGTGAGCGCCTCGGCCTACGTGAACACCTGCTTCGCCTTCGCCAACGGCGCGCCGCTGGGCTCGGTGCTGCTCGACCACGGCCCACTCCGCGACCGGGCGACGGACTTCGCCGCGCGGTGCCTGGACGCGCTCGACCTGGCGGACGGTCCGTTCCACCTGGAGCTGTTCCACACCCCCGGCGACGAGTTGGTCTTCCTGGAGGTGGGGCTGCGTCCCGGCGGCGGACCGCTGCCGGACCTGCACCGGGAACTGTTCGGGATCGACCTGCTCGCGGAGACGTTCCGCCTGACGGTCGGGCTCCCGCCGGCCACCCCCGCCACGGCACACACCGAGCCCGCCGGGGGTGGTTGGCTCATCTTCCCGGAGCCGCGCCCGCTACCCAGCCGGGTGGTCGCGCGCACGTCGCCCCGGGCCGTGGTCGACGGGATCTACGCCGAGGTCGTCCCCGAGGTCGGTGAGGTCTTCGACGGTACGGGAGGTTACCTCCACGTGGGCGGCACCTTCCGGTTCCGTGGCCCGGACGAGGCCACGGTGCGGTGCGACGTACGCCGGACCATCGACTGCTACCGGCTGACCACCACGCCCGCCCGGTGACCCCCGGTCCCGGTCACCGGCCCGGGGTCACCCCGCGCTGCCGCGCGCGGCCCGCGTCTTCATGGCGTGCTCGAGCAGGGTGATGAGCACGTCCTTGCTGGACTGCCGCTGCCGGGCGTCGCAGAGCAGCACCGGCACGTCCGAGTCGAGGTTCAGCGCCGCCTGCACCTCGTCGAGCCGGTACCGGCGGGCGCCCTCGAAGCAGTTCACCGCCACCACGAACGGGGTGCCCCGCCCCTCGAAATAGTCGATCGAGGGGAAGCAGTCGGCCAGTCGGCGGGTGTCGGCGAGCACCACCGCCCCGATCGCCCCGAGCGCCAGCTCGTCCCAGACGAACCAAAAGCGGTCCTGGCCCGGCGTGCCGAAGAGGTAGAGCACCAGGTCTTCGCTGATGGTGATCCGGCCGAAGTCCATCGCCACGGTGGTGGTCACCTTGTCCTCCACCCCGGACAGGTCGTCGATGCCGACGCCCGACTCGGTGAGGACCTCCTCCGTCCGCAGCGGTCGGGTCTCGCTCACCGCGCCGACCATGGTCGTCTTGCCCACGCCGAAACCACCCGCGATCAGGATCTTGATCGCGGTGGGCACCGTCGGCTGCTCAGAGTGCCCGTAGTCCATTGATAACCGCCTCGAAAATGCTGTCGTCGGGAAGGCCGCTGGTGGCCCGCGGCTCACGGACCTGCACCATGTTGCGGGCCACCAGGTCACCCAGGAGCACTCGGATGGTGCCCACCGGCAGGTCGAGGTGCGCGGCTATCTCCGCGACCGACTGCATCCGTTGACACAGTCCGACGATCGCCAGGTGCTCCGGCCCGAGACCCGCCTCCGGTGTGACGTCCGACTGGATCGCCGTCACGAGGGAGATCAGGTCGAACGTTCCGGTGACCGGCCGGGCCCGTCCACGGGTCACCGCGTACGGCCGGACCACCGGCCCGGCGTGGTCGTCCACCCACTGCTCTTCCATCGGCCCCCCGATAACGGTCATCACGGGCTACTTCTCGGCGGTGGTCGACTGCTCCGACGACCGGGTCGGCGAGGCCACGTACTTGCCGACCCGGGTCACCAGCATGGCCATCTCGTACGCGATCAGCCCCACGTCGGCGTCCTCGGAGGCGAGCACGGCGAGGCAGGCGTTGCGCCCGGCCGCCGTGACGAACAGGAAGGACGACTGCATCTCGATGATGGTCTGCTGCACCTGCCCGCCGCCGAACCGCTTGCCCGCCCCCCGGGCCAGGCTCTGGATGCCGGCCGCCATCGCCGCCAGGTGTTCGCCGTCGTCCCGGCTGAGCCCTCGTGAGGAGGCCATCAGCAGGCCGTCCGTGGAGAGAGCGATAGCGTGTTCGGCCTGCGTCACCCGGCCGACCAGATCATCCAACAACCACGTCAGGTCAGCACTCGAAGCCGTCTTCTGGGCCACTCGTCGTCCTCTTCTCCCCCGGCTGCTCGCCGTGCTCGTCTGGGGCTCACTGTCGGGCCGGCGGCGGGATCACCCGCCGCCGCGCCCCCGCTCACGTCGCTTGCCGATCCTCGCCGTCCGGCGTGTCCGTCGGCTCCGGACCGCGCGCCGGGCCGCCCAACAGCCGCGCCGCGTCCGTACGGCCCCGCCGGGTGCCGGTCTGGTACGAACTCATCATCCGCCGGACCTGCTCGGGCGGGCGCACCGCCTCGTCGTCCTCGGGGGTGTCCACGGCGGGCGGCTCGTCCCGCAGCTCCGGCGCGAGGTTCGCCTGGCGGACCCGCAGCGGCAGGCCGGAGTCGGTCCGGGGCGGTTCGGCGGCCGGGCACGGGGTCGGGCCGCCGTGGTGTTCCACCTTCCGCTCGGGTTCGGTACGCGGCACGGCCACCGGCAGGCCGGTCGGGAAGGTCGGACCGTCCAGTGCCGACTGACCCGGCCAGCGCCGTGCCCGGGTCGGCAGGCCGGATTCGTCCTCGGTCGGCGTGTCGTACGGCGCCCGGGGGCGCTCCGGCGTGGTCCGTACCCGGCTGGGAAGCTGGCGTGGCTCGCCGTCCCCGGTGCTCTCGGGCTCCGGCCGCGGCGGCACCGGCTCGGCCAGGGCCATCGGGGCGACCGGGGCGACCGGACGCGGACCGGGCCGCTCGGTACCGGTCGCGGCCGGCGCGGACAGCTCGGGCGGCGACTCGACCTCACCGGCACCGGGGGTGCCCGGCTCCTCCTCGTCGGCGGTCACCAGACCCAGCGGGATCAGCACTACCGCCGTGATGCCACCGTACGGGGACTCCTTCAGGTGCACCCGGATCCCGTGCCGCTCGGTCAGCCGGCTCACCACGTAGAGGCCGAGTCGGGTGGCGTTGGCCAGGTTCAGCTCCGACCGGTCGACGATGCGGTCGTTGGCAGCGGCGAGGTCCTCCTCGGTCATGCCCAGGCCACGGTCCTCGATCTCGAGCGCGAAGCCGTTGGCCACCATCTGCCCCCGGACCTCGACCGAGGTGTGCGGCGGGGAGAACGAGAGGCCGTTCTCGATCAGCTCGGCGAGCAGGTGGATGATGTCACCCACCGCGCGGCCGGCCAGCGAGACCGCCCCGAGCGGCAGCACGTTGACCCGGGTGTAGTCCTCCACCTCGGCCACCGCACCCCGGACCACATCCACCATCGGCACGTTGCGCCGCCAGGCCCGACCCGGGGTGGAGCCGGAGAGGACGATGAGGTTCTCCGCGTTACGCCGCATCCGGGTGGCCAGGTGGTCGACCCGGAAGAGGTCCTCCAGCTCCTCGGCGTCGTTCTCCCGCCGCTCCATCGCGTCGAGCAGGGTGAGCTGCCGGTGGACCAGGGCCTGGGTCCGCCGGGCCAGGCTGAGGAAGACGTCACGGACGTTGCGCCGCAGGTCGGCCTGCTCGACGGCGGTCCGGATCGCGGTCTCCTGTACGACGTTGAAGGCCTGACCCACCTGACCGATCTCGTCGTCGCCGAACTGGAGCGGGGGTGCCTCGGCGGCGACGTCGACCTCCTCGCCCCGACCGAGCCGCTCGACCACGTTCGGCAACCGCTCCTTGGCCAGCGCGAACGCGGCCTCCCGCAGGCGCTCGAGTTGCGCGAGCAGCGCTCGGGCGGTGGAGATCGAGACGATGATCGAGGCGATGACGGCGAGCAGACCCAGACCGGTGGCCAGCACCAGTCGGGTGATGACGCCGATGGCGACCGGCGTGGCCCGGTCCACCACGTCCTCACCACCGGCGCCCACGACGCCGTTGAGCTGCTGCAACGCCGGATCCACCGCAGCGCGCCAGGCGTCCAGTTCGACCGGCGGGAGCGACTCGGCGTTGCGGGCCTGGATGACCCGGTCCTCCATGGTGTGCAGGCGCTGGTACGCCTCCCCCTGGGACATCTGCTGGAAGCGGTTGCGGTCGGCTGCGGGCAGGGCGCTGATGGTGCTGGTCGAGACGTGCCGCTGCGCGCCGACCAGTTGCGCGAACTGCGCCTGCTCGGTGCTGGTGATCCGACCGGCGGCGAGGGCGCCGTGCAGCAGCGCGTCCTCCTGGGACAGCAGTTCCCGGGCGCGGTTGAGTTCGATCAGGGCGGCGGTGTCGTGGGCGACCTGTCGGTCGTCGACACCACCCAGCTCGTCGTAGACCCGGAAGATCGAGTCGATCACCTCCACATAGGAGGCCAGGGCGGCGGTCCGGTCGATGCTCTTGTCGTCGATCGCCGTCCGGGTCCGGGTGAGTTCGTCCAGCCCGGCGAGCACGTCACGGACCGCGTGCTCGACCTCGGTGCTCGCCGAGATCTCGGTCCGCCAGTTCGTCGCGGACTCCTCGAACTCACGGGCCAGTTCGTCGGTGCGGGCCCGCTCGGCACGCAGCGCCTCCAACTGCCCGGCCTCCGGCCGACCCAGGTACGCCAGGGAGAGGCGACGTTCCTTCTGCAACTGCAGCAGCATCGGCTCGCTGGGCGCGAAGATCCGGGTGTTGAGGGTCTGGACCCCGAGCAGGTTGAAGCCGTCCCGTACGGTCACCCACGCCGCGAAGGCCCAGAGCGCGACGAGCGACGCGAGCAGTGCGATGACTTTCGTACGGAGATTCGTGCTGCGGGAACCCATTACACCGTCCTGGCCGGGTATTCGATTGACGTGCCTGAGCGTGGCCGGTCGACGCATCCATCGACCCCGGCGCACGCTAGCAGCGTCGGGAGGTTGACTCAAGCGATCCTGATCATGGCACTCCGGCGCGCCGACTCCACCTCGACCGGTTCGGGACCCGCTGACGAGCGCCCCCACCAGGTCGCCGCAAGCACCGCAGCACGGACGATCAGTGACGGACGGTACAGATCCTTGTCGTGCCAGAGCGCCGGCGCGTCGTCGGCGCCGTCCATCGTGATCAGCCACTGCCAGCCCCGCGCGACCGCCTGGCCGCACTCGTCAGCCGAGGTCGGCCCGGCGGCCAGCAACACCTGGAGCGCGTACGCGGTCTCCTCGGCGGTGCCGCCCCAGCGTCCCCAGGAGCCGTCGGCGTGCTGACCGGCCATCACCCAGCGCACCGCCCGCCGCACCGCCGGCTCCACCGCCGGTCCGACGCCGTAGCCGTGCAACGCGAGCACCGCGCAACTGGTGGCATAGTAGGGCGAGGCGTGCCAGCGGTCGGAACTCCACGAGCCTTCCGGCGCCTGCCGATCGGCCAGCCAGACGGTCAGCCGGCGCACCACCGGGTCCAGCCGCCGTGCCGCTGCCCCGGAGTTGCGCAGGTGCCAGCCGAAGGCGTCCAGCACGTGCGCGTTCGTGGTGATGGAAGCGCCGTCCTCCTTCGGCCAGGTGCAGAAGTGCTCTCCGGTGTCGAAGAACTCCAGGCTCGACGGGTCGACCGGATGCCCCGCCCGGGCGAGGGCGTACAGGGTCACCGAGGTGGTGTCGGCGTCCACCGGCAGCCCGGGAGCGGTGGCGGTGCCGGTCGGGCCGATGGTGTCCCGCAGGCTGGCCAGCAGTGGCGCCGGAACGGCCAGCGGCACCCTGGCCCGGGCCAGGGTGCTGAGCACCCAGGACCGTTCGAAGATGCTGATCGGGCTGGTGCACGGGACCGGTCCGCCGTGCTGGCGGACAACCCCCTCGAGGTACGCCAGGGCGGTTCCGGTGGTGGCATCGGGGACGCCGAGCCAGGCGGCCGTCGCGGCGGGCGAGGCGCCCACCGTGCCCGGTCCGACCGGGACCACCCCGGGCGCCCGGTAGGCCGCCGGGCCGGTGACCTCCAGCGCGTGCAGCAGCTTCTTCGGCAGCGGGTGCCCCGCCGCCAGCGCCGCGCGGACCCGGGCCAGCCGGGTGGTTTCCATACCCGGCGGCAACGACAGCCGGGGCGCCTCCCGCCATCGTTCCAGTCCGGACACGGGTTCGTCGCGCAGCGCGTGCAGGTGGGCGGTGAGCGCCTCCACCAGGGCCGGGACGATCAGGTCGACCGCCGGCATGTCCGGCAGGGACGCCACCGGAACGGTGGTGAGTCGCTCGGCCAGGGCAGTCAGCCCCCGGTCGACGGCGGCCACCGCGCCTCTGCCCAGCGGGTCCGACGTCCCCGCCAGGTCGGCCCGACGCAGGGCGGCGAGCAGGCCCTCGGTGGCACTCAGCGTCGGCACCAGTCCGTAGCCACCGGGGCCGCCCCAGCCACCGCCGGCGTGCTCCACGTCGAGCAGGTAACGGATTCGCTCGACGTGCAGCGTCAGCCACGGCGACAGGCTGACCAGACGGCCCGTCTCGTACACCGACACCGA
Source organism: Micromonospora pallida (assembly GCF_900090325.1). NCBI lineage: Bacteria > Bacillati > Actinomycetota > Actinomycetes > Micromonosporales > Micromonosporaceae > Micromonospora > Micromonospora pallida. The sequence continues at coordinate 609,084 of NZ_FMHW01000002.1, read as the reverse complement.
CGACTGTCCGGTCGGTGTCGCGGTCAGCTCCGCGATCAGGTCCCGGGCGGCGACTGCGGGGCTCCGCTGCGCTGCGCTCCTCGCACTCACCGGGCAGTCCCCCAGAAGTCCGTGGAACCGTAGAAGCCGCTGGTGAAGCTGACCTGCCGGGCCAGGTAGGCCGCCGGGCGGGGACAGTCCGCCGCCAGGGGGGCCAGTAGGTCGTGACAGCGTGCGGTGAGGGCGTCGGCCCGCTGCTCGACCTCGGCCCGGTCGGCCACCAGCATGATCGCGTTGAGGTCGCCCCACTCCAGGTCCCGTTGGTACGTGCTGAGGTCGTTGACCAGGCGCAGCACCCGCTGCACCTCGTCGCTGGCCTCGATCAGCCGGGGCAGCGCCTGGTGGGTCTGCGCGTCGCCGGTGTGGATCCAGTGCGCGACGTTGACCACGGTGCAGGCCAGGTTGTCGGCGTTGGCGAGGTACTCCTCGAAGGTCGGCAGGGCGCCGGTGAGGTCCCGTCGGGCCGCCCGCCAGTCCCACTCGCGGCCCATCGCCTCCACCGTCCGGTGCACCGCCGCACGCCACGTGTCGCGCAGCCCCGGGTAGGCCGGTACGGCGGCCAGGTCGGCGCAGAGTTCGGCGAGGAAACGCGCCATCGGGTCGTCCGTCGCCGGGGTGGCGCCGTCGACCACCGCGAGGCTGGTCTCCGCCAGACGGTCGATCTCCGCCCGGGACTTGGCCAGGTAGTCGACCTGCCAGTCGAGGGCGAAACCCCACAGCACGGCGCGGTTGGTGACCCGCAGTTGCTCCACCGTGCACCAGGGCGCGCTGAACGCGATGGCCAGGGCGATGTTGCTGAACAGGGCAGCGTCGAAGGGCGCGGCGGAGAACAGCTCCGGATACTCGGCGGCACGCTTCTGCAGGTCGCGCTGCCCCCGGGCGGCCAGGGCACAGATCCGGCCCTGTTCGACGGCGTCCTCGGCGTGGGCGTTGAGGTCCATCACATCTCGCTCCGCTCAGGCGACGGCCGAGGGCGACGCGCCCGTGAGGGTCAGTTCCACCCGGTGGCGAGGACGCAGCGCGGCCGCCAGCCGCAGCCCGGGCACCCCGGGCTGGCGGAGCCGGAACCGGTACCGGCTCAGCATCGTGGCGATGATGAGCTGCGCCTCCAGATAGAAGAGGTACATGCCGAGGCACTGGTGCGGGCCACCCCCGAAGGGGAAGTGGGCGTAGCGGTGCCGGGCCCGGACCCGCTCCGGGCGGAACCGCTCGGGGTCGAACTCGTCGGGCCGCTCCCAGAAGGCCGACATCCGCTGGGTGATCAGTGGGCTCGCCACCACCGTCGCGCCGGCCTCGATCCGTACCCCGCCGACCACGTCGGCGGCGACCGCGCGACGGGGAATCAGCCAGCCGATCGGGTACAGGCGCAGCAGTTCGTCCAGGACCATCCGGGTGTAGCGCAGCTCGCCGAGGTGCTCGCGGCGTACCGGCTCGTCGCCCACCACCTGGCTGATCTCCGCGTAGAGCCGGTCGGCGACCTCGGGGTTCTCGTCCAGGTGCGGCCAGAGCCAGGTCAGCACGTTGATGGTGGTCTCGGTGGTGGCCGCGAACATCGCCACCGTGTCGTTGCGGACCTGCCGCTCGTCGAGTTGCCGGCCATCGTCGGTCCGCGCCCGCCACAGGGTGGAGATGATGTCGTCTCCCTCCTCCGCCGTGGCCCGGGACGCCCGCACGATGGGAACGAGCACCTCGTCGACGACCCGGACGGCCCGGCGGAAGGTCCGGTCCCCGGGCATGGGCAGCGACAACGGCGCGAAGGGCACCACGATCCGGGGAATCACCGCGCTGGCGATGGCGTCCTGCGCGTCGACGACCCGCATCGCGTCGGCCACCGAGATCTTGTCGGCGAAGAGCACCTTCATGATCGCCCGGCAGACGATCCGGGCCTGTTCGGCACCGATGTCGACGAGCCGCCCCGCGCGGGACGGTACGTCGAGTTCGTCGACGGCGTCGGAGATCGCCGCGGCCATCCCGTCGATCATCGACTCGACCCGCTTGGCGGTGAACATCGGCTGGAGCATCCGGCGGCTGGCCGACCAGATCTGCCCCTCGCCGAGGATCCCCTCGCCGAAGAGGCGCTTGACCGGCCGCCAGAACAGTCCGTCACCGGCCCGTTCGTAGTTCTCCGCCCGATCCCGGAGGACGTGTTGCACGTGTTCGGGGTGGGTGACGAGGTAGGGACGGAACGAGCCGAGGTTGATGCGGGCGAGGTTGCCCCCGGTCCGGTTGCCCGCGTCGATGAGCGCGCGGGCCGGATCGCGGACCAGAGCGGGCAGCATCCGGCGCAGCGGGACCCTCGTGGGAGGACTGACATGCGCCGGGGAGGGGTGCGGCGTTCCCACCTTTTGGGCTCCTCCCGGTTTCACCGCTGAGTCGCGGGACCGTCATTCCGAGTCACATGACCCGCTGAGCATGCCATCACAATGTCCGGTTCACCAGACTGGGGGCGAGAAATTTTCATTGACAACATTTGCGCCGTCCACAAAGTACGGTGTCGCGGAGCGTCAGCGGGACAGCGCGCGCCGATACCGCCACTCGCTGGCGATCGGTACGTACCCGAGCCGACGGTTGACCGCCAACATCGCCTCGTTCCCAGCATCGTTGCTGGTCAGCGCACTGGTGAAGCCCGTCTCGGCGGCCCGGCGCAGGGCGACGCGCTTGACCGCGCCGGCCAGCCCCCGACCCCGGTACGCCCGCCGGGTGCCGGTCATCCCGGACTGGTAACGGTCTGACCCATCAGTCAGCGCAAAACTGAACGCCGCCACCACACCGGAACAGATCGCCACGGTCGTCAGGGCCCGGTTCAGGTCCGGACGTTCCCAGTACGTGGTCCGCCAGTCGGCGTAGCCGGTCTCGTCCATGCCCACCTCGCCCGGCTCGTCCCGGGAGGCGTCCAGATCCGCCTCGTAGAGCAGGCGCGGATCGGCGAGGTCGGCGGCACTGGCGATCCGCACCCCGGCCGGCACCGACGGCACGGGCGGCACCCCGGCGGCCAGGTCCAGCCGCAGGTGGGCGCGACGACGGCCGCGCTGGTAGCCGCGCCGCTCGGCGAAGTCGACCGCCGCCGGCTCGTCCACCACCTTGGCGTACGCGACCCGCGCGCCGATCGTCCGCAGCCGCTCCTCGGCCGCGGCGAGCAGGGCGGAGCCGACGCCCCCGCCGCGCCGCAGCGGCAGCACGTTGACGTTGGCGTAGCCGAGCCCCGGCTCGGCGCTCTCGTGCAGCAGTCCCGTCCGGGCGACCCCGACCACCTCGCCGTCGACCTCGGCGAGCAGCATCCGGTGCCGCTCGGCCGGCGCGGCGTGCGCCGCCTGCCAGCACAGCGCCGCCGGGCTGAACACCCAGTACGGCGCGGCGACCAGGAGCACCGCGGCCACCGTGGTCGCGTCCTCGGGCCGGAACTGCCGGATGGTGACTGTCATGGGGCGGCAACCTACCCGAACCGTCGTCGCCGGGTGGGAAGCCGGGCACGGCCGGGCCGCCTGTGCCAGGCTCAGCACATGGACGACAAGACCATCCTGAACCGCATCACCGAGCTGGTCGACGAGGAGCACCGGCTCCGGGCGGAGGCGCAGTCCGGCCAGGCCGGCACCGACGACGACGCCCGCGCGCGGCTGCGGGAACTGGAGGAGGGGCTGGACCAGTGCTGGGACCTGCTCCGCCGTCGCCGGGCCGCCCGGCAGGCCCACGGTGACCCGGAGAGCCAGGGCCAACGTCCCGTCTCCGAGGTCGAGCGCTACCTCCAGTGACCCCGCGCGGTGTGGATCCGGACCCACCCGGTGCGCGGTGTGGATCCGGACCCGCCCGGTGCGCGGTGTGGGCCCGGCCCCGCCCGGTGAGCGGGTCGGGCGCCCACAGCGTGCGCCGGTCAGCGCAGCCCGGCCTCCCTGAGCAGTTGCCCGGTGAGTTCGGCCGGGTCGGCCAGGTCGGCGGGGAGCCCCCGGGCGGCGAACCAGGTGCTCACCACCCGGACGTCCCGGGCGAGGAACTCCGCCCCCTGCGGGTTGGCCACCACGTCGACGGCCTGCGGCAGGTCGATGAGGACGAGCCGGCCGTCGTGCACCAGGAGGTTGTACGGCGACAGGTCGCCGTGGGCGTACCCGGTACGGGCCAGCACCACCAGCGCGTCCACCAACTGCAGCCAGAGCCCACGCAGCTCGTCGGGGTCGGGCCGAAGCTGGGCCAGCCGGGGCGCGGCCTGCCCCTCGTCGGCGTCGCCGATGAACTCGAGCATCAGCTCGGTGCCGATCAGTTGCACCGGGTACGGCACCGCGACCGTGCCGAAGGCGACGCCGATCTCCCAGAGCCGGGAGAGCACGGCGAACTCGGCCGCCGCCCACTGCCCGGCGATCATCTGCCGGCCGAAGGCGGTGCGTCCGGCCATCGCCCGGTTCTCCCGGGAGCGGCGGACCCGACGGCCCTCCAGATAGCCGGCGTCCCGGTGGAACAGCCGGTGTTCCGGATCCCGGTAACGCTTGACCGCCAGCAGGCAGGAGCGGTCGGTGTCGGGCACCCCGCGCCGGACGAGGTGGACGTCCGCCTCCTTGCCGGTCTTGAGCACGCCCAGCTCGGTGTCCTGGGCGGCGAGTTCGGTGACCAGCCAGTCCGGGTGAGGCTCGGGGCCCTGAACGGCCTGGTCCCAGGTCGACCAGCGGTCACCGACCAGCGGTTGGTCGGGGTCCCCGTCGTCGAGGACGGGTGCGGGCCGGGGTTGCCGGCCGCGCTTCAGGAACTGCGGTTCGTCGTCGTCGAAGCGGCCCTTGCCGCGCGGTCGGCGCTCACGCGCCGACGGAGTGAAGTCGTGTTCACGCACTGGAGCGGTGATCCCTTGATCGAGGCTGATGGAGGCAGGTGGAAGGACCCTGCGAAGACGGCCATGACCGACCCCCTCTCCTCGACCGGGCGACGCCCGGAGTGCGCTCTGCGCGGACCATGCTCGCCACTGCCCGCCGGGCCCGCAACCGATTTACCGCCACCCCTGGAGACGCGGCACCAGGGGAACGTGCCGGGCGGCGGCGGAAACGTGCCGGGCAGGGCCGCCGGGTTCGGACGACTCGCCGGCGGTCGCCGACTCAGCCGGTGACCAGCGCCCGCCGCGGCCCCTGGTCGGCCAGCCGGTCGGCGAGCATGGGGTGGTCGGCGCGGGTCCGGGCGAGCTGCTCCGGGTCGAGCGTCGCGACCAGCACGTCCTCCCCGGTGTCCGCGCCCCGCACCAGGCACCGGCCCTCCGGGTCGTACACCGCCGCGCCACCGTTGAACCGCCAGGGGGCGGTGCCGTCGACGGAGTTGGCGAAGACGACGTACATGGTGTTGTCCAGCGCCCGGGCCGCGTAGTAGACGTCCCGCCGGTGCGCGGACCCGACCACGTAGCCGCTCGGGCAGAGGTAGCCGTGGGCACCGTCGTCCGCCGCGGCGCGACCGTGCTCGGGAAAGCAGCCGTCGTAGCAGATGCCGAGGCCGAACCGCCAGTCGTCGACCAGCAGCGTCGCCCCGCGCCGGCCCGGGGTGAACAGCTCCCGCTCCTCGCTCCAGAGCTGCTGCTTGTCGTAGCCGACGCGGACCGTCCCGGCCCGGTCGACGACCAGGGCGGAGATGGTCCGCCGCTGGTCCGGGTGGCGGACCGCCGCGCCGAGGACCAGCACCGTGCCGGTGTCCCGGGCCGCCGCGCGCACCGGGTCCAGGCGGGGGTCGACGACCAGCGCGTCCGGGTCGGCCGCGACGTCGGTGCCGGCCGGGTCGGCGGCGAGCGCCGGTGGGTGGTACGCCGAGAGGAACAGCTCGGGCAGGACCGCCAGCCGCGCGCCGGAGTCGGCCGCCCGGCGCGCCAGCCGGGCGGCGGTCACCGCGTTCTCGGCCACCTCACCGGGTACGGGGTCGGCCTGGACGGTGGCCACGGTCAGCGCGGTGGCGGGCAGCGACGTCATCCCGCGATGGTAGGTCCCGGCCGCCCTCCCGGGACACTCACAAGCCGTACGTACGGTTTGCGTCGGGGCGGGGCACCTGCGACGATCGAGACGTGCCCAGAGTAAGCCAGGACCAGCTCGACGCGCGCCGCCAGGAGATCCTCGCCGCCGCGCGCGCCTGCTTCGCCCGGCACGGCTACGAGGGAGCCACCGTCCGCCGGCTGGAGGAGGCGACCGGCCTTTCCCGGGGCGCGATCTTCCACCACTTCCGGGACAAGGACTCCCTCTTCCTCGCCGTCGCTGAGGACGACGCGGCGGCAATGGTGGAGACGGTGGCCCGCAACGGCCTGGTGCAGGTCATGCGGGACCTGCTCGCCCGGGCGATGTCCCCGGACACCACTGGCTGGCTCGGCAGCCAGTTGGAGGTCTCCCGCAGGCTGCGCACCGACCCGGCCTTCGCCCGCCGCTGGGCCGAGCGCTCGGCCGCGATCGCCGAGGCCACCCGCGAGCGGCTGGCCCGGCAACGCGAGGCCGGGGTGCTCCGCGACGACATGCCGATCGACGTGCTCGCCCGCTTCCTGGAGCTGGCCTACGACGGTCTCGTCCTGCACCTGGCGATGGGGCGCCCCGCCGGTGACCTCGGCCCGGTGCTCGACCTGGTCGAGGAGGCGGTACGCCGCCGCTGACCCGCCCGGCACGGTGGGATCCGCTTCCGGCGACCGTGGGTGATCGACCGCTGGCAGCCCGAGAACCCGGCTCACCTGCGGTTCCGCCCCTGGCGGGGTTGCCCCACAATGGGCCGCGACCCCTCCCGGACAGGAGCAGACGATGACCCTACTGGCGGCCACGGGCGACACCTGGGGCATCTCCGGCCCCGCCTTCCTCGCCGGCTACCTGACGGTGGCCGTGCTGGTGGTGGTCGGTTCGGCCATCCACCGTGCCTGGCTCTTCAAGGGCCACCAGCAGCCCGGCTTCGACCACCTCGGGCCGCAGCAGGCCGCGTACCTCAACGGCGGCGCGCGGCTGGCCGTCTACAGCTCCATCGGCGCCCTGCGCAGCGTCGGCGCGGTCGGGGCGGACCGCCGCCGGCTGCTGCGGGCCACAGGTCCGCTGCCCGCCGGGGCCACCCCGCTGGACCAGGCGGTGTACCAGGCGGCCAGTCGGGGCGTCCGCAGCCGTGACCTGCCGCAGGACCACTGGGTGGCCACCGCGCTCGGCCAGCTTCGCCAGGACCTGGAGAACCGGGGGCTGGCCATCGACGCCGGCCGGAGGCGCGCCGCCCGGTTCGGCCCGGTGCTGCTCACCGTGCTGCTCTTCGTCGGCATGCTGCGGCTGTTCGCCGGGTTCGACAACGACCAGCCGGTGGGCTTCCTCGTCGTCAGCCTGATCGTGCTCGTGGTGATCTCCGCGGTGCAGGCACGCCGGGTGCCGTACCAGACCCGCGCCGGTCGGACCGCGCTGCGCAACCTGCGGGCCCACTACCAGTACCTGACGCCCTCCACCGCGCCCGCGTACGCCACCTATGGCGCGGCCGGGACGGCGATGGGCGTGGCGCTCTTCGGCGCCGCCACGCTCTGGGCGGCCGACCCCACCTTCGCTCAGGAGGCCGAGATCCAGCGCCAGGCGGCTGGCAGCAGCGGCAGCAGCGGCGGCTGCGGGGGTGGAGACAGCGGGGGCGGCGGCGGGGACAGCGGCGGCGGCAGTTCCTGCGGCGGCGGTGGGGGCTGCGGCGGAGGCGGGTGCGGCGGATGACCACGCCGGCCCGGACGACCGGTCCCACCGACGCGAAGGCGACCGGCCCCACCAGCGCGAAGACGTCCGGGCCTGGGGCGAAAACGACCGGGCCTGGGGCGAAGGCAACCGGAGTCAGCCGCGCGAACCGGGCGGCGGCACCGGCCGGTGTCGGCATCGGGTGGCGGCCGGAGATCGCCGGGTTCGTCGCCGACCTGCCCGGCCTGCGCTTCGTCGAGGTGATCGCGGAGAGCGTCGCCCCGGCCGGGCCTCTGCCGGTCGGGCTCGCCGAGCTGCGGGCGGCCGGGGTGACCGTCGTACCGCACGGGGTGCGGCTCTCCCTCGGCGGCGTGGAACCGGTCGAGCCGGCGCGGGTGGCCCACCTGGCCGCGGTCGCCGACCTGCTGGACGCGCCGCTGGTCAGCGAGCACATCGCCTTCGTCCGGGCCGGCGGGATGGAGGCCGGCCACCTGCTGCCGCTGCCCCGCACCCGGGAGGCGGTCGAGGTGGTGGCGGCCAACGTCCGGCGCGCGCAGGCGGAGCTGCCGGTGCCGATCGCGCTGGAGCCGATCGCCGCCCTGTTCGACTGGCCCGACGACGAGCTGGACGAGGCCGCGTTCGTCACCGAGATCCTGGACCGCACCGACGCCCTGCTGCTGCTCGACGTCGCCAACGTGTACGCCAACGCCCGCAACCGGGGCACCGACCCGCTCGCGCTGCTCGGCCGGCTCCCGCTCGAGCGGGTCGCGTACGGGCACGTCGCCGGAGGGGCCGAACACGACGGGCTCTACCACGACACGCACACCGACGCCGTACCGCCGGAGGTCCTCGACCTGGTCGGCGAGTTGTGCGCCCGGCACCGACCGCCCGCGCTACTGCTCGAACGGGACGGACGCTACCCGCCGGCGGCGACGCTCCGGGCCGAACTGGACGCGCTCGCCACGGCGGCCGGCTGGCCGGTGGTCACATGAACGACCTGACCGCCCCGACCGCTGCTCACCATCCCCCTGCCCGGTCTGAGGTGGCTGAGGTGGTAGCAGGGGACCCTTGTTACCTCTTTTCGAGTAGCAGGGGTCCCCTGCAACCACCCGACGCAGCGGGCACCGCCGCGCAGACGGGGGGCGTCGGCGGTGCGGACGTGCCCGGGGACCTCGCCGCCCGGCAGGCTGCCCTGGTCGCGGCCCTGGTCGCCGGGGCCGATCCGCCGCCCGGCTTCGACCTCCGCCGGTTCGGCGCGGCCCGGGAGGCGCTGCTGCGCAAACGTGCCGGGGAGGTCGCCCGGCACTGGCCGCTGCTCGCCGCCGGGCTCGGCCACGCCTGGCCGGCGACCTTCGTCCGGTGGGCGGCGACCCGGCCCACCCGGGGCGGGTTGCGCGACGGCTGGGACCTCGCCCGCGAGTTGCGCGCTGGGGACGGCCTGCCCGCACTGGCCGTCGGGGAACTCGCCAGCCGCGAGGCCGCCCACCGCTACGACGGTGAGCAGTCCCCGCGCCCGCGTCGGCTGCCGGCCGTCGTCCGGGTCGGCGACGCCGTCGCGGTGCAGCTCGCCGGCCGGGTACGCCTGCTCGGCACCCGGCGGTAGCGACGCCGGCCGGCTACGGCAGGATCGACGGCATGGATCTGGGACTCACCGACCGGGTGTACGTGCTGACCGGCGCCTCCCGGGGGCTCGGCTTCGCCACCGCCGAGTGCCTCGTCGCGGACGGGGCGAAGGTGGTGCTCTCCGCCCGGGACACGGACGCGGTCTCCGCCGCCGTCGAGCGGCTCGGCGGCCCGGCACACGCCGTCGGGGTCCCCGGTGACCTGGCCGACCCGGCGCTGCCGCAACGGCTGGTCGACACCGCCCGGGAGCGGTTCGGCCGGCTCGACGGCGCACTGGTCTCGGTCGGCGGGCCGCCGCCGGGCACCGCCGCCGGGGTGAGCGACGAGCAGTGGCGGACCTCCTTCGAGACGGTCTTCCTGGGCACCGTCCGCATGGTCCGGACGGTCGCCGACGCGCTCCCGGCCGGCGGCGCGATCGGGCTGGTCCTCTCCACCTCGGCGCGGTACCCGATCACCGGTCTGGGCATCTCCAACGGGCTGCGGCCCGGCCTGGCCGGCGTGGCCAAGGACGTCGCCGACGAGTACGGTCCCCAGGGCGTCCGGGTGGTCGGGCTGCTGCCGGGGCGGATCATGACCGACCGCAACCGGCAGCTCTTCGCGGCCACCGGGGACGCCGAGGCGGCCCGGGCCGCAGCGGAGGAGGGCATCCCGCTGCGCCGGGTGGGCGAGCCGACGGAGTTCGGCCGGGTCGCCGCGTTCGTCCTCTCCCCCGCCGCCAGCTACCTGACCGGCATCACCGTCCCGGTCGACGGCGGCGCGACCCGCGACCTGTGACCGCCACCGGCAGTCGGCGGGTCACCCGGTCGACCCCGGCCGTGACCGACCCGCCGCTGCCGTCGGCCCGGCCGACCCGGGAGCAGCTCGCCGCCGCGGCGGACCGGACCATCCCCGACGTGCTCGCCGACGGACTGGACGTGCTCTTCGTCGGGATCAACCCCGGGCTGTGGACGGCGGCGACCGGCTGGCACTTCGCCCGTCCCGGCAACCGGTTCTGGCCCGCCCTGCACCGGGGCGGCTTCACCTCGCGCCAACTGCATCCGAGTGAGCAGGACGAGCTGCCCGGCCTCGGCCTCGGCATCACCAACATGGTGGCCCGGGCCAGTGCCCGCGCCGACGAGCTGACCGCGGCCGAGCTGGTTGCCGGGGCCCGGATCCTCACCGACAAGGTCGTCCGGCACCGGCCGCGCTGGGTCGCGGTGGTCGGGGTGACCGCCTACCGTGCCGGGTTCGCCCGCCCGAAGGCCAGCTTCGGACCCCAACCGGAACGGCTCGGCGACGCCCGGTTGTGGGTGCTGCCGAACCCGAGCGGACTGAACGCCCACTTCACCGCCGAGACGCTCGGCGCCGCCTTCGGCGAGCTGCGGGCGGCGGTACGCGCGGCGGGCTGACCCTCCGCCGCACCGGCGGCGTCCCCGCCGGTCGGATGTGTCGCCGCCCGGTGCCAGCGGGCCGGGCGTCCCGGCGCGTACTCAGTTGGCCACGTGTGGCGGCAGGGCCTCCTCGGCGACGTACGCCGCCATCGGCACCGTGGTGACCACCGGCTCGGGGCCGGTCGCGTCGGCGTACGGGCTGGGAGAGTCGGCCACCGCGAACTGGGTGCGGTACAGCTCGGCGTAGAGACCGCCGACCGCGACCAGTTCGTCGTGGCGACCGCGCTCGACGATGCGCCCCTCGTCGAGGACGAGGATCTGGTCGGCGTCCCGGACGGTGGAGAGCCGGTGCGCGATCACCAGCGCGGTACGCCCGGCGAGCGCGACCGACAGCGCCCGCTGCACCGCCGCCTCGCTCTCCGAGTCGAGGTGGGCGGTGGCCTCGTCGAGGATCACGACCGACGGGGCCTTCAGCAGCAGTCGGGCGATGGCGATGCGCTGCTTCTCGCCTCCGGAGAAGCGGTAGCCCCGCTCCCCCACCGTCGTCTCCAGTCCGTCGGGCAGGGACCGCACCAGGTCGGCCACCTGCGCGCCGGCCAGCGCGGCCCAGAGTTCGTCGTCGGTGGCGTCGGGCTTGGCGTACCGCAGGTTCTCGGCGATGGTCTCGTGGAACAGGTGGGAGTCCTGGGTGACCACACCGATCTCGTCACGCAGCGAGCCGAGCGTCGCGTCCCGGACGTCCACCCCGCCGACCAGCACCTGCCCCTCGGTGACGTCGTAGATCCGGGACACCAGCATCGACATGGTCGACTTGCCGGCCCCGGACGGCCCGACCAGGGCGACCATCTGCCCCGGCTCCACCGCGAACGAGACACCCCGCAGCACCGGCTCGTTGGTCCTCCGGTCCAGCGCGGCGACCTCCTCCAGGGAGGCCAGCGACACCTCGGCCGCGCTCGGGTAGCGGAACCGCACGTCGCGGAACTCGAGCCGGCCGTTGCCGCGTGGCACGGACACCGCGTCCGGCTTCTCCTCGATGCCGGGCCGCAGGTCGAGCACCTCGAAGACCCGGTCGAAGGAGACCAGCGCGCTCATCACGTCCACCCGGACGTTGGACAGCGCGGTCAGCGGCCCGTAGAGGCGGGTGAGCAGCAGGGCCAGGGTGACCACGGTGCCGGCGCTGACCGCGCCGCTGACCGCCAGCCAACCGCCCAGGCCGTAGGTGAGCGCCTGGGCCAGCGAGGCGACCAGCAGCATCGCCACGAAGAACGTCCGCGAGTACATCGCCGACTGGATGCCGATGTCGCGTACCCGCTCGGCGCGGCGGGCGAAGCGGCGGGCCTCGACCTCGGGAGCACCGAAGAGCTTGACCAGCATCGCTCCGGCCACCCCGAACCGCTCGGTCATGGTGGCGTTCATCTTGGCGTCGAGGTTGTACGACTCGCGGGTGATCTCGGCCAGCCGCCGGCCGACCCGGCGGGCCGGAATGATGAAGATCGGCAGCAGCACCAGCGACAGGACGGTGATCTGCCAGGAGAGGGTGAACATCACCGCGGCGGTGAGCACGAGTTGGATGACGTTGCTGACCACGCCGGACAGGGTCGAGGTGAACGCCCGCTGGGCGCCCAGCACGTCGTTGTTCAACCGGCTGACCAGCGCCCCGGTCTGGGTACGGCTGAAGAACTGCAACGGCATCCGCTGGACGTGGTCGTAGACCCGGGTGCGCAGGTCGAGGATGATGCCCTCGCCGATGCGGGCGGAGTACCAGCGCTGGGCCAGCGAGAGCAGCGCGTCGGCGACGGCCAGACCGGCGATGAACAGGGCGAGCCGGACCACGGTCGCGCCGGCCTCGGTGCCGCCCCGGGTGATCGCGTTGATGACGTCGCCGGCCAGTACCGGGGTGGCGACCCCGATGATCGCGGCCAGCACGACGGTGACCAGGAAGACCACGATGTCGCGACGGTACGGCCGGGCGAAGGCGACGATCCGCTGCCCGGTGCCCCGGCTGAGCCGGTGGGTGGAGACGTCGTCGGAGTTCCGCATCGACCGGAGCATGCTCCAGCCGACCATGCCGCCGCCGTTGGGATTCACGCGTCACCTCCGGGTCGTGCGGGACCGACCGCCCGCGCCGTCAGGTCGATTGTCCCGACCCCTACGACAACCTCGGCGGTAACCCGGTTCTTCCCGAGCGGTCCTTACCTCTCACTCGCCGAGTCCCGTCAGGTCCCGTAGTCGCCGGACCTGCGCCTCCCGTTCGGCGCGCTGCTGCTCCGCCGGGGTCCGTCGGGCGGCACCCGCGAGCAGGGCCTTGATCTCGATCACCGCGTCCCGGTTCCCGGCCAGCAGGGCGGCGACCAGGTCGTCGGTCGCCCCCGTCAGGTCCGTGGGCGGCACGACGAGGGTGGCCAGGCCGATCCGGTCGGCCTCGGCGGCGTCGATCCGCCGGCCGGTGGCGCAGATCTCCAGCGCCCGGGAGTAGCCGACCAGGTCGACCAGGCGCCCGGTGCCGGCGAGGTCGGGCACCAGCCCGAGGGTGACCTCGGCCATCGACAGCCGGGCGTCCTCGGTGAGCACCCGCAGGTCACAGGCGAGCGCGAGCTGGAAGCCCGCGCCGATGGCGTGCCCCTGCACGGCTGCCACGGAGACGATGTCCGGCCGGTGTAGCCAGGTGAACGCCGCCTGGAACTCGGCGATCCGGTCGGCGCACTCCGACTCGGGCAGCCGCGCCAGCTCGGCGAACGAACCCGGCCCGGTCGCGGTGGCGACCGACAGGTCCAGCCCGGCGGAGAACGTCCGACCCTCGCCCCGTACGACGACCACCCGGACGTCGCCGGGCAGGCTTCGGGAGAAGTCGCGCAGTGCCTGCCACATGGCCGGGGTCTGGGCGTTGAGCACGTCGGGCCGGCACAACGTCACGGTGGCCACCGGGCCGGCACACTCCAGCCGTACCCCGGGCCCGGTCGTCACCGGGCTGCCCGGGGCGTGGCGGGAAGGAACGACGTTGGTGGGTGGATCACGCCTTCTTACGGCGACGGGCGCCGCCGCGCTGCCGCAGCTGCACCCCGGACTCGGTGAGCACCCGGTGGATGAACCCGTAGGACCGGCCGGTCGAGGCGGCAAGGGCGCGAATGCTCTCACCCCCGGTGTACCGCTTTACGAGGTCCTTTGCGAGTGTCTGACGCTCGGCTCCGACGATCCGGCGACCCTTCTCAGTGCTGGTGGCTGTGCCAGTGGCTGCCATGCTGATTCCTCACGTCGCAGACTGTGCGGTTCGGATAACGGTCCAACCTATTAGACCGCCTCGGACGATCATGCGCCAGATATCAACTCTTCGCCAATCGACACGCTATGCAGTGTCAGGTTCCCGATAAAGTGATGACACGTCCGGGTGATCCCGTGTCGTCCGCCGCCGGATATCCCCCTGACCAGGGCGGACGCACTGCGCCGCCGGGGAACGGGTACGGACGCGTACCCGGCCCGCGGGGCCGGTCCCGACGGCGTGGCGAGCGGTACCGCCGCGTTGTTTCACCGCGACCGACGTCGATGACAGCGTCGGGTCCCAGGCCATCCCGCGCGACCAACGTCGATGCCAGCGTGGGGTCCCGGGCCATCCCGGCGGAGTCGATTGCCCAGCGCCTCTGCGTCGGCGCCACGGCCTGCCGACTGTCGCTGTGGAAGATCGGTGGCCACCCCGGGTGGTCCGGGCGGTGCGGCGGACCGGACACTGGCTGGTGCCGGTGATCTTCGTGTCCATCGGCGTGGTGATCCTGGCCGGTTCCGGGGTGGCCGGCCACCTGGCCGACCGGCTCGGGCGAGAGGAGAGAAAACGTGTTCGCCGTCCCACTCACCGAGGACGCCCAACTCCGCCCGCTGGAACCGTGGCAGGCGGCCGAGTTCCTCGCGCACATGGACCGGGCCCGGGAGTACGTCGACCCGTGGGTCCCGTTCGCCGGGCTGAGCACCGACCTGGAGTCGGCCCGCGCCGTGCTCCAGCGGTACGCCGACCGGAGGGCCGCCGATACCGGCGCGATCTACGGCATCTGGCGCGATGGCGTCCTGGTCGGCGGCACGCTGTTCGTCGGCTTCGACGCCCGCAGCGGCGTCTGCGAGGTGGGCTGCTGGCTGGAACGGTCCGCCGAGGGGCAGGGCCTGGTCACCCGGGCGATCCGCCACATGATCGACTGGGCCTTCCAGGAGCGGGACATGCACCGGGTGGAGTGGGTCAACGCCGCGCACAACGTCCGCAGCGCCGCCGTCGCCCAGCGGCTCGGCATGCGCCTCGACGGCGTGCTCCGCTCGGCGTTCCCGTACCGGGGCCAACGGCACGACAACCAGGTCTGGTCGGTGCTCGCCGACGAGTGGCCGACGGAGCCCACCCCGGCCTGACCGCTGACCGTTCGGGCCGGGCGGCCGGCAACCGAGCCGGCCCGGCGCGGCGGTCGCGTGGGCCACGGGCGCGCGGCCCGCACGCCGGCCGGCGACCGGGCCCCGGCCCGGGGCGGCCCGGCCGCCGGGTGCCGGTCGGCCCCGGGTGCCGGTCGCCGGTCGCCGGGTGCCGGTCGCCGGGTGCCGGTCGCCGGTCGCCGGTCGCCGGTCGCCGGTCAGGCCAACTCGACCAGTTCGAGCAGGTCGTCGCTCCAGGCGTCCTCATCGCCGTCGGGCAGCAGGATCGCCCGGTCCGGCTTCAGCGCGGTGACCGCCCCCGGGTCGTGGGTGACCAGCACGATCGCCCCCGGGTACCGGGCGATGGCGTCGAGGACCTGCTCCCGGCTGACCGGGTCGAGGTTGTTGGTCGGCTCGTCCAGCAGCAGCACGTTCGCCCCCGAGCAGACCAGGGTGGCGAGTGCCAGTCGGGTCTTCTCCCCACCGGAGAGCACCCCGGCCGGCTTGTCCACGTCGTCCCCGGAGAAGAGGAACGCGCCGAGGATCTTGCGCAGATCGGTGTCGGACTGCTCGAACGCGGCGCTGCGCATGTGCTCCAGCACCGTGCGGTCCACGTCGAGGGTCTCGTGCTCCTGCGCGTAGTAGCCGAGCCGCAGCCCGTGGCCGGCGTTGACGGTCCCGGTGTCCGGCTCGAGCAGGCCGCCCAGCATCCGCAGCAGGGTGGTCTTGCCGGCGCCGTTGAGCCCGAGGATGGCCACCCGGGAACCCCGGTCCACCGCCACGTTCACGTCGGTGAAGATCTCCAGCGAGCCGTACGACTTCGACAGGCCGGTGGCGGTGAGCGGAGTACGGCCGCACGGGGCCGGGGTGGGGAAGCGTACCTTGGCCACCTTGTCGGAGACCCGGACCTCCTCCAGCCCGGAGAGCAGCCGCTCGGCCCGGCGGGCCATGTTCTGCGCGGCGACGGTCTTGGTGGCCTTGGCGCGCATCTTGTCCGCCTGGGCCATCAGCGCGCCGGCCTTCTTCTCGGCGTTGGCCCGCTCCCGGCGGCGGCGGCGCTCGTCGGTCTCGCGCGCCTCCAGGTACGCCTTCCAGCCCAGGTTGTAGACGTCGACAACGCTGCGGGTGGCGTCGAGGAACCAGACCTTGTTGACCACCGCCTCAAGCAGCGAGGCGTCGTGGCTGATCACGATCAGGCCGCCCTTGTGGTTGGCGAGAAAGCTACGCAGCCAGGTGATCGAGTCGGCGTCGAGGTGGTTGGTCGGCTCGTCGAGCAGCAGGATGCCGCCGCCGTTCTCGCCGGCGTCCCGGAAGAGGATCCGGGCCAGTTCGATCCGGCGGCGCTGACCGCCGGAGAGGGTGCCGATGGTCTGGGCGAGGGCCCGGTCGGGCAGGCCCAGGTTGGCGCAGATCCGGGCGGCCTCGGCCTCGGCCGCGTACCCGCCGAGGGAGGCGAACTGGTCCTCCAGCGCGCCGTACCGACGGACCAGCCGCTCGTCGGAGCCCTCGGCGGCGAGCTTCGCCTCGATCTCCTGCATCTGGGCCATCAGCACGTCCAGGCCGCGCGCGGAGAGCACCCGGTCCCGGCCGGTGACCTCCAGGTCGCCGGTACGCGGGTCCTGCGGAAGGTAGCCGATGTTGCTGCGCCGGTCGATCTGCCCGGCGTAGGGCTGCCCCTCCCCGGCGAGGACCTTCAAGCTGGTGGTCTTGCCGGCGCCGTTGCGGCCGACCAGGCCGATCCGGTCGCCCGGCTGCACCCGCAGGGTGGTGTCGGACAGCAGGATCCGGGCGCCGGCGCGCAACTCCAGGCCGGTGGCAGTGATCATTGTGGCGAACTCGCTCTCAGGGGCCGGAAGGGCTGACTCAGGGCACGCGAAAGCGCCGGCGGGATCGATTCACCCGTCGGCGCGGGGCGGTTCAGCCTTCGCAGAGCAGCACGGCTCCGATTGTACCGGGGCGCCGAGTCCGGCCCGGCCCGGATTACCATCCAAGATCATCGGGTACCGAATCCTCGTCCATCGCCTCATCACGGAGCTGGCAGACGATCGGGGTAACCATGGAGCTGAACGAGAACGCGCGCATCGACACCAGCCAGGTAGACGACCGGCGGGGGTCCGGCGGCGGAGGCGGCCTCGGCATTCCGATCCCGGTCGGCGGCGGTGGCCGGGGCGGGCTGGTCGGCCTGATCATCGCCGTGGTGGTGGCGCTCGCCGGGGGCGGCTTCGGCCTCAACGCGGCCCTCGACGGCGGTGGCTCGGAGCAGGGCGACAACACCTCGCTCGAGCAGAAGTGCTCCGCCGACAACGCCCTCGACCAGCTCGACTGCCGCAACACGCTCTACGTCAACTCGATCCAGGCGTACTGGCAGAAGGCACTGCCGGAGCGCTTCGGCGAGCAGTACCAGGCGAGGGA
Source organism: Micromonospora pallida (assembly GCF_900090325.1). Lineage (NCBI taxonomy): Bacteria > Bacillati > Actinomycetota > Actinomycetes > Micromonosporales > Micromonosporaceae > Micromonospora > Micromonospora pallida. The sequence continues at coordinate 591,647 of NZ_FMHW01000002.1, read as the reverse complement.
CACAATCTTCTTCAGCCAGGCCGTCTCCACCGGCTGCGGCAACGCCGACTCGGGGGTCGGCCCGTTCTACTGCCCCGCCGACCGGCAGGTGTACATCGACCTGACCTTCTACCAGGTCCTCGCCGACCAGCTCGGCGCGGCCGGCGAGTTCGCCCAGCCGTACGTGCTGGCCCACGAGTACGGCCACCACGTGCAGACCCTGCTCGGCACCGAGCCGCAGGTGCGCCGTCAGCAGCAGCGCGACCCGGACAACGCCAACGCGCTCTCGGTGCGGATGGAACTCCAGGCCGACTGCTACGCGGGCGCCTGGGCGAAGAACGCCACCGGCACCACCGACGCGAGCGGCCAGAAGATCTTCACCAGCATCACCCAGCAGGACATCAACCAGGCCATCGACGCCGCCGAGAAGATCGGCGACGACGCCATCTCGGAACGGGCGAACCGCCCGGTGAACCCGGACGAGTTCACCCACGGCACGTCGGAGCAGCGCCGCGAGTGGTTCACCCGGGGATACGAGACCGGTGACCCGAAGCAGTGCGACACCTTCAGCGGCAGCGTGTAGCAGACGACGGTCCGGGTCCGGTGGTTGCCCACCGGACCCGGACTCGTTCCGTGTCAATCCGGAACTGCCGGGGCTGCTGAGGCTGCGACTGCTTCTGTTGGTCGACACTCGTCCCTGCGGCGGTCTCGGCCACCCAGGGTGCCTACAGGGATAGTCCGGAAGTGCGACCTCGAACCTTCCGGTGCCCCGTCGTCACGTTCTTTCGCCATCTCAGGCTGCGCCACCGAGTCGCCCGGTACCGAGACTGTCTCAGACGTCCGTAATGGACGGACCACTACAGGAGGCCGTGGCTCCGTGCGTACCTTGAGAAACCCGCTCCCGTGCAGGGGAGGCGGGCTTCCAGGCTCAGGAAGCCGTCGATGAGGCTGCCAGCGTTAACCTCGGTGAGCTTGCCGCCTCGGCAGGCCATGGCGAGCAACCAGACCGTGCCGTGCACCTCGATGCCGTGCTCTCGGGCGACCTGTTTTGCCCGTCGATCATCCGTGAGCGCCACACCGGATCGCAGCTCTGCCAGTGCGAAGACGCTGGCTTCACCCTGGTCGCGGTCACCGGCGCCGACCAGGCTTGACCATTTCAGCAGAGCGAGGATTTCCTCGTCGGTGTCGAACGGGGTAATGGCCAGCCAGTCAAGATCGGAGATCGCGTCCAACTCCGGGTACTGCGCGCCACCATGACGTAGCTCGTCGCTGACGACTCTCGTGGTCCAGCAGTCCCAGCCCAGAAGGAGATCGCCCAGGACATCGAGCCGGTCGGTTCGAGCGAACTGGCTGAGACACATCGTGTCGAGGACGAGAACGTGAGAACCCGTTGCCGTAGACAGGCTCACGGCTCAACGTCCGAGTCATCCCGGGTGGGAAGATCCGCCGCGCTAATCTGGCCATGCATCAGGGCGACGGCCCGCCTGTCGGTGATCTTGTTGCGCCACCATGCATGCATTACCGATTGGGCATAAGTGGGCGGCACAATCTCGTCTTGTAGATCTGGCTGGGGCGTCCACCCGACGGCTTCCATGAACTCAGATCGGGTTGGGTTCGCCTTGCTCCACGCCTGCCGTGCTTCCCGGCTGACCAGACCGGCCAGCCCGGCTTGCCGCAGGGCCAGCGACCAGGAGGCGCGGTAGCGGGCGGCGAACTCCACGAGCCGCGCCCTGGACAAGCTCTCGGAGCTGCCCGACCCGGCGGCCAAGGTAGCCACGGGCAGCAGCAACTCTGCGGCAAAAGCGTCGATAACCGCCTCACGTTCGGAGCGCGAGGCATGGAGCCCAAGGTCGCTTGAGTATTCGTCCCCGATGATCATGTGGCCCAGCTCGTGGGCGACGGTTGCCCGCCGTCGGCCCGGGTCGGGCACCCGGCTGACCACGGCGACAGCAACATCGCCATCAAGTACCGAGGCGCCCTCCCCGGCCAGGTCGGTCGCCAGCACGAACTGCCCAGCACTCTCGCAGACCTTCACAATGCTGTCGATCGGCTCGTCGCCCAAACCCAGCTCAGCCCGCACCCAGGCAGCCGCTTGACGGGCGTCCGCCTCGGTGGCGACCTCGCCGGGGTAACGCAACAAGGCCGGCTGCCGCAATACCCCAAGATCGATGAGCTGACGCACCTCCCGTAGCCACTCGACCAAGGCGATCTCCAGACGATGGGACTGCCGTGTCACCGCGCTGTCCGTGTCCTCGGTCAACTGTGCTGACCGTCGGGAGATCACCTCGGGATGCGGCCGGATCAGGTGATCCATCGAGACACGGAGCGCCGACGACAGCCGGATCAACTCCACCGCGTCCAAGCGTCGAGTGCCCGCCTCCACCTTGGCGATCATCGTGCGGTCAAGACTCATTGCCTGAGCGAGGTCGCTCTGAGTCATGCCCATCGCGAGCCGGACCTGCCGCACTCGCTCACCGATCTCGGACCACACCAGCTCCCCAGCCATGTTGCGATAATCGCACACTGAGAGCAGAACGGGTCGATGCTCCGAGATCAGGGCTCCCGCATCCAGAGCGCCGGGTCGTTGACGAAGACACCCTTGCCCTGGTGCCGCCAGATCACTCGCAGGGCTTCGAGCCGGACGAAGACCTGCTTGACGGTAGACGGGCTGACCCCGTGCATCGTCGCGAGCTGCGTGATCGAGGGCAGCCTGTCGCCCGGCATGAGCTTCCTGGCTCGGACGTCGGCGACGATCTCGTCGGCGATACGGATGTAGTCGGCGGTAATCGGCATGACTCCCCCTGCGCGGCACGGCAATTCGATCACGCATGGGCACACGGCGACAACTCTGCGTTTGACTCAGGTGACTGGGACAGCTAAGTTGGCTCGTGCCTCTCCCCTTGCGTGGCAACGAGGAACGAGAGGTTCCCCCTGGTCGGGGTGGGTTACGCGTGCTCGTTCCGACCTGTTGGACCGCTCTGTCGCCGTACTGCTGAGGAGAGCTGCGGTGGCAGGGCCGGGCGGGTCGCCGCATGCCGGCGTGTGGCGACCCGCCCCTTCCCCGCACCACCCGCACGGACCCTTCACCCTCCCCCGCCCCGGAAAGGACCGACGTGGCCCAGGTGTATCGAGGCGGCCGGCTCTACGACGGCGGCCTCCCGGACCGGTTGACCCCGCACGAGGTACGCACCCGCGCGTTCAGCCCGCGTCGGCGTGGGGTCGATGCTGGCGAGGTACGCAAGTTCCAGTCCGAGGTCGCCGACGAACTGGCCGACCTGCACCGGCAGGTCCGCCTGCTCAGCGAGGAGAACGCACGGCTCACGCGGGCGCTGCGGGACTGGCAGACCATGCACGCCCGGGAGTGCCGGCCGAACCGGGGCCACTGGTAGCGGTGCGGATCACGCCGGGTGATCTGCTGCGGGTCGACGGCTGCGCGTCGGTGCAGTTCGGTGGCAAGCGGGCGTTGACCCTGCGGGTGGTGGCGGTCCTGCTCGACCGGCCGACGTTCGACGGTTGGATCTGGCTGGCCGGCTACGTGCTCGACGCCAAGGGCCTGGCCACCGACCGGCGGGAGCTGTTCGTCCAGCTCGCCGGCCTGTACCGGTTGGCCGTGGCGGCTGCGCCAGCCCCGTGTGCTCCCAGGCGGCGACCGACGGTCAGGGCCAACTCCTGAGCGATGGCTGCCGGGCGCGGGGGCGCGGTCAGGCCCAGGCCCTGGGCACGGACGTCGGGAGCGGTGGGGCTGCCAGGTCGGTCCGGCTGGCGAGGATGGCCAGGGTTTCCCGGCGTACGTCGTCGATCTCGTGCACGAGGCGGCGGTGGGCGAAGCGGACCACCAGGATGCCGGCGCTGGCCAGCAGGGCGTCCCGCCGTAGGTCGACTTCGCGCTGCCGGGGGTCGCCGTGCGTGGTGGCACCGTCGAGTTCGATGTTGACGCGTTCCCGTTCGGCAAGCATGTCGAGGTACATGGTGCGCTGGCCGATCCGGATGCGGACCTGCCGCTGGAAGGGTGGCATCCCGGAGCCGGTGAAGACGTGCTCGTGCCCCCAGATCTCCAGTTGGCTGCGGCAGCCCTCGGCGAGCCGAGGTCAGCAGGGTCCGGAGGGCGGCCAGGTCGGTCAGTTTCGGTGTGCCGTCCACGGTGCGCCGCAGCCGCTCGGGGGTGGTGTGGCGGTCGTTGACCTCTCGGATCACCGGTTCCCGTCGGTCCTCTGGTGACAGCAGGGGCCACGAGTCGACCAGGGTCTGGTCGAGGCGGGTCACCGGGAGGCCGTTTCTGCGCACCACCTGCGGCGATTCGACGACAAAGCCGTGTCGTCGGTGCACGCGGACGCCGGGGCGGGTCCGGATGGTGGGTTTCAGCGCCGCGCTCAGGTGCAGGACGTCGCCGGTCGTCTGCTGACGCAGGCCCCACACGTGGAGCGCGCTGAGGTGGCTGAGCGCGGCCCGACCGTCAGCCCAGGCGCAGACCGCCTGATGTCCGAGCGCGGGGTCAAGGCGGCTGAGGGTGGGGAGGTTGGGGTTGGCGTGTACCAGGGCCCGTAGCACCTCGTTCACGCCGTCGACCGTGCCGACGCGTGCGCTACGGCGCAGCCGGCCACCACCTTGATCTGTGGACAGACACCGGACTGTGGACAACGCCCGTCCGGGTCGGTCGTCTGCTACAGGACGGACGGTCCTGGCCGGCTGCGGTGGAATGCCGGCGGCGTGTCGTGTGGCTGACCTGCCAGAAGGTTGGGGGCAGGGACCTGGGGAGACGGGAGGGCCGGGAAGGAGAGGATCCGGGGGTGGGAGGTGCTGACCTGGGGAGACAGCGCATAGGATCGCGCGTACCACTCCTGAGCGGATCTCACCACCGTGACCGGTCGCTTGTGGGTTGACCGTGTCGCCGGTGTCGCACTGGGCCGAACGGCGGGAAAGGCCTGGTCGCTACCGTGATCCGCATGAGCATCTACGACTCCATCGGCGGAGCGCCGGCCGTGCAGGCGACGCTGGAGGACTTCTACGCCCGGGTGCTGGCAGACCGGGCGCTCGTCTCGTACTTCGACGGCGTGGACATGCGGCGCCTGAAGGCACACCAGCGGTCGTTCCTCACAGCGGCGCTGGGCGGGGCCGAGATCTACGCGGGGCGGGACATGGCCACGGCGCACGCCCGGCTCGCTATCACCGACGAGGCGTTCGACGCGGTGGTCGACCATCTGGTCGACACGCTCACCGGACTGGGCGTGCCGGCCGAGACCATTGCCGAGATCGGTGCCGAGCTGGCCCCGTTGCGCCAGGACATCGTGACGAGCCCGGCCGTCTCACCATCCGCGTAGGACAGGTGAGCCTACGGACCGCCACCCGGCTGGTTCCGGGCACGCGCCGCGAGCGGGCTTGTTGGGTCAGGGCGGTGGTTGGTAGCTTGCCGGGTATACGTTCTTGATGATCCGAGCCTGTCTGGACGTGCTCGGTCAGTTCTCGCACAGCGGTCCCGCCGGGTGCGGCCCACAGCCGCTGACCACATCCGCTCGATGGCCGTTCTCCATGTCAACGACCGGATCGAGGCGGCCCCCTGCGAACTGGTCGAGGCGATGGTCAGGTTCGAGGAACGCTACGGCGGTCTTCGGTACCCGGTCCTCGGCTCCAATGGTATGGAGTACGGCCTCGATGGTGCTGCAGTAGGTCACCGCAGCCCTCTTGGGCTAGCCTTTCCCGGCATACTGGACGGCGACTTGACCTGGGGCGTCGACGTACTCGCTGACGGCCGTACCGCCATGGGACGCGGCAAGTGGTCTTACCGCGCGATCGACCGCTCCGTCGATCAGCGTCTGGAGAGCCACGCCCTGCTCGTGGCGGTCCGGGGCTGGTTCCACCGGACCTTCACCTGCTACACGCCGCGTGACGTCGTCCCTGTAGTGGACGAGCGGCGTTTACCACAAGGGGTACCCGAGGCGACCGGCCCGACCGAGCTCTGGTGGCTGGACGAGGACGCCGGCGTCGCCGTCCAGGCCCAACTGCGCGCCTGGCCACATGACCGAGACGAGTGGACCATGCGGTACTTCACTCGGACACCGGCGCAGGCTGCCGACGCGAACCCGGTCGTCTTCGGAGCAACAATCCACGAGACGGTGCCGGCGCTGTGGTGCACGCTGTGTGCTCACGTGGTCGAACCGGGACGTACCTGCCACCGTGTGCACCCGCAATTGATGGGCGATGGAGGCAGCACGCCCATGCCGAGATCAGTAAGTCGATCGTTGTGGGAGGCTTCGTAGGTGACGAGCCTTCAGGAGGCCCTGGACGCCGCCGCTGAGGATCCTGGTTCCCAGCAGTGGGATCTGATCTGGCAGGAGTCGTGTCACCAGGGCACCTGTGATCCCGCAAGCGCCGTTCTGCTGCCCTGGTTGGCCCGGACCTGCGCCAACTTCCGTCCTCAGGAACGCGAGCGCGCCGTAGTCCTCGCTGGCTTCATCGCCGTGGACGCCGACGAGAAGAGCCGCGGCGTGTACGCCGATGACATCGCCTCGTTGCGGGCGCTGACCCTTGAATGCCTCTCGTCTGGGGGGTCCAGCGACACGATGTTCGTGTACCTGCAGCAAGCCGTACTCGGTTTCGACGGTGACGAGGTCTGGGGCAAGGAGCTCGACCGCATCAACGACGGGGAGGTCGATGTGCAGTGTCCGGCGTGCGCTAAGGACCTGCTTGTCAACCTGCAGTCAGGCGGTTCCTCGATCGAGCCCGGGCTCTCCTCCCAGCTGGCCACACGTCTGCACGCTGAGGCGTTGCAGGTGGGCCACGAGTCGGTGGCGGCCGCCCTCACCTACTTGTTCGGCCGGATGAGCTGTCCCGTGTGCGGTGCCGCGTTCAACGTTGCGGACGAGGCGACCGGCAGTCCTTCCCGATAACCGCAGGCATCCTCGTCTGTAGCCGCGAGCGTGCCCTGTTGCGATGCGTGAGGGCCTCCGCCACGCGTCTTGAGTCACCGCCCGCGAGGCTCAACGCGTGCCGGCTGCCCGGTGGCTTCGACATGATCATTGCCAGGCCGGTCAGCGTGCAGTAGTCCGCCGTGCGTCACGGCAACGACGGCCTGGGTACTAACGGGCCGGTGTGCGTGTCCGATCGAGGACAGCCGAGCGACTCCCCCGTTCCGTGCCCTTGCCCCCGCTCATTCCACCGGACGACGCTGGAAGGCACACTTTGTCCGAGTTGAAGAGATGGCACCAACATGGCACTTATGCGAATTTGGCTCACTATGACCGTCACCGCCGTCGTGGTCGTCGCAGCCGCCCCGCCAGCCACGGCGATCGGGCCCACCACCACCCGGGTCAGCGTCTCCACCACCGGCAACCAGAGCAACGACCGCAGCGACGACCCGGCGATCAGCGCCGACGGCCGCTATGTCACCTTCGACTCCGACGCCGCCAATCTCGTGCCCGACGACACCAACGGCGTCAGCGACATCTTCCTCCGGGACCGGGTTACCGGCACCACCACCCGCGTCAGCGTTTCCACCAGCGGTAATCAGGCCAACCAATTCAGCCGGGCTTCGGCGATCAGCGCGGACGGCCGTTACCTCGCCTACCACTCCCTGGCGAACAACCTGGTACCCGACGACACCAACGACGAAATCGACGTCTTCGTCTGGGACCGCGTCACCGGCGCCACCAGCCGCGTCAGCGTCTCCACCAACGAATACCAGGCCAACCGCTACAGCGAACTCCCGGCGATCAGCGCCGACGGCCGTTACATCGCCTACCACTCCTTGGCGACCAACCTCGTACCCAGGGACACGAACAGCGCCTACGACGTCTTCGTCCGGGACCAGAGCACCGGTACCACCCGCCGTGTCAGCGTCTCGACAACCGGCGACCAGGGAAACCGGGACAGCTTCGAACCGGCGATCAGCGCCGACGGACGCTACGTCAGCTACACCTCAGGCGCCTCGAACCTGGTACCCGACGACACCAACGGCGACCTCACCGACATCCTCGTCTGGGACCGCACCACCGGCGCCACCCGCCGGATCAGCGTCTCCACCAGCGGCGACCAGGGCAGCGACGACAGCTTCACCTCGGTGCTCAGCGCCGACGGCCGCTACGTCAGTTACGCCTCGGACGCCTCGAACCTCGTACCCGACGACACGAACAACGCCACCGACGTCTTCGTCTGGAACCGGAGCACCGGCACCACCCGCCGAATCAGCGTCTCCACCAGCGGTACCCAGGGCAACAGCTTCAGCCAAAGCCCGGCGATCAGCGCGGACGGCCGCTACGTCGCGTACCACTCCCTGGCGACCAACCTCGTACCCGACGACACCAACGACGTCAGCGACATCTTCGTCCGGGACCGGGTCACCGGCAGCACCCGCCGCGTCAGCGTCTCCACCAACGACTATCAGGCCAACCGCTATAGCGAAGTCCCGGCGATCAGCGCCAACGGCCGCGACATCGCGTACCACTCCCTGGCGACCAACCTCGTACCCGACGACACCAACGACGTCAGCGACATCTTCGTCCGGGACCGGGGCGGCTACTGAGCCCCCGCCGCAGTTCGGCGGCGGCCGGGCGGTTGGCGCTGGGAGCTGACCACTGTGACGGGGGCGCAGGACCGGGCGGCCCGCGCCAAGCCGGGAGCCGACGCCACCCCGCAGCCGCCCGTCAGTCGGGGTCGCGGACGAGGATGTGGGTGGCTCGGGCGGCGGTGGCCGCGGCGAGCAGCACCGCGTACCGGGGTTCGGGGACGTCGAGGAGGCGGTCGGCGCGCAGCGCGGCGAGCGGGGTGAGGCGGCGGTCGGCGAGCACCGTGTCGACGGCGCGGCGGTCACCACCGGCGACGAGGGCGGCGAGCGTGGCCGCTTCGGGGAGCAGGAGGCGTACCGTCAGCTCCACCGCGTCGGCAAGCGCGGCCTTGGCCTGGTTGTCGCGGCGGCGGGCGAAACGTTGCTGGGACCAGCCACCGGCGGCGGTGCGGCCCTGCACGTACCGGGTGTCGACCTTGTGGACGACCAGGTCGCTGCCCTCGGCGATCCCGACGGCCACCGCGCCCTTGCGGGCCAGGAGCAGACCGATCCGGCGGGGCGTCGACGCCGCCGCCGCGAACCCGGCCACGTCCGGGCTGGTGGGGACACCGGGTGGGGTGTGCAGTTCGGCGGTGGCGCCGTCGGGGGCGGTGAGCAGCAGACCGTACGGCTGCGCGAGGACGGCGGGGGTGCCGTGCCGGTCGGTGAAGCCCTCGACCCAGCGGGCGATGCGGGCGGGGTCGACCTCGACCCAGCGGCCACCTCCGGCGGCGGGTCGGCTGGTCATCCCTCGACGGTACGGCACCCTGCCGGAAAGGCGACGGCGGGCGGACCCGGAAGGGTCCGCCCGCCGTGGACACCGCCGTTTCGGCGAAGTGGCGCTTTCCGAAACGGTGGACACCGCCGTTTCGGCGATATGGAGTCGATCAGGCCCCGGGGAGGCTGCCCCGTGGGGCGTCGACCGGGTCAGTGGACGGTGAGATTGCCGCTCACCAGCGTGACCCCGGCGGTGTCCGTCCCCGTCCAGTCGGACGAGAAGAGCAGCGCACCGCCCTGCCAGAGACTTACCCCGATGGTGTCCCTACGACCGGGGGAGCCCCGGTCGGTCACCGTCGTCTCCAGCGTCAACCCGGCGGCCACCACCGCGCCGGTGGTCAGGTCCACCAGTTCGGCCCGGTAGCGGACCCGGGCCGTGGCGTCGGCCGAGCTGATGCCGAGCCCGTCGACGGCGGTGCCACGGATCTCGTAGCGCCGGCCGCCGGAGCCGAACTCCACCTCGGCCGTACCGGAGGCGACACGCCCCGGCTTGGCCGTCAGCTTCACGTCGACGCGGGACCGGGGGTCGGCCGGGTACGTGCCGGCCGAGCCGGTGGCGGTGAACCCGCCGTCACCGGTGAGGAAGCCCCCGTCGGAGGCGGCCACCGTGACCTGGGCGCCGGTGGTGCCGGTGTAGTTGCCGCCGACCGTCGCGGTCACCGCGTGCCGACCTGCGGGCAGGCTCGCCTCGCAGGCGGCCGAGGCGGTGCCGTTGCTCGGGTCGAGCGGGGTGACCACGCCGGTGCAGAGCGCCGTGCCGCCGGCGGTGAACGTCACCGTCGCGGTACGGACGTCACCGGCGGTGCGGTCCGACGCGCCGGCCGGCACCGCGCTGTCCCGCAGGGTGACCCGCAGCAGGGCCCGACCACTGGCCGCCCCGGCGGTGGTGGTCACCAGGCTGTCCCCGGTCCAGGTGCTCTCCGCGTCCTCCGGCAGCACGGTGACGGTGAACGCGGTGCTGGCGGCCGGCGTGCTGCCGTCGGTGACGTTCACCGTGACCGGGTACTCGCCGGGGGTCGCCGTGGTGGTGCCGGTGACCGTCCAGCTCCGGGTGCCGGGGCGGGTGTCGGCGTCGGAGGTGGCCGCCACCGCGAGCGACAGGCCGGCGGGCAGGCCGGTGGCCGTCGCGGTGAGCGCCGCACCGGTGCTGTCGGCGTCGGACGCGGTGACCGTCACGGTCGGCGCGAGCGCGTCGCTGTACTGGACGCGTACCCCGCCGGCCGGGACGTCGGTGGATACCACGGGAACGGCGCGGATGGTCAGGTCGGCGTCGTTCAGGTCGAAGAAGATGTTCCCGACCGCCTCGATCCGGATCCGGGCCCGCTCCGCCGCCACGTTGGGCAGGGTCACCGTGGCGTTGCCGGAGTTCGGCACGCTCGCGGCCAGCACGTGCGGGTAGGTCAGCCCGCCGTCGGTGGAGAGGGTGATCCGTACCTGGTCGACGCCGATCGGGGCCGCGTCGGTGCCGGCGACGTCCCAGGTCACGGCCTGCGTGGATCCGCCGTCGACGACGGCGGCGGTGGCGTGCGAGGTGACCAGGAACGGACCGGTGTTCGGGGCGAGGGTGACCGCGACGTCGGCGCTGCCGACACCGCCGCCGCCCAGCCGATGGTCCCGGGCGGTCAGCTTGAAGTGCATGGTGCGGTCACCGGCGAAGCCGACCCAGTCCCGGGTGGGCAGGAACTCCGAGTAGCAGTCGACCAGCGCGGCCGGCACGTTGGAGGCGCCCCCGGAGGGCGGGGCCGGCGGAGCGGGCGGGCACGCGCCGGTGGCGGCGTTGGTGTTGCCCGCGACGATCTGCTTCAGGTCGGGGAAGACCCGGGTGGAGTTGGTGGTCACCGCGTTCAGACCCGGCGAGTGGTACTTCAGCGTGTCCGTCGGGGAGACGTACGCCGCCTCGCTGAACACCCGGAACAGCGGGCCGTTGACCTTGGTGTTGTTCACCAGCGCGGTGCCGGCGAGGCCACCCCGGTCGTTCTGCTCCCACAGGTACGTCACGGTGTCGCCGTCGGCGTCGGTGGCGCTGCCGGTCAGCGCGAACGGCGTCCGCACCGGGATGGTGACGGCGTCCGGCACGGTCACCACCGGGGCGTGGTTGGCGGTCTCCTCGACCACGTGGCCGCCGTTGTCGATGGCCCCGCCCTTCGCGGTCTCGCCGACGAAGCCGTCGGTCCCGGTCGGGTCGGTCAGGGTGAGCGGCGCGACGTTCGTGCTGGCCAGGGTGCCACCGAAGGTGACCTGGAAACCGGTGTCGTTGAGCAGGCCGGTGGCCCCGAAGGCGGCCACGGTGACGGTCGCGCCGGCCGGCCAGCCCGCGCTCGCCTCGATGGCGGCCTTGATGCCGGCGGTGGTGTAGTTGACCCCGCGCACGATCGGCGCCGAGACGCCGCCCGGGTAGCCGAGGGTGAACGAGTCCCCGTCGGTGTCGAAGTCCCGCAGCGAGACGGTCTGCACCTCGTTGATCATCGGCCGGGTCGCGGTGACGTACGTGGTGATCTCGGTGTAGCTGCGGTGCGACCAGTACGGGTCGCTGTGCGGCTGGAGGTTGTCCTGCTGGCAGATGCCGGCGTACGCCATGATCGACGAACCGCTGCCCGGCTCGTACGAGTTGGCGGCGCTGCGGTTGCCCCCGGAGCAGTTCCACTGGTTGCCGTTGAAGGTGTGGTTGCCGGCGAACTGGTGGCCGATTTCGTGCGCGACGTAGTCCACCGCGAAGAAGTCGCCGATCGGGGTGGGCAGGCCGGTGCAGCCCCGTGCCTTGCCGTCGCCGCCGACCACGCCGAGGCCCGCGACACCGCCGCCGGCGACGCCGAGTCCGATGTGGCCGACGTCGTAGGCGGACGCGCCGACGAGCTGGCCGAGCACGATCCGGTTGCGGTTCAACGTGCTGCTGGAGCAGGAGGTGACCTGGGCCTGGGTGAAGCAGGCCGCCGCGCCGCACGGGCCGTTCGGCTCGGTGGCGAGCGCCGGGGTGTTCAGGTTGGTCTTCGCGGTGTCGTTGATGAGCACCAGCCGGATGGCGGTCTCGTCCTCGTAGATCTGGGTGACCCGGTTCATCAGCGTCACCTTGGCCGCGGTGACGTTCTCCGGGCCGAAGAAGGTCGCGTACGACGGGTCGGTGACCAGCGCTACCCGGTAGGTGCGCAGCCGCACCGCCGGCCCGGCCGGGGTGTCGGCCTGGGCCCCGGCGACCTCGTCCTCCAGCGCGTGCGCGGCGGACTCGACGTCCTCCCGCTCGACGAACTCGCCGTGCCGGTCGACCAGGTCACGGGCGAAGTAGCTGGCGTAGAGGCTCTGGTCCCGGTGGTAGTAGGGGTCGATGTACCAGGCGCCGGCGGACGACCGCACCGACGCGTGGAAGCCGAGCGGGGTGAGGTCCGCCCGGATGGTCGCGCTGGGATCGTCCACGCCCTTGCCCGCGTATGTGGTGATCTCGGGGTGGGCGGCGGCCAGTCCGGCCTCCATCACCGGCGACTCGACCAGCGCGAAACGCTGGAAGCTGCCGTCCGGTGCGGGCAGGGAGATCACCTGCCGCGCCTGGCGCAACGCGCGGGCCTGCTCCTGCGGGGCCCGGTCGAGGGTGTTCTTCAGGGCGGCCCGGTCCAGGGTGTAGGCGGCGAGCCGTTCGGCGTGGACGCTGGCCTGGCGGCCGTTCTTGCTGGCGGCCGGCTTACCGTCCACCTTGTGCCAGGGGCCGTCGGGTGCCGGGGCCGCGCTGGCCGGGGCGGGTCCGGTCAGCACCGGCAGCACCGTCGCGGCCAGCAGGGCCGCCAGTGCGCCGGCGAGGCGGCCACGCCGGGGTCGGCCGGTGCGCGACGCGCGCCCCGGATGGCGTACGAGGCTGGTCCTCAAGTCGTCTCCCTGCTCGGTGAGGAGTGGCGGACCCGCCACCCGCCTGAGCAGGGCGCATCGGTCCACATGATTCACCAGAGACGCTATGGGGACGACAGAGCACCAACATCACCCGAACAGCGGATGAAGTCCTGGCACGAACGCTGGTCAGCGACCATTCCGGACAACCTCGGCGGACGCCACTGTGGCCCGGCGGGGCGGCCCGGTGGGGTGTGGTCCACCGGGTCGATCGGTCGGCGGGACGGGCGCGGTCAGCCACTGAGTAGCGTGACCACGGCCAGGACGGCGATGATGGCGCTGGACGTCAGGGCGGTGACCAGCTGGCCCCGGGGTCCGGTGAGCACCCGTCCGATCACACTGCCGCCCGCCGCAACGAGCAGCTGCCAGCTCGCTGAGGCGAGGAACGCGCCGAGTACGAAGAGTCCGGCGGTCACCGGGTCGGGTCCGGCCCGCCGGGCGAGGACCAGCGCCGCGAAGTAGACCACCGTCGCCGGGTTGAGCAGGGTCAACGCCAGCACACCGAGGAAGGCCCGGGTCGGCGTGTCCAGACCCCGCCGGGCAGCGCCTCCAAAGCGATGTCGATCCGGACGAGGTCGGCCCGGCCGCGATGGTGCCGCCGTCTCGGACGTACGTTCCGAACGAGGTCGGCCCCGCCCCGCGGGTGTCGCCCTCTCGGACGTACGTCGGCGCAGCGCCCGCCACGCGCCGTGTCCGGCGAGGGCGAGCAGCACCCCGGCGGCGGCCAGCCGCAGCGGGCCGGCGACCGGGGCGACGAGCCCCGCGACGGCGGCCCCGCCCAGCGTGGCGACGGCTGCGTAGAGCCCATCGGCGGTGGCGACGCCGAGCGCGGCGGCGGACCCCACCCGGAACGAGGTGCGCGCGGTCAGGCCGAGGACCAGGATGGCGATCGCCCCGACCGGGACGGCGACGCCGTAGCCGGCAACCAGGCCGGCGAGGAACGCGGTCACGACGGCGGACGGTGGACCGGGACGCGACCGGGGCGCAACCGCTGTCGACCCGTGGCGGTGGCCACGGCGACAGGGACGACGAACTTCCGGTACGACTCGGTCACCCGGTCATCCTGCGCCCGCCATCCCGCCCCCGCGACCGGTTTACCAACCTGCGTCCGACCAACCAGAGCGGACGGACCCGGGGCCGGCCGGGGCGCGCCGCGCGGCCCCGTGTCGCGCAGCCCTGTCAGGGGCGCGTCGCTTTATTGGCGAAGTGGCGGTATCCCTCGCCGAGGAGACCCCCATTTCGCCAAAACGGCAGCCCGACCGACCGAGCCCGACCGACCGGGACGGGGCAGGCCCGGCCGGGACAGGCCGGCGGGCCGGGACGAGGTCGGGCGGCCCGGGCGGCCGTCTCGGGGGCGGAAAGCGTCGAGGGTGCCGCCCCGGAAGCGGGGCGGCACCCTCGACGTGGTGTGGTCGGGTCAGACGTTGAAGCCGAGCGCGCGGAGCTGCTCCCGACCATCGTCGGTGATCTTGTCCGGCCCCCATGGCGGAATCCACACCCAGTTGATCCGGAAGTCGTTGACCAGCCCGCCACCCGGGCCGGTGGTCAGCGCCTGCCGGCACTGCGCCTCGATCTCGTCGGTCAGCGGGCAGGCCGCCGAGGTCAGCGTCATGTCGATGGTGGCGACGTTCTCGTCGTCGACGTGTACGCCGTACACCAGGCCGAGGTCGACCACGTTGATGCCCAGCTCGGGGTCGACGACGTCCTTCATCGCCTCCTCGATGTCGGCGAGGGCGGCCTTGCCGCCGGCCGAGGCGGTCGAGGTCTCCCCCGCCGGCGCGGTCTCCCCGTCCGCCGCCGGCGTGGCCTCCCCCGTCACCGTCGCCGTCTCCCCGGCCGGCGGCGTCGCGGCCGCGTCGGCCGACGAGCTTGCCGCCGGGTCGGACGGTGCCTTCGCGGCGCCGTCGGGCGGCGTCACGGCCGCTTCGGGCGACGGCGTGGTGGCCGTCGCGGTCTCTTCTGCACTCATGCCTTCACCTCCGGGCTCGCGCCCACCCCCGCGCGTGCCGCGGCGTCCTTGAACGCCATCCACGGCAGCAGCGCGCACTTGACCCGGGCGGGGTAGCGGGCGACACCCGCGAACGCTACCCCGTCACCGAGCACGTCCTCGTCCGGCGTGACCTGGCCACGACCGGACATCAGCTCGACGAACGCCTCGTGCACGGTGAACGCCGCGTCGGTCTGGCTGCCCGTCAACAGCTCGTGCAGCACGCTCGCGGACGCCTGGCTGATCGAGCAGCCCATGCCGTCGTACGAGATGTCGTGCAGCACCGTGCCGTCGGTGGCGACCCGGACGGTCACCTCGTCCCCGCAGGTCGGGTTGACGTGGTGCGCCTCGGCGACCCGGTCCCCCGGCTCCTGCGGGTCGCGCAGGCCACGACCGTGCGGATGCTTGTAGTGGTCCAGGATGATCTCCTGGTAGAGCTGGTCGAGCTGCATCAGGCGAACACCTTCCGTGCCTGCTCCAGGCCCGCCACCAGGGCGTCGATCTCCCCGGTGGTGGTGTAGAGGTAGAACGACGCCCGGGTCATCGCCGGCACCCCGAACCGGGTACACACCGGCCGGGCGCAGTGGTGGCCGACCCGCACCTGCACCCCGAGGGCGTCGAGCACCTGCCCGACGTCGTGCGGGTGCACGTCGCCGAGGGCGAACGAGATGGTGCCGCCCCGACCCACCGGTACGGCCGGGCCGAAGACCCGCAACCCCGGCACCGTCGCCAGGGCGTCCAGCGCGTACGCGGTCAGCTCCTTCTCGTGCCACTGGATCGCCCGCATGCCGATGCCGGTGAGGTAGTCCACGGCGGCGCCGAGCGCCACCGCCTCGGCGATCGGCGGGGTGCCCGCCTCGAACCGGGCCGGCGGCGCGGCGAACGTGGAACCGGCCATCGTCACCGTCTCGATCATCGAGCCGCCGCCGAGCACCGGCGGCATCGCCGCCAGCAGCTCCGAGCGGCCCCAGAGCACGCCGATGCCGGTCGGGCCGCACATCTTGTGGCCGGTGAAGACGATGAAGTCGGCGTCGAGGTCCACCACGTCGAGCGGCATGTGCGGTGCCGACTGCGAGCAGTCCCAGAGCAGCAGGGCGCCCACCTCGCGGACCCGCTGGGTGATCCGCGAGGTGGGGTTGACCGTGCCGAGGATGTTCGAGACGTGCACCAGCGAGACGAGTTTCGTCCGCTCGTTGACCAGGTCCTCCAGGCCGGAGTCGTCGAGCCGGCCGTGCTCGGTGACCGGGAACCAGCGCAGGGTCGCACCGGTCCGCTCGCAGAGCAGCTGCCACGGAACGATGTTCGAGTGGTGCTCCATCTCGGAGATCACCACCTCGTCACCGGGGCCGAGCCGGAACCGGGGGTCGGCGTCCGCGCGCAGCGAGGCGTTGGAGAACGCGTACGCCACCAGGTTGATCGCCTCGGTGGAGTTCTTGGTGAAGACCACCTCGTCCGCGCTGGGCGCGTTGACGAACGCGGCGATCTTCGCCCGCGCCCCCTCGTACGCCTCGGTGGCCTCGGTGCCCAGGGTGTGCACCGAACGGGACACGTTGGCGTTGTGCCGCGCGTAGTGCTCGGCGAGCACGTCGAGCACCTGGCGCGGCTTGTGCGAGGTGTTGGCGCTGTCGAGGTAGACCAGCGGGTGCCCGTTGATTTCCCGGTCCAGGATCGGGAAGTCGGCGCGCACCTTCGCCACGTCGAAGCGGGGCACGTCGTCGTACTGCGGCATCCCGGCGGGGATGGTGATGGTGGTCATCTCCGGTGACCGGCCCTTCCTCAGGCCCGCGCCGCGCCGGCCCCGGCGACGTACCGCTCGTAGCCCTCGTCCTCGAGCTTGTCGGCCAGCTCCGGGCCGCCCTCCTCGACGATGCGTCCGGCCACGAAGACGTGCACGAAGTCCGGCTTGATGTAGCGCAGGATGCGGGTGTAGTGGGTGATCAGCAGCAGGCCGGTGTCACCGGTGTCGCGGACCCGGTTGACCCCCTCGCTGACCACGCGGAGCGCGTCGACGTCGAGGCCGGAGTCGGTCTCGTCGAGGACCGCGATCTTCGGCTTGAGCAGTTCGAGCTGCACGATCTCGTGCCGCTTCTTCTCACCGCCGGAGAAGCCCTCGTTGACGTTGCGCTGGGCGAAGGCCGGGTCCATCTGGAGCCGTTCCATCGCGCCGCGCAGCTCGCCGCCCCAGGTGCGCAGCTTCGGGGCCGCGCCGTCGATGGCGGTCTTGGCGGTCCGCAGGAAGTTCGCCACCGAGACGCCGGGCACCTCGACCGGGTACTGCATGGCAAGGAAGAGGCCGGCGCGGGCCCGCTCGTCGACGGACATCTCCAGCACGTCCACGCCGTCGAGGGTCACCGTGCCGCCGGTGATCTCGTACTTCGGGTGACCGGCGATCGAGTACGCCAGGGTCGACTTGCCGGAGCCGTTCGGGCCCATGATGGCGTGCGTCTCGCCCGACTTCACGGTCAGGTTGACGCCGGCCAGGATCGGCTTGAGCTCACCCTCGGGCAGCTTGACCGACACCTTCAGGTCGCGGATCTCCAGGGTGCTCATTATCGGGTCACTCCATTGCTCGGCGTGAGACTGACGTAGATGTCGCCGTCGCGGACTTCGACGGGATAGACGGGTACGGGTTCGGTGGCGGGCAGGCCGCTCGGCGCACCGGTCCGCAGGTCGAAACGCGAACCGTGCAGCCAGCATTCCAGCGTGCAGCCCTCCACCTCGCCCTCGCTGAGGGCCACCGAGGCGTGCGAACACTCGTCGTGGACGGCGTGGAAGGAGCCGTCCTCGGCGTGCACGAGGGCGATCTGGGTGCCGTCCACGTCGGCGCTGATCGCGGTGCCCTTGGGCACGTCCTCGGTCGAGCAGATCCTGATCATCAGGCGCCGGCCTTGGTCAGCCGGGCCTCGATCGCCTCACCGAGCCGCTCGCGCAGCGCCTCCACCGGGATCTTGTTGAGGATCTCGGCGAAGAAGCCCCGGACCACCAGACGGCGGGCCTCGGCCTCCGGGATGCCCCGGGCCATCAGGTAGAAGAGCTGCTCGTCGTCGAAGCGGCCGGTGGCGCTCGCGTGGCCGGCGCCGGCAATCTCGCCGGTCTCGATCTCCAGGTTGGGCACCGAGTCCGCCCGCGCGCCGTCGGTCAGCAGCAGGTTCCGGTTGATCTCGTACGTGTCGGTGCCGGTCGCCTCGGCGCGGATGAGCACGTCGCCCACCCAGACGGTACGGGCGCTCTCGCCCTGCAACGCGCCCCGGTAGCCGACATTGCTGCGGCAGTCCGGGATGCTGTGGTCGACCAGCTGCCGGTGCTCGAGGTGCTGCCCGGAGTCGGCGAAGTAGACGCCGTACAGCTCGGCCTCGCCGCCCCGGCCGGCGTACTCCACGCTGGTGTACTGCCGGACCAGGTCGCCGCCGAGGGTGACCTGCACGTGCGTCACCCGGGCGTCCCGGCCCAGCTTGATCTTGAGGTGCTGCGCCTGGACCGCGTCGTCGGCCCAGTCGGCGACGGTGACCAGGGTGAGCTTCGCGCCGTCCCCGACGGACACCTCGACGTTCTCGCCGAGCGTGCCGCTGCCCACCTGCTCCACCACGATGACCGACTCCGACAGCGGGCCGATCTCGACGAAGGTGTGCGCGAAGGCGAGCACGTCGCGGGGACCGCCCTGCACGGTGATCGTCACCGGCTCGTGGACCACCGCCTGGGGGGCGACCCGGATCAGCCGGCCGAGGTCCGCCTCGCCGTAGGCGCGGGCGCTGACCCGGTCGAACGGGGTCAGCACGCTGCCCCGGCGCGGGTCGTCCTTGGCCAGCGTCCCGACGGTCACGCCGTCCGGCAGGCGGCCGACGTCGTAGGCGGGCCAGTGCGGGGACTCGTCGGTGACGGTCCCGTCCAGCAGACCCCGCAGCCGCTTGAGCGGGGTGAAGCGCCACTCCTCCTCCAGCCCGGTGAGGGCGGGGAAGTCGGCGACGTCGTACGAGCGCAGCGCCTGCGACTTGGTGCTCGGCGGCGGCGCGGAAGCCTGGGTAGTCATCTCTTCCTTGGTCAGTTCTCGCGACAGCGGTGGGCAACACGGGCTGGCAGGGCGGACCGGTGGCACCGGCCCGCCCGTGGGTGGGGCGAAGTCATCCGCCCGCCCGGAGGTGGGGCGGCGTCAGCCGACCGCGCCCTCCATCTGCAGCTCGATCAGGCGGTTCAGCTCCAGGGCGTACTCCATCGGGAGTTCCTTGGCGATCGGCTCGATGAAGCCGCGCACGATCATCGCCATCGCCTCGTCCTCGCTCAGGCCCCGGCTCATCAGGTAGAAGAGCTGGTCCTCGCTGACCTTGGAGACGGTCGCCTCGTGCCCCATCGACACGTCGTCCTCACGGATGTCGACGTACGGGTAGGTGTCCGAGCGGGAGATGGTGTCGACCAGCAGCGCGTCGCACTTGACCGTGCTCGCGCTGTGGTGCGCGCCCTCCATGACCTGCACCAGACCCCGGTACGAGGTACGGCCGCCGCCCCGGGCGATCGACTTCGACACGATGGTGCTGCTGGTGTGCGGCGCGGCGTGCACCATCTTGGCCCCGGCGTCCTGGTGCTGGCCCTCGCCGGCCATCGCCACCGAGAGCACCTCGCCCTTGGCGTGCTCGCCGGTCATGTAGACCGCCGGGTACTTCATGGTGACCTTGGAGCCGATGTTGCCGTCGATCCACTCCATGGTCGCGCCCTCGTGGCAGACCGCGCGCTTGGTGACCAGGTTGTAGACGTTGTTCGACCAGTTCTGGATGGTCGTGTAGCGGCAGCGGGCGTTCTTCTTGACGATGATCTCGACGACCGCGCTGTGCAGCGAGTCGGAGGAGTAGATCGGGGCGGTGCAGCCCTCGACGTAGTGCACGTACGCGCCCTCGTCGACGATGATCAGCGTCCGCTCGAACTGGCCCATGTTCTCGGTGTTGATCCGGAAGTACGCCTGGAGCGGGATCTCCACGTGCACGCCCTTCGGCACGTAGATGAACGAGCCACCGGACCACACGGAGGTGTTCAGCGCGGCGAACTTGTTGTCGCCGACCGGGATCACCGTGCCGAAGTACTCCTTGAAGATGTCCTCGTGCTCCTTGAGAGCGGTGTCGGTGTCGAGGAAGACGACACCCTGCTCCTCCAGGTCTTCACGGATCTTGTGGTAGACCACCTCGGACTCGTACTGGGCGGCGACACCGGCGATCAGCCGCTGCTTCTCGGCCTCGGGGATGCCCAGCCTGTCGTAGGTGTTCTTGATCTCCTCGGGCAGTTCCTCCCAGCTGGTGGCCTGCTTCTCAGTGGAGCGGACGAAGTACTTGATGTTGTCGAAGTCGATCCCGGTGAGGTCCGCGCCCCACGCCGGCATCGGCTTGCGGCCGAACAGCCGCAGGCCCTTCAGCCGCAGGTCGAGCATCCAGGCCGGCTCGTTCTTCTTGGCCGAGATGTCCCGCACCACCGCCTCGTTGAGGCCCCGCTGGGCGGTCGCCCCGGCGACGTCGGGGTCGGCCCAGCCGTACTCGTAGCGACCGAGGGCGGCGAGCTGCTCCTCCTGGGTCAGGGGCTGGACGATCTGCTCGGTCATCTATCTGTCCTCACAGTGGTGACGGTGTTACCGGACGGAACACGCCCCGGCTGACCGGGAATGTGCGTGGTGCACACCCCGTCGCCGTGCGCGATGGTGGCCAGACGCTGTACGTGCGTACCGACCAGACGGGAAATCACCGAGGTCTCGGCCTCGCACAGTTGGGGGAACTCGGCGGCCACGTGCGCCACCGGACAGTGGTGCTGACAAAGCTGGCCGCCGGAGGCAATCGTGGACGCGCTGGCAGCGTATCCCTCGGCGGTCAACGCTCCGGCGAGCGCCTCGGCGCGGGCGAGCGGGTCCTCCCCGGCGCCCTCCATCGCCGTCCGGCAGCGGCGCTCCAGCGCGGCGACCTGCTCGGTGGCGAACGCCTCGACCGCCTCCGGGCCGCCGGTGCGGGCGATCCAGCGCAGGGCGGCGGTGGCCATGTTGTCGTAGTGGTGGGTGCCGCAGCGCAGCCGGCCGGCGTCGGTGAGCACGAAGACCTTGGCCGGACGGCCGCGCCCCCGGTGCCCCCGCACCGCCTGCTCGCGGGCGAGCACGTCGCCGTCGGCGAGCATCGCGTCGAGGTGGCGGCGGATCGCCGCCGGGCTGAGCCCGAGCGCGTCGCCGAGCTGCGCGGCGGTGGTCGCGCCCCGCTCCAGCAGGAGCTGGGTGACCCGCTCACGGGTGGAGACGTCGGCGGCGGACGCGGACGCCCCGGCGGCCGGCCCGGCCGCCGGCCGCTGCCCGGAGAGCGCCGCCGCGTTTTTCACAACGCCCACGTTACGTAATTCGCTGGACGCCCGCAAACCCCTGTTCCGGTGATCCAAACCACCGGCTCGGCGGAGGCCACCCGGAATCCGAGCACTACAGTGCGTAGGATTCGCGGTGTGATGCGATCCGCCCGGTTCCCGGTCTCCGCCACCCTGCTGCGCCGTCTCGCGCTCGCCTCGATCATCGCCAACGTCGGGATCGTGGTGACCGGCGGGGCCGTCCGGTTGACCGCCTCCGGTCTCGGCTGCCCCACCTGGCCCCGGTGCACGGACGCGTCGTACACCGCCACCGCCGAGATGGGCATCCACGGGGCGATCGAGTTCGGCAACCGGCTGCTCACCTTCGCGGTCGGACTGATCACGCTGGCCACCCTGCTCGCGGTGCTGCTGCACCAGCCCCGGCGGCGCGGCCTGGTGCCGCTGGCGGTCGCGGTCTTCCTGGGCATCCCGGCCCAAGCGGTGGTCGGCGGAATCACCGTGCTGACCAACCTCAACCCGTGGGTGGTCGGGCTGCACTTTCTCGCCTCGATGGCGGTGATCGCGGCGGCGTACGCGCTCTGGAAGCGGACGATGGAGCCGGACGGGCCGACGGTGGCCGTGGTAGCCGCCCCGCTGCGCCACCTGGCCCGGCTGACCACGCTGGTCGGCGTGGCCGTGCTGGTCATCGGGACCTGGGTAACCGGCAGCGGCCCGCACGCCGGTGACCACGGCGCGGCCCGCAACGGCTTGGACCCGGAGTCGATCTCCCAGGTCCACGCGGACAGCGTCTTCCTGCTGATCGGCCTCTCGGTGGCGCTGGTCTTCGCCTTCCGGGCGGTCGGCGCGACCGGTCCGGCCCGGGCGGCGCTGGTGCTGGTCGCGGTGATACTCGGCCAGGGCCTGATCGGCTTCGTGCAGTACTTCACCCACCTGCCGGCCCTGCTGGTCGGCGCGCACATGCTCGGCTCGTGCCTGGTGCTGCTGGCCACCCTGTCCGTGCAGTGGTCGACCCGCGAGCGGCGGCCCGTCGCCACTCCGGAGACGGCCGCCGAGGCAGTGACGGACGCCCCGGCACGCCCGGTCAGCGCCGCCCACAGCTGATCCGCTCGCCCCGCCCCGCCCGGATCCGCCCCGCCCGGATCCGACCCGCGCCCACCCGCCTGCCGTCCTCGCCCACCCGCTGCCGGCTGCCCGCTGGCGGCTGGCGGCTGGCGGCTGGGGTGGTTGCAGGGGTCCCCTGCTCATCAAAAGGCGGTAACAAGGGACCCCTGCTACCACCCCAGCCCGCCCACAGCGGAGGGCGGGAGCGGGAGAGGAGTGGGGGCGCGGGAGCAGGGGGCGCGCGGGGGTGGGATCAGGTGGCGCGGAGGTGGGCCACGATCGCGTCGGCGAAGCGGTCGGCGGCGCCCTCGGTGTGACCGAGGAAGAGCGACGGCTCGGTGAGTTCCAGTTCGACCAGGACCGGCGAGCCGTCCGGACCGGGAATCACGTCCACCCGCGCGTAGAGCAGCCGCCCGGATCCGCCGGGCACCGCCGTCAGGGTCTTCTCCGCCACCGCCAACTGCTCGGGTGTGGCGGTGCGCGGGTCGATCCGCTCGGGCCGGAACAGCTCACCGGTGGGCAGGTCCGGGCCGGTGAGCATGGCGCCCTTGCGGATCGCGTGGCTGAACACCGGGCCGGTGGGTCCACCGGCGAACAGCAGCGCGGTCTCCCCCGCAGTGTCGACCGCGCTCAGGTACGGCTGCACCATGGCCGTTCGGCCCGCTGCGCCGAGCCGGGCCAGGTGGTCGGCGGCGAGCCGGCGGTGGTCGGGGTCGGCCAGGTCGTACCGGCCGCTGTCCAGGCTGCCCGCGCCGACCGCGGGCTTGACGACGTACTCGCCCTGCTCCGGCTGCCGCCAGGGTGCGCCGGGCGCGATCCAGGTGGTGGGCACGGTCGGCACCCCGGCAGCGGAGAGGTCGTCGAGGTATCGCTTGTCGGTGTTCCAGGCGACCACGTCGGCCGGGTTGGCCAGCCGGGGCACGGTCGCCGCCCAGGCGACGAACTCGTCGCGGCGAGCGATGTAGTCCCAGGTCGAGCGGAGCACGACCAGGTCGTAGTCGGGCCAGTCCACGCCCGGGTCGTCCCAGGTGACGGTGTCGACCCGTACGCCCCGGGCAGCTAGCGGGGCCAGCAGGAGCCGGTCGTCCGGCTCGAGGTCGGGCAGGTCGGTGCAGGTGACGAGAGCGACCCGGGGTCGCCCCCGGGTCGACTGCTGATTGTCGGACAAAGGTGTCTCTCTATTTATCGGGCCAGGGTGCGCCGGGCCATCGACCGCCAGAGGTCGTTGCTCGGCCGCATCTGGTCCATCAGTTCACGTTCCCAGGCGTTCTCCACGGCCACCCCCGCCAGCGCGCAGGCCTCCCGCGCGATGTCGGTGCCCTCGGCGAACTGGTCTGCCCACACCCCGTCGGAGCCCACCAGCACGATGCGTGCGCCCCGCTTGCCGACGTACTCGATCACCGCCGTCGCGCCGCCGTGGCCGGCGGCGAACGACTTGATGCCGGAGACCAGGCCGTTGGGGGCCGGGGCCGAGGCGATCTGATCAGCCGTCAGCGTCGTATCGGAACCATCTGCCATGACGCGAAGCCTAAGCAGATTTCCGCCCGGATGCGCGAGAACGATGAACTGATTGTGATGCCAATTACCTGAGGTTTAAGGAGAACCACAGGTAATTGGCCCTCATTTGTCCGACTTATCCAGACATACCCGGGCCGGAAATGTTACCGAGAGGTGACAACTTTCCGACGGGCGTGCGGCCGCTCAGAGCAGCGCGTCAAGGGCGACCGCCGCCGCCAGGATGGTCAGGTACGTGGTGGACCAGTGGAACAGCCGCATCGGCTTGACCGCCTCGCCCCGGGCGGAACGCCGGCACAGCTTGTGCGCCTCGACGATGAACACCGCCCCGACCACCAGGGCGGTCACGCCGTAGATCGGGCTCATCCCGAGCGGCCAGAGCGCCAGCGAGGACAGCACGGTGAGCCAGGTGAAGACGATGATCTCCCCGTTGACTCGCCGGGTGGAGGCGACCACCGGCAGCATCGGGATGCCGGCGCGGGCGTAGTCCGCCTTGTACTTGATGGCCAGCGCGTAGAAGTGCGGCATCTGCCAGAAGAAGACCACCGCGAAGAGGGCCCACGCCGCCGGGGCGAGCGAACCGGTCACCGCCGCCCAGCCGATCAGCACCGGGGCCGCCCCGCAGGCCCCGCCCCAGAAGGTGTTCTGCGAGGTGGTCCGCTTCAGCCACAGCGTGTAGACCAGGTCGTAGTAGACGATGGCGGCCAGGGTCAGCGCGGTGGCGAGCCAGTTGGTGAAGACCGCCATCAGGGCCACCGAGACGGCGGCCAGCACCAGCCCGAAGACCAGGGCGTTGCGCGGGGTGACCGTGTGGGTGGGCAGCGGACGGCGTTTCGTCCGCCGCATGACCTGGTCGATGTCCCGGTCGATGTAGCAGTTGATCACGCTGGCCGCGCCCGCGGCGAGGGCGCCGCCGACCACCACGATCGCGACCAGCCAGAGCGACGGCAGGCCGCCGGCGGCGAGCATCATCGCCGGCACCGTGGTGACCAGGAGCAGCTCGACGATCCGGGGCTTGGTGAGGGTGACGTACGCCGAGACCACCGCCCGCACGTCCCGCCGCGCACCGGCCTCCGGCGCCACCTCCGCCGCTGGTCCTGCGGCGGGACTGTTGACGGGGCGTTCGGTGATCATGCTCACGTACGGCCACCTTCCGGCATCGGCAGGAGATCGGCTCAGCGGCGGCCGGTTCGCGGCACGCACATACCGACCGACAGCCTACGCGGCGTGATCCGCGCAGCCCGTCCGCCCCGTCCCCCGTGCCCGCCATCACATCCGCCGGGGCCGGAACGGGACGTCGGCCGCAGCCGGGAGGAGAACTGGTCAACCGGCACGTAACCGCATGTAGAGATCCCTGGGCAGGGGTTTACGGCCGCTCGATAGGGTCATCCCCGAGGGTTCCGCCCATCTGCCGAGGAGCACAACCATCGTGGCTGCCAACCGACCCGAACAGACAACCCTGACCTGGTCCGACCTCGACCGGCGGGCCGTCGACACCGTCCGAGTGCTGGCCATGGACGCCGTGGAGAAATCCGGCAACGGCCACCCCGGTACGGCGATGAGCCTCGCCCCCGCCGCGTACCTGCTCTTCAACAAGGTCATGCGGCACAACCCCGCCGACCCGAACTGGGCCGGCCGGGACCGTTTCGTCCTCTCCTGCGGCCACTCCAGCCTCACCCTCTACATCCAGCTCTTCCTCAGCGGCTACCCGCTCGGGCTGGACGACCTGAAGGCGCTGCGCCAGTGGGGCTCGCTCACTCCGGGTCACCCCGAGCACGGGCACACCCCCGGCGTGGAGACCACCACCGGCCCGCTCGGGCAGGGCCTGGGCAACGCGGTCGGCATGGCGATGGCCGCCCGGCGGGAGCGGGGCCTGTTCGACCCGGACGCCGCGCCGGGCAAGTCGATCTTCGACCACCACATCTGGTGCATCGCCTCGGACGGCGACATCGAGGAGGGCATCAGCCACGAGGCCAGCGCCCTCGCCGGCCACCAGCAGCTCGGCAACCTCACCCTGATCTACGACGACAACGAGATCTCGATCGAGGACGACACCCGGATCGCCAAGAGCGAGGACGTCGCCGCCCGGTACGAGGCGTACGGCTGGCACGTGCAGACCGTCGACTGGCGGCGCGGCGACGCCGACCAGGGCGACTACCACGAGAACGTCGAGGCCCTGCACGCCGCGCTGCTCGCCGCGAAGGCGGAGAGCGGCCGCCCCTCGTTCATCGCGCTGCGCACCATCATCGGCTGGCCCGCCCCGAACAAGCAGAACACCGGCAAGATCCACGGCTCGGCGCTCGGCGCCGACGAGGTGGCCGCCACCAAGCGGGTGCTCGGCTTCGACCCGGAGCGCACCTTCGAGGTGAGCGAGGAGGTGCTCGCCCACACCCGGGACGCGCTCACCCGGGGCGCGCAGGAGCAGCAGGAGTGGCAGAAGGCGTTCGACGGGTGGGCGAAGGCCGCCCCGGAGCGCCAGGCCCTCTACGAGCGGCTGGCCACTCGTACCCTCCCGCAGGGCTGGGCCGACGCGCTGCCCACCTTCCCGGCGGATGCCAAGGGGATCGCCACCCGGGCCGCGTCCGGCAAGGTCCTGGAGGCCCTCGCCCCGGTGCTGCCGGAGCTGTGGGGCGGTTCGGCCGACCTGGCGGAGAGCAACAACACCACGATGAAGGGCGAGCCGTCCTTCGTCCCGAGCAGCCACGCCACCAAGGAGTTCCCCGGCCACGAGTACGGCCGCACCCTGCACTTCGGCATCCGTGAGCACGCCATGGGCGCGATCCTGAACGGCATCACGCTGCACGGCGGCACCCGCCCGTACGGCGGCACGTTCCTGGTCTTCAGCGACTACATGCGCCCGTCGGTGCGGCTCGCCGCGCTGATGAAGCTGCCGGTGGTCTACGTCTGGACGCACGACTCGATCGGTCTCGGCGAGGACGGCCCGACCCACCAGCCGGTGGAGCACCTGACCGCGCTGCGGGCCATCCCCGGCCTGGACGTGGTGCGTCCGGCCGACGCCAACGAGACCGTCTGGGCCTGGCGGGCGGCGCTGGAGCACACCGACCGGCCGACCGCGCTGGCGCTGAGCCGGCAGCCGCTGCCGACGCTGGACCGGTCGACCCTGGCCGACGCGGAGGGCGTGACGAAGGGCGGCTACGTGCTGGCCGAGGCGTCCAACGGCAAGCCGCAGGTGATCCTGGTCGGCACCGGTTCGGAGGTGCAGCTCTGCCTGACCGCCCGGGAGCGGCTGGAGGAGCAGGGCACCCCCACCCGGGTCGTCTCGATGCCCTGCCAGGAGTGGTTCTTCGCGCAGGACGAGGCGTACCGCGAGTCGGTGCTGCCGCGGAGCGTGAAGGCCCGGGTCAGCGTCGAGGCGGGCATCGGGATGTCCTGGCGTGGCATCGTCGGCGACAGCGGCGAGAGCGTCAGCCTGGAGCACTACGGGGCGAGCGCCCCGCACTCGGTGCTCTTCGAGCAGTTCGGCTTCACCCCGGACCGGATCGTGGCCGCCGCGCACGCGGCGCAGACCCGGATCGGCGACATCACCGGTTTCACCACCGGCAACTGAGGGGAGCGTGAACGGCATGACTGACAGGTTGAAGGAACTGACCGCCGCGGGCGTGGCGGTCTGGTTGGACGATCTCTCCCGGACCCGGCTCAGCTCCGGCGGTCTGGACAAGCTCCGGCGGGAGCAGCACGTGGCCGGGGTGACCACCAACCCGACCATCTTCGCCAAGGCTCTCAAGGACGCCGACGAGTACGACTGGCAGGTGCGCGACCTCGCCACCCGGGGGGTGGAGGTCGAGGAGGCCGTCCGGATGCTCACCACGTACGACGTGCGGTGGGCGTGCGACGTGATGCGCCCGTCGTACGAGGGCAGCGCCGGCGTGGACGGCCGGGTCTCCATCGAGGTGGACCCGCGCCTGGCCCACGAGTCGGCGAAGACCGTCGCCGAGGCGAAGGCCCTCTGGTGGCTGGTCGACCGGCCGAACCTGTTCATCAAGATCCCGGCGACCGAGGCCGGGCTGCCCGCGATCACCGCAACCCTCGCCGAGGGGATCAGCGTCAACGTCACGCTGATCTTCGGGCTGGACCGCTACTCGCAGGTGATGGAGGCGTTCCTCGCCGGCCTGGAGCAGGCGAAGGCGAACGGGCACGACCTGTCGACGATCGGCTCGGTCGCCTCGTTCTTCGTCTCCCGGGTGGACAGCGAGATCGACAAGCGGCTGGAGAAGGCCGGCTCCGCCGAGGCGAAGGCGCTGCGCGGCAAGGCGGCCGTGGCCAACGCCCGGCTGGCGTACGAGCGGTACTCGGAGGTCTTCTCCTCCGACCGCTGGCGGGCCCTCGCCGACGCCGGGGCGCACCCGCAGCGCCCGCTCTGGGCGTCCACCTCGACCAAGAACCCGGACTACCGGGACGTGATCTACGTCGAGGAGCTGATCGCTCCCGGCACGGTCAACACCATGCCGGAGTCGGTGATCCACGCCTACGCCGACCACGGCGAGACCCAAAGCGACACGGTCACCGGCGGGTACGACGAGGCCCGGCAGCTCTTCGCCGACCTGGAGTCGGCCGGCGTGGACATGGCCGACGTGATCGTCACCCTGGAACGGGAGGGCGTGGAGAAGTTCGAGGCGAGCTGGCAGGAACTGCTCGACGGGGTCCGGACCTCGCTGGAGGCGGCGCGGCGGGGAGGCAAGGCGTGAGTGACCTGCTGGACGGCCCGGCGGAGACCGCCGCCGGGCTGGCCGTGTACGGCGCGGCGGCGGTCGACGCGGCCGGCGCCACCTCCACCCGGGACGCGCTGGTGCGCTCCGGCGTGCCCGGAATGCTGGCGGAGAAGGACCCGACCATCTGGGGTCCGGAGGCCGAGCAGGAGGCGAAGATCCGGCTCGGCTGGGTGGACACCCACCGGCGCAGCCGGGAGCTGCTCCCGCAGCTCGCCGAGCTGACCACCGAACTGGGCGACCTGGACCACGTGGTGCTCGCCGGCATGGGCGGCTCCTCGCTGGCCCCCGAGGTGATCGCCCGGACCCTGGGCCGGCCGCTGACCGTGCTGGACACCACCGACCCGGGGCAGGTCCGGGCGGCGCTGGCCGACCGGCTGGAGCGGACGGTGGTCGTGGTGGCCAGCAAGTCCGGCTCCACCGTCGAGACCGACAGCCACCGGCGGGCGTACTGGCAGGCGTTCCTCGACGCGGGGATGACCGAGGCCGAGGCCGGGCGGCACTTCGTGATCGTCACCGACCCGGGCTCCCCGCTGGAGGCCACCGCCACCGAGATGGGCGCCCACGTGGTGCTCGCCGACCCGGAGGTGGGCGGCCGGTTCGCCGCGCTGACCGCGTTCGGGCTGGTGCCGTCCGCGCTGGCCGGGGTCGAGGTCGCCGAGCTGGTCGACGAGGCCGAGGCGCTCGCGGAGAGCTTCGGCCGGGACACCGACAACCCGGGCCTGGCGCTCGGCGCCGCGCTCGGCGCCGCCGCCACCCTGGGCCGGGACAAGGTCGCCCTGGTCGACGACGGCACCGGCATCGAGGGCCTGGGCGACTGGGCCGAGCAGCTCATCGCCGAGTCGACCGGCAAGTCCGGCGTCGGCATCCTGCCCGTGGTGGTGGAGTCGCCGGACAGCCCCGGCGCGACCGGGGACGACGTGCTGACCGTCAGCTACGGCGGGTCGCTGCCCGCCGGGGCCGTCCCCGGTGGCGGGACGCAGGCGCAGGTCGCGGTCAACGGACCGCTCGGGGCGCACTTCCTGACCTGGGAGTACGCCACGGCGATGGCCGGGGCGGTGCTCGGCATCGACCCGTTCAACCAGCCGAACGTGACCGAGAGCAAAGAGAACACCAACCGGATCCTGGCCGCCGGGCCGGTCACCGAGTCGCCGTCGTTCACCGAGGGCTCGATCGAGGTGTACGCCCCGGCGGGCGTCCCGGGCGAGCTGGTCGGCGTGCTGCGCTGGCTACTCGACGGGATCGCCGACGGCGGCTACCTGGCGGTCATGGCGTACCTGGACCGGTTCGCCGACGCCGACGCGGCCGGACTGCGGGCGCTGCTGGCCGGGGCGTCCGGACGCCCGGTCACCTTTGGCTGGGGGCCCCGGTTCCTGCACTCCACCGGCCAGTACCACAAGGGTGGGCCGCAGGTCGGCAGCTTCCTCCAGGTCACCGGCGCGGTCACCGAGGACCTGCCGGTGCCCGGGAAGCCGTACACGTTCGGCGGGCTCCAGGCGGCGCAGGCCGCGGGTGACCGGGAGGCCCTGGCCGGCCGGGAGCGTCCGCTGCTGCGCCTGCACCTGACCGATCGGGCGGCGGGCGTGGCCCAGTTGCTCGACGCGGCCCGGCGCCTGCGGGCATGACGATGACCGGAACCGATCCGGCGGAGCGAGGAGGCGGCGTGAACCCGCTACGCGACCCGCAGGACCGGCGGCTGCCGAGGATCCCGGAGCCCTGCGCTCTGGTGATCTTCGGCGTCACCGGCGACCTGGCCCGCAAGAAACTGCTGCCCGCGGTGTACGACCTGGCCAACCGGGGCCTGCTCCCCCGGGTTTCGTGGTCCTCGGCTTTGCCCGCCGGGACTGGGGTGACGGCGACTTCGAGTCGCTGGCCTACGAGGCGGCCAAGAAGCACGCCCGGACCCCGTGGCGGGAGGAGGTGTGGGCGCGGCTGGCCGGCAACATCAAGTTCGTCGGCGGGTCGTTCGACGACGACGCCGCGTTCGACCACCTCGCCGCCACCCTCGACGAGCTGCGCGACACCCACGGCATCACCGGCAACGCCGCCTTCTACTTCTCCATCCCCCCGGCGGCGTTTCCCGTGGTGCTCAAGCAGCTCGCCCGCACCGGCATGGCCGACAACGCCCGGTCCGGCGGATGGCGGCGGGTGGTGGTGGAGAAGCCGTTCGGGCACGACCTGCCCTCGGCGAAGGAACTCAACGACCTGGTCGACGACGTGTTCACCAGCCAGGACGTGTTCCGCATCGACCACTACCTGGGCAAGGAGACCGTCCAGAACATCCTCGCCCTGCGGTTCGCGAACAACCTGTTCGAGCCGCTGTGGAACTCGCACTACGTCGACTCGGTGCAGATCACCATGGCCGAGGACGTCGGCATCGGCTCCCGGGCCGGGTTCTACGACTCGGCCGGGGCGGCCCGCGACGTGGTGCAGAACCACCTGCTGCAACTGCTGGCCCTGGTGGCGATGGAGGAGCCGACCAGCTTCGACGCCGACGAGATCCGGACCGAGAAGCTGAAGGTGCTCCGGGCGATCACCCTGCCGAAGGACATCGACCGGGGCACCGTGCGGGGCCAGTACCTGCCCGGCTGGGTGGGCGGCCAGCGGGCGGTGGGCTACCTGGACGAGGAGGGCGTCCCGGCGGACTCCACCACCGAGACGTACGTCGCCGTGCGGCTCGGCATCCAGAACCGCCGCTGGGCGGAGGTGCCGTTCTACATCCGCGCCGGCAAGCGGCTCCCCCGCCGGGTGACCGAGGTCGCCATCATGTTCAAGCGGGCCCCGCACCTGCCGTTCAACGACGCCGACATCGAGATGCTCGGCAACAACCAGCTCGTCATCCGGGTGCAGCCGGACGAGGGCGTGGTGCTGAAGTTCGGCTCCAAGGTGCCGGGCACCACCATGGAGGTCCGGGACATCGCCATGGACTTCCAGTACGGCGAGGCGTTCACCGAGGCCAGCCCGGAGGCGTACGAGCGGCTGGTGCTGGACGTGCTGATCGGCGACCGGACCCTCTTCCCGGACGCCGCCGAGGTGGAGCAGAGCTGGCAGGTGGTCGACCCGCTGGAACGGGCCTGGCAGAACACGAAGCCGGAGCCGTACCGGGCCGGCGAGTGGGGTCCCCGGGCAGCCGACGAGTTGCTGGCCCGCGAGGGCCGGACCTGGCGGCGCGCGTGAGCGAGCAGAGCGAGCGAACCATCGGCGCTGTGCCACGCCGGTGCCGAGCGACGCGAGGCGCCGGCGTCAGCGAGCAGAGCGAGCGAACCAGGAGGCTCTCTTGATCGGGCTGTGGGACACCACCGGTAGCGAGGTGGTCAAGGCGCTCGCCGCCGAGCGGCGCAGTGCGGGCGGGGTGGCCAGCGGGATGGCGCTCACGCTGATCGTGGTGGTGGACGAGAAGCGGGTCCGGGAGGCGGAGGCGGCGGCCACCATCGCCGCCGCCGCCCACCCGTGCCGGCTGCTCGTCGTGGTCCGCTCGGACGTGGAACGGGACCGCAACCGGCTGGACGCGGAGATCGTCGTGGGCGGCCGGCTGGGACCGTGCGAGGCGGTGGTCACCCGGATGTACGGCCGGCTCGCGCTGCACGCCGAGTCGGTGGTGATGCCGCTGCTGGTGCCGGACGTGCCGGTGGTGACCTGGTGGCACGCCGAGCCGCCGGAGGAGATCGCCACCGACTTCCTCGGGGTGGTCGCGGACCGGCGGATCACCGACGCCGCCCAGGCCGCCGACCCGATCGAGGCGCTGCGGCAGCGGGCCCGGGACTACGCCCCGGGCGACACCGACCTGGCCTGGACCCGGATCACCCCGTGGCGCACCCTGGTCGCGGGGGCCTTCGACACCACCCAGGACCAGGTCACCGAGGCGACCGTGGTGGCTCCGCCGACCGACCCGACGGCGGCGCTGATGTGCGGCTGGCTGGGCAGCCGGCTCGGCATCGAGCCGCACCGGGAGCACGTCGACGGCCTGCCCCGGATGCGCGAGGTGCGGTTGCGCTGCGCCAACGGCGACGAGCTGACCCTGACCCGGGAGGACAGCACGGCGACGTTCCGGCGTACCGGCCAGGCGGACCGGAACCTGCCGCTGGTCCGCCGGCCGCTCGGCGACGAACTGGCCGAGGAGCTGCGCCGGCTGGACGCCGACCAGATCTACGCCGAGGCCCTCGGGGCGACGGCGGGGATCTCCGGCCTGGACGACCGGCCCGCCCAGCGGGTGCACGTCTGGAAGGACCCGGCGACCGCCCGGCGTGCCGAGGCGGGCGTCACCGCGCACGCCTCGACGAACACGCCGTCCTGACCGCCTGGTCCGGTCCGCCCTGCGCCGAGGTCCGGTGCCGGGCGGACCGGACCGGGGAGCACATGTACCCGGGCGGACCGGACCGGGGAGCACACGCACGCGGGCGGACCGCCGGGGGAGCATATGTACGCGGGCGGACCGCCGGACAAGACACGTACGCGGGCGGGCCGTCCGGGAAACACACGTACGCGGGCGGGCCGTCCGGGCGACGACCAGGTACCGCCGGGCGGGAC
Organism: Micromonospora pallida; assembly: GCF_900090325.1. Lineage (NCBI taxonomy): Bacteria > Bacillati > Actinomycetota > Actinomycetes > Micromonosporales > Micromonosporaceae > Micromonospora > Micromonospora pallida. Next base: position 558,316 of record NZ_FMHW01000002.1, on the reverse strand, counting down.
GCCCGTCGGTCGACGACGAGAAGGATCTGATGAGTGAGGCGAGTGTCGCCGTACACGCCGACGCCGACCTGCTGGCCCAGGCGGTCGCGGCCCGGTTGGTGGTGAAGCTGCTCGACGCCCAGGCCGACCGGGGGCAGGCGTCGGTGGTGCTCACCGGCGGGCGGATCGCCGCCGCCGTGTACCGGGCGGTGGCGGCCCTGCCGGCCCACGACGCGGTGGACTGGTCCCGGGTGGACGTCTGGTGGGGCGACGAACGCTTCCTCCCCGCCGGAGACCCGGAGCGTAACGAGACCCAGGCGCGGGCGGCGCTGCTCGACCTGCTCCCCCTCGACCCGGCCCGGATCCACCCGATGCCGGCCTCCGACGGTCCGGACGGGGTGGACCCGGAGGCGGCGGCCGCCCGGTACGCGGAGGAACTCGCCGCCGCGGCCCGCCCCGGGCACGCCACCCTGCCCCACTTCGACGTGCTGCTACTCGGGGTGGGTGAGGACGGCCACGTGGCATCGGTCTTCCCGGAACACCGGGTGCACTACGAGAGCCGTCCGGTCAGCGCGGTCCGGGGCAGCCCGAAGCCGCCGCCGGTGCGGACCACCCTGACCCTGCCGGCGATCAACACCGCCGAGGAGGTGTGGCTGGTCGCCAGCGGGTCGGACAAGGCGGCGGCGGTCCACATGGCGCTGGACGGCGCCGGTCCGGTGCAGTTGCCGGCCGCCGGGGTGGCGGGCGTCAGCCGTACCCTCTGGCTGCTCGACCGGGCCGCGGCGGCCGACGTGCCCCCGCGCTTCCGCAGCCTGCGCTGACGGGTGGTCGCCGCGCCCCGGCGACCGGGCCGGCGCACCGTCGGGGAAAAGCACCATGCGCGGGGCCGGGCACGCACCGCCGGGGAAAAGCACCGTGCGCGGGGCCGGCGCGCACCGTCGGGGAACAGCACCGTGCGCGGGGCCGGGCGCGCACCGCCGGGGAAAAGCACTGCGCGCGGCCCGTGGTACGGACCGCGCGCAGTTTGCCTACGTCGGGAGGAGCTGCCTCAGGCGGGCACGGCCAGCTTGAGCCAGAGTCCGAGACCGATGATGCAGGCGAACCAGACGATGCCCACCAGGACGGTGTAGCGGTCGAGGTTCTTCTCGGCCACCGACGAGCCGGCGAGGCTCGAGCTGACCCCACCGCCGAACATGCTCGACATCCCGCCGCCCTTGCCGCGGTGCAGCAGGATCAGCAGGGTGAGCAGGATGCTCGTGATCGTCAGTAGCGCGATCAACGTGTAGGCGAACCAGATCGGCATGGCTGGGGTCAGTCCTCTCGTTGCGATCCTCGCCCCGCGTGTCGGGCGTGCGGCACCGACCGACGGACGGGCGGAGTCAAGGATAGCGAGCGTTCAGCGGGTGATGTGCTCCGGGAAGCGGCAGATCTGCACGAATTCCTCGGCGTCGAGGCTGGCCCCGCCGACGAGCGCGCCGTCCACGTCCGGCTGGGCCATGATGGCGGCCACGTTCGCCGCCTTCACCGACCCGCCGTAGAGGATCCGGACCTGGTCCGCGGTTGCCTGGTCGTACAGCTCGGCCAGGCGCTCACGCACCGCCCCGCACACCTCCTGGGCGTCCTCCGGGGTCGCGGTCTTGCCGGTGCCGATCGCCCAGACCGGCTCGTACGCGATGACGACCTTGGTGACCTGCTCGGCGGTGATCTTCTTGAGGCCGGCGGTGAGCTGGTCCTGGCAGTGCGCCACGTGCCGCTGCTCGTCCCGGACGTCCAGTCCCTCGCCCACGCAGAGGATCGGGGTCAGGTCGTTCGCCAACGCCGCCTTCACCTTGGCGTTGAGCAGCGCGTCGTCCTCGTGGTGGTACGCGCGCCGCTCCGAGTGCCCGACCACCACGTACGTGCAGCCGAGCTTGGCCAGCATCGGCCCGGAGATCTCCCCGGTGTACGCCCCCGACTGGTGCGGGGAGAGGTCCTGCGCGCCGTAGCCGATGAGCAGCTTGTCGCCGTCCACCGCGGTCTGCACGGTGCGCAGGTCGGTGTAGGGCGGCAGCACGACGCACTCGACGTCGGTGAGCTGCTTCTCGTTGAGGCTGGCCGCCAGCTTCTGGAGCAGGAGGTTGGCCTCGAAGTGGTTCAGGTTCATCTTCCAGTTGCCGGCCATCAGGGGCCGGCGGGTGACCGCCGCCATCAGTCCTCCAGCGCCGCGATGCCGGGGAGGGTCTTGCCCTCGAGGTATTCCAGCGAGGCGCCCCCGCCGGTGGAGATGTGCCCGAACGACGACTCGTCGAGCCCGAGTGCCCGAACGGCGGCGGCCGAGTCACCGCCACCGACCACGGTGAACGCGTCGGCCTTGGCGATCGCCTCGGCGACGCCCCGGGTGCCGTGGGCGAACGCCGGCATCTCGAACACGCCCATCGGGCCGTTCCAGAAGATCGTCCGCGCGCCGCCCGGCCCGCCGCCCGCGGCGTCCTTGAGGGCGGCGGAGAACCCGGCGACCGTCTCCGGGCCGATGTCGAGCCCGAGCCGGTGGCTGGGAATCCCGTCGGCGCGTACCACGTCGTGCGCGGCGTCCGGCGCGAAGGCGTCGGCGACCACCACGTCGACCGGGAGCATGATCTTGCCCTCGGACCGCGCCAGCAGGTTGCCGCAGGTCTCGACCATCTCCTCCTCGAGCAGCGAGGTGCCCACCTCGTGGCCCTGGGCCTTGAGGAAGGTGAAGCACATGCCGCCGCCGATGAGCAGCCGGTCGACCTTCGGCAGCAGCGCCTCGATCACCGCGAGCTTGTCGGAGACCTTGGAACCGCCGAGGACCACCACGTACGGGCGCTCCGGCTCGCCGGTCAGCTTGCCGAGCACCTCGACCTCGCGCAGCACGAGCCGACCGGCCACGTGCGGCAGTCGGGCCGGGACGTCGTACACGCTGGCGTGCTTGCGGTGCACCGCGCCGAACGCGTCGTCCACGTACGCCTCGGCGAACGCGGCGAGCTGGTCGGCGAAGGCGCCCCGCTCGGCGTCGTCCTTGCTGGTCTCCCCCTTGTTGAAGCGGAGGTTCTCCAGCAACGCGGCCTGGCCGTCGGCCAGCCCTTCCACGGTGGAACGGGCCGAGTCGCCGACGGTGTCGGTGGCGAAGTGCACCGGCGCGCCGAGCAGCTCGCCGAGCCGCCCGGCGACCGGGCGGAGGCTGAACTGCGGGTCCGGCGCGCCCTTCGGGCGGCCCAGGTGCGAGCAGACGACCACCTTCGCGCCGGCCTGCACCAGCGCGCCGAGCGTCGGCAGCACCGCCCGGATCCGACCGTCATCCGTGATGGCGCCGGTCTGCTTGTCGAGGGGCACGTTCAGGTCGGCGCGCACCAGCACGCGCCGACCCGAAACCCCCTCGGCGAGCAGGTCGTCGAGGGTACGGATGCTCACAGCGACGAACCGACCAGCTTGACCAGGTCGACCAGGCGGTTGGAGTAGCCCCACTCGTTGTCGTACCAGCCGACGACCTTGACCTGGTTGCCGATGACCTTGGTCAGCGGCGCGTCGAAGATGCAGGACGCCGGGTCGGTGACGATGTCGGCCGACACGATCGGGTCCTCGTTGTAGACCAGGACGCCCTTGAGCGGGCCCTCGGCGGCGGCCTTGATGGCGGCGTTGACCTCGTCGACGCTGGTCTCCCGGCCGACCGTGACGGTCAGGTCGGTGGTGGAGCCGGTCGGGATCGGCACCCGCAGCGCGTAGCCGTCCAGCTTGCCCTTGAGGTCGGGCAGGACCAGGCCGATCGCCTTGGCGGCGCCGGTGGAGGTCGGGACGATGTTCAGCGCGGCGGCGCGGGCCCGACGCAGGTCGCTGTGCGGCGCGTCCTGGAGGTTCTGGTCCTGGGTGTACGCGTGGATCGTGGTCATCAGACCCTTCTCGATGCCGAAGGTGTCGTGCAGGACCTTCGCCATCGGGGCCAGGCAGTTGGTGGTGCAGGAGGCGTTCGAGATGATGGTGTGCTTGGCCGGGTCGTAGTCGCCGTGGTTGACGCCCATGACGACGGTGACGTCCTCGTTCTTGGCCGGCGCGGAGATGATGACCTTCTTGGCCCCACCGTCTACGTGCGCCTTGGCCTTGGTGGCGTCGGTGAAGAAGCCGGTGGACTCGATGACCACGTCCACGCCCAGGTCGCCCCAGGGCAGCGCGCTCGGGTCGCGCTCGGCGTACGCCTTGATGGTCTTGCCACCGACGGTGATCTCGTCGGCGGTGGCCTTGACCTCGTGCGGCAGCCGGCCGAGGATGCTGTCGTACTTCAGCAGGTGGGCGAGCGTGGCGTTGTCGGTCAGGTCGTTCACGGCGACGACCTCGACGTCCGCTCCGGACGCCAGCACTGCCCGGAAGAAGTTGCGGCCGATGCGGCCGAAGCCGTTGATGCCAACCCGGATGGTCACAGGTCCCATCTCCTCGCGTTCTGGTCTGCCGGCGCCGCACGGCGGCCGGCGAGTTGATGTGCGCCGACCAGTGGAGCCGGCCGTTGACAGTTCATCTCGGCCACCCCGCCGCGGTCCGACGGACCAGACCGCCGAGGCGGTGGGTACGGCGGGGGAAGCCGATTGTCGGCTCCCTTGCCGTACGCTGCGACCCTATCCGAGCGCACGGCGGCTCGCTGCGTGGGGGCGTGAACCCACGAGCCGCCTCGTCCCACCGTCCTATCAGACCACGAGCATGTCCGGCGTGACTGCCGCTTCGGTATCGGGGATGCCGAGGTCACGGGCGCGCTTGTCGGCCAGCGCGAGCAGCCGGCGGATCCGGCCGGCGATGGCGTCCTTGGTCAGCGGCGGGTCGGCGAGGGCGCCGAGTTCCTCCAGGGACGCCTGCCGGTGCTCCAGGCGCAGCCGACCGGCCGAGGTGAGGTGGTGCGGGGCGTCCTCGGCGAGGATCTCCAGCGCCCGGGTGACCCGGGCGGCGGCGGCCACCGCGGCCCGCGCCGAGCGGCGCAGGTTGGCGTCGTCGAAGTTCGCCAGCCGGTTCGCGGTGGCCCGGACCTCGCGCCGCACCCGGCGTTCCTCCCAGGCCAGCACGCTGGAGTGGGCGCCGACCCGGGTGAGCAGCGCGGCGATCGCGTCGCCGTCCTTGACCACCACCCGGTCCACGCCGCGCACCTCGCGGTTCTTGGCGGTGATGCCGATCCGGCGGGCCGCGCCCACCAGGGCGAGCGCCGACTCCGGCCCGGGGCAGGTGATCTCCAGGGCGCTGGACCGGCCCGGCTCGGTCAGCGAGCCGTGTGCCATGAACGCGCCCCGCCAGGCCGACACCGCGCAGCAGACGTTCGCGGCGACCACGTGCGGGGGCAGACCACGCACCGGGCGGCCCCGGACGTCCAGCAGCCCGGTCTGCCGGGCCAGCGACTCGCCGTCCTTGACCACCCGGACGATGAAGTGGCTGCCCTTGCGCAGGCCACCGGAGGCGAGCACGTGGATCTCGCTGGGGTAGCCGTAGACCTCGGCGACCTCGCGGCGCAGCCGCCGGGCCACCGCTCCGGTGTCCAACTCCGCCTCGACCACCACCCGGCCGGAGACGATGTGCAGCCCACCGGCGAACCGCAGCAGGGCGGTCATCTCCGCCCGCCGGCAGCACGGCTTGGGCACGTCGACCCGACTCAGCTCGTCCTTGACCGCAGCCGTCATCGCCATTGTGCGTCCCCTCACGGACCGGTTCCGGCGTGCCGCCGGTGATTACGTAGGTGCTTAACGAGCGGCGCCCAGGACAGGCACCAGGGCGGCGCCCAGGGCGGCCGGGTCGTGCCGGGGACTGCCGTCGGCGACGGCGATCGGGGCGAGCACGAGACGGGCACCCAGCGATTCTGCCGCACGGGCCAGCGGCTCGGGTTCGTTCACCACCCGGTCGTCGGCGAGCACGCAGTCGACCGTGAGTTCCGGGAGGTAGCGGTGCAGCGCGGCGAGGTGGCCGGCGGCGGAGAGCCCGAGGGTCTCCTTCTCCGCGGAGAGGTTCAGGGTGACCAGCCGCCGGGCCGGGCTGGCGACGATCGCGTCGGCCAGGCCGGGTACCAGCAGGTGCGGCAGGACGCTGGTGTACCAGCTCCCCGGCCCGAAGATCAGCCAGTCGGCGTCCCGGGTCGCCGCCACCGCCTGCGGGCAGGCGACCGGGGCGGCCGGGGTGAGCCGCAACGCCTCCACCCGGCCGGTGGTAACCGCCACCTGGTGCTGCCCACGCACCGTACGCACCTCGTCCGGGCGGGCCGGGTCCGCGCCGCGCACCCGCGCCTCGATGCCGACCGGCTCGCAGGACATCGGCAGCACCCGGCCGACCGTGCCGAGCATGGTGCCGGCGTGTTCCAGCGCGACCACCGGGTCGCCGAGCAGTTCCATCAGGCCGAACAGCACCAGGTTGCCGACCGCGTGCCCGTCCAGGCCGTCGACGCAGCCCCCGGCCGACCGGTCGCCGTTCCCCGTCGTCGCGGCGGCAACGGCCGGGATCGCCGCCGGCAGGCTCCGGGCCCGCTCCGCCGCGACCGGGGTCGGCGTGGGGACCGCCGGGCTTCCGTTGGCGTGGGCCGACGCGGGCACGGCCTGGTTTTCGCCGGCACGGGCACCAGCGCCGGTACGGGCGAAGCGGTGCTGGAACAGCGTCGCGCTGCGCCGGGTGGCCGGGTGGTCGCCGGCCAGCGCCACCAGCGCCTGGCGCAGGTCCCCCGGGGGCAGTCCGCCCCGGGCGGCACGGAGCCGGCCACTGGACCCCCGTCGTCACCCACAGTGACCACGGCGGTGATGTCGAGGTCGAGTTCGGGGGCACACCGGCGCAACGCGCGCAGCGACGCGGACAGGCCGTGCCCGCCGCCGAAGGCCACCACCTTCGTCACCGTCATTCGCGCCCCAGGTCCCGGTGTTGCGCGTTGGCGGCGAGTCCGGACCGGCGCAGCCGCGAGGCCAGTTCCTCGGTGATCGCCACGCTGCGGTGCTTGCCCCCGGTGCAGCCGACCGCCACGGTGAGGTACCGCTTGCCCTCCCGCTCGAAGCCGGCGGTGGTGGCGTTGACCAGGTCGGCGTAGGCCGACACGAACGCCTCGGCGCCCTCCTGGCCGAGCACGTACTCGCTGACCGGCTCGTCCCGGCCGGTCTGCTCGCGCAGGTCAGGAACCCAGAACGGGTTGGGCAGGAACCGGGCGTCGAGCACGAAGTCGGCGTCCGGCGGCAGGCCGTACTTGAACCCGAAGGAGAGCACGGTGACCCGCAGCCGCCGGGCGTCCTCCTCGCCGAAGAGCTCCTCGATGCGCCGCCGGAGCTGGTTGACGTTCAGGTGGCTGGTGTCGATGATCACGTCGGCCTGGTCCCGGGCCTCCTCCAGCAGGTCACGTTCGACCGCGATGCCGTCGGCCAGCCGGCCGTCGCCCTGCAACGGGTGGGAGCGGCGGACGCTCTCGAACCGCCGGATGAGCACCTCGTCGTCGGCGTCGACGAAGACCACCCGTGGGGAGAAGGCCCGTTCCTTCAGCTCCCGGATGGCGCCGGCCAGGTCGGTGGAGAAGGCCCGCGAGCGCACGTCCAGCACCATCGCGGTACGCCGGGCCGCGCCGCCGGCCTTGGAGGCCAGCTCGGCCATGTCGAGCATGAGCGCCTGGGGCAGGTTGTCGACCACGTAGTAACCGACGTTCTCCAGCGCCCGGGCCACCGTGCTCCGGCCGCCGCCGGAGAGCCCGGTGACCACGACCAGGCTCGTCTCGGCCTCGTCGTACGGCTCCGCGGGCGCCTCTGCGTACGCCTCCACGCGTGTCACCGGAGTCTGGCCTGTCAGCGCCTCGTTCACCTGAATTACCCCCCGGGCGTGGCCCTGCGGCCACCACCGACCGCGAACGTCAGGGAGCGACTCTATCCCGCGCCGGGACGGCCGGCCCCGAGCCCGCTCACCGGCGCGGCCGGCGTGCCACGCCGCCCCGGGCCGTTCCTTCGGGCCCAGGCCACCGGCCGCGCTCGCCGCGCCCGGCCCTACTTCCGGCCCGAGTCTCCGGCCGCACTTGCCGCGCCCGATCCCTCCTTCGGGCCCGAATCTCCGGGCCGCGCTCGCCGCGCCCGGGCCGTCCGACCTGTTTCGGCATGACGGTAGGTGCGCCGATCATCGGCGCGATGTAACATTTACCGAACCGGCGGGCAACATCATTAGGATTCCATTCGTGGGAATGGCACGGATGGCAAACGTGCCTATGCCCCGCCAATTACGTTGCCGGACTTGCCGCCCGTTCCCGGACCCAATCGGGCAACCCCCGTACGTCACCTCATTTCAATTCCCGAAATCCGGCGCGCGAGCGATACCACACACCCCCGACCGAAGCCAGGTTTCTGCGGATATTCGAAAGAGTCAAATCGAGGCATGCCCATTCGCAATTAATCTCGCTAAGGTAACGCCTGCCGGTATCCCTCTCCCCTGAGGAGAAATCATGATGCAATTGTCCGTCCGTCGCCGGGGGCGCCTGTTCGCCCTGGCGACCGTCACGGCGGCGGCCCTGCTCGCCACCGGCGGCGTCCCGGCGTCGGCCGAGCCCACCGCCAGCCGGGTCAGCCCGGAGACACCCACCGCCAGCGTCAGCGTCCCCGCGCCCGGCCCCGCCGCCGCGGCCAAGGCCACCAGTTCGCCGAGCTTCGCCGGCACCGGCACACCGACCCGTTCCCGCGACCGCGCGGTCGACCAGGGCGCGCCGGGCACCAACTCGATCATCGCGCCGGACGAGCGGTACCGGATCAACCCGACCACCGGCTTCCCGTACCGGGCGGTCGCGCTGGTCACCTTCTCCGGCGGCCGGTGCACCGGCTGGTTCTACGGGCCGGACGTGGTCGGCACCGCCGGCCACTGCGTACACAGCGGCGGCACCGGCGGCGCCTGGTCCACCAACGTCGTCGTCTACCCCGGATACAACGGCTCCAGCGGCGCCCCGTACGGCTCCTGCACGGCCAAGAGCCTGCACTCGGTGACCGGCTGGACCACCAACGCCAACCACGAGTTCGACTACGGCACCATCAAGCTGAACTGCCGGATGGGCGACACCGTCGGCTGGTTCGGGTACTTCTGGCAGTCGGCCAGCCTGAACGGCCTACCCACCCGGGCCTGCGGCTACCCCGGCGACAAGCCGCTCGAGCAGTGGTGCGGCGACAACGACAACGGCGTCCAGGCGACCGTGGTCAACTCCACCACCGAGAAGGTGTACTACCGCAACGACACCGTCGGCGGCAACAGTGGTGGACCGGTCCACTACAACCGCTCCGGCTGCGGCGATTGCAGCATGGCCTTCCACGGCTATGGCGGCAACCCCAACTCGGGTAAGCGGATCACCCAGGCCACCTACAACAACATGCAGTACTGGACCTCCCTGCCCTGACGGTGAGGTCGCGGGCGGCACCCGATCGGGTGCCGCCCGTTCCGTTGACCACGCGCATGCCCACACCCGATTCCGCGTTCCGGCACCGGTTACCGGAATTCGTGGTAGAAGTGACCAACAGCATGACCGGTCCGATGCTCATCTCGATTTTCTCGCCCGATCGGATGAACGGCGTCCAGTGATCGGGAAACCGGCCAGGAAAGGAGACGGAAACCGCGATGCGAAAACACCTCGGTCCGCTCGGCCTGTCGTTGGTCGTCCTCGGCGCGCTTCTCACCGGCTGTCAGGGGGACACCGGTCCCACCGGCACGCCCGCGCCCGCCACCGGAAGCCCCAACCAGCCGGTGAGCGACCGGCCCAACGAGCCGGACGACGACCCGTCACCCGACCTCGACGACGACCTCCCCGGGAACCGGGGCGTGGTGAGCGGACGGGTGCGCACCCCGTCCGGTGCGGCGGTCGTCGGCGCGGCGGTCCGGGTACGCTCGCTCGACACTCCCCCGGTGCCGGTGCCCGAACTGGTGGTGACCACCGACGACGACGGCTACTTCCGCTGGCAGCTCGCCCCCGGGCGGTACGAGGTCAGCGTGGCACCGGCGGACGGCAGCGCCCCGATCACCGCCTCGGCCGTCGACGTCCGCGCCGGCGCGGAACGGACCATCGACATCACCGTCCGCTGACCAGCGTGCCTCAGCCGGCGATCAGCAGAGTGACGCCGCCGAGCAGGGTAAGGGTGAGCAGGATGGCGAGGACGGCGGCGCGTCGACGACCACGGGCGCCGCCGACGATGCGCATACCGAGAGCGAGAGGTCCGACTGGCAACATCATGGTGGACCCTTTCGGTGAAGTTGCGATGATGCGCGCTGCGGCACCTGCTGTGCCCAACGCGAGCCGCAGCGCAGGCAGGCCAAGCTCGGCTGCGCCGTGCACGTCGGCTTGCCACTGTTCGAGATAGCGGGCCCGCTGTCGGGGGTCGGGCAGCATGCGCGCGGCGCAGCGCGCCACCGCGAGTGCCGCCCGCAGCCGGACCGATCTCACTGGGTCACCTGCGGTGACACAGGCCGCCACGAGGCTGGCTTCATCGCGGCGCGAGCGCAGACGCGGCGTGCCTCTATCACCCCGTCTGCCGTCAGCTGGTACAGCCGCCGTCGTGGTCCACGCCGGCCGCTGTCGTCGTCCCAGTGGGACGTAACCCAGCCGGCCCGCTCAAGGCGGTCCAACAGCGGATAGACGCTCCCCGACGGCCGGCCGGTGAGTTTGATGATCTCCAACCCCCAGCGGGGCTGATCACTGCCGGTCAGCACGGCCAGCACATCGACGGTCGCTTTCCCTATGCGTCCGAGCGGCTCCATACCCCCAGACTACCTATGTAGTTTAAGCGCGTCCAGTGCCCGCTGCCAGCACCTTGGTGGCTTCGCCGCCCGCTACGGAGCCACCGTGCACGCCGCGACGATCAACGAGTGGCTACCCCGCCCGGTGGATCTGCTGTAGCGCCTTGACACGTTGGCGGCCGAGTACCGGCAGGTAGTCGTGCGGCTCGTCCAGACACGAATCGACCTCGGCTGCCTTGATGATTTCGGCAAGTCGTGCGGCCAACTCGTCGGGGTCGGGTTGGAGCTGCTCGCACAGGTGAACGTGTGCATCCCGCAGCGCGCCGCCGATCTCGGCGGGCTCCTCCTCGTACGTCTCCCAGGCGTCCCACAGATGGACCGCGATGCTGTCCCACGCCCGAGCCGCCTGCTCGACCACCTCCAACAGGCCCTCGGTCGCCGGCCGCTGAACCAGCACCTGCACCTCTTCGACAATCGCGCGGCCGGCCTTCTCCACGTCGTGCAGGTCCCAACGGTCACCGCTGGTCGCCTGGCTGGCGAGGTCGGCAATCATGCGGCGCGCATCCGCCAGCTCGGCGTCCGTCAGCGGTCCGAGCTTTCCGGCGTACGTGAGCAGCCGGGTCTCCAACACGCGATCGGTGGCCGCATGCTCGGCGAGCAGCAGGGCCACCCGCTGGGCGGGCAGCTCCCCGACGATCTCCATCAGCCGGGCGACCTTCGTCTCCTGACCGACCGCCGATGACGATGCGGCGGTCGACGACCATTCGAACCCGTCCCGCAGTGCCGCCGCGACAAGCGCCACGACGTGCGCACACCACTCCCCGACGGCCGGGCAGTCGCATTCGGTGGTGAACCCGTCCGCCGTGACGCCCGCCCAGGCCTCGCACGGCGGTTGCCCATCGGCCCGGACGACTCCTGACGCTCCCCCATCAGCTGAAAGGACCACCTCGGGCTGCCCAGCGGCGAGCAGGGCGTCGGCTTCCGCGCAGACCGCCGGGCCGGCCTCGCTCCGCAACGCTTCCATGTCGATCCGGATCGCCATCCGGCTATCTAACCCCATCTGCGGGCCAGCCTGAGGACGGCCACTCCCTCGCAGCGCGGCCTCGGGAGGTGGGGCGACCGGTCCGGCTGGACAATCCTCGTGTTTGGCAACTCAGGTGGTCGTTGCCATGGGCGGTTCCGGTGCCACGAACGCTCGCTGGCGCTGCTCGCGCAGCTCGGCAACGGAGGACGGCCTGTCTCCGGGATGTAGCGCCACCCGCAAGGCGTGTTGCCGGTCAGGTGCAGGCTGGTGGACCCATAGCGACATCGGTCGGCGCGGCATACATCCAGCACGCGAGCCGGGCCAGGCTCGGCGGGTGTGTCTGGTCTGCGTGACGACGGCGAGGTGGATGTGGTGGCAGAGAACGAGGTTCCCGCGCGCACTCAGGCACCACAGCACCGGATCACGGACCCAGTCGCGGCAGTGTAGGCGCTGGAACGGGCGATCCCCGGCCTCGTCAAGCACCGCCGCCCCGAGCCCGCCGCCCTGGATTGGCCGCTGCTGGATAAAGGACTGGGCACACGCCTACCGGCTGACTACAAGCTGCTCGCCGCGCTGTACTCCACCTTCACCCTGGGCGACTTCCTGGTTATCGGCCTTCCAGAGCCGGGCGCGGAGCATCACAGGCTGCGCGGCATCCGTAGCGACCTCGAGATCGTCCAGGACTGGTGGGAGGCGGACATGTCAATCGGCCTGCGCCCCTACCCCGCTCCGGGTGGCCTCCTTCCCTGGGCCCAATCGAACCAGGGTGACATCTTTCTGTGGACCACAACCGGTCCCGGACCTGATGAATGGCCGGTCACCGTCGCATCCCGCAACCTTGGCTGGTGGCACTACATGGGCGGAGCCGTCCAGTTCCTGGCCGAACTGGTCGACGGCACCCTGCAACCGTGGGAGCTGCCGCCGGTCCGCCCCAACCGACTCCGTTTCGGCGATGTGGCGCTTTCCGAAACGGTGGATACCGCCGTTTCGGCGATATGGAGTCGATCAGGCGCTGCCGAGGCGCTCCTACTTGGACGTTTGATCGGGATCCGCCGCCGACCAGGCATCGCCGATGCAGCCTTCCTCGTACTCCCACCAGCCATCGCGGCTGCCCTCACACAGCAGCCGTTTCACGGCCGCGAGGTCAGCGTCAGGTGGCACTTCAAGAGACACCATGCCGAACTGCTGCACTCCTTCGCCCGTGACCCCGAGCGGCGCGAACGCGTCAAGGACTCGCTGCCGCGACCCGCCCAACGCGCCATCCGGGAACGGGATGATCCGGATCGTGCAGTAGCGGACCACTCCAACCGCTCGTCGGCGACAGAGAGGTGCAGTGGTGGCTGACAATCGATCGGCGCGTTGGGGGCAGAGGGCGACAACGACGGGGCCTGGATCCACGCCAGTCTGTCCTACCTGCGCCGGGACCGCCTCGGTGAGCTGCGCGGATCGTACGCCGAACCGGAGCCGCCACCCCGACCACGTGACCTGTCCGGCGCGGCCGGCGGTGACCGTTCCGCCAAGTGGTGGACCGCCGTGCGTCAGCCGCCGCGGTAGAAGCGGGCCGCGCCGGGGTGCAGCGGGAGCGGGTCGGTGTTCGCGGCGTTCTGCCGGTCGAAGTTGCGTCCCTCCGGATGCACGGTCGCCAGCTCGGTCTGGTGGGCGAAGAGCAGCCGGGTCAGGTCGTACGCCAGCTTCTCCGGCATCTCCGGGCTGACCAGCAGCAGGTTGGGCACGGTGATGGTCGGTACGTCCCGAGGGGTGCCATAGGCGCCCTTGGGTAGTACCCCGCTGGTGTAGACCGGCCCGTGGGCTCTCGTGAGCGATTCGGCCAGACTGGCGATCGGCAGGAAGGCGTACTCCCCCGCCCCGCTGCTGATCAGGTCGGCGATGCCCGGGGTGGGCAACCCGCCGGAGAAGAAGAAGGCGTCCACGGTGCCGGCCCGCATCCGCCGGACGGTGTCCGGCAGCGACAACCGCTCCCGCTGGATGCCGCGCTCCGGGTCGAGACCGGCCGCGGTGAGGAGCCGGGTGGAGATCACGTCGGTACCCGAGCTGGGCGAGCCGGTGGAGACGGTCTTGCCGCTCAGATCCTCCATGGTCTCGATGTCCGCGTCGACCCGGACGACCATCTGGATGTAGTCGCTGTAGATGCGGGCCAGTGCCTGCACCGGCTGGGGACGGTCCTGGAAGGCGCCCCGACCGGCGCTGGCGTCGGCCGCCGTGTCCGCCGAGCTGAAGCCGATCTCCATGTCCCCGCTGATCACCCGGGGGATGTTGTCTCCGGACGCGCGGGTCGGTTCAGCCCGCGCCTCGTATCCGGGCAGGTGCCGGCTGATGATGTCGGCGTAGCCCCCGCCGAGCTGGTAGTAGACGCCGGTGGTGTTACCAGTGGCGAGGAAGATCCGCCCGTCGTGCCAGGCGTCGCTGTCATCCGCCGCCGTCCGGTCGGCGGCGCACCCGCTGCTGACGCCCAGGGCGAACAGCAGCGGAGCGGCCAGTACGGCCCGCCGCCGGATCATGCCCGGGCCGCCGGTTCGAGCGCCTCGGCCACCCGCTGCACCAGCATCGCCGTCTCGTAGCCGATCTGCCCGAGGTCGCAGCCCGGTGCCGCGAGCACCCCGATCAGCGCCCGGTTGCCCACCGCCATCACCAGCATCACCCCGCCGTCCATGTCGACGATCTGCTGGCGGACCCGGCCGGCGGCCATGAACCGGGCGGCGCCGGTGGTCAGGCTGGCCAGTCCGCTGATCACCGCCGCGAGCTGGTCGACCTGGTCGATCGACAGCCCCGGTGAAGCCGCCAGCCGCAGGCCGTCGCCGGAGACCACGAGCGCGTGGGCCACGTCCGGGATCTGGTCGGCGAAGCTGGCGAGAAGCCAGTCGAGCCCGGCGCTGTAGGGATGGCTCATTGCTGCCTCCTGGTCGGATCTGAGGGTTGGCTGCGCCGCATAGCTGTGGCCACGCCCTCGGCCAGTGCGGACAAACGGGCTCGTACCTGCTCCGGATCGAGAAACTCGGCGGCCTGCCCGGCCGATGCCGGCTGGGGTGCCGTCGGGGGTGCCTGTAGCTCGGCCATCAGCCACTGCCCCTTGGCCCGCCGGGGCAGCTCCCGACCAGACCCGCCGGACGATTCCCGACCGGGCTGGGTGGGCAGCTCCCGACCAGGCCCGGTGGGCGGCCACGGCGGTTGCCCCGCACCACCCGACGAGGGCAGCCGATCCGGACCGGCCGGCTGACCGAGGCTGCCGACGACCGGCAGCGTCATCGTCGGTGCCCGCTGGGCGGAGAAGTCGGCGGCGGCGCTCTGCCGGCTGGCCGGCGCCGTGTGCCCAACCTGGAACCAGGCTGTCGGTGCGCTGGTCGTTGCCGACGCACTGGCCACCGTCGGTGCGCTGGTCGTAGCCGGCGCACTGGCCAAGGTCGGTGCGCTGGTCATTGCCGGCGCGCTGGTCACCGCTGGTGTCGGGCGGGATCGCTCGATGCTCGGCGGGCCCTGCCGGAAGGTGTACTGGGGCAGTGTGAGGATCGACTCGGGCAGCTCGACGTTGGCCATCGTGCCGCTACCGGTGGCGTGCAGCGAGACCCGGATCTGGTGCCGGGCCGCGAGGTGCGAGACCACGTGCAGACCCATGCTGCCGGCCGCCGCGCTGGACAGAGTGGCCGGTGCGCTGAGCCGCTTGTTGATCTCCGCAAGGCGGGTGTCGCTGATCCCGATGCCCTGGTCGTGCACCCGGATGACCAGGCCGTCGACCGTACGCCGACCGTCGACCTTCACGTTGGTGTGCGGCGGCGAGTACGCGGTGGCGTTCTCCAGCAGCTCGGCGAGCAGGTGCACCAGGTTGCCGACCGCGTTGCCGGCGATCCCGACGGCGGGCAGGTCGGCCTCGATCCGGGTGTACTCCTCGATCTCCGACGCGGCGGCGGTCGCCACGTCGGTCAGCAGGTAGGCGCCCTCCTGGGAGCGGCCGGGTTCGCCCCCGCCAGCACCAGCAGGTTCTCACCGTTGCGGCGCATCCGGGCGGCCAGGTGGTCGAGCGCGAAGAGCCGGGCCAGCGCGTCCGGATCGGTCTCCTCACGCTCGAACTCGTCGAGCAGCCGGAGCTGACGGGTGATCAGGGTACGGATCCGGCGGGCCAGCGCCTCGGCCATCCGGGTCACGTCGACCCGCAGCTCCGCCTGCTCGCCGGCCAGGTGCAGCGCGGCCTGGTTGACGGTGTCGAACGCTTCGGCGACCTGGGCGATCTCGTCGCGTCCCCGGGCGATGGCGGCGGTGCGTTCCAGCGCCGAGGGGCCGGTGGAGCCCGGCGCGGTGCCGTTCGGGCCCTGGTCGGTGCCGGAGGCGATCGCGTCGATCCGTTCCGACAGCTCACGGCGGGCCATGATGAGCGCGGCGGCCCGCAGTTCGCGGAGCCGGCGGCTGGTGCGTACGGCGAGGAAGCTGGCCGTCAGGAAGGCGAGCAGGGCCAGCGTCAGGGTGGCCGCCCCGGTGACCAGGGCGCTGGTGCGCGCGTCGGTGGCCAGTTCGGCGGCGCGCGCGTCGAGCTGTTCGGAGAGGTTCCGCCCGACCAGGTTGTACCGGCGGATGACGCTGCTCTGGGCGACGAACCAGGCGTCACCATCGGCAGGCAGAGCCTCGGAGTCGGCGCTCAGCACCTGGTCGCGCATCCGGCGGGCGGTGGAGACGTCCGAACCGGTCATCAGCCGGCCGTAGGTGGCCGATGCCTCGGGGCTGGCGATCCGGGAGAACTCCGCCTGCCGCTGCTCCTGAGCGCCCCGGAGATGGGCGACCCGGACCAGCTCCGCCTTGGTCAGCGTGCCCCGGTTGAAGCTGGCCCGGAGCAGGTCGCGTTCGAGGGCGGCGATGTGTTCCTGGGCGCCGACCGAGGCCACCTCCCGGGCCGCGTTGGCCAGTTCGGTGTTGCGCAGCTGCGCCGGCAGCGCGTCGGCGACGGCGAGCAGCGAGTCAACCAGGCTGAGGTAGAGCGTGTCGGCGGGCCGGTTGCCGAGCGCCACCGACCGGGCGTCGTCGAGCTGCTCGAGCTGCTCGTTCGCGCCGTCCAGCACCCGGGCGAGTCCGGGCGCGACGTCGCGGGCGTCCTCGGCCGCCGTACGGTACCGCCGCACCGCCGTGTCGCCGCGCTGGCGCTGGGCGTCGACCAGTTGCCGCCCGGAGGTCCCACCGCGTCCGCGCAGGGCGACCGTCTCGGCCAGTTCCCGCTCCAACTCGTGCACCAGACGCACGGTCGCGGTGGCCGTGCCGGCCAGCACCCGGGCCCGCTGGGCGTCGGACGACGCGGAGAGGGCGCTGCTGGTCTGCAGGGTGCCGAGGCCGAGCAGGCCGAGGGTCGCGATCAGGATTGGGGCGAGCAGCTGGGTACGGACCGACCACAACCGGTTCGGCTGGTCGGACGAGCCGTTGTGCCTGCGTACGCGGGCGGTGCGGGGTGCGGGCACGCGGGCCTCCGGACGGTCAGAGTGAGCTGCCAGGCCTGGTTGTCGGCCCGGTGTCGGTCAGGTGGGCCGAGCCCAGGCGGGTGCCCCGGCCAACGGATCGGACCTTCGCCGTGGCGGTCCGTGACCAACCGCTGAAAGATCGGAATGACGACACGACCCGGCACGATACGCGTCTTCACCGACCGGAGGAATACGGCGGCGGGCCCTTTACCTTAGCGTGATCCAACAATTGCTCCTGGTCGTCCAAGTGCAGGTCACAGGGCCTCCGAAGGTGGCTGACAACAGCCCAAAAGGCGGCACGACCCTCCACCGTTCAGCCGAATGATAATTAGCGGATCGTATTTTCCTCGCGTGTTTTCTGTTACGCTGCACGGGACGTAAGGGAAACGGGGCGAAATCTGGAACGGCGGGTTAAATCCCGGAATACGCGGTCTGCGCCGAGGGTCCGGCCAGCGGGTCACGCCGCGCCCGTAGAATCCCCCGATGGACTCTCCCACCGCCCTGCGCACCGAGACCCCGTTGGACGTGCTGCGGCGGGTCTTCGGCTACGACTCGTTCCGCGGCTTCCAGCAGGAGGTCGTCGAGCTCGTGACCGGTGGGGGCGACGCGCTGGTGCTGATGCCGACCGGCGGCGGGAAGTCACTCTGCTACCAGATCCCGGCCCTACTGCGCGACGGCGTGGCGGTGGTGGTCTCGCCGCTGATCGCGCTGATGCAGGACCAGGTCGACGCGCTGCGGGCGGTCGGCGTCCGGGCCGGCTTCCTCAACTCCACGCTCGACCTGGACACCCGCGCACTGGTCGAGGCGGAGTTCGTGGCCGGCGAGATCGACCTGCTCTACCTGGCGCCGGAGGCGCTCAGCTCCCGGGCCACCCTGAACCTGCTCGACCGGGGCCGGATCGCCCTGTTCGCCATCGACGAGGCGCACTGCGTCGCGCAGTGGGGGCACGACTTCCGCCCTGACTACCTCGCCCTGTCGATGCTGCACGAACGTTGGCCGGGGGTGCCGCGCATCGCCCTGACCGCGACCGCCACCTCGGCCACCCGTCAGGAGATCGCCACCCGACTCAAGCTGACCGAGGCCCGGCACTTCGTGGCCAGCTTCGACCGGCCGAACATCCAGTACCGGATCGTGTCGAAGCGGGAGCCCCGCAAGCAACTGCTCGCCCTGCTCCGCGACGAGCACGCCGGCGAGGCCGGCATCGTCTACTGCCTCTCCCGGGCCTCGGTGGAGAAGACCGCCGAGTTCCTGGTCGCCAACGGCATCGCCGCGCTGCCGTACCACGCGGGTCTCGACGGGGCCACCCGCGCCGCCAACCAGCAGCGGTTCCTCCGCGAGGACGGCCTCGTCATGGTGGCGACGATCGCGTTCGGCATGGGCATCGACAAGCCGGACGTCCGCTTCGTCGCCCACCTGGACCTGCCCAAGTCGGTGGAGGGCTACTACCAGGAGACCGGCCGCGCCGGGCGGGACGGCCTGCCGTCGACCGCCTGGCTGGCGTACGGGCTCCAGGACGTGGTGCAGCAGCGCAAGATGATCGACACCTCGGAGGGGGACGCGGCGCACCGGCGTAACCTCGCCGCCCACCTGGACGCGATGCTCGCCCTCTGCGAGACGGTCCGGTGCCGGCGTGGGCAGCTCCTGGAATACTTCGGCCAGCCGGCCAGCGGCGGCTGCGGCAACTGCGACACCTGCCTGGAGCCGCCGGAATCCTGGGACGGCACGATCGCCGCCCAGAAGCTGCTCTCCACCGTCTACCGGCTGCACCGGGAACGGAACCAGAAGTTCGGCGCCGGGCACTGCATCGACATCCTGCTCGGCCGGAGCAACGACAAGATCGTCCAGCACCGGCATGACGCGCTGAGCACCTTCGGTATCGGCGCCGACCTGCGCGAGGGCGAGTGGCGGGGCGTGGTCCGTCAGCTCCTCG
Source organism: Micromonospora pallida (assembly GCF_900090325.1). Classification (NCBI taxonomy): domain Bacteria; kingdom Bacillati; phylum Actinomycetota; class Actinomycetes; order Micromonosporales; family Micromonosporaceae; genus Micromonospora; species Micromonospora pallida. The sequence continues at coordinate 539,250 of NZ_FMHW01000002.1, read as the reverse complement.
CCGAAGGGCTCCTCGCGGTCGAGGGCGACTACGGCACCCTGGTGCTCACCGAGGCGAGCGCCGAGGTGCTGGGCCGGCGGCGTACCGTGACGATGCGCCGCGAGCCGGAACGCCCGGCGGCAACCGGGAAGGCCGGCCGGTCGGCCAAGGCCCGCAGCGGCGCGACCGCCGCCGTCGAACTGTCGCCGGAGGCCGCGCCGGTCTTCGAACGGCTGCGCGCATGGCGGGCGGCGACCGCGAAGGAGCAGGGCGTCCCCGCGTACGTGATCTTCCACGACGCCACCCTGCGGCAGATCGCCACCGACGCGCCGACCAGCCTGGCCGAGCTGTCCGGGGTCAGCGGCGTCGGCGAGAACAAGCTCGCCAAGTACGGCGACCAACTCCTCGCCGTACTCGCCGAGGAGTAGCTCGGTCAGCGGGTCACGCGTTCAGAGGTCATCGGGCGCCGTCGCCGAGTGCGGAGAGGATCGCCTCGGCGGTACGTGGGCCGATCCCGGGGACCTCGGTGATCTCGTCGACGCTGGCCGCCGAGAGCCGCTTCAGCGAGCCGAAGTGGCGCAGCAGCGCCTTGCGGCGTGCCTCGCCGAGGCCGGGGACGGTGTCCAGCGCGGACTCGGTCATCCGCTTGGAGCGGCGCTGCCGGTGGAAGGTGATGGCGAACCGGTGCGCCTCGTCGCGGACGCGTTGCAGCAGGTAAAGCGCCTCGGAGTTGCGCGGCAGGATGATCGGGAACTCGTCGTCGGGGAGCCAGACCTCCTCCAGCCGCTTGGCCAGCCCGCAGAGCGCCACGTCGTCGACACCGAGGTCGGCCAAGGCCGTCGCGGCGGCGGCCACCTGCGGCGCACCGCCGTCGACCACCACCAACTGCGGCGGGTACGCGAACTTCCGGGGCCGCCCGGTGGTCGGGTCGATTCCCGGACGGTCGGGGTCGCCAGCCCGTTCGTCGCCGATCTCGCCGGTCTCGGCGCGGGTCTCCAGGTAGCGGGCGAAGCGGCGGCGCAGCACCTCGGACATGGCGGACAGGTCGTCGGTGGCGCCGCGCACGATGAACCGGCGGTACTCGCTCTTGCGCGGCAGTCCGTCCTCGAAGACGACCATGCTGGCCACCACGTCGGTGCCCTGCATCTGGGAGACGTCGTAGCACTCGATGCGCAGCGGGGAGGTGTCCATCCCCAGCGCCTCGGCGATCTCGTCGAGGGCCTGGCTGCGGGTGGTCAGGTCACCGGCGCGGCGCAGCTTGTGCCGGGCAAGGGCGTCCCTGGCGTTGCGTTCGACCGTCTCCAGCAGGGACCGCTTGTCGCCGCGCTGCGGCACCCGCAGGCTGACCCGGCTGCCCCGGCGGGTGGCGAGCCAGTCGGCGAGGGCGTCCGCGTCGCCGGGCAGCTCGGGCACGAGCAGTTCGCGGGGGACGTCGGTCTCGCCCTGCTCCCCGCCGTACACCTGGGTGCAGAAGTGGTGGACGAGGTCGCCGGTGGTCAGTTCCTCGGTCTTCTCCACCACCCACCCGCGCTGGCCCCGGACCCGGCCGTCGCGGACGTGGAAGACCTGGACGGCGGCCTCGAGGGGGTCGTCGGCGAAGGCGACCACGTCGGCGTCGGTGCCGTCGCCGAGCACGACGGTCTGCTTCTCCATGGCCCGGCGCAGCGCGGCGATGTCGTCGCGCAGCCGGGCGGCGCGCTCGAACTCCAGTTGCTCGCTCGCCTCGGTCATCTCGCGTTCCAGCTTGCGGACCATGGTGTCCGTCCGGCCGGCCATGAAGTCGCAGAAGCCGTCGACGATGTCCCGGTGCTGCGTGGCGCTGACGCTGCCCACGCAGGGCGCGGAGCACTTGCCGATGTACCCCAGCAGGCAGGGCCGGCCGACCTGACCGGCCCGCTTGAACACCCCGGCCGAGCAGGTCCGCGCCGGGAAGACCCGCAGCAGCAGGTCGAGCGTCTCGCGGATCGCCCAGGCGTGGGAGTACGGCCCGAAGTACCGCACCCCCTTGCGCTTGGCGCCGCGCATCACCTGGAGTCGGGGGTACTCGTCGTCCAGGGTGACCGCGAGGTACGGGTACGACTTGTCGTCCCGGTAGCGAACGTTGAACCGCGGGTCGTACTCCTTGATCCAGAGGAACTCGAGTTGGAGTGCCTCGACCTCGGTGGCGACCGACGTCCAGTCCACCGACTCGGCGGTGAAGACCATCTGCCGGGTGCGCTGGTGCAGCCCGACCGGGTCGGCGAAGTACGAGTTGAGCCGGCTGCGCAGGTTCTTGGCCTTGCCGACGTAGACGACCCGGCCGGTGCCGTCCCGGAAGCGGTAGACCCCCGGGGACTCGGGGATGGTGCCGGGGGCGGGACGGTAGGTCGACGGGTCTGCCACGCTCCGAGCCTAGTCGCCGCCCCCGACACCCCTCGGCTACCGGGCGGCGAGGCTCCAGGAGAACCAGGCGGCGTGCGGGTAGTGGTCGGACAGCGGTTCGCCGGCCGGGTCCAGGAAGCGGTGGTGCTCGTTGTTGTAGCGGGTCGGCTGGAGCCGGACCGACGAGTTGCTCCGGTAGAGGATCTTGTCGACCACCTCGCAGGCGTTGGTGACGTTGGCCGGGTCGCAGTTGAGCGCGGGGCTGCCGAGCGCCGGGGGCACGCCGCCACGTTCCTGCTGCACCCAGACGTCGGTGAGGCCGTTGGCCGCGACCAGTTCCCGGATGGTGTCGCCGGTACGGGTGTACTTCACGTTCAGGTCGCCCATCACGATCACCGCGTTGCCGGCGGAGTTGGCCGTGATGTACGCCGAGAGCTGGGCGAGGTTGTCCCGCCGGGCGGCGAGGTCCCGCTCATCGCTGCCGGCGTTGGCGTGCACGTTGTAGAAGTCGACGTACACCCCCGCGGCCAGCTCGATCCGGGAGGCGGTGAAGCCCTTCGGGGTGAGGCAGTCGGTGCCGGCGCACCGGTTCCAGGTGATCCGCTGGAAGTTCGCGTACGGCAGGTTCGACATCGTGTTCAGGCCGCTGCCGAAGGGCACCGGGCCGCTGGTCCGGGTCCGGTACGGGTGCCGGTCGGTGGCGTACAGGTCGGAGTGGTAGTTGAAGTCCTCCTGGACGTGCACGATGTCGTACGCGTTGACCCGTTCCCCGATCGGCCGGGTGTTGACGTCCGGGTTGCTGCCGGAGAGGGGTTCGGGCAGGCCGGCGACGTTGTAGGTGAGCACCGAGAAGCTGCCTGCGGTGGCATCCGAGCCGCCCGACACCACGGCCGGCTCGGACGCCGCCGCGGCCGGTGTCGACGCGGGAAGCAGGGCGGCGAGCAGCACGGCGGGTGCGAGCAGGCGTACGGCGAACATCCGGTGTCCCTTCTCGACAGTGCGCGGCGCCCGATCCGCCGCCGACACGGGGATCGAAGGCTATCGAGCAAACGCAGCACACTCAACACCGGAGCGGCGACACTCCCGATCGACGTCTTCCAATGTTGAGCGGTCCGGCCTACCATCCGGTAACCGAATGTTCTTCACGTAATGCCCCGGCAATCCCCGTCATGATCCCCAGCTAGCGGAGGATCACATGCCCCGTCCCGCCACCACCCGTCGCCTGCTGGCCGGCGTGACCGCCACCGTCGGCCTCGCCGCCCTGCTCGTCTCCCCCGCCCCGCCCCCGGCGGCCGGCGCACCCGCCGCCGCCCCGAAGGCCACCACCACCTTCGCGGCCAACGACTACTGCCTGGGCGAGTGCGGCGACATCGTGCCGCCCGGCCAGAACGGCAACGCCACCCTGGTCGAGATCCTCGCCCACCAGACCCTCGGCACCATGCCCCGGCACTCCGGCGACCAGCTCGGCCGGTACACCGACCTCGTCTACGGCTACGCCGGGCTGCGTCCGGACCAGATCGGCGCCTTCTTCAACGACGCCTCCTTCGGCGTACCGCCCAGCCAGGTCGAGCGGGAGTACTCACCCCGCGCGGACGTCCGGATCGTGCGGGACAAGACCACCGGCATCCCGCACATCACCGGCACCACCCGCGGCGGCACCATGTACGGCGCCGGGTACGCCGGTGCCGAGGACCGGCTGTTCACCATCGACCTGCTCCGCCACGTCGGGCGGGGCACCCTCACCCCGTTCGCCGGCGGGGCGCCCGGCAACCGGGCCCTGGAGCAGAGCGTGTGGCGCAACTCGCCGTACACCGAGGCCGACCTCCAGGCCCAGGTCGACGCGTTGCGCGCCAAGGGCCCGCGCGGCGAGCAGCTCTACACCGACGTACGGGACTACATCGCCGGCATCAACGCCTACGTCCAGGACTGCATGGACGACTGGAACTGCCCCGGCGAGTACGTACTGACCGGGCACCTCGACCCGCTCACCAACGAGGGCGGCCCGGAGCCGTTCACGATGACCGACCTGATCGCCATCGCCGGGGTGGTCGGCGGTCTCTTCGGCGGCGGGGGCGGCACCGAGATGCAGTCCGCGCTGGTCCGGATCGCCGCCCGGGCGAAGTACGGCCCGACCGAGGGCGACCGGGTGTGGAACGCGTTCCGGGGGGAGAACGACCCGGAGACCGTGCTGACCCTGCACGACGGGCAGAGCTTCCCGTACGGCAACGCCGACCCGAACGCGCCGAGCGTGGCGCTGCCCGACGCCGGCTCGGCCCGCCCCGAGCCGGTCTTCACCGACCCCACCGGCTCCGCCGGCAGCAACGCCCCCACCCGGGGCGCTGACCTGGCCGCCGCGCTCTCCGGGCTGACCATCAGCCCGGCCCACCGGGGCATGTCCAACGCCGCCGTGGTCTCCGCCGCGCACTCCGCGACCGGGCATCCGATCGCCGTGCTCGGCCCGCAGACCGGCTACTTCGCTCCCCAACTGCTGATGGTCCAGGAGTTGCAGGGGCCGGGGATCAGCGCCCGGGGCGCCGCCTTCGCCGGCGTGAACCTCTACGTGCTGCTCGGCCGGGGCCAGGACTACGCGTGGAGCGCGACCTCCGCGGTCCAGGACATCACCGACACGTACGCGGTGCCGCTCTGCACCCCCGACGGCAGCGCGCCGACGCCGACCAGCGACCACTACCTGTTCCGAGGCCAGTGCCTGCCGATGGAGAAGCTGTCCCACGTCAACGCGTGGCAGCCCACCCTGGCCGACGGCACACCAGCCGGGTCGTACCGGCTGGTCGCCTGGCGGACGAAGCTGGGCCTGGTGGCCTGGCGGGGCACGGTGGCCGGCCGGCCGCACGCCTTCACCCAGCTACGGTCCACCTACCGGCACGAGGCCGACTCCGCGATCGGCTTCCAGATGTTCAACGACCCGGCCCTGATGGGCTCCGCCGACGCCTTCGTCGCCTCGGCGGGCAACGTCGACTACGCCTTCAACTGGTTCTACGTCAACTCCACCGAGTCGGCGTACCTGAACTCCGGCCTGCACCCGCTGCGCGCCGCCGGGGCCAACCCGAGCCTGCCGATGAAGGCCGAGCCGGCGTACGAGTGGCAGGGCTACGACCCGGCCACCAACACCGCCCGGTACGCCTCGCTCGCCGCCCATCCGCAGTCGAAGAACCAGGACTACTACATCAGTTGGAACAACAAGCAGGCCAAGGACTTCGGCGCGGCCGACGGCAACTTCAGCTTCGGCGCGGTGCACCGGGGCGACCTGCTCGACAAGCCGATCAAGGCGGCCATCGCGGCCGGGCAGAAGTTCGACCGGGCCTCGCTGACCGCGCTGGTGCAGCGGGCCGGCCTGACCGACCTGCGCGGAGCCGAGGTGCTCGACGAGCTGATCCGGGTGCTGGAGAGTCAGCCGGTCACCGACCCCACCCTGGCCACCGAGATCAGCCGGCTCAGGGCGTGGCGGCAGGACGGCGCGCTGCGGGTGGAGACCGCGAAGGGCTCGAAGGTGTACCGGCACGCCGAGGCGATCCGCACCTTCGACGCCTGGTGGCCGCTGCTGGTCCGGGGCATGTTCAAGGCCCCGCTCGGCGACGACCTCTACCAGGCGCTGGTGAACACCCTCTCGATCAACGAGTCCCCCTCCGGCCACCAGTCCGGCGACAAGTCGAACCTGCCCGGGTCGGCGAGCAGCGGTCAGACCCACAAGGGCTCGGCATTCCAGCACGGTTGGTGGGGCTGGGTCGACAAGGACCTGCGCGCGGTGCTCGGCGACCCGGTCGCCGGTGGCCTCGGCCGCACCCACTGCGGCAACGGCGCCCTCGCCGGCTGCCGGCAGATCCTGCTCGACACGCTCGGCGCGGCGGCGGCCACCCCGGCCACCCAGACCTACCCCGGGGACAGCACCTGCGCGGCCGGCGACCAGTGGTGCGCCGACGCGATCGTGCAGTCCCCGCTGGGCGGGATCAGCCACGCCCCGACCGCCTGGCAGAACCGGCCCACCTACCAGCAGGTCGTCTCCTTCCCGGCGAAGCGCGGCGACGACCTGACCAACCTGGCCGCGCAGCGGCCGGTGACCGCGTCGAGCAACCAGCTCGGCTTCCCCGCCAGCCGGGCGGTGGACGGGGACCTGGGCACCCGGTGGTCCAGTTCCCGGGCCGACGACCAGTGGCTCACCGTCGACCTGGGCTCCGCCCGGCCGGTGAGCCGGGTGGTGCTGGCCTGGGAGGCGGCGTACGCGCGGTCGTACCGGATCGAGGTCTCCACCGACGGCACCACCTGGCGGACCGCCTGGTCGACCACGGCCGCCGACGGTGGCACCGACGTGCTCACCTTCCCCACCGAGACCGCCCGGTACGTCCGCATGCGCGGCCTGACCCGGGCCACCTCGAACGGCTTCTCGCTCTGGGAGATGGCGGTGTACCAGCACTGACACCGCCCCCGTCCGGCGGCAACCCCCGATGCCGCCGGACACGGCCCGGTGCGGCCGGCACGGTCCCGTGTGCCGGCCGCACCGGCGCCAGTCAGGTGGATCCCCCGGCGCCGGTCAGGCCAGGCGGATCTGGTCGCCGTCGACGACGATCTCCTTCGCCGGCAGCGGCTGCTTGGCCGGGCCGCCCTGCACCGAGCCGTCCTCGATGGAGAACGTGCTGTTGTGGCAGGTGCACCTGATGCTGCCGCCCTCGATCCGCGCCACCGGGCACTTCTGGTGGGTGCAGATCGGGCTGAACCCCTTGAACACCCCGGCGGTGGGCTGGGTGACCACCACGCCCTTGTTGGCGAAGATGACCCCGCCACCGACCGGCACGTCGGCGGTGGCGACGATCGCGTCGGCCGCGCCCTGGTCGCCGCCCGCCCCGGCGCTCGGCGAGACACCCGGACCGGCGCTGGTCGGCGCGGCGGAACCGGAACCCGACGGCTCGTCGTCGCCACCGCACGCGGTCAGGACGACCGCCGCGCCGACCGCGCCGGCACCGGCGAGGAGGGTACGTCGGGTAGCCGGCCCGGTCAGCCCGTTGGCGTCACTCATACGGAACTCTCTCTCTGCTCGTCCGAGATCACGTGAGGGAACACGCACCACCCTGCCGGACGGTTCAACCCACCGGCCGGGTGCCACCCCGCTCACATCCCGGGTGGCACCCTCGGCCCGCGTCAGCGGGACCGGGCCGGCGTCCGCCGGGTGGTGCGGGCCCGCCCGGCGTTGGCCTTCGCCGCCCGGCCGGTGGCCGCCGCCGCGCCCTGGGCCTCGCCGTCGAGCCCGAGCACCGGACGCAGGAACTGGCCGGTGTGGCTCTCGGGCACCTCGGCGACCTCCTCGGGGGTGCCGGTGGCGAGCACGGTGCCACCCCGGTGACCGCCCTCCGGGCCCATGTCGATCAGCCAGTCGGCGGTCTTGATCACGTCGAGGTTGTGCTCGATCGTGATCACCGTGTTGCCCTTGTCGACCAGCCCCTCGAGGACCATCAGCAGCTTGCGGATGTCCTCGAAGTGCAGGCCGGTGGTGGGCTCGTCGAGCACGTAAACCGTCCGGCCGGTGGACCGCTTCTGCAACTCGGAGGCCAGCTTGACCCGCTGCGCCTCACCGCCGGAGAGGGTCGGGGCCGGCTGGCCGAGGCGGACGTAGCCGAGGCCGACATCGACCAGGGTCTTCAGGTGCCGGTGGATCGCCGGGATGGCGGAGAAGAACTCCGCCGCCTCCTCGATCGGCATGTCCAGCACGTCGGCGACCGTCCGGCCCTTGTAGTGCACCTCCAGGGTCTCCCGGTTGTACCGGGCGCCCTTGCAGACCTCACAGGGGACGTACACGTCGGGCAGGAAGTTCATCTCGATCTTGATCGTGCCGTCGCCGGAGCACGCCTCGCACCGGCCGCCCTTGACGTTGAACGAGAACCTGCCCGGGCCGTACCCCCGGACCTTCGCCTCGGTGGTCTCGGCGAAGAGCTTGCGGACGTGGTCCCAGACCCCGGTGTAGGTGGCCGGGTTCGACCGGGGCGTACGGCCGATCGGCGACTGGTCGACGCCGACGACCTTGTCCACGTGCTCCAGCCCGGTGATCCGGGTGTGCCGGCCGGGCACCAGCCGGGCCCCGTTGATCTGGTTGGCCAGCACCGCGTACAGGATGTCGTTGACCAGGGTCGACTTGCCCGAGCCGCTGACCCCGGTGACCGCGATGAGCTGGCCGAGCGGGAACGAGACGGTCAGGTTGCGCAGGTTGTGCTCGCGCGCCCCGTGCACGACCAGTTCCCGGTCCGGGGTCTGCGGCCGGCGCTGCGGCGGCGTCGGGATCGACTTCCGCCCGGAGAGGTACGCCCCGGTGACCGACTCCGGGTTCTCCAGCAGGGCGGACACCGAGCCGGAGTGCACGATCCGGCCGCCGTGCTCGCCCGCGCCGGGCCCGATGTCGACGATCCAGTCGGCGACCCGGATGGTGTCCTCGTCGTGCTCGACCACGATCAGCGTGTTGCCCAGGCCACGCAGCCGCAGCAGGGTCTCGATGAGGCGGTGGTTGTCCCGCTGGTGCAGACCGATCGACGGCTCGTCGAGCACGTAGAGCACGCCGACCAGGCCGGACCCGATCTGGGTGGCGAGCCGGATCCGCTGCGCCTCGCCGCCGGAGAGGGTGCCGGCCGGGCGGTCCAGGGAGAGGTAGTCCAGGCCGACGTCGAGCAGGAACCGCAACCGGGCGTTGATCTCCTTGAGGACCCGCTCGGCGATCATCTTCTGCCGGTCGGTCAGCTCGATGCCGGCGAGCAGCTCCGCGCACTCCCCCACCGACAGGTTGCACACCTCGGCGATGTTCCGGCCGGCCAGGGTGACCGCGAGGACCTCCGGCTTGAGCCGGGCCCCGCCGCAGGCCGCGCAGGGCACGTCCCGCATGTAGCCCTCGTATTTGTCCCGCGACCACTCCGACTCGGTGTCGGAGTGCCGGCGCTCGATCCACTGCACCACGCCCTCAAAGCCGGTGTAGTAGGAGCGCTCGCGGCCGTACTTGTTGCGGTAGCGCACGTGCACCTGGTCGCCGGAGCCGTGCAGGATGGTCTTCTGCGCCCGGGCCGGCAGCGCCCGCCACGGGGTGTCCAGGTCGAAGTGCTCGCTCTCACCGAGCGCCTCCAGCAGCCGGAGGAAGTACTCCAGGTTGTGCCCGGTGCCCCAGGGCTGGATCGCGCCGTCGCGCAGGGTGCGCTCCGGGTCGGGGATGATCAGCTCCGGGTCGACCTCCTTCTTGGTGCCCAGGCCGGTGCACTCCGGGCAGGCGCCGTACGGGGCGTTGAAGGAGAACACCCGGGGTTCCAGGTCCTCGATGGCGAGCGGGTGGTCGTTCGGGCAGGCCAGGTGCTCGGAGTAGCGGCGCTCGCGCTCCGGGTCGTCCTCGGCCAGGTCGACGAAGTCGAGCAGGACCAGCCCGCCGGAGAGCCCGAGCGCGGCCTCGACCGAGTCGGTGAGCCGTTGCTTGGCGGTGGGCTTGACGGTGAGCCGGTCGATCACCACCTCGATGGTGTGCTTCTCCTGCTTCTTCAGCTTCGGCGGCTCGGTCAGCGGGTGCACCACGCCGTCGACCCGGGCGCGGGCGTACCCCTTGGCCTGGAGTTCGGCGAAGAGGTCGACGTACTCGCCCTTGCGGCCGCGCACCACCGGGGCGAGCACCATGAACCGGGTGCCCTCGGTCATGGCGAGCACCCGGTCGACGATCTGCTGCGGGCTCTGCCGGGAGATGCGCTCACCGCAGACCGGGCAGTGCGGTTCGCCGACCCGGGCGAAGAGCAGCCGCAGGTAGTCGTAGACCTCGGTGATGGTGCCGACGGTGGAGCGCGGGTTGCGCGAGGTGGACTTCTGGTCGATCGAGACGGCGGGGCTGAGCCCCTCGATGAAGTCGACGTCCGGCTTGTCCATCTGGCCGAGGAACTGCCGGGCGTACGAGGACAGCGACTCGACGTAGCGCCGCTGCCCCTCGGCGAAGATCGTGTCGAAGGCCAGGCTCGACTTGCCCGACCCGGAGAGCCCGGTGAACACGATCAGCGCGTCCCGGGGCAGGTCGAGACTGACGTCACGCAGGTTGTGCTCGCGTGCGCCACGGATTATCAGGCGGTCGGCCACGGTCCGAGTACTCCAGGATTCACGAGAATGAGGCGGTATTCACGGAGATAAGGCGCTATTCACAAAGATGAGGCGACATGTCCCACTCTGAGGCGATCTGAGCGGGCGGGTCAGCGCAGCAAAGGCGCCCCGGCAACTCTAGCCCCGGGGTACGACACTTTCCCGCGCTGACGTATTCGCCCAGCTCAGCGACCCGCGCCCGGCCTCTTCCGCCCGACCGGTCATGGGTTGCTGGTCGGCTCCGGGAATGTGCCGGCGGCGAGCAGTCACTCCTCGCCGCCGTCCCGCGTCTGGTCGTCGGTGGTGTCGAGCAGGTCGAGCAGGGTCGGCCCGTCGGGCTGTTCCGATCGGGGCCGGGGAATGTGGGGTGGGAGGAGGCCGAGTTGCCGGGCGCACTCCTCGCCGTAGCCGTCGTAGAGACGTCCCCTTGTCACCGGGTGCTGGCAGCGACGGCAGCGGACGGGTGGCGGGTCGGGCAGCAGCGGTTCGATCATGGTCGGGTCGATCTCGGCCTCCTGGTCACCAGGGCGGGCTACCAGCCGCGCGCCCGCCACTGCGGCAGCGCCGGGCGCTCCGCGCCGAGGGCGGAGTCCTTGCCGTGGCCCGGGTAGAACCACGTCTCGTCGGGCAGCCGGTCGAAGAGCTTGTGTTCGACGTCGTCGATGAGCGAGGTGAACCGCACCGGGTCCTGGTCCGTGTTGCCCACGCCGCCGGGGAACAACGAGTCCCCGGTGAACAGGTGCGGGATGCCGCCCGGGTCCTGGTAGAGCAGGGCGATCGAGCCGGGGGTGTGCCCGACGATGTGGATCACCTCCAGCGCGCAGTCGCCGACCGGGACGCCGTCACCGTCGGCGAGCTTCTCCGACGGAATCGGCAGTCCCTCGGCGTCGTCGGCGTGCACCAGCGACCGGGCGCCGGTGGCCGCCACCACCTCCTCCAGGGCCACCCAGTGGTCCATGTGCTGGTGGGTGGTGACCACGGCGGTCAGACCGGCGTCGCCGATCAGGTCGAGCAGGCGGGGCGCCTCGTTGGCCGCGTCGATGAGCACCTGTTGCCCGGTGGTCCGGCAGCGGAGGAGGTAGGCGTTGTTGTCCATCGGTCCCACCGACAGCTTGGTGATGGTGAGCCGGTCGAGTTCGCGTACGGCCGGCGGGCCGCCGGGGGTGACGTCACCGCGGTAGGTCATCGGGGTTCTACATCCATTCGGGTAGGTGCGGGAGAGATCCGTCGGGAGCGACGGCGAGGGTCCGGCCGTCGGAGCGCCCGGCCAGCCAGGCGGCCAACTCGGCGGCGGGACCGGTGATCGTCGGGGCGTGCTCGGGGACGCCGACCACCACCTGGTGCCGGGCGCCGTCGAAGCGCAGCACCATGGCCGGGGCGTCGGCCCGGTCGGCCAGCCCGGCCGCCACCTCGTGCAGCAGCCGGTGGGCGAACGCCTCCGACCAGTCGGCCGACCGGTAGTCGGCGGCGAGATCGACATGGTGCACCTGGACCTCCCGCAACCGGCCCCAGACGATGGCGGCCGCCGGCAACGGGCCGCGCCGTCCCTCGACCGTGGCCGCCCACGCCGGCATCGGCATGGCGGCGACCGCCTCGGCGAACCGGTCCGCCGAGCGGCGCAGGTCGTCCAGGTGCGCCTCGGGCGGGCGGGTCGCGCCGGTGGCGATGTCCGCGTCCCGGGCGGCGTCGCTGGCGTACATCGGCACGGTTTCGCCGGTACGGGCGGCGGTGAGCAGGTTGACCAGCCCGTCGGCGTTGCGGGCCAGGTGGGTCAGGACGTGTCCCCGCGTCCAGCCGGGCAACAGCGACCCGGCGGCCAGCTCGGCGGCGTCGAAGCTCGCGGCGGTGCGGAGCAGGCGGTCCGTGGCGGCGTCCACCTCGCCCATGAGCAGAAGCGGATCGGTCACGTGGCCGACCCTATCCCCAACCGGTGTCGCCTGCTGGTGGAAATGGGTTTCGGCGTGTCGACGCGCCACCTACCGTCGATGTCGACGCAGGCGGCGGCTTCGGGCGGGGGTGCTGTTTCCGCTGGCCGCGCGCCCGTAGACCGCTCGCTCCGACCGATGAGGATGCCATGACGATCGATCTCACCGCCCTCGGCTGGGACGCCGCCCGCGCGGCGGCCGTCCGGCGTGGGCAGCGTCCCGGCCGGGTGGCCCGGGTCGACCGGGGGGTCTGCACGGTGCTCTGTGCCGAGGGGCCGGTCCGGGCGACGCTGGGCGGAACGGTCCTGGCCGCCGCGGCCCGGGACCTGACCACCCTGCCCTGCGCCGGTGACTGGGTGCTGCTGGGCACCTGGCCGGACGGGCCGGTCACCGTGGAGAAGGTGCTGCCCCGGCGGACGGCGCTCATCCGGCGCACTGCCGGCCGGGACGCCAGCGGGCAGGTGCTGGCGGCGAACCTGGACGCCGTGGCCGTGGTCGAGCCGGTGCATCCCGCGCCGGACGCCGCCCGGCTGGAGCGGCTGCTCTCCCTGGTGCACGCTTCCGGCGCCCGGCCGCTGGTCGTGCTCAGCAAGGCCGACCTCGCGGCGGACGCGGCGGCGGTGGCCCGCCAGCTCGCCCAGGTCGCCCCGGACGTGCCGGTGCTGCCGGTCAGCGCGGAGCACGACGCGGGGCTCGACCCGCTGCGCGCCGAGGTGGCCTCGGGCCGCACGCTCGGGCTGCTCGGGATCTCCGGCGCGGGCAAGTCGAGCCTGGTCAACGCGCTGGCCGGGGTGGCGGTGATGCCGACTCAGGCGATCCGCCGAGTCGACGGCAAGGGCCGCCACACCACCACCTGGCGGGCGCTGGTGCCGATCCCGGGCGGCGGCGCGATTCTGGACACCCCGGGCGTACGGGCGGTCGGGCTGTTGGACGGCGCGGACGGCCTGGACCGGGCCTTCGCCGACGTCACCGCGCTGGCCGCGACGTGCCGTTTCGCCGACTGCGGGCACGCGGTCGAGCCGGGGTGCGCGGTGCAGGCGGCGCTGGAGAGCGGCGAGCTGACCGCGCGGCGCTGGGAGAGTTGGCGCAAGCTCCAGCGGGAGCTGGCCCACGAGAGCCGGCGGCGGGAGGTACGGCTGGCCGCCCAGTGGCGCGGTGGCTGGCGACGCGGGCGGCGGGACAGCGCCCGGCCCTGAGCCCCACTCACCGCACGCTTTCCATCTCCCGGGTGGCGCGCCGGCCGGCACCCACGGGGTGTCGGCCGCCGTGGTCGTCACCGGCTCGACGCCGCCCGCTCCCGGCGCGCTACGACGCGACGACCGCAGCGGCACGCAGCCGACGGCGGCTGGCCAGCAGCACCACCGTGCCGAAGACCATGCCGAACGCCAGGGTGCCCCAGGTGGCGGACTCCCCGGGCAGCAGGCCGCCCAGCGACCGGGCCAGTGCGCCCAGCACGACGTAGAGGCCCGCCCAGAGCGCCGCCCCGGAGGCGGCGCAGGCCACGAACCGCCGGTACGGCATCCGCAGCCCGCCGGCGGCGAGCGGCAGCAGCGCGTTGAACACCGGCAGGAAGGGCGCGACCAGCACCATCCGCCCGCCGCCCCGGTGCAGGATCCCCTCGGCGGCCGCCCAGCGGTCCTCGCCGATCCAGTCGCCGACCCGGCTGGCCCGCAGCCGCCGGCCGTAGTGGCGGCCGACCAGGAAGCTCACCGACCAGCCGGCCAGGCAGCCCCCGACGACCGCGGCGAACGAGGCGAACGTCGCGGCCGGCTGCCCCACCCCGACCGCCGCCAGCACCGCCACGTCCCCGGGGACGAGCACGCCGAGCAGCGGAATCGCGTCGAAGAGCATGACCACGCCGAGCACCCCCATCAGCAGCACGGTGGGGAGTTCTCCGATCTGGGTCAGCCAGTCCGTCATGCCGACGAATCTAGGCCGCGACCGCCACCGTACACATGGGGCGTCAGCCCCGGCTTTTCCCTGAGAACACCCGGATTTCCCGGGGCCGCCGGTCACCCCGGACGGCGGGACGGGCGCAGGATCCGCACCGGGCGCACCGGCTCCTCGTCGGCGGGTTCGGTGCTGGGCACCTGGTAGACGGCCAGCGTCTCCAGCCGTCCCTCCGGGAGGTGCCCCCGCCCGGGGTCACCGACCAGCACGTCCACGCCCCGGCCGGCGACCCGTTCGAGGAAGGGCAGCACCCGGTCGGCCATCGGCCGGTCGTAGAAGACGTCGCCGGCCAGCAGCAGGTCGACGTCGCCGCCGTCGGTGTCGAGCAGGTCGGCCTCGGTGCTGTCGACAGCGACCCGGTTGGCGCGGGCGTTGGCGTCGACGGCGGCCACCGCGTACGGGTCGATGTCGCAGGCCCGGACCCGCGCGGCCCCGGCGAGGGCGGCGGCGATCGCCACCAGCCCCGAGCCGGAGGCCAGGTCGAGCACCCGGCGTCCGGCCGCGACCCGGGGACGGTCGAGCAAATAGCGGGCCAGCGCCTGGCCGCCCGCCCAGGCCGAGGCCCAGTACGGGGCGGGCAGCCGGTGGCCGGCCGCGGCCTCCATCCGGGCCCACCAGAGGATCGCGTCCTCGGCCACGTGCAGCCGTACCTCGGGCACCAGCGGGGTCGGCACCAGCCGCAGCCGGTCGAGGCCGGTCCCGGGCGTGTGGATCTCCCGCCGCAGCGCGGCGGCGGCACGCGTCACGGCGTCCATGCCGGCAAGCATGCCGCCATCGATGCGGCGGCGGGGCGGTTTCGCGTCTCGACCCGGCACTTCAGCCAGCGTACGGGGGCCGGGCCGGTTACTGTCGGGGAGGTACAGGGCGATCACCGGCCGGACGCTGGTGGTCTCCCATGGCAACAGGGAGAGATGCATGGCAACCGGCACGGTCAAGTGGTTCAACTCCGAAAAGGGCTTCGGCTTCATCGAGCAGGACGGCGGGGGCCCGGACGTCTTCGTCCACTACTCGGCGATCGCGACGAGTGGCTACCGTGAGTTGAACGAGGGACAGAAGGTCGAGTTCGAGGTGACCCAGGGTCAGAAGGGTCCGCAGGCGGACAACGTCCGCCCGCTGTAGACCGTGCCGGTGGCGGCGCACCCTGTCGGGGCGCCGCCACCGCGTGCGTCAAGGCACGGGTAGGTGCACCACCGAGGGGTGCGCCGGGTCGTGCAGCACTTCCCGCCACCCGGCTCGCAGGGTGACCGCCGTGCCGAGCGGCTCGCCGGTCCCGGGGTTGCGCGCGTAGCGGGGGTGCGCGCCGCCGGTGACCTGGACGCGCAGCCGGTGACCGGCGGCGAATCGGTGCGCCACCGGCCAGAGCGGCACCGGTACCCGCACCGCGCCGGAGTCGTCGGTCGGGAAGCGGTCCGGCCAGAGCCGCACCAGTCCGTCGCAGACGTTCCAGGAGCGGCCGCGCGGGTCCACGTCGCAGAGCCGGACGAAGACGTCCAGGTAGGCCAGTTCGCTGCGGACGTACACCTCGGCGTGGACCGGACCGACGACCTCCAGCGGCGCGGTCAGCGGTGCGCTGGTGTAGGTGAGCACGTCCGGTCGGGCCTCGACCGGACGGTTGTCCACCGGCCCGGCCCGTTGGGCGACCAGCAGCGGCCCGCCGAGCGACGGGGTCGGGTCGGCCGGGTCGTACCGGAAGCGGTCCGGGGTCGACGGCGCCGGCGGTTCGGGGCGCAGCGCCGCGTCGGGGTGCAGGTGCCACCTGCTCGATCCGCTCGGCGGCGGCCAGTCCGGCAGGTCCCGCCAGCCACCGCCGTCCCCACCGACGTGCACCCGCACCGGGGCGGCGTCGGAGGCGGCCCCGCCGGGACGCGTACGCCCGCCGGGCGGAACATCGCCGACGGGGCGACGGCCGGCGAGGTGGGTGTCGAGCCAGTCCAGTCCCTCCCGCAAGGCGGTGAGCAGCAGCCCGGGGCTGCCGTGCGTCCAGGGGCCGATGGTGAGCCGGCTCGGGATGCCGGCGGCGCGCAGCACGGCGTGGTCGGCGAGCTGGGCGGGCAGGAAGATGTCGTGCCAGCCGCTGACCATCAGCACCGGGGCGCATACCTCGGCGAGCCGGCGGTCGAAGACCCGGTCCCGCCAGTAGGTGGCGTCGGGGGTGTGGTGGCGCAGCCACTCCTGGAAGAACGGGATGGTCACCCCGGTGGCGATCCGGTCCGCCTCGGCCAGCGGCAGGTGGGCCAGCGCGGCGGCGAGCCGGGGCTGGCCGCGTTTGAGTTCCCACTGCCGGGCCAGCCAGGGCACGGTCTGCGCCTGGAGCAGTTCCGCCCAGGTCAGCACGGTGTCCAGGGAGAACGACTCGCCCGCGTAGGTGGAGTCGCGGGTGGTGGACGCGGTCACCACGGCGACCATCGCGCGCAGTTCGTCGCCGGCCTCGGCGGCCAGCGCCCACTGCACGAAGCCCTGGTAGCTGGCGCCGAACATGCCGAACGCGCCGGTGTACCAGGGTTGCCGGCGCAGCCAGTCGAGGGTGTCCAGGCCGTCGGCGCGCTCGTGCAGGAAGGGCTCGAAGGTGCCGCCGGAGCCGTGGGTGCCCCGGCAGGACTGGATGACCACGTGGTAGCCGTGGGCGGCGACGAGCCGGCCGAGCAGCCGCATCGGCCCGCCCCGCCCGTACGGGGTGCGGATGAGCACGGTGGGCGCGTCGGACGGGTCGGGGGCGTAGTGGTCGGTGCGCAGCGGCACGCCGTCGCGGACCCGCACCGGGACGTCCCGGGTCAGGGTGACCCGGGCCCGGGACGGGGGCAGCCGCAGCAGGCCGGTGGCAAGCCGGGTGAGCATCTACTCCGCCCGGCGTCGGGGTGGCTCGGGCCGGGCGGCGCGGACGTCGTCGCGGTGCTGCCGCAGCGAGGCGCTCATCCCCACCATGAACCGGTGCACGACCTCCAGCTCGTCGTCGGTGAACCCGGCCACCACTGCGTCGGTGCGCGCGCCGAGCGGCTGGAAGAACTCCGTCGCCACGGCGGCGCCCCGCTCGGCGTAGTGCAGCAGAATCTTGCGCCGGTCGGTGGGGTCCCGGTCGCGGCGGATGTGTCCGGCCCGTTCGAGGCGGTCGACCAGGGCAGTCACCGAGCCGGAGGAGAGGTCGAGCTGCTCGCCGAGGCGGCCGGGGGTGATCGGTTCGCCGCGCAGTTCGGCGTCCATCACCGCGATCAACGCCTGGAGGTCGGTGCCGCCGAGTCCGTGCCGGCCGGCAAAGGCGTGGCCGACGTGCTGGGCGTCCACCGCGTACCGCCGGAGGTTGTTGGTGATCTCGGCGGCCAGGTGGTCCCGTCGGGTGTCGCGTCGCCGGTACATGCCGTGCCCTGCCACGTTGCGTCGCGTCTCCCCCGTCGTTGTCCCGGTTGCAGCTTAACCCAGCAGCCGATAATCTCGGCCGTCAAGATACTTGATGACCGGGGTATTTCCCTGTCCCGAGACCGGGAGGCATCCCGATGTCCGTCTTCACCCGCGTCGCCCGTGGCCGGCTGGCCGCGTGGCTCACCGTGGCGGCCGCGATCGTGCTCGGCGGGGCCGTCTTCGGGCTGACCCGGCCCGACAACCCCGCCCCCGTCTCCACCACCGGCCTGTCCGTCGAGTGGCAGTCCACCCAGGCCGAACGCCTCCAGCAGCAGCTACCGTCGCGCGACGTCCAGCCGGCGATCGTGGTGGTCAGCCGCGCCGACGGCGGCCCGCTCACCGGAGCCGACCGGGACCGGGTCACCGACACCGCCGGCACCCTGGGCCGGTACGCCGTCGGCGGTCGGATCCCTCCGCCGCAGGTCTCCCCGGACGGCACGGTGGCCCTGCTGGTCGTGCCGGTGTCCAGCGTCGACGGACCAGAGGCGGTCGCCGAACGCGTCGGTGTGCTGCGGGACGCGCTGGGCGCCCTGCCCGCCCCGCTGACCGTCGAGGTCACCGGAGCCCCGGCCTTCGTCGCCGACCTGACCCGGGTCTTCGACGGCGCGGACGTCACCCTCCTCGCGGTCACCGCCGGTGTGGTGGCGGTGCTGCTGCTCGTCACCTACCGCAGCCCGTTCCTGTGGCTGGTGCCGCTGGCCGTCGTCGCCGCCACCGAACAGCTCACCCTGCGGGCCGTCGAGATCATCGTCCCGGCGGTCGGCATCAACCTCCAGAGCGGCGAGGTCACCGGCATCGCCAGCGTGCTGGTCTTCGGCGCCGCCACCGACTACGCCCTGCTGCTCATCGCCCGCTACCGGGAGGAACTGCGCCGCGACGCCGACCGATTCGCCGCGATGCGCGCCGCGCTGCGCCGCACCGCCGAACCGATCCTGGCCAGCGGCGGCACCGTCGTGCTCGGGGTGCTCACCCTGCTGCTGTCCGAACAGGAGACCAACCGGGCGCTCGCCGTGGCCTGCGCCACCGGCGTGGTGCTGGCCATGCTCGCCGCGCTGCTCGTCCTCCCCGCCGCGCTGGTGCTCCTCGGCCGGGGCTGTTCTGGCCGTTCGTGCCCCGCGTCGGCGCTGCCGCCCGCGAGGGGAGGCTCTGGGGGCGGCTCGGCGCAGCCGTCGTCCGCCGGCCGTTGCCGGTCGCCGCGCTGGCCACGCTCCTGCTCGCCGCGCTGGCGCTGGGTGGGCTCGGCATCCGCACCGGCCTGTCCGAGACCGAGCAGTTCCGGGTGGAACCGGAGGCGGTCGCCGGGGCGAAGACCCTCGCCGGGGCGTTCCCCGCCGGGGCCACCCAGCCGGTCGCCGTCCTCACCACCCCCGCCGCAGTGCGGGCGGTCACCGAGGCCGCCGCGGCCGTACCGGGGGTCTCCTCCGCCCGCCCCGGCGACGCCGGCCAGACCGTCGCCCAGGTCGACGTGGTCCTGGCCGCCGAACCCGGCACCGCCGCCTCCGACCGCGCCGTCAAGGCGCTGCGGGACGCCGTCGCCGCCGTCCCCGGCTCCGCGCCGCCGCCCCTCGACGGCGTCGCGGAGTTCCCCGGCGCCGTGGTCGGCGGCACGGTCGCCGCGACGTACGACTCCGACGCGGCCGACAGCCGGGACCGGCGGCTCATCCTGCCGATCATCCTGCTGCTGGTCCTCGCGGTCCTGGTGGTGCTGCTGCGCGGCCTGCTCGCGCCACTGCTGCTGGTGCTCACCGTGGTGGCGTCGTTCTTCGCCAGCCTCGGCGCGGCCTGGCTGCTCTTCGACCACGTGCTCGGGTTCCCGGCGCTGGACAGCGGGGTCCTGCTGATCGCGTTCGTGTTCCTGGTGGCCCTCGGCGTGGACTACAACATCTTCCTGGTCACCCGGGCCCGGGAGGACGCCCGGCGGGTCGGCACCCGGGCCGGCACGCTCTCCGCGCTGCGGGTGACCGGCGGGGTCATCACCAGCGCCGGGGTGCTGCTCGCCGCGGTCTTCGCCGTCCTCGGCGTACTGCCGTTGATCCTGCTCACCCAGATCGGGGTCATCGTCTGCGTCGGTGTCCTGCTCGACACCCTGCTGGTCCGTACCGTCCTGGTGCCGGCGCTGGCGTTCCTGCTCAGCGACCGGTTCTGGTGGCCGGGCCGCATCCGCCCGGAACCCGCCACCGACGCCGCCACCGACCGGGAAGCGGTGACCGCCCGGGAGTGATCCCCCGGTGGGTGGCCGTCGGCCGGCCACCCACCGGGGCCTGTCAGACGCCGATCCGGGCCCAGTCACCCCAGATCGCGAAGGTCATCCCCCGGCTGGCCTGGATGTTGACGAACAGGGTGTGCCCGTCCGGGCTGAACGTCGACCCGGCGAACTCGTCGTTGGACCGGTCCGCGCCGGTGCTGCTGGTCAGCCGATTCAGGGCGATGTCGAACAGCTCCCCACGCGGGGTCAGCCCCCGGATGAAGTTGTCCGACGTGTTGTCCTCGCAGACCACCAACGTGCCGCGCGGGCTGGTGGTGACGTTGTCCGGGAAGTCCAGCACGTCCGGGCCGGGCGACTCGTACACCAGGCGCAGCACCTGCGACCGGCAGTCGTACGCCCACACCTGGCCGTGCCCGTTGCCGTACCCGTCGGCGATCGGCCCGACCGACGTCTCCGCCGGGCCACCGCCCTGGGTGGCGGTGAAGTAGACCACCCCGTCGTCGTACACCGCCCCCTCCAGCCGGGAGAAGTACGCCGCGCCCTGCGCCCAGCCCTGCCGCGCCACGTGGGTCAGCGCGGTGTCGTTGGGGGTCGGCGCGGGCTGCCCCGGCGTGTACGGGAACGACGGCGCGGGATCGTCGATGTCGACCCACTCCACCGGATAGGTCGCGTGCCGCCGCTGCGTGGCGGCCAGGTCCCGGTTGGGTCGGCCCCGCACCGCGAGCATCTGCAAGCGGCCCCCATCGGCCAGCCGGCCGGTCCGCATCGGGTCCGTCGGCGGGGTGTACCGGTAGAAGCCGGACGCGTAGCCGAAGTTGTCCTCGGTCAGGTAGAGATGTCCGCCACGCGGGTCGTACGCCACCGACTCGTGGCAGAACCGGCCGGCGGCGGTCACCGGCTGCCGGTCACTGCGCCCGTCGGCGGGCACCTCGAAGACGAAGCCGTGCCGCTTGGTCAGCGGCACGTTCGGCGCGCCCGTGTAGTCGGAGCCGACGTCCGGCCCGTTGACCGTCTCCTCGCAGGTGATCCAGCTACCCCACGGCATCCGCCCGCCGGAGCAGTTCATCATGGTGCCGTTGAGGCTGGTCCAGGAGCGCCGGACCTCACCGAACCGGGTCACCTCGACGGTGGTGGTGCCACCCGGGGCCATCGGGTCGTACGCCTCGGCAGGGTTGCCGAAGGCCGGGATGGGCCCACCGACCTCGTGGTTGCGGACCAGCCGCACGGTGCCGCCGGGCCCTGGGAAGGCGCCCATACCGTCGTGCCGGCCGGGCAGGGCGGTGCCGTCGTCGAGGGTCACCGGGAACTCGGTGTCGTGGAAGGACCGGTACCGGAACCCGTCGGGCAGCCAGAGGCGGACCTTGCCGTCCCGCAGGTCGGGCACCGCTTCCAGGGTCGGCCGGGGGCGTGGCCGGCGGCCGGCCGCACCCGCCGCGTCGCGGGCCACGAACCCGAGGAACGGGCCACCGAGGACGGCGCCACCGGCCACCGCGGCCGCGCCGCGCAGCAGGCCACGCCGGTTCACGTCGGACATGAGGGGACTCCTTCGTCGCCGGGGAGGTCACCGGGACGTGACCGCCCCCGTGATCCTCGCCAGACCGATCGACGTTGGCAACCTTCCGGCCACCTGGAGTTCACCCAACGTTTGCCGAAACCTCAGCAGCCCCGTTGTCGTCCCCGCCGCCCAGCGGCGAACCGACGGCACGGTCGTCGCCGGCCGGAGCGGGCACGTCGGCCGGAGCGGGCACGTCGGCCGGTGCGTCCACGTCGGTCGGTGCGGGCACGTGGGGGACGGCCGGCACACCGTCGGCGCGCTGGGCGCGGTCCCGGGTCGCCCAGGCCACCACGAAGACCACCGTCCAGAGCACGCCCAGCAGGATCGAGCTGACCGTTCCGCTGGCCGGACTCAGGCCCAGATAGAGCCGGGCCAGCCCGACACCGGCGATACCGACGGCCGCACCCGTCCACAGCGCCACCGCCACCGGCCAGCGGGCCCCCCGCGCCACTAGCCAGGCCAGGGTGCACAACCCCGCCGAGACCACCGCGTTCTGGGCGGGAAACAGCAGTGCCTCCGACGACGAGGTGAGGTCGGCCACCACGCCCAGCACCACCGGCGGCACGAACGCCCCCACCGTCCCGAGCAGGCCGAGCAGATCCGCCCGGTAGGTCCGCCGCCGCCAGGCCAGCACCCCGGCGACCAGGGCGATCAGGGCGATCAGCACCGGCCCCCGGAACGCCGACACCACGGCCAGGGTGACGTCCACCGCCCCCGGCGTACGCCGGGCCGCGAACCACTGCGCGATCGCCGCGTCCACCGCGGCCAGGCCGCTGTGCCGGACCACCGCGTCGAGCAGCCAGGCGATCGCCAGTCCGGCGCCGAACAGCAGGGCCAACCCGACGGTCAGGTTCAACAGCAGCGCCCAGGTCGACCCGATCCGGGTGCCGAGCAGGAACAGCAGGATCCCGTACCGGCGGGTCACCCAGCTCAGCGGCGGCACCGACATAGCCCGGTCGAACAGCGCCCGCACCGGGTCCGGATTGCGTCCCAGCCAGCGGCCGACCAGCACGATCGCCAGCACGCACCCGGCCAGCACCAGCACCGCGCCGGTGGCCCGTCCCAGATACGCCGAGACCGTCTCGTACGACTCGCCGGCCAGGTAACCAACCAGCACCGAGCCGCCCACCCAGGTGACCACGCCGCCGACGTTCCACGGCAGGAACCGGCGGTACGGCATCCCCGCCGCCCCCGCCAGCCGGGGCACCAGGGTGCGGGCGAACGCCACCCAGCGGGCCGCGAACACCCCCCGCCCGCCCAACCGGTCGAGCATCGCGTCGGCGCGGCCCCACCGCTGCGCCCCGACCCGGGCACCCCACCGGGACGCGCGCAGCCGGGGACCATACCGGCGACCCGACCGGTAGGCCAGGGTGTCCCCCAGCACCGCCGCAGTGATCATGACCAGCAGCGCGGGGCCCAGGCGCAGCGTGCCGGTGAAGGAGAGAAACCCCACCAGCAGCAGCGTCGCCTCGCCCGGCGCGACCAGGCCGATCAGCAGCGCTGTCTCCCCAGCGACGATCAACGCCGCGACCAGGTAGATCAGCTCGGTCGGCAGGTGTTCCAGCAGGTTCACGAGATCGTGCACTCAAGCCCCCGACACACGACCGTCAGCATGCCAGCATCAGTACCGAGTGTGACAGAAGTTTCACTGGAGATCCGGGCCGACTCCGGGGTGACCCCGACTCCGCCCCTGATCCGGCGGACGAGAGGATGGAGACCATGCAGCTTCGCACCGACCTCCGCAACGTCGCCATCATCGCCCACGTCGACCACGGCAAGACCACGCTGGTCGACGCCATGTTGCGGCAGGCCGGCGCCTATGGCGCCCGCGGTGAGACGACCGACCGGGTGATGGACTCGATGGACCTGGAACGGGAAAAGGGCATCACCATCCTCGCCAAGAACACCGGCGTGCGCTACCTCCCGGCGGACGGCTCCGACCCGGTCACCATCAACATCATCGACACCCCCGGCCACGCCGACTTCGGCGGCGAGGTGGAACGCGGACTGACCATGGTCGACGGGGTGGTGCTGCTCGTCGACGCCAGCGAGGGCCCGCTGCCGCAGACCCGCTTCGTGCTGCGCAAGGCGCTCAAGGCGCGGATGCCGATCATCCTCGTGATCAACAAGGTGGACCGGCCGGACGCCCGCATCAAAGAGGTCGTCGACGACACCTACGAGCTCTTCCTCGACCTCGACGCCGACGAGGCGCAGATCGACTTCCCGATCGTCTACGCCTGCGCCCGCGACGGCATCGCCTCGCTGACCCAGCCCGCCGACGGCGCCGTCCCGGACGACAGCACCAGCCTCGAACCGCTGTTCCGCACCCTGCTCGACACCATCCCGCCGCCCGCGTTCGACGAGGACGCCCCACTGCAGGCCCACGTCACCAACCTCGACGCCTCGCCGTTCCTCGGCCGTCTCGCGCTCTGCCGGGTCCGGCAGGGCACCATCGCCAAGGGCCAGACGGTCTCCTGGTGCCGCACTGACGGCACCATCGCCAAGGTCCGCATCTCCGAGCTGCTGATGACCGAGGGCCTGGAGCGCAAGCCCGCCGACAGCGCCGGGCCGGGCGACATCATCGCCGTCGCCGGCATCCCCGAGATCATGATCGGCGAGACCCTCGCCGACGCCGAGGACCCCCGCCCGCTGCCGCTGATCACCGTCGACGAGCCGGCCATCTCGATGACCATCGGCACCAACACCAGCCCGCTGGTCGGCCGGGTCAAGGGCGCCAAGGTCACCGCCCGCATGGTCAAGGACCGCCTCGACAAGGAACTCGTCGGCAACGTCTCCCTGCGGGTACTGCCCACCGAGCGCCCCGACGCCTGGGAGGTGCAGGGCCGCGGCGAGCTGGCCCTGGCCATCCTGGTCGAGCAGATGCGCCGGGAGAACTACGAACTCACCGTCGGCAAGCCGCAGGTGGTCACCCGGGAGATCGACGGCAAGACCTGCGAGCCGGTCGAACGACTCACCATCGACGCCCCCGACGAGTACCTCGGCGCGATCACCCAGCTCCTGGCCACCCGCAAGGGCCGGATGGAACAGCTCGTCAACCACGGCACCGGCTGGATCCGGATGGAGTGGCTCGTCCCCGCCCGGGGCCTGATCGGCTTCCGCACCGAGTTCCTCACCGAAACCCGGGGCACCGGCATCCTGCACCACGTCTTCGAGTCCTACGAGCCGTGGTTCGGTGAGCTGCGCACCCGCAACAACGGCTCCCTGGTCGCCGACCGCGCAGGCAGCGTCACCGCGTTCGCCATGACCAACCTCCAGGAACGCGGCCAGCTCTTCGTCGAGCCGACCACCGAGGTGTACGAGGGCATGATCGTCGGCGAGAACTCCCGCTCCGACGACATGGACGTCAACATCACCAAAGAGAAGAAGCTCACCAACATGCGCTCGTCGACCGCCGACGAGACCGAGAAGCTCATCCCGCCGCGCAAGCTCTCCCTCGAGCAGGCCCTCGAGTTCTGCCGCGAGGACGAGTGCGTCGAGGTGACCCCGGTGGCCGTCCGCATCCGCAAGGTCGTCCTCGACCAGACCCAGCGGGCCCGCGCCACCGCCCGCCGCAAGCACGCCAACTGAACCACCGGTCGCGGGGGCCACGCCGGCCCCCGCGACCCCCGGCGATCGGCTACGGTCACCGCCATGATCTGGGACGACCTCGACGCCCGTCTGGCCGGTGTCCCCGGCACCGTCTCGGCGTACGTCGGCCGGCTCGACGCCGCCCCCACCTGGACCCACGCCGAACACGCCCCCCACTACGCGGCCAGCACCATGAAGGTCGCCGTCCTCGCCGCCCTCTACCGGGCCGCCGACGCCGGCACCCTCGACCCGGACACGCCGGTGCCAGTGCACAATGACTTCCCGTCCGCCCACCCCGACGGGCCGCGTTTCTCCGTCAACCCGGGCGACGACAACGACGACGCCGTCTGGCAGCGCCTCGACCGGACCGCCCCGCTGGGCTGGCTCGCCGAACGCATGATCGTCCGCTCCAGCAACCTCGCCACCAACATCCTCCTCGGCCACGTCGGCCTCCCCGCCGTCGCCGAGGTCTGGGCCCTGGTCGGCGCCCGACACAGCGTCACCGGACGGGGCATCGACGACGCCGTCGCCCGCGAAGCCGGCATCACCAACCTGGTCACCGCCGCCGACCTCGCCGCCCTGCTCGGCGCGCTCGCCCTCGGCGCCACCCGCCCCGGCTCCCTCGCCACCCCGACGAGCTGCGCCACCATGCTCGACGTGCTCTGCGCCCAACAGATCCGCGACGACCTCCCCGCCGGACTGCCCACCGGGGTCCGCATCGCCCACAAGAACGGCTGGGTGACCGGCGTCCGGCACGGCGTCGGCGTGGTCCTGCCCGACGACGCGCCCCCGTACGTGCTCGCCGTCTGCACCACCACTGACCTCGCCCGAGGTCAGGACTCCGACGACGACGCCTGCCGGCTGCTCGCCGACATCTCCGCCCAGGTCTGGGCCGCCCGCCACGACCTGCGCCCCGCCCCCTGACCTGCCCCGACGGCCGACCAGCGCTCCCCCACCCCACCCCCGCCAGGAGCCCTCGATGCCGCACCACCGACTGCCGCTGGTCGTCTTCGTCGCCCTGACGGCGGCAAACCTCACCGCCGTCGCCACCGACCACCGCCTCGGCGTCCTGCTCACCAAACCGCTGCTGATCCCGGCGCTCGTCGCGTACCTCTGGCGCAGCGCCGCCGCCCACGGCCGGCGACCGGACCGGCTGGTCCTCGCCGCCCTCGTCTGCTCCACCGGCGGCGACATCGCGCTGCTCGTCGACGGCACCAGCGCGTTCCTCACCGGCATGGCGCTCTTCCTCGGCGCGCACCTGTGCTACATCACCGCGTTCACCCGCCACGGCGCCACCCGGACCCTGCGCCGCCCGCCGTTGGTCGCCCTCGGAATCGGGTACGTCGTCGCCACTGCCGCCGCCCTGGCCTGGCTGTGGCCCGGCCTGACCGAGGCCGGACTGGCCCTGCCCGTCGCCGGCTACGCCGTCGCGCTGGCCACCATGGCCACCACCGCCGCCGCGCACGGCCCCCGCGTCGCCCTCGGCGGCGCGCTGTTCCTCGGCTCCGACCTGCTCATCGCCACCCGCGTCGCCGACCTCGCCCACCTGCCCGGCCACGGAGTGTGGGTGATGGCCACCTACTGCGCCGGGCAGGCGCTCATCGTCACCGGATGGGGTGCCCGGCTCACTCCAACAGGTTCGCCCGCAGCGCGCTGACCAGCTCGTCGGTCACGCCCAACCCGTCCCGCAGGTACGCCCCGAACGACCCGTGCACCCGCGCCACCTCGTCGTACGCGGCGTCCAGGTACTCCGCGCGCACCTCCAGCACCGGCCGCACCGCCGCCACATCCAACTCCGGACGACGCCGCCGCATCGCCTCCAGCAGCACCTCACGCAGACTCACCGTCAACTCGTTGTGCCGCAGGTAGTCCGCCCGGATCGCCGCGTCGTCCACCCCCAGCACGGTCAACAGCACCACCGCCAACCAGCCGGTCCGGTCCTTGCCCGCCGAACAATGGAACACCATCGGCAGGTTCGCCGGGTCGGCGGCCAACCGCAGCGACGCGGCGAACCCGCGCCGCGCCGACTCCCCCGTCACGAACCACCGGTAGATCGCCGCCATCGCCCCGGGGTGCCCTGCCGCGCCAGGCCCCCGTACGCCCCCAGGTCGTGCCCGAGCAGCAACGCCGAGACGTAGGTGAAGACCGGATGCGCCGCGTCGTGCACCGGCAGGTGCACCACCCTCGGCTCACCGGGCAGCCGGTCCGGCGGGCCCTCCGCGATCTCGGCGGCGTCCCGCAGGTCGACCACGCACACCGGCCCGAGCTTCGCCAGCACGGGCAGGTCCTCGTCGGTCAGCCGCCCCAACGCCGGGGTACGGATCAACAGGCCCGCCCGCACCCGCCGCCCGTCCACACCGACCAGACCACCCAGATCCCGCGCGTTCGGCGCACCCACCAGTTCCCAGTCGCGTATCCTCACTCGGCCTCCCCTGCCCGCGCACGTCCCTATAGGGTGCCGCAATGACGATCGCCGCGGTGCGCACCCACCGGCTCTCCGCCCCGTTACACACGCCCTTCGTCACCGCCCTGCGCCGCACCACCACCGTCGAGACCCTGGTCGTGGAGATCGTCGACGACGAGGGGCGCTCCGGATTCGGCGAGGCCCCACAGGTCTGGCAGGTCACCGGCGCCTCCATCGACGGCTCCCGGGCCTGCGTCCACGAGATGCTCGGGCCGCTGGTCGCCGGCCGGGACGCCGACGACCTGAACGCCCGCTGCGCCGAGATCCAACGCGCCGTCGCCGGCAACGAGGCCGCCAAGGCGGCCGTCGACATCGCCCTGCACGACCTCGCCGCCCGCCGGCTCGGCGTACCGCTGGTGCGTCTGCTCGGCGGCACCGGCCGGCGCGTCCCCACCGACGTCACCCTCTCCGCCGGGGACGCGGTCGACCTGGCCGCCACCGCCCGGCAGCGGAGGGCCGACGGCTTCACCGTCCTCAAGCTCAAGGTGGGCACCGACGCCGCCGGTGACCTGGACCGGGTCCGCGCGGTCCGCTCGGCGGTTGGCCCCGGGGTACGCATCCGTCTCGACGCCAACCAGGGCTGGACGCCCCGCGAGGCGGTCCGGGTCATCCGCGGCATCGAGGACGCCGGCCTCGACGTCGAACTGGTCGAACAGCCCGTCCCCCACTGGGACCTGGACGGGCTGGCCTGGGTCAGCGACCGGGTGGACCTGCCGATCCTCGCCGACGAGTCGGTCTACGGCCCCCGCGACCTGGTCGAGGTGATCCGCCGCCGCGCCGCCGACCTGGTCAACGTCAAACTCGCCAAGGCCGGCGGCCTCCGCCCAGCCCGTACCCTGCTCGAACTGGCCGCCGCACACGGCGTCGGCACCGTCGTCGGATCGATGATGGAGAGCCAGATCGGCGTCGGCGCCGCCGCCAGCCTGGTCGCCGCCCACGGCACCACCGCCGTCTCCGACCTCGACGCCGCCTGGTGGCTGGCCTGGTCGCCGGTACGTGGCGGCATCCGCTACGAGGGCCCTACGGTGGTGCTCCCCGACGCCCCCGGCCTCGGCATCGAGGCGGTGGACGACGTGAAGCCCCAGCAGGCCGGTTGTTGACCGTTGGAATCTTTCGTAGGGTCACCGCAGCCGACCACCCGCCTCCTGGGAGGGCACGTGGAACTGCGAGCCGACCACCGGGCCGTCGTACGGGTCCCCGTCGCGACCCTCTGGAGCCGCCCGGAGGCGGTCCGCCCGGTGGACGCCCCCGCGCTCGGCCCGAAGCCCGACACCGTCGCCTGGATCGCCGGCATGGACACCGACCAGCAGGTCGGCGACTGCGTGCTGAGCCAACTCCTACTCGGCGAGGAGGTGCTGGTCACCGAGGTACGCCCGGACGGCTGGGCCCGGGTCGTCGCCGTCGACCAGGCTGCCGCCCGGCTCGACCCGCACGGCTACCCCGGCTGGCTGCCCACCGACCAACTCGCCGCCCCGGCCGCCCTACCCTCCCCTACCGACCCGCTGGTGGTCGACGCCACCGTCACCGCCCTGCACGCCACCCCCCACGGCGACGTCCGGCTGCCCGGCGTCGTCCTCGGCACCCGGCTCACCCCCGCCGGGCCAGCCGTCGACGGGTGGCGACCGGTGTAC
The DNA here is from genome assembly GCF_900090325.1 of Micromonospora pallida. Taxonomy (NCBI): domain Bacteria; kingdom Bacillati; phylum Actinomycetota; class Actinomycetes; order Micromonosporales; family Micromonosporaceae; genus Micromonospora; species Micromonospora pallida. The sequence continues at coordinate 510,104 of NZ_FMHW01000002.1, read as the reverse complement.
GCCCCCGGCCACCCCGAACCGCTCTGGCTCCCCGACCGGGACACCGTCCCCCTGCCCGGTGATCCCCCGACCCCGGACGCGGCGCTCGGCGTCGCCGACCGGCTCCGCGACGTCGTCTACGTCTGGGGCGGCATGTCCCCCGCCGGGATCGACTGCTCCGGCCTGGTGCACCTGGCCTGGCGGCGGTTCGGCGTACGGCTGCCCCGCGACGCCGGGGACCAGGCCGCCGCGACCACCCCCGTGGAGCTCGGCGCGGAACGCGTCGGTGACCTCTACTTCTTCGCCCGCCCCAACCGCCCGATCCACCACGTGGGCATCGTCACCGCCCCACCCGGTCCCGGCGACGACCGCCGCATGCTGCACGCCTGCTACCAGCGCCGTCGGGTGCTCGAGGAACGCCTCCCCGACGACCGCACCGCCACCCTGGTCGGCGTCCGCCGCGTCTGAACCGCCCCGCGTTCGCCACTACCCACCGCCCGAAGTTGCGGTGGGTAGTGGCGGCGGTTGCGGCGGTTGCAGCGGGCTGCGGTGGTTGCAGAGGTTGCAGAGGTTGCGGCGGGCTGCGGTGGTTGCAGGGGACCCTTCCTACCGCTTTTTGATGAGGAAGGGCCCCCTGCAACCACGAGAGGCGGCGCTCGGCCGGGCAGCGCTGGGGTGAGGGGTGGGGTGGGGCGCCGGTCAGTGCTTGACGGCGAGCAGCTCGCGACGGCGGTCCCGGGAGGACTTGACCAGGCTGGCGACCGTCGCCACGGCGAGCGTGCCGAGGATGACCGTCAGCGAGAGCCAGATTGGGATGTGCGGCGCCCAGCCCACGTGCTCGCCACCATTGATGAACGGCAGGTTGTTCTCGGCCAGGGCCTCCAGCATCAGCTTGACGCCGATGAAGCCGAGTACCACGGCCAGGCCGGTGCTCAGGTAGACCAGGCGGTCGAGCAGGCCACCGAGCAGGAAGTAGAGCTGCCGGAGCCCCATCAGCGCGAAGACGTTCGCGGTGAAGACCAGGTACGGCTCCTGGGTGATGCCGAAGATGGCCGGGATGGAGTCCAGCGCGAAGATCAGGTCGGTGGTGCCGATCGCGATCATGACGATCAGCATCGGGGTGAACAACCGACGGCCGGCCACCCGCGTGGTCATCTTCGCGCCGTCGTAGCCCTGGGAGATCGGCAGTGCCCGCCGGCTCCACCGGATCAGCACGTTCTCGCTGAACTCGTCCTCGTCCGGCTCGCCCTGCCGGGCCAGGTTGATCGCGGTGTAGATGAGGAACGCGCCGAAGATGTAGAAGACCCAGGTGAACTGCGTGATCAGCGCCGCACCGGCCGCGATGAACCCGCCCCGCATGATCAGCGCGAGCACGATGCCGATCAACAGCACCTTCTGTTGGAACTCCCGGGGCACCGCGAACCGGGCCATGATGATCACGAAAACGAAGAGGTTGTCCACCGAGAGGCTGTACTCGGTGAGCCAGCCGGTGTAGAACTCCCCCGCTACCCTGCCGCCGCCGAACACCCACAGGCCGGCGCCGAAGAGCAGGGCCAGGCCGACGTAGAATCCGACCCAGAGGCTGGATTCACGCACGCTGGGTTCATGGGGCGGCGGCCGATCACCAACAGGTCGAAGACCAGTAGCGCGGTCAGCGCGATCAGGGTCCCCGCCCAGACCAGTCCGGACACGTTCACAGCTTATCCTCCGGCAGACACGCAGCGTCGGGCTCACCGCAACCCCGGCCACAGGGACATGGCAGGGCTCGGTGTGCCGGCGACGCTGACTCTGGTGACTGTCGGAGGTCTCTCCCGCCACCGCTCCGCGAACGGATCGGTGACCGATGGTGCCGGGTCGACCGTCGGATGACGTTCGACCGTGCTGACGACACCGTCGTGAGGGATACTCCCCTCCTCGGCGGTCATTGTTCACCATGCACGCCGTCCGGCGCATCTCCCGAGGCGACGATTGCCGACCACATCACGTTCTCTTGCTTGCCACCCTGGTCTCACTCTCGGCCGGCGCTCCCACCGTGTGGGACGCCACCTGTCGCGCACGGCGTCCTAGGAGACTAGGTGCCAGGAGGACGGCACGGTGCCAGAAGGAGGGCTGGGTGTCAGGAGGGGGCAGGGTGTCGGGTGAGGGCACCGCTGATATGGGACAGGGCCTACCCCCGGGTGGGCCCGACACCCGACATGGCAGGCTGCGGGGCATGGTGCTCGAGGTCGCGCTCATCGACGTACTGCCCGGACACGAGGAGGCGTTCGCCGCCGCGTACGCCCAGGGCCACCCGATCCTCGCCGGCACCCCCGGCTGCCGCTCGGTGCGGATGACCCGGGGGATCGAATCGCCGTCGCGGTTCGTACTGCTCGTCGAGTGGGACTCCGTCGAGGCCCACGAACTCCAGTTCCGGGCCACCGAACGGTTCGAGCAGTGGCGGGCCCTGATCGGCCCGCACTTCGCCGGCCCGCCCCGGGTCGAGCACTTCGTCGACGTACCGGCCTGAGAGCGGCCTGAGGCCGTCGACAAAGCAGCCTGAGGCCGTCGACAAAGCAGCCTGACCGCCGCCGGCGGCGCGGTCTGACGCCGTCGACGTACCGGCCGTCGGCGGAACGACGTCCGGGGGCGGACCTGGCCCGGCGACGGCGTGCCGGCTATTCCTCGGCGGCGTGCCGGTCGAGCAGCGCGACCGTGTCGGCGTCGGACAGGGCGGCGTCGAGCAGCCACCCGGCGAGCTGTTCGTAACGGCGGACGTCCGGCTCGGCGGTCAACCGGAGGTCGGTGGTGAGCGTCTCCAGCACCACGGTGCGCGGGTCGGCCGGGTCCGGGAAGGCGTAGCAGGAGAACGGGGTGAGCGGGTGCATCGCGCTCCCGGCCACCGTGGCTCCACGGGGCAGCACCCGGATCGTCACGTTCGTCCGCCGGACCGTCGCCAGCAGATGCCGCAGTTGGTCCCGCCACACCGGCGCGGAGACGCCGGATCCGGTGAGCACCGCCTCGTCGAGAACGGCGGTGTACCGGGGCGCGTCCGTCCGGTGCAACACGTCCTGCCGGGCCGCGCGGGCCCGGGTGTCCGCCTCCACGTCGACCGCTGGGTCGAGGAGCCGGCTGGCGGCCACCCGCAGCCGCGCGTACGCCCGGGTCTGGAGCAGGCCGGGCACCAGCGCGGGCTGGTACTCGAAGATGGTGGCCGCCCCCGCCTCCAGTTCGGCGTAGGTGCGTTGCCGCTCCCCCATCTCGCCGAGCGCCCTCCACCAGCTCCGATTGGTCGCCGCGTCGCGGGCGATGACGATGAGCGCCTCGCGCCGCTCGGCCGGGACCTCGTAGACGTCGAGCAGGTCGAAGACGTCGGCCAGGTCGGGACGGCTCTGCCCCAGCTCGATACGGGACAGCTTTGAGGTGGAGGCCCAGCCGAGCCGTTCGCAGACCTGATCGAGGGTGAGGGCCGCCTGACGACGGAGTTGGCGCAGCTCCGCGCCCAGGCGTGCCCGACGGACAACGGGACTCGTTGACAGCGGCATCCGGCCTCCCACCGTCGGAGAGTACGGGCACCCCGCGACACGCCGCAATACCTCGCTCACAGAGCGCAACAACGGCCGTAAGGCGCTTTCTCCGGCGGTCCGCGCCGGCACGCGCCGCCAGTCGGCACCAGGCCGCTCACGGCCGGTACGTGCCGAACGCCCAGACGTTCCCGGCCAGGTCCCGGGCGCTGTAGTCCCGCGATCCGTAGTCGGTGTCGGACGGCTTCCGGACGATCTCGGCACCGGCTGCGCGCGCCCTGGCGCAGTGGGTGTCGACGTCGTCGACAGCGACGTAGAGCGACCACTCGTCGTCGGCCGGACGGGGGCGGGGATGCCGCTGCGGGCCGAGCATGATCATGCCGGTGCCGAGCAGCAGTTCGGCGTGCGCCACCGAGCCGTCCCGCGCCTCGTGGACAGCGTGGACGGTGCAGTCGTACGCCGCCTGGAGCCAGTCGATCGCGGCCCGGACGTCGGGGTACGTGAGGATCGGGTAAACGGTTCGCATGGGCACCAGTCTGCGGCGGCGGGGTTCAGCCGGGATTGGACACATGTAATCCCCCGACCAGCAGAGCGGTGGGGGTCGTCCCGGCGAACTCCCGGAAGTCCCGGATCAGGTGGGACTGGTCGAAGTACCCGCAGGCCACGGCGAGTTCCGCCCAACCGTCCGGGCCGGAGTCCACCGCGTCGGGCCGCCACCCGGTCATCGTCGTGCACGCCCGCTGGAAGCGCAGCAGCCGGGCGGTGGTCTTCGGCGGCAGTCCCGCCTCCCGGTGGAACAACACGCTCAGGTGCCGTCGACTCCACCCGACCTCCGCGGCGAGCGCGCCGATGCCGAGCGCGCCACCGCTGTCCACCAGGCGCTGCCAGGCGCGCTCCAGCCGGGGGTCCACGGGGTCGGCGGCGCCGATCCGGGCGGCCAGCGCCGCGTCGAGCAGCGCGAACCGTCGGGGCCAGTCCGGGGCCTCGGCCAGTCGGAGGCGCAACCGCGCCAGCCAGCCACCGGGTAGCTCGTCGGCCGGCACCGCCCGGTTGGTCAGCTCCCGCAGCGGCAGGCCGAGAATGCGCCGGGCGGCCAGCGGGGTGAGGAGCAGCTCCACGCCGGTGCCCAGGCCGACCGTACGGGTGTGGCAGTGGCCGTCGAAGGTCCCGGCCACGAACGAGTCGACCCGGTACGCGCTGCGCTCGGCGGAGCCCGGCACGAGCACGTCCAGCGGGTCGCCCCACCCGATGATCAGTACGACGAAGGCCCCCGCCACCTGGCGGCGGACCAGCGGCTGCGCGGCCCGTTCCCGGTAGCCGAGGTACCGGTCGACCCATGGGCGCAGCCGTGGGTGGGGCACCCCGACGACCATCTCGTCATCCGGTGTGCCCACCCCGCGTCACTTCACCCCGGCCGCGTCCATACCGCGCAGTTCCTTCTTGAGGTCGGCGACCTCGTCACGGATCCGGGCGGCCAGCTCGAACTGCAACTCCCGGGCGGCGGCCAGCATCTGGTCGTTGAGTTCCTGGATGAGCTGGGCGAGGTCAGCGCGGGCCATGCCCTCCCGGGACGGGCCGGCGGTGACCCGGGACCGGCTGCGGGTCTCCTTGACCGGAGCCTTGCCCCGGGAGAGTTGCCGTACGGCGCCACCGACGCGGTTGTCGGTGTCCTCCGCCTCGCGGTAGATGTCGTCCAGGATGTCGTGGATCTTCTTGCGCAGCGGCTCGGGGCTGATCCCGTGGGCCTCGTTGTGCGCGATCTGCTTGGCCCGCCGCCGGTTGGTCTCGTCGATCGCCTCGGCCATCGACGGAGTGATCTTGTCGGCGTACATGTGCACCTGGCCGGAGACGTTCCGGGCCGCCCGCCCGATGGTCTGGATCAACGACCGGCCGCTGCGCAGGAAACCCTCCTTGTCGGCGTCGAGGATCGCCACCAGGGAGACCTCGGGCAGGTCGAGGCCCTCCCGGAGCAGGTTGATGCCGACCAGGACGTCGTACTCGCCCTTACGCAGCTCGCGCAGCAGCTCCACCCGGCGCAGCGTGTCGACCTCGGAGTGCAGGTAGCGCACCCGGATGCCGTTCTCCAGCAGGTAGTCGGAGAGGTCCTCGGCCATCTTCTTGGTCAACGTGGTGACCAGCACCCGCTCGTCGCGCTCGGTCCGCAGCCGGATCTCGTGCATCAGGTCGTCGATCTGCCCCTTGGTGGGCTTGACCACCACCTCCGGGTCGACCAGGCCGGTCGGGCGGATCACCTGCTCGACGTACTCGCCCTGGGCCTGCTCCAGCTCCCAGGAGCCGGGGGTGGCGGAGAGGTAGACCATCTGGCCGACCCGCTCCAGGAACTCGTCGAAGCGCAGCGGTCGGTTGTCGGCCGCACTGGGCAGCCGGAAGCCGTGGTCGATCAGCATCCGCTTGCGGGAGGCGTCGCCCTCGTACATGCCGCCGATCTGCGGGATCGTCACGTGCGACTCGTCCACCACGGTGAGGAAGTCGTCGGGGAAGTAGTCCAGCAGGCAGTGCGGCGGGCTGCCTGGCAGCCGACCGTCGATGTGCATGGAGTAGTTCTCGATGCCGGAGCAGAAGCCGACCTGCCGCATCATCTCGATGTCGTAGGTGGTGCGCATCCGCAGCCGCTGTGCCTCCAGCAGCTTGCCCTGCCGATCCAGCTCGGCCAGGCGCTCGGCCAGCTCGGTCTCGATGTCGCGGATCGCCCGTTCCATCCGCTCCGGACCGGCGGCGTAGTGGGTGGCCGGGAAGATCAGCAGGTGGTCGACCTCGCGCACCACGTCACCGGTGAGCGGGTTGAGGTAGTAGAGCTTCTCCACCTCGTCGCCGAACAGCTCGATCCGGACGGCCAGTTCCTCGTACGCCGGAATGATCTCCAGGGTGTCGCCGCGGACCCGGAAGGTGCCGCGCTGGAAGGCCATGTCGTTACGGGTGTACTGGATATCGACCAGGCGACGCAGCAATTGGTCGCGGTCCAGCTCCTGCCCGACGGTGACCCGGACGGCCCGGTCGAGGTACTCCTCCGGGGTGCCCAGGCCGTAGATCGCCGAGACGGTGGCCACCACGATCACGTCCCGCCGGGTGAGCAGCGACATCGTCGCGGAGTGCCGCAGCCGCTCGACCTCCTCGTTGATCGAGGAGTCCTTCTCGATGTACGTGTCGGTCTGCGGAATGTACGCCTCAGGCTGGTAGTAGTCGTAGTAGGAGACGAAGTACTCGACCGCGTTCTGCGGGAGCAGCTCGCTGAACTCCTTGGCCAACTGGGCGCAGAGGGTCTTGTTGGGGGCGAGGACCAGCGTCGGTCGTTGCAGCCGCTCGACCAGCCAAGCGGTGGTGGCGCTCTTGCCGGTGCCGGTGGCGCCGAGCAGGACGCTGTTCCGGTCGCCCCGGCGGACGCGGCGCTCCAGCTCGTCGATGGCGGCGGGCTGGTCGCCGGCCGGCTGGAACTCGCTGACGACCTGGAAACGTCCGTCGAGACGGGGGATGTCGAGCGCCATGACCCCAACGGTACGCCGTGGGTGTGACACCCCGCCGAGAGTGACGGGGCGTGCCTGACCAGCTTCGATATTCGCATTGTGGGCTACATCTCACCAGGCTAAGGTGAGCAGCGTAGGCCGCTCGCGGCGGCCGACCGGGCCGGGGCCCGGCCTTCGATGGCCGACCCGCCCGGCGCAGGGGTTGCGGCACCCGGGTCGACCGGCGTGCGCCCCCGACGCGGTCGCGCCGAGTGCGCAGACCGGCCGCCGCGAGCGGCCCCACTCGTCACCCCAGCCCGGTCGGGCCGTTCAACCACTCGTGGAGACAACGCCCGACCCGGAGTCCGGACGCGTGCCCGCCCCGGGCGGCACCCCCACGGACGCCTGCGGCGAACCGGACGCTGGCGAACCGGACGCCGACCAGGGCGATGCCGACGACCAGAGCCGCGCGGACGACCAGGACGACGCGGACGACCCGAGCGACACGGACGACACGGACGACCAGGACGACACGGACGACACGGACGACGCGGACGACGCGGACGACGCGGACGACGCGGACGACGCGGACGACGCGGACGACGCGGACGACGCGGACGACCGAGATGAGGCCGACCAGGGCGAGGACCGAAACAACAAGCCGGACCAGGACGACCGGCACGACCGAGACGACGCGCACCAGCCGGACGGCAGCGACGACCGGGACGGCGGGTCGGCGCGCTCGACCCGACGGCGGCGCAGCGTCCTGGTCGGGCTCGGCACCATCGCCGCCGTCACCGCCACCGTCCTGGTCGCCGTACTGCTCAGTTGGCGGCCCGAACCGCCCGAACCGGCCCGGGCGCTCACGCTCGCTGAGGCCGAGCGGCTGGCCGCCGTCCGGGTCACAAACTACCGGGACGGGCGTGCCCAGCTACGGGCCACCGTGGGCCACGGCGGTGACCGCGTCGAGGCGGTCGGGTGGGTCGACTGGACCCGGCCGTTGGTCTACCTCGACGTCGGTGGTCCCGGGGCGGGTCCGGTCCGGGGGTTGGTGCAGGCGACCCCCGACCTGGTGGCGGTCCGTCCCGACCCGGCCGCTGTGCTCACCCCGGCGGTTCCCCCGCTGGTGCCACCGGCCGACAACTGGCGGATCCACGACCTGCCGGGCGATCCGCCGCTGGCCGCTCTCCTCGATCTGCTCTTCGCACTGTCGGCCGACCGTCCGGACCCGGTCGAGCCGCTGCGTTCCGGCACCGCACGTTGGGTGGACCGGGACACCGTCGGCCGCATCCCGGTCGACGTGTTCCGTACGACCGGCGCGCCACCGCTGCCGACCGCCACCCCCGCCAGCAGTGCCCCCACGCGACAGTCGGCCGACGCCGGGTGGCGCTACTGGGTGGACCGGGACGCCCGGCTGTACCGGCTGACGGCCCGGCTGGCCGGCACGGTGCCGGTCACGCTGGACCTGGACCGGTCGCACCGCCCGCCGCTGCCCCCGGTGGCGGCCCTCGGTGGCGCCCCCGGACTTCCCCGGGAGCTGACCCGGGAGGAGGCGGACCGGCTGATCCTGATGCCCGTCCGCAACCGGGCTCTCGGCGGCACCGCGCTGGTCCTGGCCGTCCCCGCGGGCAGCGGCGTCAACCTGCGCGGCGGTGGCTGGCTGGACTGGGGCGGGCAGGTCGCGTACCTCGCCACCACCGATCTCGCCGCTGCCGGACGCCGGACCCTGGCGCGTTACGACCGGTCGGGCGTGGCCCGCACGGAGGTCCCGGCCGGGGACGAGGCCCCGGACGCCCGGCCGCCGTTGCCGCCGCCCCACGAGGTGCGCTGGCAGCGGGCACGGACCGGGTCGGGTGACCTGGACCTGCTGGTCGGATCGGCGCTGCGGGCCGGGCGGACCCCGCCGGAACAGGCCCGCACCACCTGGCTACGCCGGGACAGCACTGGTGGCCGACAGGTGGACGTCGTCCAGGTACGCGCCGGACGAAACGCCTTCCGGTACTGGCTCGACCGCTCCGGCGTGCTACGCCGGCTGGAGCTGCGGACCGGGATCGGCGCGTGGGCCCAACTCGACCTGGTACAGGCGCCGGTGCCCCGGCTGCCCCCGGTGCCGCCCGCCCGGCCACCCCGCTGACCGTCCGGGCTCACCCGGCAGGAACCCATCCGGCCCCGCCCCGGCAGAAGGGCAACCGGGACACCCAGGCCCAGCAGGCAGGCGGGCCGGTCAGGGGCGCCAGCCGGTGTGGGCGGCCCACTCCTCGGCACGTACGTGTTCCTCGTCGAACCACGGTTCCTTGGCCGTGGCATAACCGGCGCTGTCCGGGTTCGCCGCCGCCACCGTCCGCTTCACCGCCAGGTAGGCAGCCCGCTGCTCCGGGTCGGCGCGCAGGTGGTCACGCATGAGCAGCGCGTACCGCCAGCCCGGCGAGCCGGCCTCGCGGACGTGCAGATGGACCCGCCGGCCCGGGTCGGCGCTGCCGTGCAACCGCTTGTCCCAGGGCTGGCCGCCGGCCGGGTGCGGAGTGTCCCACCAGCGACCCGGAAAACGCGGGAACCCGGCGGCGGTGAGGCGCTCGGCGAGGTCGTCCGCCTCGGCGAGTGAGGGCACTCCGAGTTGGATGTCGATGACGTCCTTCGCGGGCAGACCGGGCACAGCGGTCGACCCGATGTGGTCGATCCGCACGTCGACCGGGGCCACCGCGCGGCGGATCCGGGCGGCGAGTCGGTCGTACTGCTGGGGCCAGGTCGGGTCCGGATCGACGAGCTGGACCTGCCGTACCCACACCGGCTGGCGGTGCCGCAGGTTCTCCTCGTACGGCACGAGTCGTCCGTGCCAGAGCGCGTCCACCGCGACGTGCAGATCGTCGAGGGTGGCGTCGTTGCTGAGCACCACGTCGGCGGCGGCCCGCCGCCGGGCGTCGTCGGCCTGGGCCGCGATCCGCCGCTCGGCCTCCGCCCGGCTCATCCCCCGGTCCCGCGCCAGTCGGGCCAGTCGGATCTCCGGCGCCGTCTGCACCACGACCACCAGGTGGTACGTCGGGGCCAGCCCCACCTCGACCAGCAGCGGTACGTCGTTGACGACGATCGCGTCCGGCGGCGCGGCGGCAGCCAGCTCGGCGCTGCGGGCCCGCACCCGGGGGTGAGTGATCGCCTCCAGTCGACGGCGGGCCGCCTCGTCGCCGAAGACCACGGCCCCGAGCGCCGGCCGGTCGAGCGACCCATCCGGGGCGAGCACCCCCGGGCCGAAGGTGGCGACGATCTCGGCGAGCCCCTCGCTACCCGGGGCGACCACCTCCCGGGCGATCCGGTCCGAATCGATCACCACCGCGCCGAGTTGCCCCAACCGCGCCGCCACCGCGCTCTTGCCGGAACCGATGCCTCCGGTCAGCCCCACCATCAACACCGCATCAGTGAACCCGACCACCCTCGGTCGGCCCCACCGGGGGTGGAGAAACCGGCCCAACCGGGGTGGAGAAAAGGGGAAGGCCCCGTCCACCGTGGGGAGCCGGGGACGGGGCCTTCCGATGGTGCCTGTGGATCACTTACCGCCGGCGAGCTTCTCCCGCAGTGCGGCGAGCGCCTCGTCGGTGGCGAGGGTGCCGGACGGCTCCTCGGTCTGCCGGCTCGGGGCCGGGGTGGTCGAGGTGGCGCCGCCGGTGACCGCGGGAGCCGGGTTGGCAGCGGCCTCGGCGTCGGCGGCCCGGGAGTTCTGCACCTGCTTGGTGTGGGCCTCCCAGCGCTGACGCGCCTCGGCGTACTGGTTCTCCCAGGTCTCGCGCTGCTTGTCGTACCCCTCGAGCCACTCGCCCGTCTCCGGGTCGAAGCCCTCCGGGTAGATGTAGTTGCCCTCGTTGTCGTACGTCGCGGCCATGCCGTAGAGGGTCGGGTCGAAGTGCTCCTCGCCCTCGACGAAGCCCTCGTTGGCCTGCTTGAGCGAGAGCGAGATCCGCCGCCGCTCGAGGTCGATGTCGATGACCTTGACCATGACCTCGGAGCCGACCTGGACGACCTGCTCCGGGATCTCGACGTGGCGCTCGGCCAGCTCGGAGATGTGGACCAGACCCTCGATGCCGTCGTCCACCCGGACGAAGGCACCGAACGGCACCAGCTTGGTGACCTTACCCGGCACGATCTGCTGGATCGCGTGGGTGCGGGCGAACTGACGCCACGGGTCCTCCTGGGTCGCCTTCAGCGACAGCGAGACCCGCTCGCGGTCCAGGTCGACGTCGAGGACCTCGACCTCCACCTCCTGGCCCACCTCGACGACCTCGGACGGGTGGTCGATGTGCTTCCAGGACAGCTCGGAGACGTGCACCAGACCGTCCACGCCGCCAAGGTCGACGAACGCGCCGAAGTTGACGATCGAGGAGACGACGCCCTTGCGGACCTGCCCCTTCTGGAGCTTGTTGAGGAACTCGGTGCGCACCTCGGACTGGGTCTGCTCGAGCCAGGCCCGGCGGGACAGAACCACGTTGTTGCGGTTCTTGTCCAGCTCGATGATCTTGGCCTCGAGCTCCCGGCCGACGTACGGCTGGAGGTCCCGCACCCGACGCATCTCGACCAGGGAGGCGGGCAGGAAGCCGCGCAGCCCGATGTCGAGGATGAGGCCACCCTTGACCACCTCGATGACCGAGCCGCGGACGACGCCGTCCTCGTCCTTGATCTTCTCGATCGTGCCCCAGGCCCGCTCGTACTGCGCCCGCTTCTTGGAGAGGATCAGACGCCCCTCCTTGTCCTCCTTCTGGAGGACGAGCGCCTCGATGTGGTCACCAACCGACACCACCTCGGCCGGGTCCACGTCGTGCTTGATCGACAACTCCCGAGAGGGGATGACACCCTCGGTCTTGTAGCCGATGTCGAGCAGGACCTCGTCCCGATCGACCTTGACGACGGTGCCTTCGACAATGTCGCCGTCGTTGAAGTACTTGATGGTCTCGTCGATCGCGGCGAGGAAAGCTTCCTCGGAACCGAGATCGTCGTGGGTGACCCGGGTGGCGCTCGAGGGGGCCTCGATGCTGCTCGTCATGTGGGCGGTTGCTCCGGTCGGATGGTGTGTCACAGCACGGCTCGTGTCGCAGTGACCTGTTCGCGCCAGCGGATCCGCCTCCGGGCACACCGAACGATCGTCTAGTGAGATCATGTGATGTGGCTCCGTTGACCGCGCGCCTGCTCCCTGCCGAGACACACGATCCGCGAGCGCATCCTCTAGCCTACCCGGTGCATTACCACAGCGTGCAAGCCCTCCCACTCTCTCCGGGGCGCGTCAGCTGCGAAAGCCGAAGAATCGCCCGCAATCCCCCAGCCATGTAACAGCCGTCACAGCGGCCACCGCCGTGCGCCGGCACCGCCGACGGCCGCCGACTGGGCGGGGCCTAGCGTGGTCGCGTGGACGACGACAACCGGGTGCTGCGCCGCCGGGTCGGCGACGCCGAGGCGCGCCGGGCCAACCGCCGCTGGTGGGACGCTGACGCCGACGACTACCAGGCCGAACACGGCCACTTCCTGGGCGAGGTGGACTTCGTCTGGTGCCCGGAGGGGCTGCGCGAGGCCGACGCCCGGCTGCTCGGCGATCTCGCCGGCCGGCGGATCCTGGAGCTCGGCTGCGGCGCCGCGGCCGCCGCCCGGTGGCTGGCCACCCAGGGCGCCCGACCGGTCGCCCTGGACCTCTCCGCCGGCATGCTGCGGCACGCCGCCCAGGCCGCCGACCGCAGCGGCGTACGCGTCCCGCTGGTGCAGGCCGACGCGCTGGCCCTCCCCTTCGCCGACGCCGCCTTCGACATCGTCTGCACGGCGTTCGGCGCGATCCCGTTCGTGGCCGACTCGGCGGCCGTGATGCGCGAGGTGGCCCGGGTGCTGCGCCCCGGCGGGCGCTGGGTCTTCTCGGTGACCCACCCGATGCGCTGGATCTTCTACGACGACCCGGGCGAGGGCGGGCTGGTCGCCGTCCACCCCTACTTCGACCGCAGCCCCTACGTCGAGCAGGACGAGGACGGCGTCGCCACCTACGTCGAGCAGCACCGCACCCTCGGCGACCGGATCCGGGAACTGGTCGGCGCCGGCTTCCACCTGCTCGACCTGGTGGAACCCGAGTGGCCGACGGGGCACGAGGGGATCTGGGGCCAGTGGAGCCCGCTACGCGGCCGCCTCTTCCCCGGCACCGCCATCTTCGTCACCGAGAAACCCATCGTCGCAGAGAAACCGGAGAACCCGGCCCGGACCTCCGTCGCGGAGCAGCCGGCCAGGAGCTTCGGCGCGGAGCAGCCGGCCGACTGACCCGACGTCGCACCCGCTGTCCGTCCCCGCGACACTACCCAGGTCGACCGACACCAGCAGCCCGGTTGCCGACGCTGATGCCGACGGCCCGGTACCCGGGCACGGGCGGCGCGGTACCCGGGCACGGGCGGCGCGGTACCCGGGCACGGGCGGCGCGGTACCCGGGCACGGGCGGCGCGGTACCCGGGCACGGGCGGCCCGGTTTCCGGGCACGGGCGGCGCGGTTTCCGGGCACGGGCGGCGCGGTTTCCGGCCATGCCCGCCGGGTAATCCGCGGGCATGGCCGACAGGGAGTTCCGCGAGGGCGACCACGTCTCCTGGGCCAGCCACAGCGGTCGGGCACACGGCGTGGTCAAGGAGAAGCTGACCTACCGGACGCACGTACGGGGGCACACGGTGAACGCGTCTCCCGAACACCCGCAGTACCGCATCCGCAACGACGACTCGGGCCGGGACGTCGCACACAAGCCGGAGGCGCTGCGCCATGAAGAACGATGAGCAGGGCCGGGACACCTACCGCGAGTTCACGGACGCGGTGAACATGAAGCCCGGCGAGCTGTCGAAGTGGCTGGAGACTGACGAGTCCAAGCACGTCGGCTGGCGCAAGAAGGGCACCGGGGGCGGCGAGTCGGTCGGCCACGAGTCCGGCCGGAAGATCGTCAACCTGCTACGCCGCAAACGCGCGGAACTCTCCGCCGCTGACCTCAAGCACATGCGCAAGGTCGTCGGCTACGTCCACCGGCACATGGCCCAGCGCCCCTCCGGCGACGTCCGGAACACGAAGTGGCGCTGGTCCCTGATGAACTGGGGCCACGACCCGATCAAGGCACCGCTGCCACCACCCGGCGGCCCGTCCCGCCGCGCCCTGGAGCGACACGGCGCCCCGCCCATCTCCCGCCGCAGTCCAACCCGCTAGCAGCGGTGAAGCTGTCCGCCCCACCCGGGGACCGGCTCCTGCCCCGAGCCGCCAACCCCGCGCAAGCCCGCGACCCGGACCAGGCCAGGGGTTCCGGGCAGCCCGGCCCGCGCAGGGATCAAGCCTGACGCCCGGAGCGGGCCGGGCTGCCCGGAACCCCCCAACCCCGACTCCGTCGATCATGGAGTTGTGGCGCCTGACTGGTGGCGATTGCGAAGTTTGGGAGGTGCCACAAGTCCATGATCGACGCGGGCGGCAGGCAGGGCCGGCAGGCAGGGGCGGCAGGCAGGGGCGGCAGGCAGGGGCGGCAGGCAGGCAGGGCGAAGGGTCAGTGGCCGGCGCTGTTCCAGTCGCGGCCGTCGCCCACGGAGACCTCCAGCGGCACCGAGAGCGGGTACGCCTCGCCCATCTCCCGCCGTACCAGCGTCTCCAGCGCCTCCCGCTCCCCCGGCGCCACCTCGAAGACCAGTTCGTCGTGCACCTGCAACAGCATCCGCGAGCGTAGCCCGGCGTCCCGCAGCGCCGTGTCGACGTGCAGCATGGCGAGCTTGATGATGTCGGCGGCGGAACCCTGGATCGGGGCGTTGAGCGCCATCCGCTCGGCCATCTCCCGGCGCTGCCGGTTGTCGCTGACGAGATCGGGCAGGTAGCGGCGACGGCCCAGCACGGTGGAGGTGTAGCCGTCCTGGCGGGCCTTGTCGACCACGGTACGGAGGTAGTCGCGTACCCCACCGAACCCGGCAAAGTAGTCGTCCATCAGGCCCCGGGCCTCCTCGGCGCTGATCCCGAGCTGCTGGGAGAGGCCGAACGCGCTGAGCCCGTACGCCAGGCCGTAGTTCATCGCCTTGATCTTGCGCCGCTGGTCGGCGGTGACCTCCTCGACCGGCACGCCGAACACCGACGAGGCGGTGACGGCATGGAAGTCGGCCCCGGAGTTGAACGCGTCGATCAACTTCTCGTCTGAGGACAGATGCGCCATGATCCGCATCTCGATCTGGCTGTAGTCGGCGGTGAGCAGGCAGTCGTACCCCTCGCCGACCACGAACGCCCGGCGGATCCGCCGGCCCTCCTCGGTGCGGATGGGAATGTTCTGGAGGTTGGGCTCGGTGGAGGAGAGCCGGCCGGTCGCGGCCACCGTCTGGTTGAACGTGGTGTGGATGCGGCCGTCGTCGGAGACCGACTTGAGCAGGCCGTCCACGGTCACCTTGAGCTTGGCGACGTCCCGGTGGCGCAGCAGGTGGGCCAGGACCGGGTGCTGGGTCTGCGCGAAGAGCCACTGGAGGGCGTCCGCGTCGGTGGTGTAACCGGTCTTGATCTTCTTGGTCTTGGGCAGGCCCAGCTCGCCGAAGAGGATCTCCTGGAGCTGCTTGGGCGAGCCGAGGTTGAACTCCCGCCCGATCTCGGCGTACGCGGCCTGCGCGGCGCCCTTCACCTCACCGGCGAAGTGCGCCTCCAACTCGTGCAGGTAGTCGGTGTCGGCGGCGATGCCGATCCGCTCCATGCCGGCCAGCACCCGCATCAGCGGCAGCTCCACCCCGGCCATCAGCCGGGCGGACTGCTCACCGTCGCGGGACAGCTCGGCGTCGATCGCCTCGGCCAGGTCCAGGGTGGCCCGGGCGTGGAGCATGAGGTTCTGCTCGGCCTCGCTGTCGTCGCCGAACCCCTCCAGGGTGAGCTGGCCGGTCTCCGGGGCGTCCACCCGCAACTCCCGGTGCAGGTAGCGCAGCGCCAGGTCGGTCAGGTCGTACGAGCGCTGGTCGGGACGGGCCAGGTAGGCGGCGATCTGGGTGTCCCGGTGGATGCCCTCCAGGGTCCAGCCGTGCGCGGCGAAGGCGAGCACGGCCGGCTTGCTGTCGTGCAGCACCTTCGGCCGCTCGGCGTCGGCCAGCCAGGCCGCCAGCGCCGACTCGTCCTCGGTGCCCAGCTTCGCCGGGTCGAACCAGACCGCCGCGCCACCGGTGGTGGCCAGGGCCAGCCCGAGGACGGCGGCGGTGTGCCGGCGGTTCGGGCCGGTGTCGAGCTTGACCGCCATGCCGACCGGCGTGCCAGCCGGCGCGTGGGCGCCCAGCCACGCGGTCAGGCCCCCCGGCTCGGTGAGCACCTCGCCGGTCAGCTCGAAGCCGGCCTCGGCCTCCGGCTCGACCGCCTCCAGGTACTGGTAGAGCCGGTCGCGCAGGATGCGGAACTGGAGCGTGTCGAAGACCTGGTGCACGGCCTCCCGGTCCCAGCCGGTCCAGCGGGTGTCCTCGGCGCGTAGCGGCAGCTCGAGGTCGGCGACCAGGCAGTTCAGGTCGTAGTTACGGATCACGTCGGCGAGCCGCTCGCGCAGGCTCTCGCCGGCCTTGCCCTTGATCTCGTCGGCGCGCGCGACGACGCCCTCCACCCCGCCGTACAGGTTGATCCACTTGGCGGCGGTCTTCGGGCCGACGCCGGGGACGCCGGGCAGGTTGTCACTGGCCTCGCCGACCAGTGCGGCGAGGTCGCGGTACCGCTCGGGGCGGACGCCGTACTTCGCCTCGACCGCGTCGCCGTCCATCCGGGCCAGGTCGGAGACGCCCTTACGGGGGTAGAGCACGGTGATGTTGTCGTCGACGAGCTGGAAGGCGTCCCGGTCGCCGGTGGAGATCAGCACGGACATGCCCTGGTCACGGGCCTGGCAGGCGAGGGTGGCGATGACGTCGTCGGCCTCGTACCCCTCCTTCTCGACCACCGGGACACGCAGCGCGGCGAGGACCTCCTTGACCAGGCTGACCTGCCCGACGAAGTCGGCCGGGGTCTCGCTGCGGCCGGCCTTGTACTCGGCGTACTTGTCGGTGCGGAAGGAGCGGCGGGAGACGTCGAAGGCGACCGCGAGGTGGGTGGGCTGCTCGTCGCGGAGCACGTTGATCAGCATTGAGGTGAAGCCGTAGACCGCGTTTGTCGGCTGCCCGGTGGTGGTGGAGAAGTTCTCCACCGGCAGGGCGAAGAAGGCCCGGTAGGCCAGGGAGTGGCCGTCGACGAGGAGTAGGCGCGGGGTCGTAGCTGTCACGCAGGCGACTCTACCGCCGGGGTCCGACAGCACCCCGCAACCGGGGTAGCGAAAGTCACTCACAGCAGTTAACGTATCGCTATCCGTCAAAGCAGAAAGGAACGGGGATGAAAAAGTTTCTGCAGCGAATGGGAGTGGTCGCGCTGACCACCGTCGCCGGCGCAACACTCATGGCCGGCCCCGCACAGGCAGGGGTCTGGGTAGACGGCGGCCTCTACCAGACCAATTCCGACTGCCAGACGACGGGACACGGCCGGGTCCTGAGCGGCATGTACCAGACCTACACCTGTACGGCTGAGTGGGACAGCGTCGCCCAACGCAACTTCTACCGCCTGCGCGGCTACATGAACTGAACGCGCCACCCCGCGTCTCTGGGATACCGATAATTCGGCACTTCGCCCGGACCAGAATCGGCCGCCACAGGGACGCGGGGGCCCGCGGCGGTAGTACGCACCAAAACAGGAACGCGCGGCAGCGCTGTTCTTGACATCGGACGGCAAGCGAAAACCGTCCACGACGACAGAAGCGGGGAAATGAAGAAAATCACACGCGCAATCGCCGTGTCGGCACTTGTCGCGGCTGGCTCCGTCATGACGATCGCCGGGCCGGCCCACGCCGGCGTGTGGGTCGACGGTGGGATCTACAGCTCTGAGAGCGCCTGTCACTCCACGGGCAGTTCCCGGGTCGCCAGTGGCATGTACCAGACGTACACCTGCACGTTCGGGACGTGGTCCAGCAGCAGCGTGGCACCGGCCGGAACCACCCCGGACCCGGCGATCACCGACGACTGCGATCGATGCGGCACCCGCGGTTATCTGCTGAGGGGCTACATGAACTGACGTCGCTCCGGTAACCCGACGGCGAGACGTCAGCGGCCGGTCATCGCTCGTGCGATGACCGGCCGCTGGCAGTGGAACGGGCGTCAGGCGACGCCCAGGTACGCCTCCTTGACCGCCGGGTCGTGCAGCAGGTCCTGGCCGGTGCCCTCCTTGACGATCCGGCCGGTCTCCAGCACATAGCCGCGGTGGGCGCGGGAGAGCGCCTGCTGGGCGTTCTGTTCCACCAGCAGGATGGTGGTGCCCTGCTGGTTGATCTCCGTGACGATGTCGAAGATCTGCCGGATCACCATTGGGGCCAGCCCCATCGACGGCTCGTCCAGCAGCAGCAGCTTCGGCCGGCTCATCAGTGCCCGGCCGACAGCGAGCATCTGCTGCTCACCGCCGGAGAGGGTGCCGCCGGCCTGCTTGCGCCGCTCCTTCAGGCGCGGGAAGAGGGTGAGCACCCGGTCCAGGTCGGCGGCGATGCCGGCCCGGTCCTTGCGGGTGTACGCCCCCATGTCCAGGTTCTCCAGGACCGTCATGCCGGGGAAGATGCCCCGGCCCTCCGGAGCCTGACAGATCCCCCGGATGACCCGCAGGTCGGCCCGGACTCCAGTGATGTCCTCGCCGTTGAACCGGATCTTGCCCGTCTTGGCCGACAGCAGTCCGGAGATGCCCCGCATCGTGGTGGTCTTGCCGGCGCCGTTCGCGCCGATCAGGGCCACCACCTCGCCCTCGGCCACGTGCAGGCTGACCGAGTGCAGCGCCTCGATCCGCCCGTACGCCAGCGTCAGGTCCTCGATCTCAAGCAGCATCGACGGACTCCCCCAGGTAGGCCGCGATCACCTTCGGGTTCTCCCGCACCTCGGCGGGCGTCCCCTCGGCGATCTTCTTGCCGAACTCCAGCACCACGATCCGGTCGGTGACCCCCATGACGAGCCGCATGTCGTGCTCGATGAGCAGCACCGTGTAGCCGAGGTCGCGGATCCGCCGGATGAGGGCGTTCAGCTCCGCCTTCTCCGCCGGGTTGAAGCCGGCGGCCGGCTCGTCCAGGCAAAGCAGCTTCGGCTCGGTGGCCAGCGCCCGGGCGATCTCCAGCCGACGCTGGTCACCGTAGGGCAGGTTCCGGGCCAGTTCGTTGGCCCGGCCGACGATCCCGACGAACTTGAGCAGTTCGAGGGACTTACGCTCGCCGGCCCGCTCCTCCAGCGTGTGCCGGGAGATACCGAAGACCTTCGCGCTGCCGCGCCGGATCTTCTGCCAGGTCCGGACGATCCCGTTGGTCGAGTCGACCACCGGCAACTCCTCCGGCTTGGCCTTGACCCGGTAGAGCCGGAACAGCGCCCCGACCACACTGGTCTTGTGCCGGGCGTCCGCACCGATCATGACGTTCTCCAGCGCCGTCATCTCCGGGAAGAGACGGATGTTCTGGAACGTCCGGGCGATGCCCATCCGGTTGATCTGGTGCGGCTTGCGACCGGTCACCTGCTGGCCGCTGAACCGCACCGCCCCAGAGGTGGGCCGGTACACGCCGGTCATCACGTTGAAGCAGGTGGTCTTACCGGCTCCGTTCGGGCCGATCAGACCGAGGATCTCCCCCTGGTAGAGGCTGAAGCTGACGTCGTCCAGGGCCGTCACACCGCCGAAGCGCAGCGTCACGTGGTCGACGTCGAGCAGCACCTCCCGCTGCCGGGGCACCGACCGGTGGAGCTTGATCTCCTCCAGGTCCGGCTGCTCGTCCGCTCCCGCCGACACCGCCCGCTGCTCGGGGATCTTGTCTCCGGGCTCGGGAACCGCTTTCTCGTCAGACACTGGCCGGCACCTCCTCGGCACGGTCCTTCAACTCGCGGGCCCGACGTCGACTCGGAATCAGACCCTGCGGGCGCAGGAGCATCACCAGCACCAGCGCCAGACCGAAGGCCAGGAACCGCCACTCGGCGAAGTCCCGGAACCGCTCCGGAAGGTACGCCAGGAGGAACGCGCCGAGCGCCACCCCGGCCATGTTGCCGGCACCGCCGACCACCACCATCGCCACGAACAACACGGAAAGCTGCGCGTTGAACGTCGCCGGCTCGATGAAGCCCTGCCGGCTGGCGAACAGCGCCCCGGAGACCCCACCGAGCGCCGCGCCGATCGCGAACGCCCACAGCTTGAACTTGAACGGGTAGACACCCATCACCGCGGCGGCGTCCTCGTCCTCCCGTACCGCCAGCCAGGCCCGGCCGACCCGGCTGTTCTCCAGCCGGCGCACCGCGAAGACCAGCACCAGCACCGCCGTCAGAGCCAGCCAGTACCACGGCTTGGCGTCGATCAGGCCGAACACGTCGTTGTCCGCCGACGGCGGGCCCTGCGGACCCGGGATGCCGGTGACCCCCTGCGGCCCACCCGACCAGCCCACGTTTCGGACCACGATCCGGATGATCTCGCCGAACCCGAGCGTCACGATGGCCAGATAGTCACCGCGCAGCCGTAGCGTCGGCCAGCCGAGCAGCACCCCGGAGATCATGGTGAAGGCGATCGCCAGCGGGATGCAGATCGCCCAGGCCACCGCCCACTCCTGGGGCAGGTCGAAGCGTTCCTGGAGCGCCTTGACCACCGGCGACTGGGTGGAGCCGAAGAGCGCCACACTGTACGCGCCGACCGCGTAGAACCCGACATAGCCGAGGTCGAGCAGACCGGCCAGGCCGATCACCACGTTCAGGCCGACGGCGATCAGCACGTAGACGGCGCAGAGGAACAGCACCCCGGCCCAGTTGTTGCCGCCGTTGACGTCGGTACGCAGCCAGGTCAGCCCCGGGATGCCGAGCAGCGGCAGGTAGTAGAGGAACGCCACGAACGCGGCGAAGGCCAACATCCGCTGCCACTTGGGCAGCGCCCGGAAGCGGTCGCCGACCTTCCCGGTCGTGTTTCGCAGGCCGTCCAGCGGCCCCTTGGTCGTCGTCGTCATGCGCGGGCCCTCCCCAGCGACTCGCCGAGCAGACCGGTCGGACGGAACAGCAGGACGACCACCAGCACCACGAAGGCGGCCACGTCCTCCCAGCTCGACTTGGTCAGCGTCGCCGCGTAGACCTCGACGACACCGAGCAGCAGCCCGCCGAGCAGCGCGCCGCGAATGTTGCCGATGCCGCCGAGCACGGCGGCGGTGAACGCCTTCAGGCCCAGAATGAAGCCGACGTTGAACCGGGTGTTGCCGTAGCGCATCGTGTACAGCAGCGCCGCCGCGCCGGCCAGCAGACCACCCAGCAGGAAGATCAGCGCGATCACGCGGTCCTTGTTGACGCCCATCAGCGCGGCGGTGTCCGGGTTCTGGGCGACCGCCCGGACGCCCCGGCCGTACCGGGTGCGGTTGATGAAGACGTCCAGCCCGACCATCATGACCAGCGCGGCGACCACGGTGATCAACTGCGTGTTGGTCACGTCGGTGCCGGCGATCGAGAAGACCACGTCACGTTCCAGCACCGTCGGCATACCGACCACCAGCCGGCCCTGCCAGAGACCGAACGCCTCCGACATCACCAGCGACAGACCGATCGCGGTGATCAGGAAGATCAGCGGCGGGGCGTTCATTCGCCGCAACCGCCGGTACGCGATCCGTTCCACCGCCACCGCGGTCAGCCCGGAAACCGCCGCCGAGGCCAGCAGGGCGACCGTGAGCAGCAGCAACATGGTGCCCACCGGCGGCCCGTCGGTGGCTCCCATCAGGCTCCACACCCCGACCACGGTGAACGTGCCCACCATGAAGACCTCGGAGTGGGCGAAGTTGATCAGCTTCAGAACCCCGTAGACCAGCGTGTAGCCGAGCGCGACGAGAGCGTAGATCGCGCCCTTCGCCAGACCGTCCACCGTGTGCTGGCCCAGGTGCCCGAAGAGTTCGTCGAAATTCACGATTTCTCCCTCTGCAACGAGCACGGCCGGGGGCTACCGCCCCCGGCCGTGCTCGTTGGGCTCAGCTGAGCTTGATTTCTTCCTTGGGAACGATCTGGCCGCCCTTGATCTCGTACGCCCAGATGACGACCTTGGACTTGTCGACGTCACCGTTGGCGTCGAACTTGACGTGCTTGGACACGCCCGGCTTGTCGTAGGCGTCGACCCACTCGAGCAGCTCCTTGCGGGTGGACTTGCCGGCCGCGTAGCCCTCCAGCAGCACCACCGCGCCGTCGTAGCCCTCCGCGCCGTAGGAGCCCGGCGCCTCGCCGTACTCCTTCTCGTAGTCGGCGGCGAAGGTGCCACCGGCCTCGGTGGCCGGCAGGCACGGGCAGGTCACGATCGCGCCCTCGGCGCCAGCGCCGGCACCGGCCGGGAAGCCCGGGTCGTAGAGGCCGTCGAAGCCGAGGAACTTCGCGGTGATGCCCGCGGCCCGCGCCTGCTTCAGCAGCGGCGCCGCCTCGTTGGTGTAACCGCCGTAGGCGATCACGTCGGCGCCCGAGGACTTGATCTTCGAGATGGTGGCGTCGAAGTTGGTCTGCTCGGTCTGGACCTTGTCCTCGGCGACCACCTTCGCGCCGAGGCCCTTCTTGACCTCGGCGATGATGCCCGCACCGTACGGCTGGCCGTCGTCGATCACGAAGACCTTGGTCGGCTTGAGCACGTTGTTCAGGTACGTCACCGCGGCCGTGCCCTGGGTGGCGTCGTTGCCGACGACCCGGTGGAACGACTTGTTACCGGCGGTGGTCAGCTCCGCGGCGGTCGCCGACGGGCTCACCATGACCAGCCCGGCGGCCTCGTAGGTCGCCATGGTCGCCTTGGTCTCGCCGGAGAAGTGACCACCGATCACCGAGGTGAACGACTGGTCCTGGGCGACCTGGTTCGCCACCGGGGTCGCCTGGGTCGGGTCACCCGTGGTGTCGAACTCCTTGAGCTCGACCTTGCAGTTCGGGTTCTTCTCGTTGTGCTGCTTGACGGCCAGCTTCGCGCCGTTCAGCGACGGCAGCACCAGACCGGCGTTCGGGCCGGTGAAGGCCCCGTAGATGGCGATCTTGCCACCGCACTTGCCGTCGCCGCCGGCCTCGGTGTCACTGCCGGCATCCTGGCAGCCCGCGACCGCGACCAGCGCCGCCGCCAGCCCGACGGCGCTGAGCGCCCGTACATAACTACGCCTCACGGCTTCCTGACCTCCTCCAGATGCAGGTACGGCGTCCCGGAGAGGCCGGCTCGCACGCCCGCCCCACGACAACTCCCCGGGTGAGGATCCGCACACCTGCTTACGGCTCGTGATGGCGGAGCGTACTGGAGCCGTAATTGGTCCCGGAAGGCCTGTAAGCGACGCTTGCCAAAACGTTACGAACAAAGGCGTCGATGATCCGACAGCCGTCACATGACGGAAATCCGTTTCTCAACTCGCGGAATCGGGTGCCAGAAACACCTGGCCGGCCGCGGCGTCGTCCACCACCAGCAGCAGGCGTTCCCGAGAACCGGCCAACGCCACCGCCCGTTCCGCCCCGCCCGGCATCGCCACCGGCGGGTCCACGGACCGCCACGAACCGCCGCCGTCCGCCGACACCCAGAGCGCGTGCCCGCCCCCGTCCACCGTCGCGGCGTAGAGTCGACTGCCGGCCACCGTCAGCCCGCGCACCCCCGGGATACCGTCGGTCCGGGCCGTACCAAACCCCGCCGTCGTCCGCCAGGCGCCGCCGTCACCGTCGGCCCGCCACGTCCCGAACGCCCGACCGCGCAACCCCACCGCCACCGGCACCCCGTCGACCAGCACCACCCGCTGCAACTCGTCGTACTCGGTGGTCGCCGGCACCGGCACCCGCTGCCAGGTGACGCCGTCCGCCGAGGTCCAGGCCAACGGATCGCGGTCGGTCCGGCCGGTCAGCAGCAGGCCGCCCACCATCAGCCAGCGCCCGTCGCGGTCCACCGCGTCGAACCCCCAGGTCTCCCCCCGGCCGTCGGAGGCCAACTCCGGGGCGCCCTCGACGATGGTGAACCGCGTCGAGTCCGCCGAGACCCAGCTCGCCGCGCCACCCGTCCGGTTCCCGGTGATCAGCCAGCCGGGCGTGCCGGCGACCAGCCGGGCCACGTTCACCGCCCGTGGGCCGCCGAACAACTCGAACGGCGCGGTCACCTCGGTCAGCGAGCCGTCCGGCAGTTGCCGCCAACTGCTCGTCCGAGGGTTCGCGTGCGCCCCGCCCCGTTTCGCCCCGAGCAGCGCCACCTGACCGTTGCGGCAGGCCACCGAGTAGAGGACGTGCCGCTGCCCGTAGTACGACTTCGGCCGCATCGGCACCGACGTCCAGGTCGCCCCGTCCGGGCTGGTCCAGGCCGCTGGCCGGGTCTCCCCCGCCGCGTCACCGACGCCACCCACCACGTACCAGTGGTCCGCGCAGGCCACCGCGTCCCGCACCAGCAGCCGGCCCGGCGGACCCGGCGGCGGCGGCAACGTCACCGGCTGCCAGGCCGGCCGCACCGGCGCCGACGGCGCGGCGTCGGGATCGTCGGACGACCGCTCGCAGGCGGTCAGGAACACGCCGAGGAGAGCGAGGAGCGCCACCACGCGTCGGGCCGACATGGACGAGATGCTATCGGTCCGGCCGCCGGGAAAGGTGCCCGGCGACCGCGCCACGATCACCCGGCGGGCTGCGCCGCCTCACCGCCGGCGGTTTCCGTCAGGATGCGCTCGGCGACCTCTTTCATGGTCATCCGGTGGTCCATCGCCGTCCGCTGGATCCACTTGAACGCCTGCGGTTCGGTCATGTTGTACGTGGTCATCAGCGCGCCCTTGGCGCGTTCCACGGTCTTGCGGATCTCCAGCCGGTCGGTCAGCCCGGCGACCTCCGCCTCCAGCGCGGCGATCTCCGAGTAGCGGGAGAGGGCGATCTCCACCGCCGGCACCAGGTCGCTCTTCTGGAAGGGCTTCACCAGGTACGCCATCGCGCCGGCAGCCCGCGCCCGCTCGACCAGGTCCCGCTGGCTGAACGCGGTCAGGATGATCACCGGGGCGATCCGGGCCCCGGCGATCCGCTCGGCGGCGGCCAGGCCGTCCATGATCGGCATCTTGATGTCGAGGATCACCAGGTCGGGCTTGAGTTCCTCGGCGAGCCGGACGGCGGTCTCGCCGTCACCCGCCTCACCGACGACCTCGTAGCCCTCCTCGACGAGCATCTCGGCCAAATCGAGCCGGATGAGCGCCTCGTCCTCGGCGATCAGCACGCGCCTGCGCTCGGCCCCCGTCTGCGTCTCGGCCACCAGCCAACTCCCACGTTGTTCCCGGCACGGCTACCACCCATGCTCCCGCATCAGAGTAGTCGGGTACAGTGAGCCCCACTCCCCTCAGGGGTGAAGCCGGGATGGAGGAATCGGCAGACTCGGATGCCTCAAAAGCATCTGCCCGAAAGGGCGTGCGGGTTCAAGTCCCGCTCCCGGCACTCCTGTCACACCTACGGTCACGGCGCGGTCGACGCCGACCATCGCTCTCGACCCGGCCGGGTCAGCTCGATTGCGCGGTGAGGTAGAAGGTCCGCGCCAACTCACCGAAGTAGGCGCCCACCAGTCGGCTCGTGGTGGACCCGACGGCGGTCACCGAGTTGAGCAGGCCGGACCCGGTCGCCTCGTCGAACCGCACGAACCACGGCCCGCCCCCGGCACCCGTGCCCATGGTGCAGGCCAGGGTCGGGTTCCCGTACGGGTCACTGGACGTGGTGCCACTACAGTAGGCCAGCCAGTTCCCGTAGTAGGGGGCGGACACGACGTACCCGAAGGCGTACCTGTCCCGGATCACGGGCTCGTTGAAGGTGATCCCCTCGCCGCCCACCACGTCGGTCAGGTACCTGCCGTTCAGCGGCGCGACGATACCGGCGCCGACGTCGTAGACAGGGTTAGGGGAGCCTCCGCTGTTGTCCATCGCCATGATCCGGCGCGCCGGCCAGAGGCCGTACGGGGCGACACCCTGGTGGTAGCCCGGCGCGAAGACCCACCGGGCCAGGTAGAAGCCGCCGTACCGCACACAGTGCGCTGCGGTCATGGTGGTGCTCTTGTTGACGCTGGTCACGGCGGTCGCGGTGCACCAGACGTCCCGGTTGTCGTGGGTGATGGCGAAGACCCGGCCGACCGTCCGGCTCACGCTTCCGCCACCCGGCCAGGGACCGCCCGGGTGGGGGAAGCTCGCCGGTACGGTGGCGGAGGCGCTCACCGGTCGGCCGGACGCCGGCCCGCTGGTGGCCGGGCCGCTGGTGGCCGGGCCGCTGCTGGCCGGGCTCGCGCTCTTCCCCGCGTGCGCCAGCGACTCGAGGGGCACCGCCGCGCGCATCCGCTCCGGGGTCCAGTGGGCGACCGCCCGAGCCCGCTCTCCCACGGAGAACGTCCCCGCGGCCGGTGACGCGTACGCCACGGCACCGGTGGCCAACGCCGCGCCGACCACGGTGCACACGATCACGAACTGCCGGAAGGATTTCATCGGGCACCACCATCCTCGGGCGCGCGCCTGTGACGATTCCGCCACTGATGGTAGTGGATGCTGTCGGCCCGGCACACCCGTCGAGTCCACCCCCGGACACCCGTCGAGTGCGCACGTCGGGCCGGCGCGGGGCCAGGTCGACCCGACGAGAGCGCCACCTGGTCCGACACGATCCGGTGACCGGGGAGCGGCCACCGGAACAAGGTGGGGTCGGTCGGAGTTGGTCAGGCATGTGATCGACGTACCGTTGTCTGTTCTTGATCTTGCCCCGGTCGCGGCGGGCACCTCCTCCGGGGCGGCGCTGCGGCACACCACCGAGTTGGCCCGGCGCACGGAGGAGCTGGGGTACCACCGGTTCTGGGTGGCCGAGCACCACAACATGCCCGCCATCGCCAGTTCGGCGCCGGCGGTGCTGATCGCGCACCTGGCCGCGCACACCTCGACGATCCGGCTCGGCTCGGGCGGGGTGATGCTGCCGAACCACGCGCCGCTGGTGGTGGCGGAGCAGTTCGGCACCCTGGAGGCGCTGCATCCGGGCCGGATCGACCTGGGGATCGGCCGGGCACCGGGCACCGACCAGCGGACCGCGTTGGCGTTGCGCCGGACGATGGAGGGGTTGTCGGCGGAGGGCTTCCCCCAGGAGTTGGCCGACCTGATGAACTACTTCAGCGGGGAACGGCCGGGGCCGATCGTGGCGACGCCGGGCCGGGGTGAGCAGCCGGCGATCTGGCTGCTGGGGTCGAGCGGATTCAGCGCCCAGTTGGCCGGGGCGCTGGGCTTGCCGTTCTCGTTCGCGCACCACTTCAGCGCGGCGAACACCGAGCCGGCCCTGGCGCTGTACCGGCGTAGCTTCCGGCCCTCGCGGTGGCTGGACCGGCCGTACGCGATGGTGGCGGTGAACGCCGTCTGCGCGGAGACCGACGAGCGCGCGCGGTGGCTGGCCGGTCCGGCCGCGCTGTCGTTCCTGAAGCTGCGCTCCGGAAAGCCGGAACCCCTGGTCAGCCCGGAGGAGGCGGCGGCGTACCCGTACACCGCGCTGGAGCGGGAGTTCGTGGCGCAGCGCGGCGAGGGGCAGGCGACGGGGTCGCCGGAGACGGTCCGCCGGCAGCTCGGTGAGCTGCTGGAACGGACCCGGGCCGACGAGTTGATGTTGACCGCGCTGGTGTACGACGTGGCGGACCGGGTTCGCTCGTTCGAACTGATCGCGGAACAGGTCGCCGGCGGGCTGCGCCGCGCGGGGTGATCGGGTCCGCGGGGCCACGGCGCGCGAGGTGATCGGATCCGGCGGGCTGCGGCGCGCGGGGTAACCGTGCCGGAAACACGATCTTCATACCGGCGTCACCCACCGTCATCGAACGCCGCCTAACGTTGGTTCCGGTGGTGGTAGGGCATCCCCGGTCGGGACGGGTCGGGGATGCTGCGGTGTGGTGCACCGGGCCGGAGCTGTGCGGATTCCGCGGCTGCGGCCCGGTGCCTGCCGTCGGGGCAGGTCGCCCACCACTTGCCTTCGATGCGGATTGTTGATCGACTCAACAGATGCCCCCTCACATGGACCCCGAGGAGTTCCGCCGCGCCGGCCACGCGGTGGTGGACTGGATCGCCGACTACTGGTCGACGCTCGACGCCCGCCCGGTGACCTCGCAGGACCCGCCCGGGACGGTCGCCGCCGCGCTGCCGGCCGGGCCACCGACCGACGGCGAGCCGGTCGAGGCGGTGCTCGCCGACCTCGACACCGTGATCGCTCCCGGGCTCACCCACTGGCAGCACCCCGGGTTCTTCGGCTACTTCCCCGCCAACACCAGCGGCCCGAGCGTCCTCGGCGACCTGGTCAGCGCCGGGCTCGGCGTACAGGGCATGCTCTGGGCCACCGGCCCGGCGTGCACCGAGCTGGAGACGAGGATGCTCGACTGGCTGGCCGGGTTGCTCGGCCTGCCGGAGCGGTTCCACTCGTCCGGCCGGGGCGGCGGGGTGATCCAGGACTCGGCCTCGTCGGCGACCCTG
Organism: Micromonospora pallida; assembly: GCF_900090325.1. Lineage (NCBI taxonomy): Bacteria > Bacillati > Actinomycetota > Actinomycetes > Micromonosporales > Micromonosporaceae > Micromonospora > Micromonospora pallida. The sequence continues at coordinate 481,733 of NZ_FMHW01000002.1, read as the reverse complement.
GTGGCCACCCTGGCGGCGCTGCACCGGGCCAGCGGGGGCCGGTGGCGCGACGTCGGCGTCGACCGCCGCTACCGCGCCTACACCTCGACCCAGGGGCACTCCTCCATCGAGAAGGCTGCCCGGATCGCCGGCCTGGGCGACGACGGGGTACGCCCGATCGAGGTGGATCCGGAGACCCTCGCTCTGCGTCCGGCGGCGCTGCGCGCCGCGATCGAGGCCGACCTGGCGGCCGGCGAGGTGCCCACGATCGTGGTGGCGACGATCGGGACCACCTCCACCGCCGCCGTGGACCCGCTGCCGGAGATCGGCGCGATCTGCGCCGAGTACGGCGTCTGGCTGCACGTCGACGCGGCGTACGCGGGGGCGGCGGCGGTCTGCCCGGAGCTGCGCTGGTCGCACGCCGGCGTGGAGTACGCCGACTCGTACTGTTTCGACCCGCACAAGTGGCTGCTCACCGGCTTCGACTGCGACGCCTTCTGGGTGGCCGACGCGGCCGAGCTGGTCGAGGCGCTGACCGTGCTGCCGGAGTACCTGCGCAACGCCGCCACCGAGTCCGGCGCGGTGATCGACTACCGGGACTGGCAGGTGCCGCTGGGCCGGCGGTTCCGCGCGCTGAAGCTCTGGTTCGTGCTCCGCTGGTACGGCGTCGAGGGGCTACGGGCGCACATCCGTTCCGGGGTGGCGCTGGCCGCCCAGCTCGCCAACCGGATCCGCGCCGACGACCGGTTCGAGATGGCCGCCCCGCACCCGTTCTCGCTGGTCTGCTTCCGGCTGCGGGCCGGCGACGAGCCGAGCGCCGCCCTGCTGGCGCGGGTGAACGCGACCGGCCGGGTGTACCTGACGCACACCCGGGTCGGTGGCCGGTACACGCTGCGCCTGGCGGTGGGCTCACCGCAGACCCGCGCGGAGCACATCGACGGGGCCTGGGAGTTGCTCCGGACGACGGCGGACAGCCTGCTCGCCGAGGAGACCCCGACCCGCTGACCACCCCCGGCCACCCGGGCCAGGTCAGCGCGCGGCGCGCCCGCCGGGTCAGCGCTCGACGCCCGCCGGGTCAGCGCTCGACGCCCGCCGGGTCAGCGCTCGACGCCGGCCAGCGGCTGCGGCGCGGCGGCGTCCACGTCGGCGGGCTGCCGCGCCGAGGTGGCCACGCCGGCGGGCTGCGGCGCAGTGGCGTCCTCGTCGGTGGGCTGCGCCGCGGCGGTCCCGGCCCGGCGGGTACGGCGCAGCACGCGGACCGCCAGGACGATGGCGGTCAGCCAGCCGAGGCCGAGGAGCACGTAGACGGTGGCCGGGGCCGGCCCGTCGAGGCCGGCGGCGCGGATCAGGCTGCGAGCGTTGGTCAACACGATCACGCCGCCGACGGCCGCGCCGAGCAGTTGGGCCGGGACGATCCGGACCAGCCAGGCGGCCACCGGGGCGGCGATCAGCCCGCCGGCCAGCAACGCCAGCACGATGGGCAGCACGAAGCCCTCCGAGCCGAGCCCGATCAGGAAGCCGATGCTGGCGGCGCTGGCGACGACGAACTCGGAGGTGTCCACCGAGCCGATCACCTTGCGGGGTTCCATTCGGCCGGAGACCAGCAGCGCCGGGGTGGCGACCGGGCCCCATCCCCCGCCGCCGGTGGCGTCGACGAAGCCGGCGACCAGGCCGAGCGGCCCGAGGAACCGGCTGCGCAGCCGGCCACCGCGCCGGTCGGTGCGCAGCGGCCGGGAGAAGCGCACCAGCAGGTACCCGCCGAGCACGAAGAGGATGCCGGCCATCCAGGGTGCGGCGGCCTCGGTGGAGATGGAGCTGAGCAGGGTCGCGCCGGCGAAGGCCCCGATCGCGCCGGGCAGGGCGATCCGGCGTACCACCCGCCAGTCGACGTTGCCGAACCGCCAGTGCGCGGCCCCGGCGGCGAGGGTGGTGCCGATCTCGGCGAGGTGCACCGAGGCGGACGCGGCGGCGGGGGCGACTCCGACCAGGAGCAGCAGGGTGGACGAGGTCAGCCCGTAGGCCATGCCGAGCGAGCCGTCCACCAACTGGGCGGCGAGGCCGACCAGTGCCAGTACCAGCAGCTTGCGCACCGCACCCTCCCAGCTTTTCGGTATCCCCTATCGACTTGGTCGAGAATGCGGCACGCCGGGGGTCAGGTCAAGCGCTGATCGAGGAGTGGGACGAGTCGTCCCGTGGGACGGTACGGATCAGGAGTGGGACGGATGGCCCCTGGGAGGGTACGGATCACGAGTGGGACGGATCGTCCCACGTGAGGGTGCGGGTCAGGTCCAGGCGCGGGGATCCGCGGCGAGCTGGTTGATCCGCTCGGGCAGCGTCCCGGCGGCCACGTCGGCGACGGTGACCATCTCGAGGATCTCCCGTTCGCTGGCCCGCAGGGCGATCCACACCTCCTGCAACGCCCGGGCCGCTCCGTGGTAGCCGAGTTGCTCGGGGCGCTGCCCCCGGACGTGTGCCAGCGGACCGTCGATCACCCGGATCACCTCGGCGAGGGAGATCTCGGCGGCCGGTCTGGCCAGCCAGTAGCCACCCTCCGGGCCACGCTGGGCGTGCACGACACCACCGCGGCGCAGTTGGAGCAGGATGCTCTCCAGGAACTTCGGCGGGATGTCCTGTGCCCGGGCAATCTGCTCGGCGGTGACCGGCCGGGTCCGGCTGGGCCCGTCCCCGGCGACCGCCGCGAGTTCGGCGGTTGCCCGTAACGCGTAGTCGACCCGAGCGGAGAGGCGCATGCCGGACAGGTTAGCGGTCGGCTGGTTTGGCCTGCTGATCACCCCTGCGGGTCAGCCCTCGACGCGGCGCAGCAACCCCTCCTGCACGGCGCTGGCGATGTGCCCACCGTCGGTGGTGAACATCCGGCCGGTGGCCAGTCCCCGGCCGCCGGAGGCCGATGGACTCCAGCAGTCGTAGAGGAACCACTCGTCGGCGCGGAACGGGCGGTGGAACCAGAGCGCGTGGTCGAGGCTGGCCCCGACCACGCCGCCGGGTCCCCAGACCTCGCCGTGCACCGACAGCACCGAGTCGAGCAGGGTCAGGTCCGAGGCGTACGTCAGGGCGCACGCGTGCAGCAGCGGATCGTCGGGCAGCTTGCCGTCGATCCGCATCCAGACCCGCTGGTGCGGGTCGGCGGGCCGGTCGCCGGGGCGTACCCAGCCGGGCTCGCCGACGTAGCGCACGTCGATCGGGCGGGGGATCATCGCCCAGATGCCGAGCCGCTCCGGGTAGCGGGCGAGCCGGTCGGTCATGGTGGGGACGCCCTCCGGACCGGGCACGTCCGGCGGGTTGGGGGCCTGGTGGTCCAGCCCCTCCTCGCGGTGCTGAAACGAGGCCGACATGAAGAAGATCGGCTTCCCGTGCTGGTAGGCCACCGACCGGCGGACCGAGAAGGACCGGCCGTCGCGGATGTTCTCCACCGCGTAGTCGATCGGCTCGCTCGGGTCGCCGGGCCGGACGAAGTAGCCGTGCAGCGAGTGCACGAACCGTTCGGGGTCGACCGTGCGGCCGGCGGCCACCAGGGCCTGACCGGCGACCTGGCCGCCGTACACCCGCTGGGGACCGACCGGGGGGCTGATCCCCCGGAAGGTCGTCGCGCCGGTCGGCGCGAGGTCGAGGACCTCCAGCAGTTGGTCGACGGCGGCCTGGCCGGTCAGGACGTCGGTCACTGCAAGGCCCGCGCCGACGCCGCGTCCACGAGCGAGCCGAGCTGGTGCACCCGCAGGGTGTTGGTGGAACCGGGGGTGCCGGGCGGGCTGCCGGCGACGATGACCACGTAGTCGCCCGGGTTGGCCCGGTTGAGGCCGAGCAGCGCCTGGTCGACCTGGCGGAACATGTCGTCGGTGTGCTCCACGAACGGCATCAGGAAGGTCTGCACGCCCCAGGAGAGGGCGAGCTGCCGGTAGACCTCGGGGACCGGGGTGAAGGCCAGCAGCGGCAGGTCGCAGTGCAGCCGGGAGAGGCGCTTCACGGTGTCACCGGTCTGCGAGAACGCGACCAGCGCCTTCGCGCCGATGTTCCGGGCGATCGACGACGCCGCCGAGGTCAGCGCGCCGCCGTGGGTACGGGGGTCGTGCTGGAGCCGGGGCACGGCGAACGAGCCGGCCTCGGTGGTGCTGACGATCTTGGCCATGGTGCTGACGGTGAGCACCGGGTACTTGCCGACGCTGGTCTCGCCGGAGAGCATCACCGCGTCCGCGCCGTCGAGGACGGCGTTGGCGACGTCGGAGGCCTCGGCCCGGGTCGGCCGGGAGTTCTCGATCATCGAGTCGAGCATCTGGGTGGCGACGATGACCGGCTTGGCGTTCTCCCGGCAGAGCTGCACCGCCCGCTTCTGCACCAGCGGAACCTGGTCCAGCGGCATCTCGACGCCGAGGTCGCCCCGGGCGACCATGACGCCGTCGAAGGCCAGGACGATCGCCTCGAGGTGGTCGACCGCCTCGGGCTTCTCGACCTTGGCCAGCACCGGCCGGTGCACCCCGACCTCGGCCATGATGGTGTGGACGAGCTTGATGTCCTCCGCCGAGCGGACGAAGGAGAGCGCGACCAGGTCGACCCCGAGGCCGAGGGCGAAACGGAGGTCCTCGGCGTCCTTCTCGGACAGCGCCGGCACGCTGACCGCCACGTTCGGCAGCGAGACGCCCTTGTTGTTGGATACCGGGCCGCCCTCGGTGACCAGGCAGCGGATGTCGTTGCCGGTGACGTCGGTGACCTCGACGGCGACCCGACCGTCGTCGATCAGCAGCCGGTCGCCGGGCTTCACCTCCTGCGGCAGCTTCCGGTAGGTGCAGGAGACCCGCTCCTTGGTGCCGAGCACCTCGTCACCGGTGATCACCACCGAGTCGCCGGTACGCCACTCGTGCGGCCCGTCGGCGAACCGGCCGAGACGGATCTTGGGGCCCTGGAGGTCGGCCAGTACGGCGACCGGGCGACCCGCCGCCTGGGCGGCCTCGCGGACCAGTCGGTAGACGGCCTCGTGGTCGGCGTGGCTGCCGTGGCTGAAGTTCAGCCTCGCCACGTTCATGCCCGCCTCGACCAGCCCGCGAATGCGTTCCGGTGAGGAGGTGGCGGGGCCGAGTGTGCAGACGATCTTCGCGCGGCGTGTCACGCCCATCAGGCTAGTCTCTCCCCCGGGTCGGGCTGCGGGCCGACCCTCTTGCAGGATGCGGAACAGTTCTCCAACGGCGTCCGGGACACGGGTGGCCGGTGGGCGACGCCGCACCGGGACGTAACCGCCATCGGGGACGTAACCAGGACCGGGACGTAGCCGTACCGGGACGTGGAGGTGGCGGGCATCGGCGACCGCGCGCCGCGAATCGTACTCCTCGCCGTCATCCCCGTGGCCGTCCCTCCGTCCGGCCAGACCGGCGTTCCGGGTCGTCCCTCTGTCTGACCAGGCCAGCGTTCCCACGCTCCGGCCGGATCGGCGTCGCGTCCTCCGGTCGCCCTCGACGCGCCCCCGCCCGGTGGTACCGTGGCGAACCCGAATCGGCCACGGACGTCGGGCGGAGGTGGCGGATGGACGACTCGCTGCTCGCCGACGCCACAACTGTCGACGGCACAGCTGTCGATGCGCCACGGTGGCGGGACGTCTTCGCGTCCGGCGGCGAGACCGGCGCCCGGATCGCCGCCCACGACTGGGCCGCGACACCGCTGGGCCCGGTGGCCGGCTGGCCGCCGAGCCTACGGACGGCGCTGACCCTCTGCCTGCACGCGCCGTTGCCGACCGTGCTCTGGTGGGGTCCGGCGAAGATCATGCTGCACAACGACGCATACCGGCCCCTTCTCGGCCAGTCGGGGCGGGAGGCGCTGGGCCGACCGGGCCCCGAGGCGACTCCGGAGACCTGGCACGTGGTCGGGCCGCTGCTCGACGGGGTGCTGGCCGGCCGGGGCGCGACCGGCAGCCCGGACGAGCCGCTGCTGATCGAGCGGGACGGCTTCCGGCAGGAGTGCCACCTCGTCTTCTCGTGCAGCCCGGTGGTGGACGAGACCGGCGTGCCCGTCGGGGTGCTCACCACCGTCACCGAACGCACCGACCGGGTGCTCACCACCGTCACTGAGCGGGTGGTCGGCGCGACGACGGCGTGCGACCCGGCCCGGCAACGCAGCCGGCTGCCGGGCACCGTCCGGGACACCGAGGACCCGGCGCTGACCGAACGGCACCGGGCCGTCGCCGCGCTCGCCGACGAGCTGGTCACCGCCGGTGACGCCGACGGGGTCGCGGCGATCGCCGTACGGGCCTGGGAGCGCGCCTTCACCGGCCGGGCGTACCTGATGGCCCGGGGTGCCGACGGGGCGACGACGGCGTACACCTCGGTCGGGCCGGTCGTGCCGGCGACGCTGGACCCGGGGGTCGTCGCCCGACTGCTCGCCGCCGGGGACCGGCCACCGGCAGGGGACGCGGACGCCACCGGGCTGGGTGGCCGGATCCAGACCTCCACCGGGGCGTGGAGCTTCTGGGTCCGGCTGCCCGCGCCCCGGCCGCTGCGCCCCGAGGAGCACCTGCTGGCCGGGCTGCTCGCCGCCGCCGTCGGACAGGCGTTGCGCCGGGTCGAGGCGGTGGCCCGCCAGGACGCGGTCACCGCCGACCTGCGCGGGGCGGTCCGCGAGGCGACCGACCGGGAACACGCCTGGCGGGCCGAGGCGGCGGCCCGCGCCGACCAGCAGCGCGCCGACCGGCGGTTCCGCAGCCTGGTGGAGGCGTCCTCGGCGGTGGTCTGGTCGGCCGACGCGACCGGGGCGATCGGCGTGCCGCAGCCGTCCTGGGAGGCGTACACCGGGCAACGCTGGCCGGGGTACGCCGGCTTCGGCTGGACGACCGTGGTGCACCCGGAGGACGCGCCGCACCTGAAGGCGGAGTGGCGCAAGGGGCTGGCCGCCGGCGCGCCGCTGTTCGAGTTCGAGGGCCGGCTCTGGCACGCCGGCAGCGGCACCCACCGGCACGTGGTGGTCCGGGCGGCCAGCCTGCGCGACGCCACCGGCACGGTCAGCGAGTGGATCGGCACGATCTACGACACCGACGACCGGGTCCGCGCGGAGGAACGGGCCCGCCGGACGGCGGCGATCAGCGAGGCGCTGCTGGACACCTCCCCCGTCGGCTTCGGCTGGGTCGACCCCCAGCTGCGCTACCGGTACGTCAACCCGGCGCTGGCCGCGATGAACGGCCGCCCGGTGGCGGCGCACCTGGGCCGCCGGCCAGGCGAGGTGCTGCCCACGTACGGGAAACAGGTCGAGCAGTTGCTGCGCCGGTCGCTGGCGCGCGGCCCGATCAGCGGGGTGGAGCTCAGCACGCCCGACGGCGGCCCGGCCGGCGGTGTCCGGCACCTGGTGGCCAGCTACTTCCCGATCCGCATCGCGCACCCGCACGAGCTGGTCGGGGTGGGGTTCACGCTCGTCGACGTGACCGAGCGGACCCGGCTGGCCCAGGCCCTCGGTGAGCAGCGGGCCCGGCACGAACGGCTGGCCGCCACCGACGTGCTGGCTGTCTTCGGGGGCAACGACGAGCGGATCACCGAGGCCAACGAGGCGTTCGTGACCATGCTCGGCTACACCCCGGCCGACGTGACCGAGGGACGGCTGAGCTGGCCGGAGCTGACTCCCCCCGGCTGGGACGAGGTGGACCTCCGGGCCCAGGCCGAGCTGGCCACGACCGGACGGGCGCGGGCGTACGTCAAGGAGTACCTGCACCGCGACGGGCACCGGGTGCCGGTGCAGATCGGCATGGTCGCGCTGGAGCGGGAACCGCTGCGCTGGCTCGCGTACGCCACCGACCTCAGCGCGGAGCGGGCCGCCCAGGCCGAGCTGCGGCTGTTCCAGGCGCTGGTGGAACGGTCCGGCGACTTCATCGCGGTGGCCGCGCCGAACGGGCGGATGGTCTACGTCAACCCGGCCGGGCGGGAGTTCGTCGGACTGGCCGGCGACGCGCCGCTGGACCGGCTGCGGCTGCTCGACTTCGCCGCGCCGGAGGTGCGCCCGGCCTGGCGGCGGGAGCTGATCCCGACCGCGCGGCGCGAGGGGCACCACCGCACGGAGAGCCGGCTGGTCCGCCTCGACACCGGTGAGCGGCGCGACGTCGACCACCAGACCTTCACCGTCACCACCGGCACCGGAGCGGAGTCGCACGCCTTCCTCGCCGCCGTCGCCCGGGACATCGGCGACCGGCAGCGCACCCTGCGGCAGGCGGAGGCGCTGGCCCGGCTGGCCGGGGCGTTGAGCACCGCGCCGGGTCGGGCGGAGGTGGCCGCCGCGGTGACCGCGATCGCGCCGGACGCCCTCGACGGGGCCCGGGTACGCCTCGCCACGGCCGCGCCGGGCGGGCCGGTGCTGGAGGTCACCGAGTCGTCCCGCCACGACCGGCTCGACGTGGACGCCGACATCCCGCTGGCCCGGGCGGTACGGGACAACACGGTGATCACCGTCGACGGGGGCACCGGGACGACGCTGGGGCTGTGCGTGCCGCTGCGCTACGGCGAGGGCGGGCCGCTGGGCGCGGTCGAGGCGCACTGGGGCCGGCCGGTCACCGACGACGAGGCGTTGCGCAACCTCCTCGACACCGTGGCGGGGCTGTGCAGCCAGGCGTTGCAGCGGGCCGAGCTGACCCGCTCGGCGCGGGCGATGGCGGAGTTCGCCGCCCGGCTCAGCATCACCCGTACCACGGCCGAGGCGATCGAGGTGATCCTGACCGCCGTGCCGGCGACCCTCGGGGCGAGCCGTCCCACGCTGGCCGTACGGGAGGACGGGCCTCGGATCCGGCTGCACCGCGCGGGGCCGCAGCCGGTCCCGGCGCACGGCCGGAACGACCTGACCGTGGACGACCCCGGGCCGATCCCGGTGGCGTTGCGGACCGGTGCGCGGATCGTCCTGCCGGACCGGGCGGCGTTCGCCGCGCGCTTCCCCGGCCTGGTCGACTCGGCCGGGGCCGACGGGCTGGTCACCACGGTGGCCCTGCCGCTGCTGGACGCGCAGCGCCGGCCGATCGCGGTGCTGGCCTTCGGTTGGTCCCGGGCGCGGCCGTTCCGGGAGGGCGACCTGGCGCTGCTGGACACCATCGCCGACCTGTGCGAGCAGACCCTGGAACGGGTCCGGCTCGCCGCCGCCGAGCACAACCTGGTCACCCGGCTCGCCGGTCGGCTGCGTACCTCGTCCCGGCCGGCCCCGGCCAGCCTGGACATCGCCACCCGCTACCAGCCGGCGGTGAGCGGGCTGAACCTCGGCGGCGACTGGTACGACCTGATCCGGCTCGACGGCGACCGGCTGGCCGTGGTGGTGGGCGACGTGGTCGGTCACCGGGTCGAGGCCGCCGCCGACATGGCGCAGCTCCGGACGATGGTGAACACGCTGATCCGTACCGGGGTGCCGCTGGGTGAGGTGTTCCCCCGGCTGACCGACCTGGTCGGGGCGGGGTTCCTCGGCACCTGCCTGGCGATGGTGGTCGACCCGGCGGCGGGTGAGGTCCTGGTGGCGCGGGCCGGGCACCCGCACCCGGTGGTGGCCCGGCGTCGGCGACGACCGGTGGCGGTGGACACCGAGCCCTCGCTGCCGCTGGGCATGGTGCGGGAGACGATGACCCTCACCGCGTACCCGTTCGAGCCGGGTGACCTGCTCGTGGCGTACACCGATGGGCTGGTGGAACGGCGCGACCAGGTGTACGACGCGGGGGTGACCGCGCTGCGCCGGGTGGTCTCGGCGCACCGGCGGCGGTCCGTGGAGCGGATCGCCGACGCGCTCCTGACCGAACTGGGCGGCTCCGACGACGACCAGGCCCTGGTGGTGATCCGGCACGTCGGGTCCACCCTGGACTCTCAGCGCTGACCGCCCCGGGCTGCGGGATGGGTGACCGAGCGACTACCGTCTGATCAGAGCATCAGGTTCGGGGGTCCAGAGTGGAAGAGTTCGACTACGTCGTGGTCGGTGCGGGCACAGCGGGCTGCGTCCTGGCGCACCGGCTCAGCGCGGACCCGGCGACCCGGGTGCTGGTGGTCGAGGCCGGCGGCTGGGACAGCAGCCTCTTCGTCCGCATTCCCAAGGGCTTCTCCAAGCTCATGGACGACGAGAGCACGGCCTGGCACTACCCCGCCACCACCCCCACCGGGCAGGAGGTGTGGCAGCGGGGCCGGCTGGTCGGCGGCTCCAGCTCGATCAACGGCATGATCTACGGCCGGGGCGCGCCGGCCGACTGGGACGCGCTGGAGCAGCGCGGCAACCCGGGCTGGGGTTGGGACACGATGGGGCCGGTGTTCCGGCGGATCGAGGACAGTCCCCACGACAGCACCGACGGCGGGATGTTGCCGCTGTCCACCGCGGTCGGCACCAACGAGATCTGCGAGGAGATGATCGACGCCGGGGTCCGGCAGGGACTGCGCCGTACCGACGACCTCAACGACGGCGACGACGAACGGATCGGCTACACCACGGCGACCATCCGCGACGGTCGGCGGGTCAGCGCCGCCCACGCCTTCCTGCACCCGGTGCGCGACCGGCCCAACCTGACCGTCTGGGTGCGGACGCTGACCCAGCGGGTGCTCATCGAGCAGGGCCGGGCCGTCGGGGTGCGGGTGCACCGGGACGGGCGCAGCGTCGACGTCTTCGCCCGCGCCGAGGTGATCCTCGCGGCGGGCGCGATCGCCAGTCCGCAACTGCTCCAGCTCTCCGGGATCGGACCGGCCGACACGCTGCGCGCCGCCGGGGTGACGGTGCTGGCCGACCGCCCCCGGGTGGGTGCCGGGATGCGGGAGCACCGGATGATGGCCCTCCAGTACCGGCTGGCCGGGCAGGTCGGGTACAACCCCATGCTGAACAACGTCCTCGGGCAGTCGTTGGCGGCGATGCGCTGGCTGGTCGGTAAGCGGGGACCGCTCGCTCTGCCGGTGCACGACGTGGGCGCGCACCTGCGGTCGGGGTCGGCGCACGGGCGGCCGGACGGCGTCCTGCTGATGGCCCCGTTCTCCGCCGCCCCGCGCCGCCCCGGCCGGGCGCTGGAGCTGGAACGGGAGGCAGGGCTGATGTGCCTGGGCGGGGTGGCCCGACCGGAGAGCGAGGGCAGCCTGGAGATCACCGGCCCGACCCCGGCGACCCCGCCCCGGATCACGGTGCGCTACCTCACCGACCCGTACGACCGCACCCTGGCGGTGGCGACGTTCCGCCGGATGCGGGAGTTCTTCGCGACCGGGCCGATCGCCCGGCGGATCGTGGCGGAGACGCTGCCCGGTCCGGCCGTCCGTAGCGAGCGGGAGATCCTCGACGCGGCGCTGGCGCACGGCTACTGCGGCTACCACGCCGTCGGCACCTGCGCGATGGGCCCGGACGACGCCGACGTGGTCGACGCCGACCTGCGGGTGCGCGGGGTGGACGGCCTGCGGGTGGTGGACGCCTCGGTGCTGCCGGTGCTGGTGGCGGGCTGGATCAACGGCCCGGTGGCCGCGCTGGCCTGGCGCGCCGCCGACCGCATCCTCGGCGCCCACGTCTGACACGGGCGGCGGCACGCTTCAACGGGTCTGTCCCCGCTGTTCGACCTTCCTACGGCCAGTAGCAGCCGGAGAGGTTGTCCCGGGGGACCCAGCCGTCCTGCGTCGGCGCTTCCGCCCCGTGCCCGTAGTACCACAGCACGCCCGTGCCGGTGTCGGAGCCGATGCCGTGCCACCGGAACCCGCGCCCCGCCGTCAGCGTGCGCAGCACATTGCCGTGCTCCGCGTCACGCAGCCAGGTGTTCTGGTTGAGCACGCAGATGGCGCCGCCCTTGTCCTCGCTGGCCGACGCCGGCGTGGCGACCACGGCGGAGCCGGCGAGCACCAGGCCCATGACCATGGATGCGCGCAGAAGCCTGTTCTTCACGAGTGCCCTCTCTGAAGTGGACAGTTGTCGACGACGATTGTCGATCGTGTCCCCTGCCGCCGGTGCGGGCCGGTCACTCAACCTGGTCACCGACGCTGTGATAGTGCTGCCCCGTCTGGGGCGCGTCGACGGTGCGTGGCGAGGGCGGTACCGGCCCGCGACCAGCGGACGTTCGTCAGATGGCCCAGCAGTCCGGGGTGATCGCCCGGTCCGCGAGCGCGTCCTGGATCATGGTGTAGGTGGTGCCGTCGACCACCAGCCCGACGTGCGCGACGATGCGCAGCGGGCACCAGCTCTGCACCAGCGCGTTGACCGCCCCGTCGCCGAGGGTGGCGTTCCCGGTTGGGCGGACCAGCTCGTCCTGGAGGGTTCGGATGGTGGTGTAGCGGACGGCGCCCGGGGTGTCGTCCCCGGCGTTCAGGTCGTTGAGGAACGTCGAGCCGATCGCCATCTGCTGGCAGGCGACGATCCCGAGGCAGTCGCCGAGGCCGAGGAACTTGGCGATGTCGGCGATGTACGTGCCGTAGTGCGGGCTGCCCAGGGTGATCAGCCGGCCGACCGAGCCGGTGCCACCCAGGTTCTTCAGGTAGTAGCGGGAGACCAGGCCACCCTCGGAGTGGGCGACCAGGTCCACCTTGGCCGCGCCGGTGGCAGCCCGCACCTGGGCGACGTACGTGCTGAAGGAGCGGGCGGAGGCGGCGATGTCGCCGAGCCCGAGGCCGGGAAGCTGGTAGATGTTGACCCGGTAGCCGTCGGCGCGCAGCCGGGCGGCCAGCGGCTCGTACGCGATGGCGACCCCGGAGAGGCCACCGACGACGATGATCGGGTTGGCGGCGGCCGTGCCGACCCCGGACGCGGTCGTACCGGTCGCCGCGGTCGTGCTGTCGGTCGCGGTCGCGGCGGTCGCACTGTCGGCGGGGGCGGGTGTCGGGGCGGCTATGGCGGCGGTGGCAGGCACCAGGAACGCGGTGGCGGCCGTGGCGGTGACGAGGATCTTTCGGAGCAGCATGGCTGCGCCCTCCGTGGGGGTGGTCCCGGTGGTGGCGGGAAACTGGCGGGGACTTCCGATCGATCGTGGACACATGATGCCTGCCACAATTCGTCAACGTCAATGAAAAGTTACGGGCGAGTAACGAGTGATGTCCTTCGGGCAACACGAAGGGGCCGCCCCGATTCGGGGCGGCCCCTTCCGGTTGCGGCGTCGGCCGCTCAGCGCACCACGCGCAGCCAGAGGTTGGTGACCGGCGGCGTCTGGGTGACGCTGATCGGTTCGAGCCGGACGGTCGACCCACCCGGGTGGTCGAAGAGCCGTACCCCGTCGCCGAGCAGCACGGGCGTGACGGAGACCAGCACCTCGTCCAGCAGGCCTGCGGCGAGACACTGCCGGGCGACGTCCGCGCCGAGGACGTTGACGTACCCGTCGCCGGCCGCTGCCCGCGCCCGCGTGACGGCCGTCGCCAGGTCGGTGACGAAGGTGACGCCGGGCACCGGCTCGGCCGGCGGGCGGTGGGTGAGCACGAACTGCGGCCCGTCCCAGCCGCCCCCGAACGCCTCCCCCTCCCCCGGCAGGTCGCGGTACGGGTCGTCGCCGCCGAAGGTCCGCCGGCCGACGAGCAGCGCGCCGGTGCGCGCGGCGAGGTCGTCCACGGTCGGGTTCGGGCCGAGGTACGGCGTCAGCCAGGACATGTCGCCGCCTACTCCGGCGATGAACCCGTCCGTCGACATCGACGCCGAGTACAGCAGTTTGGCCACGTCGCCACCTCCGTGGTCGGCCCGATCGGTCACTTGCCGGCCGGGACGCTTTCCCCGCCCGTGCCGGTCTGCCCATTCTTCACGTACGTCGGGTGCAGGTGGACCGGCGTCTCCGCGCGCTTCTGCTTGGACCGGACCCGCAGGTTCAGGAACTCGACGAAGATCGAGAAGGCGATCGGCCCGTACACGTAGCCCTTCGGGATGTGCTGGTCGAAGCCCTCGGCGATCAGGCTGGCCCCGATCAGCAGCAGGAACGACAGCGCCAGCATCTTCACGGTCGGGTGCCGGTTCACGAAGCCGCTGACCGCACCGGCCGAGAGCAGCATGATCACCATCGCGATGATCACCGCCGCCACCATGATCACGAGTTCGTCGACCATGCCGACCGCGGTGATCACCGAGTCGAGCGAGAAGACCACGTCGAGGACGAGAATCTGCGCGATGACCGAGGCGAACGAGGCGGCCTTGCCGGACCGGGCGTGGTCGGCCCCCTCCAGGTGCTCGTGGATCTCGTACGTCGCCTTGCCGAGCAGGAACAGACCACCCAGCAGCAGGATCAGGTCCCGCCCGGAGATCTCCTGACCCAGGACGGTGAACAGCGGGGCGGTCAGACCGATCACCCAGGACAGGGACGCCAGTAGGAGGAGCCGGGTGATCAGCGCCAGCGAGAGGCCGATCGTCCGCGCCCGGGCCTGCTGGTGCTCGGGCAGCCGGCCGGACAGAATCGAAATGAACACCACGTTGTCGATACCGAGCACGATCTCCAGCAGGAGCAGGGTCGCGAACGCGACCCACAGCTCGGGGCTGGCCAGAAACTCCATCTCACCCTCGACTTCCTGATCACCACCGGGCCGTCCGCCCAGATCAAGGCGGATCTTGTCATGCGAAGCTGAGTCACGCTGGACGACGGTGGCGCCGACGGTCCCGTCCGTCGTCCCGCGTGGATCACTCCCCACCGGACCCGAGGCGTCAAGTTGCCGGCTACCCCGCCAGCGGGAGGATGGCCTGCGCCACGGTGGCGAGCTCCTGGCTGTCGGCCGCCTCGGGGTTGGCGATGACGTCGATCCCAACTCCGGGCGCCACCAGCCAGAACGCCTCGGACGGCCCGATCAGCCCGGCCGCGTCGCCGACGTGGAACTCGGCCAGGGACGGGTCGTCGGCGTCGCGCTCGTGGTATCCGGCCAGGAAGTCGCGCAGGTCGGCGAGAGTGGCGAGCCGGTCACCGCGCAGAACGTGCACCCGCAGGTCGACCCACGCCCCCTCGGCGGTCTCGCGCTCCCACACCCGCGAGACGAACCGGACGTCGTCCCACTCGGTGGCGAAGTCCGTGACCAGGTCACCGACGCCGGCCGGCACGTACCCGATCCGGAACCCGTCCAACTCCCCACCCAAGCGCCCACCGGCACCGGCGTCGCTCATCTCGCCACCTCCGCACCCCGACTGTCTATCTTGGACACCTGTCCGTCCGGCCACCACGGTAACCGTCCAAGATCTCTCCGTCACGGGCAACGTCGAGACCGCGACACGTCAGTCGCGCCTCAGCCTGGCCTGACCGATGGCGCCAGGACCCCGCGCCGACCCCTCGTACGGATAATCAACACAGTGGCTATTGCCGCCGATGTCCACACCGTCAGCCGCACCGGCTGAGCCATCAGGCTGTCCGGCGGCGGAGGCAGCACCACCATCTGTAGGGCAGCGCCGGCCGGCACCAGCAGTGCGGCGAGTGTCCCGACCGGCCCAGGTCGCCGGATCAACGCGCCGACAACCCCGAGCACCGGGCCGAGCAGCACGCTGGCGATCAGCCAGTACCCGGTCGCCCCGTACCACCACGGACCGCCGTCGGAGAGCACGTCCATGCCGTAGTAGGCGACGGTGGCGAACACCAACGTGAGGGCTCCGGCTGCCGCCCCGCGCAGCAATCCCACCGCGGGTCGCGGGTGCCTGCTCACCAGCCAGCCCACCAGCACAGCCGCCCCGGCCCACGCCCATCCGGCGTTGAGCACGAGACTCGCGAACTCGGCGGCCTGCGACCAGCCACCGCGCTCGGCGCGTGCGGTGCCGACTTCGCCAAGCCAGACCGGCACATGGTTCACCACCGAGTCGACGGCACCCAACGCCGTCCCCACGACCGGCCCAGCCGCCACCCACCGCAACCGATCATGCCCCCGTACCACGACAGTCATTGTGCTGGCCTGAGCGCGAGCAACGGGCCCGAGGCCGCCGGCCTGAACGGCCGCCTGCATGCTGCTGCCCACGCCGCGGCTCCACTCGCACACCCATCGCCCCCGCGCCTCGCCCCTCGTTTTCTGCGCCTCGCGCCGAGTGTGAATCTTGGACACTTACCGTCCTGTCGCAACGATAAATGTCCAAGATTCACGAATGCCCGACACCAGCCGACGGATCCGGCCTTAAGAACCGCTACACGAGGGCGCGCGACCGGTCCTCCGCAAGCAATAGCCGGTCTACCCCGCAGCCTCGATCGCGGCTTCCACCTTGTCCAGGTACTTGAACCACCACTCGCCATCTTCCGGCTTGGAAGCGGTGGCGAGCAGGTTCGCGGCAACCAGGTACGGGAGAACCACAATCGCCTCGTGAGGCAGCGTCTCTGACAGCGGCGTCTTCTCCGCCAAGGCGGTCAAGTAGGCCCGCACATCCTCGACGCTCGGCGACATCCATGCCTCCTGCTCAGCGATGTCGCCAGCCAGTTCGTTGATCTGATCCCTCGACGGCAGGCCATCGTGAATCTCAAAGAGAACGAACCCGGAGATGGCCACTGCAAGTTCAGTGCCCTGTTGGAGTATGCCTCGACCAGACATCTCACGGACCGTCTCCTCAAGGCGAGGAGCGTTGCGGTGCACCACGGCGTCGAGAACCGAACGGACCTGAACCTCGACCTGCTCATCAATCTTCATGCCTCATCCCTCCGCCTGTTCCGCCGTTCTCTCCAAGCCTTGAACGCCCCGACGGCACCCGCTGTTGCGAGCACCGTACCGACGATCGTCTTTGGAATGGCCGGAAGAAACTCCTGGAAAGTTGCGTAGCTCGCCGCAGACGCGGACGTCCACCATCCGATCGCCTCCGAGGTGATGCCGCCACGTGGCTCAGTTGGCGGGCTTGACTGCTCCCGGCGATCACGACGCCGACTCCGGGGCTCCCGGCGCTCTTGCCTCCGAGAAGGCTCATCATCCCGCTGAGGCACACTGGGCCGGAGTACCGGAGGAGCCGCCCGGGGTGGTTGGCGGGTTGTGCTGCCACCACCCCCGGTCAGTTTCCCAGCGCGTGGATCTTTGCGATCGTCTCCTGGACGTGCTGCCGCGCCGGTTCACTGCCCTGCGCGGCCTGCATCAACGCCTGCCGGTACGCATCGATCACACCGACCAGCGGACCAGCACCCACACCCTCCAACGCACTCGCCACGAGAGCCCGCGCCTCGGCGACATCCTGAGCGGCACCGGCCGCCTTGGCCCGCGACTCCTCCAGCTTCTGCGACGCCACGCTCAGCTTCGCGATCATCTCCGCAGCGCTACTCACACACCCCTCCCCCAGGGCCAGCCAAAGTCCAGCGGCCACGCCACCGCACCGGCGCGAACCACCACGCAGCGTATGAGATCAACCACGGACAAGCCACCCCGAGGTAGATCCACGACGGACTGGCCCCACTGATCCACTCCATGCCAAGGAACCGGAGGCATCCCGCGCGCGGGAGCGAAGAG
Source organism: Micromonospora pallida (assembly GCF_900090325.1). Classification (NCBI taxonomy): domain Bacteria; kingdom Bacillati; phylum Actinomycetota; class Actinomycetes; order Micromonosporales; family Micromonosporaceae; genus Micromonospora; species Micromonospora pallida. Next base: position 464,448 of record NZ_FMHW01000002.1, on the reverse strand, counting down.
GTGGCGACATCGCCAACCGCCAGTCCCTACCTCGCAGCCTCGATCGCGGCTTCCACCTTGTCCAGGTAGTTGAACCACCACTCACCCGGTGCCTTGGGCTTCGACGACAACAGGTTGGCGGCAACGACGAACGAAACCGGCACGAGACGTTCCGAGGGCAGGGCGTCGAGTTTCCGGCTACCGCCGAGGACCGCGTCGATGTAGGCAGCGACTTCGGCTGTGGTGACCGATGCCCAACCTTCGTCTTCGGCGATGTCGGCGGCTAGCGCCCGTATCTGGTCCTCGGAGGGCCGCTGGCCGAAGACGTCAACCGCCGTGTAGCCGCAGATCGCGACAAGCAGTTCCAGGGCCGAGCGTCGGGTCGCCTCGTTCGGGAAGGCGCGCAACGCGTCCCCGAACTCGTCGGGCTTACGCTTGACAGCCCAGTGCAGGGTGTCGCGCACGAGTTGTTCAACCCGGTCATCGATCTTCATTCGAACCTCCGCGTTCCTGCTTTCTGGCCCTGTACGCCTTGAAGGACCCCCAGGTGGCTATCGACCCAAGGACAACTCCCGCGATCGTTTTCGGTAACGCCGGCAGGAACTCCGCAACGCTTGCCCATGCGGTGGTGGCAGCAGTCCCGCCAAGTGCGATGGCTTCCGGGCTGACTCGCTCCCGACGGGCGGGCGGTGGAGCCTCGTCGCCCTCTCGGCTCCGGGACTCCCGGCGCTCCCGTCGCTGGGGAGTTTCTTCGTCCTGTGGCCGTAACGGCTCGGAGATCATGGGTGGCTGGCGGGTTGCGCTACCACCACCCCCGGTCAGTTTCCCAGGGCGTGGATCTTCGCGATCGTTTCCTGGACGTGCTGCCGAGCCGGCTCACTGCCCTGCGCCGCCTGCATCAACGCCTGCCGGTACGCATCGATCACACCGACCAGCGGACCGGCCCCCACACCCTCCAACGCGCCGGACACGAGGGTCCGCGCCTCGGCGGCATCATGGGCGGCGGCGGCCGTCTTGGCCCGTGCATCGTCCAGCTTCTGCGAGGCCGCGCTCAGCTTCGCAATCATCTCTGCCGCGCTACTCACACGCCCTCCCAGTGGGTCGGCCGGAGTTCAGCGGCCACGCCGCCGCAACGGCGTCGACCACAACACAGCGTATGAGCTCAACTACGGAGAAACTACCCCCCGAAGGACCCATGACGTAGCCGACTTACTGATCGACATGAATTAACCGAGCCGGGGGCATCCTGCGATCGCCGATGCCGCGACATCGGCGAAACGGACTCAGGTCATAGCGAGGGAGTGGTGGCGACCGATGGGCGCGGTGAAGCGTGGCAGGAAACGGCCCCCAGAAGGGCCCACTGTCACCACGATCATCGGGACAGCAGGCGGCAGCCGGCAGATCAGCCGGCCGGGCTAACGCTCGGCGACGAACACTCCGACCCCTTGGACGCCTTCGATCAGCCCTTCGGTACGCAGCTTGAAGATCGCTTGGCGCACGGTGATGGCCGAGACGCTGTGCTGCTGGCACAGCTCGGTAGTGGAGGGCAACTTGTCTCCGGGAGCCAGCTCGCCCGATTCGATCTGCGATCGCAGATGATCGGCAAGCCGCTCCCACTTCGATTTGGCGGGCATGTGGACTCCCTGGTCAGCGCCGCCATTGGATCACGCATCAGCTTTACATGGCAAGAAATGCAGAGCAGGGGCTTGCTTTGTATTGGCGCACATGTAAAGCTGGCGTCGGCCGGCTCCCTGGTCAGCACCCGTGGGAGTTGGTCCTTCCCCACCGCAGTAAGCGCCCGGTCGGCCGCTCCCCCTGGCCGGCCGGGCGTGCCGGGGCCTGCCCGCACGCAGCCCCGCCACCGACGCCGAGACCGACACCACCACCCAGACCGAGACAACCCATCGCGCAAGGAGCAGACGGGAGACGTACCCGTGCAGCACCTGTCCGACTTCGCGTCCGCGCAGGACGTCGAGGACGCCGACGACATCCTCTTCGCCCACCCCATCCGTACCGTGACCCGCCTGGTCTGTGCCTGCGGCGCGGACCACCCCTGCCCGGAGGTCCGCTTCGCTCTGATGGTCAAGGGCACGACCAGCGGCGGCACCCGGTGAACCAGGGCCACTTCAGCACGTACGCGCACGAGCGGATCACCGACGCGCGCCGGATGCTCACCGCGCACCAGACTGTCGCGTACACCGGGGTGTGCCGCGCCTGCGGGCGGCCCGGCCCGTGCGACGAGTGGCGGGCCGCGCAGGGCCGCCTCGCCCACTACGCCAGCGTGCGGCTCACCGACGACCTGGTGGACGACCTGCGGACCGCCTGGCTGGCGCTGATCGCGGCGAACGACCGGGCCGGCGCGCACCTACACGGGGCCGGGTCGCCCACCCGGCGGCAGCCGTGGCGGGAGGCGGTGGCCGAGTGCTGGCGGGCGCTTGGGCTGGTCTACGCGGGGCTGGCCGAGGCGCGGGCCGATCCGGACACGCCGGCCGGCTCCACGAGTCTGCTGGCTGGGCTGCGGTTGGCTCGCGCCGATGCGGACCGGGCCGCCGCGCTCGCCGCCCGGGTGCGGCACCGGCTCGGCGCGGCCGAGGACCGGCTGCGGCGTACCGGGCGGGTGGACGGCCTGGTCGCGGCCCGGCGGTTCGCGGCGGCGTCCGCGCGGCTCGACCTGGTCGCCGCGCGGCTGGCGGTGGGCGCACGAACCATCGACCGGTACGCGGCACGGCTGGCCGGTGTGCCGGAGCCGGCACCACCGCCAAGGGGCAGCACGTGCGCCGACCCGGCGGAGATCGCCGCCGGGGTCCGGGCGGCAATCCACCTGGTACGGGCACGGCGTCGCCGGGAGCGCCCCGGCCGCTGGACGAGGGTACGCAACGAGGTGATCAGGGAGTGGCGACGGTGACGGAGAGCGTGCGGACGGCCCTGCGGAGTCTGGTGCACGGACGGGTGGACCGACACGACCGGCGGGTACGCGGTTTCGCCGAGCCGGAGTGGCGGCGGTACGCGGACCTGCTGGCCGGGGCGTTGCTGGTGGCCGTCCGGCGGCGGTTCGCGCCCGATGCGGACCGGGCGGCGGTGATCCGGTTCGTCGCCTCGGCCCGGGAGCGGTACGACGTGACCGGCCTGGACGTGGATCCGACAGTGGCCGAGGCGCTGATCCGGGCGGCGCTCGGCGAGTGCCCGGCCCCGCCGGACGACGCGGCCACGCTGACCGCCCGTACGCTGCTGCTGCTCGGGCTCCTCGAGGACGAGGGGATGACCTCGGCCGACCTGGACGACCTGCTCACCGCCGCCTGGACCACCGCCGAAGGCGAGCCGACCGCCACCGCCGAACCGACGGCCGAGTCGACCGTCGACGCCGAGCCGACCGCCGGCAGCGCGCCGGACGCCACGGGTCGGCCGGCGCGGTCAGCCGCCCCGGGCGAGAAGCAGGTAGCCGCAGGAGACGGCGGGCAGCAGCAGGAAGCAGATCACGAAGCCGGTGTTGAGGTGCCGGGGCGGGGATGCGCCGCCGACGGCCGGTCGGCCGTACCGGCCGAGCAGCAGGAACCCGGCGAAGAAAGCCAGCGCGGGGATGCCGGCGACGGTCCAGATGGCGAGGGTGGCCGAGTCGATCCAGCCGGCGTTCGCGACGAGCACCAGAACGGCCACCGCGAGCGCCCCGACCAAGGCGCTACCGAGGTAGACGACGATCGCCCGGGCCAGCGGTGACCAGCCGGGCAGGAGTCGGGGTTGCCCGGCCCGCGCCTCGACCTGCCGGCCGTACCGGTCGGCCTCGTCGGCGCTGGACCGGACCCGGGTCAGTTCCTCGGCCGGATCGAGCGGGGGCGGCGGGGCGGCCGGACCGGGCGGCGGCGAGCCCGGGTCGACGGTGCGGAGAGCCGCCGAACCGTCGACCCGGGCGGGGTCGCTGGTCGGCAGGGCCGGGCGGGGCGGACCGACCGGCAGTTCCCGGTACGTCGTCCCGTCCGTCGTCGGCTCCCGGTCCTCCGGCGGTCCGTCCGGGTCGACCGTCCGGAATGGTGCGCCGATCGCCGCGCCGAGTTCGGCCAGCCACTCCTGCTGGGCGGTAAGCCGCTGGTCGAGCTGGTCGACGTCGGCCTGCCAGCGCCGTCGCCGTCCGGTCTCGGCGTCGGCCCGCCGGTCGTCGGCCCGGCGTTGCTCGGCGAGGTGCCGGGCCAGGGCCGCGTAGTCCTCGAAGCTGCTCACCTCAGCCCCTCCTCGTCCGGCTCGTGTCCCGCCCCGACGAACGGCACGATCAACTGGGTGCGGTGTTCGTGCCGGTCCACCAGCAGGGCCCGGTTCGCCCGTGGGGTGTACGCCAGGTCGGTCACCCCGAGGTGCAGCCCCAGCTCCGCCCCGGGCACGTTCAGCGCCACCAGGCAGGCCACGTCGTCCCGGTTCTGCGTGCCACCGAGGTCGTCGGCGAGCCGGCGCAGCCCACGCCACCAGCCGAGCAGGTGCACCCCGTACCCGGGGGCGTGCCGCAGCAGGGCGCGCAGGTCGTCGTACCCGCTGCGGAAGGTGGCCGGATCGGAGAGGCCGAGCACCGCGCCGGCCGCGTCCACCCCGAACACCACCAGGTACGTCCGCCCGGTCGGCGGGGCGGCCGGTGCGGTGGCGAGCTGGCCGACGTGTCCGCGCAGCCCGGTGGCGTCGAGCTGGTCGACCGGGTGCCCGGCGTCGGTGAGCGCGGCGGCGAGGTCGTCGGCGACCGGGTCGGCGGCGGCAACCAGCGGGGCGAGCAGGAACCGGGCGGTGCCCGGCGCGTGCTGCCGGGCGAGGCTCCACGCGGCGGCCCGGAGCACGTGGGCGCCGGCCACCGAGGTGCCCACCACGGCCAGGTGCCGGCCGGGGGTGGCGTCCAGGGCGACGGCGGCGGTGCTGCCGGTCACGTCGACCGCCCGGCCGACCAGGGCGGCCGGGCGCCGACCGCCGGGGCGTAGCCCGGCGAAGACCGGGTCGTCCTCGACGTGCGCGGCCTCGTACCCCCGGAACACGGCCGGCGATTGGTTGCCGGCGGGCCGGGCCTGCCAGAGCTGGTGGCGCAGTCGGCCCAGGTCGCCGGCGTCGGCGTGCGCGTCGGGGAAGCGGACGACGGTGTCCGGGCCGGCGGCCCCGGCGGCGGTGTTCAGTACCGCCGTGCCGATGGTCAGCGCGTCGGCGGCCGGGTTGAGCGGGTCGAGCACTCCGGAACCGCCGGGCAGGGCCACCCGGAGCGGGAACTGTCCGAAGATCGCGTCGGCCTTGCCGTAGAGGGCCTCGATGCCGGCGGTGCTCTGGCTGGCCAGCACCAGGTGCACCCCGTACGAGCGGCCCTTGCGGGCCAGCTCCTCGAGGAGGGTGACCGCTTCCCGGGCGAGGCTGTCGTTGCCGGCCAGCAGGACGTGGAACTCGTCGACCACCGCCACGATCCGGGGTGCCGGCGTGTCCCGGGGCAGGTCGGCGAGTTTGGTGACGCCGTACCGTTTCAGCGCGCTGGCCCGGCGTCCCAGTTCGCGGCGGAGTTCCCGGAGCACGGCGACGCCGTACTCGCGGTCGGACTCGATGCCGACCGCGCGGGCGTGCGGCAGCCAGGACGGGTCCCGCCCGGTGGGGACGAACTCGGTGAAGCTGACCCCCTCCTTGAAGTCGAGGAGGTACAGGTGCAGTTCCGCCGGGGAGTAGCGGGTGGCCAGGCCGTAGAGCACGTCGAGGAGGAAGACCGTCTTGCCGGCCCCGGTCCGTCCGCCGACCAGCCAGTGCGGGGTGGCGTCGTCGAACGCCACGGTGACCGGGGTACGCCCAGCCCGGCCGATCACGGTACGCAGGCCGGAGCGGGCCGACTCGGCCCAGTGGTGGGCCGGGAGCAGGTCGGTGAAGCGGAGTGCGGCGTCCTGCCGGGTGGCGGTGGCGAGGTGTTCGGCGAGCGCGGCGACGGTGGCCGGTGCCGGGTCGCCGTCGAGCAGCACCGGGGCGGCCAGTCCGGTCCCGTCCGGGCTGTACGGCAGGCCGGGCGGGTCGCCGACGTGGGCGTACCGGTCGGTGAGGGTGATCCGGGTGGCGGCGGCCAGCGGTGGGGGTGGCGGCCCGACGTCCCGGGGTGGCTGCCCGGCGAGCAGCACGCAGAGCGCGGCGGTCGGGCCGGCGTGGGTGAGGGCGGCGAGCCGGGCGAGTTCCCGTGGCGGGGGCGGTGCCGCGCCGACCACGACCAGGGTGGGCAGATCGGCGTCCGGGCCGGCCTGCTGGGCAAGACGGGCGTGCCGTTCGACCGTGTCGAGCAGAGTGGCGATCTCGGGTTCGGTGGTGGCGGGCGGATCGAGCACCCCGGCGTCGACCAGTGGTCGCAGCGGCAGGAAGGCCGCCCCGAACGTGGCCGGGTCGAGGGCGGCGACCCGGACGGTGCCCGGTGGTGCGGTGGCGACCAGCCGGAGCACCAGGGCGCGCAGCAGGGCGGCGACCCGGGGATCGCGGGCGTCGGTGTCGACCGCCAGGTGCCGGCCGCTGCCGAGCGGTACGACCACAGCAAAGTCGCCGTCCACGGTGGACGCTTCGCCGACCCGGACCGGGACCGGTCCGGCGGTCAGCGGGGTCGCGCCGGGGGTCGGGGTGGCCAGGGTCGCGCCGACCCGGGCGAGCCGGGCGACCAGGTCGGCGGTCTCCCCGCCGGTCGGGGCGGGACGCTCGGCGAGGGCCCGGGTGAGCCGGTCGAGCCGCTCACGGGCTTCCCGGTGGGCCGTTACCGCCTGCCGGTACGCCGACGTGAGCCGCGCCATCCGTCACCTCCTGATCACCGTCCGCCGTATCGCGCCACGGTAGCGGAGACGCCCGACAGCCGGCAGTCCGGTATGGACTGCCGGCGGACGGATCGGTGGTCGCCTCGGGTCAGCCGGTGACGGCGTTGAGGGCGGGCAGGTAGCCGAGGCGGTAGCCCGAATCAGTGCCTGATCCTCGACTGGCGCGCCGGCTTCTACGACAACGGGACGCCGGTCATCCAGTACCCGCACTGCAAGGGGTACGGTCCGGGCGAGTGGTTCACGGAGTGGATCTGGTACCCCGGCAACGGGTGCACGGGGTGCCTGCTCGACGGCAGGGGCTGGCACCGGCTCATCCGGAAACGCAAGACCGGACTCTGCCTGGACGTAGCCAATCCCGCCGGCAGTATGCCGGGGCACGGAGCCGTGGTGCAGCAGTGGCAGTGCATCACGGCGGCCCACGCAGTGGAACTCCTGGAACCAGATGTGGACGTTCGCCTGGCCCTCCCTCCTCGTCCGGGGTGGCATCGTCCGGGTCCGCGTTCCGTCGGCGGTCACCGTGGGGCCAGGTCCCTGACCTGCCTATCAGTCAGTGGCCGGGTGCGGTGCCCCTGGAGGAGGAGGAAGAGCTTGGCGGTCTCCTCCAACTCCTCGAGCGCGTCGAGCGCGGCGGGAAGGCTCTCGCCGGCCACCACCGGCCCGTGGTTGCTCAGCAGGAACGCGACGTTGTCGCGGGCGGTCGATTCGGCCAGGGCACCGAGCGACTCGTCGCCGGGTGCGTGGTAGGGCAGCATGGGCAGCCTGCCGATCCGCATGGCGAAGTACGCGGTCAGCGGCGGAAGCACATTCCGCTGGTCGACCCCGGCGAGGCAGGAGACCGCGGCGGAGTGTGTCGAGTGCGTGTGGATCACGGCCGTCGCGCCCGGCCGGGCCCGGTAGACCGCCGCGTGCAGGAACGCCTCCTTGGAGGGCCGGGGACCGGCCAGGTGGTGCACCCCCGTGTCGATGACGGAGAGGTGGTCGGCGCGAACGGTGCCGAGGCTGCTTCCGGTCGGGGTGACGAGGATGCGGTCGTCCAGTCGTACGCTGATGTTGCCGGTCCGTCCGTGGGTGAGCGAGCGGGTGAAGAGGGAGCGGGCGGTCGCGATCACCTCGTCGCGGAGCTCTGCCTCGGTCATGGTGCGATCTCCTTCTCGTGGTGCCCGCCGACCGCCCTGGACAGCAGGGCGACATCGCCGAAGTTGCCGGACTTGAGCAACAGGGCGAGCGGGGTGGTGTCGGTGGTGTAGATCCAGGGGGCTCCGGGTGCCGCTTCGTCGCCGATGATCCCGCTGCGGACGCCGAGGGCGGTCACCACCGCCCCCGACGTCTCACCACCGGCGACGACCAGCCGGCGGACGCCGCGTTCGACGAGTCCCTGCGCGATGCGGCCCATCGCGGCTTCCAGGAGGGTCGACGCGCGGTCCACGCCGAGTGCGTCCTGCACCGTGAGCAGCTCGGTCGGCGCGAGGGACGAGTAGACCAGCGGGGCGGGACCGGCGCGGTGGTGGTCGTACCAGTTCAGTGCGGCGGCGGCGAGGGCCTCCGAGTCGGGGGTCCTCAGCGCGTCGAGGAAGTACGCGTCGTGCCGTGCCCGCATGTAGGCGACCTGTTCCCGGGTCCGCGCGGAGCAGCTTCCGGCCAGCACCGCTCCGGGTACGTCGCCGACCGGGTCGGCGTCGAGCCGTTCGGTCGGCGACCGCCCGGGGGCGAGCCGGGCGAACCGGGCCGCACCGATGCCACCGGCCAGCCCGGCGGCACCGGTGACCAGGACGTCGTTGGTGGCCGCCGCGCCGATCTCGGCCAGGTCCTCGGCCGACACCGAGTCGACGACCAGGTACCGGTACCCCTCCGCCTCCGCCTGGTCGAACAGGGCGCGCAGCCGCTCCCGGCCGTGGCGTACCTCGCGGTGGTCGATGAGGGTGATCCGCTGTGTCGTCTGGGCGCCGAGCACGCCCGGGATGAACGAGTCGGTCATCGGGGTGAGCGGGTGGTGACGCATCGGGGAGTCCGACAGCAGTTGGCGCCCGACGAAGAGGTGCCCCAGGTACTGCGTGCGGTCGTGCTCGGGTGAGCTCGGGACGACGACCGCCCGGCCGGCGCCGAGGTAGTCGGCGAGGGCGTCGGCGACCGGTCCGATGTTGCCGCCGGGTCGGGAGTCGAACGTCGAACAGTACTTGAAGTAGATCTGCTCGGCACAGTGCGCGCGGAGCCAGGCCGCGACCTGGAGCGACTGGCGAACCGCCTCGTCCGGGTCGATGGTGCGGGTCTTGAGTGCCACGACGATCGCGTCGTGCGCCGGTAGCGGCTCGTCCCCCACCGGCGGGCCGAAGAGCACGATGGTGCGCAGTCCGGCCCGGCGGAACGCGACGGCCACGTCGGTTCCGCCGGTGAAGTCGTCGGCGATCGCCCCGATCACGCGTCGGCCTCCCGCTGCCCGACCGCGTCACGCAGGGCGAGCGCCGCCAGCCGCGGGCCGGCGAGCACGGGCCGGCCGGTGAGGTCGGCGAGGTCGGTGGCGACGGGGCTGATCGAGTACTGGCCGAGGACGATGGCGTCGGTCTCCGCGCCGTGGTCGAGGTACGCGCGGTGCAGCAGGGACACGAGCCGCCGGTGATCCCGGTCGCGGGCCGCGTCGGCTGCTCCCTCGGCCACCGCGCCGGTGACGGCGAGTTCGGCTCCGGCGCTGTCGGCGGCCGTGGCGAGACGGGCCGCGGAGTCGGCGAGCGGGCCGGCGGCCGGGGAGAGCAGCAGGACCCTCCGGTGGCCGCCGTCGAGGACGGCCGCGAAGAGCGCGTCGTCCGGGGCGAGCAGCGGCACGCTGACGGTACGGGCCAGGTCGTGCGCGACCGGCCCGTACAGCGAGCAGGTCAGCAGGATCCCGTCGGCCCGCCCGGCGAGCGCGTGCCGGACGAGTCGGCCCATCCGGTTGGCCAGGTCCGGGGTGATCCGTCGCTGGCCGGCCGCGGCCTGGAGCAGGTGGTCGTCGAGGATGTTCCACACCCGGGCGGCGGGGAACAGCTCGGCGAACGCGGCCTCGGCCGGCGGGATCGCCGCCTGGACGGCGCTCACGAGCGCGATAAGCGGGCGCTCTTGCTCGGTCACGGCTGCTTTCCTTCCTTCCGCCACCGGTGGGTGACTGCCTTCCGCCCCCGGTGGGTGACTGGTCTGTCGGTCGTCCGGCCACGCTCGGCGGGTCGGGCGACCGGTGGATGTCGGGGCGGGTGCGCGGGGCCGGAAGCCCCGCGCACCCGTACGTCAACCGGCGAGGCTGACGTGGCCGAGCAGGACGGCGGTGCCGACCAGGCACACGAAGATGCCGAGGCACCATCCGGCTGCCGCGCGCTGCCACTCCCCCAGGTCCTGCTTGGTCATGTTCAGCAGCAGGTAGATGAAGGCGGTCAGCGGGCTCAGCATGTGGAATGCCTGGCCCATGAGGGAGGCGTAGCCGACCTCGAACTCGGAGAAGCCGTACGACTGGCCGGCTTCCGAGAGGACGGGGAGCACGCCGTAGAAGAACGCGTCGTTGGAGATGAAGAAGCCGCCGGGAGCGGAGATCAGCGCGGTGATGATCGGCCACTGCGATCCGAGGGAGGCGGGGATGACGTCGACCATGCTTCCGGCGACGGCGCTGGACATCCCGGAGTTCGTGAAGAGGCCCATGAAGACGCCCGCGCCGATGACCATGATCACTGTCTGGAGCACGTCGGGTGCGGCGGAGTCGATGAACGCCTTCAGCGACGCGATCCTGGGGAAGTTGATGAGGAAGGCCAGCAGCGTGCCGACGAGGAAGATGTAGACGGGAGCGAAGACTCCGAGCACGAGCAGCACCAGGGCGCCGACGCTGAGCAGAGCGTTCACCGTCGTGATGACCCGGCTCTTCTGCACGGTGCCGACGGCGGTGCCGTCGGGCTCTCCGCCGTCCGCGTCCCCGGTCCTCTCGCCCTTGCGCATGATGGCGTCGATGTCGCTCGCGGAGAGTTCCTGGATGCCGAGCCGCCGACGTTCCCGGATACCGATGACGACGCAGACGATCATGACGAAGACGATGGCCACGGCCATGCCCGGGGCGAGGGCGCGCAGCATGTCGTTCGGGTTGATGCTGGGCATCACGGCGAGGACGCGTGCGGTCGGGCCGCTCCAGGGGAGCAGGTTGAGGATCGTGTTCATCAGGATGAGGACGACCGCGAGGTCCATCAGCCGCATGCCGAGCTTCAGGTAGATCGGAATGAGCGCCGTACAGACGATCAGGGTGGTCGTGGTGCCGTCGCCGCTGAGCGACACCACGGCGGAGATGATGCCGGTACCGATCATGACCTTGAGCGGGTCGCCCTTGGCGATCTGGAGGATCTTCCTGGTGAGCGGGTCGAAGAGGCCGACGTGGAGCATCACGGAGAAGAACAGGATGGCGAAGAGCAGGAGGAAGGCGGTGGCCGAGGTCTGGACCATGCCGTCCTTCGCCCAGTCGCCGAAGGTCTGGAGCTGGTCGAGCAACGTCACGTCGCCCGCCGGTTTCTCCATGGTCTTCGCGACCGCGTCCCGGAAGATGCCGAGGAAACCGCCGATGACGGTGAAGGCCACCGGTACGAAGGCGAGTCCGACGAACGGGTGCACCTGCGAGACGATCGTCGTGGTGTCCCCACCAGCGCCGGCGGCCAGCGGCTCACCCGCCGTGCCCTGACCGCGCCGGTCGCGCAGCCGCCGCACCAGCACGGCCCGGTTGTCCTCGGCCTCCACGCCCAGGTTCAAACTCTGGTGCATCAACCAGTCGGCGAGCGGATAGTGCCGGAACCGGATCCGCTCGGCCCCGAACGCCTCGACGCAGAGCTGCCGGTGCAGCTCCCGCAGCACGGTCGAAAGGTCGGCGTCCTCGGGCAGCGCCGCCACGTCGACCACCGCGTGCGGCACGCGCCGGTGCGCACCCTGACCGACGAGCCGCCGCAGCACGGTCATCAGGTCGGCGGCCGACGGCGGACGCACCAGCCAGAACACCGGCAGTCGCCGGTCGCCGCGCCGTGGTCGGCGCAGCAGCCGGGCGAGCAGGGCCAGAAAGTCCAGGCCACCGGCCGGGAGCCGGTCCCGCCCCGGTGGGAGCTGTGGTTCCCGAGCTGTCGCTTCCCGCACCCGACACCTCCGACGTGGCCGCCCGTGAACACCGGAGCACACAGTGTCGCCCGGCGTGGCAAGCGTCGACCACCGGGTTACGGTGCCCTCCGGTGACCATCCACACTGCCACGCCCGGCGCCGGACGAGAAGGATCGTCGATTCCCGGACACCGTGGAGCTGCCCGCGCAGACGGGGCAGCTCCACAGTGCCGGGTGGTGCGGCTGGCCGTACCCCGACGGGTCAGCGCGCGGCGAGCGGCTGTGTGGAGGCGGTCACCGGCGCGGGCAGGGTGCCCGGGCCACCGAGGTAGGAGTGGATCGCCGCGGCGGCGGACCGGCCCTCGGCGATCGCCCAGACGATCAGCGATGCGCCCCGGTGCATGTCCCCGGCGACGAAGACCCCGTCGACGTCGGTCTGCCAGTCGGGGCGGGCGTCGACCGCGCCCCGACTGTTGCGGCTGACCCCGAACTGGGCGAGCAACGGCTGCTCCTCGGTGCCCTCGAAGCCGATCGCCAGCAGCACCAGGTCGGCCGGGATCTCCCGCTCCGAGCCGGGCAGCGCGGTGACGATCCGCCGGCCGTCGCGCTTCTCCACGGTCACCTCGGCGACGCGGACCGCCCGGACCTGGCCGGTGCCGTCGTCGACGAACTCCTGCACGGCGACCGCGAAGACCCGCTCGCCGCCCTCCTCGTGCGCCGGGTAGTTGCGCAGCAGCCACGGCCAGGTCGGCCACGGGTCGCGTCCGGCGTCGCGGGTGGTCGGCGGTTCCGGGTACAGGTCGAGCTGGTGGACGCCGGCCGTGCCCTGCCGGTGGGCCGCCCCCAGGCAGTCGGCGGCGGTGTCGCCGCCACCGATGATCACCACGTGCTTGCCGGCGGCGTCGACCGCTGCGGTCTCGGCCCGTCCGGCGACCACCCGGTTCGCCGCGACCAGGTGTTCCATCGCCTGGTGGACGCCGCGCAGTCCGCGTCCGGGCGTCTCCGGGGTGTCCCGGCCGGCGAGCGCGCCGCAGGCCAGCAGGACCGCGTCGTACTCGGCGCGGAGCTGCTCGGCGGTCACGTCCACCCCGACGTTCACCCCGGTCCGGAACTGCACCCCCTCGGCGGTGAGCTGGGCCACCCGCCGGTCGATGTGCTCCTTCTCCAGCTTGAAGTCGGGGATGCCGTAGCGGAGCAGGCCGCCGATCGCGTCGTCCCGCTCGTACACGGTGACGGCGTGACCGGCGCGGACCAGTTGCTGCGCGGCGGCCAGACCGGCGGGCCCGGAGCCGACCACGGCGACCCGCCGACCGGTCGGCGCGGCCGGCGCCGCCGGGGTGACCAGGCCCCGGTCGAAGGCGGCGTTGGCGATCTCCACCTCGACCTGCTTGATGGTCACCGGGTCGTCGGCGATGCCGAGCACGCAGGCCGCCTCGCACGGGGCGGGGCAAAGCCGGCCGGTGAACTCGGGGAAGTTGTTGGTGGCGTGCAGCGACTCCACCGCCGCCGCCCAGTCCCCGGTGCGGACCAGGTCGTTCCAGTCCGGGATGCGGTTGCCCAGCGGGCAGCCGTCGTGGCAGAACGGGATGCCGCAGTCCATGCAGCGGGTGGCCTGCTCCCGGACGAGGCTCTCCTCGGCCGGCGGGTAGACCTCCCGCCAGTCGCTGATCCGCACCGGCACCGGGCGGCGGTCCGGCATCCGCCTCGGGTAGCGCAGGAAACCGTTCGGGTCAGGCACGAGCCACCTCCTGGGCCGCCGCTGTCCGGGGAGCCGGCGCGGCCGGCGCGGACAGCGCGGTCATCACCGCATCGTCGACGTCGCGGCCGGCGGCTTCGGCGGCCCGCATGATGTCCAGCACCCGGCGGTAGTCCCGGGGGACCACCGCGGTGAACTCCGCCACCGCCTCCGGCCACCGCCGGAGCAGCTCCCCGGCGACCGTCGACCCGGTCTCGGCGAGGTGCTGGCGGACCAGGTCGTGCAGCAGGTCCCGCTCCTCGGCGCGCAGCGGCGCCAGGTCCACCAGTTCGGTGTTGACCCGACGGCGGTCCAACCGGTGTACGAAGGCGAGACCACCGGACATACCGGCGGCGAAGTTACGGCCGGTCGGCCCGAGGACGACCACCGTACCGCCGGTCATGTACTCGCAGCCGTGGTCGCCGACGCCCTCGACGACCGCCGTCGCGCCGGAGTTGCGGACCGCGAACCGCTCCCCCACCCGACCGCGCAGGAACACCTGGCCGGCGGTGGCGCCGTACAGGATGGTGTTGCCGGCGATGATCTGGTCCTCGGCGCGCCCGCCCGGCTCGGCGTCGGCGGCGACGAACGGGGCGGCCTGGTCGGGGGCGACGACGAGCCGTCCCCCGGAGAGGCCCTTGCCGACGTAGTCGTTGGCGTCGCCGCGCAGCCGCAGGGTCACCCCGTACGGCAGGAACGCGCCGAACGACTGGCCGGCCGTGCCGCTCAGCACGAACTCGACGGTGTCGTCGGGCAGTCCGGTGCCGCCGAACCGGCGGGTCACCTCGCCGCCGAGCATCGCGCCGACGCTGCGGTGCTCGTTGCGCACCGCCACCTCGACCCGGACCGGGGTGCCGTCGTGCAGCGCCGGCTGGGCCAGCCGGACCAGCTCGTTGTCCAGGGCGAGGTCCAGGCCGTGGTCCTGGGCGCGTACGCCCCGCCGGGCTGCCGTCTCGGGCAGCTCCGGCAGGTGCAGGACCCGGCCCAGGTCGAGCCCCTTGGCCTTCCAGTGCTCGACCGCCGGGGCGACGTCGAGCAGCTCGGTCCGGCCGATCGCCTCGTCGATGCTGCGCAGGCCCAGCTCGGCCAGGTAGCCCCGGACCTCCTCGGCGAGGAAGAGGAAGAAGTTCTCCACGAACTCGGGCTTGCCGTTGAACCGCTCGCGCAGCACCGGGTTCTGGGTGGCGATGCCGACCGGGCAGGTGTCCAGGTGGCAGACCCGCATCATCACGCAGCCGGCGACGATCAGCGGCGCGGTGGCGAAGCCGAACTCCTCCGCGCCGAGCAGCGCCGCGACCAGCACGTCCCGGCCGGTCTTGAGCTGCCCGTCGACCTGCACGGTGACCCGGTCGCGGAGCTTGTTGAGCAGCAGCGTCTGCTGCGCCTCGGCCAGGCCCAGTTCCCACGGCGTGCCGGCGTGCTTGAGCGAGTTCAGCGGGGACGCGCCGGTGCCGCCGTCGTGGCCGGAGATCAGGATCACGTCGGCCTTGAGCTTGGCGACCCCGGCGGCGACGGTGCCGACGCCGACCTCGCTGACCAGCTTGACGTGCACCCGGGCGGCCGGGTTGACGCACTTCAGGTCGTGCACGAGCTGGGCGAGGTCCTCGATCGAGTAGATGTCGTGGTGCGGCGGCGGGGAGATCAGGCCGACGCCCGGGGTGGCGTGCCGGGTCCGGGCGATCCACGGCCACACCTTGTTGCCGGGGAGCTGGCCGCCCTCGCCGGGCTTCGCGCCCTGGGCCATCTTGATCTGGAGGTCGTCGGCGTTGACCAGGTATTCGCTGGTCACGCCGAACCGGCCGCTGGCGATCTGCTTGACCGCGGAACGGCGTTCCGGGTCGTAGAGGCGATCCCGGTCCTCACCGCCCTCGCCGGTGTTGGACTTGCCGCCGATGCGGTTCATCGCCACCGCGAGGGTCTCGTGCGCCTCCGCCGAGATCGACCCGTACGACATGGCGCCGGTGGCGAAGCGCTTGACGATCTCGCTGGCCGGCTCGACCTCCTCGATCGGCACCGGGGGCCGGACGTCGGTACGCAGCGTGAACAGGCCGCGCAGCGATCCGGACCCGGCGGCGAGCGCGTCGACCTTGCCGGTGTACTCGCGGAAGATGTCGTACTGCCGGCTGCGGGTCGCGTGCTGGAGCAGGAAGACCGTCTCCGGGTTGAACAGGTGCACCTCGCCCTCGCGGCGCCACTGGTACTCGCCGCCGACCTCGAGGCGGGTGGAGGCGGGGATGCCCGGGGCGGGCCAGGCCACGGCGTGCCGGGCGGCGACCTCGGCGTGGATGCCGTCCAGCCCGATGCCGCCGATCGTGGTCGGAGTACCCCGGAAGTACCGCTCGACGAGCTGGGCGTCCAGGCCGACGGCCTCGAAGACCTGCGCGCCGCAGTACGAGGAGACGGTGGAGATACCCATCTTCGACATGATCTTCAGGACGCCCTTGCCGAGCGCCTTGACGTAGTTCCGGACCGCCTTCCCGGGGTCCACCCCGACCAGCGCGCCGGTGGCGATCAGGTCCTCGGCGGACTCGAAGGCGAGGTACGGGTTGACCGCCGCAGCGCCGTACCCGATCAGCACGGCCGCGTGGTGCACCTCCCGGCAGTCGCCGGTCTCCACCACCAGCGCCACCTGGGTACGGGTCTGCTCCCGCACGAGGTGCTGGTGCACGGCGGCGGTGAGCAGCAGCGACGGGATCGGCGCGAGGTCGGCGTTGGAGTCCCGGTCGGAGAGGACCAGGATGCGCACGCCGTCCTCGATCGCCTCGGAGACGTGCCGGCAGATCTCGGTCAGCCGGGCCTTGATGCCCGCGCCGCCCTCCCGGATCCGGTACAGGCCGGAGACCCGGACCGCCTTGAAGCCGGGCAGGTCGCCGTCCTCGTCGACGGAGAGGAGCTTGGCCAGCTCGTCGTTGTCGATCACCGGATACGGCAGCACGATCTGCCGGCAGCTCGCCGGACCCGGGTCGAGCAGGTTGCCCTCCGGGCCGATGGTGGTCTGCAGGCTGGTCACCAACTCCTCGCGGATGGCGTCCAGCGGCGGGTTGGTGACCTGCGCGAAGAGCTGGTGGAAGTAGTCGTAGAGCAACCGCGGCCGGCTGGACAGCGGGGCGATCGGGGTGTCGGTGCCCATCGAGCCGATCGGCTCCGCGCCGGTCCGGGCCATCGGCGCGAGGAGGATCTTCAGCTCCTCCTCGGTGTAGCCGAAGGTCTGCTGGCGGCGGCGGACCGAGTCGTGGGTGTAGACGATGTGCTCGCGGGCGGGCAGGTCGTCCAGCTCGATCAGCCCGGCGTGCAGCCAGTCGCCGTACGGCTGCGCGGCGGCCAGTTCGGTCTTGATCTCGTCGTCGTGCACGATCCGACCGGCGACGGTGTCGACCAGGAACATCTTGCCCGGCTGGAGCCGCCCCTTGGCGACCACCCGGGCCGGGTCGAGGTCGAGCACGCCCGCCTCGCTGCCGAGCACCACGAGGCCGTCGGCGGTGCGCCACCAGCGGCCCGGTCGCAGCCCGTTGCGGTCCAGCACCGCGCCGACCATCGAACCGTCGGTGAAGGCGACCGAGGCCGGGCCGTCCCAGGGCTCCATCAGGCTGGCGTGGAACCGGTAGAAGGCGCGCTTGTCGGCGGCCATGTCCGGGTCGTTCTCCCACGCCTCGGGAATCATCATCAGCACCGCGTGCGGCAGGCTCCGCCCGGACAGGTGCAGCAGCTCGAGGACCTCGTCGAAGTTGGCCGAGTCGGAGGCAGCCGGGGTGCAGACCGGGAAGAGCCGGCGGATGTTGCCCGGCACGTTCACCGTCCGCAGCAGCGCCTCGCGGGCCTGCATCCAGTTGCGGTTGCCGCGGATCGTGTTGATCTCGCCGTTGTGGGCGATGAACCGGTACGGGTGCGCCAGCGGCCAGGACGGGAAGGTGTTGGTGGAGAAGCGCGAGTGCACCAGGGCGATGGCGCTGGTCACCCGCTCGTCGCGCAGGTCCGGGAAGTACGCCGGGAGCTGGTCGGGGGTGAGCATCCCCTTGAAGACCATGGTGCGCCCGGACAGCGACGGGAAGTACGCCGGCACGCCCCGCTCGGCGGTCTCCCGCTCGGTCTGCTTGCGGACGCAGAACGCCACCCGGTCCAGGTCGAGGCCGGTCAGCGGAGAGCCGGCCGGGCCGGCCGGGGAGTCGGTGAGCCGGTGCGCGGCGAGGAAGATCTGCCGGACCCGGGGCATCGCCGCCAGGGCCGTCTCGCCCAGGTCGCTGGGGTCGACCGGCACGTCCCGCCAGCCGAGCACGTCGGCCCCCTCGACCAGGGCGTACTTCTCCAGCACCTGGCGGGCACGGGCCTCGTCGGCGTCGTCGTCGGGGAGGAAGACCAGGCCGGTGGCGTACTGGCCGGCGGGCGGGAGCGGGAAGTCCACCACGGCGCGGAAGAACGCGTCCGGCACCTGGATCATGATGCCCGCGCCGTCGCCGGTGTTCGGTTCCGCGCCCCGGGCACCCCGGTGGTCGAGCCGACACAGCGCGCCGAGGCCGTTCGCGACGACCTCGTGGGAGCGTCGTCCGTACAGGTCCGCCACGAAGGCCACGCCGCAGGCGTCATGTTCGTTCGCCGGGTCGTAGAGACCCTGGGCGGCGGGAGTCGCACCGGCGGACGGGCGCGAGCCGGACTGGGGGTGGGGAGGGTACGGAAAGGCCACCGGGCCTCCTGTCGTCACTCAGGTTTTCATCAAGTCGGGACGACGTCGGCCCTCAGGGGTCTATTGAGTCTACGTTAGGGCTCGAGGCGCAAGTGCAGTAAGGATTGATCACACTTCCAGCATCTGGGACGTGTAGTCTCGCGCGGTGGATCACGTACCCGCTGAGCTGTTCGACCGGTTGGAGCACTTCTACGACGCCGTGCCCCGGGACGGAGCCCGCCCGGAGGAGTTCGGATCACTGGTGCTGTTTGTCCGGGAAGGTGCCGGATGGCCGTTTTACGCACGCCCCCGGTTGGGCACCTCCCGGCCGCCGTCGGTCGCCGACGTCGACGCCGTCCGCGCGCGACAGCGTGAACTGGGACTGCCGGAAGCCTTCGAGTGGGTCCACGAGACCACCCCCGACCTGCTCGCGGTGGCCCGCTCGGCCGGACTGGGCGTGCTGGAGGCCCCGTTAATGGTACTCGACCCGGCCGCCCTACCCGACCCAGCCTCGCTGGCCGACCTGCCGGTCCGGGTGCTGGACCCGGCGGCACCGGACTTCGCCGCGCAGGTGGCCGCCCGCCGGGCGGTGGCCGCGGTCGGCTTCAGCGCACCCGGAACCGCCGGGGGCGACGCCGGCCCCACCGAGCGCGACGCCGCGATGGCCGAACTGGATCTCGCCGCCGTCGAGGAGGAGGCCAGCCGGACCGCGGACGGCCGACGGATCTCGGCCCTCGCCGGCACCCCGGACGACGGGCCGCTGGCCTGCGGAATGGCGATGCGGGTCGGCGACGTCGCCGAGATCGCCGGGGTGGCCACCCTGCCGGTGGCCCGCCGTCGGGGCCTCGGCGCGGCGGTGACCGCCACCCTCGCCCGGGCGCTGCGCGACGCCGGCACCGACCTGGTGTTCCTCTCGGCTGGCAGCGAGGAGATCGCCCGGGTCTACGTCCGGGTCGGCTTCCGCCGGGTCGGCACCGCCTGCATCGCCGAGCCCGCCGCCGTCCTGCCCTGACGGCGGCCGGGTTCAGGACGAGGAGGAGGGCGGCCGCCACTGGGCGGCCGACGAGGCGGCGCTGCCCAGCAGTCGGGTGGTGATCGGGCCGAGCGCGGCGTCCCGGGCCCGCAGCGCGAGGCGCCCCCGGGTCTGCAACACCGCCGACATACGGCGGGTCTGCCGGACCACGTTGGCCACGCGCGGACGGCGGGTGCGGTCGTACCCGGCGACCGCGTCCGGCAACCGGGTCTCGCGGAGCAGGGACTGGAGGGTCGCCGCGTCCTCGAAGGCCAGGCAGGCGCCCTGACCGAGGTGCGGGGGCATGGCGTGGGCGGCGTCACCGAGCAGCACCACGCCGCCGGGTCCCGACCGGAAGGCGTAGTGGCGGGGCAACGGCCGCAGCTCGCGAACCTCCTGCTGCACCAGGTCAGCCGGCTCGGTGGCGGCGAGCAGCGCGTCGACCGGCGCGGGCCAGCCGGCGAACCAGCGCCGAAGCAGGGTGAGCTGGGTCTCCGCCGGCTCCGGTCGGGGCGCGCCGGCCGCGGTGGCCACCCAGTAGATGCCGCCCCGGGCGGCCCCCCCGCTGGTGTCCCGGTCCCCCAGCGACGCGGAGACGAACCGGTAACCGGCCCCGAGGATCTGCGCGCCCAGTGGCTGGTCGGCGGGCACCCGGGGCGCGCGGTACCAGGGAATCACCGCCCGCCAGGTGGCGCTGCCCGAGGCGACCACCCCGGCCTCGGGGGCGAGCTGGCGGCGGATCACGCTCTCCACGCCGTCCGCCGCGACGATCAGGTCGGCCTCGTGCTGGTGCTGGCCGTCCCCCACCGAGGGACGTTCCTTCCCGCCGGCCCGCACCGTGCGTACGGTCACCCCGGTCCGCAGGTCCACCCGGTCGCCGAGGCCGGCGACGAGAGCGTCGTGCAGGTCCTCCTGGTGCACCACGACCGGCGTCCGCTCCGGCGGGGCGGGTCGGGGCTGCACCAGCCAGTGCCCGTCCGGCCGGCGGATCCCCCCGTCCCGCAGCGGGGTGGCGACGGCGTCCAGCCCGGCACCGAGACCGAGCGCACGCAGCGCCCGGACACCGTTGGGCCAGAGCACGGTGGCGGTCGGCTCGGGGCGTACCCGGTCGGCTTTCTCCAGGATGGTGACCTGCCAGCCGGAGCGGTCCAGCGCGCCGGCGACCGCCAGGCCGCCGATTCCGGCCCCCACCACCACCGCGGTACGCACTGCCATGGCCGCCTCAGCTGTCGCGGTCGGTGGAACGCGTACCGGACTCGTTGCCCGGGACGCCGTCGGCGGCGCTGCCGGCGTCCGCCTCCGGTTCCGGACCGTCCGGCTGCCCGGCGGACACGTCGGACGCGGCGGGCTGGTCGGTGGGCGCTCCGGGCGCGTCCGGCTGGCCGGCGGCGGGCGCTCCGGGCTGGCCGGTGGGCGCGGTCCCGGTCTTCTGGTACGCCTCGAACTCCGCCTCGTCGACCACCCGGTAGCCGCGCGGGGCGGCCAGGTCGGCGCTGGTCTCCGTGCGGGAGAGGTCACGCTGGGAGACGTCGCCGCCACCGGGCACCGGAGCCGGCGCGTCGGCCGGGATCGGCACCAGGTACTCGCGGGGCCCCCGGGCGCGCAGGAAGTAGACCAACGCGCCGAGGAAGACCAGCCCCGCGGTCCAGACGTTGAGCCGGACGCCGAGGATCTCGTTGGCCTCGTCGGTGCGCATCAGCTCGATCCAGAACCGGCCGGCGGTGTACCCCATCACGTAGAGCGCGAACGCACGCCCCCGGCCCAGCCGGAACCGCCGGTCGACGGCGAAGACCAGCAGGGCGACCCCGATGTTCCAGAGCGCCTCGTAGGCGAAGGTGGGGTGGTAGAGACCCGGTTCGAGGATCGGCTGGCCGACCTCGTCGCGGAGCGCCTGACCGGGGTTGTTCGGGTCCATCCGGTGGATCTCCAGCCCCCAGGGCAGGGTGGTCCGGCCGCCGTGGAGCTCGTTGTTGAACCAGTTGCCGAGCCGGCCCACCGCCTGGGCCAGCGGCAGCCCCGGGGCGAGGGCGTCGGCCACCACGGCGAACGGGATGCCGAGCTGGCGGGCGGCGATCCAGGCGCCGACCGCGCCACCGGCGACCGCGCCCCAGATGCCGAGACCGCCCTGCCAGATGTAGAGGGCTTCGATCGGGTTGCCACCGGTGCCGAAGTACTGCTCCGGGGAGGTGATCACGTGGTAGATCCGGGCACCGATGATGCCGGCCGGCACGGCCCAGACCGCGATGTCCAGCACCGCGCCCGGGGCGACCCCCCGACGGCGCAGCCGGTACTCGGTGACCAGGCAGGCCACCACGATCCCGGCGATGATGCACAGCGCGTACGCCCGGATCGGTACCGGTCCGAGCTGCCAGACGGCGGTGCTGGGGCTGGGCAGGGCCGCCTGGGGTGTCAGCGAGGCGAGGTTCACGGGTGCACAGGCTACCGCTGTGTCCCGTGTCGGGGACATCCCGGTCCCGTGCTGTCGTCATTGGGTGACTTCTGATTTGGGGGCCCGTACGCTCTTTGTCATGAAGTCGCTCACCTGGGCGGTCGCCGCAGTCGTCACCGACGACGCCGGCCGGGTGCTTCTCTGCCGGCAGAGCAGGCCGGCGGCCCGGTGGGCGCTGCCGGGCGGCCGGTTCCGGCCGGACGAGAGCCCGCAGCAGGCGGTGGTCCGCGACGTCCACGCCGAGACCGGCCTGACCGTCGAGGTCGTGGACCTCGTCGGGATCTACCACCTGCCCACGGCAACGGACACCCCGCCGGCCGGGCCGCAGCCCGACGTCCTGGTGCACGTGCTGCGGGCCCGGGTTTCGGGCGACGCCCCGCCGGGCGTGCCGGGAGCGGGCTGCCGGGTGTCCTGGCACGATCCGGACGGGTTGCCGGATCCGCTCACCCCGGTCACCCGCTGCGCCGTGGCCGACGCCACCGCCGGCCACTCCGGCCTCCTCCGCGCGCTCTCCCCCACCCCGCCGGACCCAGCGGCCACGCCGGACCCAGCGGCCCTGGTGGCTCCGCCGGCCGCGCCGGTCCCGCGTCGATCAGGAGGTTCGCGTCACCGGGAGGTCGGACGCTGACGTCAATCTCCTGATCGACGGCATCAGGCCGGGTGGGGCGGGGCCGGGCGGGCTGCGTCGGGGCTGGACCTGAAAGCGGGTCAGTGGGGGCGGACGCCCTGGGCCAGTTCGGCGGAGAGGGTACGCAGGGCGGTCAGGCCGGTGGCCTCGTCCGGGGCGTCGAGCAGGCAGCGGATCAGCGCGCTGCCCACGATCACGCCGTCGGCGTACCCGCCCACGGTGCCGGCCTGCGCGCCGGTGCCCACGCCGAGCCCGACCCCGACCGGCAGGTCGGTGACCGCCCGCACCCGGGCGACCAGGGTCGGCGCGGCCTCGGAGGTCTGCGTCCGGGCCCCGGTCACGCCCATCACGGCGGTGGCGTAGACGAAACCCCGGCAGTGCTGGACGGTCATCGCCAGCCGGGCGTCGGTGGAGGAGGGCGCGACCAGGAACGTACGGTCCAGGTCGTGCGCGTCCGACGCGGCCAGCCACTCGTCGGCCTCATCCGGGATCAGGTCCGGGGTGATCAGGCCGGTGCCACCGGCGGCCGCGAGGTCCCGGGCGAAGGCGTCGACGCCGTACTGCTCGATCGGGTTCCAGTAGGTCATCGTCACCACCGGCGCGCCGGTGGCCGCGACCGCCTCGATGATCCGCAGCGTGTCCGCCGTACGGACCCCACCGGCGAGGGCGATGTCGCTGGCCTTCTGGATCACCGGCCCGTCCATCACCGGGTCGGAGTACGGAATCTCCACCTCGATGACGTCCACGCCCGCCTCGACCATGGCGGTCATCGCGGCGATGCTGCCCTCGACCGTCGGGAAGCCGGCCGGCATGCAACCGATCAGCAGGGCCCGTCCCTCGGCACGCGCCTTGTCGAAGGCGACCCCGATCCGGCTCATGCCGCCACCTCCGTACAGCCGGCGTCGCCCTGGGCGCACGCCACACCGGGCCCGGTGATCCGCCCGCTCATGTCACTCCTTGTCGAGGATGCCGAAGTACTCACCGGCGGTGTGGACGTCCTTGTCGCCCCGACCGGAGAGGTTGACCACGATGACCGGCTCCCGGCCCAGTTCGGCGGCGAGTCTCGGGGCGATCTTCATCGCGCCGGCCAGGGCGTGCGAGCTCTCGATCGCCGGGATGATCCCCTCGGTACGGCAGAGCAGCTCGAACGCGGCCATCGCCTCGGCGTCGGTGACCGGCTCGTACGTCGCCCGGCCGATGTCGTTCAGCCAGGCGTGCTCCGGCCCGACGCCCGGGTAGTCCAGTCCGGCGGAGATCGAGTGCGACTCGATGGTCTGCCCGTCGGCGTCCTGGAGGACGTAGGTGCGGCTGCCGTGCAGCACCCCGGACGACCCGCCGGTGATGCTGGCGGCGTGCCGGCCGGTCTCGACGCCCGCGCCGCCGGCCTCGAAGCCGTACAGCCGCACGTCCGGGTCACCGACGAAGGCGTGGAAGATACCCAGGGCGTTGGAGCCGCCACCGACGCAGGCGGCGACCGCGTCGGGCAGCGCGCCGGTGAGGTCCAGGCACTGCTGCCGGGCCTCCTCGCCGATGCCCTTGACGAAGTCCCGGACCATCGCCGGGAACGGGTGCGGCCCGGCGGCGGTGCCGATCAGGTAGTGCGTGTCGTCGACGTGGGCGACCCAGTCGCGCATCGCCTCGTTCATCGCGTCCTTGAGGGTCCGCGAGCCGTTGGTGACCGGGACGACGGTGGCGCCGAGCATCCGCATCCGGGCCACGTTCAACGCCTGCCGCTCGGTGTCCACCTCACCCATGTAGACAACGCACTCCAGGTCGAACAGGGCGGCGGCGGTGGCGGTGGCCACGCCGTGCTGCCCGGCCCCGGTCTCGGCGATCACCCGGGTCTTGCCCATCCGCTTCGTGAGCAGGGCCTGCCCGAGCACGTTACGGACCTTGTGCGCCCCGGTGTGGTTGAGGTCCTCCCGCTTGAGCAGCACCCGCGCGCCGGTCTTCGCGGAGAACCGGTGCGCCGCGTAGAGCCGGGACGGGGTGCCGGCGTAGTCGCGCAGCAACGCGTCGAACTCGGCGCGGAACGACTCGTCCGCCATCGCGTGCCGGTAGGCCGCGTCCAGCTCGTCCAACGCGGCGACCAGCGCCTCGGGCACGAACCGGCCGCCGTACCGGCCGAAGCGGCCGGCCGGGTCGGGAAGCAGGCCGGCCGCGCCGGCCAGCGCGTTGGCGCTCATCGGTGGTCCTCTCGGTGCTGACGGACCCGGTACGCCTCAGCGCGCCGGGCGCGGGGTGGCCGGATGGTTGCCGGCGTTGACCAGCTCCGAGACCGCCTCGCGGGGGCTCTTCTGGGTGACCAGTCCCTCGCCGACCAGGACGGCGTCCGCCCCGGCCGAGGCGTACCGGATGAGGTCGTGCGGTCCGCGTACGCCGGACTCGGCGATCTTGACCACGCTGCTGGGCAGGCCCGGCGCGATCCGTTCGAACACCGACCGGTCGACCTCAAGAGTACGCAGGTCACGGGCGTTGACCCCGATCACCTGGGCACCGGCCTCCAAGGCCCGGTCGGCCTCCTCCTCGTCGTGCACCTCGACCAGTGCGGTCATCCCGAGCGACTCGATCCGCTCCAGAAGCCCGACCAGGGCGTTCTGCTCCAGTGCGGCGACGATCAGCAGCACCAGGTCGGCGCCGTGTGCCCGCGCCTCGTGGACCTGGTAGCTGGAGACCACGAAGTCCTTCCGCAACACCGGGATCTTCACCGCGGCCCGGACGGCGGCCAGGTCGTCCAGCGAGCCGCCGAACCACCGCCCCTCGGTCAGCACGCTGATCGCCCGGGCGCCACCGGCGGCGTACTCGGCGGCCAGGTCGGCGGGATTGGCGATCTCGGCGAGCTGTCCCCGCGACGGCGAGGAACGTTTCACCTCCGCGATCACCGCCACGCCGGGCCGCCGCAGGGCCGCGTACGCGTCCAGCGGTGGCGGGGCGGCAGCGGCGAGTTCGCGGATCCGCTCCAGCGGAATCTGCTCCTGCCGTCGGGCGACGTCCTCGCGTACGCCGGCCAGAATCTCGTCCAGCACGCTGGCGGGCTTCGCCGGACCGGCCTCGTCCCCCTCGGCGTGCGCATGCTCAGCAGTCACCAACGGACTCCCCTCTCCGGGTGTCATGGGCCGATGCTAGGTGGCGGCGCTCGACCCCAGGTGGGGGGGTATGGCGCGCCTCACGAGATGGGCTGGGGCATAATGACCGACCTCCGGTGAGCGCAAAAACACGCAGCGCAACCGGCCGGGTCGACCAGCGCGATCGTCCCCACCGCCCGTCGTCGCCGAGTCATCGATCATTCTCATCATCATGACACCGCTGCCGGTCGTTGTCGCCGCGAGAGGGACGTGCCCAGGGCCCGCCTCCCGGGGCCGCACGTTCGTCGACGACCTCTTCCCCGCGCCGGGTGTGACGAAGGTCAAGGACGAACGGCCCTGACCATGGCGTTCTTCCCAGGCAGTGTTGATGCGGCGGTCATCCCGACGAAACGTGAAACCGGCAGCATCAGCGTCGGGCAGACTCGAAACCGGGCCGCCGCCACCGACCGAACGGATCCGTTACGGAGTGACCATGAGTACTGGCCAGTCGACCCTCGGACTCACCACGATCTCCCGGACGGTCGCCTCGCTCGCCGTCGGCGTGGTGCACACCCTCGAGCGGGCGGTCGTCGGCGAGGAGCGGATGCGTACCGCCCGGGGCAACGCCTGGGAGGCGGTCTGCGCCGACCGGGCCCGCGCCGACCGGCGCGCCGAACTGCACCGCCTGGTCGAGGAACTCGCCGCCACCCGGGCCGCCCGGTCCGCCGAGCGGCAGCCGGTCAGCTGACCGTCGGGTCCTCACCCCGGTCCAGCGCGTCCCACGCGTCGGCGGTCCGCCCCTGCGTCCGCGCCGCCGCACCGGCGGATCCCGCCTCGTCGGGGGTACCGGCAGCACCCCGGGCCGGACGCTCGTAGCGGGCGCCCATCGCCGGCCAGGCCGCTCCCCGCAGCACCGTCCACGCGCCACCGGCCGTCGCCAGCACCCCACCGAGCAGGCAGAGCGCCGGCCACTGCCGACTCACCTCACCCTCGAACCCGGCGCCCAGGGCGTACCCGCCGCCGGCCGCGACAGCCACGCCGAGCAGTAGGATCAGCATCCCGACCAGCCGGCGCAGCGCGCCCCGGGTGGCGAGCACGGCCCCCGCTCCGGCCAGCGCGACCACCGCCAGCGCGGGCAGCCAGGGCAGCAGGGCGGCACCGGACCGCGCCTCCCGCAGCGCCGGCAACGGCGCCGGCCGCGGGGTCAACTCGACCGCCCAGGTCCGGGTCGCCGCCCAGACCGCCAGGCCCGCCCCGGCCAGGCAGAGCAGCACCGCGTACGTCAGTTCGCGCCGCCCGGCCGACGACACGCCACCCCCACCGGCCGGTCGGCCGGCCCCGACGCTCACCGAGCGGGCCTTTCGTTCGCGACTGCGGGGCTCCGCTCCGCTGCACTCCTCGCGCTCACCGAGCGGGCCTTTCGTTCGCGACTGCGGGGCTCCGCTCCGCTGCACTCCTCGCGCTCACCGGGCGGGCCGGAGGGTTTCGGCGGCGGCGATGGCCGCGAGCACCGCGGCGGCCTTCGCCCGGGTCTCCCGGTCCTCGGCGGCGGGATCAGAATCGGCCACCACCCCCGCGCCGGCCTGCACGTACGCCCAGCCGTCCCGGATCAGCGCGGTCCGGATCGCGATCGCCATGTCCAGGTCACCGCCGAAGCCGAAGTAGCCGACCGTGCCGCCGTAGAGGCCCCGGCGAACCGGCTCCAACTCTTCGATGATCTCCATCGCCCGGACCTTCGGCGCACCGGAGAGGGTCCCGGCGGGGAAGGTCGCGGCGAGGGCGTCGAACGCGGTGGCGTCCTCGCGGAGCGTGCCGACCACGGTCGAGACGATGTGCATGACGTGGCTGTACCGCTCGATCGTGGCAAACTCGGGCACCTCCACGGTGCCCGGCCGGCAGACCCGGCCCAGGTCGTTGCGGCCGAGGTCGACCAGCATGACGTGCTCGGCCCGTTCCTTCGGGTCGGCCAGCAGCTCGGTGGCGAGTCGGGCGTCGTGCTCCGGGTCGACGCCCCGGGGCCGGGTACCGGCGATCGGGTGCAGCAGCGCCCGGCGCTGGCCGTCGTCGGTGCCGGTGACCTTCAGGTGCGCCTCGGGTGAGGAACCGACGATGTCGAAGCCGTCGAAGCGGAGCAGGTACATGTACGGGCTGGGGTTGGTGGTGCGCAGCACCCGGTAGACGTCCAGCGGGTCGGCGTGGGTACGCCGCTCGAAGCGCTGCGCCAGCACGATCTGGAAGCACTCCCCGGCCCGGATCGCCTCCTTGGCCGTCTCCACCGCCTTCGGGTAGCTCCCCTCGGGCGTCCGGCAGGCCACCTCGCCGGCCGACGGCCGGTCGACCGTGGAGATCATCGGCGCGTTCGGCCGGGAGAGCGCCGAGGTCATCGCGTCGAGCCGACCGATCGCGTGGTGGTAGGCGGCGGTCACCTCGGCCGCCCGGTCCGGCTCGTCCGACGGGGGCAGGACCGCGTTGGCGATGAGGATCGCCGAGCCCTCGTAGTGGTCCAGGACGACCAGGTCGGTGGCGAGCATCATGCCCACCTCGGGCACGCCGAGGTCGTCCTCGCTGAGCGTGGGCAGCCGCTCCAGGCGACGGATCAGGTCGTACCCGAGATAGCCGACCATGCCGCCGGTCAGCGGCGGCATGCCGCTGGTCGGGTCGAACGCCGGCCCGGCCAGCGCGGCCACCGTGTCGCGCAGCACCTGGGCGGGGTCGCCCCCGGTGGGCAGGCCGGCCGGCGGCTGGCCGAGCCAGGCGGCCTGGCCGTCCCGCTCGACCAGGGTGGCGCTGCTGCGTACGCCGATGAAGCTGTACCGGGACCAGGTGGCCGCCCCGACTCCCTGCTCGGCGGACTCGAGCAGGAAGGTGCCCGGGCCACCGGCGAGCTTGCGGTAGACCCCGACCGGGGTCTCGCCGTCGGCCAGCAGCCGCCGGGTGACCGGGACGACCCGCCAGCGGGCCGCCTGCTCGGTGAAGCTCGCCAGGTCGGGGCTCACCGTACCGTCGGTCATGGCGCACCCACCCCGGCGTCGGCGACCGGCAGGTCGTCCGGCGTCGCGACCGGCAGCTCGTCGGCGAAGCAGCTCCGCGTGCCGGTGTGGCAGGCCGGGCCGACCTGGTCGACGCTGACCAGCAGCGCGTCGCCGTCACAGTCCAGGGCCACCGAGCGGACGTACTGGTGGTGGCCGGAGGTGGCCCCCTTGACCCAGTACTCCTGCCGGCTGCGCGACCAGTAGGTGGCCCGGCCGGTGGTCAGGGTGCGGTGCAACGCCTCGTCGTCCATCCAGGCGACCATCAGCACCTCGCCGGTGTCGTGCTGGCGGACCACGGCGGCGACGAGGCCGTCGGCACCCCGGCGCAACCGGGCCGCGACGGCCGGGTCGAGTCGGGACGGGCGGACCGGCCCGGCGGGGGCCGGGTGGTGCGGGCTGGCGGATACGCCGGTCAGCGGCGGTTCAGGTACGGGCACAGTCACCCATTGTCCCGCACGCGACGTGGTGGCCCCAGCCGTGTCCCGGTCCGGTGACCATCCCAACGTCCCCATGCCTCCGACCCCTGATCGGAAACGGTCCACGAGCGGCCGGAGATCCGGTCGGCCGGGAGCCGGGCTCCGGGCTCCGGGGCTTGATCCACCTCGTCATCGTGCCGCACGTCCCATCGGTGGGCAATGCCCGATCTCGCACTTCCTGTCCGCCCCGGAGGGCTGGTGTCCGGTTCCCTCCAGGGGCGGCTCCCGGCCGTCATGATCGACTCCGTTTCGGCGCACGGACGCCCCGAGACCGCCTTTTCGGCGATGTGGGGCTGTCCGAAACGGTGGATGCCGCTATTTCGGCGATATGGAGTCGATCAGGCCCACCGTACCGGGCTGACCCGTCCGGTGGCCGGTGTCCGGTGTCCAGTCTGGTGTCCGGTTCGGGGAGGGTGGGTCGAGTCCCGGCCGGCAGGTCCCCGGCCGTCGGCTGGAATGCCGGCCGGGCGGGGGTCGTTACACCCTCTGGACGACCGAGGTAGCAAGCCCCGGCACCCCCGCCCCCGCCCCTCGGGGTGGTCGGATGGAATGCCGGTGGGCTGGCGGTCGTTACATCTGGACCCGGCGTGGTGAGCCCCGCTCCCCGCCGTGACCTCTCGAAGCTTTCCCCCCCTTTTTCTTGGGCGCCGGACGGTGCTCGCACACCCCCACCCCCTGGGGTGTGCCGACCCCCGAATGGAGTACCCCTCTCATGGCTACGAAGCTGCTGCGTAAGACTGTTCTCGGTGTCGCTGGTCTGGCGTTCGCCGGTGGTGTCATCGGCGGTCCGGTCGGTACCGTCCTCGACACCACTGCCGCCCACGCCGCCACCCCGGCCGCCGCTGTGGTGCAGGCCGACAAGCCGGACACCAGCAAGCTGATCCCGCATGGTGTGCAGGGCGCCCAGTCGCGGATCCCGCTCAACAGTGAGCAGACCGACAACGCGAAGGCGATCATCAAGGCCACGAAGAAGACCGGCATGAACGAGCGGGCCGCCGTGGTCGCCATCGCCACGAGCCTGCAGGAGTCGAAGCTGGAGAACCTGGGCCACCTCGGTGACCGCAACGACCACGACTCGCAGGGCCTGTTCCAGCAGCGTCCCTCGAGTGGCTGGGGCACGGTCGAGCAGATCACCGACCCCGAATACTCGACCACCGCGTTCCTGAACGGGTTGAAGGGCGTGGACGGCTGGCAGGACATGCCGCTCACCCAGGCCGCCCAGACCGTGCAGGTGTCCGCCTACCCCGACCACTACGCCCAGTGGGAAACCCAGGCCGCTGACCTCGTCGCCCAGCACTGGAACAGCTGACACACAGAACGCCTGACACACCAAACACCGTGTGGGCCGGCACCCCGAACCCGGGGTGCCGGCCCACACGTGTCTGTTCTGCTGGACACTCCCCCGCTTCGAGCGCGCACGTCGACCGGTTGTGCCGGAGCAAGATTTCACCTAGCGTTGAGTTCAACGGGTGATGAATTGACGGAGGGCGGGATGGAGAACGCGATTACCCTGGCCGACCTCGTGGTCGACCGGGGCGGGCGCCGGGTGCTCGACGGCGTGAGCTGCGCGGTGCCGCGCGGCGCGGTGACCGGGCTGCTCGGCCCGAGCGGCAGCGGCAAGACCACCCTGATGCGGGCCGTCGTCGGGGTGCAGACGGTCACCGCCGGCACGGTGACCGTGCTCGGCCGCCCGGCCGGAACGTCCGAGCTGCGGAAGCGGGTCGGCTACCTCACCCAGGCCCCGAGCGTCTACGCCGACCTGACCGTGCGGGAGAACGCCCGGTACTTCGCCGCGGTGTACGGGCGTGACCGGGCCGACGCCGACCGCGCGGTGGCCGAGGTGGGGCTCGCCGAGGCCGCCGGGCAGTTGGTCGGCACGCTCTCCGGGGGCAACGCAGTCGCGTCTCGCTGGCCTGCGTCCTGGTCGGCCGACCCGAGCTGGTCGTGCTCGACGAGCCGACCGTCGGGCAGGACCCGGTGCTGCGCGCCGACCTCTGGGCCCGGTTCCACGAGCTGGCCGCCGCCGGCACCACCCTGCTGGTCTCCAGCCACGTGATGGACGAGGCCGCCCGCTGCGACCGGCTGCTGCTGATCCGGCAGGGCCGGCTGCTCGCCGACGACACCCCCGACGAGGTACGCGCCCGCGCCGGGACAGCCGACCTGGACGAGGCGTTCCTGCGGCTGATCCGGGCGGCCGAGGGCACCGGAGAGGAGACCTCGTGAACCCACGGATCGTGGCGGCCACCGCCGGGCGGGTGCTGCGCCAACTCCGGCACGACCGGCGGACCATCGCGCTGCTGGTGGTGGTGCCCGGGGTGTTGCTGGCCCTGCTCCACGCCATGTTCGCCGAGCAGCCCACCCCACCCGGACAGGCGTCCACCTTCGACCGGGTCGCCCTGGTCATGCTGGGCGTCTTCCCCTTCACGATCATGTTCCTGGTGACCAGCATCGCGATGCTGCGCGAGCGCACCACCGGGACGCTGGAACGGCTGCTCACCACCCCGCTGGGCAAGCTCGACCTGCTGCTCGGGTACGGCCTGGCCTTCGGGTTGGCCGCCACGGTGCAGGCGGCGGTGGCCGCCGCGGTGGCGTACGGGCTGCTCGGCCTGGACACCGCGGGCAGCGTCGGGCTGGTGATCGTGATCGCCGTGGTCACCGCTCTGCTCGGCATGGCCCTGGGGCTGCTGTGCAGCGCCTTCGCCCGTACCGAGTTCCAGGCCGTACAGTTCCTCCCGGTCGTGGCGTTCCCCCAGCTCCTGCTCTGCGGGCTCTTCGTGGCACGGGAGCAGATGGTCGGCTGGCTCCAGGCGGTCAGCGACGCGCTGCCCCTGTCGTACGCGGTCGAGGCGTTGCGGGAGGTCGGCGCGCACGCCGAGCCCACCGCCACGATGTGGCGGGACCTGACGGTGGTGGCCGGGTCGGCGCTGCTGGCCCTGGTGCTCGCCGCGGCCACGCTGCGCCGGCGCAGCGGCTGACGGCGGCGGTCGACGAGCGGGGGCGGCGATGAGGGGACGGACCGGGCGGCGACCCGGCAACCCGGACACCCGGGAGGCGATCCTCTCGGCGGCCCGGACGGCGTTCGCCGAGCGCGGCTTCGACGCGGCGTCCATCCGCGCGATCGCCAGTGCGGCCGGGGTGGATCCGGCCCTGGTCCACCACTACTTCGGCAGCAAGGACAAGCTCTTCCTGGCCGCGATGAACGCGCCGGTCGACCCGGGGCGGCTGCTGCCCGGCGTGCTCGACGGCGATCCGGAGCGGATCGGCGAACGGCTGGTCCGGATGTTCCTCGGGGTGTGGGACTCCCCGGCCGGTGTGGCCGGGGTCGCCCTGCTGCGCTCGGCGGTGACCACCGAGTGGACCGCCCGGCTGCTCCGGGAGTTCCTGGTCACCCAGGTGCTGCGCCGGGTGCTCCAGCACCTCGGGGCCGCCCCGGCCGAGCTGCCACTGCGCGGCTCGCTGGCCGCCACCCAGATGGCCGGACTGGTGCTGATGCGGTACGTCATCAAGCTGGAACCGCTGGCCTCCACGCCGCCGGAGACCCTGGTGACGGCGGTGGGGCCGGCCGTGCAGCGCTACCTCACCGGCCCCCTGGACGGCGTCTTCGAGGGCTGAGCCGGCCCTGACCGGAAGGTCAGGGCCGCCGGGACCGGGCGGCCAGCCGATCGGCCGCCCGATGGTTCACCGGGTCTGCTCCAGCCAGGAGGCGTAGAGCAGCCCGTACACCGAGTCCGGGTCCCGGACCAGCTCGTCGTGCGGGCCACGCTGCACCACCCGGCCCCGGTCCACCACGATCACCTCGTCGGCCGCCTGCGCGGTGGAGAGGCGGTGCGCGATGGCGAGGGTGGTCCGGCCCCGGGTCACCGCGTCCAGGGTCTTCTGGAGCCGTACCTCGGTGGCCGGGTCGACGGCGCTGGTCGCCTCGTCCAGCACCAGCAGGTCCGGGTCAGCGACGTACGCCCGGGCCAGCGCGACCAACTGCCGCTCGCCCACACTGAGCGCCTCGCCCCGCTCCCCGACCGGGGTGTCCAGCCCGGCCGGCAGCCCCTCCAGCCAGTCGATCAGGCCCAGCTCGGTGAAGGCCGAGAGAAGCTGCTCGTCGGTGAGGTCCGGGCGGGCGAACCGGACGTTCTCCCCCACCGTGGCGTCGAAGAGGAAGCCGTCCTGCGGCACCATCACCACCCGGGACCGCAGCGATGCGAAGCGCACCTGCTCCAACGGCACGCCGGAGAGCAGCACGCTGCCGGTGGTCGGGTCCATCAGCCGGGTGAGCAGCTTGGCGAAGGTGGTCTTGCCGCTGCCGGTCTCCCCGACCACCGCCACCCGCGTCCTCGCCGCGATGCCCAGGTCGATGTCGTGCAGCACCGGCGGCCCACCCGGGTAGGCGAAGCCCACCTGCGCGAACCGGACGTCCAGCGGGCCGGTCGGCAGCTCCCGCCCCTGCTCCCCCGGGTCGGCCACGTCCGGGCTCAGGTCCAGCACGTCCAGCACCCGCCGCCAGCCGGCGATCGCGTTCTGCGCCTCGTTGAGCACCTCGGTGGCGATCTGCACCGGCTGGATGAAGAGGGTCACCAGGAAGAGGAACGCGGTGATCTGGCCCACCGAGAGCGTCCGGTCCGCGCCGAGACTCACCCCGACCACGACCACGGCGGCCAGGGCGACACCGGCCGCCAGTTCCCCGACCGAGCTGCCCAGGATGCTGAACCGGATGGCCCGCTGCTGGGCCCGCCGGTGATCGTCGATCGCCTCGTCCAGCCGTCGGGCGGTGCGCCCGGCGATCCCGTACGCCCGGATGACCGGCGCGCCGACCACGCTCTCGGCGATCGCGCCGAGCAACGCGCCCAGTCGCTGCCGGACCGTCCCGTACGCGCTGCCGAGACGGCGCTGTAGCGCCCGGATCACCAGCACGGCGGGCAGGAAGGCGGCGAAGACCACCAGGGTCAACTGCCAGGAGTAGACGAACATGACGATCGTGGTGATCACGAGCTGACCGAGGTTGACCATGAGGATCACCCCGCCCCACTGAAGGAACTGGGTGATCTGGTCGACGTCGCTGGTCACCCGGGACACCAGCGAGCCACGCCGCTCGGACTGCTGGTGCAGCATCGACAGGTCGTGCACGTGCCGGAAGGCCCGGGTCCGAACGTTGGCCAGCGCCGTCTCGCTGACCGTGAACAGCCGGCGCATCATCAGGTAGCCGCAGACCGTGGTCACCACCAGCGTCGCGGCGGTCAGGGCGACCACCGCCCCGACCGTGCCCAGGTCGATCCCGCCGACCAGACCCCGGTCGATGCCCTGCTGCACCGCCACTGGCACGGCGGCCCGGCCGACCATGTAGACCAGCGCCAGGGCGAGCGTCCCGGCCAGGCCGACCCGCAGCTCCGGGGAGAGGGCCAGACCCCGGCGCAACGTACGCCAGGCCGTCTCGGTCCGCTCCGGCGGTTGCCCCGACCCGCCCACCGGCTGCACCTTCTCCTCCACCACGCTGTTCGCGCTCACTGGTCCAATTCCACTTCGAGGCCGGTGGTCACCGGGACCACCTCCGGGTCCTGGTACGTACGGGTCTGCTCGCGTTCGGTCTCCGCCTGCTCGTACGCGGTGACCAGGTCGGCGTAGCCGGGGACCGTGGCGAGCAGTTCGGTGTGCGTACCCCGGGCGATCACCCGGCCCTGCTCGACGTAGATGACCTCGTCGGCCAGTGCGATGGTGGCCCGCCGGTACGCCACCACCAGGATCGAGGTGCCCGCGCCCGTGCCGTCGGTCGCCGAGGAGCGCAGCCCGGCCAGGATGGCCGCCTCGACCCGGGGGTCGACCGCGCTGGTCGCGTCGTCGAGCACCAGCAGTCGGGGCCGGCCGGCGAGGGCACGGGCCAGGGTGAGCCGCTGCCGCTGCCCGCCGGAGAGCGAGGTGCCCCGCTCACCGACCCGGGTGTCCAGCCCCTCCGGCAGGGCGGCGACGAACCCGTCCGCCTCGGCCAGCCGCAGCACCGCCCAGACGTCGTCGTCGCTGATGCCCGGCCGGTCCAGGGTGATGTTCGCGCGTACCGTGTCGTCGAAGACGAACGGCACCTGGGCGACCAGCGCGACGTTGCCCGCCAGCGACGCGGCGGTGAGCTGTCGCAGGTCCACCCCGTCCAGCGTGACGGCGCCCGAGTCGGGGTCGACCAGCCGCACCGACAGGGCCGCGATGGTGGACTTGCCGGCCCCGGTCGGGCCGACCAGCGCGACGGTCCGAC
This sequence comes from Micromonospora pallida, assembly GCF_900090325.1. Taxonomy (NCBI): domain Bacteria; kingdom Bacillati; phylum Actinomycetota; class Actinomycetes; order Micromonosporales; family Micromonosporaceae; genus Micromonospora; species Micromonospora pallida. The sequence continues at coordinate 429,323 of NZ_FMHW01000002.1, read as the reverse complement.
CGGCGGGCACGGTGAAGGTGACCGCGCCGAGCACCTCGGCGCCGGGCAGGTGCGCCTCGGCCGGCTCGTACCGGAAGGAGACGTCGGTGAAGGCGAGCGTGGCCGGTCCGCCGCCGTTCGGGTCGAGGACCCGCTCCCCGTAGGCCATCTCGCCCGTGGCGCGGAGCACCTGCTGCACCCGGTCCCAGCCGGCAACGCTGCGTGGCAGTTCGGCCAGCACCCAGCCGATGGCCCGCACCGGTACGGCGAGCACGGTGAACAGGAACGCGACGCTGACCAGTTCGGCGACGGTGATCGCCTCCTGACGCAGCCGGACCGCGCCGACCACCAGCACCGCGAGGGTGCCAAGGCTGGGCAGGGTCTCCAGCAGCGGGTCGAACAGGCCGCGCAGCCGGCCGACGGCGATCAGCGCGTCCCGCAGCTCTGCCGCGCGGGCGGCGAACCGGCGGGTCTCCTGCGCCTCCCGGCCCATCGTCTTGACCACCAGCGCGCCGTCGAAGCTCTCGTGGGCGATGCCGCTGACCTCGCCCCGCAGCCGCTGGGCGCGCTCCTGCCGGGGCGCCATCCGGCGGGAGTAGACCACGTTGAGCGTGAACAGGGCCGGGAACACGGCCACCCCGACCAGGGCGAACGCCCAGTCGGTGACGAAGAGGGCGACGATGGACCCCACCACCATCACCAGCGTGCCGACCGCGAACGGCAGCGGTGCGATCGGATACCAGGCCGCCTCCACGTCCGAGTTGGCGTTGGAGAGCAGGCTGCCGGTGGCGTGTCGCTGGTGCCAGGCCAGCGGCAGGTCCAGGTAGCGCCGGGTAACCCGACGACGGTAGGCGGCCTGGAGGCGGTACTGCATGTAGCCCGCGCCGAGCCGCCGCCCGAAGATGCCGATCACCCGCAGCACGCTGATCCCGAACAGCGCGGCGGCGGCCAGCGCCAGCACGCCGACCTCCACCGAGCCACGGGCGATCGAGGGAACCACCACGTCGCCCACCACCGCGCCGACCACGTACGCGCTGCCGATCACCATCGCGCCGAAGAGCACGCTGCCGGTGACCGCGACCGTGAAGATCCGTGGTTGTTCCCGGACGGCCCGCCCGAGGACCCCGAGGCCCCGGGCGAGCACGGCCGTACTCGTCCTGTTCGACACGCTCAAACTTCCCCCGCCGTAAGCCGCAGTTATCCCCCTCATCCTTACCGGTCGTCGTCCGGCACACCTACCCGGGTGCTGATTCGTCCCCTGTGGTGCACGACCCGCCACCGCCCACGTCGGCTCGCCGGGCGGGGCCTACCATCGGGGGATGTCGCGGTATGCCCGGACGGAACGCCACGCGCTCGCCGACCTCATGCTGACCGTCGGCCCCGACGCTCCGACCCTGAACGAGGGTTGGCTCGTCCGGGACCTCGCCGCCCACCTGGTGGTCCGGGAACGCCGCCCGGACGCCGCGGGCGGGATCCTGCTGCGACCACTGCGGGGGTACGCCGAGCGGGTGCGGCTACGGATCGCGGCGCAACCGTGGGCCGAGTTGGTGCAGCAGGTACGCCAGCCGCCGGTGTGGAGCCCGCTGAGCAACCCGCTGACCGACGAGTTGGTCAACACCATGGAGTTCTTCATCCACCACGAGGACGTCCGACGGGCCGCCCCCGGCTGGCAGCCGCGGGACCTCCCGGCCGGTCTGCCCGCCGCGCTGTGGAAGCGGGTGGCTCCGCTGAGCCGGCTCGCCCTGCGCCGGTTCCCGGCGAGCCTGCTCGTCCAGGCCCCCGGTCACGGAGAGGCGCGCTGCGGACGTGGTGGGGAGGCGCTGCGGCTGGTCGGCGCGCCCGGCGAGCTGACCCTCTTCCTCTCCGGCCGGCAGCGCGTGGCCCGAGTGCAGATCGACGGGCCGGCGGCGCTGGCCGGGCGGCTGCGTACCGCCGACCTGGGTCTCTGACCCACCGGCCGGGGCGGCTCGGGACGGAGAGAACAAGTCCGATATCTTGCCCCGGCACGGATTTGTCGGTCCGCCCCGCCCGGGACGGTGTGGCAGGGGGTGGCATGCGGAGCTTCGCGCTTTTTGCGTTACGGGAACCGCCCTTCCCGGCCCGGTGCCACCCGGCGGTCGCGCAGGTCGCCCGCGAGAGCGCCGAGTGGGCGGAGCGCCTCGGACTGACCGGATCCGCCGAGCGTCGGCGACGACTGGCCGGGGCCGCCGCCGCCGACCTCGCCGCGCGGGCCTGCCCGGAGGCGCCGGTGGACCGGCTCCGCCTGTTGACCGACCTCATCAGCTGGCTCTTCGCGGTGGACGACGCCTGCGACGAGGACGGCCTGGGCGACGCGCCGACCCGGTTGGCGCCCACCGTGGCCGGCCTGCTCGACGTCCTCGACCTGCGGGGCGACCCGGCGCCGCCGGCCCTGCTCGGCAACACCGGCCCGCGCGGGGTCGCGCTGCACGACCTGTGCCGTCGGGTACGCGCGCACGACCGCCCGGCGGTGCTGCTCGCCTTCACCGGACAACTGCGGGAGTACCTGCTGGCGCTGCTCTGGGAGGCCGCGAACCGGGAGCACGGGCGGGTGCCCGGCGTCGCCGAGTACGTGCGGATGCGCCGGCGCACCGGCGGGGTGCATCCGAGCTTCACCCTCACCGACCTGGCGTACGACGGGCCGCCCCCGGACGAGCGGAGCGACCCGGCGCTGACCGACCTGGAAGCCCTCGCCGCCGATCTGGTCTGCTGGTGCAACGACGTCTTCTCCTACCGGAAGGAGCACCGGAGCATCGGCGACGGGCACACGCTGGGCGACGGGCACAACCTGGTCGTCGCCATCGCCCGGGAGGAGCAGCAGCACGAGCAGGCCGCCCTGCTCGCCGCGGCCGACCTGTTCAACCGGGCGCTGGCGGCGTACACCGAGCAGGAGACGGCGCTGCTGCGCACGGCCGACCCGGCCACCCACCGGTTCGTCGCGGCCCGCCGGGGCTGGATCCGGGCCACCTACGACTGGTCGCTGACCGCCGCCCGATACGCCTGATGCGGCGGGACACGACAGCGCCGAGGGGGCGGGTCTAGCCGATAACCCGGTGTACCCAATACCCTTCGGTAACCCGCAGACCCCCGTGACCACGATCACGTAACCACCCCCTGAAGGCGGCTACAGCGATGGCTCTCGATGTACCGTACCGTTCGATCCCGGACATGTTCCTCAAGCGCGTGGCGGCCACCCCGGACCGTCCCGCCTTCGCCCATCCCGCACCCGACGACTCGGGACCGGTCTGGCTGACCTGGGAACAGGTGGGGCACCGGGCCAAGGCGGTCGCGGCCGGCCTGCACGGCCTGGGCGTCGGGCTCGAGGACCGGGTGGCCATCCTGGCCAACACCCGGCTGGACTGGGTCATCGCCGACTTCGGCATCATGTGCGCGGGCGGGGCGACCACCACGATCTACCCGACCACCGAGCCGGAGGACACCTGCTACATCGTCGCCGACTCCGGTTCCCGGGTGCTCTTCGCCGAGAACCCGACCCAGGCCGCCAAGCTCGCCGGCACCGAACTGCCCGCGCTGACCCACGTGGTGCTCTTCGACGGCGCCGCGGACCCGGCCGCGGCCATCCCCCAGCTCACCCTCGCCGACCTGGAGGAGCGGGGCGCGCGGGCGCTGGCCGCCGAACCGGGTCTGATCGACGGAATCGTCGAGGGACTCGGGCCGGACCACCTGGCCACGTTGATCTACACCTCGGGTACCACCGGCCGCCCGAAGGGCGTCGAGCTGCTGCACGGCGGCTGGTGCTGGGAGGGGGTGGCCCAGGAGCAGGTCGAACTGCTCCAGCCCGACGACCTCCAGTACCTCTGGCTGCCGCTGTCCCACTCGTTCGGCAAGACCCTGCTCTGCGGGGCGACCCACGTCGGCATGCCGACCTACGTTGACGGCCGGGTGGACAAGCTGGTCGACATGCTCTCCGTGGTCCGGCCGACGCTGATGTGCGGCGCGCCCCGGGTCTTCGAGAAGGTCTACAACAAGTCGGTCACCACCGCGCGGGACGCCGGCGGCGTGAAGGCGAAGATCTTCGCCTGGGCGGTCCGGGTCGGCAAGGAGAAGATCGCCCTGGAACAGGCCGGCAAGCCGGTCCCGGGCGGGCTCCGGCTGCGCCACCGCCTGGCCGAGAAGCTGGTCTTCAGCAAGATCCAGGACCGGCTCGGCGGCCGGATCCGGGTGCTGGTGTCCGGTTCCGCCCCGCTGAGCCCCGACATCGCCACTTTCTTCGCCGCGGCGAACCTGCCGATCTCCGAGGGGTACGGGCTGACCGAGAGCAGCGCCGGCAACTTCGTCAACCGGCCTGGCCGGCTGCGGATCGGCACCGTCGGTCAGGCCATGGGCGACCTGGAGTGCCGGATCGACACCGACGGGGAGATCCTGCTGCGGGGCCGGCCGGTGATGCGCGGCTACCACAACCTGCCCGAGGAGACCGCCGCCGCGTTCACCGAGGACGGCTTCTTCCGCACCGGTGACATCGGCAAGCTGGACGCCAACGGCTACCTGAAGATCACCGACCGGAAGAAGGACCTGGTCAAGACCTCCGGCGGCAAGTACATCGCGCCGTCGTTCATCGAGGGCATGTTCAAGGCGATCTGCCCGTACACCTCGCAGGCGATCGTGATCAGCCAGGCCCGCAACTTCTGCACGATGCTGGTCACCCTCGACCCGGACGCGATCAAGGGCTGGGCCGCGGGCGGCCCGCTGGAGGGGCGCGACTACACCCAGATCGTCACCTCGCCGCAGGCGCAGGAGATGGTCGAGGGGTACGTCGCGGAACTGAACAGCAAGCTCAACCGCTGGGAGACCGTCAAGAAGGTCACCGTCCTGCCGCGTGACCTGACCATCGAGGACGGCGAGATCACCCCGTCGCTGAAGATCAAGCGGCGGGCGGTGGAGGCCAACTTCGCCACCGAGATCGACAAGATGTACGAGGGCTCGCTCGCCGAGATCTGACCCATCCGGCCCCGGGTGGCCGCCTCGTCACGGAGGCCACCCGGGGCCGTTTCGTGCTCCGCCCTCCCCGGACGCGACACATCCGCCACGTCCGGGGGTGAGGACCCCGGGGCATTCCCGACCGGGCTCAGGCGATGACGGAGGGCTCGCGCCACTGTGGCCGGCCAGCCCGGTCCAGGTCGTACCGGACCGCCGCGATGCGCTGGACGGCCTCGATCAGGTCGGCGGCGGGCAGGGTGAACGGCAGCCGCAGGAAGCGCTCCAGGGTGCCGTCCAGGCCGAACCGGGGGCCGGGGGCGAGGCGGACCCCGACCTCCTCGGCGGCCCGGGCCAGGGCGCTCGAGATCGGCCCGTCCAACTCCACCCAGAGGGTCACCCCGCCGCGTGGCACGGTGACCCGCCACTGCGGTAGCCGCTCGGCCAGGGCGGCCAGCAGCGCGTCCCGCTGGTGGGCGAGCTGCGCCCGGCGGGCGGCCACGATGGTCGACGCCTCGGCGAGCAGGTGGACCGCGACGAGTTGGTCCAGCACCGGGCTGGACATGTCCACCCCGATCCGGGCCGCGGCGAGCCGCTGCACCTGCGGGGCGGAGGCCCGGACCCAGCCGATGCGCAGGCCACCCCAGTACGGTTTGCTCAGCCCGCCGATGGTGATCACCCGGGAGTGCCGGTCGAAGGTGGCGGCCGGTGGGGGTACCGGTGTGCCGTCCAGCGGCAGGTCGACGAAGGACTCGTCGATCACCAGGTCGGTGCCGGCCGCGTGGGCCGCGCCGACCAGCCGTTCGCGCAGCTCGACCGGCATGAGGTGGCCGGTCGGGTTCTGGAAGTCGGGGATCAGGTAGGCCAGCTTGGGTCGGGACTGGCGGATGCTGGCCAGCAGCAGGTCGGCGTCCCAGGCCGCGTCGACCGCGAGGCCGTGGGTGGCGATCCGGGCCCGCCGCGCGGCGAGGGCGGCCAACGCGTTCGGGTACGTCGGCGACTCCACGAGCACGCTGCCGCCCGGGGCGAGCGCCAGCCGGAGCACCAGGTCCAGCGCATGCTGGGTGCCGTTGGTGACCATGATCTGCTCGGGGCTGGTGGGCAGGCCACGGTCGGCGTACGACCGGGCGATCGCCTCCCGCAACTCGATGATCCCGGTCGGGTGGTAGCCGGCGCTGCCCAGGTAGCGGGGCAGGTCCTCGGTGGCGGCCCGGGTGGCCGGGATCAGCTCCGGCGGGGCGGCCAGCGCGGCGATGCCCAGGTCGATCATGTCCAGGTCGTCCTGCGGGGTCCACAGGCCGGAGCTGGCCACCCGGTGGCCGCCGGGCAGCGTGGTCCAGCTCCCCGCCCCGCGCCGGCTGGTCAGGTGCCCGCTCTCGCGCAGCTCCCGGTAGGCGGCGGTGACCGTGGTCCGACTGATCCGCAGCGCCTCGGCGAGTTCCCGCTCGGCCGGCAGGCGCACCCCCAACGGCAGGCGGCCGTCGGCGATCAGCCCCCGGACGGCGGCGGCGAGAGCGGCGTAGTCCGGGGAGCGCCGCCGGCCCGGCAGGGCATGCCACTGCCCGAGCAGGCGAGCCAGTTGCCCACCACGGACCTGACTGGTCATGGCCACTCCTCCCCGATTGGCTCTCTCCAGCTACGCGATTGGCCTCTAGGTTGGCATGCATGGCTCCGACAGGCAACGCCCGCGATCGACTGGCCCGACGGCTCGTCCAGCTCTACGTCGGTCTGACGCTCTACGGCGTCAGCATGGCCCTCATGATCGAGTCGCGGCTCGGCCTGAACCCGTGGGACGTCTTCCACCAGGGCCTGGCCCGGCGCACCGGGCTCTCCATCGGCACCGTCATCATCCTGGTCGGGGCGCTGGTGCTGCTGCTCTGGGTGCCGCTGCGGCAACGGCCCGGCCTCGGCACGGTGAGCAACGTCCTGGTCATCGGCCTGGTGGTCGACGCCAGCCTCGCGCTGCTGCCGGACGTACACCCGCTCGCCGCGCGGGGTGCCCTGCTCGTCGCCGGCATCCTGTTCAACGGCCTGGCCACCGCCCTCTACCTCGGCGCGCGGCTCGGTGCGGGGCCGCGGGACGGCCTGATGACCGGCTACGTCGCCCGCCACCCCGGCCGGTCGGTACGCCTGGTCCGAACGGTCATCGAGGTGACCGTGCTGTCGCTGGGCTGGCTGCTGGGCGGCACGGTGGGGGTCGGCACGGTCGCCTACGCGCTGGCCATCGGCCCGCTGGCCCAGGCGTTCCTGCCGTTGGTCACCGTCGCCCCGGCCGACTCGCCGGCCCGACCACTGACCGAGCCCGTGTGAGCTGGGGCGTCCTGAGACGCCGAACCGGATGTTTTACTCCGGGCCAGTCAGCCGGCATCATTTCCCCATGGGGGCTGAGGGATGGCGTTGGTCGGACGCGTGGATCTTCGTGGCACTCGTGATCGCCAGCGGAGCCGGACGGCACCGCCGGTCACCGTCGAGTCGACGGCCGGAGGGCGTGCGCCTCACCGACGTGCTCTCCACCGCCGACCACCTCAACCAGGCGATCCCGCAACGGCACGAGGTGGAGACGGCGGTACGCCGCCTGGCGGGCGCGGGTCTGGTGAGCGTCACCGACGGCTGGTTCCGGATCACGCCCGACGGTGAGCAGCTCTGGCGCACCCGGCCGAACGCGGGGCTCTCCACCGCCGTCGACACCGTGCAGACGGCGCTGAGCCGGCGGCACACGCCGGGGCAGGCCGACTGGGTGCTGCCGGAGGAGGAGCACTCCGCCGCGGTCCACGAGTACGTCAAGCGGTCCATCCCGAGCCCACGCCGCTCACCGGAGGGCGGCGGTCCGGGGCGCGACCGGAACTGACCGGACGCCGCACGCTCCGGCGGACGTCGAGACCTCCGGCCCGGTCCTGGCCGGGCTCGCCCCGACGGGCCTCAGGCGTCGGCGGGCACCCCGGTCGGGGTCACGGCGCTGGCCGGCACGACCGACGCGGCGGGCAGCCGGACCGGGTGCCCGGCGGTGTGCAGCGCGTCCTTGACGTCGCCGATGCGGAGCTCGCCGAAGTGGAAGACGCTGGCCGCCAGCACCGCGTCGGCGCCCGCCGCCACGGCCGGCGGGAAGTGGGCCACCGCCCCGGCCCCACCAGAGGCGATCACCGGCACGTCGACGACCGCCCGTACCGCGCGGATCAACTCCAGGTCGAACCCGGCCTTCGTGCCGTCGGCGTCCATCGAGTTGAGCAGGATCTCGCCGGCGCCCAGCCCGGCCACCCGGTGCGCCCACTCCACCGCGTCCAGGCCGGTGCCCCGGCGCCCGCCGTGGGTGGTCACCTCGAACCCGCTGCCGGTGGTGCCGTCCGCCGTCCGCCGCACATCGAGGGAGAGCACGAGCACCTGCCGGCCGAACCGCTCGGCGATCTCGGCGATCAGCTCGGGGCGGGCGATGGCGGCGGTGTTCACGCCGACCTTGTCCGCGCCCGCCCGGAGCAGCACGTCCACGTCGGTGACGCTCCGGACCCCCCCGCCGACGGTGAGCGGGATGAAGACCGACTCGGCGGTCCGGCGGACCACGTCGAGCATGGTGCCCCGGGCGTCGGAGGAGGCGGTCACGTCGAGGAAGGTCAGCTCGTCCGCGCCCGCCCGGTCGTACGCCGCAGCCAGCTCGACCGGGTCGCCGGCGTCCCGCAGGTCGACGAAGTTGACCCCTTTGACCACCCGTCCGGCGTCCACGTCCAGACAGGGAATCACCCGTACCGCCACCGTCATGCCCGCGAGCCTATCGCCCGCCGGTGGGCTCGACGAGTACGCGCAGCGCCTCGGCGACGGTGAACGCGCCCGCATACAGCGCCTTGCCGGCGATGACCCCCTCCACGCCGATCGGCTCGAGGGTGGCCAGGGCGCGCAGGTCGTCCAGGGTCGAGACGCCCCCGGAGGCGATCACCGGGGCGTCGGTACGGGCGCAGACCTCGCGCAGCAGGTCCAGGTTCGGCCCGCGCATGGTGCCGTCCTTGGTGATGTCGGTGACCACGTACCGGGACGCACCGGCCTTGTCCAGCCGCTCCAGCACCTCGTAGAGGTCACCGCCGTCGCGGGTCCAGCCCCGGGCCGCGAGGGTACGACCCCGCACGTCCAACCCGATCGCCACCCGGTCGCCGTACTCGCCGCAGACCCGGTCGCACCACTCGGGGTCCTCCAGCGCGGCGGTGCCGATGTTGACCCGGGCCGCCCCGGTGGCCAGCGCGGCGCGCAGCGACGCGTCGTCGCGGATCCCGCCGGAGAGTTCCACCTTCACGTCCAGCCGGCGCACCACCTCGGCGAGCAGGGCCGCGTTCGACCCCCGGCCGAAGGCCGCGTCGAGGTCCACCAGGTGGATCCAGTCCGCGCCGTCGTGCTGCCAGGCCAGCGCCGCCTCCAGCGGGTCGCCGTAGGTGGTCTCGCTACCGGCGGCGCCCTGCACGAGACGGACGGCCTGCCCGTCGGCGACGTCCACGGCGGGCAGCAGGGTCAGACTCAACGTGTTCTCCTCGTTCAGGTACGGCGGTCCAGGGCGATCACCACGATCGCCGGGAGTACGAGCAGTAGTACCACCATCAGCAGCAGCCGCAGCGCGGGATCGGGCACCAGCGCCCAGATCGACGCCAGCACGGCCAGGGTCAGCACCACGATGCCGGCGCGTTCGGCCCGGCTCCGGCGGGCCAGCAGGCGCCCGGTACGCCGACGCCGCCAGCGCGGCCTGAGTCGGCGCAGGAGGGCCCGACGACGCTCACGGCGGGCCACCTTCCGGGACCGGGCGGCCTTCTCCCGTTCCCGTTCGGCCTCCCGGGCGGCCCGCAGCCGGGCCCGCTCCTTGCTCACCGGCCGCCGCGCTCAGTCATCGCCGGTCACAGCGTGGCCAGCCAGTTGCGCAACAGCAGGGCACCGGTGTCGGCGGACTTCTCGGGGTGGAACTGGGCGGCCGAGAGCGCACCCCGCTCCACGGCGGCGACGAAGTCATCCCCGTGCCGGGCGGTGGTCACCCGGGCGCCGGCGGCGGTCAGCGCCGCGACGTCGGCCACCGCGTACGAGTGGACGAAGTAGAACCGGCTCTCCTCGGGCAGCCCGGCGAAGAGCGTCGAGTCTGTCGGCGGGCGCAGCGTGTTCCAGCCCATGTGCGGCAGCCGGGTGGCGGCCAGCCGGGTCACCCCGCCCGGCAGCAGGCCGAGCCCCTTGGTCACCACCCCGTGCTCCTCGCCGTGGGCGAAGAGCACCTGCATGCCGACGCAGATACCGAGCACCGGCCGCCCCGCGGCGACCCGGTCGGCGATCACCGGGCCGGCGCCGAGCGCCTCGATCCCGGCCATGCAGGCGGCGAAGGCGCCCACCCCCGGCACCACCAGCCCGTCCGCGGCGGCTGCCGCGGCCAGGTCGTCGGTGACCGTCACGTCGGCGCCGGCCCGCTGCAACGCCCGCTCGGCGGAACGCAGGTTGCCCGAGCCGTAGTCGAGCACCACGACGCGGCTCACGAGGTGACCTCCGGGATCAGCCAGAGCACGCCGCCGGCCGTGGCGAGCAGCGCGAGCACAGCGGTGACCACGAGGACGCTCCGGGCGGCGCCCTGCCGGTGCAGGGACACCACCCCGCCGACCAGGAGTCCGGCGAGGATCAGCAGCAGCGACGGCAGCACCGTGTCCATCAGCGGCCTCCCGTCCCGGTGGTGGTCACAGCGCCCCCTTGGTGCTCGGCACCACGCCCGCCGAGCGGGGGTCGATCGCGGTGGCCTCGCGCAACGCCCGGGAGACCGCCTTGAACTGCGCCTCCACCACGTGGTGCGCGTCCGGGTGGCCGCCCGGACGGGCCGCCCGGAGTACATCCACGTGCAGGGTGATCCGGGCCGCCTGCCCGAACGACTCCCAGATGTGCCGGGTCATGCTGGTCGGGTAGACCGGCCCGATGTACGGGGTGAGCAGCGGCTCGTCGTGCACCACGTACGGCCGGCCGGAGAGGTCGACCGCCGCCCGGACCAGCACCTCGTCCATCGGGACGGTCGCCGAGCCGTACCGGCGGATGCCGGCCTTGTCCCCCAGGGCCTGGTCGAACGCGGCGCCGAGGGCCAGCGCGGTGTCCTCCATGGTGTGGTGGGCGTCGATCTCCAGGTCACCGACGGTTCGCACGGTGAGGTCGAAGCCGCCGTGCCGGGCGATCTGGTGCAGCATGTGGTCGTAGAAGCCGACGCCGGTGCTGATCTCCGCCGCGCCGGTGCCGTCCAGGTCGATCTCGACCAGGACCTTGGTCTCCTTGGTGATCCGCTCCACCCGGGCGGTCCGGCTCATGCTGGATTACCTTTCGTTCGCACAACCGGCTCGCTCACCGGGGACGGTTTCGTTCGCGACTGCGGGGCTCGCCATACGGACAGATTCACCGGGGTTACCTTTCGCTCGCGACTGCGGGGCTCGCAAGCTCACGCCTCGCGCTCACCGGGTCTCCGCCAGGGCGGCCAGGAAGGCGTCGGTCTCGGACGCGGTACCGGCGGTGACCCGCAGCCAGCCGGCCAGGCCGACGTCCCGGACCAGCACACCCCGGTCCAGCAGCGCCTGCCACGCCACGGACTGCTCCCCGCCGACCTCGAACAGGACGAAGTTCGCGTCACTGTCGGCCACCCGCATCCCCCACTCCCGCAACGTGGTGACGATCCGGTCCCGCTGGGCCTTGATCGACGCCACCGTACCGAGCAGGGCGTCCCGGTGGGCCAGCGCCGCGCGGGCGGCCGCCTGGGTCAGCGCGGAGAGGTGGTACGGCAGCCGCACGAGCTGCACCGCCGCCACCACGGCCGGGTCGGCGGCCAGGTAGCCGAGACGCCCACCGGCGAAACCGAACGCCTTGCTCATCGTCCGGGTCACCACCAGGCGCGGGTGGCCGGGGAGCACGGCCAGGGCGCTGACCGTGCCGGGGCGGGCGAACTCGGCGTACGCCTCGTCGACCACCACCATGCCGGGCGCGACGTCCAGGACGGCGGCCACCACCTCCGGATCGAGCGCGGTGCCGGTCGGGTTGTTCGGCGAGCAGAGGAAGACCACGTCCGGACGCTGCTCGCGGACCTGGGCCACCGCGTCGTCCACGGTCAGCCCGAAGTCCGCGCCGCGCCGGGCCGGCTGCCAGCCGGTGCCGGTGCCCAGCGCCAGCAGCGGGTGCATGGAGTACGCGGGCGTGAAGCCCAGCGCCGTCCGGCCCGGGCCGCCGAACGCCTGGAGCAGTTGCTGCTGGATCTCGTTGGAGCCGTTGGCCGCCCAGAGGTGCTCGACGGTCAGCCCGTGCCCCAGGTAGCCGGCCAGGTCGGCGCGGAGCGCCACCGCGTCCCGGTCCGGGTAGCGGTTCAGGTCACGCAACTCGGCCGCGAGGGCCTTGCCGATCGCCTCCACCACCGGCTCGGGCACCGGGTGGGAGTTCTCGTTCGTGTTCAGTCGCACCGGCACGTCGAGCTGCGGCGCGCCGTACGGGCGGAGACCGCGCAGGTCGTCCCGGATCGGCAGGTCGTCCAGGCTGGCCCGGACCGGCGCATCGGCGGACGCGGTGCCGACCGGCAGGTTGTCGGGGGCGGTCACGACAGGGCCTCGCCGGGGAAGCGGGCCCGCACCGCCTGGCCGTGCGCGGGCAGGTCTTCCACATTGGCGAGGGTGACCACGTGCCCGGCGACCTCCCGCAGCGCCTCGCGGGTGTACTCGACCAGGTGGATGCCGCGCAGGAAGGACTGCACCGACAGGCCGGAGGAGTGCCGGGCGCAGCCGCCGGTGGGCAGCACGTGGTTGGAGCCGGCGCAGTAGTCGCCGAGCGACACCGGCGACCAGGCGCCGACGAAGACCGCCCCGGCGTTGCGGACCCGCAGCGCCCACTCCCGGGCGTCGGCGGTCTGGATCTCCAGGTGCTCGGCGGCGTACGCGTCGACCACCCGCAGGCCGGCCTCGAGGTCGTCGACGAGGACGATTCCGCTCTGCTCGCCGGTCAGCGCGGTGGTGACCCGCTCGACGTGCTTGGTGGCCGCCACCTGGCGGGTCAGCTCCCGGTCCACCGCATCGGCCAACGCCACCGACGGGGTGACCAGCACGCTCGCCGCCAGCGGGTCGTGCTCGGCCTGGCTGACCAGGTCGGCGGCGACGTGGGCCGGGTCGGCGGTGTCGTCGGCGAGGATGGCGATCTCGGTCGGGCCGGCCTCGGCGTCGATGCCGACCACCCCGCGCAGCAGCCGCTTCGCGGCGGTGACCCAGATGTTGCCCGGTCCGGTGATCATGTCGACCGGCGCGCAGCGGGTCGCCCCGTCGGCGTCGGTGGTCGACCCGTACGCCAGCATCGCCACCGCCTGCGCGCCGCCGACGGCGTACACCTCGTCCACGCCGAGCAGCGCGCACGCGGCCAGCACGCGCTGGTCGGGCAGGCCGCCGTTGTCCCGCTGCGGCGGGCTGGTCACGACCAGCGAGCGGACCCCGGCCGCCTGCGCCGGGACCACGTTCATCACCACGGTCGACGGGTACATCGCCAGGCCACCGGGGACGTAGAGGCCCACCCGGTCGACCGGCACCCAGCGCTCGGTGACCGTCCCGCCGGGCACCACCCGGGTGGTGTGGTCGGTGCGGCGCTGGTCGTCGTGCACCCGACGGGCCCGGGCGATCGACTCCAGCAGCGCGGCACGCACCTGCGGGTCGAGCGTCCCCTCGGCGGCGGCGATGGCCTCGGTCGGCACCCGCAGCCGCTCCGGGGCGACCCCGTCGAAGCGTTCGCTCGCCTCGCGGATCGCCGAGTAGCCATGCTCCCGCACCGCCTCGACGAGCGGGCGGATCCGCTCGACCGCCACCGAGACGTCGAGCTGGGCACGGGGCAGCAGCCGGCGCGGGTCGGTGTCGCTCCCACGTAGGTCGATCCGATTCAACACACCTGCGAGTCTAGGCGGCCCGGCGCGGCGCGCCCCGGGGCGTCCGTACGGCGGGACGGTGAGGCGAGCCACGCCCGACCGGATCGGGCTACCCTCGACGGCGTGACCGCACGGCTACCGGTGTTCCCGCTCGGGACGGTGCTCTTTCCCGGACTGGTGTTGCCGCTGCACATCTTCGAGGAGCGGTACCGGGCGCTGATCCGCCACCTGGTCACCCTCCCCGAGGGCGTGCCCCGGGAATTCGGGGTGGTGGCGATCCGGCGGGGCTCCGAGGTGGCCCCGCCCGCCCCGCCCGACGGGTCACCGCCGGGGCTGGCCGGGGTGACGCTGTTCGAGGTGGGGTGCACGGCGGAGCTGCGGCAGGTCACCGAGCTGGACGACGGTGGCTTCGACGTGGTGACGGTGGGCCGACGGCGGTTCCGGCTGGCCGGGGTCGACGAGCAGGCCGCGCCGTACCTGACCGCCGACGTGGAGTGGCTGCCCGAGCCGGCGGAGCCCGACGAGGTCACCGGGCTGCTCGCCGCCCGGGTGATCGCGGTCTTCCGGCAGTACCTCGGGCTGATCCGGCCCGACCCGGAGGCGATCGCCGAGCAGTTGCCCGACGACCCGACGGTGCTCTCCCACCTGGTGGCGGCGACCGCCGCGCTGACCGTGGCCGACCGGCAACGGCTGCTCGCCATCGACGACACCGCCGGCCGGCTCCGCGCCGAACTACGGCTACTCAACCGCGAGGCGGCTCTGCTGCGTCAGGTGCGGGCGGTTCCGGTGCCGCTGCGGGAGCTGGGGTCCCCGCCGGCACCCAACTGACCTCGACGGGCTCCGGGCGCAGCGACGGCCAACGCGACCAGCCGGCCAGCAGGGTGTACGTCACAGCGACGGCGAAGGCCGGCAGCAGCAGGTTGCCGTACGGCACCGGCAGCACCCCGAGAACCTGGTCGATGCCCCCGGCGCGCAGGTCGGCCGGCTTGTCGAAGTGCCGCCCGACGGGGGCCTCGACCAGCAGCCGCTGGAAGGTGTCCAACCCGATCCGCCGGCCGAGCTGCCAGGCCACCAGGGCGGCGCCCAGGCTGCCGAGGGCCCCGGCGAGCAGCTCGAGCGGGCCCCGGTGCCGGCGCAGCAGGGTCCACAGGCCGAGCGCGACGAGTACCCCGAAGCCGAGGCCGAGAAGGCTGAACCAGCCGTCCGCCGCGATCGGCTGTTCCGGCTGGGCCTCGGCGTAGACGGCCCCGTCGGCGGTCTTGATCACCGGCGTGCCGGGGGCGAGGGCCGCCCAGAGCAGCCCCAACGGGACGCCCAGCACGGTCAGCAGCACGAGCACGCCGGCCACCCGGCGCAGCGCCGCGCGCACGTCGGTGCCGGACGGTCCGTCGCTGACCGGCAACCCATCGGTGGCCGGCGGGCCATCGGGGTCGACTGGGCCGTCGGAGTCGCCCGGGCCGTCGCTGGCCGACGGTCCCTCGGTGGCCACCGGACGGTCTGGTTCACCGCTCCCGGACGGTCCCTCGGTGGCCACCGGACCGGCCGGCTCATCACTCCCGGTCGGGTCGTCGGCGCTGGTTGGTTCGCCGGTGCCGGTCGGGCGGTCGGTGGCCGGCGGGTCGTCGGCGGGCGGATGCGGCGGGTGCGCCGCGTCGGCGTGCTCGACGGGACGGTCGGGGTCGGGGACTGCCGGGCTCACCCGGTGATCCTCTCAGGCAGCCCGCCGCCGTGGCACGGCGGTGGCCCGTCCCGGCCTCACCGGCCGAAGGGCTCCAGCATCACCGAGGCCGCGCGCAGCCACGCCTGCCGGGTCTCCGGCTGGAGCTGGTGGTACTCGATCGACGAGCCGGTCTCCAGGGCCGGGTCGTAGGGCACCACGGCGACCGCCCGGGTCCGGGTGGCGAAGTGCCGCTGGAAGTCGTCCAGCAGCGGCGAGCGCTCCGGGTTCGGGCAGGAGAGCAGGGTGACCGCGTTGTCGGCCAGCTCGCCCATGCCGACCTCGTGCAGCCAGTCGAGCATCCAGTCGGCGCTGAACGCCGCGTCCTCCCGGGGCACCGTGGTCAGCACGAGCTGGTCGGCGGCCTGCATCACCGCCCGCCAGTTCGGGCTCTCCACGTTGTTGCCGGTGTCCACGCAGATCACGTCGTGGGTCCGGCGGAGCAGCTCGAGCACCCGCTGGACGGTGTACTTGTCGAGCTTCTGGGCGAAGCGGGGACTCTCCTCGCCGGCCAGCACGTCGTACGAGCCGTCGGAGGCGTGCCGCAGGTAGTCGTCGAGCTGTTCCACCAGGTCGGGGCCCTGGCTGATCTCGATGCTGGCCAGGTCGGTGATCAGGTGTCGGATCGTCCGGGCGTGCCGCGCGCTACCGGCGCGCAGCCCGAGGGTGCCGCGCAACTCGTTGTCGTCCCAGGCCAGCACACCCCGGCCCCGGACGCTGCCCACCGTCGCGGCGGCCAGCACGGTGGCGGTGGTCTTGTGCACCCCGCCCTTCGGGTTGGCGAAGGCGAGCACCCGGGGGGTGCCGAAGTCGCGCCGCAGGATCGCCGCCGCCCGGTCCTGCTCGCTCTCGACGGCCTGCGGACGCCACTCCAGCTGCGCCGGATAGCCGCGATCGGCGACGGCGGGCACCGCCGCTCGGGCCACCGGCGGCGGGTAGTCGGGCTCCGGCTGACGGTAGCCGCTCTCCAGCGCCGCGTGGCGGCTCTCGCTGGCGTAAGGGTTGTGCCGGTACTGCTCCAGCAGCGCGTACCGGGACTCCGCCGGCGGGGACGGCGGCTCTCCCCGGTACGCCGGCTCGGCCGGATAGCTCGGTCCCGGCTGGTAGGCCGGTTCCGCCGGGGCCGCGTAGGCCGACTCCGCCGGGGCCGCGTAGGTCGGCTCCGGCTGGTAGGCCGGTTCCGCCCGGTACGCCGGCTCGGTGGGGTAGCCCGGCTCCGTCCGGTAGCTGGGCTCCGCCGGGTAGGCCGGCTCGGCCGGGCGGTAGGTCGCTTCCTCCCGCTGCCCCCACGGACCCTGATCTCCGCCGCGGTAGCCGGAGTCGGCGCGGTAACCGGAACCGGAACGGTAGCCGGCGTCGGCGTCGGCCCGGTAGCCCGAATCGGCGCGATAAGCTGGTTCGGCCGGGTACGCCGGGTCTGTCGGGTATTTCGGCTCAGCCGGATATTTCGATTCAGCCGGATAGGTCGTCCCGCCCGGGTGCCCCGAGTCGGCCCGGTAGCCGGAGTCGGCACGGTACGTCGACCCGCCCGGGTAACCGGGCTCCGCCGGGTAGGCCGGGTCCGACCGGTATCCGGGCTCCCCGCCGTACGTCGGCTCCATCGCCCGCGCCCGTCCGGCGTAGCCGTTCCCACCGCCCCGCCGGGGCAGCGGCTCCGGTTCCGGCGGTAGGAAGGGCTCCCGTTCCGGTGGCAGGAACGGTTCGTCGTCCCGCCCGTCGACCTCCGCCTGCTCCCCGCCGCCACGGCCGCCGAGCCGAGCCCGGTCGAGCAGTGCACGCCAGCGCGGTGCTGGTTCGGCCGACCGACCCCAACCGGTCTCGGTGCCGTCCAAGGCTCGCCCTCCCAGCGCCATCCATCTCCGCCCGACAGGCTACGAAGCCAACC
This sequence comes from Micromonospora pallida, assembly GCF_900090325.1. NCBI lineage: Bacteria > Bacillati > Actinomycetota > Actinomycetes > Micromonosporales > Micromonosporaceae > Micromonospora > Micromonospora pallida. Next base: position 411,926 of record NZ_FMHW01000002.1, on the reverse strand, counting down.
CTATTCGGACCACACCGGTACGCGCACCTCTCCGTCGCCGGTCTCACGGCGTCGGTTCGGAGCCATCCCCGCTGATCGGTCCGTCCGGAGTGGACCGGGACGGCTGCGGTGCGACCGTGGTGGCCCCGCCCGAGCCGGCCGGGCTGCTCGGCGCGGTCGGGGCTGGCGCGCTGGTCACGGTACCGCCCGGCGTACCGCTGGGCACCGGGCCGGTGGGCACTGGGCCGGTGGACCGGGGCGACGGCGGCGCGCTCGGCAGCTGCTCGTCGGCCGGCGGGCGGACCTGGTCCTCCTGCTCGGGCAGGGGCGGGGTGAAGACGGTCCGGTCCAGCCGCTCCACCTCGGGCGCCGGGTCCACCGCCCGGACCCCGGGGCGGGCCGCCACCGTCCGCAGCCGGGCCGGCTCGGCCCGGACCACCGCCGCGTACACGCAGGAACAACCGGCCCGGTACGCCGCCGCCTCGGCCGTCGCCACCTCGGCTCCGCTCTGGTAGAGCTGGCGCAGCTCCCGCTCCTGCGGCCCGTCACCGGTCAGCTCCGCGCCGCGGGCCCGGTAGTCCGCCGCCTCCCGCTCCTTGCGCCCGGCCAGCTCGACCATCCCGGCCCGCACGTCCTCGGGCACCCGGGGTGCCGGAATACGCACGATCTGGGTCTGCCGGCCGGGCAACGGCACCCGCCCGAAGACCACGGCGACCGGCACGTCCCCGAGCACCGGGGCGAGCCGTTCCGGCGGCAGGTACTCGGCGAGGGACACCAGCGCCCACGTCGACCCGGCCGCCGGGGCCGGGTCCGGCAGCGCGGCGAGTTCGTCCCCGGCGGCGCGCAGGTAACTGGGGATCGAGTCGCCCTCGCCCAACCCGACCCGGGTGACCTCGCCCACCGTCCGGTCGCCGACCGGCGGACGGTCGGTTGCCCAGAACGCGGTGAGCAGGACCGCGCCCACCGAGGCGAACGCCACCCAGCCCAGCAGCCGGGGCCGGCCCCGCCCGGTCAGGGCCCGGACCAGCGGCGGCAGGCACTGCTGGTCCAGGCGGCGCAACAGCTCGCCGGTACGCACGGGCGACCGCCCCCTCACGTCGTCGGGTGACCGGTGGACCGCCGCCGACGGGCCGGCACGTCAGTCGCGTAGGCGACCCAGCGCGCAATCCAGATCGTCAGGGTAGTCGCTGACGAACTGGACCTCGTCCCCCGTTCGGGGGTGCAGGAAGCTCAACGCACGGGCGTGCAGCCACTGTCTGGACAGGCCCAACCGGGCCGACAGGGTGGGATCGGCACCGTAGGTGAGATCGCCCACGCAGGGGTGGCGCAACGTGGAGAAGTGCACCCGGATCTGGTGGGTCCGGCCGGTCTCCAGCCGGACGTCGACCAGGCTGGCCGCGGGGAACGCCTCGACGGTGTCGTAGTGGGTGATGCTCGGCTTGCCGCCGGAGACCACCGCCCAGCGGTAGTCGTGGTGCGGGTGCCGGTCGATGGGGGCGTCGATGGTGCCGCTCAGTGGGTCCAGGTGGCCCTGCACGACCGCGTGGTAGCGCTTCTCGACCTCGCGGTACTTGAAGGCCCGCTTCAGCACGGTGTACGCCTGCTCGCTCTTGGCCACCACCATGATCCCGGTGGTGCCCACGTCGAGCCGGTGCACCACCCCCTGCCGCTCGGCCGCGCCGCTGGTGGAGATCCGGTGTCCGATCGCGGCGAGCCCACCGATCACGGTCGGGCCGGTCCAGCCGGGGCTGGGATGGGCGGCCACGCCCACCGGCTTGTCCACCACCACGATGTCGTCGTCGGCGTAGACCACCCGCAGGCCCGGCACCGCCTGCGGCACCACGGTCGGCGGGGCGGCCGGGGCGGGCAGGGTGACCTCCAGCCAGGAGCCGGCCTTGACCTTGTGCGAGTTCGCCCGGACCGTGCCGTCGACCAGGGCGTCGCCCGCGTCGACCAGGGTCGCGGCGGCGGTGCGGGAGAGCCCGAACAGCCGGGCCACGGCCTGGTCGAGACGCATGCCGTCGAGGCCGTCGGGGACCGGTAGGGAACGGTGGTCGCCGCCACCGTGGGGGGCGCTCACGCCCGCCCCCGCGGCTCGAGGCTCGTCGTCTCCCGCCGCCCGTCGGCGGCGGTGGTGGTGGCGGTGGCGGACTCAGCGGTGGCTGCGGGCTCAGCGGTGGCGGGGGACGCGGGCGAGGCGGGCTCGGCGGTGGCCGGCCGGAGCCGGCTGCCGTCGCGCTGTCGGCCGGTGAGTTCAAGGCCGACGGCCAGCGCCACGCCGCAGACCAGCGCGCTGTCGGCGAGGTTGAACACCGGCCACACCTGGCCATACGGGTCGAAGAGGCTCACCATGTCGACCACGTGGCCGACGAAGTGCCCCGGTGCCCGGAAGATCCGGTCGGCGAGGTTGCCGAGCGCACCCCCGAGCACCAGGCCGAGCGCGAGCCCCCAGGGCACCGACCGCAGCCGCAGTCCCATCCACCCGATCCAGCCGATCACCGCGATGGTGATCAGCGAGAAGACCCAGGTGTGGTCGGAGCCGAGGCTGAACGCGGCCCCGCTGTTGCGGGTCAGGGTGAGGTAGACCGTCCCGCCGAGCAGACGGACCGGGTCCCGCTCGTCGAGCGTGGCCAGCGCCAGGTGCTTGGTGGACAGGTCGGCCAGGAAGGCGAACCCGGCGGTGCCGGCGAGGACCACGATCGCGCGTCGTCCGGGCCCGCCACCACCCGGTTCGGCGGTTCCGGGCCCGTCCGGCCCTGCTGCCGTCATGTGCTCCCCATCGACGTCCTGCGGTGATCGCTCACCGGCTCTCGACCCGGCCGCCGGGGAGCACGCCTCAGCGCCGCTCCTCCAGCTGCTTGCAGGTCACGCAGAGGGTGGCCGACGGGAAGGCGGCGAGCCGCTCCACCGGGATCGGGTTGCCGCACCGCTCGCACCAGCCGTAGCCGCCCTCGTCGAGTCGCTCCAGTGCCCGCTCGACCTGCGCGATCCGCTCCAGGATGCTGTTGGCGAGGGAGATCTCCTGCTCCCGCTCGAAGGTCCGGGAACCGGTGTCGGCCGGATCGTCGCCGGCCGAGTCGGTCAACCGGTCGCGCTGGAGTTCGGTGATCTCGCTCAGGGTGTGATCGTACTCGGCGCGCAACTCGTCACGCCGGGCCGCCAGGGCCGCCCGGATCTTCTCGGTCTCGGCGGCGCTGCGGGGGGCCTTCGCCGTCGGTTTCCGGCCGACGGTCCTGGTGTCTGGCTTCGCCATCGTCGCCTCCTCGGCCGCGGCACCCGCGGCGTCCCGGTGCCTGGACGGGGTTCGCCGGCGGTGGCGTCCCCCAGTGAACAAAAGGGGCGCACGACAGCTGCCGTGCACTCCACAGATTCGCAAGAATACGGAACGTACAGGCGTCCGACAACGTGCCGCACCGATATCCCGTATTTCATCCCCGAACATTCCTCAATCGGAGCAAAAGGACAATAGCAGCTCAATCGCCACGGTCGTCGCCGGATTCACCGAACCAACGAGCCAGCCGGCCCCGGCGGCTGACCGCCCGCAGTCGCCGCTCCGCCTCGTCCCGGACCGCGGCCGTCGCGACGATCAACAGGCTGTCCCCGACCTTCAGCCTGGTGTCCGCACCGGGCACGAAGCCGGTGCCGTCGCGCAGCACCAGGGTGACCGACGCCCCCAGCGGCAGCCGCAGCTCGTCGACGTGCACCCCGGCCAGCCGGGAGCCCTCCGGCACCTCCAGTTGGAGCAGGTCCGCCCGCATCCGCTCCAGCGGCGCCGTCTCCACCTGGATCTCCGCGAGTTCGGCCGGCGCGGTCACCCGCAGCCGACGGGCGACCGGGGCCAGCGTTCCGGCCTGCACCAGCGTAAAGATCACCACGAGCACGAAGACCGCGTCGAAGAGCCGGTCCGCACCGGGCACCCCCGCGGAGAGCGGGATGGTGGCGAGCACGATCGGCACCGCTCCCCGCAGGCCCGCCCAGGAGAGGAAGGCCTGCTCCCGGAGGCCAAACCGGAACGGCAGCGCGGCCACGGCCACGCTCAGCGGCCGGGCGAGGAAGAGCAGCGCCAGGCCGGCCACCACCGCCGGCAGGAACGCCTCGTCCAGCCGCGCCGGAGTCACCAGCAGACCGAGCAGCACGAAGAGGCCGATCTGGGCCAGCCAGGCCAGCCCGTCGGCGAAGCCCAGGATCGCCTGCCGGTGCGGCAGCCGGGCGTTGCCCAGCAGCACCCCGGCCACGTAGACGGCGAGGAACCCGGAGGCGTGCACCGAGGCCCCGACCGCGTACGCCAGCACGGTGAACCCGACCACCGCGATCGGGTAGAGCCCCGCTGCCGGCAGCGCGGCCCGACGCAACGCGATCCGGCCGAGGTAGCCGGCCGCGACGCCCACCACGGCCCCGGCGACCAGCTCGTAGCTGACCAGGAACAGCTCGTACCACCACGGGTGAGCCAGCGGGAAGCCCCGGGACAGCAGCAGCACCAACAGCACCACCGGGGCGTCGTTCATCCCCGACTCGGCCTCCAGGGTGGCCACCAGCCGGGGCGGCAGGCGCAACCGGCGCAGGGTCGCGAAGACCGCCGCCGCGTCGGTCGAGGACAGCACCGCACCGTAGAGGAGCGCCAGCCGCCAGTCCAGGCCGAGCAGCAGGTGCGCCGCCAGCCCCACCACCAGGATGCTCACCAGCACCCCCACCGTGGACAGCGCCACGGTCAACCCGAGCACCGGGCGCAGGGTGCTCCACCGGGCGGTGAGCCCGCCCTCGGCGATGATCACGATGAGCGCGCAGAAGCCGAGCATCCGGGTCAGCTCGGCGTCGTCGAACCGGATGCCGAAGCCGGACTTGCCGATCAGCACGCCGAGGGCCAGGTAGACCAGGAGGCTCGGCACGCCGAGCCGGGAGGAGGACCACACCGCGCCGATGGCGACCAGGAGCACCGCCGCGCCGACCAGCAGCGCGAGGTCCAAGTCGTGCGTCATCGACGCCCGCCCCGCCGGCCCCTCACCCGTCCGACCCGTCGCGTAGTCGGGACAGCAGCGCGGACACGGCTGGCTCCGGGTCGGCGACCAGGAAGAGCTTGTCGCGGCTCGCCGCGCCGGCCCGCAGGGAGACCGCAGCCGCTCGTACGCCGAGCGCGTCAGCCAGCGCCCGCCGGGCCGCCTCGGTCGCCCGGCCGTCCACCGCGGGAGCGTTCACCGCGATCACCAGCGCCGGCCCGTGCGGACCGTCGAAGCGACCGCCCACCCGCGCCCGGGACGCGCCGGGCTTGACCCGAACCGCGACGGTCAGCGTGTCGTTCCCCGGCACGGCGGTCGGTCAGGACGGACGGGAGTCGGCGAGCAGGGCGGTGTCCGGCGTGCAGTCCGCGCAGGGGGTGAAGCCCAACTCGACGGCCTCGGCGGCGGGCAGCGGCTCGGCCTCCCGGCCGAGCAGGTGCGGGCAGTCGGCGAGGTGGTAACGGGGCCGGCCGTCGACCACCAGCACCTCGGCGTCGAGCCGGGCCACCCGGGCCGCGTCGGCCGCAGCGACCTCCTGCACGCCGGGCTCGTCGTCGGGGTCGCTGTCCTGGGGCTCGACGGCGACCGGTGACCCGGGCGGGGTCGCGGGCTCCGGAACGGCCACCGGCGACCCGGGTGGTTGCCGCCACCCGCTGTCATCGGCATCCTCCGGCGCGGGGACGAACTGGGTCGGCACGGTCTGCCCGGCGGGACGCCGGAGGTCGGCCGCCGGCGCACGTCGACGCGGACGAGTGGTGGCGCCGGTCGGATCCGCTGCCGCCCGTGCGGCGACCGCCTGGCGGGCGCCCACCACGAGAGCCACCGCGGCCAGCAGGCTGGCCCCGATGGAGGTGATCAGCAGGACGCTGGAACCGCTGACGAGACCGGCCACCAGAAGCACGACAGCGACGAGGATGAGCAGGAGACTTCCGACTATCACGGCTCACCCCCGTCGCGTCGTCCGATCCGGGTCAGCTGGTCCCGGTACTCAGTGGCCGGCTTCGAGGGCGTTGGAGCGGCCCCCGCTGTACGATCCGCCGAGGCCGGCGGCGGCCAGGCCACCGTTGCCGACGCTCCGGCCACCCTCGGCACGGTTGATGTCGGCCTCGAGGTCCTGACCCCGGGCACCGAGGTCGCGCAGCTGGCTCTCCAGGTACGCCTTGAGCCGGGTGCGGTACTCCCGCTCGAACTGCTTGAGCTCCTCGATGTGCTTCTGCAGCGAGGTGCGCTTGGCGTCCAGCCCACCCATCGCCTCCTGGTGCCGCTGCCGGGCGTCCCGCTCGAGGGCGTCCGCCTTGTTGCGGGCCTCGCGGGTGACCTCCTCGGCCTTCGACCGGGCCTCGGTGAGAAGCTGGTCGGCCTCGCGGCGCGCGTCGGAGAGGTGGTCGTCGGCGGTGCGCTGGGCCATCATCAGCACCCGCAGCGCCTGCTGCTCACCGTCCGCGCCAGCGGCCGGCGGGGCCCCCTGGGAGCGGACCTGCTCCAACTCGGCCTGCATCGCGCGGGCGGCCTGCTCAGCTGCGGCCTTGTCGCGCTGCGCCCGGTCGAGCTGGGCCTTCGCGTCGTTCAGCTCGGCGGCCAGCCGGGCGTCGGTGGCGGGGCCGGCCGGAGCGCCGCCTCGTCCACCGCGCTCCACCTGGGCGCGAAGCTCGTTGTTCTCCTCTATCAGACGGGCCAGCTCGCGCTCGACCTCGTCCAGGAACGCGTCAACCTCCTCCTCGTCATACCCCCGCTTGCCGATCGGCGGCTTTTTGAAGGCGACGTTGTGGACGTCGGCCGGGGTCAGCGGCATCGAAACTCCTCGGGTCAGTTGCGGCCGCGTAGCGGGCTGGTCGCCGGGTGTTCACCCGAGGATCAGCCGCCTTAACACGAACTCCATCAGCACGAACAGGATAACCAGGAGCACAAGGGAAGCCAGGTCGATGCTCACGGTACCAATCCGCAGCGGAGGGATCACCCGCCTCAACGCCCACAGGGGCGGATCAGTGACGCTCCACACCAATTCCAGTCCCGCCGACGCTCCCCGGCTGGGCTGCCAGCGGCGACCGTACTGCAACACGGCGCTGAGCACGAAGCGGGCCAGGAGGAGGAGCAGAAAGACGTACAGGATCAGGTACAGCACTTGGAGCACGATCGACAACACGGCAGGCGACGTCCCTCGGTCGGGGGGTGTTAACCCAGGCTGAAAAAGCCACCCTCAGCGATCTTGGCCTTGTCCTCCGCGGTGACCTGGACATTGGCTGGTGAGAGCAGGAACACCCGGTTGGTCACGCGCTCGATCGTACCCCGCAGGCCGAAGGCCAGACCGGCGGCGAAGTCCACCAGACGACGGGCGTCCGCCTCGTCCATCTCGGTGAGGTTGATGATCACCGGAACGCCGTCACGGAAGTGCTCGCCGATCGTCCGGGCCTCGCGGTAGGTCGTCGGGTGCAGCGTGGTGATCTGGTAACGCTGCTCCTCCTCGGCGACCACGGTCCGCTCCCGGGGCTGCACCTGGGGCGCCAGGGCGAGGTTGTCCCGGGTGTGGTAGCTCGTGCTGGAGGTCTCCCCGACGCTCGACCGGGTGATCGACCGTACGCTGGCCCGCTCCGTCCGGTCGGCCCGCTCCAACCGGTCACTGTCCGACCGGTCACTCTCCGTACGGGCGGTGGCCCGCTCGGACAGCCGGCTCCGCTCGCCCGGCCGTGGCCGGGGCGCCGGCGCGTCCTCGGTCTCGTCGTCATCGTCGTCGGCGAACTCCTCGGAGTACCGGCTCTGCCGGTACCGCGAGTCGCGGTAGCTGCTCTTCTCGTAGCCACCGTCGTCGTAGCCCCGCTCGTCGTCCTCCTCGACGAGACCGAGCCAGACCCCCGCCTTGCGCAGTGCACCCATCGCCGCGCCCTTCCGTCCGCCGTGCGGCACGCGCCCCCGTGCCCGTGTCGCGTGTCGCGTGTGGGACTCCCCTTGCCCACCGGACCGGGCCGGCAACCGCAGCGGACGATTCGCGGTCGTCCATCTGACCCCCGACATGGGAAGCCGACCCAAACAACACTGATGTAATTTGCGTTTCCGGTGGAAGGCTACCGCAGCGTGGGACGCATTCCGAGCAACGCGCTACCGACGCGGACATGTGTCGCGCCGTATTCGATCGCGATTTCCAGGTCGCCGCTCATGCCGGCCGAGAGCGCGGTGGCACCCGGATGGACGGTCCGGAACCCCGCCGCCACCTCGGCGAGCCGGGCGAAGGCCCGTTCCGGCTCCCAGCCCAGCGGCGCCACCGCCATCAGCCCGGCCAGGCGCAGCGGACCGGCCCCGGCCACCGCCTCGGCCACCCGGGGCAGGCCCCGGTCGGGGTCGACGGAGTCCGGCAGCGCCCCGCCTCGGGCCGGGTCACCGTCGATGCTGACCTGCACCAGCACCTCCAGCGGCCGGTCCCGCTCCTGTCCCGCCGCACCGCCCAGCGCGTCCGCCAGCCGGACGCTGTCCACCGAGTGGACCACGTCGGCGTACCGGACCACCGACCGGCACTTGTTGCGTTGGAGCTGCCCGATGAAGTGCCACCGGGGGTGCACCCCGGCCGCCGCCACCTCGGCGGCCTTGGGGGACGCCTCCTGGTCGCGGTTCTCCCCGACGTCGAGCACGCCGAGCCCGGCCAGCGCGACCACGTCGCTGGCCGGGTAGGTCTTGGTCACCGCGACCATGGTCACCTCGGCGCGGTCCCGCCCGGCGGCGGCGCAGGCGTCAGCGATCCTGGCGCGGACCCGGGCCAGCCCGGCGGTGAGCTCGGCCCGGCGGTCGGGGCGGACCGGGGTGGATCGGTCGGTCATGGGCGCGACTCAGGACCCGTTCTTGAGGAAGTCGGGCACGTCGACGTCGTCGAAGAGCACCCGGCGCGGCGACTGGGTGGACGGGGGCATCGTGGTCTGCGGCGGCACCGGCGAGGGCGGGGTGGTCGGCTGGTTCTGGTTGCTCTTGCGGCCCGAGTCGACCGACTTGTACGCCGGCGCGCCGCCGTCGAACCCGGCGGCGATCACCGTCACCCGCACCTCGTCGCCGAGGGCGTCGTCGATGACCGCGCCGAAGATGATGTTCGCGTCCGGGTGGGCCGCGTCGGTGACCAGCTGGGCCGCGTCATTGATCTCGAACAGGCCCAGGTCGGAGCCACCGGCGATGGAGAGCAGCACGCCGCGCGCGCCGTCCATGCTCTGCTCCAGCAGCGGGCTGGAGATGGCCGCCTCGGCCGCCTCGACCGCGCGGTTCTCGCCCCGGGCGCTGCCGATGCCCATCAGCGCGCTACCCGCGCCGCTCATCACGCTCTTGACGTCGGCGAAGTCCAGGTTGATCAGGCCGGGCGTGGTGATCAGGTCGGTGATGCCCTGGACACCGGAAAGGAGCACCTGGTCGGCCTGACGGAAGGCGTCCATCATGCTGATGCCCCGGTCACCGAGGGCCAGCAGCCGGTCGTTCGGGATGACGATCAGCGTGTCGCACTGGTTGCGCAGCTCCTCGATGCCGGCCTCGGCCTGCACCTGCCGCCGCTTGCCCTCGAAGGAGAACGGCCGGGTGACCACACCGATGGTGAGCGCCCCCAGCTTGCGGGCGATGTTGGCCACCACCGGCGCGCCGCCGGTGCCGGTGCCGCCACCCTCCCCACAGGTCACGAAGACCATGTCGGCGCCCTTGAGCACCTCCTCGATCTCGTCGCGGTGGTCCTCGGCGGCGTTCTTGCCCACATCCGGGTTGGCGCCCGCGCCGAGTCCCCGGGTCAGTTCCCGGCCGACGTCGAGCTTGACGTCGGCGTCACTCATCAGCAGCGCCTGCGCGTCGGTGTTGATCGCGATGAACTCGACGCCCTTGAGCCCAACCTCGATCATCCGGTTGACGGCGTTGACGCCGCCGCCCCCGATGCCGACGACCTTGATGACCGCCAGGTAGTTGTGCGGAGGTGTCATCTCCGGTCCTTTCCCTTCGAGATTGGCCACGCCGACCGACCACTCGCCCCGGATCGCGGTCGACGCCAACTGTCACCCGTGAAGACGAAGGGCTTAACCTTCACCCTCTACTAGAGACTTACGGTTATGTCAACTACTGATCCTCTTCCGGGCAACGTAAGCGTCCCCGTGCGATGAGCCAAGGACCTGACCGGCGTGTCGTCGCCGAGAGCGGGCAGGCTCACCCTCCCCGGCCTTCCGGTTCACCTAAACGTCACCACGTCGGGGGCGCTGACGTCGATGGTGTCGGCATTCCGACCGAGCAGGGTGGTCGCCACCCGGGCCTTGTCCGCGCCCCGGGTAGCGTCGCCCCAGACGACCGTGCGTCCACCGGAGAGCCGGACCGTGATCCGGGCCAGCCCCTCCACGGTGACGTCCACCAGCGCCTCCCGGAGCTGCGGGGTGAGCGCGGCGAGCACGTCCAGCGCCGCGCGGGTCTCCGGGTCGTCCGGGCCGGGCCGGGCCACCCGTGCCAACGGCAGGTCCGCCGGGCGACTCGGCTCGGTCCGGAACGCCACCCCGGCCCGGTCCACCACGACGAACCGCTCCCCCTGCGGGACCACCGCCACCGGCGTCCGTTCCACCACCCGTACCACCAGGGACCCCGGCCACTCCCGGGTCACCGTGGCCCGCTCCACGGGCGGCAGCTCGCCGATCCGGCGGGCCGTCGCCGCCAGGTCGACCCGGGCCAGTGGTACGCCGTCCGGCACCGCTGCCGCCTCGCGGACCTGCACCGGGGTGACCAGCTCCGCGCCGACCACCCGTACCTCGCGGACGCCGAACAGGCCGGTGCCGAGTAGCACCCAGGCGACCAGTCCGGCCAGGGCCAGCACGCCGCCCGCCACCGCCCACGGCAACGCGGCGCGCAGTCGGCGCTGCCGGGCACGCTGCATGAACCGGCGGGTCGACGGCGGCACCGCGTCGGTACCGGCCCGGACGAGCTGCCACCGGCGGGCCGGGCCGCGCCGTCCGCCGGGCTCCGCGCCGGCCGTCCGCCCCCGCGCCGGGCCGGGGCTCATCCGGCCGCGGGCGACGCGCCGGCCGTACCGGCGGTGGGGGCGTCTCCGGCGGCTTCGGTGACCGGCGCGGTGGTGGTGCCGACCGGGGGCCCGGCGGGCGCCGGCCCGGCCGCGCCGGGATCACCGGTACGGGCCAGCAGCGCGTCGAGGAGCTGGTCGCCCATCAGCGAGATCGGCGGCGCGCCCATGGTCACCACCACGTCGCCGGGGCGGGCCCGCCGGGCCACCTCCACCGGCGCCGCCTCCCACGAGTCGACGAAGACCTTCCGCTCGGCCGGCAGGTCGATCGCCTCGATCAGGGCGGCTGACCCCTCCCCCGGCTGGCGCAGCTCCCCCGGGCCGAAGACCTCCAGCAGCACCACCTCGTCGGCGATGGCCAGTCCCTCGGCGATCTCCGCCTGGAGATCGCGGGTGCGGTAGAGCCGGTACGGCTGGAAGACGACGATCAGCCGGCCGTCCCCGGCCACCTCGCGCAGCGTCTGCAGGGCCAGCGTGATGGAGGTCGGGTGGTAGGCGTACTCGTCGTAGACCAGGACGTCGTCGGCGACCCCCTTGCGCTCGAACCGCCGCCGGACCCCGGGGAAGGCCGCCAGCGCGTCCGTGGTGGCGGTCGTCGGCAGCTCCAGCAGGTACGCGGTGAGCACCGCGGCGGCGCTGTTGAGTCCCATGTGGCGACCGGGCACCGGCAGGCGGATCTCCCCGAGCGAGCGTCCGTCCACCTCGGCCAGGTAGCGGACCCCCCGGGCCGACGAGGACATCCCGGTCAGCCGCAGGTCGGCGTCGGGCGCCTCGCCGTACGTGTGCACCCGGCGACCCTCGGCCCGCAGCGTCGCGGCCAACTCCCGGGTGGCCGGGTCGTCGGCGCAGGTGACGATGAAGCCCTCCGGGTCGGTGAGCCGGGCGAAGTCGGCGAAGGCCGCCTTCAGGGTGGCGAAGTCGCCGTAGGTGTTGAGGTGATCGGGCTCGATGTTGGTGATCACCGAAACGAACGGCCGGTAGATCAGGAACGACCGGTCGCTCTCGTCCGCCTCCACCACGAAGTACTGCCCGGTGCCGTGGTGCGCGCCCGAACCCACCTCGGAGATCTCCCCGCCGATGACGAACGACGGGTCCTCCCCGGCCTGCTGGAGCACCATGGTCGCCATCGAGGTGGTGGTGGTCTTGCCGTGCGTGCCGGCGATCGCCACCGCCCGCCGTCCGGTCATCGCCGCGGCCAGGGCCTCGGAGCGGTGCAGCACCCGCAGCCCGCGCCGGCCGGCCTCCACCATCTCCAGGTGGTCCGCCGGAATCGCCGACGAGTAGACCACGGTGTCCACGCCGTCGAGGTTGGCCGGTTCGTGGGTCATGTGGATGGTGCCGCCCAGGGCGCGCAGCCCGGCCAGCGAGGGCCACTCCCGCAGCTCGCTGCCGGTGGTACGGATGCCCCGGGTGAGGAAGAGCCGGGCCAGGCCGCTCATGCCGACCCCGCCCACCCCGATCAGGTGGATGGTGCCCAGGTCCTCGGCGGTGAGTGTGCCGGCCGGGGAGAACTGCGCGGTATTCATCAGGTGCCTTCCGTCGTAATCGCCCGGGTCATCGGGCCACCGCCTCGTGGACGAATCGGAGCAGCGCCTCGTCGCCGTCGCGGCGGCCGTAGTTGGCGGCGGCGGCGCCCATCTCGGCGAGTCGGCGCGGGTCGCGGATCAGCGGGATCACCGTCCGCTCCAGCCAGTCCGGGGTGAGTTCACCGTCGTCGACCAGCAGCCCGCCACCGGCCTCCACCACGGGCAGCGCGTTGCGCTTCTGCTCCTGGTTGCTGTGCGGGTACGGCACGTAGATGGTGGGCAGCCCGATCGCGGCCACCTCGGCGCAGGTCATCGCGCCGCCCCGGCCGAGCATCAGGTCGGCGGCGGCGTAGCCCAGCTCCATCTCGGACAGGTAGGGCAGGGTGACGTACGGCACCGGCAGGTCGGAGGGGATCGGCACCGGCTCGTTGCGGGCGCCGATCACGTGCAGCACCTGCACGCCGTAGCGGGCCAGCTCCTTGGCCGCGCCGGAGACCGCGAGGTTGATCGAACGGGCCCCCTGCGAGCCGCCGGCCACGAAGAGGACCGGCAGGTCGGGACGGAGTCCGAAGCGGGCCCGGGCGGCGTTGCGGTAGGCGACCCGGTCCAGCCCGGCGATGCCCCGGCGCAGCGGAACCCCGACGACGCGGGCGTCCCTCAGCACCTCGGCCTGCACCGGCTGGTGGGGGAAGCCCACCGCCACGTGCCGGGTGAACTTCATGCCGAGCCGGTTGGCCACGCCCGGCGGCACGTTGACCTCGTGGATGACGATCGGCAGCTCCCGCCGCCAGGCGGCGAGGTAGCCGGGCACCGAGACGTACCCGCCGAAGCCGACGACCACGTCGGCGCGTACCTCGTCGATCACCTTGCCGGCGGCGCGGGCCGCGGTCCACATCCGCGTCGGGGTCTTCACCAGGTTCATGTTGACCGAGCGGGGCAGCTGGTAGGCGGGAATCGTCCGCAGGTCGTAGCCGTGCGGCGGGATCAGCTCGTTCTCCAGGCCCTTGGGTGTGCCCAGGCAGGTGATCCGGACGTTCGGGTCGTGCCGGCGGAGGCAGTCGGCGAAGGCGAGCAGCGGGTAGATGTGCCCCCCGGTGCCCCCTCCACAGAGCACCACCGAGCGCAGCGGACCCATCAGCGTCTCCTCTCCCGTGCCGATCCGGCACGCGCCCGGGTGCCCCGGACACGCGGCACGGTCTCCTCGTCGTCGTCTTCCCGCCGCGCCCGCGCCCGGGGTACGGACCCACGGGCGGCCGGGGGCGTCGCCGGCCGGCGACGCCGGCCGGGAAGCGGCGGCAACGGGGCCCACACTAGTCGGACCCATTTGGCCGGTGGACGGGCGTGCAGGGCTCGGGCGGCGTCCGGCTCGGCGCGGGCGAAGGAGGCGAGCATCCCGATCGCGGCGAGGGTGACCACCAGGGCGCTGCCACCGTCGGAGATGAACGGCAGGGGCAGGCCGGTGATCGGCAGCAGCCCCACCACCCCGCCGATGTTGATCACGGCCTGGCTGACCAGCCAGGTGGTGACGGCGGCGGCGGCGAGCCGCCGGAACGGGTCCTCGACCCGGCGGGCGATGCGCAGCCCGGTGTACGCCAGCACCGCGAACAGCACCAGCACCACGACGCAGCCGACCACCCCGAGTTCCTCGGCGATGATGGCGAAGATGAAGTCGTTGTCGGCCGCGGGGAGCCAGTTCCACTTGGTCCGGCTCTGGCCGAGCCCGGTGCCGAACCAGCCGCCCAGGTCGATGGCGTAGCGGGCCTGGTCGGCCTGGTAGCAAGGATCGCCACACTGGTCCGGGGGAGGCCGGTTGATGAAGTAGGTGAGCCGGGCAAGGCGGTAGTTCTCCTCGCCCTTCTCGCCGGAGCCGGCGCCGAGCGAGGCGACCGCCACCAGCAGGCCCACACCGATCAGACCGACCACGGAGAGCACGGCGAAGACCCGCTTACGGACCCCGGCCGCCCAGAGCAGTCCGATCACCAGGGCCAGCAGGCAGAGCATGGTGCCCAGGTCGTTGTAGCCGACCAGGACGAAGAGCAACCCGACCACCGGGAAGAGCGGGGTCGCCAGCTCCTTCCACCAGCCCAGCTTGACGCCCTTGCGGGCGACCACGTCGGCGCCCCAGAGCACCATGGCGAACTTGGCCAACTCGGAGGGCTGCAACCCGATCGGGCCGAGGTAGAGCCAGAGCAGCTCCGCCTCGAACGGGCCGATCTTCGGATCGGTGTTGAACAGCCGGCCGTACGCCAGCAGCAGGTTGAGCAGCACCAGCAGCCCCACCGACAACCCCAGCAGCGGTCCGCCGAGCACCCGGAAGGTACGGGCCGGCAGCCGCTGGCAGGCCCAGAAGGCCACGATGCCGACCACCGCGAAGATCGCCTGCTTGGTGAGCGCGGCGAAGGCGTTCCCCTGCTCGGCGTACGCCTTCACGCTGGTCGCCGAGAAGACCATGGTCAACCCGATGACCAGCAGCAGGCCGGCGCTGGAGATCAGCAGGTAGTACGAGGCCAGCGGCCGGGCGAGCAGACCGCGCAACGCCGCCAGCCCGCCGACGGCGTCCAGCCCGCGCAGCGGCGCGGGCGGGTCGGCGGTACGCCCCGCGACACTGCCGCGCGACTGCCCGTCGACCGTCCTGCCGGTTTCCCTGTCCTCCCCCACCCGCCCATCATCGCCGCTGGTGCCGCCGGCTTCGCGCGGAACCCCCGACTCTCGGCGTGTCGGCTGCCGCGCCGGGGTGGTTGCAGGGGTCCCCTGCTACCGCTTTTTGCGTAACAAGGGACCCCTGCTACCACCCGACGGGGCGTCACCACCCGACGGGCGTCAGCCGCCAACGTTGGCGAGGAACTCGCTGTAGAAGAGGCCGAGCGCGATGGCCACCCCGATGCCGGCGATGATCCAGAACCGGACCACGATGTTGACCTCGCTCCAGCCGGCCAACTCGAAGTGGTGCTGGAGCGGGGACATCCGGAACACCCGCTTGCCGGTGGTCTTGAAGGAGATGATCTGGATGACCACCGACATGGTGATGATCACGAAGAGCCCACCGATGATCGGCAGCAGCAGCACGGTACGGGTGGACATCGCCATGCCGGCGATCAGCCCGCCCAGGCCGAGCGCGCCGGTGTCGCCCATGAAGATCCGGGCCGGTGAGGTGTTCCACCAGAGGAAGCCGACACAGGCGCCGGCCGCCGCGCCCGCGATCAGCGCGATCTCCAGCGGGTCCCGGACGGTGTAGCAGTAGTCCTCGGTGTAGTTCGGGTCGGCGCACCAGTGCCGGTACTGCCAGAACGCAATCAGCGCGTACGCGGCGAGCACCATCACCGACGCGCCGGTGGCCAGGCCGTCCAGACCGTCGGTGAGGTTGACGCCGTTGGTCGCCGCCATCACCACGAAGATGAAGATGACCACCGAGGCGATCTTGCCGATGTCCAGCGCCGGGATGTCGCGGATGAAGCTCAGGGTGGTGCTGCCGACGGTCTCGACGTTGGTGATCGCGCCGCTCGCGTCGGTCATGCTGCTGGGGAAGTAGAGCGCCACCACCCCGAAGACCGCGCCGACCAGGATCTGGCCGAGCAGCTTGCCCCGCGCGCTCATGCCTCCGCTGTTGCGCTTGCGGACCTTGAGGAAGTCGTCGATGAAGCCGACCGCGCCGGAGAACACCATCAGACCGAGCAGCACCAGCGCGGTGATGGTCGGCTCGACCTGGGCGATCTGCTGGTCCGGCAGGGTGGTCAGGGCCAGGTGCCCGGCGACGTACGCGATGACCGTCGCGACGATGAACACCACGCCGCCCATGGTGGGCGTGCCCTTCTTGCCCTGGTTGCTGGCGAGGCCGATGGATCGGATCGGCTGCCCGGCCTTGAGCCGGGTGAACACCCGGATGGCGATCGGGGTGGTGAGCAGCGAGACCAGGAAGGCCACCCCGATGGCCACGATGACGGCCCTCATGAGGCGCTCTCACCTCCGGTGCCGACACGCAGCGCGTCGACCACCTCCCAGGTGCGGTACCGGGAGCCCTTCACCAGGACCACGTCCCCTGGCCGTAGCTCACTGCGGAGCGCCTCGACGGCCGCCGCCTGATCGGTGAGCAACACCGATTCTCCTCCCCAGTTCCCTACCGCTGTCGCGCCTGCTTGGATCGGTGCCGCCGCCTCGCCCACCACGAGCAGCCGGTCGACACCCAGTTCGGCCGCGATCCGGCCGACCTCCTGGTGCCCGTCGACCTCGAACGGGCCGAGTTCGGCCATGTAGCCGAGCACCGCGATCGTCCGCCCGTCCCGCCGCATGCCGGCCAGCGCGCGCAGCGCGACCGCCATCGACGCCGGGTTGGCGTTGTACGAGTCGTCGATCACCGTCACCCCGTCGGGGCGGTCGAAGACGTCCATCCGCCGGGTCGAGACCAGCCCCAGCCCGCCGAGCGCCTCGGCCAGGTCGGCCAGGGGCATGCCCAGCTCCCGGGCCACCGCCGCGGCGGCCAGCGAGTTGGAGACCTGGTGCCGGCCGGTCAGTCCGAGCCGCACCGGGGCGCTGCCCTCCGGCGTGACCAGCGTGTACGAGGGGCGTCCCCGGTCGTCCAGCGTCACGTCGGTGGCCCGCACGTCGGCGTCGACCGCCTCGCCGTAGCGGACCACCCGGCCCCGGGTACGGGTGGCCATCGCCGCCACCAGCGGGTCGTCGGCGTTGAGCACGGCGAGCCCGTCGACCGGCAGCGCCTCGACCAGTTCCCCCTTGGCCAGGGCGATCGTCTCCCGGGAGCCGAACTCCCCGAGGTGCGCCACCCCGACGTTGAGCACCACCGAGATCCGGGGCGGCACCACGTCGCAGAGGTAGCGGACGTGCCCCACCCCACGGGCGCCCTTCTCCAGCACCAGGAACCGGGTCTCCGGCCCGGCCTGCAACGCCGTGTACGGGTGGCCCAGCTCGTTGTTGAACGACCCCGGCGGGGCCACCGTCGGGCCGAGCCGGACGGCGAGCTGGGCGATGAGGTCCTTGGTGCTGGTCTTGCCGGAGGAGCCGGTGACCCCGACGACGGTGAGCCCCGGCAGCCGGTCCACCACCGCGCGGGCCAGTCGCCCCATCGCGGCGAGCGCGTCGGCGACCAGCACCATCGGCACGCCGGGCACCTCGCGGGTGCCGAGCACGGCGACCGCGCCGTCGGCCACCGCCCGGGCCGCGTAGTCGTGCCCGTCGACCTGGTCGCCGGGGAACGCGACGAACAGCCCGCCGGGGCGCACCTTGCGAGAGTCGAACTCGACCGGGCCGGTCACCGTGGCCTGCGGGTCGCCGGCGACCAGTCGCCCGTCGACGGCGGCGGCCACCTCGGTCAGCGTCAGTGCGATCACGACTGCCCCACCCGGTCAGCGAAGCGGGCCCGCAGCGCGTCGGCCAGCTCCGTACGGTCGTCGAACGGCAGCAGTTCGCCGCCGATTTCCTGGCCGCGTTCGTGCCCCTTGCCGAGCACGGCGACCACGTCGCCCGGACCGGCCAGCCGGACCGCCTCGTCGATGGCAGCCCGGCGGCCGGCCACGTCGCGGACGGTCACCGGCCGGGCGTCCGGCGCGCTGGCCGCTGTCTCGGCGCCGGCCCGGACCTCGGCCCGGATCGTGGCCGGATCCTCGGTGCGGGGGTTGTCGTCGGTCACCAGGACCACGTCGGCGCCCTGTGCGGCGGCCGCCCCCATCACCGGGCGCTTGCCCCGGTCCCGGTCGCCACCGGCCCCGATGACGCAGATCAGCCGGCCACCGTCGACGGTCAGCTCACGCAGCGCGGTCAGCGCCGCCACGATCGCGTCCGGCTTGTGCGCGTAGTCGACCACGCCCTTCACCGGGCCGGGCGCGCGGACCAGCTCCAGCCGCCCCGGCACGCCCGGACAGTCGGCCACCCCGGCGGCGGCGGTGGCCGGGTCCACCCCGACGGCCACCAGGCTGGCGAGGGCGAGCAGGGCGTTGGCGACGTTGTGCCGGCCGGGCAGCGCCACTCCGGCGGACAGGGTCAGCCCGTCCGGGCCGTGCGCGGTGAACCGCTGGGCGTAGTCGGCGTCGTCGACGTCCGAGGCCCACCAGGTGGCGGTCGGGTCACCGGCGGCCGAATAGCTGACCGTGGCCGACCTGAACAGCGGACGCAGCGCCGGGTCGTCGAGGTTGAGGATCTCGGTGGCACAGCGGCCGTCGAAGAGCCGGGCCTTCGCGGCGAAGTAGTCGGCGGAGTCGGCGTGGAAGTCCAGGTGGTCGGAGCCGAAGTTGGTGTAGCCGCCGACGGCGAACCGGACGCCGCCGACCCGTCCCATGGCCAGCGCGTGGCTGGACACCTCCATGACCACTGCGGTCACCCCGCGCTCCCGGGCGGCGGCGAGCATGGCGTGCAGGTCGGTGGCCTCCGGAGTGGTCCGGACGCTGTCCACCACCAGGTCGCCGAGGCGGGTCTCCACGGTGCCGATCAGGCCGGTGGTGTGCCCGGCGGCGCGCAGCCCCGACTCGACCAGGTACGCGGTGGAGGTCTTGCCGGCGGTACCGGTGACCCCGATGACGGTGAGTCCCTCGGTGGGGTCGCCGTAGACGGCGGAGGCGAGCGGGCCGAGCGCATCGCGCGGGTCCGCGACGACCAGCACCGGCAGACCGGTGTCGGCCACTGCCGCCCGCCCGGCCTCGTCGGTCAGCACGGCCACCGCCCCGGCCGCCGCCGCACCGGCGGCGAACTCCGCGCCGTGCCGACGGGCGCCAGGCAGCGCGGCGTACAGGTCGCCGGGGCGGACTTCCTGGCTGGCGTGGGTCACCCCGGTCACCGGCACGTCCGCGGCCTGCGCCGGCGGCTCGACACCGAGCCGGGCGGCGAGCTCGCCGAGCCGGACTCCGATCACGGTACGGGGGCGTGGATTGCCGGACACGGCGTCAGACCCTACCCGGTCGGTCGCTGGGGGCCGCACAGCCGCCCCGGTGGTTCGTCCCCACTCACCGATGATGTCCCGATGTGCCTGGTCAGCGCGGATAGACCGTGAACTCCGGTCGCTTCTCGGCAGTCGGGGGCACCTTGTAGTGGCGCAGGGTGAAGCCCATCATGTCCCGGAAGGCGGGACCGGCGATCGCGCCGCCCCCACCGCCCGGGGTGTGTGCGAAGACGGCGATCACGTAGCGCGGGTTCTCCGCCGGGGCCATGCCGATGAACGAGGCGACCTCGCCGGGCTGCCGTTTCCCGTCGACCAGCCGCCAGCCGGTGCCGGTCTTGCCGGCGATCCGGTAGCCGGGGACGGCGGCGGTGAGGCCGGTGGCGCTCTCGACGGTGGTCACCGCCTCCAGGATGGTACGCAGCGCCTTGGCGTTCTCCGGACTGAGCACAGGCCGGGTGGCCGACGGCTCGGTCGGGGTGCGCTTGCCCTCCGAGTCGATCGTCTCCTTGACCAGGCGGGGCTGGACCCAGGTGCCGTTGTTGGCGATCGCCGCGTACACGGCGGCCATCTGCAACGGGGTCGCGTCCACGCTGTGCCCGATCGGCACCGACCCGGCCGACGAGTCGCTCCACTCCGCCGGGGGCAGCAGCCGGCCGGACGCCTCGCCGGGCATGCCCACCCCGGTCGGCTTGCCCAGGCCGAACCGCTGCTGGTACTCGTACAGCTTCTCCTTGCCGAGCCGGTCGGCGATCGTGATCGTGCCGACGTTCGAGGAGTACGCCATCATCCCGGCCAGGCTCATCGTCCGCCCGTTCGCCTTGTGCGTGTCGCGGAACGGGGTGTCCCCCTTCACGATGACGTTCGCCACCGGGAAGGCCGTGTCGGGCGTGATCACGCCCTCCTGGAGGGCTGCGCCGAAGGTGATCGCCTTGTGCACCGAGCCGGGGTCGACCACGAAGCTGGTGGCGGCGTCCGTCCGGTCGGTGGGCTTGCTCTTCCTCGGGTCGGCGGCGTTGTAGGTGGGGTGGCTGGCCTGGGCCAGGATCTCGCCGGACCGGATGTCCATCGCGACCGCCGCGCCGGTACTGCCGCTGACCTTGGCCATCTGGTCGCTGAGGATCTCCTGGAACCGGTACTGGAGATCCCAGTCGAGGGTGAGCGTGAGCGAGCTGCCCGGCTTCGCCTCGGTGGTCTCGCTGCGGCCGCCGGGGATCGGCGCGTTCAGGTCGCCCGCGCCGCCTTCGAAGATCCGCTTGCCGTCCACGCCGGCGAGCAGGTCGTCGTAGCGGGCCTCCAGCCCTTCCAGCCCGACCATCTCCTGGCTGGTGAAGCCGATCAGGTTGGCCGCCAGGTCGGCGCCGGGCACCTCGCGGCGCTCGTCGCGGTGCGCGCCGATGCCGGGCAGGTCCAGCGCCATGATCTTCTTGGCGGTGTCGATGGTGACGCCCCGGGCGAGGTACTCGAACTCGGACGGGGTGCCGCCCGGCCGGACGCGCGGGGCCATCCGCTCCGCCAACTCCGACACCGGGATGCCGAGCAGCGGGGAGAGCGCCTTGGCGGTGGCCGGGACGTCCTCGACCCGGGTCGGGTCGGCGAAGACGTACCGGGCCTCGACGCTGTGCGCCAGCACGTTGCCGTTCCGGTCGTAGATCGCCCCGCGCGGGGCCGGCAAGTCCACCGTCCGCAGCCGGTCGGTGACCCCGCCGCCGGCGTACGCGGGCGCCTCCACGGCCTGGAGCGCGACCAGCCGGATGCCGATGACGGCGAACAGGGCGAGGGTGAGGACGGTGCCGAGCCGCAGCCGGCGGCGCGGGTCGGCGAGCAGGAGCGGACGGCGGGGCTTGCGGCTGGGGCGCCGCGCGGTGGACGCCGGCCGGGGGGTACGGCGGCGGGGTGGCGGCTCGTCGCCCCGGGCGGCCCGGGTGTCGGCCGGTTCGACGGTACGGATCACCGTGGCGCGGGTGGTCGGGGCAGCCCGGCGACCGGTGCGTCCGGCGGTGGCCCGGCCTCCGTCGAGCACCTGGAGGGCCGGGCGGAACGGATCGGCGGAACGGGCGCGGCGCTGGTCCGCGCGGGTGGTACGGCGGGCGGCGGCGGTGCGCTCCTCGCGCTCGCTGCGGCCGGGCAGCCCCGGCTGGCGGGCGGCGCGGTCACCGGCCCGCGCGGTGCCCGCGCGCTCGTCGCGCTCCTCCCGGCTCTCCCGGACGGTACGACCCCGAGGCGTGTACGAGCGTGCGTCGGAGATCCCGCCGACGCCCGGCTCACGTGGCTCGCCGCCCCGGTTGCCGGCGGCACGCGACGAACCGCGCCGGGAGCCTGTGGCGTCCCGGCGCGGTTCCTCTGGTCTCGGGGCCACGGGTCAGTCTCCCGCGCCCTGCTGGCTGGTGATGGCCGGCTGGCCGCCCGCCGGGCGGGGTACGCCGATCAGTTGGCCGTCCGGCAGTTGGATGAAGGCTGGATCGTCCGACTCGACCAGCCCCAGCTTGCGGGCCTCGGCGGTCAGGTTGCCCGGCGCCTCGGACTCGGCGATCCGCTTCTCCAACTGCTGCTGGTCGACGTCGAGCTTGGCCTGCTGCTGCTGGAGCTTCTCCAGCTTGAAGGCGTTTTCGTTGATCTTGGTGTTGACCAGCAGGATGCCGAGCACCCCGCCGACCACCAGGACCAGGACCATCCCCACGAAGGGCGCCCTCGGCACGGAGACCGGCGGCGGCGGTGCCACCCGCAGCCGCGGCGCGGTCGGCCGGGTGCCGCCGGTGGCGCGCTCCTGCGGCCGCAGCGCGGCACTGCCCTGGGTCGGGAACTCGCGCGCCCCCCGGGCGCGAGTCTCACCCGGTCGCTGGGTACGGTCCGATGCGGTGGCACCGGCGCCGACCCGCGTGGTCCGCGCCGCCGCGGTCCGGCCCCCCGACCGCGGTGTACGCTGCCCCGCGCCGGGGAGCTCCCGGCGCTCGCGCTTGTTGACGTTCATGATCCCTCCCCCTCTTCCTCGTCCGTCGTCCTGCCGTCGTCCGGGACCGACCCCGGGTCCACACTGGAACCCTTGGTCAACCCCACCCCCTGGTGCATCGCCCTGACCCGCCGGCGGTACCGTTCGCGTCCGGCACCTTCCCGGCGTTCCGCGTCGGGGTCGATCCGCTCCGCAGCCCGCAGCCGCACCGAGGCGGCCCGTGGGTTCGCCGTGACCTCCGCCTCCCCGGGCAGCTCGGCGCCCCGGCTGAGCAGCCGGAACGTCGGGCCGGTGCCGGGCAGTTCGACCGGGAGGTCCACCGGACCCCGAGTGCGGGCCCGATCGGCGAGCGCCGCCTTGGTGAGCCGGTCCTCCAGCGAGTGGTAGGACAGGACCACCATGCGGCCACCCACGGTCAGCGTGTCGAGCGCGGCCGGCAGTGCCGTCTCCAGCACCGCCAGTTCCTTGTTTACCTCGATCCGTAAAGCCTGAAACGTTCTCTTTGCCGGGTGTCCGCCGGTTCGTCGGGCCGGTGCCGGAATGGCCTCCACCACCAGTTCGGCCAGCCGGGCCGACGAGGTGATCCGCGACCGTTCCCGCTCCCGGATGATCGCCGAGGCGATCCGCCCGGCGAACCGCTCCTCGCCGTAGGTCCGCAGGACGCGGGCCAGGTCCGGATGGGCGTAGGTGTTGACCACGTCCTCGGCGGTCGTCCCCCGGGTCTGGTCCATCCGCATGTCCAACGGGGCGTCCTGCTTGTAGGCGAAGCCCCGGTCGGGCTCGTCCAACTGCAACGAGGAGACGCCGAGGTCGAACAGGATCCCGTCGACGGCCGGCACCTTCAGCCGGTCGAGGACGTCCGGTAGTTCGTCGTAGACCGCGTGCACCAGGTGGACCCGGTCGGCGAACCGGGCCAGCCGGGCCCGGGCGTGCGCCAGGGCCTCGGTGTCCCGGTCCAGGCCGATCAGCGTGGTCCGGGGGTGCGCCTCGAGCACCGCCTCGGCGTGTCCGCCCAGTCCCAGCGTGGCGTCGACGTGGACCGTCGACCCGGGCCGGTCCAGCGCGGGGGCCAGTAGCTCGAGACACCGCTCGAGCAGCACCGGCACGTGCGTGCCACGCAACTCCCCCATGTCGACCCCCACTGGTACCGGACCTTCTCTCTCGTGTTGTCTGCGTCGGCGCTCCGACACCCCTCGTACCGCCAGATCCCCATCCGCTCCCGCCCGCTCCCCGACCGCGGCTCGAGGAGACCGGATCGTGCCCCTGGCACCGGGGAAGGGGCGCCAGGAACGCGAAGCGGCTGGAGATCTCGCAGTACGTCGGGCGTCGTCGCACGCCCTACAGACCGCCGGGCAACACCCCCTCGGAGATGTCGGAGAACTCCTCCTCGTTCGCCTCGAGGTAGGTGTCCCACGTCGAGCGGTTCCAGATCTCCACCCGCGTATGCGCGCCGATGACCGCCAGGTCGCGGTCGAGGTCTGCGTACGCACGCAGGTGAGCGGGGATGGTGACCCGACCCTGTTTGTCGGGAACCTCGTCGTGCGCGCTGGCGAAGAAGACCCGGCTGTACGCCCGCGCGGCCTTGTGCGTCATCGGTTGCTGACGCAACTGGTCGGCGATGCGCTGGAACTCGGGCGCGGGGAAGACGTAGAGGCAGTGCTCCTGCCCTTTGGTGATCACGACACCCCCCGCCAGTCCGTCCCGGAACCTCGCCGGAAGAATCAACCGGCCTTTGTCGTCCAGGCGTGGAGTGTGGGTGCCGAGAAACACGGCCCAACCCCCTCGCCCTTCGGCGGCGTTCGCGGCGCCGCTGACCCCCCGGGCCGGTGGGCCCTCCCGGCCTCACCAATGCGCTCCACTCTACTCCACTTCCCTCCACCCGCAACCAGAATCGACCGTTCGGCGCGTCGCGCGAAAAGACAAAACCGCACGTCAGAGCGGGTGGAGCGAAGTGGAGGGGTGGAACCGCCCGTCGGCCACGTCCGTTTTCCGACATTGATCGACTCCATCCGGTGGACCAAGATCCACCCGCCCGGCGGGCAACCCGCCGCCGCCCGGCGACAGGGCCGTCGCCGGGCGGCGGAGCGCCCGCGTCCGCCCGGCCGAGCAGCCACCCCGGCAGGTGGAGGTCCCCGCCCGAACGGTTCACCGTCGGCAACGATCTGACGGAGTGACCGGTCCGGTAACCTCGCTCGGGTGACGGACGCGAAGATGCCCCTACGGGCAAAGGTGGCCAGCTCCGTGTCGCGTACGGCCGCGGCACTGTCGCGGGCCGCGGGCCGTGGAGACGGCTCGGTGATCGGCGGATGGATCGGCCTGAAGATCGACCCGGACCTGCTGGCCCACCTCTCGGCGGGGCGGGCCATCGCCCTGATCTCCGGCACGAACGGCAAGACCACCACCACCCGGCTCACCGCCGCGGCGGTCGGCGTGCTCGGCACCGTCGCGACCAACTCCTTCGGGGCCAACATGCCCACCGGCCACACCTCCGCGCTGGCCAAGGCCGGCAGCACCCCGTACGCGGTGCTCGAGGTGGACGAGCACTACCTGGCCCAGGTCATGGAGGCCACCGAGCCGCACGTGGTGGCCCTGCTCAACCTCTCCCGGGACCAGCTCGACCGGGCCAAGGAGGTGGCGATGATGGCGCAGCTCTGGCGAGCCGCGCTGGTCCGCCACCCGGAGCTGCGCGTGGTGGCCAACGCCGACGACCCGATGGTGGTCTGGGCGGCCACCCCGCCGGCCAGCCACGACCACCGGATCACCCCACCCGCGGTGACCTGGTTCAGCGCCGGCCAACGGTGGCACGACGACTCGTGGGTCTGCCCCGAGTGCGGGTCGTCCATCGAGCGCAACGGCGAGCAGTGGTGGTGCACCGGCTGCCCGCTGCGCCGGCCACAGCCGCACTGGGTGGTCGAGGACGACGGCGTGGTGGACCCGACCGGCGCGTGGCACAAGGTCGTCCTCCAGCTCCCCGGCCGGGTCAACCTCGGCAACGCGGCCACCGCCCTCGCCGTCGCCGCCGAGTTCGGCGTCCGTCCGGTGGACGCGGTCTCCCGGCTCGGCTCGGTCACCTCGATCGCCGGCCGGTACGCGCAGGTCGACCGGGACGGGCGCAACATCCGGCTGCTACTGGCGAAGAACCCGGCGAGCTGGCTGGAGGCCTTCGACATGGCCGACCACGCGCCGACACTGCTCTCCATCAACGCCCGCGACCCCGACGGCCTGGACACCTCCTGGCTGTTCGACGTCGACTTCGCCCCGCTGCGCGGCCGGCAGGTGTTGATCACCGGCGACCGGGCCTTCGACCTGGCCGTCCGCCTCGACGTCAACGACGTGCCGTTCCAGCACGTCCGGTCGTTCGGCGAGGCGGTCCGCAGCGTGCCGCCGGGCCGGCTGGAGGTCATCGCCAATTACACCGCGTTCCAGGACATCCGAGCGGAGTTGGACCGTGTCAACTGAGAGCCTGCGCATCGTCTGGATCTACCCCGACCTGCTCTCCACCTACGGCGACCGGGGCAACGTGCTGATCCTGGCCCGCCGGGCGCGGCAGCGCGGCATGCCGGTCGAGGTCTACGAGGTCCGTTCCGACCAGCGGCTGCCCACCGCCGCCGACATCTACCTGATCGGCGGCGGCGAGGACGGCCCACAGGCGCTCGGCGCGCAGCGGATGCTCGCCGACGGCGGGCTGCACCGCGCGGTCGCCCAGGGTTCGGTGGTCTTCGGCGTCTGCGCCGGCTACCAACTGCTCGGCACCTCGTTCTTCGCCAAGGGCGCCCGCTGCCAGGGGCTGGGCCTGCTCGACCTGGAGTCCGACCGGGGTCCGTCGCGGGCGGTCGGCGAGCTGGCCGGGGAGATCGACCCACGGCTGGGCATCCCGTCCCTGAGCGGCTTCGAGAACCACGGCGGACGGACCCACCTGGGGCCGGGCGTCGCCCCGCTGGCCCGGGTCACCGCCGGGGTGGGCAACGACGGCCAGACCGAGGGCGCCTGGCGGGGCAAGCTGCTCGGCACCTACTCGCACGGTCCGGCGCTGGCCCGCAACCCGGCCCTGGCCGACCTGCTGCTGAGGTGGGCCACCGGGGCGCACCAGCTCCCGCCGCTGGACGACACCTGGCCCGATCGGCTGCGTGGCGAACGCCGGGCCGCGGTGGCCGCCGCCCGACCATGATCCCGACGGTCCGGCGGCTGCTCGGGCAGCGGTCGGCCGTCCGTTTCGCGTCCCTGCTGCTCCTGCTGGGGTGCTTCGCGCTGCTGCTGGTGCTGGTGCCCCGGCCGGAACTGGCCGAGCTGCCGGCGCACGCCGACCGGCTGGGCCGGGCCGCCCCGGTGGCCGCCATCGTCGGTGGCGCGCTGCTGATGGTCGCCCTGGTGCCGCGTACCTTCGTCACGCTGGCCTCGGGGGCGCTCTTCGGTTCCCTGGCGGGGGCCGGGTACGCCCTCGGCGCGGCGCTGCTCGCGGCGGCGCTCGGGTTCGCGGTCGGCCGGGTCCTCGGCCGGGACTTCGTCGCCGAACGGACCCGGGGCCGGCTCGCCCGGCTGGACGGTTGGTTCACCCGGCAAAGCGTGCTGGGCGTGATGACCGTACGGCTGCTGCCGATCTCCGGGTTCGGGCTGGTCAGCTACGGCTACGGCACCACCGGCGCACGGCTGCTGCCGTTCCTGGTGGGCAGCGTGCTCGCCTCCGCGCCCACCGCCTTCGGCTACGCGGCGCTCGGCGCGGCGGCCAGCACGCCGGACGAGGTGAACTGGCTGACCGTCACCCCCGCCGGGCTCGGTCTGGTCGCCACCGTCGCGCTCGGCCACACCTGGTGGCGGGCCGAACGCGCCCGCCGACGCGCCGGAGCCGGGACGGTTAGCCCGCCGGGGTGACCAGGTCCGGCATCGCGGTGGTCAGCCCGCGGGAGTGACCAGGCCGGCGTCGTAGGCGGCGATGACCAGGTGCACGCGGTCCCGGACGCCGAGCTTGGTGAGCAGGCGTCCGACGTGCGCCTTCGCGGTGGCCACGCTGATCACCAGTTCGGCGGCGATCTCGCTGTTGGACAGGCCCCGACCGACCAGCGTCAGCACCTCCCGTTCCCGCCCGGTCACCCCGTCGAGGGGCCGGGGGCGGGCAGCCGGCGCGGCACGTCGGGCGAACTCGGCGACCAGCCGACGGGTGACGCCCGGCGCGAGCAGGGCGTCACCCGCTGCCACCACCCGGATCGCGCCGAGGATGTCGTCGAGGGCCATGTCCTTGACCAGGAAGCCGCTCGCCCCGGCCCGCAACGCGGCGTGCACGTGGTCATCGTCGTCAAAGGTGGTGAGGACCAGGACCCGGCTCGGACCGCCCTGCGCGGTGATCGCCGCGGTGGCCCGGATGCCGTCCATCCCGGGCATCCGCAGGTCCATCAGCACCACGTCGGGCCGTACGTCACGGGCCAACCGGACGGCGTCCGCGCCCGTGCCCGCCTCGCCGACGACCTCGATGTCGGGCGCGTCCGTGATGAGCACCCGCAGTCCGGCGCGGACCAGCGGCTGGTCGTCGACGAGCAACACCCGGATCCGACCGGACCCGGTCCCGGCGGTCTCCCCCGGCGCGGTCACCGCGTCACCGCCGCCGGCAGGGGCAGCCGTACGGCGACCCGGAAACCTCCATCGGGACCGGGAGCCGCGGTGAATTGACCGCCCAGCAGCCCGACGCGCTCCCGCATGCCGACGATGCCGTGCCCCTCGCCGCCGACCGGCCCACCCCGGCCGTCGTCCACCACTTCCACACCCAACTCGTCGGCACGCTGCTCGACCACCACCCGGCAGGTGTCGGTGCCGGCGTGCCGCACCACGTTGGTGACCGCCTCCTGCACGATGCGGAACACGGCCAGGCCGATGTCGTCCGGTACGGCTTCGGCCCGCCCGACCCGGCGCAGGTCGACCCGGACCCCGGCGTCCGCCCCGGCGGCGACCAGCCGGTCCAGGTCGTCCAGGCCGGGCGTCGGATCCAGCGACGACGCGGACGCCGGGCGACGCAACGCGCCGAGCGTGCGCCGGAGCTCGGCGAGGGTGTCCCGGCTGGTGGCCTCGATGGTCCGCAGCGCGGCCCGCGCCTGCGCCGGCTGGGTGTCGATGACCCGGGCGCCCACACCGGCCTGGATGGCGATGACCCCGATGCTGTGGGCCACCATGTCGTGCAGTTCCCGAGCGATGCGCAGCCGCTCGGCGGTGACCGCCTCGGCGGCGGCGTGCGACCGCAGCGTTGCGGCGTAACGGCGTCGGGCCCGCACCGAACTGCCCACCGTCGCGGCGGTGACGATCGCCAGGATCGAGAGGACGGCGCGGTTCACCGGGTCCGTGCCGGGGTTGACGAAGGCCACGACGATCTGCACCACGAGCACCAGCACGGTGGCCGGCAGGGCGAGCCGGCGGGAGCGGCTCGCGGTGACCACGCCCACCGTCACGTCCACCACGAGGAACTGCAGGTACCAGATGTCGGAGAGATAGCTGGCCTCGGCGGAGTTGACCGTCAGGGTGACCACGGTCGCTCCGGCGAGCATCAGCCCGAGGGCGACCAGGGGGCGTCGCGGCAACAGACCGGCGGGAAGGGCGACCACCAGGGCCGGCAGCAGGTAGCGCATCGGGATCCACCAGTCGCCGAATCCGAGTCCGCCGCCGGTCTCCGCCATTGGGGCGTAGAGCACGACGACGGGTTGCGCGGCGACGCCCACCCAGGGCAGCACCGACGACAGGACGGCCGGAAGGCGGCGCGGCGGCACGGCGACAGGCATGCCGCACACGGTAGCCAGGCCGGGCCGGGGTGGACATCGGCCCGTGGGCGTACGCCCTGGGGCGTACCGCCGGTGGTCGGATGTGGCCGCCAGCCCGACGACCGGGCGGGGGCGGCCCGACAGCCTGGACCACATGATCCGACTGACCTCGCTGACCAGACGGTACGGCCGCACGACGGCCGTCCACGACCTGACCCTCACCGTGCGCTCCGGTCACGTGACCGGATTCCTCGGCCCCAACGGGGCCGGCAAGTCCACCACGCTCCGCATGATCCTCGGTCTCACCGCGCCGACGAGCGGCACCGTCACGGTGGACGGTGTCCGGTTCCGGGACCGGCCACGCGGGCTGCGCCACGTCGGCGCGCTCCTCGACGCGGCCGACGTGCAGGGCGGACGCGGTGCCGAGGCACACCTGCGCGCCCTGGCCCGCAGCAACGGCATCCCGCGTTCCCGGGTCGACGCGACGCTGCGCGAGGTGGGCCTCGCCGGGGTGGCCCGGCGGCGGGTCGGCGGATTCTCACTCGGCATGCGGCAACGGCTCGGAATCGCCGCCGCGCTCCTCGGTGACCCGCCGGTGGTGCTCTTCGACGAACCGTTCAACGGGCTGGACCCGGAGGGGGTGCGCTGGGTGCGCGGCCTGTTCCGGGAGCTGGCCGGTCAGGGACGGACGGTCTTCGTCTCCAGCCACCTGATGAGCGAAATGGAACACTGCGTCGACCGGCTCGTCGTCATCGGCCGGGGACGGCTCCTCGCCGACCAGAGCCTCGCCGAGTTCGCCGCGACGAGCGGTGGGAGCACCGTGTCCGTCCGCACCCCGCAGGAAGGCGCGCTCACCGCCCGGCTGACCGCGGAGGGCGGCGTGGTCCGGGCCGAGGACGACGGGACGGTCACGGTGACCGGCCTGAGCGCGGCACGGGTCGGCGACCTCGCCGCCGCCCACCGGATCCCGGTGCACGAGCTGGTGACCCGTACCCCCTCGTTGGAACAGGCGTTCATGGCGCTGACCGCGACCAGCGTCGAGCACCGCGCCGGGGAGGTGGCCCGATGACCACCGCCGACCACCGGAACACCGCCGCCGGCCGGGGTGGCGTCGACGCTGCTCGGGGCAGCGGCGACACCCGCCCGGCCACGGCGACCGGGCCGGTCCGCTTCCAGGACCTGGTCGCCGCCGAATGGATCAAGCTCTGGTCGCTCCGGTCGACCTGGGGCGCCCTCGGGCTGATCCTGCTCGCCACGGTCGGGTTCGCTGTCCACGCCAGCCTCGACACCCGCCGCCGGTGGGCGGACTGGCCGGCTGACCGTCGGGACGTGCTGAACCCCCTGTGGGACGCGTTCCCCCAGCAGACGCCGCTCTTCGTGGTGCTCGCCGCGAGCAGCCTCGGCGCGGTCGCGGTCGGCGGCGAGTACGCCTCCGGGATGTTCCGGACGACCTTCGCGGCGGTCCCGGCGCGCGGGTCCGTGGCCGCCGCGAAACTCGCCGTGCTGACCGCCGCCACCACGGCCCTGGGGCTACTCGGTTCGGCGACCGCCTTCGGTGTCTCCCAGGCGATCCTGGCCGGACGGGGTGGCATGTCGGTCGGTGAGCCGGGCGCGCTGCGGGCGATCGTCGCGTCCGCGCTGCTGGTCCCGCTCTGCACTCTCGTCGGCGCCGGGCTCGGCGCACTGGTGCGTCACACCGCGCCCGCGATCGTCACCGCCGCGACCGTCCTGCTCCTGCTGCCCACTGCGGTCGACGACGACGAACGGTGGACCGCCCTGCTCCGGCACTCCATGCCGGTGCCCGCCTGGCAACGTCTGATCGAGCGCGGCGACGCACCCCCCTGGGTGGACATCGCCCACCGGGCCACGGTCGGCGGCGCGTGGGCCACGTACGCCGGCTGGGCGCTGGTGGCCACCCTGGTCACCGTGCTGGTCGTCCGGCGACGCGAGCCCTGACGACCGGAGCGGATCAGGACGGGGACCGGCGGGGCCGGGCGGTCAGTGGCCGCCGGGCTCGCCGGTCTGTTCCCAGATCGCACTCATCTCGCGGAAGGCCTGCTCCATGAGCTGCACCATGGCCCGGCGGGCACGTTCGCCGTCGCGTCGCTGGATCGCCTGGGCCACCTCCGCGTGCAACTGGAGGGCCTGCTCGTGCGGCTGGTGCGGCATGAGGTGGTGCTGGTGGCGGCCGGTCAGCACCTCCGCGACCAGATCCTGTAGCCGGACGAACATCTCGTTGCCGGAGGCCACCAGGATCCGCCGGTGGAACTCGATGTCCAGTTCGAGGAAGCGCTCCTCGTCCCCGGCCTTTCCGGCGGCCCACATCTTGGCCGCGAGCCCGACGAGGTCGCTCGCCTCGTCGTGACCGACCCGTGCGGCGGCGAGCAGGGCGGCGTGCGGCTCGACGGCGGTACGCAGCTCGGTGATCGAGCGGAGCTGGGCGATGCGGCCGGACGAGGCGAGCCGCCAGCGGATCACCTGCGGGTCGAAGACGTTCCAGGCGTCGTTCGGCCGGATCATGACCCCGACGCGGCGACGGGTCTCGATGAACCCGATCGAGGCGAGCACCCGCAGCACCTCGCGGACGACCGATCGGGACACGGCGTACCGGTCGACCAGGTCGTCGATGTTGAGGACCATCCCGGGTCGCAGTTCGCCACCGCAGATGGCCGTGCCGAGGTTGTCGAGGACCCGGGCGTGCAGACCAGCCTCGACCGGGACGACGAGGGCGACTGCCGCCCCTGGGGCGGACTCTTCCACGGGTTGGAGCATATCAGTTGGGTCTACCCCTTGAATAAATCTGCTTTTTCGGCCTAGCATCCCGTTGTTAAGCGGACGTAAAACGCCAGGTGGCGACCGTCGAGACGACGGACACGTCCCCCCGGCAGGCGGCCGGCCCCCAACGCGGCCACGGCATAAGGAGAGTTGGACGTGAGACGTCGAGCAGTCATCGGCACCACCCTGGCGGCGGCCATCACCCTGGGCCTGACCGCCTGCGGCGGCGGGGACGACGCCGCAGCGTCGAACACCGTGCGCGTGACGCTGGTGAACCACGTGTGGAGCGAGAACATCAAGAAGGCCCTGCCGGAGTTCGAGAAGCAGTCGGGCCTGAAGGTAGAGGTCACCCAGCTCGGCGAGGACCAGCTCTCCGACCAGTACAACGTCAAGCTGAACGCCGGGTCCAGCGACCTCGACGTGATGATGTACCGGCCGTTGCAGGAGGGGAAGCTGTTCGCCTCGAACAAGTACCTCGCCGACCTGACCGACAAGGCCAAGTCGGACGGCGCGTTCGAGTTCGGTGACTTCCAGGCCGGACCGGTGCAGGCCACCACGCACGAGGACAAGGTGGTCGGCGTACCGATCATCACCGAGCAGGAGGTCCTCTACTACCGCAAGGACCTGCTGGAGAAGTCGGGCTTCACCGCCCCGCCGACGACCCTCGACCAACTCAAGGCGCAGGCGGCGAAGGTCGAGGCGGACAACCCGGGCGTGGCGGGCTTCGTGTCCCGCACCGGCAAGGCGGCCGCCGTGACGCAGTTCTCCAGCTTCCTCTACAGCTTCGGCGGCGACTTCGTCGACGCGAGCGGCAAGGCCTCGGTCAACACCGAGCAGGCCAAGCAGGCGTACGCCTACTACGGCGGGCTGCTGCGGGAGCACGGCCCGGAGAACGTCAGCACCGACATGAGCTGGTCCGAGGCGATGGCGATCTTCACTCAGGGCAAGGCGGCGTTCTACACCGAGGCCAACTCGCTCTACAAGAACGCCACCGACCCGGCCAAGTCGAAGGTCTCCGACACGGTCGGCTTCGCAGCCTTCCCCGCCGGCCCGGCCGGCTCCAAGCCGTACAACATCCCCTCCTGGGCGCTCGGCATCAACGACGCCTCCAAGAACCAGGACAACGCCTGGAAGTTCATCCAGTGGGCGGCCGGCAAGGAGCAGGCACTGGCGCAGCAGAAGGCCGGCGTGCCCGGCGCCCGCGCCTCGGTGTGGGCGAACCCGGAGGGCACGGCAACCTTCCCGAAGGACCTCGCCGAGGCCACCACGGCCAGCACCGCCAACGGCGTCGGACACGACCGTCCGCTGGTGGTGAAGGTCGCCCAGGCGCGGGAGATCGTCGGTCAGCCGATCGTCGACGCGATCACCGGCAAGGACTCGGCCGCCTCGGCGGACGCGGCCAACGAGGCGTTCCAGAAGTTCCTCGACGACGAGGCGAAGTAGCCCGAAGCGCAGGTGGCGGGGCCGTCCGGCCCCGCCACCCGAGCGCCGGGACCTGGCCCTGACCCACCGGGAGACCTCATGTCAGCCGTCACCACACCAGTCACCAGATCGCCCGATAGTCGTCCGGCCTCCCCGGATACGTCGGCCTGGTCGCGCTGGGCCAACGAGCACCGCAAGTGGCTCTTCGCGGCACCCGCGATGGCGTTCGTCGCCGTTCTGATCGTCTTCCCGGTGGCGTGGACCGGATACCTCAGCCTGACCGACGCCGAGGGTTCGGTACGCGCCGAGTCCGAGTTCATCGGCTTCCAGAACTACCTCGACGTCCTCGGCGACACCGACCGGTTCTGGCCAGCGGTGTGGCGTACGGCCGCCTTCACCGGGGTCGTGCTCTTCTTCGAGATCGTGCTCGGCATGGCGATCGCCCTGCTGTTGTGGCGACCGTTCCGTGGCGAGAAGTGGGTCCGGGTCGCGATCCTCCTGCCACTGGTGGCCACCCCGGTCGCGGTCGGCATGATGTGGCGGCTGATCTTCGATCCCAACATCGGCATGGCGAACCAGGTGCTCGGCTGGTTCGGGATCGGCCCCCAGCCCTGGCTGGCCGGTCAGGGCTCGGCCCTGCCGACGACGATGTTCATCGACATCTGGCAGTGGACCCCGATGGTGGTGCTGATCCTGCTCGCCGGCCTGACGTCGCTCTCCGACGAGCCACAGGAGGCGGCGCTCATCGACGGCGCCAGCACCTGGCAGCGGTTCCGGCACGTCACCCTGCCGCTGGTGATGCCCACCGTGATCGTGGCGATCCTGCTGCGCGGCATCGACGCGCTGAAGACCTTCGACATCCTCTACGCCACCAAGGGACGCGGAGGCGGCTCCTTCCACGAGGTGGAGACCCTCAACGTGTACGCCTACGGCCTGAGCTTCGACTACAACGAGTACGGCGTCTCATCGACAGTTCTCATCATCTTCTTCCTGATCATCATCGGGGTGATGTGGGCCCTGACCTACCGCAAGAAGGGGCTGGACCGATGAAGCTGCGCAGGCCGTACAAGATCTTCCGGACGGTGGCGCTCACCCTGGTGGTGCTGTCGCTGATGGCGCCGCTGATCTGGATGATCGCCGCCTCGTTCAAGACGAACGTCGACATCTACGACACCGACAAGGCGTTCGCCTTCTCCCCCACGCTGGACAACTACGCCAACGTGCTCCAGCAGGCGAACTACGTCCAGTTCATCGGCAACAGCCTCTGGGTGGCGTTCGCCGCCACCGTGCTCTCGCTCCTGCTCGGGGTGCCCGCCGCGTACTCGATGAGCCGGTTCAACATGAAGAAGTCCGCGCTCGTCGTGCTCATGGCGCGGGTCATCCCCGGCGTCTCGCTGCTGGTGCCCTGGTACTACGTCTTCTCGAACCTGCAGATGGTCGGCGGGTTCACCGTGCTGGTCCTCAGCCACATGTTCGTGTCGCTGCCGCTGATCGTCTACATCATGATGGGCTACTTCGACGGCCTGCCGACCGAACTCGAGGAGGCGGCGCTCGTCGACGGGCTGACCCACATCGAGGCGTTCCGGCGGATCACCCTGCCGCTGTCGGTGCCCGGCATCGCCACCGCGGGCATCCTGTCCTTCATCTTCTCCTGGAACAACTTCATGTTCGCCCTCGTGCTCTCCGGCGCCGACACCAAGACGCTCCCGGTGGCGATCTTCGACTTCGTCGGCTACGCCAGCATCGACTGGGGCGGCCTGATGGCGGCGGCCACCGTGGTCACCCTGCCGATCATGCTGATCGCCCTGTTCGTACAGAAATACGTCGTCTCCGGCCTCACCGCCGGCGCCACGAAGGGCTGAGAACAGCATGACGAAGATCGCACGGGTGGAGACCTTCCTGGTCGCGCCGCGTTGGCTGTTCGTCCGGGTCGAGACGGAGTCCGGCATCGTCGGCTGGGGCGAGGCGACCTGCGAGGGACGGTCCGAGACCGTCCGCACCGCCGTCGAGCAGCTCAGCGAACTGCTGGTCGGCCGGGACGCGCTGCGCATCGAGGACCACTGGCAGGTCATGACCAAGGGCTCGTTCTACCGGGGCGGGCCGATCCTGGCCAGCGCCGTGGCCGGGCTCGACCAGGCGCTGTGGGACATCGCCGGCAAGCGGTACGGGGCACCGGTACACCAGTTGCTCGGCGGCCCGGTCCGGGACCGGATCCGGGTCTACGGCTGGGTCGGCGGCGACGAGCCGAACGAGGTCCGCGACCAGATCAGCGCCGCGATCGAGACGGGCCTGACCGCGGTGAAGATGAACGCGTCCGGTCGGATGAGCGCGGTCGCGTCGGTCGCCGAACTCGACGGGGTGGTCCAGCGGGTGGCCGCCGCCCGCGAGGTGCTCGGCGACGAGCGGGACGTCGCGGTCGACTTCCACGGCCGGTTCACCCTCGCCACCGCCCGCCGGGTCGCCCCGCTGCTCGAGCCGTACCGGCCGTTCTTCCTCGAGGAACCGGTGGTGCCGGAGAACTCGCACCTCATCGGCGAGTTCGTCCGGTCCACCACCACGCCGGTGTCGACGGGTGAACGGCTCTACAACCGGCAGGAGTTCCTACCCGTGCTCCAGGCCGGCATCGCGGTCGCCCAGCCGGACCTCTCGCACGCCGGTGGCATCACCGAGGTACGCAAGATCGCGGCGCTGGCCGAGGTGTACGACGTCCAGCTCGCCCCGCACTGTCCGCTCGGGCCGATCGCGCTCGCCGCCTGTCTCCAGGTCGGCTTCGCCACGCCCAACTACCTGATCCAGGAACAGAGCATCGGCATCCACTACAACCTCGGCGCCGAGGTGCTCGACTACTGCCTCGACAAGGCCCCGCTGACGTTCGTCGACGGGTACGTCGAGCGACTCACCGGGCCCGGCCTCGGCATCGAGATCGACGAACACGCCGTACGGACGGCCGACAAGCGCGGGCACGCCTGGCGTAGCCCCACGTGGCGGCACGCCGACGGCTCCTACGCGGAATGGTGATCAGATGACCCTCAACCTCGGCGCGGAACTCGCTGCCGCCCGTCTTCTCGCGGTGATCCGTAGCGCCGACGCCGCCAGCGCGATCGCCACGGGCACCGCCCTGCTGGAGGAGGGCGTACGCCTCGTCGAGGTCGCCCTCACCACACCGGACGCGGTCCGGGCCATCGAGGCGCTGCGCGCGGTCGCCCCCGCCGGGGCCCTGGTCGGCGCGGGCACCGTGCTCACCGCCGCCGACGTCGCCGAGGTGACCGCCGCGGGAGCGCAGTACGTGGTGACGCCGGCCGTCGTCGAGTCGATCGCCGAGGCGGCGCGTCGGGGTATCCCGGTCGCCGCCGGGGCGTTCACCCCGACCGAGGCGTACGCCGCGATGCGGATGGGGGCGTCGGCGATCAAGCTGTTCCCGGTGTCGGTCGGTGGGCCGGCGTACCTCCGGGCGGTGCGCGACCCGTTCCCCGACATCCCGTTCGTCGCGGTCGGCGGCGTCGGCCTGGACGACGTGCCCGGCTACCTCCGGGCCGGCGCAATCGCGGTCGGCGTCGGCGGGCCGCTGGTCGGCGACACCGCCTCCGGCGGCGACCTGGCCGCCCTGCGGGTGCGGGCGCGCACCTACCTCGCCGCCGTCCGGGAGTCGGCCGCAGCATGAGCGTGCCGGATCTGCTCACCCTCGGCGAGTCCATGGTGTCGCTGCGCTCGACCGGACCGCTCGCCGTCGGTGGGTCGCTGACCATGCACCTCGCCGGCGCGGAGTCCAACGTGGCGGTGGGGGTGGCCCGGCTGGGTCACCGGGCCGTCTGGGTCGGCCGGGTCGGCACCGACGAGTTCGGCGAGTACGTGCTGCGGCAGCTACGCGCCGAGGGCGTCGGTGTCGACGGGGTGACCCGGGACCCCGACCGGCCGACCGGCCTGATGGTGCTGGAGCGGCGCACCGCCGACCTGACCAGGGCGCAGTACCTCCGGGCCGGTTCGGCCGGCTCCGCGCTGAGCGTCGACCACCTGCGGGCGCCGCTGGCCGCCGGAGCGCGGCTCCTGCACCTGACCGGAATCACCCCGGCGTTGTCCGACACCGCGCGCGCGGCGACCGGGTGGGCGGCCGAGACCGCCGCGAACGCGGGAATCCCGGTGTGCCTGGACGTCAACTACCGCGCCCGGCTCTGGTCGCGCGACACCGCACGTGCGGTGCTCACCCCGCTGGCGGGCCATGCCTCGATCGTCGTCGCCTCCGCCGACGAACTGGACCTCCTCGGTGAGCCGGGGGCCGACGAGTCCGCCGTCGTGGCGGACCTGTTCCGGCGGGGCGTGCACACGGTGCTGGTCAAGCTGGGCGCGGACGGCGCCCGCGCGCACACCCCGGACGGCGTCCGGCACGCCGGGGCGCTGACCGTGACCGCCGTCGACACCGTCGGCGCCGGGGACGCGTTCACCGCCGGTTACCTGTCCGGCTGGTTCGACGGACTCGACCTGCCCGGTCGGCTGCGCCGCGCGGCCACCCTCGGTGCGTTCGTGGTCTCCAGTCCCGGCGACTGGGAGGGACTGCCGCGGCGCGCCGAACTGTCCCTCCTGGACGGGCACGAGACGGGAAGCGTCATCCGCTAGCCGCGCCCGTGCACCCCTCAAGGAAGAAAGGCATCCCGTGAAGATCGTCGCAGCTGACGTCATCGTCTCCAGCCCCGACCGCAACTTCGTCACCCTGAAGATCACCACTGACGACGGCATCACCGGTCTGGGCGACGGCACCCTCAACGGACGGGAACTCTCCGTCGCCTCGTACCTGAGCGACCACGTCGCCCCGCTGCTGATCGGCCGCGACCCGCACCGCATCGAGGACACCTGGCAGTTCCTGTACCGCTCGGCCTACTGGCGGCGCGGTCCGGTCACCATGGCCGCCATCGCCGCGGTGGACGTCGCCCTGTGGGACATCAAGGCCAAGGCCGCCGGCATGCCGCTGTACCAACTGCTGGGCGGGGCGTCCCGGACCGGCATCATGGCCTACGGGCACGCCTCCGGCCGGGACCTGCCGGAGCTGTTCGACTCGATCCGTCGGCACCTCGACCTCGGCTTCCGGTCGATCCGCGTCCAGACCTCCGTGCCCGGCATCAACGCCGTGTACGGGGTCGCCTCGCAGCCCAGCAGCGGTGGCACGCGGTACGACTACGAACCGGCCCAACGCACCCCGCTGCCCGCCGAGGAGGACTGGGACACCCGCGCGTACATGCGCCACCTGCCTGGTGTGTTCGAGGCGGTCCGCAACGAGTTCGGCCCGGAACTGCCGCTGCTGCACGACGGTCACCACCGGATGACCCCCATCCAGGCCGCGAAACTGGGCAAGGCCCTCGAACCGTACGACCTGTTCTGGTTGGAGGACTGCACTCCGGCGGAGAACCAGGAGGCGCTGCGGCTGGTCCGGCAGCACACCACCACACCGCTGGCCATCGGCGAGGTCTTCAACACGGTGTGGGACTACCAGACCCTCATCCGCGAGCAACTGATCGACTACGTCCGGTCCGCCGTCACCCACACCGGCGGCATCACGGCCATGCGCAAGCTGCTCGACTTCGCCGCCCAGTACCAGATCAAGTCCGGTATCCACGGCCCGACCGACATCTCACCGGTCGGCATGGCCGCCGCGCTGCACCTGGACCTCGCCATCCACAACTTCGGCATCCAGGAGTACATGCAGCACGGGCCGCTCACCAACGAGGTGTTCCGGCAGTCGTTCACCTTCACCGACGGCTACCTGCACCCGGGCGAGCAGCCCGGAATCGGGGTGGAAATCGACGAGGCCGCCGCCGCGAAGTTCCCGTACGTGCCGGCCTACCTGCCGTTCAACCGGCTCAAGGACGGGACCGTCCATGACTGGTGACGGTCGTCCGGGCGGCCCACCCCGGACCCGGCACGTGGTCGTGATGGGAGTGTCCGGGGCGGGCAAGACGACCGTCGCCCGGGGGATCAGTGCCCGCGCCGGTTTCGCCTTCGCCGAGGCCGACGAGTTCCACCCGCCGGCCAACGTCGACCGGATGCGGGCAGGCGTGCCGCTCGACGACGCGGCACGCCTGCCCTGGCTGCGTGACCTGGCCCGGTGGATGGCCGACCGCGCTGCCGACGGCGTGTCGACCGTGCTGGCCTGCTCGGCGCTGAAGCGGTCCTACCGCGACGTGCTCCGCCAGGGGCCGCCGCACGTCGAGTTCGTCCACCTCGACGGGTCGGCCGAGGTCATCCGGGATCGGTTGTCCCGGCGGGCCGGGCACTACATGCCGACCAGCCTGCTGGAGTCCCAGCTGGCCACCCTGGAACGGCACCACCCGGACGAGTCGGTGCTGGTGCTCGACGTGACGCTGACCCCGGACGAACTCGTCTCGGCGGCGCTCGCCGGGCTCGGCCTGTCGACCGACGTCGCCGTCGACGGGTAGCCGCGACCCGGGTCGCGGTACCCGCCGCACGGTCGACCCCGACGCCGGGGACGGTCACCCCGCCGGGGTGACCGTCCCCGGCGCCCAGGACGTCCCGGCGCTCAGGCTGTACCCGACGCTCCGGTCGTACCCGGCTCGATCGTGCGGACGACCCGGGCGGGATTGCCCACCGCGACCACGTTCGCCGGCAGGTCCCGGGTGACCACCGCGCCGGCGCCGACCACGGTGTTCTCCCCGATCGTCACGCCGGCCAGGACGATCGCCCCGCTACCCAGCCAGACGTTGTCGCCGATGGTGATCGGCTTCGCGGCCTCCCACTTCGCCCGGCGCGGCTCCGGGTCGATCGGGTGAGTGGGCGTCAACAGCTGCACGTTCGACCCGATCTGCACGTCGTCGCCGATGCTGATCGGTGCCACGTCCAGGGCCACCAGACCGAAGTTCGCGAACGACCGGGCGCCGACGCGGATGTGGCTGCCGTAGTCGACGCGCAGCGGAGGCCGGATCTCCGTACCCTCGCCGATCGTGCCAAGCAACTCGGTGAGCAGCCGGCGACGCTCCTGCGGGTCCCGGGCCGACGTGGCGTTGAACGCGTCCGTCAGGTCCATGGCCCGCAGGCTCTGCTCGGCCAGCTCCGGGTCGTCGGCGAGGTACGGGTCACCGGCGAGCATCCGCTCGCGCATGGAACGCCCATCAGGGAGAACAGCCATGTGCCCGAACCTACCCAGGTGCGGCGACCCGCGTCGGGAGAGGTGGCAGGAGCCCCTGAGTCGGTGACCAGGGGCCCCTGCCGGCGCGGGTCAGGCGACCACCGACACCATCCGGCCCTTGACCACGATGACCTTGCGCGGCTCCCGGCCGCCCAGCGAGGCGGCGACCGCCTCCAGCGCCGCCGCCCGGACCGTCTCCTCGGCGGCGTCGGCGGGCACCTCGACCCGGCCCCGGACCTTGCCGTTGACCTGCACCGGGTAGGTGACCGTCTCGGCGACCAGCAGGGCCGGGTCGGCGGTCGGGAAGTCCACGTACGTCAGGGAGGTGGGGTGCCCCAGCCACTGCCACAGCTCCTCGGCGACGTGCGGGGCGAACGGGGCCAGCATCAGCACCAGCGGCTC
This sequence comes from Micromonospora pallida, assembly GCF_900090325.1. Taxonomy (NCBI): domain Bacteria; kingdom Bacillati; phylum Actinomycetota; class Actinomycetes; order Micromonosporales; family Micromonosporaceae; genus Micromonospora; species Micromonospora pallida. The sequence goes on along the minus strand of NZ_FMHW01000002.1, from coordinate 371,122 downwards.
GGCCACCTCGCGCGGCGTGGCGGCCAGTCGGGTCAGCCCGTTGGTCAGCTCGATCAGCTTGGCGATCGCGGTGTTGAACCGGATCCCCTCCATGTCGCCCCGGACCCCGTCGATCGCCTTGTGCAGCAGCCGTCGGGTGGCCTCGTCGGCCGGGTCGTCGGTGACCCGCAGCGCGCCGGTCTGCTCGTCGACCACGGTCCGCCAGACCCGCTGCAGGAACCGGTACGAGCCGACCACCGCGCGGGTCTCCCAGGGGCGGGACACCTCCAGCGGGCCCATCGACATCTCGTACACCCGGAAGGTGTCCGCGCCGTACGCGGCGCACATCTCGTCGGGGGTGACCACGTTCCGCAGCGACTTGCCCATCTTGCCGTACTCGCGGCGGACCTCGGTCTCGCCGTGGAAGTACCGGCCGTCCCGCTCGACGACCTCCTCCGCCGGCACCGGCGTGCCCCGCGAGTCGCGGTACGCGTACGCCTGGATGTAGCCCTGGTTGAACAGCCTCCGGAACGGCTCGAACGACGAGACGTGGCCCAGGTCGAACAGCACCTTGTGCCAGAACCGGGCGTACAGCAGGTGCAGCACGGCGTGCTCGGCACCGCCGACGTACAGGTCGGTCCCGCCGCAGTCGCCCGCGCCGCGCGGTCCCATCCAGTACCGCTCGTTCTCCGGGTCGACGAACCGCTCGTGGTTGGTCGGGTCCAGGTAGCGCAGCTCGTACCAGCAGGAGCCGGCCCACTGCGGCATCACGTTGGTCTCCCGGGTGTACCGCTTCGGACCGTCGCCCAGGTCCAGCTCGACCTCCACCCAGTCGCGGCGACGCGACAGCGGGGTCTCCGGGTCGGTGTCGGCGTCCTCCGGGTCGAAGGTGCGCGGGGAGAAGTCGTCCACCTCGGGCAGTTCCACCGGCAGCATCGACTCGGGCAGCGGAATCGCGCTGCCGTCCTCGTCGTACACGATCGGGAAGGGCTCGCCCCAGTAGCGCTGCCGGCTGAACAGCCAGTCGCGCAGCCGGTAGGTGACCGCGCCGGTGCCGTGCCCGTTCGCCTCCAGCCACTCGATGATCCGGGCCTTCGCGTCGGTCACGCCCAGGCCGTTCAGGTCCAGGTCGCGGTCGGGCGCGGCGCTGTTGATGGCCGGCCCGTCCCCGGTGTACGCCTTCCCGTCGAAGCCGTCGGCCGGCTGCACGGTACGGACAATCGGCAGGTCGAACGCCTCGGCGAAGTCCCAGTCCCGCTCGTCCTGCGCCGGCACCGCCATGATCGCGCCGGTGCCGTAGCCGGCCAGCACGTAGTCGGCGATGAAGATCGGAACCGGCGCGTCGTTGACCGGGTTGGTGGCGTAGGCGCCGACGAAGACGCCGGTCTTCTCCTTCGCCTCGGCCTGCCGCTCCACGTCGCTCTTCGCCGCCGCCGCCTTCCGGTACGCCTCGACGGCCTCGCGCGGACTGGCGTGCCCGCCGGTCCAGGCGTCCTTCGTCCCGGCCGGCCAGGCGGCCGGCACCAGCGCGTCGACCAGCTCGTGCTCGGGGGCCAGCACCATGTACGTCGCCCCGAAGACGGTGTCCGGCCGGGTGGTGAAGACCCGGATCGGGGCCGCCGGGGTCGGGAAGTCGATGTGCGCACCGGTGGAGCGGCCGATCCAGTTGCGCTGCATCAGCTTGATCGGCTCCGGCCAGTCCAGCGTGTCCAGGTCGTCGACCAGCCGGTCGCCGTACGCGGTGATCCGCATCATCCACTGCTTCAGGTTGCGCTTGAAGACCGGGAAGTTGCCCCGCTCGGAGCGGCCGTCGGCGGTGACCTCCTCGTTGGCCAGCACAGTGCCCAGCCCCGGGCACCAGTTCACCGGGGCCTGCGAAACGTACGCCAGCCGGTGGCCGTCCACGACCTTCCGCTGCTCGACCGGGGTCAGCTCGGCCCAGGGACGGCCGTCCGGAGTGGACCGGGTGCCGGCGGCGAACTCGGCGACCAGGTCGGCGACCGGGCGGGCCCGCTGCGCGTCCGGGTCGTACCAGGAGTTGAAGATCTGCAGGAAGATCCACTGGGTCCAGCGGTAGAAGTCGGTGTCGATGGTCGCCACCGACCGACGGTCGTCGTGGCCCAGGCCCAGCCGGCGCAGCTGCGCCTGGTAGCGCCCGATGTTCGCCTCGGTGGTGGTCCGCGGGTGGGTGCCGGTCTGCACCGCGTACTGCTCGGCGGGCAGGCCGAAGGCGTCGAAGCCCATCGTGTGCAGCACGTTGTGCCCGGCCATCCGCTGGTAGCGGGCGAAGCAGTCGGTGCCGATGTAGCCCAGCGGGTGCCCGACGTGCAGGCCCGCACCGGACGGGTAGGGGAACATGTCCAGCACGTACAGCTTCTCCGCGCCGGCCCGGGGGTGCCCGGGGTCGGCCAGCGGGCCGGTCGGGTTCGGGGCGTGGAACGTACCCTCCCGCTCCCAGATGTCCTGCCAGCGCTGCTCGATCTCACCGGCCAGGGCCGCGGTGTACCGGAACGGGGGGATGTCGCTCGCGGCTGCCTCAGTCATGGCGTGTCCTCGCTTCGCTCGTGGCCGCCGGGGCCGACGCCTCGGCCGTGCGGTGACGCCCCGCCGCGGGACGTCGTGCTGGTGACGCCCTTCGTGGGGACGTCGGGGTTCGGGGCGCCCTACACCGGGACGCCGGGTTGGTGACGCTCCGTCGCGCGGACGGACGCCAGGTCGCGGTTCGCCGTGGTCTGCTCGAGGGCACAAAAAAGCCCCTCACGCAGGAGGGGTCGCCGTGCTGTCGCGCTGTCAGCGCATCAGCACGGCCCGGTAAGGAGCAGGTGGAAACCGGCCATGACCGGCAGTGTACCCGTCCGCACCCGGTCCGTGCCGGGGGCTTCCACCCGGCGGGACGGCAGCCAACCGCCCGGGTGCCCGACCACGGGACATCGCCCAGATCCCCCGTCAGACGGTTATTAGGTACGTAACCGACCGTCTACCTGCGGCGTTCGGCGTAGCCGGGAAACATGGTTAGCCTGAGATATCAGAGATTCCTGCGGCACAAGAGGCTCGACGGGCGCAACCCAACGGCGGGTCCAGGTGCTCTTTACAGAGCTGCCGTCCAGGCGACGAGAGGGAGGCCCGTTGACACAACAGACCTGGGACGAGGTGGGCGGCGTCCTGCCGCACGACGAGTTCCGCGCCGCCAGTGAAGCCATCGTCGCCAACATCGAGCAGGTCATCGAGGGTAAGACGGCCACCGTGCGGCTCGCCCTCGCCGTTCTGCTCGCCGAGGGTCACCTGCTGATCGAAGACGTCCCCGGCGTCGGCAAGACCAAGCTCGCCAAGGCGATGGCCCGGTCCATCGACTGCACGGTACGGCGTATCCAGTTCACCCCCGACCTGCTGCCCAGCGACGTCACCGGGGTCAGCGTCTACAACCAGGAAACCCACGACTTCGAGTTCCGGCCGGGTGCCGTCTTCGCCAACCTGGTCGTCGGCGACGAGATCAACCGGGCCTCGCCGAAGACCCAGTCGGCGCTGCTGGAGTGCATGGAGGAACGGCAGGTCACCGTCGACGGGGTCACCTACCAGCTACAGACCCCGTTCATGGTGATCGCCACGCAGAACCCGATCGAGATGGAGGGGACGTACCCGCTCCCCGAGGCGCAGCGCGACCGGTTCACCGCGCGGATCGCCATGGGCTACCCCGGCCCGGAGGCCGAGCTGGCCATGCTCGACGGGCACGGCGCGGTCGACCCGCTGTACGACCTGCGCGCCGTCTCCGACGCGGCGACCGTCCGGCAGCTCATCGCCACGGTCCGCGAGGTGCACGTCGCCGACGCGGTCAAGCAGTACGCCATCGACCTGGTCACCGCCACCCGCGAGGCCCCCGAGCTGCGGCTGGGCGCGTCCCCCCGGGCCACCCTGCAACTGCTGCGCACCGCGCGGGCGGTCGCCGCGCTCGAGGGACGCGACTACGTCCTCCCGGACGACCTCCAGGCGCTGGCGGTACCGGTGCTGGCACACCGGATCATCCCGACCGCCGACGCGCAGCTGGCCCGGCGCACCACCGACGCGATCGTCTCCGACCTGGTGCACCGGCTGACCGTGCCGCAGGAGCGCAAGCGCTCCCAGTACGACACCCGACCGGCCACCGGCGGGAACGGCCGCTCCGCGTACGAGCCGCGGAGGCGGTGACCGTGCGCGACGGGCTGCGCGGGCTCACCACCCGTGGGCGGTCCTTCCTGGCGGCCGCGGTGGCCGCCGCCATCTCGGCGCTGCTGCTCGGGGAGCGGGACCTGCTCCGGGTCGCGGTGCTGCTGGCCGTGCTGCCGCTGCTCGCCGCCGCGTACGTCGGGCGCAGCCGGTACAAACTCGCCTGTGTCCGGTCGCTGGATCCGCACCGGGCACCGGTGGGGGCCAGTTCCCGGGTGGTGCTGCGGTTGCAGAACATGTCCCGCCTGCCCACCGGAACGCTGCTGTTGGAGGACCGGCTGCCGTACGCGCTGGGGAGCCGGCCCCGGGTGGTGCTGGAGCGGCTTGGCGCCCACCAGGCCAGCTCGGTGGCGTACACCGTCCGCGCCGACGTGCGCGGCCGGTACGAGGTGGGGCCGCTCGGGGTGCGGATGACCGACCCGTTCGGTCTCTGTGAGTTGAGCCGGGCCTTCCCGAGCACCGACCGACTCACGGTGATCCCGCAGGTCACCCCGCTGCCGTCGATCCGGCTTCCCGGTGAGTACGCCGGCAGCGGCGACAGCCGGGCCCGCTCGGTGGCGGTGCACGGCGAGGACGACGCGGCGACCCGGGAGTACCGGAGGGGCGACGACCTGCGCCGGGTGCACTGGAAGTCGACCGCCCGCACCGGGGAGCTGATGGTGCGGCGCGAGGAACAGCCGTGGGAGAGCCGCGCGACGGTGGTGCTGGACACCCGCGCGTACGGCCACCGGGGCGAGGGGCCGACGGCGAGCTTCGAGTGGGCCGTCTCGGCCGCCGCGAGCATCACCGTCCACCTGCGACAGGCCGGCTACAAACTGCGCATGGTCACCGGGTCCGGGGCCGACGTGGACGCGGCCGAGGCGACCGGCGACGGTGTGCTCCTCGACCACCTCGCCGAGGTCCGACTGGAGCAGCGGGGCGAACTCACCACCCTGGTCGAGCGGGTCCGCCAGCGCGCCGACGGCGGGCTGATCATCGCCCTGCTCGGTTCGCTGAGCACCGCCGAGGCCCAGTTGCTGGCCGCCCTGCGCGGCAACGGCGCCACCTGCGTGGCCTTCCTGTTGGACAGCTCGAGCTGGCTCAACCTGCCCGAACGGGCCCGTGCCGAAGCGCAGCAGGCCCACGGGTCCGCCGCGCTCGCCCTGTTGCAGAGCGGGTGGCGGGTGATCGGCGTGGAGCACGGCAGCCAGCTTCCGGCCCTCTGGCCGCAGGCGGCCCGCGGCTCGCAGGGGTTCGCCATGCGGGCGGCGCTGGCCGAGACGGTGGCCGGGGGCGTGAAGTGAGGGGGGACGAGTGATCGCGAACCGGGGGCTCGGCCTGGTCGCGGCGGCCGCGACGGTGCTCGCCGCCGCGCCGCTGTCGGCGATCTTCCAACGCTGGACCTGGCTGGTGCAGTCGATCATCGCGGTGGCGGTGGTCGCCGGGGTCGCCGCCCTGCTCCGGATGCTCCGGGCACCGTTGTGGGGACAGGTGCTCGGCATGGCGGGCGGGCTGCTGATCGCGCTGACCTGGATGTTCCCCAGCGGCAGCGAGCTGGCCGCCGTGCTGCCCACGCCGGGCACCATCGGCCACTTCGGCGAACTGCTCAGCCGGTCGGTGCAGGACATGCGGTCGTACGGGGTGAAGGTGCCCGACACCGACCCCCTGCTGTTCATCACCGTGCTCGGGGTGGGCGGGGTGGCCGTGGTGGTCGACCTGGTCGCCGTGGGTCTGCGCCGACCCGCCCTGGCCGGTCTGCCCATGCTCGCCATCTACTCGGTGCCGGTCGCGGTCTACGTCGAGAGCGTCCCGCCGGTGCCGTTCGTAATCGGCGCGGCCGGCTACCTCTGGCTGCTGGTCAGCGACAACATCGACCGGGTCCGCCGGTTCGGCCGCCGGTTCACCGGGGACGGCCGGGACGTCGACATCTGGGAGTCCTCCCCGCTGGCCAGCGCCGGACGTCGGCTGGCCGTGGTCGGGGTGGTGGCCGCGGTGCTCACGCCGCTGGCGGTGCCCGGGATGACCGGGGGGCTGCTGGACCGTCTCCAGTCCGGCACGGGCAACGGCAACGGGCAGGCCGGGGTCGGGGTCGGCTCCGGCCGGGTGGACCTGTTCGCCGCGCTCCGGGGCGACCTCAACCAGTCCGAGGTGACCGATCTGGTCACGGTGACCACCAACGAGCCCAACCCGTTCTACCTGCGCTTCGGCGTGGCCGACGACCTACAGCCGAACGGTTTCCGAGTCCGCAACCCGTCCGGCCGGACGGTCCGGAACCTGCCCGACCCGGCCGAGGGGGTGAACCCCGCGATCCAGCAGGACCGCTACCGGGCCAGGATCGAGACCACCGAGGGCCTCAACATGCGGCTGATGCCGGTCTACGCCGAACCGGTACGCACCGACGGGCTCAACGGCAACTGGCTGTACGACCGGAACCTCCAGATCGTCTTCTCCAACCGGGAGAACTCCCGGGACAAGAGCTACGAGTTCGACTACGTCCGCTCCCGCTACACGCCGGAACTGCTCCGCCAGGCCCCGTCGTTGTCCCCGGCGGACACGATGGTGCAGCGGTTCACCGACACCCCACCGGCCGCCGAGGTGGACGCCCTGGTCGAGGAACTGATCGAGGAGCGCCAGACCGACTACGACCGGGTTCGGGCGATCTACGACCACTTCTCCGCCCGGAACGGCTTCCGCTACTCGTTGAGCACCGAGGGCGGCACCAGCGGCCAGGACATCGTCGACTTCCTCAACAACAAGGCCGGTTTCTGTCAGCAGTACGCCGCCGCGATGGCCTGGCTGGTCCGGGCGGCCGGCATCCCGGCCCGGGTGGCGTTCGGCTTCACCAACGGCACCAGCAAGGACGGCGACACCTACGTCCTGACCAACCGGAACCTGCACGCCTGGACCGAGGTCTACTTCGCCAGCATCGGCTGGGTGCCGTTCGACGCCACCCCGGCGTACGGGGTTCCGGGCAACGCCCGCTCGGACTGGGCGCCGGACAACGACGCTCCCGACCCGGTCGCACCGTCGGCCGGCGCCCCGACCGCGCCCGGCGAGACCGACCCGTCGGCCGGGCCGGCCGGTCCGGACGAGGCCAGCCGGAACATCGAGGAGGGGTTGGACCCCACCACCGCCGGCGGCGAGATGCAGCAGGCTCCGGTCTGGCCGTGGTGGACGGCCGCCGCCCTGGCGTTGCTGGTACTGCTGACCATGCCGGCGCTGCGCCGGATGGCGCTGCGTCGTCGGCGCGGGGCCGCACCGCCCGCCGCGCCGGTCCCCACGGCGGTACGCGAATCCACCGGGCTGACCGACGCGAGCGCCCCGGTGGTGGTGGTCGAGGCGGACGCCGACACCGCCCGCGCCCGGGCGCACGCGGCCTGGGACGAACTGCTCGACACCCTGGTGGACTACCGGCTCCGGGTGGACCGGACGGAGACTCCCCGGGCCACCGCCGACCGGCTGGTCCGGGAGACGCTCACCGAGGACGATCCGGCGGCCACGGCGGTCCGGCTGCTCGGGCGGGCCGAGGAGCGGGCCCGCTACGCGCGGGACCCGATGGCGGGCGGCGAGCTGCACCCGGCACTCGGGACGGTCCGACGCGCGCTCGGCGCCCAGGCCGACCGGCGTACCCGGTTCGTCGCCGCGACCCTCCCGCCGTCGGTGCTGCTGCGCTGGCGCACGACGGTCACCGACACCTCCTCCCGGCTGGTGGCGGCGACCGGTAGGGCCCGTACCCGACTGCTGCGGTGGAATCCCCGACGCCTGCTGGCGGGCCGACCAGCCCGCTGACCCGAGACCGAGACCGACGCCCGGTCGGCCCGCCCGGTGGCACCTTTCACCGGTCGGCCGACCGGGCGTCGGCGTCACGCCCCGGGGGCCGCCCCTCCCTCGCCCGCCGGACACCCCGACATGCCGCATACCGGTGTCCCCCCGTGTCGGGAGACCCCGATATCCCGCATCTCGGTGCCTCCCCACGCCCGGACGCCCCGACATGCCGCATCTCGGTGCCTCCCCACGCCCCCGGCCCCGCCCTGCCGCCGGAACCCCAGCTCCCGCAGAACGTCCTCTCCCCGCGCCGGGAGACCCCGATATCCCGCAAATCGGGGTCTCCCGACAGCAGGACACCCCGACATGCCGCATTTCGGTGCCCGGCTCAGGAGGGAGGGCGGCTACGGGCGGGTGACACGGATTCTTCGACGGTCGGGGTGACGGGGTGGAGGGCCGACGCGGGCAGCGGGGGTCGCGGCCGGTTCCGTCGACGGCAGCCGGTCCCCAGCGGCCGGCAGTCGGCGGGCGGCGGGCGGTGGGCGGCAGCCGGTCCCCAACGGCCGGCAGTCGGCGGGCGGCGGGCGGTGGGCGGCAGCCGGTCCCCAGCGGCCGATGGGCGGCAGTCGGTTCCCAGCGGCCGGTGGGCGGCAGTCGGTTCCAGCAGGCAGTGGCCGCAGTTGGCCCAGTGGGCGGTAGGGCCGCCGGGGGGCGGGAGTCGGCCGGTCTTGGCGCAAACTCACCCACCCCGGGCCACGCCGAGAAGCCCAGGGTCCCGACACGAGGCCGGCGCTGGGCACGGTGGTACGACGCGGGGCGGGACGCCTGTCCCACCCCCGTCAGCCGGTGGTCAGCGGTGCCCCTCCGGGCGCTGCCGCCAACGGTCCTCCAGCCGGTCGAGCAGAGATGACCGGCGGCCGGCACGTCCCCCTGTCCGGGGACGCCGGCGACTGGTGGTGCCGCCGACCACGTGCAGGTCGGGCGACTGCGCCCGGCGGTGCGACTGCACCGCGAACGCCGCTGACGCCAGCATGACGACGAACCCCGCCACTGCGAGCGGCGGGGTTTTGATCACCGCACCATAGACCAACACGGCCAGGCCAGCGATGATCGCGCCGGCAGCGACGAGCAGACGACGCCGCGCGTGGAAACGCGGGTCGCTGGCGCGCACGGCCGAGGCGAATTTGGGGTCCTCGGCAAGCGACCGCTCGATCTGCTCGAACAGCCGCTGCTCGTGCTCCGAGAGCGGCACGGCACTCCTCCCCGGTCACGTTGGTCGGCCCGTTCGGACCGACAGACCGTGGCAGCCAACCGGCTGCTTACCCGCAAGTCTACGAGGGCCCTCGCGCGTCGGAAAGCGGGACGACCTATGGGTGGCGCGGATTTTCACGTCGACGCTGATCGCGGCCCTCCAGAAGACTCGCCGGACCTATGACGGACCGCCCGAAACGGGCAGCAGCGGCGTCCGCGGCCGCTTCCGCCTCACGCCATCCGTGCTCGGGAGCACCGAGGGCGAGCTGCCTCGGGGTGGTCTCGGCGGCACTGAGCCCCTCGACCCGTACGCCCACCAACCGAATGAGTTGCCCCGGTTCGAGGGCGGCGTAAAGCGCCCAGACCGTGTCGAATATCTCCCGTGTGACGTCGGTCGGCGTGCCCAGGGTGCGGGACCGGCTGACCAGGGTGAAGTCGGCCAGCCGCACCTTGAGCGAGACCGTCCGCCCCACCTGACCGGCCCGGCGTAGCCGGGAACCCGCCTTCTCGGCCAGGGCGAGCAGCGCCCGCCGGATCTGCCGGGGGTCGTCCACATCGGTGTCGAAGGTGGTCTCCGCGCCGATGGACTTCTCCACCTGTTCGGGGCTGACCCCGCGCGGATCCCGCCCGTGCGCCAACTCGTGCAGGTGGCTGGCGGCGGCCTCCCCCACCGCCCGGCGCAGCATGCCCGTCGGGGCCTCGGCGAGGTCGCCGATGGTGGCCAGGCCGAGCCGGCGCAGGGTCGCCGCGGAGCGCTCACCGACGCCCCAGAGCGCGTCCACCGGCAGCGGATGGAGGAAGTCCAGCACCCGGTTGGCGGGGACCACGAGCATCCCGTCCGGCTTGGCCCGGGTGGAGCCGAGCTTGGCCACGAACTTCGTCGGCGCCACGCCGACCGAGCAGGTCAGCCCCTGCTCCTCGGCGACCCGGGTCCGGATCAGCCGGGCGATCTCGGCCGGGCGACCGAAGAGGCGCCGCGCGCCGGCCACGTCGAGGAACGCCTCGTCCAGGGAGAGCGGTTCGACCAGCGGCGTGACGTCCCGGAAGATCTGCATCACCGCCCGGGACGCCGCCGAGTAGGCCGGGAAGTCCGGCGGGAGGAAGACCGCGTGCGGGCAGAGGGAACGGGCCCGTGCGGTGGGCATCGCGCTGCGGACCCCGTACCGCCGGGCGGGGTAGCTGGCGGAGCTGACCACGCCGCGCGGGCCGATGCCGCCGACCACCACCGGCCGCCCGCGCAGCTCGGGGCGGTGACGGACCTCCACGGACGCGAAGAAGGCATCCATGTCGACGTGCAGGATCGGGCAGCCGGTGTCGTCGGCGTCGGGACCGAAACGCGGATCACCCCCGCGTGGCAACGACTGGCTACGCCCCATTACCGCAGGCTAGCCGGCGGGTACGACACTCAGCCCCGGACCACCAGCAGTGGGATTGTCATCTCGGCGGCGGTGTCCGCACCGTGGTAGGCCACGAGCCGCGACTCGATCGGGTGCTCCGAGCGGGTGGCCACGATCGCCCAGGTGTCCCGGCAGACCACCACCACATCGCCGATCCGCTGGAGGTGGGACTCCGGCACCGGGCCGAACCAGCCGGTGGTCACCGCCTCCGCGCGGGTCAGCACCCGGGCCGCGTCGCCGAGCACCCCCGACCAGGTGTCCACCACGTCGGCGACGGCACCCGGCGCCACGTGCAGGTACCGGACCCGTGGCTCGCCGGCCACCACCCGGACCCCGGCCCGCAGCCGGGGGTCGGCGTCCAGGTCGATCCGGTGCTCCTCGGGGATGTTCAACTGCCCGTGGTCGGCGGTGACCAGCAGGGCGGCGTCGCCGGGCAGTCCGTCGACCAGGCGGGCCAGCAACCGGTCGACCTCACCCGCGGCGACCCGCCAGAGCGGCGAGTCCACCCCGTGCAGGTGGCCCTGCCGGTCCAAATCCGGGTGGTAACCGGAGACCAGGGTCGGTCCGTCCCCGGCGGCGAGCGCGGCGAGCATCTCGGTGGCGAGCGCGTCGCCGTCGGCCGCGCCCCGGTACTCGCCGCCCCGGTTCGCGGCCACGGTCAGGCCGCTGCCGTCGTACTCGGGACGGCTCACCACGGTCACCGTCACGCCGGCCGCACGGGCCCGTTCGAGCTGGGTGGGGACCGGCTGCCAGTGCCGCGGCTCCGGTTCCCGGCCCCACTCGATGTGGCTGAGCAGCCGGTCGGTCTCCGGCACCCGGACCCGGAAGCCGAGCACCCCGTGCGCGCCGGGTGCGACCCCGGTGCCCAGGCTCACCAGGCTGGTCGGGGTGGTCGACGGGAACCCGGCGGTGAGCCGCCGGCCGAGCAGGGAGTAGAGGCCGAACAGGGTCGGCGCGTACGGCCTCGCGGTGGGGATCTGGTGCCAGCCGAGCCCGTCGACGAGCAGCACCGCGACCCGGCGGATTCCGTCGAGGTCGGCGGTGAGTCCGAGCGGGTCGGGACTGCCGGGTACGCCGAGCACGGCCAGCGCGCTGGGCAGCACGTCGGCGAGACTGCCCCCGCCGTACCGGGGGGCGACCGGGTCGAGCGGGCCGGTCATGCCGGGAGCGGGCCGGGTCGGCGAGCGAAGAGGTGCAGCTGGGCGGCGAGGTCGCGGTAGGGCGGCTGGGCCGCCAGTGCCCGTTCCAGCTCCAGCAGGGCGGCCGGTTGACCGTCCGCGACCGCTGCGGGGAGCAGGTCGGCGAGGACGCGTACCCCGTGGATCTCCTCGACGGCGAGCCCGGCGGCGCGTAGCAGCGCGGTGGCGCCGTCGGCGTCGTACCGTCGGCGCAGGGTGTCCCGGGGGCCGGCGCTGCCGGACGGGTCGACGGCGAGGGTGGCCGCGGCGGCGAGGTGGCCGTTCATCGCCCGGCCGAGCACCGCGGCGGCCCGCCCGGCGACCAGCACGCTCGCCGCGCCGCCGGGCCGCAGTGCGGCGGCCAGCGCGGTCACCACCGGCGCCGGGTCGTCCACCACCTCGAGGACGGCGTGACAGAGCACCAGGTCGACGCTGGCCGGCTCGACCAGGTCGGCGAGCGCGTCGCCGTCGCCCTGCACCGCGTGCACCCGACCACCGACGCCGGCCTCGGCGGCCCGGCGGGTCAGCGCGGCGAGCGCGTCCGGGCTGGCGTCGACGACGGTCACCCGGTGTCCTGCGTGGGCCAGCGGTACGGCGAAGCCGCCGGTGCCGCCGCCCACGTCGAGCACGGTCAGCTCCGCGTCGCCGCGCCGGTCCAGCTCGGCCTGGAGCACCGACCAGATGACGGCGGTACGGGGGGTCAGCGGCGGCCCGGTGAACCGGCCTCGTGTCTGCTCCACCCGGTCGAGCCTAGTCTCGGCGGGCGGTGTGTGGCGGGACGCCCTCCGCGAGGCACGACCCGGACACCGGGCCCACCTGGCGTTCGCACAGGTGGATCAGCACACCATCCTGGCGTTCGCGCAGGTGGATCAGCACGACTCGGTCGTCGCCGTTTCGTCGTCCATGACCTGCGCCCGGCGGTCGTTGGCGACCGGGCCGGCGGTCACCGGGTACTCGCGCGGCTCGGCGTGATGGCTGGGCACCCAGCCCGCGCCCAGACGGGTCCGTCGGGCGTTCGCGACTGCCTGCGCTGACTGGTGAATCATCATCGATCCCCCTGATGTGAGACGAAACGGTTACTGCTCCGAGCATGATCACAAGAGCAGTCGGCAAGTTCTCCACCGGGTCGACCCCGAAACGTCCGCCGGATGTGTTCTTCGCCGCTGGACCGGCCCGCCGGCCCCGCGCGCGTTGCGGCGGCGCCGGCCGACACGTCACGCTCTGCGGGTGCTCCTGCTGATCGCCGCCTTCGGCATCGTGCTGCTCGGCGCCTTCGCCCAGTCGGTGAGTGGCTTCGGGTTCGCCCTGGTCACCGTACCTCTGTTGGCTATGGTCATCGACCCGCGCACGGCGGTGGTGGTGACCGCGCTGACCAACATCGCGCTGAATGTGGCCGCCACCGCCCGGGACCGCCGGCATGTGCGGTGGCGGGTGACCGGCGCGCTGACCGCCACCGCCCTGGTCGGTGTGCCGATCGGTCTGCTGGTCCTGGTGACCCTCCCGGAGCGCCTGCTCAGCGTGCTCATCGCGGTCGTCGTGCTCGGGTGCGTCGCGCTGGTCTGGTCCGGGGTCCGGCTACGCACCGGCCGGGCCGGGATCGGCGCGGTGGGCGTCCTCGTCGGGGTGCTCACCGCCGCCACCGGCACGAACGGGCCGCCGCTGGTCGCCGTCTTCCACTCCCTCGGGTACGACCCGCGCACCTTCCGGGCCACCTTGGCGGCGGTCTTCGCCGGTGCCGGGCTGATCGCGCTGACCGGGTTCGCCCTGGCCGGCCGGATCGACGGCGAGGTGCTCCGGCTGAGCCTGGCGACGCTGCCCGCCGTGCCGCTCGGCTGGTGGCTGGGGAACCTGGTGTTCGACCGGATCCCGCCGTTGGTGTTCCGCCGGATCGTCCTGGTCGGCCTGTTGGGCAGCGCGGGCGCGGCCCTCGCCGCCGTCGCCGCCTAACCCACAAGACTTCTTGTACGTCATGTCTTGTTGGTTTAGCCTGTCGGCATGCCCGAGTCTTCTTCGGCCCTGCACCTGACCGACCCACGGGCGATGCGTGCCCTCGCCCACCCGACCCGACTACGGCTGCTCGGTGAGCTTCGGGAGCATGGACCGCAGACGGTCGGCATGCTCAGCGACCTCGTCGACGAGGCGGTCGGGTCGGTCAGCTACCACCTGGGCAAACTCGCCGAGCACGGCTTCGTGGTCGAAGCCCCGGAGTTGGCGCGTAGTCGCCGTGAGCGGTGGTGGCGGGCAGCGCATACGCGCACGGAGTGGGAACCGTTCGAGGTCCTCGACGACCCCGAGCGCAAGGCCGCCTCGGACCTGCTGCGCCGCGCTGTCCTGCAGCGCTACGCCGACCGGTTGCAGGCCTATCTGGACGCCGAGGCCACCCTCGAGCCGCACTGGGTCAGAGGCACCGCCAACAGCGACAACCTGCTGCACCTGACCAGCGACGAACTGCTGGAGCTGCGCGCCGACCTGGAGGCGCTGGCCGCCCGCTGGACAGCCCGCAGCGATCCGGAACGCCCCGGCGCAGAACGGGTCGCGCTGATCTACCACGCGTTCCGGTGGCCGCGGTGAGCGCCGCGCCACGCCGTCGCGGCCCACTGGCGGGCTTGCTGATCGGTCACGTCATCTCGCTGACCGGCAACATGTTGACCATCATCGCGTTGCCGCTCTACGTACTGGCCGAAACCGGCTCCGCGGCCGCCACCGGCATCACCGGGGCAGTCGCCACCGCGCCGATCGTGCTCGGTGGCGCCCTCGGCGGAGTGGTCGTGGACCGGATCGGCTACCGCCGCGCCAGCATCATGGCCGACCTGGTGTCCGGCGTCACCATCGGGGCTGTTCCGCTGCTCGACGCCACCGTCGGACTGCCGTTCTGGGCCCTGCTGGTCCTGGTGTTCGCCAGTGGACTGCTCGACACCCCCGGCCAGACAGCCCGCAACGCGCTGCTGCCGGAGGCGGCCACGGCGGCCGGCGTGCCACTCGAACGAGCGATCGGCTGGTACGAGGCAACCGAACGCGCCGCCCGCCTCATCGGCGCCCCGGTCGCCGGCCTGCTGGTCGCGGCGCTGGGATCGCTGACCGTGCTGGCCATCGACGCCGCCACGTTCGCCGTCTCCGCCGCCGTCGTCGCCGCCCTGGTCTCGGCGTCCCTACGCCCGGCCGAACGAACCGCCGACGACGGCGGCAACTACTGGCACGACTTCGCCGCCGGCGTACGCTTCCTGCTCACCGAACCACTGCTGCGCGCGCTGGTCCTTCTCGTGCTGGTCACCAACTTCTTCGATGCCACCAAGTCCAACGTCCTGCTGCCGGTGGTCGCCCAACGGGAACTCGGCGGCGCGGCCGCCCTCGGCCTGCTGGTCGGCACCATGGGCGGCGGCGCCCTGGTCGGTTCCCTGGCGTTCAGCGCCATCGGACACCGGCTGCCCCGACGGGCCACCTTCGTCACCGCCTTCGCCGTGGGCGGGGCACCACCGTTCTGGAGCCTGGCAGCCGGGTTTCCCCTCCCCGTGCAGGCGGCCGTCTTCGCGATCGCCGGACTCGCTGCCGGGGCCATCAACCCGCTCATCGGCGCTGTCAAACTCGAACGCGTGCCGGCGCACATGCGCGCCCGCGTCTACGGCGTCATCGGCGCCGCCGCCTGGGCCGCCATCCCCCTCGGCGCGCTCAGCGCCGGCTTCGCCAGCGACCACGTCGGCACCACCGCCATCCTCGTCACCGTGGGCGTCGGCTACTTCCTCGTCGTCCTGACGCCGCTGCTCGGAGGACCCTGGCGCACCATGGGTCGACCGCCATCAGACCAACGGCAGCAGGACCCGGCAACGGTCACCGCCTGAGCCGAGGTGGGATCCCGGTGTGTTGTGTCGCCTGTTCGGTGTGTGGCTGCGCTGCACCGAGATCAGTGTGCGGCTGCGCTGTACTGGGATCGGCGTGTCGTGCAGCTGATCTGCCACGAATCCCGGCAAGCCGAACCCTGCCGCATCCGGGCCGATCAGGTGGGTCAGCGGAAGTCGCGGGAGGTGGGGGTGACCGGAGCGTCGATCGGGTCGAGGCGGTCGGCGGTGAGGCTGGTGACGCCCTCGTGCCGGTGCAGGATGCCCCGGACCACCAGGGCGCTGCTCGTCTTCGCCACCCGCCGGTAGCGCTGCCAGAGGCCCGGTGAGCAGCTCACGTTCAGCATGCCGGTCTCGTCCTCGAGGTTGAGGAAGGTGACCCCGCCGGCCGTGGCGGGACGCTGCCGGTGGGTGACGATGCCGCCGACCCGGATCCGCCGACCGGGTTCGACCCGGCCGAGCCGGGCGATCGGCACCGCGCCGAGCGCGTCCAGCCGGTCCCGGAGGAAGCGGGCCGGGTGGCTCTCCGGGGAGAGACCGGTCGCCCAGACGTCGGCGACCAGCCGGTCCACCGCGTCCATCCCGGGCAGGGTGGGCGCGGTCACGCCGGTCACCGTGCCGAGCAGCCGGCCGGGCCGGTCCTGAGCCGCCGCGCCGGCCGCCCAGAGCGCCTCCCGCCGGGTCAACCCGAAGCAGGCAAAGGCGTCCGCGGTGGCCAGGGCCTCGAGCTGCGCGGCGGTGAGACCGACCCGCCGGGCCAGATCCGGCATGTCCCGGTACGCCCCGTGCGCCGCCCGTTCGGCCTCGATCCGCTCGGCCACCCCGTCGCCGAGGGTACGCACACCCGACAGCCCCAGCCGGACGGCCGGGCCGCCCAGCCCCCAGGCGTGCGGGGGCTCCCCCGGCCCGCTCCCCCACCGGGTGCCCGGGGTGGACTCCAGGGTGGCCTTCGCGCCGCTGGCGTTGACGTCCGGGCGGCGCACCTCGACACCGTGCCGGCGGGCGTCCTCGACCAGGGTCTGCGGCGAGTAGAAGCCCATCGGCTGGGCGTTGAGCAGCGCGGCCAGGAACGGGGCCGGGTGGTAGCGCTTGAGCCAGGAGCTGGCGTACACCAGGTAGGCGAAGCTCATCGCGTGACTCTCCGGGAAGCCGTAGCTGGCGAAGGCGGAGAGCTTGCGATAGACGTCCTCGGCCAGCTCGCCGGTGATGCCGCGCTCGGCCATGCCGGCGTAGAGCCGCTCGGCGATCCGGGCCATCCGTTCCGCCGACCGTTTCGCCCCCATCGCCCGGCGCAACTGGTCGGCCTCGGCCGCGTCGAAGCCGGCCAGGTCGATGGCGAGCTGCATGAGCTGCTCCTGGAACAGCGGTACGCCGAGGGTCTTCTCCAGCGCGTTGCGCATCAGCGGGTGCGGATAGGTCACCGGCTCGTGGCCGTTCTTGCGCCGGATGTACGGGTGCACCGAGCCGCCCTGGATCGGGCCGGGCCGGATCAGCGCCACCTCGACCACCAGGTCGTAGAAGCAGCGGGGTTTCAGCCTCGGCAGGGTGGCCATCTGGGCGCGGCTCTCCACCTGGAACACTCCGACCGAGTCGGCCCGGCAGAGCATGTCGTACACCTCGGGGTCGTCCAGCGACATGTCGCCCAGGTCCAGGCTCATGCCGATCATGTCGTACCCGTAGTGCAGGGCCGACAGCATGCCGAGGCCGAGCAGGTCGAACTTGACCAGGCCGACCGCCGCGCAGTCGTCCTTGTCCCACTGGAGGACGCTGCGGCCGGGCATCCGCCCCCACTCCACCGGGCAGACCTCGATCACCGGGCGGTCGCAGATCACCATGCCGCCGGAGTGGATGCCGAGGTGCCGGGGGAAGGTCTGGAGTTCGTTGGCGTACGCCACCACCTGCTCGGGGATGCCCTCGGCGTCGACGGCGGCGACCGCGCCCCACCGGTCGATCTGCTTGCTCCAGGCGTCCTGCTGGCCCGGGGAGAAGCCGAACGCCTTCGCCACGTCCCGCACCGCCGACCGGGGCCGGTACGAGATGACGTTGGCGACCTGGGCGGTGTGCTCCCGGCCGTACCGGGTGTAGACGTGCTGGATGACCTCCTCCCGGCGGTCGGACTCGATGTCCACGTCGATGTCGGGCGGGCCGTCGCGTTCGGGGGCGAGGAAACGTTCGAAGAGCAGCCGGTGCCGGACGGCGTCCACGTTGGTGATCCGCAGCGCGTAGCAGACCGCCGAGTTGGCCGCCGAGCCCCGGCCCTGGCAGTAGATGTCCTGCTCCCGGCAGAACGTGACGATGTCGTAGACCACCAGGAAGTAGCCGGGGAAGCCGAGCTTCTCGACCATGTCCAGCTCGTGGTCGAGTTGCGCGTACGCCTCGGGGTGTGCCGCGCGCGGCCCGTAGCGTTCCCGCGCGCCCTGCTCGGTGAGGTGCCGCAGCCAGCTCATCTCGGTGTGCCCGGCCGGCACCGGGTACGCCGGCAGCTTCGGCGCGACGAGGTGCAGGTCGAAGGCGAGTTCCCGGCCGAACTCGGCGGCCCGGGCCACCGCACCCGGGTACCCGGCGAACCGGGCGGCCATCTCGGCCCCACTGCGCAGGTGCGCGGTGCCGGCGGCGGGCAGCCAGCCGTCGATCTCGTCCAGGCTGCGCCGGGCCCGTACGGCGGCGAGCGCGGTGGCCAGCCGGCGCCGGCCGGGCGTCGCGTAGTGCACGTTGTTGGTGGCCACCGTGGGCAGGCCGGCGGCGGCGGCCAGCTCGGCGAGGGCGTCGTTACGGTCGGCGTCGACCGGGTGCCCGTGGTCGGTCAGCTCCACCGCGACCGTGTCCGCGCCGAACAGGGCGGTCAGCCGGTCCAGCTCCCGGGCGGCGGCGTCGACACCTTCGGTGAGCAGGGCCGCCGGCACGTGCCCCTTGCGGCAGCCGGTGAGTACCAGCACGTGGTCGCGCAGTTCGTCGGCGACCTGCTCCAGCCCGCCGTAGTCCGGGCGGCCCTTCTCGCCGCCGCGTAGCTGGGCCCGGGAGATGGTGGTGGCAAGCCGGGCGTACCCCTCAGGGCCGTGCGCGAGCAGCAGCAGGTGCGCACCAAGCGGGTCCGGTTCACCGTTCTGCGGGGCGGGCAGGCCGAGGGAGAGTTCCGCGCCGACGACGGTGGGCAGCCGCAGGGCACGGGCCGCCTCGGCGAAGCGGACCACCCCGTAGAAGCCGTCGTGGTCGGTGACGGCGAGCGCGGTGAGCCCGAGCCGGGCCGCCTCCTCGGCCAGCTCCTCCGGGTGGCTGGCCCCGTCGAGGAAGCTGAAGTTGGTGTGCGCGTGCAGCTCCGCGTACGGCACCACGCCGTCGGGGCGGGGCAGCTCGGGTGCCTCGTAGTACGGGCGTTTCCGGGTCCAGGCCGGGGCGTCCCCGCCGTCGCCGTCGACCGCGAGGGGGTCCACCACGTGCAGGTGCCGCTCCCCCGAACGGCCGACGCCGGCGGGCCGCCCGGAGGGCACTCGCTCCAGCTCCGACCAGGGCAGCTTCGGGTTGTGGAAGCTCACCGCGCCCCGCTCCCCGTCGGGAGGTGAGGGCCGCCGCCCCCGATCGTGGTGGGCGCCGGCCCTTCCCGGGGCACGAACCCGCCACGATCTACTTTCCGATCAGTCATAGATCGCCTCCACCAGCCACTGGCCGGCCTCGACCGCCACCAGCAGGGCGGCACCGTCGGCGAGGAGGAACTGGAAGCGGGCCGCCCGCCGGGCCTCGGCCGGGGCCCACCATCGTTCGTCGACCGGCCACGGCCCGGCCCAGCCGACGATCTCCACCGGCGGGGCGGAGCCGACGGCCACCCGGGCCGGCGCGGCGGTGAGTTGGAGCCGGGCGCTGACCCCGACCGGCTCGCCGGTGGCGTCGTGCACGGTCGCGGCGAGCGGGGCGGGCAGCACCACGGCCGGCGCGGGTGGTGGCAGCCGGCCCGGCCACGGCGGCAGCTCGGGACGCGTCGGGGTTGCGCCTCCCGGGCGCGCCCGGTGGCCCTTCGACCAGCCACCCGAGCCCGATCCCCGTCCCGACTGACCGGCCGGCACGCCGACCTGGCCGATCGCCCCGTCGGGACTGGAACCCGTCGGACGTTCGGCGACGGGCCAGGTCGGGTCGCCGGAACCGGAACCCGTCGGATGGCCGGCGGCGGGCCCGGCCGGGTCGCCAGGACCGGAACCCGTCGGATGGTCGGCGGCGGGCCAGGTCGGGTCGCCGGGACGCGCGGGAAGGCGCTCGTCCCCCCACGGCACCAGGTGGACCTGGTCGGTCGGGGAACGTCCGCCGCCGAGCACCGCGGTCACCACCGACTCCGGGCCGAGCAGGCCCTGCACGCGGCTCAACGCCCGGTGTGCCCGCTCGCGTTCCTCGCCGGTGCCGCCCCAGAGACCGGGCTGCAACCCGACCTGGGCGAGCACCCCGTCCGGCACCAGCCGCAACCGGATGATCCCGGCGGTGGGGCGGCCCGGCCGGGCGGCCCCACCGGAGAGCCAGCCGTCCAGTTGCCAACGCAGCCGGTCGGCGATGGCCGTGGCGGTGAGCAGCCCGTCGTGCCGCCAGACCCGGTGCAGTTCCTGACCGTGCGCGGTGACCGCCTCGACCCCGAGCCGGGTGCAGGCCAGACCGTGCGCGGTCAGCCGGTCGTGCAGCCGCTCGGCCAGCGCCCGGGCGGCGAACGCGGCGGCGTCGACCCGGTCGAGCGGCTCGTCGTAGTCGGTGCTGACGGTCAGGTCGGCCGGGGGTTGCCGGACGGCCAGCGGGCGGTGGTCCCGCCCGGCGGCGAGGCGGTGGGCCAGCGCCGCGTCGAAGCCGAACCGGGCCAGCACGTCCCCGGCGGGGAGCGCGGCGAAGTCGCCCAGCGTCCGGATGCCGAGCCGGCGCAGCAGGTCGGCCAGGGCCGGCCGGCCGAGCGCCTCGATCGGCAGGGCGGCGAGGAACTCCGGGGTGCCGCCGGGCGCCACGACCTGTCCGGTACGTGCGGCGAGTCCGGCGGCGAAGGTCCCGTCGGCGATGCCGATCTGACTCTCCACCGCGCATGTCTGGGCGACATGTTCGATGATCCGCTCGGCCGCCGCCTCCTCACCGCCGAAATACCGGGCCGGACCCCGGGCAGCCACCGCACAGGCTCCGGGCCGGATCACCTCCACCCCGGCGACCAGGTCCTCCACGGCGGCGACCACCGGCTCGAACGCGCGGGCGTCCCGCGACGGGTCGTACTCGACCACGGTCAGCCCCGGACAGCGACCCTGTGCCTCCCGTCTGCGCAGGCCGCGCCGGACGCCATCGGCACGGGCGCGTTCCGAGCAGGCGACCACCCGGTTGGCGTGCAGGATGGCGACCGCCCCGGTGGCGGGCACCCCCTCGACGATCTCGGCGGCGATCACCGGCCAGTCCGGGCACCAGAGCAGCAGGGTCCGGGCGACGCGAGTCGGCGAGTCCACGGCACGCGCTGGCGGGGAGGCTGGGGTCACGCCGAACCGACCAGGGTCAACGGGCCCCGTCGCGGTGCCACGGCGGGCGCGGTCGGCCGGCCGGTCGCGGACCGGGGGACGACCCGGGTACGGCCGTCACCGGGAAGCCACACGGTGATTTCCTTCGGCCGGGCCGCTGCGCCCCGGCCCCGCGCGGAGACGGTCACCTCACGCCGGCGGAGCCGGCCCCGTCCCGGCCCGATCCCCTCCCAGGTTCCCCGGACCACCTGCAACGTGACGTCGGCCCCCGCCCACCGGCCGTACGGGACGAGGACGCTGCCGCGCTGCCGGGCGCGGGCGGCCAGCCGGCTGGCGACCGAGGCGGAGACCGTGGCGGGGACCGCGGCGACCACCACGTCGACCCCGTCGATCAGGGCGGCGACGACGGTGGGCCACTCCGGACCGGGATGGGGCACCAGGGCGAGCCGGTCCAACGCGATACCGGCCTCGGCCGCCGCCACCGCGCCGAAGGCCGGCACCCCGACCACGGCGCACCAGGAGCCGGCCCGGGACGCCTCGGCGAGCAGCGCCAGCATCAGGGACGTCCCGCCGCTGCGGCGGGGCTGGCCGGCGGCGACCGAGACCGTGCTGCCCCGGCGCAGGCCCCGGTTGGGCAGCAGCCCGGTGAGTTCGGGCAGGACCGGCAGCACCCGCTGGACGCCCGCCGGGTCGGACGCGCTGGCCGGCCGGACCAGATCGGTCAGCGCGGCGGAACCGAGCACCATCCGGCCCGCCATGGGCAAGCCCCCCGTCGTGTCGTTCTGGATCAGTGGTGTGGCGACATCCCGCGTGCCCGGTCGCGCCGCCCGTCGACGACATGCGCCAGCTGTCCGCAGTCGACGTGCGGACAGCCCCGGCGGCCGGCCCGGTCAGGGCCGACTCCGGTCAGGCGGCGAGCCCGTCGAGGGCCGGTTGGTGCGTCAGACCGAGCGTCGTCTCCACCACCGCGACGAACTGTTCGGCGGCGCGGAGCAGGTCGTCGGCCTCGCGGGCGGTCACCACCCGGGGGATGCCGGCCTCTGCGGCGGCCCGCTTGCTGGCGCCGGCGGCGAAGAAGGTGGCCCACTCACCCAGCTCGGGGGCGACCCCGGCGAGCAAGACCCAGACACTGGTGATCCGGTTGCGCCGGGCGGGTGCGGGACGGGCGCGGGCGGCCAGCAGGGCCGCCGCCGCGCGCAGCGCCGCCAGGTGGGCGGCGGCGTAGCGCAGGCCGTCGGGACGAGTCTGCGCGGCCTCGGCCAGCCCACGGCGGGCCACGGCGAGAAGCTGGGTCGGGGTGCGGTGCGGCAGCACGTGCGCGGGCACCGTGGGTGCCGGGTTGGACGGCATGACTGTCTCCTCCGCGTCGCCGAGGCGGCCACGCCACCGGCGGAGGCGGATTCCGCCCGGCGGCGTGGCCTGGTCTGGGTGGTGCGGAGGAAGACGCACCCGGGACGGCCGGCCGGGTGTGGACGCTTCCCCACACCACACCCGGCCGGCTTGACCGGCGGGTTCGTCGTCCGCCGCCCGGGGGTCGTGGGCGGCGGACGACGATCCTGCCTTGACGGGACCGGGCTCGCGACTGCCCGGTGCCCGGTGCGGTCCGCGGCACCGCACCGGCCCGGGAGCGGAGCCGCGAAACACCCCTCCCGGGCAGTGGGAACCGGCGCCCGAGTCAATCGAACACCCGTTCTAACCACTGCTGACAGTACACCCTGCCGCCGACGAAAACGCAACGTGTGACGCGCTCCGACCTCGGTAACCTCGCAGGCGTGATCAACCCCCGCCCCGCCCTCGGTGTCGCCATGGTGCTCACCTCGGGCGCCCTCTTCGCCGTCAACGGCACCGTCTCCAAGCTGGTGCTCCGCGCCGGCATCGACGCGCCCCAGCTCACCCTGCTCCGCGCGGCCGGCGCGTTCACCGTCCTGCTGGCGCTGAGCCTGCTGCTCCGCCCCGGCGCCCGCCGGCTACGGGTCACCGTCGGGCAGGTCCCGCTGCTCGTCGCGTACGGGCTGACCGGGTTCTTCCTGGTGCCGATGCTCTACTTCGTCGCCATCTCCCGACTGCCGGTCGGCATCGGCCTGCTCTTCGAGTACTCCGCCCCGCTGCTGGTCGCCCTCTGGGCCCGGTTCGGGCAGCGGCACCCGGTCCGACCCCGGCTCTGGGCCGGCCTGGCCCTGAGCCTGATCGGGCTGGCCTGCGTCGCCGAGGTCTGGGGCGACCCGAAGCTCGACGGTCTCGGCGTGCTGGCCGGGATCGGGGCGGCGTTCTTCCTCGCGCTCTACTACGTGTTCGGCGCGCGCGGGGTCGAGGGGCGGGACACGCTCTCGCTCTGCACCTGGGCCTTCGGGGCCGCCGCCGTGGCCGGCCTGCTCACCCGGGCGCTCACCGGGATCGGCGACTGGACGCCGCTGGCCGGCACCAGCGGGGGCGTACCGGTTCCACTGCTGCTCGGGTACGTGGTGCTGCTCGGTTCGGTGGCGCCGTACCTGCTGGTGGCCGGGGCGATGCGGCACCTGCCGGCGACCAGCGTCGGGATCGTCGGCATGGTCGAGCCGGTGCTCGCCGCAGCGGTCGCCTGGGTGGCCCTCGGCACGACCGAGGCGCTCAACGCCGCCCAGCTCACCGGCGGCGTCCTGGTGCTGCTCGGGGTCGCGTTGGCCGAGACGGCCCGACTCGCGCCCTCCGGGACGCCCCCGGCCCCTGCCGCGACGACGACCGCCCAACCCGCTCCACCGGACACGGTCGCCGTGGTCCCCACCGGCCCGCCCGAGCGGCGTTGATCAAACGGTTCGCGTCAGCTTCCCGGCTCCGGGTGACGCGAACCTCTTGATCAACGCGGACGGGCGCGGGGCGGCGGGGGTGCCGAGGCGGAAGGCGGCGGGGGGCCGGGGAGAATGGGGCGTATGCAGCCACATCCCAATGTGCGGGCGGTGCAGGACGCGCTCGACGCCGCCACGGCGCGGGACGGTTCCGGCGGGCCCGCCATCGTCCGTCTGCTCCCCGACGCGGTGCACACCGCCGCGGCGGCGGCCGAGGCGCTGGGGGTGTCAGTGGGCGCGATCACCAACTCGCTGGTCTTCGACGCGGACGGCACACCGCTGCTGGTGCTGACCTCCGGGGCGCACCGGGTGGACACCGCCGGGCTGTCCGCCTCGCTCGGGGTCACCCGGCTGCGCCGGGCCACCCCGGACTTCGTCCGGACGCACACCGGGCAGGTCATCGGCGGGGTCGCCCCGCTCGGTCACCCCGCCCCGCTGCGCACCCTGGTCGACACCGCGCTGGCCGGTCACCCCGAGGTCTGGGCCGCCGGCGGGGTGCCCCGGGCGGTCTTCCCCACCACGTACGCGGAACTGCTGCGGATCACCACCGGCACCCCGGCCGAGGTGGCGTGAACGGGCCGGAGTCCGTCCCCGGGCTGGTCACCCTGCACGTCTGGCGGGTCGGGCGGACCGACCTGCCCCGGGTGCTGCCCCGGATGGCGTTCGGCCCGCGCCGGCTGCGCGCCACCGACGGGGTGCGCTTCGCCAAGCTGCTCGGCACCGGCACGGGCGACGGTTTCGGCCCCGGCGACGTCGACCCGACCCGATGGGCCGCGCTGACCGTCTGGGCGTCGGCCGAGGCGGCGGCCGGCTTCGACACCTCCCCGGTCGGCCGCTCCTGGGCCCGACTCGCCCGCGCGGCCGTCCGACTCGACCTGCGGCCGATGTCCAGCCGGGGCGAGTGGTCCGGCCGGCGGCCGTTCGGCGACCCCGCGTGGCCAGCCGCCCCGGGTCCGGCCGCCGCCACCTCACCGGCCCGGATGGCACCGGTGCCGGCCGGCTCAACGCAGGCCGGTACGGCCGCCGACACCTCGGGGTCGGGCACCGCCGGCAGCCGGACGACCGGACCGGTGCTGGCGCTGACCCGGGCCCGGCTGCGGCCCCGGCGGGCGGTCACCTTCTGGCGAGCCGTCCCTCCGGTGGCCGCCGCGCTGCGCCACGCGCCCGGCCTGCTCGCCCGGTTCGGCGTCGGCGAGGCCCCGGTGGGCTGGCAGGGCACGGTCAGCGTGTGGCGTGACCCGGCGAGCCTGGTCGGGTTCGCGTACCGTCACCCGGAGCACCGGGCCGCGATCGCCCGTACCCCCACCGTCGGCTGGTACGCGGAGGAACTCTTCGCCCGGTTCGAGGTTCGCGCCGTGGTGGGTGACCGGGCGGTGCTGGGCTGGACCGGTGACGACGACACGGAAACGGTGGAGGACGGACGGGTATGAGGTTGGTGCGGTGGACGCCGGACGATCTCGTCCGGCGGTTGGACGACGTGGTCGCCGTCTACGGCGAGGCCATGGGGTACCGCCCGGAACTGCTGGAGTCCCGGCGCGGTTACATCGCCACCCACGTCCGCCGGCCGGGCTTCCGCGCGGTGGCCAGCCTCACCACCGAGGGGCACCTGGCCGGTTTCGGGTACGGCTACCTCGGCGTACCCGGGCAGTGGTGGCACGACCAGGTCAGCCGGGCGCTGGACCCGACCCGGCGCGACATCTGGCTGACCCGCTGCTTCGAGGTCGTCGAGCTGCACGTCCGGCCCCCGGCGCAGGGGCACGGTCTCGGCGCGGGGCAACTGCGGGCGCTGCTCACCATGGCCGAGGGGAGCACCACGCTGCTGTCCACCCCGGAGGCCGACGAGGAGCGCTCCCGCGCCTGGCGGCTCTACCGCCGGTTCGGCTTCGTGGACGTGCTGCGCAACTTCCACTTCCCCGGCGACGAACGCCCCTTCGGGGTGCTCGGCCGGCCCCTCCCGCTCCCGCCGCCGGCCCCTGCCGGCCCCACCACGTCCGCCGGCCCGGCTGTCTCCGGCCCGCACCCGTCGTGACCGGTGACGGGTCCGCGCCCACCGGAGCTGGCGCGCCCCGGCTGACCTGGGTGCTGCTCGGCGTCCTCGTCCTCGCCCAGATCGGCTACCCGCTCACCGACGGGGGTACCCGGGCCGCCCTGACCGTGGCCACGGTCGTCCTCGGCTACCTGCTCTCGGTGGGCCACGCGCTGCTCACCCGGGGTGTCCGGACGGCGGTGACGCTGGTCGCGGTCGCCACCGGCGGCGGGTTCGCCGTCGAGGCGCTCGGCGTGGCCACCGGATTCCCGTTCGGCGGCTACCACTACTCCGGCGCACTCGGGCCGAAGCTCGCCGGGGTGCCCCTGGTCATCCCGCTGGCCTGGACCTGGATGGCCTGGCCGGCGTGGCTCGCCGCGACGCGTCTCGTCCGACCCGGCGTACGGCGGATCGCGCTGGCCGCCGTCGGCCTGGCCACCTGGGACCTCTTCCTCGACCCGCAGATGGTCGCCGAGGGGTACTGGCGCTGGCGGGACGCCAGCCCGGCGCTGCCCGGCCTGCCCGGTGTCCCGGTCACCAACTACCTCGGCTGGCTGCTGTTCGGGCTGCTGGTGATGACGCTGCTGCGCCCGCTGGCCGGGGCGGCGGCCGGCCGGACCGGACCGGCCGACCAGCCGATGTACGCGCTGTACCTGTGGACGTACGGGTCCAGCGTGCTGGCTCACGCGGTCTTCCTCGGGCTGCCCGCCTCGGCGGCCTGGGGTGCGGCCGGCATGGCGGTGGCGGCGGTTCCCCTGGCGGTGACCCTCGCCCGGGGACAGCGGCGGCAGCGGCCGTCGGCAGGGGCCGAACGCCGGCGGGTGGACGCCGCCGCATGACCGGCCCGGTCGTGGCCGTGCTGGTCCTGCTGGCCGGGCTCGCCGCGTTGACCGGGCACACCCTGGTCAACGCCACCCGCTGGCTGCGTCGCCCCGCCGAGCGGCCGGCCGTGGTCGACGAGCCGGTGGCGGTGCTGCTGCCGCTGCGCGACGAGGCCGCCCGGGTCACCCCGTGCCTGCGGGCGCTGCTGGCCCAGCGGGGCGTACCGGGGTTACGGATCATGGTGCTCGACGACGGCTCGACCGACGGCACCGCCGAGGTGGTGCGCGCCGTGGTCGACGACGACCGGCGACGCCACGCCGGGGGACACCCGGTGGTCGGCGCCGACCGGCGGGTCACCGTGCTGACCGGGGTCGCGCCGCCGCCGGGCTGGCTGGGCAAGCCGCACGCCTGCCACCAGCTCGCGCAGCGCGCCGACCCGGCGGCCACCGCGCTGGTCTTCGTCGACGCCGACGTCGTACTCGCCCCGGACGCGGTGGCGGCGGCCGTCGCCGAACTGCGCGCCGCGCGGGTGACGCTGCTGTCGCCGTACCCGAGGATCCTGGTGGCGACGGTGGGCGACCGGCTGGTCCAGCCGCTGTTGCAGTGGCTGTGGCTGACCTTCCTGCCGCTGCGGGCGATGGAGCGCTCGGCCCGGCCGTCGCTGGCGGCGGCGGGTGGGCAGTTCCTGGTGGTGGACCGGGCCGGCTACACCGCCGCCGGTGGGCACGCGGCGGTCCGGGACCGGGTGCTGGAGGACATCGAGCTGGCCCGCGCGGTGAAGCGGGCCGGCGGGCGGATCGCCCTGGCCGACGGTTCCCGGCTGGCCGACTGCCGGATGTACGACACCTGGCCGCAGCTACGCGACGGCTACACCAAGTCGCTCTGGGCCTCGTTCGGCCACCCGGGCGCGGCGGCGGCCGTGCTGACCCTGTTCGGCCTGCTCTACGTGGCACCGCCGCTGCTGGTCGCCGCCGCGCTGGTGGCCGGCGCGCCGACGGTCGCCGCACTCGCCGCCGCCGGCTATCTGCTCGGCGTCGCCGGGCGGGTGGTCAGCGCCCGGGCGACCGGTGGCCGGTGGTGGCCCGACGCGCTCGCCCACCCCGTATCGGTCGTGGTCCTCGGTTGGCTGACCGTCCGGTCGTACCATCTGCGGAAGCGACGCCGCCTCTCCTGGCGCGGGCGTCCGGTCGGCTAGGAGGGCGCGACGCATGGCTCGGGTTGTGGTCGTCGGTGCCGGGGTGGGTGGGCTGTCCGCCGCCGCCCGGCTGGCCGCGGCGGGACACGAGGTGACCGTCTTCGAGCAGGCCGACACCGTCGGCGGGAAGCTCGGCCGGTACACCCACGACACACCCGCGGGATCGTTCCACTTCGACACCGGGCCGAGCCTGCTCACCCTCCCTGAGGTCTTCACCGAACTGTTCGAGGCGACCGGGGCGAAGCTCGACGAGTACCTGGACCTCGTCCCGCTGGACCCGATCGTGCGGCACGTCTTCCCCGACGGTGGGCCCTGCCCGGCGACCGACGCAGCGACCGGCGGCCGGACGATCTTGGACTCCTGTGCCGACCCGGTGGAGTTCACCGACCGGATCGGCGCGGCCTTCGGGGAACGGTCGGCGGCCGACTGGCAGGGCCTGTGGCGACGCGCCGGGCGGGTGTGGGAGGCGTCCTGGCGGGACGTCCTGTGCCGGCCGGTCGACTCACCCCGGGACCTGGCGGCGCTGGCCTGGCGGCTGGGCGACCTGGCCGCGATCGCGCCCGGCCGTACCCTGCGCGGGCTGGGCCGCCGCCACCTGGGCGACCCCCGGCTGCGGATGCTGCTCGACCGGTACGCCACCTACACCGGCGCGGACCCGCGCCGGGCCCCGGCCGCGCTGGTCGCCGTCCCCTACGCCGAGCTGGCCTTCGGCGGCTGGTACCTGCGCGGCGGGCTGGGCACGCTCGCCGACGCGCTGTTGTCGCGCTGCCTGGACCTCGGTGTGGTCGTGCAGACCGGCACCGCGGTCACCCGGATCGACGCGGCCGGCGGCCGGGTCCACGGGGTACGCCTGCGTGGGATCGCCGCGCCGGTCCCCGCCGACGTGGTGGTGGCCAACGTCGACGCGCTGACCGTCTACCGGGACCTGCTGCCCAGCCCCGGCCGGCTGGCCGGGCTCGCCGACCGCAGCCTCGCCGGGTTCGTGCTGCTGCTCGGGGTACGCGGGCCGACCGGCCTGGCGCACCACAACGTGTTCTTCCCGCGCGACACCGACGCCGAGTTCGACGCGGTCTTCGGCGACCCGGGGCGGGGCCGGCGCGCCCGGCCGGCGGTCGACCCGACCGTCTTCGTCACCGTGGCCGACGATCCGTTGGTCCGCCCGGCCGACCACGAGGCATGGTTCGTGCTGGTCAACGCGGCCCGGCACGGCACGGCCGCGTCCGCCGTCGACTGGCGTCGGCCGGGGCTCGCCGAGGCGTACGCGGACCGGATCCTGGACGTGCTCGCCGAGCGGGGGATCGACGTGCGGGACCGGCTGCTGTTCCGCGAGATCCGCACCCCGGCCGACCTGCACGCCGCCACCGCCACACCGGGCGGCGCGATCTACGGTACGGCCGGCGGCTTGCTGCGGCCGGCCAACCGCGCCCCGGCGTACGGCGTGCACCTGGTCGGCGGCTCCACCCACCCGGGCGGCGGCCTGCCCATGGTGACTCTCTCCGCCCGGATCGTCGCCGACCGGATCGGCCCGTCCTGAGCGCTTCGTTGGTAGCGCTTCGTTGGTAGCGCTTTGCTGGTAGCGCTTCGCTGGTAGCGCTTCGCTGGTAGCGCTTCGCTGGTAGCGCTTCGTTGGTAGCAGGGGACCCCTGTTACCGCTTTTTGATGAGGAAGGGCCCCCTGCAACCACCTCACCCCGGCGGGCGGACGGCCTCAGCGCCCCCGGGCCGACGCCGGGGCGTCAGCGGCCAACAGGGCCCGGCGGACGGCGGCGAGGAGCTGCCCCAGCCCGAACCCGGCGAGCAGCACCCAGACGGCGGTGGCCAGGGTGATCGTGCCGGCGGCCAGCTCGGGCCGGATCAGCCCGGTCAGTCCGGCCAGCAGCAGCCCGACCAGCGCCACGCTGACCCGCGTCGGCCGCTCCCCCACCGTCACCGCGCCGATCTCACGCATGCCGGCGGAGACCGCCCGGGCGCGGACGTACTCGTGCAGCCAGGAGAGCGCGCCACCGGCCACCACCAGCGCACCCGGCGCCCCGACCAGCCAGAACGCCAGCAGCCAGGCGACCTCACCGAGCCGGTCGGCCAGCGAGTCGTAGAGGTAGCCGAGCCGGGTGGTCCGACCGGTCACCACCGCCACCGCGCCGTCCACGCTGTCGGCCACCGAGGCGAGCAGGACGAACAGCGCGCCGAGGAACGGGCCGTCCACGGGGCGTACGGCGAGCAGTGGCACCGCGAGGCAGAGCAGCACCCCGGCGACGGTGACCGCTGTCGGGGAGACCCGCAGCCGGCCCAGTAGGTAGCCGAGGTGGTACGCGAACCGCAGCCAGCCGCGCACCACCGGGGCGGCCACCCGGGGGTCGAAGCCCCCGTGCAGCCGGGCCCAGACGGTCGCGTAGTCGTCCCATCTCAGCGGAGTGCCCACCACGGATCAACCGTAGGCGGGCACCCGGGATGTCGCGGCTACTCCCTCACACCCGCGCGCCGACCTGGAGGTTCCGCCAGACCTCGCGGGTGGCCGTGGAGCGGTTCAGGGTGATGAAGTGGATTCCCGGGATGCCCTCGTCGAGCAGCCGTCGACACATCTCGCTGGCCTGCTCGATGCCGAGCTGACGGACCGCCTCCGGGTCGTCGCCGACCCGCTCGAACCGCTCGGCGAGCGCGGGCGGGAAGGGCGCGCCGGAGAGTTGCTCGGACCGGGCGATGGTGGCGAGCTGGGTCACCGGCATCACCCCGGGCAGGATGGGGGTGTCACAGCCGGCGGCGGCCACCCGGTCGCGCAGGCGGAGGTAGTCGTCGGCGTCGAAGAACATCTGAGTGATCGCGAAGTCCGCGCCCGCCCGGCACTTGCGGACGAAGTACTCGGTGTCGGAGGCGACGTCCGGCGAGCGGGGATGCCGGTACGGGAACGCGGCGACCCCGACGCTGAAGTCACCCGATTCCCGGATCAACCGGACCAGGTCCTCGGCGTAGCGCACCCCCTCTGGGTGGGCGACCCACTCCCCGGTGGGGTCGCCGGGCGGGTCGCCCCGCACCGCCAGCACGTTGCGCACCCCCACCCCGGCCAACCGGCCGATCACGTGTCGCAGCTCGGCGACGGAGTGGTTGACCGCGGTCAGGTGCGCCATCGGCAGCAGGGTGGTTTCGGTGGCGATCCGCTCGGTGACCGCCACGGTGGTGTCCCGGGTCGAGCCGCCCGCACCGTAGGTGATCGAGACGAACGAGGGACGCAACGACTCCAGCTCACGGATCGCCTGCCAGAGCAGCGTCTCGCCCGCCGGGGTCTTGGGTGGGAAGAACTCGAAGGAGAAGGTCGGTTGGCAGTCGCGGATCAGCTCCCCGATCGAGGGCTGGGAGCTGGGGAGGACCGAGGGAAGACCGAGCGCCACCCCACGACTCTACCGGGCCAGGGTGCTTCCGAACGCCCCCGTCACTGGGGGGCCGGTCGAGGCTCGCTGGTGGGAATCGTCGTACCCCTCAGGTAGACCGTGAGGCAGCGCGGGGAGCCGGTGGGGTCGGTCGTCCGACGTGCGGGGGTCAGCAGTCCGATCGACGGCGTACGGTCCGGGTTTCCGGCCGCCGACGTCGCCGCGCCGACTCTCCCGGAGGCCAGCCATGATCCCGCCCCCGCCGCACGGTCCGGAGCTGTTCGGGCCCCTGCTCGCCCGGCTCCGGCTGGCCCGGGGCTGGAGTCAGGCCCACCTCGCCGCCCAGCTCTGCGCCGCCGCCGGGGTCCCCACGCTCAGCCGGCACGAGGTCTCCCGCTGGGAACGGCAGGTCCGCGTACCCGGGGAGTTCTGGCTCGGCTGGCTCGCCGTGGTGCTGGCGGTGCCCCGGCGTCGGCTGGCCGGGGCCGCCGCGGCGAGCCGTCGCGGCGACGCGTACCCGGTGACGGACGGCTCCCGGGCACGACGGGCGCTGCTGGCCCTGGCCCAGCGGTGGCTGGCCGACCCGGACGGCGCCCTGCTGCCGCCCGGCCCGCCGCCCACCGGCCCGCCGACCGCCAGTCCACCGACCGTGGGCGGCGACCGGGCCGGCTGGCGGGACGACCCGGCGGGCTGGCTGGCCGAGTTACGCCGGCTCGACGATCTGTCCGGTGGTGCCGATCTGGCCGGGCTGGGCGCCGCCCGGTTGGCTCGGGTGGCCCGCGCGGTGCGGCTGGCCGGCCCGGCTGGGCGGCGGCTGCTGCTGCCCGTACTGGCCGAGACGGCACAGCTCGCCGGCTGGCTCGCCGCCGACGCCGGTGACCCGGCCGGCGCGCTGGCCACGTACCGGCTGGGGCTGCGGGCTGCCGCGACCGCCGGTGACCGGCTGCTGGCCGGGCACGTGCTCGGCTCGGCGAGCCACCTGCTCGCCGGGGTGGGTGACCCGGCCGGGGCGCTGCTGCTGGCCCGCACCGCCCACACCGGGGTCGGGCCGGGCGCCCCGTCCGGGCTGCGGGCGGTGCTGCTGCACCGGGCGGCGCTGGCGGCCGCGCTCGGCGGCCGGCACCGGACGGCCGAACGGGCGCTCACCGCCGCCCGGCACGCCGCCGACCGACACGATCCGCGCCGGGAGCCGCCCTGGCTGTACTGGCTCGACCCGACGGAGCTGGCCGCGATGACCGGCCGGACGCTGGCCCTGCTCGGCCGGCCGCTGCGCGCCGAGCCGCTGCTGCGCGCTGGTTGCCGCCCTGGGCAGCCGCGCACCACGGCGGTCTACGGGGCCTGGCTGGCCCGCGCCTACCTGGATCTCGGCGAGGTCGAACTGGCCAGCGCGACGGCCGGGGAGGCGCTGCTCGCCGCCGTCCGGGCCGGGTCTGCCCGGGCGGTGGGTCCGCTCGCCGAGGTGGGACGCCGGCTGACCGCGTACCGGTCGGAACCGGCGGCACGCCGGCACTCGGCGCTGGTCACGGCCGCCGGTCCGTACCTTCCCCGGCGCGTCACACCCCCGGTGGTGCGCGGTCGTCGACGGCGACCGGCTAGCGTCGTGGCGTGACCCACGCAGCTCCCGTATCCCCCGTCGACCGTGCCGGCCTGCGACAACGCGTCGACAAGGCGCTGACCGAGTTCCTCACCAACCAGCGCGGCTGGCTGACCGGGGTCGATGAGGCGCTGGCACCGATCGCCGAGGCGGTCGAGGCGTTCGTGCTGCGGGGTGGCAAACGGCTGCGGCCCGCGTTCGCCTACTGGGGTTACCGGGGTGCCGGTGGGGTGGACTCCGACCAGGTGGTCGCCACCCTCGCCGCACTGGAGTTCGTGCAGGCCAGCGCGCTGATCCACGACGACCTGATGGACCGCTCGGACACCCGGCGCGGTGAGCCGGCGGTACACCGACGGTTCGCCTCCCGGCACCGCGCCGCCGGCTGGACCGGGGACGCCGAGGGCTTCGGCGACGCCGCGGCGATCCTCCTCGGCGATCTCTGCCTGGTGTGGTCCGACGAACTGCTGCACGGGGCCGGGCTGGACGCGCGGACCCTCGCCCGGGCCCGGCCGGTCTTCGACGAGATGCGTACCGAGGTCACCGTCGGGCAGTACCTGGACGTGCTGACCCAGGCTACCGGGGACACCTCGCTGGAACGGGCTGGGAAGGTGGCCCGCTACAAGTCGGCCAAGTACACCGTCGAGCGGCCGCTGCTGCTCGGTGCCGCGCTGGCCGAGGCGCCGCTGGAGGTCGAGGCGGCCTACTCGGCGTACGGGCTGCCGCTGGGCGAGGCGTTCCAGCTCCGCGACGACGTGCTCGGGGTGTTCGGCGACCCGACGCAGACCGGCAAGCCGGCCGGGGACGACCTGCGCGAGGGGAAGCGGACGTACCTGGTGGCGGCGGCCGTGGCGGGGACCGGCGACGCGGGGCGGGCGCTGATCGACCGGCATCTCGGCGACCCCGAGCTGGACGAGGCGGGGGTGGCCCGGCTCCGCGAGGTAATCACCGCCAGCGGGGCGCTGGGGCGTACCGAGGAACGGATCGCCGCCCTCACCGACACCGCGCTGGCCGCGCTCGGCACTGTCGACCTGGAGACCGAGGCCCGGCAGGCGCTGGTCGACCTGGCCATCGCCGCCACCCGCCGCGCCGACTGACCCACCCGGACGGCGTCGAGGCCGGCACACCGGCCCCCACCTGTGGTGTCGCGGCCGGCACACCGGCTCCCACCCGGGCCGCATCGAGACCGGCGCCGGTTCCCACCCCGCCGCATCGAGGCCGGCACCCCGCCCTGCGGTCAGCGGCGGCGGAGGAGGCGGCTGCCGTCGCCGGCGGTCGGGGTGCGCTGCACGCCCCGCCGGCCCAGCCAGACCCACACCGAGAGGGTCAGCAGCACCAGCGCGAACCCGAAGGCCAGATCCTCCACCGGCGCGTACACCAGGCGCACGCCGACGATCGCCGCCGGGTCGTACCGGACGATGTTCCGGCCGGTGAGGATCCCGTTGGAGATCAACTGGAAGAACACGACGATCGGGTAGGTGGCCCAGAAGACCGGGCGCAGCAGGAGCCGGGTGCGCAGCGCGTACAGGTCGACCAGGACCGCGCAGACCGCACCGAGCAACGCGGCGGCGGTGTACGTCATGCTCGCTCCCCCGGTCCCGGCGGCGGGGCGGCGGCGGTGCGGCCGGGCCGAGGCAGGACGGCGGCCGGGCGGCCGGGCGGGGCGGCGGGTTCGTCCCCGGCCGGCCAGCGGTTGACCGCGCGTACCGCCTCGAAGCCGAGGATCGCGCAGACCGGCACGACGACGAAGAAGAGCAGTTCGTCCAGGGGGAGGCCACCGGGGAGAAACACCCCGGTGACCTGCTCCGGGTCGAAGGTCCAGTGCCCGGCGGCGATCGCCGCGAGGTCCCAGAG
The DNA here is from genome assembly GCF_900090325.1 of Micromonospora pallida. Taxonomy (NCBI): domain Bacteria; kingdom Bacillati; phylum Actinomycetota; class Actinomycetes; order Micromonosporales; family Micromonosporaceae; genus Micromonospora; species Micromonospora pallida. Next base: position 336,410 of record NZ_FMHW01000002.1, on the reverse strand, counting down.
CACGAAGACCAGCACCACCGGCACCAGGGTCAGCAGCAGGCGACGCCAGCGGCGCAGCACGTTGACCCGGAACACCGGTTCCAACCAGAGCGCGCAGACCAGGCAGCCGGCCAGCACCCCGAGGTAGGCGAACTGCCGCACGGTCAGAAGCCGAGCGCCTGGGCCCGGCGCTTTACCTCGCGGGCCAGGTCGCCGCCGAGGGCCACGGCCGGGGTGCCGGGCAGGGTGTCGTCGGGCTCGTACAGCCAGCGCAGCGCGGCGTCGTCGTCGTAGCCGGCGTCGGCGAGCAGGTTGAGCACCCCGGGCAGGTGCTTGAGCACGGTCTTGTTGGCGACCAGGTCCACGGGGATCTTCCGGACCCCGTCCCGACGGACCGCGACCAACTCCCGGTCGCGGATCATCTGGTGCACCTTGCTGATCGACACGTCGAGGCGTTCGGCGACATCGGGCAGGGTCAGCCAGGCGTCGTCGGCGGCGGGACCGGGGACGGAAACGGCCCGGTCGGCGGGTACGGATTCGCTCACCCGATCACCCTGCCACGTCGCCCCGACGGGCGACCAACGGGACCGGACGGCAGGCGCGTCGAGGTGACGATACGGCGTCACTATGGCATCCTGTTCTGCCGTCGCCGGTCGTACACATAGACTGCCCCCCGATGGACACACAGGTCGCCGACACGTTGCTGGGCTCGCTGATCGACGGGCGCTACCGCATTCGCGGTCGCGTGGCCCGAGGCGGCATGGCGACCGTGTACACCGCCACCGACGAGCGCCTCGAACGCACCGTCGCCGTCAAGATCATTCACCCCACCCAGGCGCCGGACCCCCGGTCCCCCCTGGCCGGTTTCGTCGAGCGGTTCACCGACGAGGCCAAGACCATCGCCCGGCTCACCCACCCCAACGTGGTCGCCGTCTACGACCAGGGCACCCACCGTGGCCTGCCGTACCTGGTGATGGAGTACGTCCGGGGTCGGACCCTGCGGGACGTGCTGGCCGAACGGCGCCGGCTCAACCCGGACGAGGCACTGGCCATCACCGAGCAGATGCTCGCCGCGATCGGCGCGGCACACCGGGCCGGCCTGGTGCACCGGGACGTCAAACCGGAGAACGTGCTGGTCGCCGAGGCGCCCACCGGCGGCGCGGCGAACCTGGTCGACAGCGTGGTGAAGGTGGCCGACTTCGGCCTGGCCCGCGCGGTCGAGGCGAGCGCCGACGAGGAGCAGGGCACCCAGCTGATGGCGACCGTCGCGTACGTCGCGCCGGAGCTGGTCACCGACGGCCACGCGGACCCGCGGACCGACGTCTACTCGGCCGGCATCGTGCTGTTCGAGATGCTCACCGGTCGGGTGCCGTACGACGGCGACCGCCCGGTGGACGTCGCCTGGCAGCACGTCGACCGGGACGTGCCGGCCCCGTCCACCCTGGTTCCGGGGCTGCCGAAGGCGCTCGACGAGCTGGTCGTCCGGGCCACCCGCCGGGAGCCGGGCACCCGGCCGCCGGACGCCGGGGCGTTCCTGGCCGAGGTGCAGGTGGTCCGGGAGGACCTCGGCAACAACAACACGCACACCGCCGTGCTGCGTCGGGTCGCCGACGACACCGTTTCGGCCGTCGCCCAGCCGACCATGGCCGTGGCGTCGGTCCGCCCCGCCGAACGGCCCTCCTGGGCCCGGCTACCGGAGCCGAAACCCGGCCGCCACTCCCCGAACACCGCGCCGGACCAGCCGCACCGACGGCGGGCCGCCCCGACGGGGAACAGCCCGTGGGACCGGCTGCGCCGGCAGGTGTCGGAGGCCGCACCGGGTCGGCTGGCGCTGGTCGCCGCCGTGGTGGTGGTCGGGCTACTCCTCGCCGGTGGGGGCTGGTGGTTCGGCGTCGGCCGGTACACCGTCGCCCCCGAGCTGGTCAGTCTGACCAAGGCCGAGGCGGAGACGCAGGCCTCCCGCGCCGGTCTCAGCCTCACCTACGCCGACCCCCGGTACGACGCGAAGGCGCCCCGCGACAGCGTCCTGGCACAGGAGCCGGCCTCCGCCGAACGCATCGTCAAGGGCGGCACGATCACCCTGACCCTATCCCTCGGTCCGGACCGTTTCCCGGTGCCGGACGTGGTGGGCAAGGAGTACGAACTCGCCGAGGCCGACCTGCGCCACCTGGGGCTGGAGGTAGTCAAGGGACCGGCCCGCTACGACGACAACCTGCCGGCCGGCGTGGTGCTGGACACCAACCCCAAGGCGGACGCCGAAGTGAACGTGGGCGCCAAGGTCACCGTGGTGGTGAGCCGGGGACGCGCCCCGATCACCGTGCCGAACCTGGTCGGCAAGAGCGTCACCGACGCCCGGAAGGAGCTCCAACAGCTCGGCCTGGTGCCGGTGGAGACCTACCGCGACTCGGACCGGCCGAAGGACGAGGTGATCGGGCAGTCGCCCGCCGACGGCTCCGGCGTGGAGAAGGGTGCCGAGGTCAAGATGGAGGTCAGCAAGGGACCGGCCCCGGTGGCCGTACCCCGGGTGGTGGACATGCCCTGTCCGCAGGGCAAGCAGGTGCTGGAGAGCCAGGGCTTCCCGGTGGTGGTGCAGTTCAACCCCAACGGCGTGGTCCGCTTCCAGAACCCGCCCGAGAACTCCCAGGTCGCCCCGGGCACCCCGATCACCATCGGGTGCTTCTAGGTGGCTGGCACCGACCGGCCCATCGGATCGCACACCCCCACCTCCGGCGGGTTGGCGAAGGCGGCCCTGCCGTACGCCGACGCGGCCGGCTCCGAGGTGGTGCAGGTCTACGTCTCCAACTCGCGGGGCTGGGCGCTACCGCCCGGTGACCCGGTCCAGGACGCCCGTTTCGCCGAGGGCTGCGCGGCCCGGGGCCTGCCCGTCTTCATCCACGCGTCGCTGCTGGTCAACCTCGGTTCGCCCACGCAAGCAACGGTGACCCGCTCGGTGGAGACCCTGGCGCACGCGCTGCGGCGCGGCCGGGCAATCGGCGCGCGGGGGGTGGTGTTCCACGCCGGCAGTTCGGTGGACGCCGCCCACGACGCGGCCGCGATGCGGCAGGTGCGCGAGTCGCTGCTGCCGCTGCTGGACGCCACCGGGACGGACGGCGGGCCGATGCTGCTGGTCGAGCCGAGCGCCGGGGGCGGCCGGTCGCTGGCGTCCCGGGTAGAACAGCTCGGACCGTACCTGGACGCGGTGGACCGGCACCCCTGGCTGGGGGTCTGCTTCGACACCTGCCACGCCTGGGCGGCCGGGCACGACCTGGCCGTCGAGGGTGGGATGACCGCGACCCTGGACACGCTGGTGGCCACCGTCGGGGCGGACCGGCTGCGGCTGGTGCACGCCAACGACTCGAAGGACCTCTGCGGCTCGACCCGGGACCGGCACGAGAACATCGGCAAGGGCACCATCGGCGAGCCGGCGTTCGCCGAGCTGATGGCCCACCCGGCCACCGCCGGCGTCCCGGTCGTCGTGGAGACCCCGACCGAGCAGCACGTCGGCCACGCGGCCGACATCGCCACCCTCCGTCGCCTGCGTCCCTGACCGCCAGGCCCGCTCTCAACCCCGTCGATCATGGAGTTCGGGCACCACCCAAACCTCGCGATCGTCACCAATCGCACACCACAACTCCATGATCGACGAAGCGGTGGGGCGTGACGGTTGGTGCCGCGCCGACCTGATCGTCGGACTACGTCAGTCGGCCAGGACGCGGGTGAGGACGGCGATGGCGCGGTCGATGCCGGCGTCGTCGACGTCCATGTGGGTGACCAGGCGGGCGACCCGTGGCCCGAGCACCGACACCAGCACGCCCTCGGCCCGCGCGGCGGCGGCCAGGGCGTGCGCGTCCAGCGACGACTTGGTCAGGTCCAGCGGCACGATGTTGGTGCGGACGGTGCCGGCGAGCACCCCGGACGGGGCGATCGCCTCGGCGAGCCGGGCAGCCTTCGCGTGGTCCTCGGCGAGTCGTGGCACATGGTGGGCCAGCGCGTACCGACCGGCGGCGGCCAGAATGCCGGCCTGCCGCATGCCGCCACCCATCCGCTTACGGATGAAGCGGGCCCGCTCGATCCGCTCCGCGCTGCCGACCACCAGCGAACCGACCGGAGCGCCGAGCCCCTTGGAGAGGCAGACCGACAGGGTGTCGAAGAGGCCGCCGTACTCGGCCAGCGGCACGCCGTCGGCAACGTGCGCGTGCCAGATCCGGGCACCGTCGCAGTGCAGCGCCACCCCGGCGTCGTCGGCGACCCGGCGCAGCGTACGCAGGGTGTCCAGCGGAATCACTCCGCCGCCACCCCGGTTGTGGGTCTGCTCCACCGCGATCGCCCGGGTGGGCACCGCCCAGTAGCCGTCCGGGCGGATCATCGCGGCGACCACGTCCGGGTCGACGTCCCCGCCCACGGCCGGCCAGGTCCGCGACGAGATGCCGCCGTACGCGGCCGCGGCGCCGATCTCGTACGTGACCACGTGCGCGTCGGCGTCGCAGAGCAGCTCGTGGGCCGGGGGCACAACCAGTTGCAGGGCGATCTGGTTGGCCATCGACCCGCTGGGGGCGAAGAGCGCCGCCTCGTGCCCGAAGAGCGCGGCGACCTCGGCCTCCAGCGCGTTGACGGTCGGGTCCTCGCCGTAGACGTCGTCGCCGACCTCGGCGGTGGCCATCGCCTCCCGCATCCCGGGCGTGGGGCGGGTGACGGTGTCCGAACGCAGGTCGACGATCATGTCAGCCACGCTGTCTCCTTTCGGCCGCCGACTGCGGGGCCCGCAAGCTCACTCCTCGCGTCAGCCACGGTGCCCCCCTCCGGCCGCCGACTGCGGGGCTCGCAAGCTCGCTCCTCGCGTCAGCCACGGAGCATCTCCGCGACGAGGAAGGCCAGCTCCAGCGACTGCTGGGTGTTCAGTCGCGGATCGCAGGCGGTCTCGTACCGGCCGGGCAGGTCGAGGTCGGCGATGTTCTGCGCGCCGCCGAGGCATTCGGTGACGTCCTCACCGGTCAGCTCGACGTGCAGCCCGCCCGGGTGGGTGCCCAGGCCCCGGTGCACCTCGAAGTAGCCGAGCACCTCGTCGACGATCCGGTCGAAGTGCCGGGTCTTGTACCCGTTGGAGGACTCGTGCGTGTTGCCGTGCATCGGGTCGCACTGCCAGACCACCTTCGCCCCGGCCGCGTCGACCTTGGCGACGATCGGCGGCAGCGCGTCCCGCACCTTGTGGTTGCCCATCCGGCTGATCAGGGTGAGCCGGCCGGGCACGTTCTCCGGGTTGAGCTTCTCGCAGAGTTCGAGCGCCTCGTCCGGGGTGGTGGTGGGGCCGAGCTTCACCCCGACCGGGTTGGCGATCCGGGAGATGAAGTCGATGTGCGCGCCGTCGATCTGCCGGGTCCGCTCGCCGATCCAGAGGAAGTGCCCGGAGAGCCCGTACGCCCGGCTGTCGGAAACCCGGGTCAGCGCCCGGTCGTACTCGAGGGCGAGGGCCTCGTGGGAGCAGTAGAGCGTGACGGTCCGCAGCGCCTCCTCGTCGGTCATCCCGCAGGCGCGGATGAAGGCCATCGCCCGGTCGATCTCCCGGGCGATCGCCTCGTAGCGCTCCCCGGCCGGGGAGTGCTTGACGAAGTCCTTGTTCCAGTCGTGCACCGCATGCAGGTCGGCCAGCCCGCCGGCCAGGTACGCCCGGAGCATGTTCATCGCCGCGGCGGAGTTCGCGTACGCCCGGATCATGCGCTGCGGGTCGGCGACCCGGGCCTCCGGCGTCGCCTCCAGCGAGTTGATCATGTCGCCGCGGTAGGCCGGCAGGCCCCGCGCGTCGGTCGGCAGCGAGCGGGGCTTGGTGTACTGCCCGGCGACCCGGGCGACCTTGACCACCGGCAGGGACGCGCCGTAGGTCAGCACGATCGCCATCTGGAGCAGGGTGCGGGCGTTGGCGAGCAGGTGGCTCTCGGTGTTGTCGGCGAAGGTCTCCGCGCAGTCGCCGCCCTGGAGCAGGAAGGCCTGCCCCTCGCAGACCAGCGCCAGCCGGTGGCGGAGTTGGTCGACCTCGTACGGGGCGACGACCGAGGGGACGGTGTCGAGCACCTCGCAGACCTCGGCGACCGCTGCCGGGTCGGGCCACGGCGGGGTCTGGGCCCGGGGCAGGTCCCGCCAGTTGTCCAGGCCGAGCGCGGCGTCCTCGGCGGAGTCGACGGTCGGGCGGCTGGTCTGGAGTCCGGGACCACCGACGGAGGGGTAGCTCAACTGGTGCCACTCATGGCGCATGCCGGAAAGCCTACGGCGACGAGGGTGACCGATCGCCGCCGAGGGGGGCGGGTATCGGTGGTTGGGAGGTGGCCCGCGGCCTACCCGGCAGTCAGGGGGGAGGCCGTCGGGGCCGGCGAGTTCCCGCCGGGGGCCTCCTCGGCGATGCACCAGTCGGCGCCGTTCCGGGTCACCGTGAACAGCAGTCCCCGGGTGGCCGCCCGCTCGTCGACGGACACCGTCACCGAGGCGCTCACCTCCTGCCCACGCGGGCCGGGACGGACGTCGGTGACGGTCGCCTCCGGGACGGTGAAGTGGTCGGCGAAGTCACCGTTCGGGCCGGTCGCGGCGGCGTCGAAGGCCGGGTGCGCGGTGGCGCAGAACTGGCTACGGCCGGCGGCGAGGTCCTTGGCCACCATCGCGTCGAGGTACGCCTGCACCCGCTCCCGGGACCGGGTGGCCGCCTCCTCGGCGGGCGCGCGGTCCGGCTCGTCGGCCGGCTCGTCCGCGCCGAATCCGCACCCGGACAGGGCGAGCGTCAGCACGGCCAGGGCCACCATCAGCGTGCCCCGCCTCTGCGCGGTCCCCCGCCTCACCGCCATCGAAAGCCTCCTCGCCCGCAGCGTCGAGCCGACCAGGCCGCGAGTCTTCCACATCGACGCACTTGCACGTGTTCACCATCGGGCACACACTTCAGTTAGGTTTCCTTACCATTCTTGGGAGCTTCTCATGAACCAACGACGCAGAGCCCTCGCCGTCGTCGCCGTCGGCGGGGTCGGGGCCGCACTCTCGCTGGTCGCGGTCGGTCATGCCGGGGCACACGGCAGCATGCAGTCCCCGATGAGCCGGACGTACACCTGCTTCCTGGAGGGGGCCGAGTCCCCCGACTCGGCGGCCTGCCAGGCGGCGATCGCCACCGGCGGCACCCAGGCGGTCTACGACTGGCACGAAGTCAACATCGCGAACGCCGCCGGCAACCACCGTCAGCTCATCCCGGACGGCCGCCTGTGCAGCGCGAACCGCGACAAGTACCGCGGGTTCGACCTGGCGCGGGCCGACTGGCCGGCCACCGCGCTGCCGTCGGGCGGCACGTGGACCTTCGCCTACCGCGCCACCGCCCCGCACCGGGGCACCTTCGAGCTGTACCTGACCCGCCCCGGGTACGACCCGACCCAGCCGCTGCGCTGGGCGGACCTGGAACGGTTCCACACCGCCACCGACCCGGCCCTGAGCGACGGGGCGTACCGGATGACCGCCGCGCTGCCACAGCGCACCGGTCGGCACCTGGTCTACTCGATCTGGCAGCGCTCGGACAGTCCGGAGGCCTTCTACACCTGCTCCGACGTGACCTTCGGAGGGACACCTCCGACCACCCCGCCACCGACCACCCCGAGCCCGACTCCCCCGGCCACCACCCCGCCACCGACCACCACCCCACCGCCGAGCGGGACGCCCGCCTGGCAGGTCGGGGTCGCCTACGCCGTGGGCGCCCGGGTCAGCTACGCCGGACGGACGTACGAGTGCCGGCAGGCGCACACCTCGCTCGCCGGCTGGGAACCGCCGAACGTCCCCGCCCTGTGGTTGGCGCGCTGACACGAGAGGCGGGGAGGAGCAGAAGCTCCTCCCCGCCGCCGGTGGGGCATCGGTACCACCGTCAGCCGAGGCCACCCCGGATGGCACCGACCAGCTCACCGTTGCCGGTGTCGCCGGAGAGCTCCCAGAAGAACGCGCCGCCGAGGCCCTGGTTCTTCGCGTACGTCATCTTGCCGCCAATGGTGGCCGGGGTGTCGTAGCTCCACCAGTTGTTGCCGCAGTACGCGTACGCCGTGCCGCCGACGGTGCCGTTGGCCGGGCAGCGGGTCTTGAGCACCTTGTAGTCCTCGATGCCCTGCTCGTAGGTGCCCGGCGCGGGACCGGTGGCGGAGCCGCCCGGGGCCGCCTGGGTGACGCCCGTCCAGCCCCGGCCGTAGAAGCCGACCCCGAGCAGCAGTTTGCTGGCCGGGATGCCCTTGCTCTTGAGTTTCTGGATCGCCGCGTCGGAGTTGAAGCCCTGCGTCGGGATGCCGGGGTACGAGTACAGCGGCGAGTGCGGGGCGGTCGGGCCCTGGGCGTTGAACGCGCCGAAGTAGTCGTAGGTCATCACCATGAACCAGTTGAGGTTCGACGCCGCCCCGGCGTAGTCGGTGGCGTCGATCTTGCCCCCGCTGCTGCCGTCGGCGGTGATCGCGCTGGTGACCAGTGCCGAGGAGCCGAACCGGGACCGCAGCGCGGAAACCACGTTCTTGTACGCGTTCGGGCCGCTGGCGTCACAGGTCAGGCCGCAGGCGTTCGGGTACTCCCAGTCGATGTCGATGCCGTCGAAGACGTCCGCCCAGCGCGGGTCCTCGACCAGGTTGTAGCAGCTCTCCGCGAACGCGGCCGGGTTCTGCGCGGCCTGGGTGAAGCCGCCGGACCAGGTCCAACCGCCGAAGGACCAGACCACCTTCAGGTGCGGGTACATCCGCTTCAGCTTGCGCAGCTGGTTGAAGCTGCCGCGCAGCGGCTGGTCCCAGGTGTCCGCCACGCCGTCCACGCTGTCCGCCGCGGTGTACGCCTTCTCGTAGTCGGCGTAGCTGTCACCGATCGTGCACCGACCCCCGGTGGTGTTGCCGAAGGCGTACATGATGTGCGTCATCTTGGCGGCCGAGCCGCTCGTGTGGATGTTCTTGACGTGGTAGTTCCGGCCGTAGACGCCCCACTGGGCGAAGTACCCGACCACCTTTTTGTCGCCGGTCGGCGGCGGCGTGGTCGGCGGCGGGGTCGTCGGGGGCGGGGTGGTCGGCGGGGCCGTGGTGGGCGGCGTGGTGGTCGGGGGCGGGGTGCCGCCGCCGCACGGCGCACCGTTGATGGTGCAGTTCAGCGGGGCCCGGTACGCCCCGGTGCCGTTGTAGCCCCAGCTGAACGTGCCGCCCGGCGCGATGCCGCCGGCCCAGCTCTTCTTGACCGCGACGTAGTGGTCGCCGCTGCGGGTGACGTCGGCGTCCCAGGAGCTGCCGATGCTGGTGCCCGCGGGAAGGTCGAACTCGATGCGCCAGGTGCTGACCGTGGCGTCCGAACCGTTGGTGATGGTCACCCGCGTCTCGTGACCGGTGCCCCAGTCCTGCACCCTGGTGAAGCTCGTGGTCACGCTGCCGGCACCGAAGGCCGAGGTCATCGGGACCGCGGCGACGGTCACGGCGACCACGGCGCTGGCCCAGAGGGCCCGGCGGAGTGATCTTCTCATGCGCGTCTCCCTAAACAGTTAGGAAACTTTCCAGAATGTGGTTGAGACGCTACTAACGCCGTCATCACTTCGTCAAGATGTGCATGTATCGATTTCTTCGCCGACAGTCGCGCTGGTCGCCGCGACGCACCCCCCGCATGGCGGCCGACGCCCCCCACGTGGTGGCCGACACCCCCGTCGTGACCGGCACGCCCACCCGGTCGCGGCCCGGGCGTCAGCTCGACGTCACCCCGGGTTCACCGCGCCGACCGGCCCGGCGGGTGCCGACCCACCGGTACGCGCCGGTAACCTCACCGCCATGAACGTCTTCGACATCGGGATCGACGCCCTCACCGGCGGTCCGGCCAACCACTCCGACCACCGTGGGCGGGCCCTCCTGGTGGTGAACGTGGCCTCCCAGTGCGGCCTCACCCCGCAGTACGCCGGCCTGCAGAAGCTGTACGACGCCTACGCCGCACGCGGGCTGGTGGTGCTCGGGGTGCCGTGCAACCAGTTCGGCGGGCAGGAGCCGGGCGGTCCCGACGAGATCGGCGAGTTCTGCCAGGTCAACTACGGGGTCACCTTCCCGCTGACGGAGAAGGTCGAGGTCAACGGCCCCGGGCGGCACCCGTTGTACGCGCTGCTCACCCAGACCGCCGACGCCGACGGCCGCACCGGCGACATCCGCTGGAACTTCGAGAAGTTCCTCGTCGCGCCGGACGGCACGGTGGCCGCCCGGTTCGCCCCGACGGTGGAGCCGGACGCCCCGGAGCTGCACGCGGCGATCCAGCGGATCCTGCCGGCGACGAACTGAACGACCGGCGGCCTGGCTCTCGCCCTACACCTCGCCTCGACCGGGTCGATGGCACGCGCGTTCACAGTGGGACGCGAGCACCGTCCACGACAGCGAGCGACCCGGGGAGCAGCATGACCGCGACCAGCCGACCCATCGGCTACTGGCTACGACACCTGCATGGCCTCATCGAGGCACAGTTCGAGGCCGCCCTCGCCGAGGACCGGCTCGGCCGGCGGCACTGGCAGACCCTGCACCTTCTGCACGAGGGCCCACAGACGTCCGTACAGGTGGCGGACGCCCTGGCGCCGTTCGGCGCGGACCGGGGCGCCACCGTGGACGACCTGGCCGCGCGCGGCTGGGTGACCCGTGGCGACGACGGCCGGCTCACCCTGACCGAGGCCGGCCGGACCGCCCACACGCAGGTGGCCGCCCGGGTCGAGGCGGCCCGCGACCTGCTGATGCGCGGCCTCACCACCGAGCAGTACGTGGAAACGGTACGGGTACTCGCCACGATGGCCGACAACCTGGAGTCGGCCCGACCGGCGGCGGATGCCGCAGCCCGATAGCGGCACGTCGGAAGCCGGCAAGGCACGTCAGGGGTCGGCAACGGCAAGCCGCCGCCCGAGGTCCGGTGGCGGCGTGCCCGCACCGCCGATTCCGCCGATTCCGGCACTTGTGCCGTCATGCGGCAGACACGCGAGCCGACCAAGGTCGGGCCCGCCGCGTCGGTACGCGGCGGGCCCGGATCAGGTGGTTCCGGTTCAGCCCGCGACGGAGCGGAAGACCGGGTAGTTGCCGCCGGTCTGGCCGGCCGCCGTCGGGTGGTACGAGACACCGAGGTCGAGGAAGTTCAACGCGTGCAGCCACTTCTCGCCGTAGCTGCAGAGCTGGTGGCCGACGAAGGCGCTGCGCACGTCGGCGAAGCGGAACCCGTGCGCGGTGGCCCGGCTGCGGGTGATGTCGTCCACCAGGTTGATGCCCTCGTTGATCTTCGCTCGGGAGGTGTCGCTGAGCCCGACGCAGGGGGTGTTGATCTGGTAGAAGACCGGGTAGCCGACGACCACCACGCGGGCCGAGGGCGAGCGGCTCTTGATGCCGTTGTAGACGTTGTCCAGCAGGCGGGGCAGGTCGTTGCGAGCCTTGACCATGGCGGCGTCCACCGACGCCACGCACTCGGTCGTGCCGTAGAGCACGCAGGCGGTCATGATGTTGGCGAAGCCGACGTCGTTGCCGCCGACCTGGACGCTGACCAGCGTGGTGGTCGAGCTGAGCGCCGAGAGCTGGGTGTTGATGACGCTCGTGGTGGTGGCGCCCGAGCAGGCGACCGAGCGGTAGGAGGCCGGCCTGACGTTGGCGTTGTACAACGCCGGGTAGGCGTTGGTGCTGCGCTTGCAGGAGCCGCTCTCGCTCGTGTAGCTGCCGGCGCCGACGCCGGAGGCGTACGAGTCACCGAGGGCGACGTAGCGGTCGGTGGCCGCCGCCTGGGCGGGAAGGGCCGTGACGAGGGTGGCGCCGAGAGCCGCTGTCAGGCTCAGGGCGAGGGTTGCCAGACGGAATCTCCGCACGTCGCACACTCCCGGGGGCTAGGAGAAAGATCAGCAAGAGATAGATATCACTTAATGACCCCCGCCCGGAAGAGCAGTCAGCGGTTAACGTCGAGATTTTTCGATACCGAACCCCTGCGCGTAGATCGTCGTCAACCTGAACGACATCGGACATTCGACAACCCCGGCGGCGAACGCCGGGGCAACGGACCGCCGCGGCACGCCGCGGCCCGCCGCGGCCCCGCTGGCGGGTGACACCTCCCCGCGCCACGACGAAACCGGCCCTCCCGGCCGGCGCGGGACGGTGCGCCCCGGCGTGACCGCTGGATACGGAGGACCGCGCGCCACGCCAGCCCTCTGCGCTCTGTCAATCTTGGACAGTTACCGTCGTGTCAGAACGGTAACTGTCCAAGATTGACGGTTGGCCCGCGAGGGCAGCGGGCGGTCAGACGCCGCCTTCGGTGAACTGGTCGGAGAGATGGATGCGGTGGGCGGGCACGCCGGCGGCGAGTAGCCGCAGCCGGGAGCCGGCGTTCATCGCGGGCGGGCCGCAGAGGTAGGCCTCCTGGCCGGGCCGCAGGTGGGGCAGGGCGAGGGTCAGCGTGTCCCCCATCTCGGACGGTGGACCGGGGTGACCGGTCCACTGTCCGACGGCGTCGTGGTCAGGAAGCCCTGACCATCTCCTTCTCGCGCGCCCCCTCCCGCCGCCGGCTCAGCAGGTGGTCCAGGGCCCAGCGGCCCGGACCCAGGACCGCGATGAGCAGGAACCCCCAGCAGAACAGCACGGCGGGTTCGCCCCGGTTGTTCATCGGCAGCAGCCCCGTCGGCTGGTGCACCATGAAGTAGGCGAAGGCCATCGAACCGGAAGCGAGCACGGCGGCCGGTCGGGTGAAGAGCCCGATCAGGACGAGCGGGCCCGTGATGACCTGGATCAGCGAGCCGTACCAGTCCGGCCAGAGGCCGACCGGGATGGGCTCCCCGGTGTTCATGAAGCCCTCGAACATACCGAAGACCGTGGACAGCCCGTGCGTCGTGAACAGCAGTCCAATGACTATCCGGAAGAGGTTGTACACCGGCTCGCTGAGGCGGTTGACAGTCACAAGCATCCCTTTCGTCGACCCGTAACTCATGGGCGTTGCACTGGTCGGCGCTGGTTCTCGGGGCACCAGCGGGCTTGCCACCTCCCTCGACAGTGCCTCGGGTGACACCCGGCTGCGGCCCGGCGCTGTCGGAGAAGTCGAATTCTGACTCCGCAAGAAGTCCGTCACACCTTTATGCGACATTGATGCCGTTAAGTCAATAGATATCCTGTCCACAGTGGACGATGTCGGACCTGGGATGGGGCAAATGATCCGTTCCAGGACCGGAACGTCCGTACCCATGTCCACGATGGAAGGTGCGAAACGGTTCAGCGGCCCGACCCCCCGATCTCCGGAAAGATCGCTGACCGGCGGGTCAAGGCTGCGCCGCAGGGTAGCCGGCATCCGTCCGCCCCGGGGGCCAGGTCGCGCCGACTTGCCGGATTGGCGGGTTGTCACCCCACGCGTGGGCACGGGCGAGAGCGGGCAATCACGCCGACACCAGCACCACAGCCGACAGCAGCGCGCATACCAGCCGCCGGCCGGACACAGTGGAGCAGTCGGCGCCGGCCCGGGGAGAATGCCCGGATGGGGAGGGCGGGGTCAGGTGGCCTGGGCGGCCAGCTCCCGGGCCCGGTCGCGGGCCGCCTCGAGGGCGGCGAGCAGCGCCGCGCGTACGCCGTGCTTCTCCAGCTCGCGTACGGCGGAGATGGTGGTACCGGCGGGCGAGGTCACCGCCTCGCGGAGCTTGACCGGGTGTTCGCCGGAGTCACGCAGCATGACCGCCGAACCGATGGCGGTCTGCACGATCAGGTCGTGGGCCACCTGGCGGGGCAGGCCGAGCAGGATCCCGGCGTCGACCATCGCCTCGACCAGCAGGTAGAAGTAGGCCGGGCCGGACCCGGAGAGGGCGGTCACCGCGTCCTGCTGCGACTCGGGCACCCGGATCGTCGCGCCCAGCGGCTTGAACATCTCCTCGGCCAGGGCGAGGTGCTCCCCGGTGGCGTGCGTGCCGGCCGAGATCGCGGTCATCGCCTGGTCGACCAGGGCCGGGGTGTTCGTCATGACCCGGACGACCGGGGTGCCGGCGGGCAGCCGCCGGCTGAAGAAGCCGGTGGGCAGGCCGGCGCAGAGCGAGATGACCAGCTTCCCGTCGGGGATCTTGGGGCCGATCTCGTCGAGCAGCACCCCCGCGTCCTGCGGCTTGACCGAGATCGCGAGCACCTCCGCGTCCCGTACCGCGGTGAGGTTGTCGACCACCCGGACGCCGTACCGGGTGGCGATCTCCTCGGCACGTTCTGGGCGACGCGCGGTGGCCAGCAGCCGGTCGGCCGGCCAGCCCGAGCGCAACAGCCCGGAGAGCATCAGCTCACCGATCTTCCCGGCGCCGATCACCGCGACCGTGTGCACCTCAGCCGACATTCCCCCGTACCCCTTTCCCCACCGCCCCGCGACCGCCGTCGGATCGCGACGGCCCGGCTGGTCGGGGGCGACGGACGCCTGGACGCCCGTCGCCCCCGCTCCTGGTCAGCTACCGAAGAAGACCTCGGCCTCGGCGTACCGCTCCAGCGGCACGGTCTTCAGCTCGCGGGTGGCGTCGGCGAGCGGCACCCGGACGATGTCCGTGCTCTGCATGGCGACCATCTTGCCCCAGTCGCCCTCCTGCGCCGCGTCGATCGCGTGCAGGCCGAGACGGGTGGCGAGCACCCGGTCGAAGGCGGTCGGGGTGCCGCCACGCTGGATGTGGCCGAGCACCACGGTGCGGGCCTCCTTGCCGGTCTTCGCCTCGAGCTGCTCGGCCAGCCACTGGCCGATGCCGCCGAGCCGGACGTGACCGAAGGCGTCCAGCTCCTGGTTGTGCAGGACCATCTGGCCGTCGAGCGGCTGCGCGCCCTCGGCGACGACGACGATCGGCGCGTACTGGTGCTGGAAACGCTTCTCGACGTAGCCGGCGACCTGCTCGACGTCGAACTGCCGCTCCGGCAGGAGGATCACGTTGGCGCCACCGGCCAGGCCGGCGTGCAGGGCGATCCAGCCGGCGTGCCGCCCCATCACCTCGACGACCAGCGTCCGGTGGTGGCTCTCCGCGGTGGTGTGCAGCCGGTCGATCGCCTCCATGGCGATGTTGACGGCGGTGTCGAAGCCGAAGGTGTAGTCGGTGGCTCCGAGGTCGTTGTCGATGGTCTTCGGCACGCCGATGACCTTGACGTCCAGCTCGTGCAGCTTGGTGGCGACCCCGAGGGTGTCCTCACCGCCGATGGCGATCAGGGCATCCACGCCCTGGGCGGCGAGGTTCTCCTTGATCCTCTCGACGCCGTTCTCGATCTTGAATGGGTTGGTGCGGGACGAACCGAGGATGGTGCCGCCGCGCGGCAGGATGCCCCGGACCTCCGCGATGCCCAGCGGTCGGGACAGACCCTCTAGCGGGCCCTTCCAGCCGTCCCGGAAGCCCACGAACTCGTGACCGTAGGTAGCGACACCCTTGCGGACCACCGCCCGGATCACCGCGTTGAGACCGGGGCAGTCGCCACCGCCGGTGAGCACGCCAATACGCATGATCTGCTCATCCTCCTGGAGCCTCGGTTAGCCCAAACAAAGCCCCAGGATATGGGTCAAATCAGACCTCGGCGCCGTTGCCGGCCCGGGGCGGGCCGTCAATGCGCACTGTAGTCGGCGGGCCCGCACGCCGGCAGCGCGCCCCGGAAGAGTCCACCGGCCGCCCCGGAGTGTTCACCGTTCAGTAACTGACCGCACGGTGGTCGCCCGTCCGGGGCGGCCGCCCGGTCACCGCCGCCCGGACGGCCCCGAGCAGCTCGACCACCGCACTGGTCGGCGAATCCCAGTACTCGGCCGAACTGGCCCGCACCTTGATCAGGGTCAGCCCGGGCGTGTCCGGCCCCTCCGGAAACCAGACCCCCAACCCGGGGTGCCAGAGCCGCTCGATGTCGACCCGGTCGTTCTCCTCCCGGGCGGTGCCCGAGATGGAGATCCAGGTGTGTCGGCGTTGATCGCCGAAGGCCGCGTTGACCTCTGGGTTGACCCGGATCTGCCGGACCTTGGCCGAGTTCGACCGGGCGAAGAACCACAGGTCGCCGGTGAATTCCGTCACCTGGAGCACCATCGGACGGCTGACCTGCCGGCCGTCGACTCCGATCGTGGTGAGCATGCAGACGCGCGCGTCGCGGATGAGTTCGGTGACCCGGCGCCGGGCGTCGGCGTCCGTGGTCGGCTCACGACTCATGGCGGTCACTCCTCGGGTCGGTTCCACACCGAGCCGGGTGTCCCCGCCCCGCGCCGGCTCGCCGTCGAAACCGGTGCCCGGGACGGAACGGACCAAACCTCATAGGCCGGACTCGACCGCACGGCCCGCATTCTCCTGCCGGTGGACGTGACCCCGGCTCCCGCCGGCGGGAGGGTCAGCCGCCGGTCATCGCCCGCCACCGGGCCAGGTTGTGCCGGGCGTCGACCAGCGCGTCGTGCCGGGCCGCCTCGGCCGCCGGCAACGACGGACGGCCCCGGTCGTCCCAGAGCTGCCGCAGTTCCTTGGTGAACCGGGGGATCTCCCGGGGCAGGGTGGTCATCGAGCCCCAGAGCTGGGCCAGCGCCACGTGGTCGTAGGCGGCGTACCACGCCCAGAGCTCGATCTGCTCGCCCGACCGACCACGGACCGGCTCGGCCAGGAAGTCGAGCAGGTCCTCGCGGAGGCGCTCGCGGGAGCGCCAGGCCCGGTCGGCGGGCGAGGGCAGCTTGTCGAGCACGTTACGACGCACCCAGGGCACCGCGCGGGAATCGTCGAACTCGGTGGAGACGGCGTAGAACTCGCGGCCGTACTCGTCAACGACGCCGATCGACACGAGGTCGATGGTGCGGCCGTCCTCGATGAACTCACAGTCGTAGAAGTAGCGGTAAACCATCCCCACCATCCTCGCGTACTCCGGTGACGGCCCGACCAGCGGGGCGGCGAGGAGCGACGTCGGCCCGGACGGCGGGCGCGGGGGCCGAGGCCGGCGGCGGGACGGCGTGCGAGCGGTGGCCGGGTGGGTGGGTGACCGTCCGGGTCGGCCGGAGGGCCGGCGCGAGGGTGGTCCCGCCCCCCGCGCCGGCCGTCGCGGCCGTGCCGCGACCCGCGCCACCGCGCCCCCGTGCGGTCGTCGCCCGACGGTGGACCCGCCCCGTCACGATGGCATTCGTCGCAGCTCAGGATTGTCACGGAAGTGCTTTCAGGGGTGTACAGCAAGCGACCGGGGCGTCATGATCTGATGTGTACCGCTACCGGACGCCGAACCGGTGTCAGTTCACCTCCACCCGGGGGCTGTCAGGTTCACCCGGCTGCGAGTTGTGGTCCTTGACCGGGGAGGGGTTGGGCCGTGGAAATGCGCCTGCCGGAGCCGGGCGACGCGCTCACGGGAGTGGAGATGTTCGCCGGCCTGGAGCCAGAGGTCCGGCAACGGGTGATCGCGGCGGCGGTGCCGCGCACGTACCGCAAGGGGCAGTTGCTCTTCGTGGAGAACGACCCCGGCGAGTCCCTCATCGTGTTGCGTCGGGGCGCGGTGGCGGTGTTCCGCACCGCTCCGACCGGGGAGCGGGCCGTACTGTCGGTGATCCGACCACCGGACGTGCTCGGTGAGGTGTCCCTACTCGACGCTTCCACCCGCTCGCTTTCCGCCGAGGCGATCGAGGACTGTAGCGCCCTGGCGCTGTCCCGACCGGCCTTCATGGAGCTGGTGCACTCCAACCCGCGCATCCTCGACGCGGTGATGCGCTCACTGGGCGCTCTGATCCGCCGGCTGACCGAGCAGAACGCCGACCACGTCTTCCTCGACCTGCCCGGCCGGGTGGCCAAGACGCTGGTCCGGCTGGCCGGCGAGAGCCAGGCTCCGATGATCACGATCGAGCTGAACCAGTCCCAGCTGGCGGAGATGGCCGGGTGCTCCCGGCAGAGCGTCAACCAGGCGATCGGCTCGTTCGCCAGCCGGGGCTGGCTGCGCACCGAGGGGCGCCGCATCGTGGTGACCGACGTGGCGGCACTGCGCCGCCGGGCGGGCATGGCCGACCGCTGACCCGGGACGGGCACCGTCCGCCGGTGCCCGTTAGCCGGGCGACCGCATGGGATGGACCGCCGGTCGGCGTACCGGGGCTGAAGACGACGGTGTCCCGCGCGCCGGATGGCGCGCGGGACACCGGTTGGTCGCGTCGGTCAGGGCTTCGTGCTGGTCGGCCCGACCCAGTCGGTGGTGTCACCACCGCCCGACTTCGGAACCTCGGTGACGACGCCGCTGGCCTGGAGCTCGGCCAGGGTCGCGGCGTCCACATCGACGGTGTCCCCCGCAGCGTGGTTCACGCCGTCGCCGTCGGTCCATGCCGAGTTCAGCCGGACGTACACCATGGAACTCTCCCCCTGTGTGATCGAATCTGGGCTGACTGAATGTAGCCGTTCCTCGCGACAAAGACACTGTCCGTAAGCCAACAGGCGGGTACCCGACAGCAGCTTGTTACCGGGATACTGACGGTCGACGGCCCCCGCGGGCCGTCGACGGCCACTTTCGGTCACCGCCGCGCCGGCTCGACAGTCCGGCCGGCCTACTCGGCTCGGATCGTCCCGGGAGGTTGGCATCGCCGCCCACTGTGTCCAGTGCGGCCGACCCACTGCGCCCGACGACCGCTTCTGCGGTGGCTGCGGTGCGGAACTGGCCCCCACCTGCGAACACTGCGACCGGCCGCTCGGCCCGGACGCGGCTTTCTGCACCGGTTGCGGGCGGGCCCGGCCGGGGCGGGACGCGCGCCCGGTGGTCCGGGTCGGCGGCGCCAACCCGACCGCGGCTCCGCAGGAGGACCGCCGTCGGGTGAGCGTCCTCTTCGTCGACCTGATCGACTTCACCCCGTACGTGGAACAGTCCGACCCGGAACTGGTCCGGGGGTTGCAGACCGGCTTCTTCTCCGCCGCCCGCCGGGTCATCGGCCAGTACGGCGGGGTGGTGGAGAAGTACATCGGGGACGCGGTGATGGCACTGTTCGGCGCCCCCGTGGCGACCGAGACCGACGCGCTGCGCTGCGTCCGGGCCGGGCTCGAGCTGCAACGGGTGCTGGCCCGGTTCGCTCCCGTGGGCGCCGACGGGCTGCGTTTCCGGGTCGGGGTGGCCACCGGTGAGGCACTGGTGGACGTGGCCGCCGCGCACCACGGCGGTCAGGCCATCGTGGCCGGTGACGTGGTCAACACCGCCTCCCGCATGCAGTCGGTGGCACCACCCGGCGGTGTGCTGGTCTGCGGTGCGACGTACGCGCTCACCCGCGGCGCGGTCCGGTACGAACAGCAGCCGGCGGTCACCCTCAAGGGGCGCTCGTCGCCGACCGAGGTGTGGCTGGCGCTCGGCGCGGCCCAACGGCGCCAGCCGGACCGGGAGCCGGACGGCACCCCGCTGATCGACCGCGAGCACGAGCTGGGCCTGCTGGTCAACGCGCTGGACCGGGCCACCCGGGAGCGGATGCCACAGCTGGTGACGGTGTTCGGCCGGGCCGGCATCGGCAAGAGCCGGCTGGTGCGGGAACTGTACCGGCACACCGGGGCCGACACGGACGCGTCGCTGACCTGGCGGACCGGGCGGTGCCCGCCGTTCGGCGAGAACGTCACCTTCGCCGCGCTGGCCGACATCGTCAAGTCCGAGGCCGGCATCCTCGACACCGATCCGGCCACCGCCGCCGCGCCCCGGCTCCGCGCCGCCGTGGCCGACCTCGTCGGCCCGGGCGAGGCGGACCGGCTGGTCGACGCGCTACGCCCGCTGGTCGGCCTGCCCGGCCCGACGCTGCCGGCCGAGGAGACGCAGTCCGCCTGGCGGCGGTTCCTGCTGGCGTTGGCCGCTCGCCGGCCCACCGTGCTGGTCTTCGAGGACCTGCACTGGGCCGACGACAAGATGCTGCGCCTGGTCGAGCTGCTCGGGGCGTCCGCGCGGGACGTGCCGCTGCTGGTGCTCTGCACCGCCCGGCCCGAGCTGATCAACCGGGACCCGACCTGGGCGGGCACCATCTCCGGCTCGCTGACCATCACGCTGCCGCCGCTGCGGCCGAGCGGCATCACCTCGCTGTACGCGCACCTGTTCGGCCAGTCGGCCTTCTCCCCCGACCTGATCAACCCGCTGGTCGAGGTCGCCGACGGCAACCCGCTCTACGCTCACGAGTACGTGCGGATGCTGATCGAGCAGGGTTTCCTGCGTCAGTCGGGCCGGGGCTGGCTGCTGAAGAAGCAGGACGGGCTGCCGATCCCGGACAACGTGCACGCGGTGATCGCCAACCGGGTCGACCTGCTCGACGCGGCCGACCGAGCCGTGCTTCTGGCTGCCTCGGTGGTCGGCCCGCAGTTCTGGCCGGGTGCGGTCGCCGCCGCGCTCGGGCAGCCGGTCGAGATGGTGGAGCGGGCCCTGCGTCGACTGGGGCAGCGGGACTTCGTCGTCGAGCTGCCCGCGTCCACCATGGCCGGGCAGGCCGAGTACCAGTTCCGGCACGTACTGGTCCGGGACGTCTGCTACCAGCGGCTACCCCGCACCGAGCGGGTCGCCCGGCACGAACGGACCGCCGACTGGATCGACGCGCTCGCCCGGGGCCGGGACACCGACCTGGCCGAGGTGCTGGCCAACCACCGCTGGGCGGCGCACGAGATCGCCCGTACCCTCGGACTGGACACCCGCCGGTACGCCACGACCGCGCGCGAGGCGCTGCACCGGGCGGCGCGGCGGGCGTACACCCTGCACGCCCTGGACGCGGCGGCGCACCACACGACCCGCGCGCTCGGTCTGGCCGACGACGCCGACCCGGTGGACCGGCTCCGGTTGGAGCTGCTCGGCGCGGAGATCTCGTTCTTCCGGGACGGCGCGGCGTTCCTCGACGCCGGCGGCACCGAGACCCTGACCGACCTGGCCGAACGGCTCTTCACGTACGGGGACGTCGGTTGTGCCGCCCGGGCGTGGACGCTGCTCGGCCGCTCGGCGTGGATCCGGGCCGACCGGGACACCGCCCTGGTCCGGCTGGCCCGGGCGGTGCAGCTCTTCGAGGAGCTGCCCGACAGCGAGCAGAAGGCCGACGCCTACGCCGAGCTGGGGCGGCTGCACATGCTCAACAACGAGAGCGCCGAGGCGGTGGCGGCGGCCAGCACCGCCGCCAGCATCGCCGACCGGCTCGGGCTGGTGGAGGCCCGGGTGGGCGCGCAGATCACCGCCGCCACGGCGCGCTACCAGGCCGGTGACCGGACCGGGGTGGACGAGTTGCACGCGGCCTTCGAGACCGCGCGGGAACAGCAGTTGCTCGCCCTGCCCCGGGCGATGCAGAACCTCGCTTACGTGGTCTGCGAGGAGGGCGACTGGATCCGCTCCAACAAGCTGCAAAACGAGGCGGCGGAGCTGTCCGGGTCGCCCGGGCTGACCACGGGGTACTCCCGCGAGGTGATGCGGGCGTACTTCGAGGGCGAGTTCGGGGCGCTGCTGGCCGCCGCGGACGCCTTCGTGGACACCCCGACCGGCCGGTGGGACATGCAGGTCCGGGGGCTCCGTGCGTACCTGCGGATCCTGCGCGACGAGCCGGTGCCGGGCGAGCAGGGCGGCCGTCCGACCGCGTCGGGGCCACTGCCCGGCGACCGAAGCGGCCGTCCGCCGGGAGCGGGGCCGGTGCTGACCGCGGTGGGTCCGGAGACGCCCCGGCCGGTCGACGACGTCAGCGACGCGTTGGACACCGCCCGCCGCAGCGGCTTCCGGCGGCTGCACTGGACGACGCTGGGCATCAGCGCGCTCTGCCGGGCGTTGCAGGGGCGCACCGGCGAGGCCGGGGAACTGCTGACCGAACTGGACGACTCGTGGTCGGCGGTGCCAGCGCTGCTCAGCGGCGAGTGGATCGCATCGGCGGCGTACGCGTCGGTGCTCTGCGGACGGGACACGGCCGTGCGGGTGCGCGGGATGCTGGACCGGGCGCCGCACCATACCCCGTGGACCGACGCCGCGCGGCAGACCGTCACCGCGGCGCTGGCCGCCAGCGACGGCGACCACGGCCGGGCCGGTCAGCTCTACGGCGCCGCCGCCGAGCTGTACGGGCGGATCCCGTCGGCGACCGACCGGATGCTCGCGCTCGCGCTCTCGGCGAAGGAGCTGGAGCGGGCAGGTGATCCGGCGGGCGCGGCGACCGTGCTGGGCGAGGTACGCGCCTTCGCCCTGCGCAACCGCGTCCCCGGTCTGCTCCGCCTCGGCGACCCGGCCCTGTCCACCTACCCCGCCTCCCCCACCCTCGCCTCCTGACCCCTGCTCCAGGCGATCACCATGCACGGCCGCCACGCGCGGTCGCCCGCACGCAGCCGCCGCACGCGGCCGGTACGCGCGGCCGCTACGCGTGGCTGGTCAGGAGGTTCGCGTCGTCGTGCGCGCTCCCGACTGACGCGAACCTCCTGGTCAACGCACCAGGGCGGGGGTGGGGGGTTGGTTCTTGAGCTTCTGGGCGTAGATGTCGACGTACTCGCGGCCGGAGAGTTCCATCAGCTCGTACATGATCTCGTCGGTGATCGCGCGCTCGACGAAGCGGTCACCGGCCAGACCGGCGTACCGGGAGAAGTCCAGCGGGGCGCCGAAGCGGATCTTCACCTGGGCGACCTTGGGGATGAGCTTGCCCGGCGGCTGGATCTCGTCGAGGTTGACCATGACCACCGGCATCACCGGGGCGCCGCTCTCCAGGGCCAGCCGGGCCACGCCGGTCTTGCCCCGGTAGAGCCGGCCGTCCGGGGATCGGGTGCCCTCCGGGTAGATGCCGGCGATGCCGCCGGACCGGAGTATCGCGAGCTGTGCGTCCAGGGCCGCCTGGGCGGCCCGGCCGCCGGACCGGTCGATCGGCAGGGTGCCGGTGCCGGTGAAGAACATCCGGGTCAGCCGCCCCTTGATCCCCTTGCCGGTGAAGTACTCGGCCTTGGCGACGAAGGTGACCCGCCGGGGCACGATCAGCGGGAGGAAGATCGAGTCCGAGAAGGAGAGGTGGTTGCTGGCCAGGATCACCGGCCCGGTGGCGGGCAGGTGCGCGAAGCCCTCGACGTGAGGTCGGAAGATCAGCCTCAGCCAGGGACCGAGGATGACGTACTTCATCAGCCAGTACAGCACCGGTGTCCTTCCCGCAGGGGTCCGCGACGGCACCGCCGGAGCGTCCGGGGCGAACGCCGAGCGTCGGCCGAGGGCCCACGAACTGTCGGCCCTGAGCCTACGAACCGGAAGCCATGCCTCACAACGCGCGCCCCGGAAACCCACCGGTACGGCTGGTGCACACCGGGCGGCCCGTCCGCCGCGGACCGGATGGCAGCCCTCCCCCGCCCTGCCTTCCCCGCGCGCGACATGCTCGCACCTCCCGCACAAACAGACAAAAATCCACGGCTTCGACCTGCGGTGGCGTCGTTGACTTTCGGCAACGCGCCACAACGCACTCCCGGAACCGGGGGCGGACGTGTCACGATTCAGGACACGGCGTGCGGGCGGGGGCGCCGGAGGACCTGCACCGCCAGGTGCGAGGAGGAGGACGCCGGTGTCAGCGGGAGGGGCACGCCGGGGACGGCGGGACAACGGGCTCGACGCGAGCGAGTACGCCGTCGCCGGCGACGTGGATCCACGTGTCGGTGAGCACCTGCTCGACGTGCTCGCCGCCGGTGGCATCGCCGCGTACCTACAGCCCTCCGCCGACCTGAACCCGGTGACCCGGACGACCACCGTGCCGCCCCGGCCGATCGACCGGCTCTACGTCGACCGCTCCCACCTGACCACCGCCCGGGACTACCTCAGCCAGCTCAGCGACGAGGGCATCAGTGGGCAGACCCGTCCCGGCGAGCCCGACGTCGAGGCCGAGTGGGCGCGGATCGTGGCCGGCTTCCACCGCGCACCGACCCCCGGTCCCACCCCCTGGCCGGCCGCCGAGGAGTTGGACGACACCCCCGAGACGACCGGTGGCGCGCTCGGCCGCACCGAGGAGGGCTCCGGGCCCACCGTGACCGGGGTGCGTCCGCTCCAGTCCGCCACCGACGTCTCCGGCGTCTCCCTCAGCCGACGGCACGACGAGCCGTCCCTGCTGGACGGCCTGGACACCTTCGGGGCGGACCTGCCCGACGACCCGGACGACGAGGGTTACACCCCGCCCCCGCCGCCGCCGCTGCCTCCGGTCTCGAAGTACGCCGTGGCCGGCGTGCTGGCGATCGTGGTCGGTTTCGTGCTCTTCCTCTTCCCGTCGCTCCTGCCGGCGGACCGCGCGGTGGTGACCCTGCTCGGCTTCACCGGCATCCTCGGCGGCTTCGTCACGCTGATCTGGCGGCTGCGCCCCGGCGACCCGGAGGACCACGACCCGGACGACGGCGCGGTCGTCTGACCGGCCCCGTTCGGGCACGATTCCGCGCCGCACACTCCGGAGGCGGGAAGTAACAGTGGTGTAACTTACCGTCAGTAGAAATTACGGCGTACCGTCACTTCCCTCGCTGACTGCCCGGATCCTCCCCGCCCGGGCGGTCGCCCCTCGGCAGATCGGAGTGACCGAGATGCGACAGCGTCCCCTCGTGGTGGTGGCCAACCGCCTTCCCGTCGACGACAGCGTGGCGCCCGACGGCGCCTGCGAGTGGCGCCGCAGCCCCGGTGGCCTGCTGAGCGCCATGCACCCCCTGCTGCGGTACTCCCCCGCGACCTGGGTCGGTTGGGCCGGCGGCACCGGTCCGGCGCCCGCGCTGCCGGACGTGGACGGCGTCCGGCTGCACACCGTCCCGCTCACCCCGGAGGACTTCCGGGACCACTACGAGGGCTTCGCGAACGCGACCCTCTGGCCCCTCTACCACGATGCGGTCGAGCAGCCCGAGCACCACCGGCGCTGGTGGGAGGCGTACCAGCGGGTCAACCGGCGGTTCGCCGAGGCAGCCGCCGAGGTGTCCGAGCCGGGTGGGGTGGTCTGGGTGCAGGACTACCACCTGCAACTGGTGCCCGCCCTGCTCCGCGAACTCCGTCCCGACCTGCGGATCGGCTTCTTCCTGCACGTGCCGTTCCCGCCGCCGGAGTTGTTCATGCAGCTCCCCCGCCGGGCCGAACTGCTGCGCGGGATCCTCGGCGCGGACCTGGTCGGATTCCAGCGCGCCCATGCCGCGCACAACTTCGCGCAACTGGTCGCGAAGGTCATCGGCGTGCCCGCCACCGACCGGCAGGTCGAGGTGGACGGCCGTACCGTGCGGGTGGGTGCCTTCCCGGTCTCCATCGACACCGCCGAGATGGCCGCGTTGGCCGCCCGGCCGGACGTGGTGGCCCGGGCCGACCAGCTCCGCCGCGATCTGGGCGACCCGGACCACGTGATCCTCAGCGTCGACCGGATGGACTACACCAAGGGCATCGAGCACCGGCTGAAGGCGTACAGCGAGTTGATCGCCAGCGGCCACGTCAAGGTCCGGGACACCGTCCTGGTGCAGGTGGCCGTGCCCAGCCGGGAACGGGTCGGGCAGTACCAGATCCTTCGGGACCGGGTCGAACGCGAGGTCGGACGGATCAACGGCGAGTTCGGCCGGGTCGGCGAGCCGGCGATCCACTACCTCACCCAGCCCTTCGACCGGGCCGAACTGGCCGCCCTCTACCGGATGGCCGACGTGATGGCGGTGACCCCGCTACGGGACGGGATGAACCTGGTCGCCAAGGAGTACGTCGCCGCCCGGGTGGACGACTCCGGCGCGCTGCTGCTCAGCGAGTTCGCCGGCGCGGCGGCGGAACTGTCCGAGGCGTACCTGGTGAACCCGCACGACCTGGAGGGGCTCAAGCAGGGACTGCTCGCGGCGTTGCACGCCGACCCGGCGGACGCGGCGAGCCGGATGCGGGCGATGCGCGAACACCTGCACCGGTACGACATCCGCTCCTGGGCCGGCTCCTACCTCACCGCGCTGGACGAAAGCGGCTCACTGCTGCACGAGATGATCACCGACTGAGCCGGCGGCGGGCCGCCCACCCCGTCAGTGGCGGGATGGGCGGCTACCTCACACCGGCACGACGGTGGGTGCCGGCTCCTTGACCAGCCAGTCGAGGACCGCGTCGATCGGCTCCCGCCACCGCGCGTCGAGCATCAGGTCGTGTCCCATGCCGGGGAAGAGCAGCGGAGCCACCCCGTACCGTCGGGCGGTGCGGGTCAACGCCGCCGTCGGGACGACCCGGTCGTCCGGGCTGCCGAGCACCAGCACCGGCGGGTTCCCCACCGCCGGCTCGAGCCCACCGGGGAACAGCAGCCGCCACTGCGCACGCCGGCCCGCCCGGCCCAGCCGGGTCAGGTGGGCCCGGGCAACGGTGTCGGGCAGTTCCGGGCTGAACAACTGCCGCCGGTTGAGCCGCAGCCGCCCGCCCCAGAGCGCGGGGAGCGTACCCAGCGGGTTGCGGCGCAACGCCGCGCCGAGCATGCCCCACCCGCCGAACACCGGGGCGGCGAGCACCCCCGCCCGCGCCGGGTAGCGGGCCAGCGCGTGCGCCACCACCAGGGCCCCCGCGCCGTGCCCCACCAGCACCGCCTGGCGCGGCAGCTCCGCCACCACCTGCACCACGTCGTGGGCGTACGCGCGCAGCGACGCCTCCGGCGCCGGTTCGCTGCCGCCGTGCCCGCGCAGGCTCATCGCGTGGGCGGGGAAGCCCCGGGACGCGGCGTGTTCCAGCCAGTGTTCGGCGAAGGCCCACGCGCCGTGGCCGAAGCCAGGGACGAAGAGCAGCGGCGGCCGTCCCTGCTCCAGGTCTGGCAGTGTGCTGAGCACCTCACGGCGGGCCGGAGGCACCGGACGGGCCCACTCCCGCCCCCGGACGATCCGCAGCCCACTCACTTGAGCCCCCTTCCGTTCGCGACTGCGGGGCTCCGCTCCGCTGCACTCCTCGCGCTCACCGCTTGACCGTCTCCAACTCGTTGAGGGCGCGCTGGACGGCGCGCAGGTAGTCGACGTGACCGACCTCGAACCAGTGCCGACTGCTCTCCTGGACCCGACCCGAGTAGCGCTTCCCGGCTCCGGCGGCGACCTTCGCGGCGAACGCCTCCGCCCGCTCGGGGCGGTACTGACGCAGCCGCAGCAGCCGGGCGACGAGCACCGCCTGCCAGTGCGCGAGCGGGAAGAGCCCCGAGTCCGGCTGGAGCAGGCCCACCACGGCGAGCGTCGGATAGCCCCGGGGAAGGCGTTCAGGTGGAGCGTGGGACGCCCGACGCCGTCGTCGTCGCCGAGGAGCTTCGGGTCGAGGAACTCGAAGCGGGTCAGGTAGCCGGTGGCGAAGACGACCAGGTCCGGGTCGATCTCCCGACCGTCGGTCAGCTCGACGGCGTACGGGTGGAAGCGCCGCACGTCCGGCACGGGCGTGATCCGGCCGTGGCCGACGTAGTAGACGAGCTGGCTGTTGGCGATCGGGTGGGTCTCGTACACCCGGTGGTCGGGCTTGGGCAGCCCGAAGCGGGTCAGGTCGCCGACGGTCAGCCGCAGCGTCCGGTGGTAGAGCCACTGCCGTACGCGCCGGGGCACCCGGAGCATCAGCATCAGGTCGTTGACCTGGTCGGCGGGTCGACCGAGGACGTACTTCGGCGCGTACCAGTAGCCGCGCCGGGTGGAGTGCCAGCAGGTGGCGGCCTGCTGGGCGGCCTCCACGGCGACGTCGCAGCCGGTGTTGCCGGCGCCCACCACCAGCACCCGCTTGCCGCGCAACTGGGCCGGGTCCTTGTAGGCCGAGGCGTGCATCGTCTCGCCCCGGAACTCAGCCAGTCCCTCGTACTCGGGCAGCTTCGGCGACCAGTTGTGGCCGTTCGCGACGACCACGGCGGAGTACCGGGAGGTGCGTTCCGGGCCGTACCCGCCGGTGCTGCGGGTGGTGACGTCCCAGCGGTCCCCGGCGACCGGCTCGATCCGGACCACCTCGGTGCCGAACCAGACGTGCTGACGCAGGTCGAAGTGGTCGACGTACCGCTCGAGGTACGCCAGCAGCTGGCTGTGGTGCGGGTAGTCCGGCCACGAGTCGGGCATCGGGAAGTCGGGGAACTGGGTGAACGGCCGCGACGAGATCAGGTGGGTGCTCGCGTAGACCGGACTGCGATCGTGCCGCCAGTTCCACGCGCCGCCGATGCCGGTCTCCCGCTCGTAGCAGTCGACACCGAAGCCGTGCTCCTTCAGGTTCTTCACCGCGGTCAGCCCGCTGGCCCCGGCGCCGATCACGCAGACCGTGTCACCGCGGTCGTAGACCGGACGGCCGTCGGGGGTGAGGGCGAGCGTGGCCGACGGTTCGTCTGGACCGCCGTGGTCGGTGGGGGTGGACACCGGGTTATCTCTCCTTGGGTACGCGTACGCGTGCCGGGTCGACGCCGAATCCTCTCCACTCCGGAGAGTGTTTGTCCAGCCCTGTCCGGTAACGCGATCAATCGGCCGCCGGCAACAGCAGGTCCACCAGGACGGGGAAGTGGTCACTGGCCCGGCGGGTGTTCGGGGTGTCGACCACGTCGTAGTCGACCACGGTGACCCGGGGATCGACGAAGAGCGCGTCGATCCGGCGGCTCGGATTCGCGCAGGAGTAGGTGAGCCTGTCGGCCCGGTCGGCGGCCACGGCCGTGTCGACGAGGCCGTCGGCGATCGTCCGCCACGCCGCCCCGCCCGGCCCCTCGTTGAGGTCCGCACCGACCAGCACCGGCCACCGCGCCGCCTCGACCTCCTCCCGGAACAGGACCGCCTGGGCGGGACGCTCCGCCGGGTCGGTCGACAGGTGGGTGCCGGCCACCACGAACCGGGTGGAGCCCCGGACCGAGCACTCGGCGAACGCCGCGCCGCGCAGGTGCCGGCCGGGGGTGAGCGGGAACCGCTGGCAGGAGGTGGCGTGCACCCGCACCCGCATGCTGGTCAGCAGCAGGTTGCCCAACGCGGGCAGGCCACCGGCGGCCACCACCAGGCCGAACGACTCGGCCAGGGCGGCGCACTTGCGTCGCCAGCGGAACCGGCGCGGCCCCTCCTGCACGATGACCACGTCCGGCTGGGCGGCCCGGACCACCTCCGCCAGCGCGGCCGTGTCGTCCCGCTGGGTGTGGATGTTGTACGACACCACCCGCAGCGGCACGCCCCCCATCAGTACGCCACCTTTCGTTCGCGACTGCGGGGCTCCGCTGCGCTGCGCTCCTCGCGCTTCACCATCAGATCCGCCGGGCGAGGTCGGCGGCGCCGATGACGCCGGCGGTGTTGCCGAGTTCGGCGGGGCGGATCTCGGCCACCGGGAGCCGCTCGCGCTGGGCGAGCGCGTTGGCGAACGACCGGCGGGTCGGGCCGAGCAGCAGGTCACCGGCGGCGATGACGCCACCGCCGACGACCAGCACCTGCGGGTCGAGGATCTGGGCCATGTCGGCGAGGCTGGTGCCCAGCCAACGCCCGACCTGGGCGAACGCCTCGGAGGAGACCGGGTCGCCGCCCTGCGCGGCGGCGGTGACCATCGGTCCGGTGATCGATCCGGCGTCCCCGCCGGCTAGTTCGAGCAGCGCGGTGGCCCGCTGCGGCTCCTGCCGGGCACCGGCCCGGGCGAAGCGGACCAGCGCGTTGCCGCTGGCGTACTGCTCGATGCAGCCGAGCCGGCCGCAGCCGCACGGGTGGCCGTCCGGGACGGTGAGCATGTGTCCCAGTTCGGCGGCGATGCCGTGGGCGCCCCGGATCAGCTCGCCGCCGAGCACGATGCCACCGCCGACGCCGGTGCCGATGGTGAACATGACCATCGAGTCGTCGGCGTGCCGGGCGGCGCCGTAGCGGAACTCCGCCCAGGCGGCCACGTTCCCGTCGTTCTCCACGATCACTGGCAGGCCCACCGCGGCGCTGACGTACGCCCGCAGCGGCTCGTCCCGCCAGGCCAGGTTGGGGGCGAACAGCACGGTGGACCGGGTGGCGTCGATCCAGCCGGCCGCACCGATGCCGACCGCGTCGACCCGGTGCCCGGCGGCCAGTTCCGTGACCACCTCGATGATGACGTCCCGGGTCTTGCCCACGTCCTCGGCGGGGGTGTCCCGTCGGATCTGCACCAGTACCCGGCCGGTGTCGTCGACCACACCGCCGGCCACCTTGGTGCCACCGACGTCGACTCCGATGGTCAGCGTCACCGCCGCCACTCCCCTCTGCTGTGCTGCCCGGCGCCCGCCGGCCGGTGGCCGGGCGGTCGCCGATGTGGTGGGTCAGGCCCCGTCGCCTGGCGAATCTCCGTCCGCGCCGTCGGGCACCCGCGCCGCAGGTACCACCGGACCCCTGGCCGGAGCTCGCGCCGGGTCCGGCCCGGCGGCGTCGACGGGCGGGTCGGCGACGGACGGGCTCGCCACGCCCTTGTCACGGGTCGCGGCGGACCAGACGTCCCGCGCGGGTGCCGGCTGAGAATCATGCCTGCTACGGGTGGCCTCGCGCCACACCTGATCATCATTGACCGGGTCCGGGACGGTGGTGGCGGTCGTCGTCCCGGCGTCGGGAGCGAACGCCCGGAGCAGGCTGGCGATCCCGGCCGCCAGGTCCCCGGCGCCGGTGGCCAGGCGCTCGGCGAACTCGGGGCTGGGGTCGCGCAGGGCGCGCATCGCCCGGCAGACCGGACAGACCTCGCACTCCGCCCCGCCGGTGGCGAACCCGTGGTTCGTGCCGGTGGCCCCGCCCGGGGCGGTGCCGGCACCGGGCGCGCCGTGGCCGAGGACGTCGGCGAGCATCCCGCCGAGCGAACCCCAGGACCCGGTCGGCGCACCGGCCGCCGCGAGTCGGGCGGTGGCCAGCACGGTGGCCACCAGCCGCTCCGCCTCCTCCCGGGCCGAACCCGGATCGGTACCTGCCATGGTGGGCTCCTCTACCGTGGCGACACTGCGGCCGGTTGGCTCAGCGGGTCGCACCGGGTGCTTCTACCCGGTGCTTCAGCTGCTTCAACGCCGTGTCCATGATCATTTTTTCGGCCTTACGGCGAAACATTCCGAGCATCCCGACGGCGAGTTCGACCTCCAGGGTGTAGGTCACCGTGGCGGTGCCGTCCGGGTTGCCGACGACGTCGTACGAGCCACGCTGGGCGCGCTGCATCCGGGAGGGGGCCACGAGGTGCCACTCGATTCGGGAGAGGTCCTCGGCGTACTCGTAGGCCAGCACGTACTCGTCGGCGAGCACGCCGGCGTCGATGGTGAACCGGACCTGGCTGGCGTAGCCGTCCTCGTACTCCTCGACCACCTCGGCCCGGCGTACCGTCTCGGTCCACTCCGGGTAGCGGGCGAAGTCGCAGATGACCGCGACCACCCGGTCCGGGGGCGCGTCGATGGTGATCGACTGGGTGGAGGAGTCCGCCATGGGGGGAGGCTACCCGGCCGGACGCCGTCCCGCCCCGGTCCACCCCGCGCACCCGGTCCGCGTGGCGACCAGGGGATGCGGGTAGGTTTCGACAAGGCCGTCCGGCTGGCCGACGGCTCCGGCCCGACCGTTGCGAGCAACGAGGAGTGCAGGTGCGCGAGTTCTCCGTCCCGCCGACCGTCACCGTCGGCGACGCGGCCAACCTCACCGACCCGGTCTGGGCGAACGCCGTCGCCGCGCCGGACGCGGTGCAGTTCGCGCGCCCGGTGCCGGCGGCCGACGGGGCGGGCCGGGCCTGGTCGGACGTGACCTGCCGGCAGTTCCGCGACGAGGTGGTCGCGGTGGCCCGGGGCCTGGTCTCCGCCGGCATCACCCGAGGCTCCCGGGTGGGGCTGATGAGCCGCACCCGCTACGAGTGGACGCTGCTGGACTACGCCATCTGGGCGGCCGGCGCGGTAACCGTGCCGATCTACGAGACCTCCAGCGCCGAGCAGGCCGCCTGGATCCTGGCCGACTCCGGCGCGGTCGCCTGCGTGGTGGAGACCGCCGCGCACGCCACCCTGGTCGCCGGACTCCGCGACCGGCTGCCCGAGCTGGACCGGGTCTGGCAGCTCGACCTCGGCGCGGTGGACGAACTGGTCACCCTCGGCGCGCCGGTCGCCCCCGAGGAGATCGAGCGGCGCCGCGAGGAGGTCCGCGCCGACGACGTCGCCACCATCATCTACACCAGCGGCACCACCGGCCGACCCAAGGGCTGCGCGCTCACCCACCGCAACATGTACGCCGACGTCGCCAACGCCGTCCCGGCGCTGCCGAACCTGTTCCACCCGGGCGCGTCGACGCTGCTCTTCCTGCCGCTGGCGCACGCCTTCGCCCGGCTCGTCCAGCTCGGCGTGGTGCAGGCCCGGGCCACCATGGCGCACTGCGCCGACACCCGCGACCTGGTCGCGGAGTTGCAGGAGTTCCGACCGACCTTCGTGCTCTCGGTGCCCCGGGTCTTCGAGAAGGTCTACAACGGGGCCCGGCAGAAGGCCGAGGCCGACGGCAAGGGCCGGATCTTCGACCGGGCCGAGGCGGTCGCGGTGGCCTGGAGCGAGGCACAGGACCGTCCCGGCGGCCCCGGACTCCGGCTGCGGTTGCAGCACGCGCTCTTCGACCGGCTGGTCTACCGGAAGCTGCGCGCCGCGCTCGGCGGTCGATGCAAGGACGCCATCTCCGGCGGCGCCCCGCTCGGCGCCCGGCTGGGGCACTTCTTCCGGGGCATCGGGATCACCATCCTGGAGGGCTACGGCCTCACCGAGACCTCCCCGGCCGCCTCGGCCAACCTGCCCGACGCCACCCGGATCGGCTCGGTCGGGCGGCCGTTGCCCGGCGTCACCGTCCGGATCGCCGACGACCACGAGATCCTCGTCGCCGGTGAGCTGGTGTTCCAGGGCTACTGGAACAACCCGGAGGCGACCGCCGAGGTGCTCACCGCCGACGGCTGGTTCCGCACCGGCGACCTGGGCCAGCTCGACGCCGACGGGTACCTCAGCGTCACCGGCCGCAAGAAGGAGATCATCGTGACCGCCGGCGGCAAGAACGTCGCCCCGGCCGTACTGGAGGACCAGGTACGCGCGCACCCGCTGGTCAGCCAGTGTGTGGTGGTCGGCGACCGGCAGCCGTTCATCGCCGCACTGGTCACCGTCGACGAGGAGGCGCTGCCGAAGTGGCGGGACTCGGCCGGCCTGCCGGCCACCGCCACCCTCGACGAACTGCGGGAGCACGAGGCGCTGCGCGCCGAGGTCCAGCGCGCGGTCGACGCGGCCAACCTGACCGTGTCGAAGGCCGAGGCGATCAAGGTGTTCCGGATCCTGCCGCGCGACTTCACCGAGGCCACCGGTGAGCTGACCCCCTCACTGAAGGTGAAACGGAACGTCGTGCACGAGACCTACGCGGCCGAGATCGCCGACATCTACGCGCGCTGACTACGATCCGTCACGTGTCCTCCTCCACACCCGCCCGGCCCCAGCCGCACCCGCTGGCGGCCACCGCCCGCGTGGTCATGCTCGCGCTGGTCGCCGTCCTCACTCTGATCGCCACCCGGGAGGTCGACCAGCTCTGGTGGATCGCCCTGCTGGCCCTGGCCGGCGTGCCGGCACTGCTCGCCCCGCGCGACCGGCTCCTCGGCCCGTTCAGCCGGGCCGCCGAGGTGGTGGTGCTGGGTCTGGCCGCCAGTCAGGTCGCCGCCGTGGCCGCCATCGGTGGCCCGATCGGCGGGCTCGGCGCCTCGGCGGTCCTGCCCTACCTGGCCGTCCCGGTCACCGTGACCGCGTTGCGTCGCCGGTTCCGCGAGGGCACGGCGCTGCTCGCGGTCACCGCGGTCACCCTGCTGCTCAGCGGGGCGCTGACCGAGGTCGACGGCCAGCGGCAGCTCGGCCAGCTCGGATACCTCGCGGTCTGCGCCCAGTGGCTGCTCCTGGCCGGGCTCGGGCTCTACGCGGCCAGCACCCTGCACCGGGTGATGGCGGTACGGACCGAGGCCAAACCCCAGCCCCAGCCGTACGCCGAGGCGACCCGGCTGCTGACCCAGCTGCGCAGCGTCGCCCGGCAGCTCCCCGGCGCCACCCTGGACCCGGGCGGCATCTCCGAGCATCTGCTGGAGGAGCTGCGGACGGTGACCCGGGCGGACCGGGCGGCGGTGCTCTCCGCCAGTGGCGGCGGTCGGCTGGTGGTGCTCGCCCAGGTCGGCGTGGACCGGGTGGACTGGGAGACCACGCTCGACGCGGACTCGGCCATCGCCGACGCGTGGGCCAGCCAGCAGCCGCAGACCGCCAACCGGTCGCAGGCCCGCTCGCACCGGGGCGGCGACGTCTCTGCGCTGATCGTGCCGCTGGTCGCCGGGGTCCGGACGGTCGGTCTGGTGGCGTTGGAGGCGGACGTGGCGCAGGCGTACCCGGCTCCGGTGGTGGAGAAGGTGACCGCGCTGACCCGCCCGGCGGCGCTGCGGCTGGAGGCGGCGCTCCTCTTCGACGAGGTGCGGTCGCTGGCCACCAACGAGGAACGGCAGCGGCTGGCCCGGGAGATCCACGACGGGGTCGCGCAGGAGCTGGTGATGGTCGGCTACGGCATCGACAACGCCCTGGCTACCGTGCACGACGACGCCGAGGAGACCGCCGACAGCCTGCGTACGCTGCGCCAGGAGGTGACCCGGGTGATCACCGAGCTGCGGCTGAGCCTGTTCGAGCTCCGCAGCGAGGTGGACCGGCACGGTGGGCTGGCCGCCGCGATCGCCGAGTACGCCCGCACCGTCGGCGCCTCCGGCGGGCTGCGGGTGCACCTGTCGCTGGACGAGTCGACCGCCCGGCTGCCCGCCGCCACCGAGGCCGAACTGCTGCGCATCGCCCAGGAGGCGGTGACCAACGCCCGCAAGCACGCCGGGGCGTCCAACCTCTGGGTCACCTGCGCGGTGGACCCGCCATACGCGCAGATCGAAGTGTCGGATGACGGTCAGGGAATTGCCGACCAGCGTCCAGACGGCCGGTACGGTCTTGCGATCATGGCGGAGAGGGCGGAACGTATCCGGGGCCGGTTGGAGATTCGTCCCCGGCAACCAAGTGGAACGACGGTGGCGGTGGTTCTCGGCACCTCGCCTCGACGCGATAACGTGCGCGGTAGCGCGACCGCAGGAGAAGGGAAGTAACCCGAGGATGACCACCAGTCCGATACCGGCCACCCGTACCAAGGTCCTCCTTGTGGACGATCATGACCTGATTCGTAAGGGCCTGCGTCACGCCTTCGAGCGGGACCGGCAGTTCGAGGTGGTCGGCGAGGCCGCCACCGCGGCCGAAGGGGTACGGCAGGCCGGCGCGCTCCAGCCCGACGTGGTGATCATGGACCTGCGCCTGCCCGACGGGAGCGGCCTGGAGGCCACCCGGGCGCTGCGCAAGTCCAGCGCGTCGATGGGCATCGTGGTGCTCACCATGTACGCCGGTGACGACCAGCTCTTCGGCGCCCTGGAGGCCGGAGCGAGCGCGTTCGTGCCGAAGACCGCGCCGGCCGACGAGGTGGTGGCCGCCGCCCGGCACGCCGCATCCTCCCCCAGCGCCTTCACCGCCGCCGACCTCGCCGAGGCGATGAAGCGTCGGCTCGCCCCGTCCGGCCCGCAGCTCTCGCCCCGGGAGGGTCAGGTGCTGCGGCTGCTGGCCGACGGGATGAGCGTCGCGGGCATCGCCAAGCAGCTCTTCGTCAGCGAGTCCACCGCGAAGACGCACATCTCGAAGCTCTACGAGAAGCTCGGCGCCGCCAACCGCGCCCAGGCGCTGATGACCGCCCTGCGACTGGGTCTGCTGGAGGCCCCGGACGCCCCGAAGTTCTAAGGCCGCACCTCGATCGGGAGGTCCACACCGCCGGCTCCGGCCTGGCGGGGTGGACCTCCCGATCGCTTTCCGGTCGGTCGCGTTCCACGCCGGCACCGGCCTGGTGGTCGGCCTCGGCAGCGCCCGCCGGGCCGTACGACGCCGTTGACCGGTAGGGGACGTGAATCCTATTTGCCGCAGTCTGGTCACTCGGGCGACGAACGGGCAGAATACCCGCGTGGCCCACGGGGGCGATCGTTGTCGGTACGAAGGGATGGGCGATGCGGCCGGACTGGGCAGCCGACACCATCGACGTCGAGCGTCCCAGTGTGGCCCGGATGTACGACTACTTCCTCGGCGGGTCGCACAACTTCGCCGCCGACCGGGCCGCCGCCAGGGCGATGATGGCCGCCATCCCGGAGGCCCCGTTGATGGCCCAGGCCAACCGGGCGTTCCTGCGTCGGGCCGTGCACTTCCTCGCCGGGGTCGGGGTGCGGCAGTTCCTCGACCTCGGCTCGGGCATCCCGACCGTCGGCAACGTGCACGAGATCGCCCAGCGGGTCGTACCGGACTCCCGGGTGGTCTACGTCGACGTCGACCCGGTGGCGGTCGCCCACAGCCGGGAGATCCTCAGCCGGCACGACCGGGCCACCATCCTCCAGGAGGACCTGCGCCGGCCGGAGCGGATCCTGGCCCACCCCGACCTGCGCGCTCTGCTCGACCTCGCCGAGCCGGTCGCCCTGATGGCCGTGGCGGTGCTGCACTTCGTCGCCGACGACGACCGACCGGGCGAGATCCTGCGCACCTTCCGGGACGCCCTCGCCCCGGGTAGCTGGCTGGTGCTCTCCCATATCAGCGACATCGGCCAGTACGGCGACGTCCGGGCCGACGCGGAGCAGGTCTATCGGGACACCGACACCCCGATCGCCCCACGCGACCGCGCCGAGCTGACCGGATTCTTCGACGGCTTCGAGCTGGTCGAGCCGGGTCTGGTGTGGGTGCCGCAGTGGCGGCCGGAGTTCCCGGAGCACGCCGACGACGCCACCCGGTCGGGCTTCCTGGGCGGGGTGGGGCGGCTCGGTGGGTGAGCCGACCCCGGAGCCGGGGTCCGGCCCGTCCCCCGGCTCCTTCGCCCGCGCCTGGGCCCGGGCGGTCGCAGCCACGAGCTACCTACCGATGACGCGGGAGCAGTTGGAGGTCTTCCTTCAGGGGCTCACCGACCGGCTCGCGGCCGCGTTGCGCGCCGAGCCCTTCGATCCCCGGGCCGGTCACCAGGTGGGGGCCGACCTGGTGACCGCGCACGTCGCCTCGGCCGAGGGGCTCGGCCGGACCATCGAGATCATCCAGCTCCGCCTGCTGCCCGACCTCGGACTGGTCGACGACGTCGAGGACCGGTTGGCCCGGCTGCTGGCGACCGTCGCCACCGGCTACGCCCGGGCGCTGCGGGACCGGACGCTCGACGCGCAGGAGTCGCTGCGTCGGGCCGCCATGGTGGCCCAGGCGCACGCCGACCGGGCCCTCCGGGAGAGCGAGGCACGGTTCCGGCACCAGGCCACCCACGACCCGCTGACCGGCCTGCCGAACCGCACGCTGTTCACCGAGCGCCTGTCGGCGGCGATCGACCGACCGGACCGGGACGACCGGCGGGTCGGGCTCTGTTTCCTCGACCTGGACCGGTTCAAGGTGGTCAACGACACGCTCGGCCACCAGATCGGCGACTCGCTCCTGGTCTCGGTGGGCCGGCGGCTGCGCGAGGCGGCCGGTGACCACCTGGTGGCCCGGCTCGGCGGTGACGAGTTCGTGATCCTGGTCGAGCGGGCCAGCGGCACGGAGGACGTGGTCCAGGTCGCCGAGGCGGCGCTGCGCGCGGTCAACCGGCCGGCCAGGGTGGACGGGCACGAGCTGACCGTCTCGGCCAGCATCGGCATCGTCGAACGTCCGGTGGCCGACACCACCCCGAGCGACCTGATGCGGGCCGCCGACAGCACACTGCACTGGGCGAAGGGGGCCGGCGGGGCGCGGTGGGAACTCTTCGACGTCGACCGCAACCGGCAGGAGCTGGCCCGGTACGCGCTCACCGCCGCCATTCCGGCCGCCCTCGAACGGGGTGAGTTCTACCTGGACTACCAGCCCCTGACCGCGCTCTGCGACGGCACCGTGATCGGGGCGGAGGCGCTGGTCCGGTGGCGTCATCCCGAGTTGGGCGAACTTCGGCCGGACCGGTTCATCGGGCTGGCCGAGGAGACCGGCCTGATCGTGCCGCTCGGCGGTTGGGTGCTCGCCGACGCGGCCCGGGAGGCGGGCGGCTGGCCGCCGGGCGGGCGGGCACGGGCACCGTTCGTCAGCGTCAACCTGGCCGTCCGCCAGGTGCACGCCCCCGGCCTGGTCCGGCAGGTGCGGGACCTGCTGGAGCGGACCGGCCTGCCACCGGAGCGGCTCCAACTGGAGATCACCGAGAGCGCCATGATGAGCACCACCGGGGAGCCGGTCCACGCGTTGCGCACGCTGGCCGAGGCCGGTGTGCGGATCGCCATCGACGACTTCGGCACCGGCTACTCGAACCTGGCGTACCTGCGCGACCTGCCGGTGACCGAGCTGAAGATCGCCGGGAACTTCGTCGCCGGGCTGCGGGGTTGCCCGACCGACCCGGCGAGCCGTACCGACGAGCGGATCCTCGCCTCCCTGGTCTCGCTGGCGCACGCGCTGGACCTCACCGTCACCGCCGAGGGGGTGGAGACGGCCGCTCAGGCCGAACGGCTGCGGGCGATCGGGTGCGACGCGGCCCAGGGCTGGCACTTCGGCCGCCCGGGGCCGGCCGGGCAGCTCCTGGACCGGCTGTGCCACGAGCGGACGGCCACGCCCACCGTCAGCACCGCACCCCACTGACGCACCTGCCCGTCACGCGGCGCGGAACGGAACGAACCCGACCGGGGGCGGTCAGCCGGCGAGCAGGTCGGTCAGCCGCCGCGCCTGGGTCTGCCAGCGCCACTCCCGCTCCACCCAGGCCCGTCCCGCCGCGCCGAACTGACGGGCCAGATCCCGGTCGGCGAGCAGGGTCGCCACCCGGTCGGCGAGCTGCGCCACGTCCCGCCCGCGCACCACGTACCCGGTCTCGCCCTCGCGGACCGCGTCCGGCGCGCCCCCGGAGTCCCCGGCCACCACGGGCAGGCCGACGGCGGACGCCTCCAGGTAGACGATGCCGAGTCCCTCCACGTCCAGCCCCCGGTTGCGGGTCCGGCAGGGCATCGCGTACACGTCGCCGGCGGCGTAGTGGGCCGGCAGTTCGGCGGCCGGGACGGTGCCGGTGAAGACCACGTCCCGCTCGACCCCGGTCTGCCGGGCGAGCTTCTCCAGGGTGCCCCGGTAGGGTCCGCCCCCGACCACCAGCAGCGCGGCGTCCGGCACCCGGCGACGGATCTCCGGCAGGGCCCGGATCAGCGTGTCCTGCCCCTTGCGCGGCACCAGCCGGGAGACGCAGACCACCACCGGCCGGTCGGTGAGGCCCAGGCGGGTCCGGACCGCCTCCCCGTCGACATCGGGGTGGTAGGCGTCGACGTCCACGCCGGGCGCCAGTCGGCGCAGGTCGGTGAGCCCGTGCAGGACCCGTTCGAGCCGTACCCGGGTGTAGTCGCCGAGGTAGGTGACCACGTCCGCGCCGCGACCGATGCGCCGCAGGGCGGTCCGGGCGACGGGTAGCGCGGCCCAGCCGACCTCGTGCCCGTGGGTCAGGGCCACCACCCGGCGGATCCCGGCCCGGCGACGCAGCCCCGGGGCGAGCAGCCCGAGCGGCGCGGCCGCCCCGAACCAGACCGTGTCGCAGTCGAACCGCCGGGCCAGCGCGGCGGCCCGGCGGGCGACCAGCGGGGTGGGCAGCAGCACGCGGGTGTTCTCCCGGACCACCTCGAACGGCTGGTCGGCGTCGAACTTGTCGGCGTCCCGCCAGGTCGACGCGTAGACCACCACCGAGCCGGTCGGCTGGTGCAGCGCCAGGTTGTGCACGAAGGACTGGATGCCACCGGGCCGGGGCGGGAAGTCGTTCGTGATCAGCAGCGTACGGCTCATCTGGCCTTCCTGGCGTGTGCGCGGGCGGCGGCCATCCGCTCCACGGTGGACGGGTGCGACGCCGAGTAGAGGTACTCCCAGCGGGGCGGGTCGGGGTCGGCGAGGTTCGCCCCGGAGAGCCGGCGCTGCATCGCCTCGAAGGTCACCGGGTCGCCGGTGAGGGCCAGCGCGTGCGCGTCGGCCCGGACCTCGACCCGCCGGGACAGGAACGCCTGGGCCGGTGTGCTCACCACCCCGACCACGGTGACCAGGGCGAGCAGCAGCGGGAACGCGCGGGGGTCACGGATCGAGTCGACCCCGGCCAGGCGCAGCAACGCGCCCCACGAGCCGACGAGGTAGAGGGCGACCACGGCCAGCGCGGCGCCGAGCGCGCCGATCACCGTGCCGACCAGCACGTCCCGGTGCTTGGCGTGGGACAGCTCGTGGGCGACCACGCTGGTCACCTCCGCCGGGGTCGCCTCCCGCAGCAGGGTGTCGTAGACGACGATCCGGCGGGTCGGCCCGTAGCCGGAGACGTAGGCGTTGACCGCGCGGGTCCGGCGGGAGGCGTCGGCGACCAGCACGTCCCGGACCGGCACGCCGTCCCGGGCGGCCAGGTCCATCACCTCCGTCCGCAGCGGGCCCGGTTCCATCGGGGTGAACCGGTTGAAGACCGGCTCGACCAGGACTGGCAGCACGAAGGAGAGGACCAGCACCAGCCCGGCCGCGCCGGCCGCCCCGAACGCCCACCACCAGCGTGGGGCGAGCCGGAGCACGGTGTAGAAGCCGAGCAGCGCGACCGCGCCGACGACCGCGCTGAGGGCGTACGACTTGAGCAGGTCGGCGGTCCAGCCGCCCCAGCCGTTGGTGCTCATCCCGTACCGGGTGAGGATCGCCTGCCGCCAGGCGGCGAACGGGAGGGTGACCAGGTCGGCGACGAGCACCACGGCGAGCCCACCGACCAGCGCCTGGGCGGTCCAGTGCCCGCCGAAGGGGCGCCCGGCCAACTCGACCAGGCGCGCGCCCAGCGGGGTGAGGCCGAGCAGGAGCGCCACCAGCAGCCCGACGACCAGGGTGCTCCAGACGCCGGGGCGCAGCGCGGCCCGGAACTCGCGGGCCCGCTCCACCTGGTCGGCCGGCAGGTCCCGCAAGGCGGCGAGTTGGTCGGCCCGGGGTGCCGGCGGACGGCTCCACGGGATCAGCAGCGCCACGCTGAGCAGCAGGGCGGCGCCCAGGACCACGAGGGTGAGCAGTGCCCAGCCGCGCGGACTCATCGGGCCACCGCGTCACGCCGTGTCCGGCCCATGCCGCTGCTCCCTCCGCCGTGCGCGGATCCATCCTATTGTCCCCGTCCGCCCGGCCTCCGACTCGCGCCACCATGGCGCCACCCGCCTTGAACCATGACGCCATCCCTCTTGAAGATGGCGCCATTGTGATGCCATCATGGCGCCATGAACCTGACGTCGTACGTCGACCAGCTCCGGGAGGAGCTGGCATCCGCCGCCGAACTCGGCGGCGACGAGGCCCGGGCGCTCGCCGAGCGACTGACCGGGCCCCTGGAGTCGGCGTTCCGGCTCGCCCTGCTGGACGCGCTGACCGCCGCCACCGAGGAGATCACCCGCGAGCTGGCACCGGGCTCGGTCGAGCTGCGGCTACGGGGACGCGAGCCCGGCTTCGTGGTGATCCCACCACCGGCCGGCCACCTCCCGCCGGACGACCCGACGACCACCGCCACCGTGACCTCGCCCGAAGCCGACGAGGGCGCGACCGCGCGGATCAACTTCCGGCTCCCCGAGCAGTTGAAGGCCCGGATCGAGGAGGCCGCCGGCAGGGAGGGCCTGTCGGTCAACGCCTGGCTGGTCCGCGCCGCCACCGCCGGCGTCACCGGGGCCCGGACCACCCCGCGCCGGGTCCCCCGGGGCGGGCAGCACTACACCGGCTGGGCCCGCTGACCCGTCCCACTCCCCGACCCCGTCCACCCGCCAGAAGGGATCTCCCGTGCCCACCTTCGACACTCCGACACCCGTCACCGCCACCGTCGACCTGGCCGCCGGTCACGTCCTGATCACCGCCACCGACCGCACCGACACCGTGGTGGAGGTCCGGGCCAGCCGAGCGGACGCGGAGTCCGACGTCCGGGCCGCCGAGCAGACCCGGGTCGAATACCTCGACGGTCAACTGCTGGTCCGCGCTCCCCGCCCCCGTGGGCTCGGCATGTTCGGCCGGGCCGGCTCGGTGGACGTGACGATCGCCCTGCCCACCGGCGCGACGCTGCGGGGCACCGCCTCGGCGGGCACGTTCCACGGCACGGGCCAGCTCGGCAGTTGCCGGATCCGCACCGGCTGCGGCGACATCCAGCTCGAGTGGACCGCCGACCTGGAGCTCGACACCGCCGCCGGGGACGTCCTGGTCGACCGGGTCGGTGGCGTCGCCCGGGTCAACACCGGATCGGGCAAGGTACGCCTGGGCGCGGTCGACGGCGACGCGGTGATCAAGAACTCGAACGGCGACAACCTCCTGGGCTCGGTCGACGGTGAGCTGCGGGTCAGCTCGGCCAACGGCGACATCGTGGTGGACCGGGCCGGGGGCACGGTGACCGCCACCACCGCCAACGGCGACGTGCGGATCGGCGAGGTCTCGACCGGCGCGGTGTCGGCCAGGACCGGCCGCGGCGGGATCGACATCGGCGTGCGGGACGGCACCACCGCCCGACTCGACCTGCGCACCGGGCACGGCAACGTGGCGAACCATCTCGAGGCGTGCGACCCGCCCGAGCAGCCGGCGGCCACCGTCCAGCTCACCGCGCACACCACGTTCGGCGACATCGTCGTCCGGCGCCGCTGACCCGGGCCGCTACCGGCCGCAACCCGGGCGACGCGGGCCGCAACCCGGGCGACGCAGGCCGCAACCCACCGGAGAACCAGGCAGCGTGAGCGGCGCGGGCCGACACGCCAGCCGGAGCGCGCGCCGGGCCGGCGCGTCGGTCAGGAGCGGGCCAGCCGGCGCAGCAACGCGTCCGCGCCGAGGGGGTACGCGCCGTGCCGGCGTACGCCGTCGGCGACCTCCCGGTCGGAGGAGACCACCACCACGGGGCGGCCCGGCGGCTCGGCCCGGACCAGCCGGCGGATCAGGTCGTCGGCGGTCTCCCCCTTGCGGGAGAAGAGCACCCGCACCCCGCGGGGCGACGGGGGCAGCCCGTGGATCCGCTCCGCGCCGTCGAAGACCACGGTGACCTCGTCCCCGGTCTGCGCGGCGATCCCGCCCAGGCCGGTGATCAGGCGCTTGCGCTGCTGTTCCAGGGACATCTCGCCGAAGCCGCGTTTGGTCACGTTGTAGCCGTCCACCACCAGATGCGCCTTGGGCAGGGCGAGCAACTGGTCCAGCCGGGCCGGGTCGTCGGTGTCCCGGGCGCGGGCGGCCGGGCCGGCCGGGGCGGCGGCCGGCTGGTCGGCGAGGGCGTCGGCGACGAAGTCGGCGGGCAGCCGCTCCACCGGGTCCAGGGCCAGTTCCCGCCGGAGGCCGACGGCCGCCTGGCCGATCGTCTCCAGCAGCAGCCAGAGCCTCGCGTCGTCGACCGACCGGGCGTCCTTCGCGCTGGCCTTGGCGACGCCGGCGACGGCCTCCGCCTCGGCCAGCCGGGTCTTGACCCGGCGCAGCTCGGCGTCGGCGTCGGCGGCGGCGCG
This sequence comes from Micromonospora pallida, assembly GCF_900090325.1. Taxonomy (NCBI): domain Bacteria; kingdom Bacillati; phylum Actinomycetota; class Actinomycetes; order Micromonosporales; family Micromonosporaceae; genus Micromonospora; species Micromonospora pallida. The sequence continues at coordinate 293,187 of NZ_FMHW01000002.1, read as the reverse complement.
GGTGGCCCGGCCCCGTTCGGTGGCGAGCAGTTCGTTGGCCCGGCGCTCCCGGGCCTGGGTCTCCCGCAAGGTGCGGGCCAGCACCCGGTGTTCCTCGCGGAGCTGGCCCAACTCGTCCCGGACCCGGGCCAACTCGTCGCGGAGCTTCTCCGCCTCGACGCGGGCCACGGCCCGGTCGTGCTCGGCCCGGGTCGCCCGCTGCTCGGCCTCCCGGACCAGTTCGGCGACGACCGCGCTGTCGGCCTCGGCACGCACCGCCGCGCCGCTGGCCTCGACCAGGTCACGCCAACCCACCGGACGGGCGAGGTATGCCAGCGCCGCCACCTCCACCGGGTCGGCGGCGGCCGGGGCGGTCCCCTCGAGGACGGCGGCACCGAGGTCACCGGCGTCGGACAGCACCCGGGCGGTGACCCGCTGCCGGAACAGCGGATCGGCGGTGAGCTGCGCGGCGATGGCCGCTGCGCCGAGCCGGGCACGCCGGTTGGGGGCGAACTTGGCCACCCGGCGCAGCGGCACCGGAACCTCGTCGGCGGGCAGGCCGGGCAGCACCGTCGCGGTGAGCGCGACGATGCGCTGCCGGACCGGTTCGGGCAGGACCGGCTCGGGTTCCGCCCCTCCCGACTCCGGTGTGGGCACGGCTGTGGTCTCGCCAGCGGCCGTGGCGTCGAGCCCAGCGGCGACCGTCCCCTGGTCGGGGAGGTGGTCGTCGTACGGCTCGGTGAGGGGCATGTGGTAAGTCTCCCACCGCGACCGGGCCCACCGCCCGGTGAGTGAGCCGATCTCTCATCCTAGGCCGTGGTAACGCCTGGGGCACCTGTTGCCGGAGTGTCGCACCGGGGCACTAGCGTGCCGCCCGTGACCGCAGGGGAGTACGTGCAGGAGACGCTGGCCGGGCTGGGCCCGGCCGGCGAGGGGATGGACCCCGCGCTCCCGCTGCACGCGGTGACCTTCGTCGTGGTCGACCTGGAGACCACCGGCGGAACGCCGGACGGCGGCGGGATCACCGAGATCGGCGCGGTCAAGGTCCGCGGCGGCGAGGAGCTGGGCATACTCGGCACTCTGGTCAACCCCGGCCAGCCGATCCCGCCCTTCATCACCGTGCTCACCGGCATCACCGAGGCGATGCTGCTGCCCGCGCCCCCGGTCGAGACGGTGCTGCCGAGTTTCCTGGAGTTCCTCGGCGACGCGGTGCTGGTCGCCCACAACGCCCCGTACGACGTCGGGTTCCTCAAGGCCGCCTGCGCCAGGCACGGGTACCGCTGGCCCAACCCCCGGGTGCTCGACACCGTGGCGCTCGCCCGCCGGGTGCTCACCCGGGACGAGGTGCCCAACCGCAAGCTGGGCACCCTCGCCGCGTACTTCCGGACCACCGTCCAGCCCACCCACCGCGCGCTGGACGACGCCCGGGCCACCGTCGACGTGCTGCACGGGCTGATCGGCCGGCTCGGCGGGCACCGGGTGCACACCCTGGGCGAGGCGATCGAGTTCGCCCGGGCGGTCACCCCCACCCAGCGCCGCAAGCGTTACCTCGCCGAGGGGTTGCCCAAGGCGCCAGGGGTCTACATCTTCCGAGCCGGCGACGGCCGACCGCTCTACGTCGGCACCTCCGGCGACATCGCGACCCGGGTGCGCAGCTACTTCACCGCCGCCGAGAAGCGGGCCCGGATGTCGGAGATGCTGGGCGCGGCCGAACGGGTGGAGGCGATCGAGTGCGCCCACTCCCTCGAGGCCGAGGTGCGCGAGCTGCGGCTGATCGCCGCGCACGCCCCGCCGTACAACCGGCGGTCGAAGTTCCCCGAGCGGATGCTGTGGCTCAAACTCACCCCGGGGCCGTACCCGAGGCTGTCGGTGGTCCGGGAGATCGGCCCGGCCGACGAGGCGTACCTGGGGCCGTTCGGCTCCCGGCGGGTGGCGGAGCTGGCGGCGGCGGCGTTCCACGACGCGCTGCCGCTGCGCCAGTGCACCCACCGGCTGTCGCTGCGCACCGTGACGCCGGCCTGCGCGCTGGCCGAGCTGGGTCGCTGCCCGGCGCCCTGCGAACACCGGATCACCCCCGAGGAGTACGACCACCGCGCGGCGCTGCCGTTCCGCGCCGCCACCGCCGGCGACCCCCGGCCGGTGGTGGACGCGCTGCTGGCCCGGATCGAGGCGCTCGCCGCTGCCCAGCGGTACGAGGAGGCGGCGGTGGTCCGCACCCGGCTCGCGGCGGCGCTCCGGGCGACGGTACGAATGCAGCGGCTTACCGCGTTGACCCGGATCGCCGAGCTGGCCGCCGCCCGCCCCGCCCGAGACGGTGGCTGGGAGCTGGCCCTGGTCCGGCACGGCCGGCTCGCCGGGGCCGGGGTCTCCCCGCCGGGCGTCCACCCACGGCCGACGTTGCGGCTGATCCGGGCGACCGCTGAGACGGTGCCGGCCGGGCACGGGCCGGTGCCCGCGGCCACCGCCGAGGAGACCGAGCGCATCCTGTCCTGGTTGGAGCGACCGGAGACCCGGCTGGTGGAGATGTCCGCCGGCTGGTCCTCCCCGGTGGCCGGTGCGGCCCGGTTCCGGGACCTGCTGGCGAAGGCCGAGCAAGCCGTCTCGGCTCAACTCTCATCCGAACGCCCATGAGCAACTGGCCGATCGGACGACGGCACCTCAAACTAGGCTGTTAGAGAAGTGCAGTCCTGCCCGATTCGTGGGCCTGCTCCCGGTTGCCGGACACCGGCGGCCGTGGAGCCGGGGTGAGGAGGTCCCAGGTGGACGTCGACGCCGGACACGGCGCCGCCCTGGGGGGCGCCCTTCCCACAGCCGGCGAGCTGCCGCTGGCCCGCCGACTGCGGTCGCTGCTCTCCTGGACGACCGCGGAGAACGACCCGGTCACCCCGCTCGTCCGGGCCCACCGCGGCATCCACGCCAACGCCGACACGGAGTTGCTGCGCAAGGCGTACTCGATCGCGGAGAACATGCACCGCGGCCAGTTCCGCAAGAGCGGCGAGCCGTACATCACCCACCCGCTGGCCGTCGCCGAGATCTGCGCCGACCTCGGCATGGACACCACCACCCTGGTCGCCGCGCTGCTGCACGACACGGTGGAGGACACCCGCTACACCCTTCAGGCGCTCGGCGAGGACTTCGGCCCCGAGGTGGCGCACCTGGTCGACGGGGTGACCAAGTTCGACAAGGCGTTCTACGGCAAGGCCGCCGAGGCGGAGACCACCCGCAAGATGATCGTCGCGGCCGGCAAGGACGTCCGGGTGCTGATCATCAAGCTGGCCGACCGGCTGCACAACATGCGTACCCTGGGCGTCCGCTCGGCGGCGTCCCGCAACCGGATCGCCACCAAGACCCTCGACGTGCTGGTGCCGCTCTGCGACCGGCTCGGCATCCAGGCCCTCAAACGGGAACTCGACGACGTCGTCCTGCTGCACCTGCAACCCGAGGAACACACCCGCATCCAGCGCCATCTGCACGACCGGCCGGGCTGGGACGCGTACCTGCGCGAGGTGGTCGCCCGGAGCCGGGTCGCGCTGCGTCGCAGCAAGGTGGACGCCACCGTCGCCCCCCGCCCGCGCCACCTCTACTCGATCTGGAAGGACACCGTGGCCGGCGGCCACACGATTCCGTTCGACCTCCCCCGGATCGCGATCGTGGTGGACGGCCCGGCCACCGACTGTTACGCCGCGCTCGGCGCGGTGCACGGGCTCTGGCGGCCGGTGCCGGGCCGCTTCAAGGACTTCATCGCCTCCCCGAAGAACAACCTCTACCGCTCGCTGCACACCACCGTGTGCGGCCCGCAGGACCGCACGGTCGAGGTGCTGATCCGCACCGAGGAGATGCACCGTCTCGCCGAGTACGGCGTAGCCGCCGACTTCCGGTTCCCCCGCGCCGACGGGACGACCCTCCGCGCCCGGCAACTGGACTGGCTGCGCCGGGTGCTGGACTGGGAGCAGGACGCCCCCGATCCGAACCAGTTCCTCCAGACGCTGCGCTGCGACCTCGCCGACGGGCAGATCCAGGTCTTCGCCGACGGGCGGCAGGTCGTACTGCCGGCCGGCGCCACCCCGGTCGACCTGGCGTACGAGCTGGGCACCGAGCGGGGCGACCGGTGCCTCGCCGCGAAGATCAACGGCCGGCTGGCGCCGCTCTCGTCCGAACTGGAAGAGGGCGACGTGGTGGAGATCTTCACCGAGACCGCCACCGACAACGGTCTCGACGCGCTCGGCGTGCCCCGGGGCCCCCGCCGGGAGTGGCTGGACTTCGTCAAGTCGCCGCACGCCCAGATGCAGATCAACCGGTGGTTCGCCGAGCACACCGAGCCGGGCATCTCGATCGCCGACAAGGTCCGCCTGGGCCGGGCCACCATCGGGCTGGCGTTGCGCCGGCACGACCGGGGCCTGGCCAGTGACCTGCCGCTGCTGCGCCTCTCCGAGGAGTTGGGCTACCCCGACCTGGAAACCATGCTGGTGGCCGTCTTCGACCGGGTACTCGACCCGGACACGGTGGTCACGCAGCTCATCGACCTGGTCGACCATCGACAGTGAGGGTTGTCCTCCCCCGGTGGGCCGGCCGGGCCGTGCCGGCCACTAGCCTGGGCCCATGACCCCCCGCTCCCGCACCGTCGCTCGGGCCGTCGTCTACCGGATCTTCTACCGGCTCCCGGTGTCCCTGCGTCGACGGCTGGTCCGGCTGGCCGGGCCGAAGTACACCGTCGGCGCGGTCACCCTGGTGCGGGACGCCGAGGCGACCGGAGCGGGTCGCCTCCTGCTGCTGCGTCAGCCGCCCGGGCACAGTTGGAGCCTCCCCGCCGGGCTGCTGCAACGGGGTGAGGAGCCGGTGGTGGGGGCCGCCCGTGAACTGGCCGAGGAGTCCGGGATCCGGCTCTCCCCCGACCGCCTGCGCCCGGCCCTGCCGAACGCGTTGGTGCACGCCCAGGGTTGGGTGGACGTGGTCTTCGAGACGGAGGTGCCGGCGTCGGAGACCGAGTTGGTGGTCGACGGCGCGGAGGTCTTCGAGGCCGCCTGGCATCCGCTGGACGATCTGCCCCGGCTGAGTCGGGCCACCGCCCGGCTACTCGGATACTACGGCATCGGTCCGCTCGCCGACGAACTGTCGCCCGGCTCCCGGCCGGAGGCGTGACCGTGCCGGCGGCCGGGGTCGAGGTCTGTGCGGTCGTACTCGCCGCCGGGGAGGGCACCCGGCTGCGTCCACTCACCGAGCGCGTGCCCAAGGCGCTCTGCCCGGTGGGCAACGTCCCCCTGCTCGACCAGGCCCTCGCCCGGGTCGCCGGGCTCGGCCTGGCCGGCCCCGACCGGGTGGCGGTGAACGCCTGCTACCTGGCCGACCAGGTGGTCGCCCACGTCGGGTCCCGGGCCCATCTCTCGGTGGAGCCGGGCGACCCACTGGGGACGGCTGGCGGCATCGGCAACCTGCGGCACTGGATCGCCGGACGGGGGGTGCTGGTCGGTAACGCCGACGCCTACCTGGCCGACCCGGCGGCCCCACCCGGACCGGACGTCGCCGCCCTCCTCGACGGGTGGGACGGCGAGACGGTACGCCTGCTCGGCCAGGCCGCCCCCGACCCGACCGAGCCGGGCACCTTCAGCGGTCACCGGTTCGTCGGCTTCTCGTTGCTGCCCTGGCGGCTGGTCCGCGACCTGCCGGCGACCTTCGGCGACCTGGTCCGGGCCATGTGGCGGCCGGCCGAGGCGGCCGGCGCGCTGGAGGTGGTGCCGTTCACCGGCACCTTCTACGACACCGGCACGCCCGGCGACTACCTCGCCGCGAACCTGCACGCCGCTGGGGACGACAACCTGGTCGACCGGGGCGCCACGGTGACCGGCAGCTGCGAACGATCGGTGGTCGGGGCGGGCGCGGTGGTCGCCGGCGCAGTGCGCCGCACCGTGGTCTGGCCGGGCGCGACGGTACGCGACGACGAGCGGTTGCACGAGGTGGTCCGGGCCGGCGCAGGGCTCACCGTCCCCGCCGGGGCCTGACCCCCGCACGCCGTCGCGACGACCCCAGCCGCCCGTCGCGGCGGCCTCCGGACCGCCGACACCGTTTCGGCGATGTGGGGCTGTCCAGGACGCCGGAGACCGCCGTTTCGGCGATATGGAGCCGATCAGCCCGTCGCGGCGTGACCCGGGACGGCGCCGGTACCGTCTCGGGGCTCCACTAGCATGGGCTGGACGTCGACGAACGGAGAAGTCGCCCGTGATCACCGCCATCGTCCTGATCGACTGCGCCACCGACTCGATTCCCGAGGTGGCCGAAACGCTGGCCGCCCTGCCCGGGGTCAGCGAGGTCTACTCGGTGGCCGGTCACGTGGACCTCGTCGCCATGGTCCGGGTCCGCGAGTTCGAGCAGATCGCCCAGGTGATCGCCGGCCGGATCTCCAAGGTCCCCGGCGTGCTCAACACCGAGTCGCACATCGCCTTCCGGGCGTACTCGCAGCACGACCTCGAGGAAGCCTTCGCGATCGGGCTGGCCAACGCCGACTGAGCCATCCGCCCCGGCCGGCCACCTGCGCACCGGGGCCGCCATGCTCCGCAGCCCACGCCGGGCCGGGGCTAACGCACCGGGGCCGCCATGCTCCGCAGCCCACGCCGGGCGGCCGGAAGCGCGCCTGCGCCGGCCACGTCAGTCCCCACCCGGCCGGCCCACTCGTACGAGCGCCGGTCCACCCTGCGGTGGACCGGCGCTCTCGGTGTGTCGTCAGCTACCCGTGGGGCCCGGCGTCTCGGTCACGCCGCCCTGGCCCGGGCCACCGGTGGTGCCACCGGGAGCCGGCGTGGTGGCCGTACCGCCGGGAGCCGGTGTGGTGGGCGTACCGCCCGGGACGGACGGCGTGCCCGGGGCGGGCGTTCCGCTGCCACCCGGGCTCGGGGTGCCGCTGGCGCTGGCCTGCGGGACCGGCACACCCAGCTCCTCGGCCAGGGCCACCAGCTCGTCGTAGTGGGCCTGGATCACCGGCAGGACGTCCTGTGCCAGCTGGATCACGGACTGCTCGGAGCCCTGCGAGATCTCGGTCTGGGTGGCCTGGATGGCCTGAACGTGCCCGGCCAGCTCGGCGGTCACCCACTGCCGGTCGAACTCGGCGCCGCTGACATTGTTCAACTGGTCCACCACGGCCTGCTGGTCGGCGGTCGGATCGGTCGGCAGCTTGACGCCGAGCTGCTTCGCCGTGCTCTGCACGGTCTGGTCGAGCTGGGTGTGGTCCGTGACGAACTGGGCGCCCAGGTCCTTCACCCGCTGGTTCTGCCCCTTCTGCTGGGCCAGCTTGCCCATGACCATTTCGGCCAGGTTCACCTGGTGGATCGCCTGTAGGTACTGCCGGTCCTGCGTGGACGGCTGGGCCGCCTGGGCCGCGGCTGCGGGCGCCAGCCCGACCAGGACCAGGGCGGCCAGCACCCCGAGCCGTTTGATACCCAACATCTTCCCTCCCCGTTGTCGTTGGACCGCACGGATACCCCGCTGAACGGGTTTAACCCCCGGTGCCGGGACGGGTGGTGCGGGCGGTACGCGGACCGCACGTGGGCGGGAAACGGACGTGGGCGGGAAACGGACGTGGGCGGGAAACGGACGTGGGCGGGAAACGGACGTGGGCGGGAAACGGACGTGGGCGGGAAACGGACGTGGCGCCCGCCGGGAATCCGGCGGGCGCCACGGGTGCTGCGGTGGGTCGGTGGATCAGCGACGGCTCGGGCCGCTGCCGATCTCCTCCCGCTCGGGGCGGGGCTCCACGGGCGGGTGCCCCGGGGAGACCGGCGCCTCGACCGGTTTCTCGATCGGGTAGAAGAAGCCCCGGATGGCCGGTCCGAGGGCACCGAGCCGGTTCATCTTCTTCGGCACCACCCAGCCGACGTACTCCAGTTCGCCGTGGCCGTGGCCGTCACCCATGCTGAGCGGCTGGTGGACCTCCTCGAACCGGCCGTCCGGCAGCCGCCGGATGATGCCGGTCTCCACGCCGTGCGCGAGGACCTCACGGTCGTGCTGCTGGAGGCCGAGGCAGATCCGGTGCGTGACGTAGTACGCCAGCGGCGGCAGGATCAGCAGCCCGATCCGGCCGGCCCAGGTCATCGCGTTCAGGCTGATCTGGAACTTGTCCGCGATCACGTCGTTGGCGCCGGAGAGCGTCAGGACGAGGTAGAAGGCGATGGCCATCGCGCCGAGACCGGTGCGGTGCGGGACGTCCCGGGGCCGCTGGAGCAGGTTGTGCGCCCGGTTGTCCTTGAGCTGTCGCGCCTCGATGAAGGGATAGAGCAGCGACAGATTCACCAGGATGCCGGGGAGCACCACCGTCGGCCAGAACAGCGGCGGAATGACGTAGCCGTCGCCGAGCGGGATGTTGATCTCCCAGGCGGGCATCAGTCGGGTCGAGCCGTCGAGGAACATGACGTACCAGTCGGGCTGGCTCGCCGCCGACACCACCCACGCCTCGTACGGGCCGAACAGCCAGATCGGGTTGATCTGGAACAGACCGCCCATCAGCGCGATGACGCCGAAGACGACCATGAAGAAGCCGCCCTGCTTGAGCACGTAGCGCGGGAACATCCGCTCGCCGACCACGTTGTCGTTGGTCCGGCCGGGGCCGGGCCACTGGGTGTGCTTCTGCTTGAAGACCAGCCCGACGTGGGCACCGATCAGCGCGAGCAGCAGACCCGGGATGAGCAGCACATGGGCGATGTAGAACCGACTGATGATGATCATGCCCGGGAACTCGCCGTCGAAGATCGACGAGGTGACCCAGGAGCCGACCACCGGGATGGAGAGCATGATCGCGGAGGCGATCCGCAGACCGGTGCCGGAGAGGCCGTCGTCCGGGAGCGAGTAGCCGGTGAAGCCGGCCAGGAAGCCCACCCAGAAGAGCAGCGAGCCGATGATCCAGTTCGTCTCACGCGGCTTGCGGAACGCGCCGGTGAAGAAGACCCGGAGCATGTGCACCACGATCGCGGCCATGAACAGCAGCGCGGACCAGTGGTGCATCTGCCGCATGATCAGGCCGCCACGGACGTCGAACGAGATGTCCAGGCTGGAGGCGTACGCGGCCGACATCGGGGTGCCCCGCAACGGCGCGTAGCTGCCGTTGTAGACGACCTCGGTGAGCGCGGGCTCGAAGAAGAAGGTCAGGAAGACACCGGTCAGCAGCAGGACGATGAACGAGAAGAGCGCGATCTCGCCCAGCAGGAACGACCAGTGGTCCGGGAAGACCTTGTTCAGCACCCGGCGCAGCGGTGTCGACACGCCGAAGCGGTCGTCCACCTCCGCAGCGGCCTTACCGGGCACCGCTGCCATGTCAAACTTTCGGCGCTTCATGGCCGCTCCCAGAAGTCTGGCCCGACGGTCTCGGTGTAATCGGACTTTGCCACGAAGAAGCCCTCGGCGTCTACCTCGATGGGCAACTGCGGCAGGCGCCGGCTGGCCGGACCGAAGATGGGCCGGGCATTGTCGGTGATCAGGAACTGCGACTGGTGGCAGGGGCAGAGCAGGCGGTTGGTCTGCTGCTCGTAGAGGCTGGCCGGGCAGCCCGCGTGCGTGCAGATCTTGGAGTAGGCCGCGTAGTTGCCCCACATGTAGTCACCGTGGCCAGCCCGCTCGTTCGCCTGGCGGGCCTCCACCGCGTCGGCCTCCCGCAGGTGGATCAGCAGGGTCACCGAGTCGGCGTGCTTGTTGCTCACCCCGTGCTCGATGCCCGGGAAGACGGTGATCTGGCCGCCGGCGCTGATGTCGGCCGGGCGGACCGGCCGACCGTCCTCACGGATCAGGCGGATCTTCTCGCCGTTCTCACCGGGGTGGAAGCCGGTGGTGAACATCTGGTTGTTCTCGTGCGGGTGCTTGATCAGACCACCCACCAGCGGCGCGGCGGCAACCGCGCCCACCGGCGCGAGCCCGGCCAGCAGCGAGATGCCCAGCAGCGGACGACGCTTCACACCCAGCTCGTCGGCGACGAACAGCATGGTCTGCCCGGTGATCTTGCGATCCACCTGGTCGACCTCGCCCTCGTGCCGGTCCTGGATGGCGACCTCCTTGGGCAGCAGCTTCTTGCCCCAGGTGAGGATGCCGAAGCCGATGCCGAGCAGGGCCACGCCCAGGGTCACACCGAGCAGCGGGGTGTAGAACTTGTCACCGCCGCTGCCCGGCTCGTACTCCCAGGGCCACCAGATGTAGATGACCAGGAAGGCGGTCGCGGCGAGGCCGGTCAGCAGGAAGAACGAGGAGACCAGCCGGGCGGTGCGACGCTCGGCCTTGCTGCCCGCGACGAACTGCGGCTCGTAGTGGACGATCTCGATGTCGTCCCGGCGCAGGCCCTCCTGGAAGACGTCGAAGCGGGTCAGCTTCGGGTCGTCCAGGTCGAGCGGCTCCCCGGCCGACTTCTCGGTGTGCGTGCTCATGCCGTCACCTCGCTACGGGCGGTGCCGAGCGCGGGCACCACGGCGCTGAATCGAATGATTCGCTCGGTCACGACTTGCCCGCAATCCACAGGGCAGCGAAGACGAGCGCGACGATGCCGACCAGGAAGATGGCCAGACCCTCGGTCGAGGGGCCGTACCGACCCAGGTTGAACCCACCCGGGTCCCGGTCGTTCTTCAGGGTCTCCTGGATGTAGGCGATGACGTCCGCCTTCTGCTCCGGAGTGATCTGGTTGTCGCCGAACACCGGCATGTTCTGCGGGCCGCTGAGCATCGCGGCGTAGATCTGCCGGTCGCTGGCGGGCCGGAGACTGGGGGCGTACTTTCCGGAGGAGAGGGCACCGCCGCCGCCACCGAACGCGTGGCACTGCGAGCAGTTGATCCGGAACAGCTCGCCGCCCTTGGCGATGTCGGCGTCCGCACGCAGGTCACCCTGGGGGACCTCCGGGCCGCCACCGAGCTCCTGGATGTACTGGGCGAGCTGACGGGTCTCCTCGTCGGTGAAGACCGGGGTCTTCCGCTCCGCCTGCGCCTCCTGGCGCGCCATCGGCATCCGACCCGAGCTGACCTGGAACTCGACCGAGGCCGCGCCGACGCCGACGAGGCTCGGCCCGCGCCCCTCGACCCCCTGCGCGTTCCGACCGTGGCAGCTCACGCAGCTCACGTCGAAGAGCGCCTTGCCCTCGGCGGCGGCCCCGGTGAGCGGCGGGTTGTCCTGCGCCTGGGCGCCCGGGGCGAAGGCGGTGTAGGCACCGCCGGCCAGCATGAGCGCGGCGATCAGTCGGACCGCGGCACCCAGCCGGCGGCGGCCCCTGCTGGGCGCCACGGACCGCTGGCGGCGCAGCCGCGCGAGCAGGCCGCGTCGGCGGTCGTTGTCAGAAGTCATGACCTGTGTCCTTAACCGGTTGGACCTTGTGTCTCGGGGACGGAGCGGCGCCGCGGCGCCAAGATCACTGAAGCCAGTAGATCATGATGTAGAGACCGATCCACACGACGTCGACGAAGTGCCAGTAGTACGACACGACGATGGCCGACGTGGCCTGGGCCGGCGTGAACCGGCCCATGGTGGTGCGGATCATGAAGATGATGAAGGCCACCAGACCGCCGGTCACGTGCAGGCCGTGGAACCCGGTGGTCAGGTAGAACATCGACCCGTACCCGTCCGAGTTGATCTTGATGCCGTGGTGGACCAGCTCGCGGTACTCGTTGAGCTGACCGAGCACGAAGATCAGGCCCATCACGAAGGTGATCGTGAACCAGCGCCGCAGCGCGTGCACGTCCCCCTTCTCGGCGGCGAACACCCCGAGCTGGCAGGTCACCGAGGACAACACCAGGATCACCGTGAAGGTGGTCGCGTACGGGATGTTGAGTTCCTCGGTGTGCTCCGCCCACTGCTCCGGTGCCGCCGCGCGGATGGAGAAGTACATCGCGAACAGCGCCGCGAAGAACATGAGCTCGCTGGAGAGCCAGACGATCGTCCCGACGCTGACCATGTTGGGTCGCGTCAGGGAATGGATCCGGCTCTTGTCAATGGCTGGGGCCGCAGTCACGCGGTCATTATTGCGCCCGATCAGGCCCGGCGAGCATCGGGGTGGCATAACGGTCTTTCCGACGGGCCGACGGACGGCGTCCGGTTCGCCTGGCCTAGCCTGAAAAGCGTGTGGCACCTCGATGCGATCATGACAGCCGCCCCGGCCGCCGGGGCGGGCCCCACGCTCGCCGCCGAGCCCCCGCCGCCGTTCGAGGTCACCCGGTTCTTCACCGAGACCCGGTTGGACTCCTGGCTGGCCGTCGGCCTGGTCCTGGCCGCCGGTCTCTACCTGTACGGGGTGCACCGGCTGCGGCTGCGCGGCGACCGGTGGCCGATCGCCCGGACGGTGTTCTTCCTCGGACCGGGCCTGGGCGGTGTCGCCTCGGTCACGGTCAGCGGGCTGCACGCGTACGACACCACGCTCTTCTCGGTGCACATGGTCCAGCACATGGTGCTCTCCATGATCGCGCCGATCTTCCTCGCGCTCGGCGCGCCGGTCACCCTCGCGCTGCGCACCCTGCCGAAGAACCCGCGCAAGCGGCTGCTGGCGGTCGTGCACAGCCGGGTCGCCCGGATCTACACCTTCCCGCTGGTCGCGTTCACGATCTTCGTGTTCAACCCGTTCGTGCTCTACTTCACCGACCTCTACCGGTACACCCTGGAGCACGCCTGGGCGCACGAGGTCGTGCACGCGCACTTCATCATGACCGGCTGCGTGTTCTTCTGGCCGCTGCTCGGCCTCGACCCGATCCCCAACCGCTGGCCGTACCCGGGCCGGGCGTTGCTGATGCTGCTGTCGGTGCCGTTCCACACCGTGCTGGGGCTCACCATCATGCAGAGCACCACCCTCTTCGGTGGCGACTGGTACCCGTCGCTCGGCCTCGACTGGACCGACCCGTGGGACGACCAGGTGGTGGCCGGCGGCATCGTGTGGGCCGGCGGCGAGTTCGTCAGCATCACCATGCTGGCGGTGCTGGTGGTGCAGTGGGTCCGCCAGTCCGAGCGGGAGGCCCGCCGGATCGACCGCGACCTGGACCGGCAGGAGGCCCGGGAACGCGCCGCCCGCACCCCGGCGTGACCTCCCCCACCAACAGCCGCCACCGCCCGTCACGGACCGATCCGGCCCGACCGGTACGATCACCCCGCAGCTACGACCTGGGAGCCAAGCCAGCGATGAGCGATCGTCTTTACACCGTCCTGCTCTACAGCGACGACCCGCAGGTGCGGGACCGGATGCGGCTCGCGGTGGGCACCCGTCCCGCCGCCGACCTGCGCGTCGAGTTCGTCGACGCGGCCAGCTACGCCGAGTGCATCCGACTGTTCGACGACTACGAGATCCACCTGATGGTGCTCGACGGCGAGGCGACCCCGGCCGGCGGCATCGGCATCGCCCGCCAGGTCAAGGACGACCGCGCCGACGCTCCCCCGACCTGCGTGGTGATCGCCCGCGCCGCCGACCGCTGGCTGGCCGCGTACGCCGAGGTCGACGCGACCCTGGTGCACCCGCTGGACCCGGTGACCACCGGCGCCACCGTCGCCGAGTTGCTGCGGCGGCACGCGGGCGCCGACCAGGCCGCCTGAGCCGGGCGCCCCGTCCCACGGTCCGGGCCCGCCCGGGGTCCGCGATCGCCCGGCCCGGTCCGTCACCGTCGACGCCGGTGCCGTCACCCGCACCCCACCGCCTGCTCGGGAGGCCCACCATGGGCGATCGGACCTGGCCGCACCTGCTCGCCTCGCTGCTGCGGGACGAGGAACTCTCCACCGCCGACACCGCGTGGGCGATGGGCGAGGTCATGACGGGCTCGGCCGCACCGACCCAGATCGCCGCCCTCGCCGTCGGGCTGCGGGCCAAGGGGGAGACGCCGGCCGAACTGGCCGGCCTGGTCGAGGCGATGCTCGCCAACGCCGTCCCGGTCGAACTGCCCGAAGAGGTCCGCGCCACCGCGCTCGACGTCGTCGGTACGGGCGGCGACCTGGCCCACACGGTGAACATCTCCACCATGGCGGCGCTGGTGGTGGCCGGCACCGGGGTCCGCGTGGTCAAGCACGGCAACCGGGCCGCCTCGTCCTCCTGCGGCACCGCCGACGTGCTGGAGTTCCTCGGTGTCCCGCTGGACCTCGACCCGGCCGGGGTGGCCCGCTGCGTCACCGAGGCGGGCATCGGCTTCTGCTTCGCCGCCCGGTTCCATCCGGGGATGCGCCACGCCGGCCCGGTCCGCCGCGAACTCGGCGTGCCCACCTTCTTCAACTTCCTCGGCCCGTTGACCAACCCGGCCCGGCCCCGGGCTGGCGCCGTCGGCTGCTTCGACCTGCGGATGGCGCCGGTGATGGCCGCCGTCTTCGCCGCCCGGGGCGACTCGGTCCTGGTGATGCGCGGCGAGGACGGGCTGGACGAGTTCAGCACCGCCGCCCCCACCCGCTTCTGGGTGGCCCAGCAGGGCACCGTGAGGGAGTCGCTGATCGACGCGACGGAGCTCGGGGTACCCCGGGCCACCCTGGCCGACCTCCGGGGCGCTGACGCGGCGTACAACGCCGGGGTGGTCCAACGGCTGCTGGCCGGTGAGCGGGGGCCGGTACGGGACGCGGTGTTGGTCAACGCCGCCGCCGCGCTCGCTACCCAGGGACCGCTCGACGGTGACCTGCCCACCGCCCTTCGGGCCGGACTGGACCGGGCCGCCGAGTCGATCGACTCCGGCGCGGCCGCGCGTGCGCTGGACCGCTGGATCGAGGTCGCCCGCTCGCTGTGAGCCGGACGGCGGCGGTGGCGTCCGCCACGACCGGCCCCAGGGTTGTCGGACCCCCGTGCCAAACTACAGCCGAGTAGTTTTCGCTGCTGCCGCGACGTCCACGCCCCGTCGATCTCGGTTCCCAAGCGACGTCGGCCTTCGTGGGTGGGCGGTCCCGCCGCCTGGCGTGCGCCGTCCGTGTCGACCGACGGTCCCACGACCGGCAGCCCGCACAGAGAGGAGACGCCCGTGTCCGAGCGCGAGCTGTACTGCGACAGCTGCCAGGGCGTCCAACTGTTCGAGGTCCCGCCCTGCGCGGACGGCCACGGGGCGGACTGCCCCGAACTGGTCTGCACCAACTGCGGCGCGGCGTTGCTGATCGCCACCTTCCGGTTCGGCCCTGCCCGGCTGGCGCGCCGTCCCGCCCCGCGAGGCGGATACCGGCACGCCGCCTGACCCGGCGCCGCCTGCCCGCTCGTCCCCACCGGGTTCGCCGCACCCGCTCCGAATGGGCCGCGTCGGCTCCGGGCGACGCCCCGGACCGCGCCCGGACGGCCGGGCGGGTACCACCCGGGCGTGTCCCGAGCAGGTCGGCGGTGCGGCGCTGGTCGTACTCGCCGATCGGTGGCCGGTACTTCGGTGCACACGACGAAGGCCGCCTCCCGGTCGGGAGGCGGCCTTCGTCGTGGTCCGGTCAGTGCTCGGCGGTGCGCCGGGTGCCGGTGTAGTACTCGAAGAGCAGGCCCGAGGCGGCCAGCACGACCGCCACCATGCCCAGTCCGATCAGCCAGAACTGCCAGATCACCAGGCCGAAGCCGGCGACGGCCGCGGCGAGCGCCAGGCCGAACGGCCAGTAGCTGCCCGGGCTGAAGAAGCCGATCTCGCCGGCGCCGTCGGCGATCTCACCGTCGGCGCGGTCCTCCGGACGCAGGTCGATCCGGCGGGCGACGAACCAGAAGAAGCCACCACACATCGCGCAGAGCAGGAACGACAGCAGCAGGGCGACGGTGCCGACCCACTCGACCCCGCCGGTCTCACCGGCGGTCCACGCCCCGTAGAGGATCGTGACGAAGAGCAGGAACGCCGCGATGACGGAGAAGATCTTCCACTCGGTTCTCATGCCCGCCCCCTCAGCGTCCCGCGCCGGCCGGTGCCCCGGCCGCGTTGTTGAAGTTGCGCTCGGTGCGCCGGGTGTCGAACGGCTCGGTGGTCGTCGCGTACGGGTCCTCACCGATCGACTCGAGCGCCTCCTGGGTCGACCGGCCGTCCTGCTTGGCAGCGAGGAACTGGTCGTACTCCGCGGGCGACACGACCCGCAGCTCGAAGTTCATGAAGGCGTGGTAGCTGCCGCACAGCTCGGCGCAGCGGCCGACGTACGCGCCTTCGGTCACCAGCTTGGAGATCTCGAACTCGTTGCGGATCTTGCCGGGGAAGACGTCCCGCTTGAAGAGCAGCTCCGGCACCCAGAACGAGTGGACGACGTCCTTGCTGGTCTCCTCGAACCGGATGGTCCGGTTGGTCGGCAGCACGAGCACCGGGATGACGTCGCTGGTGCCGAGCACCGAGGCGACGGTGTTCGCGTCCTTGCCCAGACCGTCGCGGTAGTTGAACTGCCAGTTCCACTTGAACGCGACGACCTCGACGACCACGTCCGGGTTCGCCGTCCGCCGCTCGACGTCGGTCTGCACCACCGCGGTGTAGTAGAAGAGCACCGAGACGACCAGGATCGGCGCGATGGTGTAGAGGAACTCCATCGGCATGTTGAACCGGGTCTGCACGGGCAGCTCGTTACCGCGCTTGCGGTAGCGGATGATGCACCAGAAGATCAGGCCCCAGACGAAGACGCCGACCGCGAGCGCCGCGATGCAGGACGCGATCCAGAGGTCGTACATCTTCCGGGACTCGGCCGAGATGCCGCCCTGCGGCCAGCCGAACCCGTCGAACGCCGCCCCGACGTCGCAGCCCGTCAGCAGGACCAGCGTCGCCGCTGCACCGAGACCGAGCCCGGCGAGCCGACCGGCACCCCGTCCCCGGCGCCCACCGGCTCCTGGGGAAGCACTGTGCCGTACGGCCGTCGGCCGTACCTCCGAACTCCTTGCGACCACCTGGTCCTGCCTCCCTAGCGCGCCGCGGTGTCTGTGTTCGGTTCCGCCGGCCCGGCCGGTGGAGTGACAGCACCGGCGGCAAAGGCGTCACCGACGGTCGCAGATTACTCGACCATGACGGACCGGACCGCCCTGGGGTCGCGTGTCCGCCCCGGTCGAGGGATCGCGGACGCCGGACACAGGCTACGTTGGCACCCGTGAGCCCTCCCCCGGTCTACCTGGACGCGGCCACCGCCACCCCGTTGCATCCGGTCGCCAGACAGGCGATGGCCGCAGCCCTGGCGGACGGATGGGCCGATCCCGGCCGGCTGTACACGCAGGCCCGCCGGGCCCGCCAACTCCTCGACGCGGCCCGGGCCGCCGCCGCCGAGACCCTCGCGGTACGCCCCGACGAACTCTCCTTCACCGCCAACGGCACGACTGCGGCCCACGGCGCGGTGCTGGGCGGGCTGGCCGGTCGTCGCCGGGTCGGGTCGGTGCTGGTGCACTCGGCGATCGAGCACTCGGCGGTGCTGCACGCAGCCGAGCGGCACGTCGCGTCGGGCGGCTCGGCCGTGTCGGTGCCGGTCGACCGGTCGGGCCGCCTCGACCTCGCCGCGTGGACGGCGGCGGTCCGGGCGCCCGGGGTGGCCTGGGCCAGCCTGATCGCGGCCAGCCACGAGGTGGGCACGGTACAGCCGGTCGCCGAGGCCGCCGCCGCGTGTGCCGGGGCGGGGGTGCCGCTGCACGTCGACGCCGCCCAGGTGGTCGGCCGGGCCCCGGTGCCCACCGGCTGGTCGGTGCTCACCGCCAGCGCCCACAAGTGGGGCGGCCCGTCCGGCGTGGGGCTGCTGGTGGTCCGCAAGGGCACCCGCTGGGAGTCGCCCTGGCCGGCCGACGAGGCCGAGTCGGGGCGTACCCCCGGGTCGTTGAACCTGCCGGCGGTGGTCGCGGCGGCGGCGAGCCTGCGCGCGGCGGCGGCCGACGCGGCGACCGAGGCTGCCCGGCTCGCACCGCTGGTGGAGCGGATCCGGGCCCGGGTGGCGGCGGACATCCCGGACGTCGAGGTGGTCGGCGACCCGCTGGACCGTCTTCCCCACCTGGTCACCTTCTCCTGTCTCTACGTGGACGGCGAGGCGTTGCTGCACGCGCTGGACCGGCGGGGCTTCGCCGTGTCGTCCGGGTCGTCGTGCACCGCGTCGACGCTGCGCCCCTCCCATGTGCTGGAGGCGATGGGGGTGCTCTCGCACGGCAACGTCCGGGTCAGCCTGCACCGGGAGACCACCGAGGCGGACGTCGAGCGGTTCCTGGCCGAACTGCCGGGGATCGTCGCCGACCTACGCGCCGAGGCCGGGGTGGTGGGGCTGTGACCGGGGAATCGGCTACGGCCGGGGCCGCGTCGCGCGGGCCGGTCGACGTGCTCGACTGCCTGGGCCAGCGGTGCCCGCTGCCGGTCATCGCGCTGGCCCGCCGACTGCCCGGCCTGCCGGTCGGCGCGGTGGTCCGGGTGCTCGCCGACGACCCGGCGGCAGCGGTGGACATCCCGGCCTGGTGCCGGATGCGCGACCAGGAGTTCGTCGGCGCGGTCGACGGCCCCGGCTACGACGTCCGCCGCACCCACTGACCCGCCCTGGACGGGCCGCCCGCTGGTCCTGCCGGTTCCCCTGCCTCTGCGTCCGAGGCTCGGGGTGGTCGCGGCGCCTCCGCCTCCGCGCCCTCGATGGAGCGGACGCCTGGTTTTCAGGTCAGCCGTCCTGGGCACAGGTTCCCCGACCGAGCGGAACAGGGTGAGTCCATACCCGCTCGGTCCCACGCCGTGACCGAGCGATGGCACGTCCGATGTGCCCGGAATGGAGCTGACGTGAGTGCACCGGATCTGACGCCCCTGTCGATGGACGAGTTGGCTGCCGAGTCGGCGACCGCGCTGCCGACCAAGGAGGTGATCTCCCTTCTCGACCTCAACGTGGACCTCGACCTCGCGCTGGACCTCGCGGCGCCGATCGACCTGGCGGTCGCCGCCAACGCCAACATCGCGGCCCCGATCGACGCCGCGGTCGGCGCGAACATCCTGTCCACCGGCTCGGAGGCCGCCGCCCTGTCCGACCAGGGCGTCATGATCGAGCAGACGCTCTCCGGAGAGGCGATCGCCACCGCTCCCCAGGACAGCACGATCGACCAGTCCGATGACGTCGTGGACCCGGGCAGCGAGGAACCCACTCCCACCGACCCCGGTGACGGTGACGTGACCGTGCCGACCGACCCGACCTCGATGCTCGACGGCGACCTGCTCAACGTCGACGTGAACGTCAATCTCGACGCCGACCTGGCCGCCCCGGTCGCGGGTGCCGTCGCCGCCAACGCCAACGTCGCGGCTCCGATCGACGCCGCGGTCGCTGCCAACGTCGCGTCGGTGGACTCCAGCGCGACCGCGATCTCCCAGCAGGACGCCATCATCAACCAGCACCTCGACGACGTGACCGCGGAAGCCACGGCCGACCAGACGGCCGAGATCACCCAGTAACGGACATGAGTGTCATCGCGCCGATCGACACGAACGACTCCTCGGGGCGGGGCGCTGCCGACGTGGCGCCCCGCCCCGACGGGCGGCGGCCGGACAGCGGCGATCACCTCCCGGGGCGGACGGAGGATTCCCGGCCGGAGGTGGTCCCGGCCCGCGCGCCGGGGCTGGAACTGCTGGGTGAGCTTCCCGGCTCCGGCTACCGCCAGCCACCCGGGCTGGTCCGCCGCGCCGACGGACAAACCTGTCAGCTCACCCGGCTGCTCTATCTGCTCCTCGATGCGATCGACGGACAGCGGACCTACCCGGAGATCGCGGAGGTCCTGAGCGGCACAACGTCACGGCTGGTGACTGCGGACAACGTCCGCACGCTGGCCGAGGCGAAGCTGGCCCCGCTCGGCCTCCTGCGAAGTGCCGACGGCACCGCGCCAGCGGCACCGAGGTCCAACCCCCTACTGGCACTCCGGTTCCGGTTCGTGGTGTCGAACCCGCGGGTGACGCGACGGATCACCGCCCCCTTCGCATTGCTGTTCCGGCCGTTCGTCGTCGCCGTCATGCTCGCCGCGTTCCTGCTGTCGACCGGATGGGTCCTGTTCGACAAGGGGCTGGCCTCCGCCACCCACCAGGCGTTCGACGAGCCCGGCCTGCTGCTGCTGGTCTTCGCGATCACGGTCGTCTCGGCCGGTTTCCACGAGTTCGGTCACGCGGCGGCCTGCCGGTACGGCGGTGCCATGCCGGGCACGATGGGCGTGGGCCTCTACCTGGTCTGGCCGGCCTTCTACACCAACGTCGACGACAGCTACCGGCTCGGACGGGCCGGCCGGATCCGGGTCGACCTCGGCGGGCTGTACTTCAACGCGATCGTCGCCGTCGCGATCTTCGCCACCTGGGCGGTCATCCGGTGGGACGCGCTGCTGCTCATCATCGCGGCCCAGGTGCTGCAGATGATCCGTCAACTGGCGCCGTTCGTACGCTTCGACGGTTACCACATCCTGGCCGACCTGACCGGCGTACCCGACCTGTACTCCCGCATCAGGCCGACACTGCTCGGGTTACTACCGACCCGGTGGGGCCGAGCCGAGTCCAAGGTGCTCAAGCCCTGGGCCCGGGTGGTGGTCACCGTCTGGGTGCTCACGGTGGTGCCGCTGCTCCTCGTGTCGCTGGTCCTCGTGGTGACCGCCCTTCCCCGGGTGGCCGCCACCGCGTGGCAGAGCCTGGGGAACCACGCCCGGCTCCTCGCCACCCACTGGGCGGCCGGTGACGTCCCCCGGGTCGGCGTCGGTCTGCTCGCGATGCTCGCGATCTGCCTGCCGCTGCTCGGCATCGCGTACCTGCTGGTCCGCCTCGTCCGGCAGACGGTCACCTCCGTGTGGCGCGCCACCGCCGGCCGGCCGAGACGCCGTGCCGCCGCGATCATCGCCGGCGGTGCCCTGGTGGCGGCGTTGGTCTTGACGTGGTGGCCGGACGGCGCGAAGTACCAGCCCATCCAGAAACACGAGCGCGGAACTGTCGCCGATGCCCTGCCGATGGCGAACCGGAAGCCCACCGCGCCGCAGGTGGACCGCCCACTACATGTGGGTCAGCGTCGCACCGTGACCACCGTCTGGCCGACGGCAGCCCCGCCGCCCACCGAGGAACAGCGCCTCGCGCTCGTCATGGTGCCCCGGAACCCGGACCAGTCGGGCAACGGCACACCCGCGCCCACCTGGGTCTTCCCGTTCAACCCGCCCGAGGCACCCCGCGCCGGGGACAACCAGGCTCTCTCGGTCAACACCCAGGACGGCTCCACCGTCTACGACGTCGCGTTCGCCCTCGTCTGGGCCACCGGCGACACCGTCGACAACCACAACGAGGCCTACGCCCTGGCCAACTGCCAGAACTGCCAGACGGTCGCGGTCGCCTTCCAGGTGGTGCTCATCGTCGGTCCCGCAGACGTGGTCGTGCCCCAGAACATCTCGGCGGCCGTCAACTACTCGTGCCGAGACTGCGTCACCTACGCGCTGGCCTCGCAGTTGGTCGTCACCCTGCCCGAAGGGTTGAGCGACGAGGCCAAGGCCAGGTTGAACGCGCTGTGGGAGGAGATCGAACGGTTCGGTCAGCGAATCGAGGGGCTGTCCCCGCAGGAGATCCAGGCCCAACTGGAGAGCTACAAGGAGCAGATCCTGGCCATCATCGAAGCCGACGCACCGGCCGGTCCGACCCCGAGTGGGGCGCCTGCCACAACCGCTCCACAGAGCCCGTCGGCGACGGCGACTCCTGCCGGCAGCCCCACGGACACCCCGTCCGCCAGCCCCTCCCCGGCCACGAGTCCGACGACGCCGGCCCCGACGACGCCGGCCGCGCCCACCGGCTCCCCGACCCCGCCGGACCCGAGCGCGGAGGGGACGACGCCGGAGCCGACCAGTGAGCCGACGCCGTCAGCCGCCTCGGAGCAGTCACCGATTCCGTGACCTCGTAGGGCCTGGCCGGTAGCTCCGCCATCGCGGGGCTACCGGCCGGCGCGGTCCTGCGGTTGCTCGCCGACGACCTGCGGGCCTGCGGGGCCGACCAGCAGGCGGTCGACCGGCTCACCTCGCTGGTGGGTCGGGCCGATGCGAAGACCTGGTGGGCACCGTGGGCGAACGTCGTACCGGACTGGTTCCGCACGTACGTCGGCCTCGAAGGGCTGGCCGACACCGCGTTCGTCTTCGAGTCGATGGTGGTGCCGGGGCTGTTGCAGACCGAGGAGTACGCGCAGGCGCTCACCCTGGGCACCGGCTTCGTCCGGCCGGACCACGCCGAACGCTTCGTATCGTTCCGACAGACCCGCGCTCGGCGGCTCACCGACGAGGAGCCGATGACCCTGCACGCGGTGATCGGCGAGGCAGCGCTGCGGTTGCGCGTGAACGGCGAGGAGACCCGTCGGGCCCAGCTTCGCCACCTCGCCGCGATGTCCGAGCTACCCAACGTCACGGTCCAGGTGCTCCGCCCCGAGGACGGACCGCACGCAGCTGGCGCAATCGGCAAATTCGTCCTGCTGGACTTCGCGCACGTCCGGCCGATCGCCTACACCGAGGTGCTCGACGGGGCGATGTACGTGCAGGACCCGGACGGGGTGCGGACCTATAGCATGGTTTCCGACAACCTGCGCCAGGTCGCCCTCTCCCCCGCCGAGTCGCGCGCGTTGATCACGGAGTTGGCTGGCGCCCGATAGCCACGGAGGCCGACATGCCCACCCCCGACCTGTCCCGTGCCCGTTGGTTCACCAGCAGCCGGAGCACCAACAACGGCGACTGCGTGGAGTGCGCGCTGCTGCCCGACCTGGTCGCCGTACGCGACAGCAAGGACCCGGACGGCCCGGTGCTGACCTTCACCAGGCCACAGTGGGTCGCCTTCCTGACCACTCCCCCGCACCGCCCCACCCTCTGACAGACGATGCCGGGGGCGGGGCAGCGGGGGGCGGGGGATCAGGGCAGCAGGTGCGGGCGGACGTCGTCGGCGGCCTCGTCGCCGTACGAGTGGGCCAGACGCTTGACGAAGATGTCGGCGTCGACGGTGTACTCCTGGGCACCCTGGTTCTCCAGCACCAGGGCAGCCGAGAGGCAGCCGACCTGGGCGGACCGCTCCAGGCTGAGTCCCCAGGAGAAGCCTGCGAAGAACCCGGCGCGGAAGCCGTCACCGACGCCGGTCGGGTCGACCGCCTTGGCGTCCCTGACCGCCGGGACGTGGATGTGCTCGACGTCCCGGCCGACGATCTCCACCCCGTCCTTGCCGAGGGTGGTGACCCGGATGGTGACCCGGTCCAGCAGTTGGGCGTCGGTCAGCCCGGCCTTGCTCTGCAGCAGCGACTTCTCGTACTCGTTGGTGAGCAGGTAGGTGGCGCCGTCGATCAGGCTGGCGACCTCGGACCCCTCCATGAAGGCGAGCTGCTGGGACGGGTCGGCGGCGAACGGGTAGCCGCGCTCCCGGCACTCCGCGGAGTGCCGCTGCATCGCCACCGGGTCGTTCGCGCCGACCAGGACGAGGTCGATCCGGCCGCCGAGCCGCTGCGCCACCGGGGCCAGCTCGATGTTGCGTGCCTCGCTCATCGCGCCCGCGTAGAAGGAGGCGATCTGGCACATCTCGGTGTCGGTGGTGCAGACGAACCGGGCGGTGTGCGCCACCTCGCTGACGTGCACCGAGTCGCAGTCCACGCCGTGCCGCTCCAGCCAGGAGCGGTAGTCGGCGAAGTCGACACCGACCGCACCGACCAGCACCGGGCGAAGCCCGAGCTGGCCCATACCGAAGGCGATGTTCGCGGCGACGCCACCGCGCCGGACGACGAGGTCCTCGACGAGGAACGAGAGCGAGACCTTGTCCAACTGGTCGGCGATGAGCTGTTCCGAGAACCGCCCCGGGAAGCTCATCAGGTGGTCGGTCGCGATCGAGCCGGTCACGGCGATCTTCATGTCATCCCTCGCGGTCGGCAGCAGAGCGCCGGTCAGCCTACCGGCCCATTCATCTTTTCACCGGCCCGCCTATCGGGACATGGCCCTTCGAGCGACGCTCGAGCGTCCAGGGTGGTAGCAGGGGTCCCCTGCAGGTGATTTCCGCACTGCAAGGGCCCCCTGCTACCACGAGGAGCAGGCAGACGGAACCGCGGCGGGTCGGTACGAAAACGGCGAGACCGCCCGGAAGGGCGGCCCCGCCGTGGGGCCCGGAGGAGCGACTCAGCGTCCGGGACGGACGACTCAGCTGAACGAGTCGCCGCAGGCGCAGGAGCTGCCCGCGTTCGGGTTGTCGATGGTGAAGCCCTGGGCGTCGATCCGGTCGGCGAAGTCGATGGTGGCGCCGGTCAGGTAGGGAGCGCTCATCCGGTCGACGACGACCTCGACACCGCCGAAGTCAGTGACAATGTCCCCGTCCAGGGAACGCTCGTCGAAGAAGAGCTGGTACCGCAGGCCGGAGCAGCCACCCGGCTGCACCGCGACCCGGAGCCGCAGGTCGTCGCGGCCCTCCTGCTCGATCAGAGCCTTGACCTTCTGCGCTGCGACGTCGGTGAGGACGACGGCGGTGGAGGCCTTGGCCTCGGTCGAGTCGGTCTGCGCTGGCGTGGTCACGTGGAATTCTCCCTGCGCGCGTCGGTGTGGTCTCTCCTGGCCAACATCCTCGCCGGTCCAGTGATTCCCACTGTGGTCCAGGTCTGATTGTAGGCCGCCCCGGGCCGGGGTGACCCGCTCGGCGGCTCCACCACCGGATCACCCGCGACGGTCAGCGGCTCCACTGCCGGGCCAGCCGGACGCCCAGCGCCCGCAGCCCCTCCGCCGGGCGGCCCATCGCCGCCTCCACGCCACCATGTTCCTCGCCCCCGAAATGTTCCACCAGGCTGTACGCATCGGTCACCCCGGCCGAAGCGGCCTCCCGCCGGCCGGTGCTGACCCGACCGGCGACCACCACGCAGGGCACGCCCCGGTCCCGGGCGGCGCCGGCCACCCCGGCGACCACCTTGCCGCGTAGCGACTGGTGGTCGAAGGAGCCCTCTCCGGTGATCACCAGGTCCACCGCGTCCAGCGCGGCCTCCAGCCCGATCGCCCGGGTGACCAGCCCGATGCCGGACTCGCAACGGCCGCCGAGGGCGAGGATCGCCGCGCCGAGTCCGCCGGCCGCGCCGCCGCCGGGCAGCGCGCCGAGCCCGCCCGGGCAACCCGGCAGGTCCTTCTCGAGTACGCCAGCGAAACGCTCCAGGGCCGCGTCGAGCAGCAGCACGTCCTCCCGGGTCGCGCCCTTCTGCGGGCCGTAGACGTTGCTCGCCCCGTGCAGCCCGAGCAGCGGGTTGTCCACGTCGGTGGCGGCGACCAAGGTGACGTCGCGCAGCCGGGGCACCCCGTCCAGGCCGACCACGGCGGCCAGCGCCGCCCCGCCGTACGGCAGGGCCCGGCCGGCCTCGTCCAGCGGGGTCGCGCCGAGCGCGGCGAGCATCCCGGCTCCGGCGTCGTTGGTGGCGGAGCCACCGAGCCCGATCACCACGGTCCGCGCGCCGCTCTCCACCGCGGCGGTGACCAGCAGCCCGAGCCCGTACGAGGTGGTGGTCTTCGGGTCCCGCTCGGCGGCGGCGAGCAGGTGCAGCCCGCACGCCTGGGCGCTCTCCAGGTACGCGGTCCCGTCGTCGGTGAGCAGGATCTCCCCCGCCGTCGGACGGCCCAGCGGGTCGACCGTCGGCACCGACAGCCGGCGCCCACCGAGCGCCTCGGCGAGGACCGCGACGAAGCCGGGCCCACCGTCAGCGAGCGGCCGGATGAGGAGTTCGTCACCACCGGCGACCTCCTGCCAGCCGGCGGCCACCGCGTGGGCCACCTCCTGGGCCGACAGGGTGCCGGCGAACTTGTCCGGACAGAGCAGCACACGCATGCCCAGCAGTGTGGCAGCCCACATCCGGCAGGGCTGCACCACGGCCACGCTGTGGGACCATGGGGTCGTGACTTCGACCTGGGTGGAACCCTCCAACACCGCGACCGCGCTGCTCCTTCTCGGCCGGGGCAGCGATCCCGCCACCGAGCGTGGCGTGGAGTGTCCGGGTGACCTGCCGGCGCCGAGTGACCCGGATCTGGTGGCCCGCGCGGCGGCGGCCAAGGCGGCGCTGGGCGACCGGGTCTTCGTGCTGGGCCACCACTACCAGCGCGACGAGGTGATCCAGTTCGCCGACGTGACCGGCGACTCGTTCAAGCTGGCCCGGGAGGCGGCGGCCCGTCCGGAGGCCGAGTACATCGTCTTCTGCGGCGTGCACTTCATGGCCGAGAGCGCCGACATCCTCACCTCGGACGCGCAGCAGGTGATCCTGCCCGACCTGGCCGCCGGCTGCTCGATGGCCGACATGGCGGTGCTCGGACAGGTCGAGACGGCCTGGGACGTGCTGACCGAGCTGGGCATCGCCGCCGACACCGTCCCGGTGACGTACATGAACTCCTCGGCCGACATCAAGGGCTTCGTCGGCCGTCACGGCGGCGTGGTCTGCACCTCGTCCAACGCCAAGCGGGCCCTGGACTGGGCGTACGAGCAGGGTTCGAAGGTGTTCTTCCTGCCCGACCAGCACCTCGGCCGCAACACCGCCGTACTGGAGATGGGCTTCTCGCTGGACGACTGCGTCCTCTACGACCCGCACAAGCCGAACGGCGGCCTCACCCCCGAGCAGCTCCGCGACGCGCGGATGATCCTCTGGCGGGGGCACTGCTCGGTGCACGGCCGGTTCACCCTGGACAGCGTGAACGACGTCCGGCAGCGGGTGCCCGGGGTCAACGTGCTGGTCCACCCGGAGTGCCGGCACGAGGTGGTCAACGCCGCCGACCTGGTCGGCTCGACCGAGTACATCATCCGGACCATCGAGGCGGCCCCGGCCGGCTCGGCCTGGGCGGTGGGCACCGAGCTGAACCTCGTCCGCCGGCTCGCGCTGGCCCACCCGGACAAGCAGATCATGTTCCTGGACAAGGCCGTCTGCTACTGCTCGACGATGAACCGGATCGACCTGCCGCACCTGGTGTGGGCGCTGGAGGAGCTGGTCGCCGGTCGGGTGGTCAACCAGATCACCGTCGATCCGGACACCGCCCACCACGCCCGGGTGGCGCTGGACCAGATGCTGGCCCTGCCCGGGGCCTGACGCGCGGCGGTGGCCCCCGGGTGCGAATACGTACCCCGGTCACCCTTTCATGGCATCCGGTCCGGTCTGCCCGAGTCATTCTCGTCACCGAGGGCTATGCTGCCCGTGCGACGACCGGGTGAGCCGTTTACCAGCGGCCCCGGTCCGGGTAGCGACAGTCGCGGACCCCTCAATCACCCCACACAGCAGCACCGACGCGCTGGAGGTTGCGTTGACCAACGACGTCCTGGTCGTACACGGAGGAACCCCGCTGCAAGGGCGGATCCGCGTGCGCGGCGCGAAGAACCTGGTCTCCAAGGCGATGGTCGCCGCTCTGCTCGGCGACAGCCCGAGCCGGCTCTTCGACGTACCGAAGATCCGGGACGTCGAGGTGGTCCGGGGGCTGCTCGGCCTGCACGGCGTGAAGGTCAGCGACGGCCAGGAGGACGGCGAGCTGGTCTTCGACCCGGCGAACGTGGAGAGCGCCAGCACCGACCAGATCAACGTGCACGCCGGGTCCAGCCGGATCCCGATCCTGTTCTGCGGCCCGCTGCTGCACCGGCTCGGCCACGCGTTCATCCCGGACCTGGGTGGCTGCCACATCGGGCCCCGCCCGATCGACTTCCACCTCCAGGCGCTGCGCGAGTTCGGCGCGACGGTCGACAAGACCCCGGAGGGCCTGCACCTGTCCGCGCCGAACGGCCTGCGCGGCACGAAGTTCGCGCTGCCGTACCCGAGCGTGGGCGCGACCGAGCAGGTGTTGCTGACCGCGGTGATGGCCGAGGGCGTCACCGAGCTGCGCAACGCGGCGGTGGAGCCGGAGATCATCGACCTGATCTGCGTGCTCCAGAAGATGGGCGCGATCATCAAGGTGCACACCGACCGGGTGATCGAGATCCAGGGCGTGCCGAAGCTGCACGGCTACACCCACCGGCCGATTCCGGACCGGATCGAGGCGGCGAGCTGGGCGGCGGCGGCGCTGGCCACCCGGGGCGGCGTGGAGGTGCTCGGCGCGCAGCAGGCCGACATGATGACCTTCCTGAACGTCTTCCGCTCCATCGGCGGCGAGTACGAGGTGACCGACACCCGGCCGCCGCGGCTGGGCGACCCCGGCCAGGAGGGCGGCATCCGGTTCTGGCACCCGGGCGGCGAGCTGCAGGCCACCGCGCTGGAGACCGACGTGCACCCCGGTTTCATGACCGACTGGCAACAGCCGCTGGTGGTCGCGCTGACCCAGGCCCGGGGCCTGTCGATCGTCCACGAGACGGTCTACGAGCAGCGGCTCGGCTACACCGAGGCGCTCAACTCGATGGGCGCGAACATCCAGGTCTACCGGGACTGCCTGGGCGGTACGCCGTGCCGCTTCGGCCGTCGTAACTTCCAGCACTCGGCGGTGATCGCCGGGCCGAGCAAGCTGCACGCCGCCGAGCTGGTCATCCCGGACCTGCGCGCCGGCTTCAGCCACCTGATCGCCGCGCTCGCCGCCGAGGGCACCTCCCGGGTGTACGGCGTCGACCTGATCAACCGGGGCTACGAGGACTTCGAGGCGAAGCTCGCCGACCTGGGCGCGCACGTCGAGCGGCCGTGACCGCCGGAGCCACAGGCGCGCACGTCCGACGACCGTGACCGACGGAGCTGGCGGGGCGGCCGCGACCGACGGAGCTGGCGGGGCGGCCGTGACCGACGGTGTTGTGGGCGGGGCGGCCCCGGCCAACGAAGCTGGACGGCCGCGACCAACGAGGTTTGGCGGGGCGGCGACCAACGAGGTTGACGGGGCGGCGACCAACGAGGTTGACGGGGCCGCCGTGACCGACGGGGCCACCCAGGCGGCCGTGATCGGTGGGTCTGACCGGACCGCGTGACCGGCGTGGCCGGTGGCCCGCAGACCCGGTCGAACGAGCCTCCGGGCATGACCTGACTCACCCGCGTTGGCGGCCGGTGCACCGTGATGTGCACCGGCCGCCAACGTTTGGCTACCCTTCACCACGTGCTCTCGCTGTTTCGCCGCAAGTCCGCCACCGTCGACGACGCCGCCACCGAGGTGACGCCGGAGGAGACGTCCACGTCTGCCCGCTCCCGGGGCTACACCCCGGCCAAGGGACGGGAGACGCCGAAGCGACCCACGGCCAACCGCCGGGTCGCCGCCGCCACCAAGCCGTTGAGCAAGGACGAGGCCAAGGAGCGGCGTCGGCGGCTGCGGGCCGAGGCGGCCGAGGAGTTCCGCCGGGAGGGCGGCCCGCGGGACCGGGGTCCGGAGCGGCTGCTCGCCCGTAACGTGGTCGACTCCCGGCGTACCGTCGGCACCTGGTTCTTCGGCGGCGCGCTGGTCGTGCTGATCGGCTCGTCGGCGGCCATGCCGCCGATCGTGCGGTTGGTCTCCAACCTGCTCTGGGCCGCGCTGGCGGTCGGCGTCGCGATCGACTCCGTGCTCATCAGCCGGAAGATCAAGAAGCTGGTCCGGGAACGCTTCCCCAACACCGGCCAGCGGCTGGGTTCGCTCTACCTGTACGCGATCATGCGGTCGATCACCTTCCGCAAGATGCGCGCCCCGGCCCCCCGGGTCAACCTCGGCGACCCGGTCTGACGTTCTTCCCACGGCAGTAGCGCGCTCCTGCGGTGGTAGCGCGCTCCTGCGGTGGTAGCAGGGGACCCCTCCTCATCATCAGGCGGTAACAGGGGTCCCCTGCTACCACCCGAACGCGTTCGCCGCATCCCCCGCTCAGACCGGGTGTGGGGTGCGGTAGAGGCGGGCCACCACGTCCTCGATGTCCGGCTCGACGATCGAGATGTCGCGGAGCGTGGCGAGGCCGGCCAGTTGGGCGACCACCTCGGCCACGCCCGCCGACTCCAGCGCGTAGACCAGCCGGTGCCCGTCGGCCTCCACCCGCTGCAACGGCGCGCCGGGCAGCGTCGGTGGTTCGGGCAGGACGACGTCCAGCTCGGCGACCACCAGCCGGCGGGAGCCGTACCGACTGTGCAGGGCGGCGATCGAGCCGTCGTGCACCACCCGACCGTGGTCGATCACCACGAGACGCCGACAGAGCCGCTCGATGTCGGCCAGGTCGTGGGTGGTCAGTACCAGGGTGGTGTCCCCGGTCCGGCCCAACTCGGCGAGGAAGCCCCGCACCGCCTGCCGGCTGACCACGTCCAGCCCGATGGTCGGCTCGTCGAGGAAGAGCACCTGCGGGCCGTGCAGCAGCGCGGCGGTCAGCTCGCCGCGCATCCGCTGGCCGAGCGAGAGCTGCCGAACCGGGGTGTCGAGGAAGGCGTCCAGGTCGAGCAGGTCCCGGCAGCGGCGCAGCCGGGTGGCGTGCGCGGCGGCCGGCACCCGGTAGATGTGCCGCAGCAGGTCGAACGAGTCGCGCAGGGGCAGGTCCCACCAGAGCTGAGAGCGCTGCCCGAACACCACGCCGATGCCCAGGGCCAGCCGGGTCCGGCGGGCGACCGGCTCCAGGCCGCAGACCCGGACCTGTCCGGCGGTGGGGGTGAGCACCCCGGTGAGCATCTTCAGGGTGGTGGACTTGCCGGCCCCGTTCGGGCCGATGTAGCCGAGCATCTCGCCCCGCTCCACCCGCAGGTCCACCCCGTCCACGGCGGTGACCACCCGCTTGTGCCGGCGTAGCCGACCGGCTCGGACCCGGACGGTGAACTCCTTGCGCAGTGCGTGCGCCTCGATCACGGTCACGCTCAGGACCCCGTACTCCGGTAGTGTCGGACACCGATTCGCCACGCCGTGGCGGCGATCGCGGCGGCGACCACCGCGACGCCCGGCGAGGCCCACCCCACCCAGGGCGGCAGGCCGAGCGGGTCGTCCCGGCCGAGCAGCGCCAGCGCCGGGTGGTAGCTGACGAAAGCGAACCCCAGCCCGTACGCGAAGACCGCGCGGAACCAGCCGCCGAAGACGGTGACCGGGTACGAGGTGAAGTCCCGCCCACCGTAGGTGATCGAGTTGGCCAGTTGCCCCGACTCGACCCAGTAGAACGAGACGGTCGCGGTGGCCACGAAGATCGACCCGAAGAAGACCACGCCGGCCAGCGGGGCAAGCACCACCAGCACCGCCCGGGCCGGGGTCCAGTCGATGCCGGCCGAGCCGACCGCCACCACCAGCACGGCCAGCCCGAGGAGCACCCTGGAGATCTTGCGCAGCGGCAGGTCCATCAACAGCAGTTGCGGCAGCGCGCCGAGCGGGCGCAGCAGCACCGTGTCGAACAGGCCGGTGCGCACGTACCGGGGCAGTCGTTCGACGTTGCCGACCAGCAGGTCGGCGGTGGCGAAGGAACACGCCGAGAGGGCAACCATCACAAACGTCTCGCGCAGGGTGAAGCCGCCCATCTCCCGGGTCACGCCGAAGAGGACGAAGACGGTGAGCACGTCGAAGAAGGTCGCCCCGACGTTGCCGACCAGGTCCACGGTGAACGACACCCGGTACGCGGTCTGCGACCGGGCCTGCGCACCGAGCAGGGCCCGGTACGCCCTCAGCGTCGAGCCGGCCGGGTCAGCCACCCTGCACCACCAGCCGACGCTCGGCGCGGCGTTGCACCAGCCGGCAGGCCGCCAGGATCAGCGCCGCCCAGACCACCTGCACCCCGACGAGGGCGAACGAGGTCAGCGACGGATCGACCTCTACCAGCACGTCGAGCGGGGTCTGGAAGAGGCTCGGAAACGGGGTGACGATCCACATCGCCTGGTAGAGCCCCTCCGGCAGGAAGCGCAGCGGGAAGTAGAGCCCGGACAGCACACCGGCACTGAGCGTAAACAGAATCATCGGGCCCCGGACGTCGTGCAGCCAGTAGGCGGTGCTGTTGACCAGATACCGGCAGCCGAAGCAGGTCACCACGGCCAGCAGCACCGAGAGCGGGAACAGCAGCCCGGTGGTCCAGCGGGTCGGCAGGTAGACCTCGAAGAAGACCGGGCCGACCAGCACCGGCGGCAGCATGCGGGCCAGCACCGCGTACCCGGCGCGGCCCAGGTCAGTGGCGAGGTGGCTGGTCACCGGGTCGACCGGGCGGAGCAGGTCGGCGACCACGTCCCCGGTCCGGATCCGGTCGGCCAGTTCGGTCTCGCTCCACAGGAGGACCACGCCGAGCAGGCCCTGTCCCATCCAGACGAAGGTCACCAATTGGGCCGGGTCGTAGCCGGCGACCGGGCCGGCCTCGCGAGCCACGGCGAGCAGGAGGTACGTACGGAGGAAACCGAAGACGGTGTTGGTGACCGCGCCGGCAACCGCAGCTTGCCGATACGTGGCGTATCGGCGGAAACCCGATCCGACTATCGCAACAAATGTCCGAAACCGTAGGATAACGTTTGAGTGCCGGACCGGTCCCACAGTGGCGGTAACGGAGCCCACGCCGTTACCCTCCTTCCGCAGCTACGCCAGTGCCGGAACGAGCGACTCTACCGACCCGCCCGCACCGCCAGCGCGACAATTTCCGACGAGGTGACACCGCCGTGAGCGACCGACGCGATCCGGCCCCCCGGGCGCGGCGCGCGGGCGGGCGGAAGGTCACCGGATGAGCGGCTTCGACCGCTGGCGCGACCCGGCCGAACCGTCCTGGATGGTCGAGCCGACCACCGAGTGGCACCCCCAGTTCCCAGGTCAGCGGTACCCGGGAGACATCGGAATCCAGCAGGTCCCGCCCCGGGACAACCGGGGCCGGGCCACCGCCACCGGCCGGGCCGAGGTCATTCCCCTAGTGCCGGCCGGGCCGGACAGCCGGTACCGGCGCGGGTACTCCCGGGACGACCACGGCGACCCCGACGGCCCGAGCGGGCACGGCCGGGGGAACGGGCACCGGTATCCGGTCGACGACCCGTACGCCCGCCCGCCGACCGGCCCCGCACGGCCACAGCAGCAGGACCGGTACCCGGACGAGCCACCGGCCGCTGACGCGTGGCACACCGGTGCACCGTCCCGCCCCGACCTCCGGCACCCGCCGGCCGGCTGGACGGTCGAACGCGAACGACCCCGGGAGCGGGACGGGGAATGGGACCGGCACCGGGAGCCGGACCGCGCCGGCGGCTGGCACGGCGACCGCCCGCACCACGACCCCGACCGGTGGGCGGCTGGCGATGCCCGGACGTACCCGCCCGTCTCCCCCGCGCCCCGGTCCGAGCCGGGCTGGTTGCCGGAACCCGGGGAGCGCCGCCCACCGGCCGCCTCCTGGTACGACGCACCCCAGGAGCGCCCGCCCTACGGCGCCCGCCGGCACGACGCAGCCGACCGCCCGGGATCTGGATACGACGCAGCCGACCGCCCGAGGCCCGGACACGAGGTACCCCGTCCAGGTGCCGGACACGAGGCACCCCGTCCGGGGGCCAGGTACGACCACCCGGACGCCGGGACGGACGAGCGAGGCGGCTGGGCGGCACGCCGTACCCCGACGGGTCGGGAGTCGTCCCGCCCGCCGGGCACCCCAGCCGAACGCCCGGCTGCCGCCTCCCCGTGGCCCGACCGCCCGGCCGACCCCGCCGCACAGTGGTCGGAACGGCCGGCCGACCCCGGCGCAGGGCGGCCGGAACGCCCGGCCGACACCGCACGGCGGCCGGAACGCCCGGCCGCCGCACCAGACCAGCGCTGGTTCCCCGACCGGGACGACGTACCCAGCCACCCGTACCGGCTCCGGGACGACAGCCAGCAGCGGCCGCAACCGCCCCGGGACGACGCTCAGCACCGCCCGCAGTGGGCGCGGGACGACACCCGGCCGTACCCACGGCAGCCCGCCGACCGGGACGAGCCGTCGACACGTCCCCACTGGTCGGGCGGGCGGGACGAGCCCACGCCCCGTCCGTGGGGCCAGGCCCCGGCCGACGCCGAGACCACCCAGGCGTGGTCGTATCCGGGGCGGCCCGGCACACCCGAGGGCCCCCGACCGCAGCCCCGGCCGGCAGCGGAGGACGCCTGGTCACCCTCGCGGCACACGCCGGACGAAGCCCACTCCCGACACAGGCCGGACGAGGCGCCGTCCCGGCACGCGCCCGACGACGCGCACCCGCGGCCCCGGACCACGCCGGACGAGGCGCGCACGCCGGACGACGCACACTCGCGGCACATGCCGGACGGCGCGCACTCGTCGCCGTGGTCCACCCGGCCGGACGAGTCGGCTCCGGCCCGGGCGCACCAGCAGTGGGTGCCGGAGGTCGAGGACACCGCCCGCATCACGCAGACATGGTCGGGCACCCCGGAGGGGGCAGCCGACACCGACGCGGCCCGCCCCACGCCCGCCGAGCCGGTCGCTGCCCCACTCCGGCCGGACGACGTACGGTCGGCCCCGGACGGGCAGCGGGCTTCCGGCGAGGAGCACCCGACCGCCGAGGACGCTCGCCCGGTCACGTCGCCACCGACGGCACCGACCACCGGCGAGCCGGCCGAAGCGAGCACGTCGTCCCTGGCGAACGACGGGTCCACCACGCCGCCGGTGGTGGGCGCGACAGAAGCCGTACCGGTGGTGGGCGGGCCGGAAGCCGTGCCGGCCGAACCCGGCTCCGCGCTCCCATCGGTCGCCACACCGCCTCTCGGGAAACTGCGGCTGGAGTTCCTGCCGTCCCCGGGGGTCGCGCACGACTCCGGGCCGGACGACAGAACGACTGCCGCAGAGCCAGACCCCACCCGTCCGACGGCGGACGAGAGCCGGGCCGAGACGGCGACGACGGACGACCGTCCCGCCGCACCGCCCGACGACGCCGCACCGACCGACGACGCCGAACCGACCGCGTCGACGGACCGGAACGCCGAGGTGCCGGGCAACCATGTCGACACGGACGGGACCGGGGCCGGCCAGGACGTGCCGCCTGACCACGCTCGTCCGGCCGTCGACCACACTCCTGACGGCGGGAACGCGGTGGCGGACGGCCCGGTCCAGACGCCCGCCCTGGACACCGTCAGCGACGTGGCCACGCCGGTGCCGCCGGCACGCGACGTCGTCACCCCCGAGCCGCACGCGGGGCCCGAGCCGCACGCGGGGCCCGAGCCGCACGCGGGGCCCGAGCCGCACGCGGGGCCCGAGCCGCACGCGGGGCCCGAGCCGGCCGACCGGAGCCAGCCTGTCGACGACAGCGGCCCGGCACCGGAGGACGTTGCCGGTACGCCGGCGCGGGACAGCGCCGACAGCAGCCCACCGTCCGATGACGACGGCAACAGTGGACCGGACGTCGCCTGCCCCGAGCCCGACCACGGACGGACGCCGAACGAGCCGCAGGGCGGGTCGACCCACCCGACCGTGGAGCCGGGCGAGGACGCGGTCGGCAGTCCATTGGAGGCCACCGACGCCAGCGAACCGGCCGCCGCCCTGTTGCCCGCCAGTGCGGGCGAGCCGCTGTCCGGCAGTACAGGCGAGCCGGTCCCCGCCGTCGAGCCCGTGCCGCCGGCCGCGCCCGTCTCCGCACCACCGGCGCCCGCCGCACAGGACTCCGCGTCACCGACGTCCGTCGCACAGGACTCCGCGTCACCGACGTCCGTCGCACAGGACTCCGCGTCACCGACGTCCGTCGCGCAGGTCTCCGCACCGCCAGCGACGGCCGACAGCCCCATGCCCGGCGAGGCGGTCATCGTCAGGCCGCGAGCAGCGGAGACGAGGGACGACCAGGTGGCGGCCGGGTGGCTGCCGGTGTCCGCGCCGCCCGCGTCGATGCCGTCGGGGTCCGCTCCCCAACTGTCGGACAGGCCGGTGTCCGCTCCTCCCGTCGTTCCGGTTCCGATCTCGGCGCCTCCGGTGAGCGCACCGGTGGCCACGTCGCCACCGCCGGCACCGCCACCGGCACCGGCACCGGCACCGGCGGTCACCCACCAGGCGGCGGAAGCCGACGCATGGTTCCGTCCGAAGCAACCAGCCCACCCCGCCCCGCAGCCGTCCACGCCGGCACAGCCCGTCTCCGCACCGCCGGGACAGCCTGTCTCCGCACCGCCGGTGCAGCCCGTCTCCGGACCACCGCACGCGCCGACCTCCGCGCCACCGCACGCCGCGCCGCCGGCAAAGCCTGTCTCCGCACCGCCGGGACAGCCCGTCTCCGCACCGCCACACGCGCCGACCTCGGGACCGCCGGGGCGGCCGGTCTCGGCCCCGCCGGGGCGTCCCGTGTCCGGGCCACCGAACCGGCCGGTCTCCGCGCCGTCCGGCCACTCCCCCGTACCGCCGTCCGGAACGGTGCCGGGCGGCGACGGGTCGGCGGCCCGGTCGACGAACCCGTCGTCCCCGCAGACCCGGTCCGATCCCGAGCAGTGGCTGGCCCGACAGCGGTGGCGGCTCCACCCGGAGACCCTGCGCGAGGTGGTCGACACGCCGGACGTCCTCCGGGAGGTCCGCACCGGCCTGACCGAGAAGCTGGGCAACACGGTCGACAACCCTTCGCGCGCCCGGCTGCTCAGCCTGCGGGCGGTGGTGAACCGACTGTTGGGCGACCTCGACGACGCGCTCGAGGACGGCCGGCTCGCCCTCACTTACGCCGAGGCGACGGGCCAGCTACGGCGCACCGCGTTGGTGCAGGCCCGGCTCGCCCGGGTGCTCCAGTGGCGGGGCGAGTTCGCCGAGGCCGACCGGCTTCTCACCGAGGCGAACTCCCCGGAGCTGCCCGACCGGCTGCGGGCCACCCTGCACGAGCACCTCGCCCGGTCCGGTTACGAGCAGGGCCGCCACATCGAAGCCTGCCAGCACATCGAACGGGCCCTTGACCTGCGTCGGGGTGAGGACCGGGAACTGGTGGCCCGGACCGGGGTGACGTTGGACGCGATCGCGGCGCGGGCCGCCGCCGGCTTCGGACCGCTACCCAGGAGCCGCGACGACATCCTCCAGAAGCGCCGGGCACCGGTGCCGAGCCTCGACGAGGGTCAGCACCGGTGGGGGTACGCCGACGTCGACGGCGAACTGGTGGTGCCCGCCGAGTACGCCGAGGTGCAGCCCTTCCGCGAGGGCGTCGCCTGGGTACGCCGTCCGGACGTCGCCGGCTGGGAGCTGATCGACGATACCGGCGCCACCCTGATCGGGGCGTCCTACCTCGCTGTCCGCTCGTTCTCCGACGGCCTGGCCTGGGTGTCCCGGGACGGAGCCGGCGGCTGGCAGGCCGTCGACAGCACCGACCGGGTGGTCGTCCCGCCGGGCTTCGACGACGTACGGCCGTTCCGGCGCGGTGTCGCGACGGTGCTGGTCGACGGCGTCTGGGGGGCGGTCGACCGGTCCGGGCGGATGGTGGTGCGGCCCCGGTACGCCGGCTTCACCACCCCGCTCGCGGATGGACGGTACGTCGACGGGTTCACCGACGAGGGGCTGGCCGTGGTGGACCTCGGCGGCCGACGCGGGGTGCTGGACCGGTCCGGCCGGATGATCGTCCCACCGGAGCACGCTGCGGTGGTCGTCCACCCGGTCGCCTTCCTGGTCCGGGACGGGGCGGGCCGGTGGGGCGCGCTGGACCGGCGGGGCGAGCCGCTGATCCCGCCGGCGCACGGCAGCCGGGCCCGGCTGCTGGCCGAGATCGACCACCTGCTGGCGGACACCGAACCGCTGCTCTGAGCGGGTGCCGGCCGCGGGCCGCCCCGGTCGACCGTCTCGGGTTCGGGCTAGTGCCTCGTCTTTGAACGTTGACCGGGTGATCGGTCGGCTCCGGAAAGTGTCGTACCGCTGGTGTTGGCTGGGTCAATGCCTCGTCGTCGGGATCCGGGTGCGCCTCTGGTGGTGCATCGGACTGCCCGTGTCGGGTTGCGGGTGACGTCGGGGCAGCGTCGGCGGTGTTTCGGGTTGCTGCGGTCGGCCGGTGACGTGTGGGCGTGCGTGTTGGAGGTCAACGCGTGGCGGCGCCGCCGGCAGAACGCGCCGTTGACGGGCTATCAGGAGTTGTGCCGGGAGTTGTCAGCGTCGGGTCCGGGCACGTTCGCCGAGTTGGACACCAGGGGCGCGCGGTCGGTGTTGCGGCGGTTCTCGGATGCGTGGTTCGCGGCGGCGAAACGCCGCAAGACCGGGGACGTGTCGGCGCGGTTCCCCAGGCGTCGGCGGGGGTTGGTGCCGGTGCGCTGGTATCACGGCACGTTCACCCTCGACGGCCGGCGCGTGCGTATCCCTACCGCGCGAGGTACCCGGCCGTTGTGGGTGCGTCTGGCTCGCGAGGTGCCGTATCCGGTCGAGCAGGTCCGCTCGATCACCCTGCTGTGTGAGGGCGGTCGCCTGTTCCTGGACGTCACCGCCGAAGTCCCGATTACGGTCTATCCGCCTGGTGTGGGGCCGGACCCCGGCCGGGTGGCCGGCGTCGACGTGGGCATCATCCATCCGTTCGCGGTGGTCGGGCCTGGTGGGGAGGCGTTGTTGGTGTCGGGGCGGGCGATCCGCGCCGAGCACCGCATGCACCTCGCCGACTCCAAAGCCCGCCGCCGGGCCGTCGCCCGCCGAGCACCGAAACCAGGCCAGCGCGGGTCACGCCGGTGGCGGAAGTATCGGGCCCGGGTCCGGCGGGTGGAGGGCCGCCATCGGCGGCGGGTGCGGCAGGCCCAACACGAAGCCGCCCGCACCGTCATCGGTTGGGCTGTCAACCAGCGGGTCGGAGTGCTCAAGGTGGGCGACTCGCGTGGCGTCCTGGACCTGCCGGCCGGGCGGCGGCACAACCTGCGGCTACGGCAATGGCAGATCGGCCGCCTCCTACAGATCCTCACCGACAAGGCCACCCTCGCCGGCATCACCGTCCACCTCGTCGACGAGCGCGGCACCTCCTCCACCTGCCCCACCTGCGCACGGCGGGTGCCGAAACCGCGTGGACGGACCCTGACCTGCCCGCACTGCCAGTTCTCCGGTCACCGCGACGTCGTCGCGGCGGCCAGCATCGCCACCCGCACACCGGGCGGCGGACCCACCACCACCGGCACGCAAGTTGTGTTGCCTGGGGTGGTCACGCACCGTCGAGCCGGCCGGCACCTACCCGGCGCCGGCCGGTCCCGACGTGACCCCCGCCGCCCACCCGGCGGCGCGAAGGTCAGGATGGCCCGCTGTGGCCCGCCCCACCAACCAGTGGTGGGGAGTCGCTCGCCCAACCAGCGAGGATCCACAACAACCCACCGGACAGCCGGTGAACGTTAGTGGGCACAGCATTAGGGTCGGGGCATGGAATTCCGTCACCTGGGCCGTTCCGGCCTGATGGTCAGCGAAATCTCGTACGGCAACTGGATCACCCACGGGTCGCAGGTCGAGGAGGAGGCCGCGCTGGCCTGCGTCCGGGCCGCGCTCGACGTGGGCATCACCACCTTCGACACCGCCGACGTCTACGCCGGCACCCGCGCCGAGGAGGTCCTCGGACGGGCCCTGCACGGCGAGCGCCGGGAGGGGCTGGAGATCTTCACCAAGGTCTTCTGGCCGACCGGGCCCGGGCGCAACGACCGGAGCCTGTCCCGCAAGCACATCATGGAGTCGATCAACGGCTCACTGCGTCGGCTGCGCACCGACTACGTGGACCTGTACCAGGCCCACCGGTACGACTACAGCACCCCGCTGGAGGAGACGATGGAGGCGTTCGCCGACATCGTGCACTCCGGCAAGGCGCACTACATCGGGGTCTCGGAGTGGAAGGCGTCGCAGATCCGCGCGGCCCACCAGCTCGCCCGCGAGCTGCGGATCCCGTTGGTCTCCAGCCAGCCGCAGTACTCCATGCTGTGGCGGGTGATCGAGGCCGAGGTGGTCCCCACCTGCGAGGAGCTGGGGATCGGCCAGATCGTCTGGTCGCCGATGGCGCAGGGCGTCCTCTCCGGCAAGTACCTGCCGGGGCAGCCGCCGCCGGCCGGCTCCCGGGCCACCGACGAGAAGTCCGGGGCGACCTTCGTGGCCCGGTTCCTCACCGACGAGGTGCTCACCACCGTGCAGCGGCTCCGGCCGCTCGCCGACCAGGCCGGGCTGACCATGGCCCAGCTCGCCATCGCCTGGGTGCTGCAGAACTCGAACGTCTCCTCGGCGATCATCGGCGCGTCCCGCCCGGAGCAGGTGCACGACAACGTCAAGGCGAGCGGCGTGCAGCTCGACGCGGACCTGCTCAAGGCCATCGACGAGGTCGTCGACCCGATCACCGAGCGGGACCCGGCCCGGACGGAGAGCCCCGCCCGGCGGCCCTGACCCGCCGCACCGGTCCGGGACCGTCGTGCACCGACGGTCCCGGACCGGCCCGGTCGGCCAGGTCCCCGACGGGCGACCGTGGGCGGACGTGCCGGGCACGGGCCATGGACGGACCAGGGCCGGCCGGTCGGGTCAGGACGACCAGAAGCGGATCAGGTCGAGGCCGAGCGCGTAGAGCGGGGCGGGCAGGCCGAGGGCGTCCCCGACGGCGAAGACCGCGCCGAAGAACCACCCGGCGATCCGCGGGTTCCACAGCAACGCGAAGAGCAGGATGAACCCGTACGGGGCGAACAGGTCGTACATCCGTCGCCACTGCGGGTTGAGCCACGGCTGGATCATGTTGCCGCCGTCCAGCCCCGGCACCGGGAGCAGGTTGAGCGCGCTCGCGGTGAGCTGGAGGAAGGCCAACAGCGCCAGGGCGGCCAGGAACTCCAACGGGGCGGAGCCGGTCAGCCGCAGCGCCAGGATCAGCACCAGGGTGAACAGCACGTTGGTGGCCGGGCCGGCCAGGCTGACCAGGGTGTGCCGCAGCCGGCCGGGGATCCGGTGCCGGTCCACCCAGACCGCCCCGCCGGGCAGCCCGATGCCGCCGAGCAGCACGACCACCACCGGCAGCACGATCGACAACAGCGGGTGGCTGTACTTCAGCGGGTTGAGGGTCAGGTAGCCCCGGTGCGCCACGCTCTGGTCGCCGGCCCGGAAGGCCACGACCGCGTGGGCGTACTCGTGCAGGCAGAGCGAGACCAGCCAGCCGGAGACGACGAAGAGGAAGACATCCAGCCGGACGTTGCCGACCCGGTGCCAGGTGAGCACGGCGCTGGTGACGAAGAGCGCGACCAGCGCCAGGAAGACCGGACTGGGTCGGAACGCCGCCCGGGGCACCCCGAGCACCAGCGGCTCGCCACCGCCGGGGCGGTCGTACCCGGTCACTCGGCTGTGGGGGCGAGGCTCATCCGGTACTCGACCCGGTCGTCCTCGACCAGGTCGACGGAGGTGACACCGGACGAGGCGAGCTGCCGCCAGGTCTGCCCGATCCAGGACTCGGCGTCCGCCTGGCTGCTGAACGTCTCGGTGGGTCCGTCCACCGACTCGCCGTTCGCACCCTCGTACCGCCAGCTCCACGGCATGCCGTGTCTCCCCTCGCTGATGCGTCCCGCCCGGGACGGCCGTTGCCAGCCTAGTCGGCGTACCGGCCGGCGGACATGGACGGCCGTCCCCGCCGGTGCCGCCTAGCACTCCGGGCCGCGCGGCGGGGCGGTTCGCGCGTTCCCCGCCGCCACCACCGGCTGCCGCGACATCATCGGCCAGGGCTGTCCGGTGGGACTGGAGGTGTGCTGGTGCGGGACATGGCGGTAGCGCCGGTGGTCACCGGCGTCGAGGTGGGCGGCCTGGCCGACATGGTCTGGGAGAACGCCCGGCGGGACCCGGAGGCGGTGCAGTTCCTCCGCCCGGACCCGGATCCCCGGTCTTGGCCGTGTCCGGACGGTCACCGGCACGGCGCCCGACGCCCGCAGCGGGCAGACGGCGACGCCGTGCCGGTGACCTGCCGGCAGTTCCGCGACGAGGTGGCCGCCCTGGCCCGGGGATTCGTGGCGGCCGGGGTGGCGACCGGGGACCGGGTGGGCCTGCTGAGCCGGACCCGGTACGAGTGGACCCTGGTCGACTACGCCCTCTGGTCGATCGGCGCGGTGCCGGTCCCGGTGTACGACACGTCGAGCCCCGACCAGGTGGCCTGGATCCTCGCCGACGCGGGGGCCGTGGCGTGCGTGGTGGAGAGCGCCGACCACGCCCGGACGCTGGCCGACCGGCGGTCCGACCTGCCGACGCTGCGGCAGGTGTGGCGGATCGACGCCGGCGATCTGGTCGACCTGGTGGACCGGGGACGCGGCGTCGACCCGGAGACGGTGGCGGCCCGTCGGTGCGGGATCGGCGGCGACGACATCGCGACGATCGTCTACACCAGCGGCACGACCGGCCGTCCCAAGGGCTGCGTGCTGACGCACCGCAACCTCCTGCTCGACGTCGGCAACGCGACCGCCGTCCTGCCGGAACTGTTCCGCGCGGGGCGTCCACGGTGCTGTTCCTGCCCCTGGCGCACACGTTCGCCCGGCTGGTCCAGATCGGGTCGGTGCGGGCCCGGGCGACCCTGGTGCACGTTCCCGACCCGCGCGGGCTGGTCAAGCAGCTCCAGCGGTTCCGTCCCACGTTCGTGCTGGCCGTGCCGAGGGTCTTCGAGAAGCTGCACGACCGGGTCCGTCAGCAGGCCGACGTGCGTCGGGGGTGGCGGCCGGTCGCCGCGTTCCGGGGGTGGCTGACCGGGGTCGCGTACCGGGTCGCGGTGGCCTACAGCCGGAGCCTGGACAGCGCCGCCGGGCCGGGGACCGGGCTGCGGCTGGCGCACCGGTTGCTCGACGTGGTCGCGTACCGGCGGCTGCGGGGGATGCTGGGCGGTCGGTGCCGGCTGGCGGTCGTCGGCGGTGCGCCGCTGGGCGAGCGGATGGCGCACTTCTTCCGGGGGGCCGGGATTCTCCTGTTGGAGGGGTACGGCCTGACCGAGACCTCGCCCGCGCTGGCGGTGAACCGTCCCTCGGCGATGCGGATCGGCACGGTCGGCCGGCCCCTGCCGGGCGTCCGGCTGGCCGTCGCCGACGACGGTGAGATCCTCGTCCGGGGCGACGTGGTGTTCCGCGAGTACTGGCACAACCCGGAGGCGACCCGGCAGGTGTTCACCGCCGACGGCTGGCTGCGCACCGGCGACCTCGGCAGCCTGGACGCCGACGGCTATCTGCGGATCACCGGCCGGAAGAAGGAGATCATCGTCACCGCGGCCGGCAAGAACGTGGCCCCCGCGCCGATCGAGGCCCTGATCCGCGCGCACCCCCTGGTCAGCCAGTGCATGCTGGTCGGCGACGGCCGGCCGTACGTGGCCGCGTTGGTCACCGTCGACCCATCGGAGTTCGCCCGCTGGCGGGACGCGCACGGACGGCCCGGCGCCACCGTGGCCGAGCTGCGCGAGGACCCGGCGCTGCGCGCGGAGATCCAGACCGCCGTCGACCGGGCCAACCGGTCCGTTTCGCACGCGGAGGCGGTCAAGGCCTTCCGCATCCTGCCCGGCGACCTCACCGAGGCCGCCGGGGAGCTCACGCCCACCCTGAAGGTCCGGCGCGACGTGGTACGCGAGCGGTACGCCGCCGACGTGGCCGCCCTCTACCCCGACCGCTGAGGTACGCCCACCTGCGGACTCGGAATGCGAACGGTGGCCTAAGGTACGGGCATGTCCGTAGACGGGTGGAACACGGTCCTGGTGCTCGGCGGTATCCGGTCCGGCAAGTCCGAGTTCGCCGAATCGCTGGTGGCCGACGCGGCCAACGTCCGTTACGTGGCGACCGCGACCGGCGGGGACCCGGACGACGCCGAGTGGGCGGCCCGGCTGGCGGCGCACCGCAGCCGTCGGCCGGAGAGCTGGACCACCGAGGAGACCGGCGACGACCCGCGCCGGTTGGCCGACGTGCTCGCCTCGGCGCAGCCGCACGAGACGCTGCTCGTGGACGACCTCGGCGGCTGGGTGACCGTGCTGCTCGACCCGGTCCACCAGCCGGCCGACGACACCGTCACCATCGCCGAGCTGGCCGACGCGGTCCGGTCCTGCCCGGCGCGGCTGGTGCTGGTGAGCCCGGAGGTGGGACTGTCGCTGGTGCCGACCACCCCGCTCGGGCGGGCCTTCGCCGACGCGCTCGGGACGGCCAACCGGGCCGTCGCCGACGCCTGCGACGCGGTGGCGCTGGTGGTGGCCGGTCAGCCCTGCTGGCTGAAGCCCGGCACCCCCCTGCCCGACACGGCCCTGCCCGCCGCCGCCCCGGACGGCCCCACCGCCACCGCCACCGCCCAGGTCCCGGCCGGCGGTGGTAGCAGGGGTCCCCTGTTACCGCTTTTTGATGAGCAGGGGACCCCTGCAACCACCCCAGCCCCAGCAGCCACGTCGCCCGACGCGTCCCGGGTGGCTGTCCCGGCGCAGGCCGGCCCCGCCGGCCCGGACGTCCTGGTGACCGCCAGCACCGACGCGAACACCGGTCCGGCGGCGGAGCCGCCCCTGCCGGAGGTGCTGACCCCGGTCGTCGCGCCGTCCCCGGACCCGGCGGTCGGTACGTCCTGGGCCGCGCCGACCATGGCGCTGCCGATGGTCGCCACCGGCCTGGTCATCCAGGGCGGCATGGAACTGCCGCTGCCCGACGAGCACGCCGGCCCACAGGCCCTGGAGCACCTCGCCACCCGGGACGTACCGGGGACGGGCCTCGGGGTGCTGGAGCGGGTGGTCGGCTTCGCCGCCGCCACCCAGGGCACGCCCACCCCGAAGGCGTGGGGGTCCGTACGCGTGCTGCTGCTGCACGGCGACCACGAGGGCGGGGTCGCCGCC
Organism: Micromonospora pallida; assembly: GCF_900090325.1. Lineage (NCBI taxonomy): Bacteria > Bacillati > Actinomycetota > Actinomycetes > Micromonosporales > Micromonosporaceae > Micromonospora > Micromonospora pallida. Next base: position 248,865 of record NZ_FMHW01000002.1, on the reverse strand, counting down.
GGTTCGGTGGCCGGCGAGTCCGCCCGGCGGGCCGCGCAGGCGCGGGCCGGCGTCGGCGTGCTGGCCCGGCTCGCCGCCGAGAGCGAGGCGACCATCCAGGTGGTGGACGCCCCGACGGCGGCCCCGATCGAGGACGGGCCGGCGCTGACCGGCGACGCGGTCGAGTCGGCGCTGCGACACGGCTGGCGGCTCGCCGAGGAAGCCGCCGAGGCGGGCGTACACCTGCTGGTGCTGGCCGCCTGCGGCGCCGGCACCGATGCCGCGGCGGCGGCGGTGCTGGCCGCGACGGCCGGGGCGGAACCGCCGGCCGTGCTCGGCCGGGTGGTCCGCGACGGCCGGGTCGACGACGCCGCGTGGATGACCCGCTGCGCGACGGTCCGCGACGCCCTGCACCGGACCCGGGGCTCCGCGCGGGAACCCAAGGCGGTCCTGGCCGACCTGGGTGGTGGTGACATCGCGGTGGCCACCGGGATCCTGCTCGGCGCGGCCGCCCGCCGCCTTCCGGTGCTGCTGGACGGCCCGGTTGGCGTGGCCGCCGGCATGGTCGGCCGCGATCTGGCCGGGCAGACCCGGCACTGGTGCCTGCTGCCCGACCACGGCGGGCACCCGGCCGTCCGGCTCGCCGCCGACGTGCTCGGCCTGACCCCGCTGCTGGATCTCCGGCTCGACCTCGGCGAGGGGGCGAACGCCCTGGCCGCGCTGCCGCTGCTGCGTTCGGTGCTGGCGCTGGCCGCCGCGCTGCCCGCCCGGGACGACGACGCCGACACCCCGGAACCGGCCGACGACGAGGAGGCGCCCGAGTTCGCCGAGCCGGAGCCGTCCGGCCCCGGACCGGCCACCACCGGCTCGGACGACGAGGAACGGGCGGACACTCCCGGCCAGCATGCCGGCTGAGCACCATCTCGGTGCCGGCCTGCGGCTGGCGGTCACCACGTTCACCATCGCCCCGCTCCGTCCCGGCCGGGTGGACCGGGCCGCCGCCGGCCCGGCGATGGCAGTCGCGCCGCTGGTCGGGGCGGCGCTCGGGCTGGTCCTCGGTGGGGTGCTGCTCGGCCTGGCCTGGGTGGCCCCGCCCCTGGTCGCCGCCGTGGTGACGGTCGGCTGCGGCGCGCTGCTCACCAGGGGCCTGCACCTGGACGGACTGGCCGACACGGTCGACGCGCTGGGCTCGTACCGGCGGGGCGCCGCCGCGTTGGAGATCATGAAGAAGCCGGACGTGGGCCCGTTCGGGGTGGCCGCGCTGGTGCTCGTCCTCCTGACGCAGAGCGCGGTGCTCGCGGAGCTGGCCACCCGGTCGTGGCCGACGACCCTCGCGGCGGTGGTCACCGCGACCGCCGCCGGCCGGTTCGGGGTCACCCTGGCCTGCCGGCGCGGGGTCCCGGCGGCCCGCCCGGAGGGGCTCGGCGCGCTGGTGGCCGGCACGGTCGGGCCGGTCGCGGTGGCCGCCGGGGCGGTCGCCGTCGCGCTGCCGGCGCTCGCGGCGGTGCCGGGTCGCCCGTGGCAGGGGCCGCTCGCCGTCGCCGCCGCGCTCGCCGCCGTGCTGCTGCTCCTGCGCCACCTGGTACGCCGACTCGGCGGGGTCACCGGCGACGTGCTCGGCGCCAACGTGGAGGTCGCCACGACCGTGGTCTACCTGGGAGTAGTCCTGTCTGGCTGAGGACGGCTCACCTGCCGGGTAGCGTTCTCCCCCGACAGCACCGGCACGGCAATGGGGGAAGAATTGCTCATCACGGACGATTTCCTACCCCTTCCGGTACCGGAGACACTGACCGCGACCTATCTGGTCCCGATGCGCGGGCTGCCGAGGGTGAGCACCCGGACGGCGGTGGCCGGGCTGACCGGACGGCTGGCCGAACCGGTGCACGGGCTGGCCCGGCAGATGCTGGCGAGCCCGCTGATGAGCGTCGACACCCGGCCGATCGAGGAGTTCCCGGCGATCCCGCCGGACCTGCTGACCGCGTTCGGGGCGACCGACGCGCAGCTGGGGCGGCTGGCCGAGGCGACCCACGTGGTGGTGGTCCGGGCCGAGTACCGGCCGGGATGGCCGCCGGCCCACGAGTGGGCCGCCCGCGCGGTGGCCGCCGCCGTCGCCGAGACGGTCGGCGGGGACGTGGTGGACGTGTTCGGGTTGCAGTTCCTCGACCCGGCGACCGCGCTGCGTTCGCTCCCCGACGAGCAGGGCCGGATCCGGCTGGTCGACTGGGTGCTGGTGCCGTACTCCTCGGACACCGGCGGGCTCTGGTTCACCACCAAGGGGCTGCGCCGGTTCGGGCTGCTGGAGTTGCAGACCCAGGGGGTGCCGGACCACCTGACCCGGGCGTGGGGCGCGGTGCTGACCGGGGCGGCCCGTCGGCTGCTGCGGACCTGGACCGACGGGCTGGCCGGCGAGGAGGTGCCGGCGTTCGTCCAGCTTCCGGTGCTCACCACCGTGACCGGGCACGACATCGCGGTGGCGTACGGCAACCCGGAGCAGCACGGGGCGACCGCGCCGGTGCTGCTGCGGCTGGAACTGGATCCGGCGACGGATCCAGAGGCGGACTCGTTCCTCAGCCTGCACCCGCCGACCGGACACCCCGGGCCGCCCGGACGCTACTTCGCCTCGGCCTGCGCCACCCTGTTCTCCGGCATCCAGCCGGACGTGCGGTACGCCCGCCAAGGCGACGCCATGTCGAAGGCGGTGGCCACCGCCCGGGCCGCGCTGCCGGACGTCCGGGCCCGGTTCCTGGCCGGCGCGCTGCCGGCCGAGACGCAGCTCGTGGTGAAGTACGGCCTCCCCGGTGACGACGGCCCGGAGTTCGTCTGGGCGGCGGTGACCTCGTGGGACACCCCGGAGCGGATCAGCGCCACCAGCGCCAGCGACGCCACGAACGACCCGCAGGTCCGCATCGGCGCCCCCGTCGTGGTGGAGTCGACCGACATCGTCGACTGGGCCCTGCTGGCCCCCACCGGCGTCCTCGAGGGCGGCTGGACCCAGGCTGTCCTGGACTCCGGCGACAACCCCCGGGCTACTTGACGGAGGGCTGGACGAAAGGCGGGCGGGTCACGCGCATGCGGGCGCGGCGGCCCCGTACGTCGATCTCGACCTCGTCGCCGTCGGCCAGGTTCGCGGCCGTGTCGAGCAGGGCCAGGGCGATGCCCTGCTTGAGGGTGGGCGAGAAGGTGCCGCTGGTGACCGTGCCGACCGGGGCGTCGCCGACGTGCGCGGTCATGCCGGCACGGGGGATCGCCCGGTCCACCGCCACCAGGCCGCGCAGGGTACGACGCGGACCGGCGGCCTTCTCGGCGAGCAGCGCGTCCCGGCCCCAGAAGGCCGGCTTGGTCCAGCCGACCGCCCAGCCGCACCGGGCCTGCACCGGGGTGATCTCCAGCGACAGGTCCTGCCCGTGCAGCGGATACCCCATCTCGGTGCGCAGGGTGTCCCGCGCGGCCAGACCGCAGGCGCGCAGCCCGAACTCCGTCCCGGCGGCGAACAGAGCGTCCCAGACGACCACCGCGTGCGCGGCGGGCACCACCAGTTCGTAGCCGAGTTCGCCGGTGTAGCCGGTCCGGCAGACGGTCAGGTCCACGCCGTCGAGGGTGGCGGTGGAGAAGCTCATGTACTCGTGCGCGGTGGGCAGGCCGAGGGCCTCCAGCAGCGCCGCCGAGCGCGGCCCCTGCACGGCCAGGACGGCGTACGCCTCGTGCTCGTCGGTGACGGTGACCGACGACGGCGCGGCGGCGCGCAGTCGACGGGTCACCTCGGCGGTGTTCGCGGCGTTCGGGATGAGGAAGACGTGCCCGTCGTCGTGCAGGTAGGCGATGATGTCGTCGACCACGCCGCCGGTGGCGTCGTCGCAGCAGAGGGTGTACTGCGCCCGCCCCGGGCCGATCCGGCCGAGGTCGTTGCTGAGGCAGGAGTTGACGAACTCGGCCGCGCCGGTTCCCGTCACCCGCACCTTGCCGAGGTGGGATACGTCGAAGACGCCGACGGCCTCCCGGACCGCGGTGTGCTCCTTGAGAACGCCGCCCCCGGCGTACTCCAGGGGCATCTCCCAACCCCCGAAGGGGGCGAACTTCGCACCTGCGGCGGCGTGCCGCTCGTGCAGCGGGGAACGACGGGGCCGGGTCGCGGTCACGTCGGAGGTCACGTCGGTCATGGTGGAAACTTACCGGGGGCCACGCTGGTCGTTAGCATCGGCGGGACCCGCCAGGACCACGGGCGGGACAGCATCGTCCCCGGCCGGGTAGGTTGCCCCCGGAGACCATCACCGCCGGACGCAACCCGCGACCGGCCCGGCCCGCCCGGAGTAGCTTCAGTGACATCGCCCAGCACCACCCTGAGCCTGGTCGACACCGACCCCGCCGAGCTTGCCGTTGACGCCATCGTGATCGGCGTACACAGCCAGACCGGTGAGCAGGACGCTACCAGCGGGCCTGCCGGTTCCCTGCTCCTCGGCAGCGGCGCGGAGAGCATCGCCGCCGCCTTCGACGGCAAGCTGACCGAGACGCTGGCCCTGCTCGGCGCGACCGGCGCTCCCGGCGAGGTGATCAAGCTCGCCACGCTGGGCACGATCACCGCGCCGCTGGTCGCCGCGGTCGGGCTGGGTCCGGAGCCGACCGGTGCCGCCCCGGCCCCGGAGACGCTGCGCCGGGCCGCCGGATCGGTGGTCCGCGCGCTGGCCGGCGCCGGGCGGGTGGCGCTGAGCCTGCCGCTGCCCGACGACGCGGACGCCCCGGCGGCGCTGCGCGCGGTCGCCGAGGGCGCGCTGCTCGGCGGGTACCGCTTCGCCGGCTACAAGACCAAGCCGCAGCCGACCCGGCGGGAGCCGGTCGCCGAGGTGCTGGTGGCGGTCCCGGACGCCGGGGACGCGACCGCGCTGGCCGAGGCCGAGCGGGCGCGGACGGTGGCCGGCGCGGTCCGGCTCAGCCGCGACTGGGTGAACATCGCCCCCAACGAGAAGCGTCCGCCGGTCTTCGCGGAGCTGGTGGGCGAGGCCGCCCGGGCGGCCGGCCTGACCGTCGAGGTGCTCGACGAGGCGGCCCTGGCCGCCGGGGGCTACGGCGGCATCATCGCCGTCGGGCAGGGCTCGGAGGCTCCGCCGCGCCTGGTCAAGCTCACGTACACCCCGGCGGGCGGTGCCACCGGCAAGCGGGTCGCGCTGGTCGGCAAGGGCATCACCTTCGACACCGGCGGCATCTCCATCAAGCCGTCCCAGGGCATGTGGGAGATGAAGTCCGACATGGGCGGTGCGGCGGCGGTCGCGGCGACCATGCTGGCCGTCGCGGCGCTGAAGCCGTCGGTGGCGGTGACCGCGTACGTGCCGATGGCGGAGAACATGCCGTCGGGTACGGCGTACCGGCCGGGTGACGTGATCACCATGTTCAACGGCAAGCGCGTCGAAGTGCTCAACACCGACGCCGAGGGCCGGATGATCCTGGCCGACGCGATCGCGCGGGCCTGCGCGGACGGCTGCGACTACCTCTTCGAGACCTCCACTCTGACCGGTGGGCAGGTGGTCGCCCTCGGCAAGCGGGTCGCCGGGGTGATGGGTACGCCGGAACTCTGCGAGCGCGTCCGGACGGTCGGCGACGCGGTCGGCGAGCCGGCCTGGCCGATGCCGCTGCCGGAGGACGTCCGCAAGGGCATGGACTCCGAGGTCGCCGACATCTCCCAGATCAACGCGGGGATGGACCGGGCCGGGCACATGCTCCAGGGCGGCACCTTCCTGCGCGAGTTCGTCACCGACGGCGTGGCCTGGGCGCACATCGACATCGCCGGGCCGAGCTACCACTCGGGTGAGGCAACCGGCTACTGGACCAAGGGCGGCACCGGCGTGCCGGTCCGGACCCTCGTCCAGCTCGTCGAGGACATCGCCGCCGAGGGCTGAGGTGGTAGCAGGGGTCCCCTGTTACGCACAAAGCGGTAACAGGGGACCCCTGCAAACACCTCAGGGCGCCGCCCGACCCACCTCAGGGCACCGCCCGACCCACCTCAGGGCGCCGCCCGACCCACCCGGAGCGTCGCCGGGCAGGGCCGGCACGACTCCGGTCAGTAGAGCTGGGGACGGCGCGGTCAGTAGAGTTCGGGGCGGCGCTTGCGTCGCTCGTTGTAGTCGCGCATCCGTTGCGGGTAGCCGACCAGCCGCACGTCGTAGATGGGGATAGCGAGCCGGTGGGCGAAGCGGCGGGCGTTCTCCGGTGAGTCGATGCGCCGCCGGGTCCACTCCCCGTCGTCGGCGATCAACATCACGGTGGTCTCGGTCACGGTGGTCTGCGGTTCGATGAACGCCTCGACCCCCCGTCTGGTCCGGACGAAGTTCTCCAGGTGTTCCAGCGCGGCGCGCTCGGCCGCGCGCCCCGATCCCGTGTCACCGCTGGGCTTGCGTCGTCGTCGGAACAGGGCCACCGGCCATCCCCTCCACCCACCGTCTCGAGAAGGCTTCCGCCAAGCGTACGTGTCCTCGACGTGTCGTTGAGCACCTCAGTACGCGCCCTGCGAGGGCAGGTGACAAGATGACCGAGGCGAGTATGCCCTTTTCCTGGCATGACCCTCGTAGCAGCGACGCGACCTGGGAGTTGAGTGTGAGCGAGCCGAACGACGCGACCTTCGACGTTGTCATCCTCGGAGGAGGCAGCGGCGGCTATGCGGCGGCACTGCGCGCCGCCCAACTGGACCTCAAGGTCGCGCTGATCGAGAAGGGCAAGCTCGGCGGCACCTGCCTGCACAACGGCTGCATCCCGACCAAGGCGCTGCTGCACGCGGCGGAGATCGCCGACAGCACCCGGGAGTCGGAGCAGTTCGGTGTCAAGGCCGAGCTGGTGGGCATCGACATGGCCGGCGTCAACTCGTACAAGGACGGTGTCGTCGCCCGCCTGTACAAGGGCCTCCAGGGCCTGGTCGGCAGCTCGAAGAACATCACCTTCGTGTCGGGCGCCGGCCGGCTGGTCGGCCCGAACGTCGTCGAGGCCGACGGGAAGCGTTACACCGGCCGCAACATCGTGCTGGCCACCGGCTCGTACGCCCGCAGCCTGCCCGGCCTGGACGTCGACGGCGAGCGGATCATCACCAGCGATCACGCGCTGACCCTGGACCGGGTGCCCGCCTCGGCGATCGTGCTCGGCGGCGGCGTGATCGGCGTCGAGTTCGCCAGCGTGTGGAAGTCCTTCGGTGTGGACGTGACGATCATCGAGGCGCTGCCCCGGCTGGTCGCCGCCGAGGACGAGGAGTCGTCGAAGGCGCTGGAGCGGGCGTTCCGCAAGCGGAAGATCAACTTCAAGGTCGGCAAGCCGTTCGAGAAGGTCGAGAAGACCGAGCAGGGCGTCAAGGTCACCATCGCCGGTGGCGAGACCATCGAGGCCGAGGTGCTGCTCGTGGCCGTCGGCCGCGGTCCGGTCACCGCCGACCTCGGGTACGAGCAGCAGGGCGTCAAGATCGACCGGGGCTACGTGCTGACCGACGAGCGGCTGCGTACCGGCGTGCCGAACGTCTACGCCGTCGGTGACATCGTCCCCGGCCTCCAGCTCGCGCACCGCGGCTTCCAGCAGGGCATCTTCGTCGCCGAGGAGATCGCCGGCCGGAACCCGGCCGTGATCGACGAGGCGGGCATCCCCCGGGTCACCTACTGCGACCCGGAGCTGGCCTCGGTCGGTCTCACCGAGGCCAAGGCCAAGGAGCAGTACGGCGCCGACAAGATCAAGACCTACAACTACAACCTGGGTGGCAACGGCAAGAGCCAGATCCTCAAGACCACCGGCTTCATCAAGCTGGTCCGGGTCGAGGACGGTCCGGTGGTCGGCGTGCACATGGTCGGCGCCCGGGTCGGTGAGCTGATCGGCGAGGCCCAGCTCATCTACAACTGGGAGGCCTACCCGGCCGAGGTGGCGCAGCTCGTGCACGCTCACCCGACCCAGAACGAGGCCCTCGGCGAGGCGCACCTCGCGCTGGCGGGCAAGCCGCTGCACGCACACGCCTGATCACACCCACATCCGCGACGTCCGGCGGCAAGCGGGCGAGGATCCGTACCCAGGTTACGAAGGAGTCTTGAAAGATGCCGGTATCGGTCACCATGCCCCGGCTCGGCGAAAGCGTCACCGAGGGCACCGTCACGCGCTGGCTCAAGCAGGAGGGCGACACGGTCGAGGTCGACGAGCCGCTGCTCGAGGTCTCGACCGACAAGGTCGACACCGAGATCCCGTCCCCGGCGGCGGGTGTGCTGAGCCGGATCGTGGTGGGCGAGGACGAGACCGCCGAGGTCGGCAGTGAACTCGCCGTCATCGCCGGAGAGGGCGAGCAGGCCGGCGGCGCTCCCGCCGAGCAGGAGGAGCAGGCGGCCCCGGCCGAGCAGGCCGAGCCGACCGCCGCCGCCGAGGGCACCGGCCCCGAGCCGGAGCAGGAGCAGGTCAAGGCCGAGGCCGCTCCGGCCCCGTCGGGCGAGGGCACCCCGGTCACTCTGCCGGCCCTGGGCGAGAGCGTCACCGAGGGTACGGTCACCCGCTGGCTCAAGCAGGTCGGCGACACGGTCGAGGTCGACGAGCCGCTGCTCGAGGTCTCGACCGACAAGGTCGACACCGAGATCCCGTCCCCCGTCGCCGGCACCCTGCTGGAGATCAAGGTCGCCGAGGACGAGACCGCCCCCGTCGGCGCCACCCTGGCGGTAGTCGGCGCGGCCGGTGCCGCCCCGGCCGAGGCCAAGCCCGAGCCGAAGCCGGAGCCCAAGGCCGAGGCCAAGCCAGAGCCGAAGCCCGAGGCCAAGCCCGCCGCGCAGGAGCCGACCCCGGGCGTGTCCTACAACGAGCCGGCCGCCGAGGCCGAGACGGCGGCACAGCCGGTTAAGGCCGAGCAGCAGGCCACCCCGGCCGCCCCGCAGCGTCCGTCCGCCCCGGCGCAGGCCGGCGGCGAGGAGGGCGCCGGCTACGTGACCCCGCTGGTACGCAAGCTCGCCGCCGAGCACGGCGTCGACCTCTCCTCGATCAGCGGCACCGGGGTCGGTGGCCGGATCCGCAAGCAGGACGTGCTGGACGCGGTGGAGAAGGCCAAGGCGGCCAAGGCCGCGCCGACGCCCGCCGCCGCCCCGGCGCAGGCCCCGGCCGCCCCCGCCCAGCCGAAGGCGCAGCCCAGCGCCAAGCGGGGCACCACCGAGAAGATGCCCCGGATCCGCGCGGTCATTGCCAAGCGGATGCAGGAGTCGCTGCACGAGATGGCGCAGCTCACCACGGTGGTCGAGGTGGACGTCACCAAGGTCGCCAAGCTGCGGGCCCGGGCCAAGGACGCCTTCCTGGCGCGGCACGGCGTGAAGCTGTCCTTCCTGCCGTTCTTCGCGCTGGCGGCGGTCGAGGCGCTCCAGGCGTACCCGGTGGTCAACGCCAGCATGGACCTCGACGCCGGCACGATCACCTACCCGAAGTCCGAGAACCTGGGCATCGCGGTGGACACCGAGCGGGGCCTGATGGTGCCGGTCGTGCACGACGCCGGTGACCTGAACCTGGGCGGGCTGGCCAAGCGGATCGCCGACCTGGCCGACCGGACCCGGACCAACAAGATCGGCCCGGACGAGATCGCCGGGGCGACCTTCACCCTCACCAACACCGGTAGCCGGGGCGCGCTCTTCGACACCCCGATCGTGCCGTCGCCGCAGTCGGCGATGCTCGGTACCGGTGCGGTCGTCAAGCGTCCGGTCGTGGTGAACGACCCGGAGCTGGGCGAGGTGATCGCCGTCCGTTCGATGGTCTACCTGGCCCTCTCCTACGACCACCGGCTGATCGACGGCGCCGACGCGGCCCGCTTCCTGGTCGCGGTCAAGGAGCGCCTGGAGGCCGGCAACTTCGAGGCGGAGCTCGGCCTGTCCTGATCCTGTTCACCACGAAGGGGCGTCCCTGCCGGGGCGCCCCTTTCGTGTTCATGGACTTCCGGCTCGCCGAAAGCCAGGGCGAGGCGCTCGACGTGCTGGCGATGTCGTAGCACCTCGTAGCACACCTGGATAGACTCGACCCATGGCCGAGCCAGCTCACCGAGAAATCAGCCAGCGCGAACTGCGTAACGACTCCGGTGCGATCATGCGTGACGTCGAGCACGGCGCGTCCTTCGTCATCACCCGCAACGGCACCCCCATCGGGAAGCTCATCCCGCTGCGGCGGCGCACCTTCGTTCCACGGACGGAGGTGCTGGCCGCGTTCGCCACCGCCCCGCTCCTCGACGCGGAGAGGTTCCGTCAGGACATCGATGCTCTCGCCGAGCAGGACCTGCTCGACCGTGAGTGGTGAGCCACCGAGCCGAGGGCTCGTCGACACCAACATCGTCATCCACCTGCCCGCTCTGGCACCGGACCAACTACCAGACGAGCTGGTGATCTGCGCGGTGACCCTCGCCGAACTGTCCGCCGGCCCGCACCACACCGACGATCCCCGGGAACGGGCTCGGCGTACCAGCGTCCTGCAACACGCTGAGGCGACGTTCGACCCACTTCCGTTCGACGCCGAGGCGGCGAGATCCTTCGGACTGCTGGCAGCGGCGGTACTGCTCACCGGCCGCACCCCCCGCCGCAGGGTCGCGGACCTGATGATCGCTTCCGTCGCACATGCTCACGACCTGCCCCTGTACACCACCAACCCGAGCGACTTCGTCGGTCTCGAAGACCTGGTCACTGTGCGAGCAGTGGAGCGGCCGTAGCTCGACGGAGACTCGCGGGCCGGTCGAGGCGATGCCCGCGGTCGATGTGATCCATGTAGGGTGATCGTCAGCGTCGCGGTGCATCCGGCAAGGAGACCGCCGGGGGCATTGAGGCGCGGGACCCACGGGACGATCGTGCACCCACCCCACGAGCCGACGGGCCGCCTCATGGCCTTCGGCACCCGGAGGACGCGCCTTGTCGACCACTCCGCACACCGTCATCAGCACCGACGCCGACCTGGTCACGCTGATCAACGTGTTCACCGTGCTCCCGGACCGACAGGCCGAACTGGTGGCCGCTCTCGACCGCACGACGAAGGACTTCTTCGCCACGGTGCCGGGGTTCCGGTCGGCCAACGTACACGCCAGCCAGGACGGCACCCGGGTGGTCAACTACGCCCAGTGGGCCAGCGCCGCGCACTTCCAGGCCATGCTCCGGATGCCCGAGGCTCGTCCGCACCTGACCGAGATCGGCACGCTCATCGAGCACAGCGATCCGAAGCTGTACGACCTGCGCAGCATCCACCACCCCGACCCGGACCCGAGTCTCAGAGGCGATCGCTGACGTCATCGGGCGTCGCGTTCCGCGGCGGCATGCCACCAGCCGGGCGGTGTCGGCCCGGTGACCGTCGCGGTCGGTTGGTCGGGATGCAGCCCGAGGCGGCGAAGAGCGGCGGCCCGGACCCGGACGTCGAACCAGCCGTGCCAGTGACCGTCAGAACCAACACCGCAGGCCAGATCGAAGTAGATCTCGCTCGACCCGAACGGCATCCAGTCGATGCCACGGTCCCGCAGTCAAGCGCGGACGGCAGCCAGCGGCTGTCGGCAGCCAGGCGTGTTCTCGTAGGCCGCGATGGTGACCCAGTCGTCAGCACTCACGGCGACCATGATGCCGGACAGAACGTCCTGCGGTGGCCGCGCACACCCCTGACGTCGCGGCCCGAACTGGGCCTCGACCGCGTTCGCCCGGCCGCACCTCCAGATCTTGGACAGTTACCGTCCAACGAAGACGGTAACTGTCCAAGATTCGGCGGCACGACTGACCCACGCCGGCCCAGACCCGGCGTGGGTCAGGCCGGCGTGGGTCAGGGCCGCGCGGAGGCCTACTCCGGCCGCTCGGTGACGAACACCCCGAGCCCGTGTACGCCCTCGACGAGCCCCTCGGTCTTGAGCACGATCATGGCGTGATTGACCACCCCGGCTGACACGCCGTGCTCTCGACACAACTGAGCAGTGGACGGCAACTTGTCACCGGGGGCGAGTTCTCCGGACGCGATCCGCTCACGGATGTGCTCCGCGAGCTGCGCCCATTTCGGTTTGGCGGGCATGGTGACTCCCTGGTCTGCACCGCCATTTGATCACGCCCATCTTCTACTGACAAGTAAGCGGTAGTCGGTGGTTGATCTCTGAGTGGTACTAAGTATAAGTTGACGACGACCGGCTCCCTGGTCTGCACACCTGGAGCTGGTCGTCCTGCAGGACGCGCCCGGCCGACCACTTCCCCGCCGGTCGGCCGGGTGCCCCGCCGCGCCCCGTACCGGGAGGACCCATGACGCCACCGCGACCCTCCGACCCCGTACCCCTGGCACCTCGGCACCGGCCGACCTGGCGCGGCTGGCGGCGCTGGTGTTCCTGCGGCCTGCGCTGGTCCTCCTGCCCCGACCGCAGGTTTCCGGTGCCCACCGAGCCGCCCCGCGATCCTCGCCGGCGCAACGGCGGGCACTGGTGACACCGCCCCGACCGCACACTCCCGTACGCCCGATCTGGTTGTGCCGGGCCTGCGCCCACCCGTGGCCGTGCGCGGTCGCGCGCCTCACCCTCAGCCGGGAGTACGCCGACGACCGGATCGGATTCTGCGTCTACCTGGCCGGGCAGCTCCACGAGGCGGTGACCGACCTCTACCGGCTCAACCCGCACGACGTGCCCGAGCCGCCGCAGCTCTTCGCCCGCTTCCTCGGCTGGGCCTGCGGGGATCGGGTGACCGGAGTGGACCACGATCCGGGCTGACCGCGCCTCCGGCATCGTTTCGCGCGAAGATGGGGCATGCGGATCCTCATGGCCGGCGCGTCCGGCTTCCTGGGCACCCGGCTGATCGCCCGGCTCGCGGCCGATGGACACGAGATCACCCGACTGGTACGCCGACCGACGAGCCACCCGGGCGAGGTGCAGTGGGATCCGGGCACCGCGCGACTCGACCCGGCGGTGGTCGCCACGTCGGACGCGGTGATCAACCTGGCCGGGGCCGGGGTCGGGGACAAGCGCTGGAACGACGAGTACCGGGCGTTGATCCGTTCCAGCCGGGTCGACACCACGAGCACCCTGGCGATCACGATGGCCCGGCTGCCGACCGAGGACCGCCCGAAGACGCTGCTGAACGCCTCGGCCGTCGGCTGGTACGGCAACACCGGCGACCGGTCCGTGGACGAGGACGCCCCGGCTGGCGAGGGGTTCCTCGCCGACGTCGTCCGGGCGTGGGAGGGAGCGACCCGCCCCGCCGAGGAGGCCGGGGTACGGGTGGTGCGACTACGCACCGGCCTGCCGCTGCACCGCGACGGCGGCCTGCTCAAGCCGCAACTTCTCCCGTTCCGGCTGGGCATCGGCGGGAAGCTCGGCAACGGCCGGCAGTGGCTGCCGTGGATCGCAATGGTCGACTGGCTCGACGCGGTGGTCCATCTGCTCGACCGGGAGGACGTGGCCGGCCCGGTGAACGTCGTCGGCCCGAACCCGGTCCGGAACAAGGAGTTCACCCGGGAGTTGGCCCGGCAACTGCACCGACCGGCGATCATGCCGATCCCGGCGCTGGCGTTGAAGATCGCGTTGGGCGGTTTCGCCCACGAGGCGCTGACCAGCGCCCGCGTCCTGCCCGGGGTGCTGACCCGGGCCGGCCGCCCCTACCGCGCCGGCTTCCCCTTCCGCCACCCGGACCTGCCCGGCGCCCTACACGCCGCTCTGCACGAATAGCGGCCACGCCGCAGCGGACGTGGCTCCGGGGCCGACCGGTCGGTGCCGACGCACCGTGGCGGGCGGAGCGAGCCCGCCGGGCCGAGCCACCGCCGGGGCGCGCTCCGGTCTAGTCGGACACGGGGAAGGGTCCCCCACGCCGCGGGCGTCGCCCGGTGAGGGACCCTCCTGTGCGGTTCAGCAGCCGATGACCCAGTGGTTCGTGCCGGTCTGCTTGAGGGTGGTGCTGGTGAAGGTGTTGTAGAGGCCCATCCGCTCGTTCGAGCCGGCGGCGTAGGCGTACCCGCCGGACTGGTAGGCCCGGCCGGCGGTGACGTGGGCGTAGTTGCTGGCGGTCACGCAGGTGGGGGTGGGCGGGGGCGCCGTGGTGGGGCTGGCGGTGGGCGACGGGCCGGTGGAGCCGCCCAGGCCGAAGTAGAGCGCGTCCCGGTACGCCGAGCAGATGGTGTCCAGGAAGTACGCGGCGGCGGTACCGCACTGGTCGGCACCGCTGCCCGGGTCGACCGGGGTGCCGTGGCCCATGCCGGAGATCCGGTAGACGCGTACCTGGTCGCCGCTGTACGTCTCCAGCGTGGTGCCGGCAGGCAGGTTGGTGGTGCTGATCGGGGTCTGGGAGATGCCGAGCACGTTGGTCCACTGGTCACGGGACTCGGTGGCGTTGGCCGCGCCCACGACGAAGTCGGAGGTCCCGTGCCAGATGGCCACCTTCGGCCGGGCGCCGGTGTAGCCGGGGTAGCCGTTCCGGGCCAGGTCGCCCCACTGGGCGGGGGTCTTGTTCACGCCGGGGTTCATGCAGGAGAACGCGTTGATCGTGCTGGTGGCGCAGCGGTACGGCACCCCCGCGATGACGGAGCCGGCGGCGAAGGTGTCCGGGTAGGTGGCGAGCATGGCGGAGACCATCGCGCCCCCGGCGGAGAGCCCGCTGATGTACACCCGGCCGGGGTTGATGCCGTAGTTCGCCCGCGCGTAGTCGACCATCTGCTTGATGGAGAGCGCCTCGCCCTGGCCCCGAGTGGTGTCGCCGACCTCGAACCAGTTGAAGCAGGTGCTGGAGTTGTTGGCGGACTTCTGCTCGGCGAGGATCAGCGCGAACTGCCACTGGTCGGCGAACTTGCGCCAGCCGGAGTTGTTGAAGTAGCCGGTGGCGTTCTGCGAGCAGCCGTGCAGCAGCACCACGGCGGGGGCGTTGCCCGGCAGGCCGTCCGGTCGGTAAGAGTACATGCCGAGGTTGCCGGGGTTGGAACCGAAGCCGCTGACCGGGGTCAGGCTGGCGGCCTGCGCGGGGGTGGCGGCCATGGCGGCCCCCGTGACGGCGAGGACGGCTCCGGCCAGCGCGGCGGCGAGCCGGGAGAGGACGGACGGGGGTCGACGCACGGCGGCCTCCAGATGTGAACTGAGTCACTTCAATTGCCGCGACGTTACGCCGGAATGACGAATCCATGACATGGCGCCCGTTAACACATTCACACTCTTAAACGTGTGGACACGCCGGCTGTCCCGCACTTCGGTGTCTGGCCGGTCTGTCAGGTGACGGTTGGTAACGTCCGCTCCGTGCCGACTTCCCCGTCCATGGTCACCGGGCCGCCGCCCGCGCCGTCGTCCGTCCCGCCCCGGAACCGCCGGGCAGACCTGGTGATGGCGCTGGTCGCGCTCGCCCTGGCAGTGTGGGTGACCAGCGGCCTCTGGCAGAACCCGAACGGACGGGCGATCACCGTCAACTCCAGCGACCAGGCCCTCTTCGAGTGGTTGCTGGCCTTCGGCGCGCACGCGCTCACCCACGGCGACAACCCGCTCTTCACGTACCTGCTCAACGTCCCGGACGGGGTCAACCTCGCGGTCAACACCTCGATCACCGTGTACGCGGCGGTGTTCGCGCCGCTGACGTACCTGATCGGGCCGCCCGCGACGTTCCTGGTCATCCTCACCCTCAACCTGGCCGCCACCGCGCTGGCCTGGTACTGGCTGCTCTCCCGGCACCTGGTGCCCACCCGGCTCGCCGCCGGCGTCGGGGCGCTGGTGATCGCCTTCTCCCCCGGCATGGTCTCGCACGCCAACGCCCATCTGAACTGGAGCGCCGGCTGGCTGGTGCCGCTGCTGGTCTGGCGGCTGTTCGCGCTCCGCGAGTCGGGCCGCTGGCTGCGCAACGGGGCGATCTTCGGGGTGCTGGTCGCGGTCGCCTTCTCGATCGCCGCCGAGGGGCTGTTCTTCACCGCCCTCGCCCTCACCGTCTTCCTCGCCGTCTGGGCGGCGCACCCGGCGAACCGGGTCGCCGTCCGGGCCGCGCTGCCGTGCTTCCTGCGCGGGATCGCGGTCACCGCCGTGGTCGCCGGGGCGCTGCTGGCGTACCCGCTCTGGCTGCACTTCGCCGGGCCGCAACGGTTCCACGGCACCGGCTTCGACCCGGTGGTCCACTCCGAGGACATGGCGGCGTACCTGGCGTACCCGCGCCGGTCGCTGGCCGGCGAGGCCGGCCTCCGTACGTCGCTGGCCCCGAACCCGACCGAGGAGAACTCGTTCTTCGGCGTTCCGTTGCTGCTGCTCGTGCTGGTCTGCTTCGGCTTCCTCTGGCGACACGCCACCGCCACCCGTCGGGCCACCCTCTTCGCGCTCGGGGTGACCGCCGTGGTGTTCACCGTGCTCTCCTGGGGGCCGCAGGCCGTCGTCGACGGCGAGCGGACCGGGTTCCCGCTGCCGTTCGAGTGGCTGGGCCAGCTTCCGGTGATCAACGCCGCGCTGCCGGCCCGGCTGGCGCTGGTGGTCGCCCCGGTGATCGGGCTGCTGCTGGCGTACACCGTCGACCGGCTGCGCGCCG
This sequence comes from Micromonospora pallida, assembly GCF_900090325.1. Classification (NCBI taxonomy): domain Bacteria; kingdom Bacillati; phylum Actinomycetota; class Actinomycetes; order Micromonosporales; family Micromonosporaceae; genus Micromonospora; species Micromonospora pallida. The sequence continues at coordinate 232,447 of NZ_FMHW01000002.1, read as the reverse complement.
ACCCGCCCCGGCACCGTCCGACCGGGCTGGCCTGGGCGGTCGGGTACGCGGTGGCGCTGCTGCCGTTACTGCCCACCCCCCTGCTGACCATCGCCCGCGAGCCGATCCCGGAGTTCATCACCTCGGGCGCGTGGCGGAAGCACGTCTCCCCCGGTGGGGTGCTGACCCCGATCCCGCTGACCGTGGACGTCACCCCGGACGGGCAGCGCTGGCAGGCGTACGCCCTGGCCCACCAGCAGGGTGAGTTCGCCCTGCCGGCCGGGTTCTTCCTCGGCCCCGGCGGGCCGGACGGGCGGGGCCGGATCGGACCGGTGCCGCGTACCTTCGACTCGCTGATGGACCAGGCCGGACGGACCGGACGGACGCCGATCATCACCGACGGCACCCGGGAACTGGTCCGCGCCGACCTGCGGCACTGGCGGGTCGAGGCAATCGTCCTCGCCGACCAGGTACACGGCGCGAAGTACGACATCGACGAGGAGGCGCTGCGCCGCACCGCCACCGAACTGCTCGGCCCCCCACAACGCGTCCACGACGTCTGGCTCTGGTCCCTCCCACCGCGCTGACCCCCACCCTCTCGCCCTCGCCGCTGGTCGCCGCCCTCGCCGCCCGTCGGCCGGGCGGGGCAGTGAGGCGGCTCACCGGGGTGGCGGGGTGGGGTGGGGCTAGGGTGGGAGCGTGAGCACGACGACCTCTGGTTTGAGCGCGGTTCGCGCTGGGCTCCTCGACTACCAGACCGCCTGGGACGAGCAGCGCCGACTGCACGAGGCGGTGGTGGCCGGCGAGAGCCCCGACACCGTACTGCTGCTGGAGCACCCGAGCGTCTACACCGCCGGTAAGCGCACCGAACCGTGGGACCGGCCGATGGACGGCACCCCGGTGATCGACGTGGACCGGGGCGGCAAGATCACCTGGCACGGGCCGGGCCAGCTCGTCGGCTACCCGATCGTGCGACTGCCCGACCCGGTGGACGTGGTCGCCTACGTCCGCCGGACCGAACAGCTCCTGATCGACGTCTGCGCCGAGTTCGGGCTGGTCGCCGACCGGGTGGAGGGGCGCAGCGGGGTGTGGGTGCCGGCCGACGACCGGGGCCCGGCCCGCAAGGTCGCCGCGATCGGCATCCGGGTCTCCCGGGGCGTCACCCAGCACGGCTTCGCGCTCAACTGCGACTGCGACCTGACGTACTACGACCGGATCGTGCCCTGCGGCATCCGGGACGCCGGCGTCACCTCGCTCAGCGCGGAGCTGGGCCGCCCGGTCACCGTGGCCGACGCGCTCCCGGTGGTCGAGCGACACCTGGGCACCCTCGTCCAGAGCTGAGCCGCCACGCTCGCGGCCGTCGTCGGTCAGTCGACGGCGGAGGTGCCGCGTCGTAGCCACGGCTGGCCGAGGATGATCGCGACCCCGATGCCGGCGCCGATCACCGTCTCGACGCCCCGGTCGAACAGCAGCGGCCCGACCGGACGGGCCTGCACGAGCTGGCCCATCAGCAGCGCCGTGGGCGTGATGAACAGCAGCGCCAGCCCGTAGTTACGGCCGACCAACAACTCCGTGACGATCTGCAGCCCCGCCACCACCAGCACGGTGGTGACCGCCGAGAACCCCGGGGCCAGCAACGCCGCACTGGTCAGCAGACCGAGCAGGGTGCCCAGGACCCGATGACCGGCCCGCACGAGCTGGGCGGTGCGGCCAACGGCGCTGAGCGGCGCGACGGCTGCCACCATGGCCCAGTACGGGTGGCCGATCCCGACGGCCGTGGCCACGCCGCCGGCGAGCGCCACCGCGAGGGCGTACCGGGCCGGCTCCCAGCCCCGCACGCGCGCCAACCGGCCGGGGCGGCTTCGCTCCTGCGACGGCCGGGCGGGACGGCTGATCCCGTCCGCCGACCGGGCAGGACGGCTACGCCCCTGCGACGGCCTGGCCGGACGCCTGCGCCCGTCCGCCGACCGGGCGGGATGGCCGGCCTCCCGGCGGAGGAGACCACCGACGTTGCCGACGACCAGCGCGAAGAGCGCGCTCAGCCCGGCCGTCGCGGCGGCGACCGGCACGTCGGAGAGGGCGTGCGGGACCAACGCGGCGGCACCGAAGCCAAAGACCAGGAACAGCGGCCCCGGTGGGTGCCAGTCCTGCGCGGCGGCGAGGACGGCGCCCAGGGCGGCGACGAGCGCGGCGACCGGGACCGCCGCCCAGGCCCGGAACTCCAGGGCGCCCACGAGCACCCCGAGCACGACCGACCCGGTGAGCGCGGCGCCGGCGCTCGCCTGCATCGCCGCCCGGGACAGGTGCACGTGGTTGCGCCCGTACAACGACGTGAAGGCCCCGAACACGGCGTAGAGGGCCCAGCCGGGGTGCCCCAGCGCCAGCACCGTGAGCAGCGGGACCAGGACGCTGACGCCGGCCCGCAGGGCGACCCGGTGGGCACCCTGTTGCTGCCCGACGTGCAGCAGGCTGCGCAGCGCCGTCCGAAGCCGTTCGCCCATTCCCTCTCCCCCACCCGGTCGTGCGGGTCCGGCGACAGCCGCGAGCGCAGGCCCTGACCGCTCGTGCATACCGCGCCCGGGCCGCCCGAAACGTCGGGCGGCCCGGACGGGCACCAGTGCCGGCTGCGCTACGGCGTGAGTCGGTGCAGGTCGCGCGGGAAGGCGGTCACCTCGCGTACGTTGGCCGCGCCGACCAGCCGGGCGACCAGGCGTTCGAGGCCGATGGCGAAGCCGCCGTGCGGCGGCATGCCGTGCCGGAACGCGGCGACGTAGTCCGCGTACGGCTCGACCGGTTCGCCCCGCGCGGCGAGCGCCGCCAGGTAGTCGGCGTGCCGGTGCAGCCGCTGCCCGCCGGTGACCAGCTCGACGCCCCGGAACAGCAGGTCGAACCCGTTGGAGTAGCCCGGCCGCGCCGGGTCGGGGTGGGTGTAGAAGGGGCGTTTCACCATCGGGTACCCGGTGACGAAGAGGAAGTCGGAGCCGTGCTCGTGCCGGGCCCACTCCCCCAGCGTCCGCTCGTGCGCCGGCGCGAGGTCCGGCTCGTCGGCCGGCGCGCCGGCGATCGTCAGCGCCTCGGTGAAGTGCACGGCGGGGATCTCCGCCGGGACCGCCGGCACGGCCGCGCCGAGCAGCGCCAGGGCCGGCCCGGCCCGGTCGGCGACGGTGTCCAGCAGTCCGGCGAGGGTGTCCCGGAGCACCGCCATCACGTCCCGGTGGTCGGCAACGAAACCCAGCTCGGCGTCGAGCGAGGTGTACTGCGCCAGATGCCGGGCGGTGTCGTGCGGCTCGGCCCGGAACACCGGTCCGACCTCGTAGACGCGTTCGAGGACGCCGACCATGAGCTGCTTGTAGAACTGCGGCGACTGGGCCAGGTACGCCGGCCGCCCGAAGTAGTCCAGGGCGAAGACGTTCGCCCCGCTCTCGGTCGACGAGCCGACGATCTTCGGGGTGTGGATCTCCACGAAGCCCCGGGCGTCCAGGGCGGCCCGGAACCCGGCGACCGCCGCCGCCGAGACGCGCAGCGCCGCCGACCGGCGCGCGTGGCGCAACGCCACCGGGGCATGGTCGAGCTGCGTCGGCAGGCTCGCGGTCAGGGTCGGCCGGAACAGGTCGAACGGGGGTGGCACGGCCGGCGGGCCGAGCGGTCGTACCGTCGGGTCGGTCAGCTCGACCCCGGCGGGGGCCGCCGGGTTGGCGGTGACCGTGCCGACGACCTCGACGACGGTCTCCTCGGTCGCCGCCTCGACGGCGGTCCGGGTGGCCGGGTCGGCGACCACCACCTGGGCGGTTCCGGTGGCGTCCCGGACGATCAGGAAGGCCACCGACTTGAGCAGCCGGCGGCGGTGGACCCAGCCGGCGATCCGGACGGTCGTGCCGACGTGGGTGGGAAGTTGGGCGGAAAGGATGCGTTGCACGCTGGTTACCTCCTCGATCAATCGCAACGCGATCCCCAGGGAGGTGCGGGCGAGCGGGAACCTCGCGGTGCCACCACACCTTCGCCCCCGCCGTGGGCGGGAGCCTCGTTCGTCGCCTTTTCACCGGGGCCAGCCGGGCGGGGTCTACTGGGCGCGGGTCGTCCCGCCGCCGTTCTTCCCGCAGCTCGGGAGGGTCTTCACGCACCGTCGCCAGACCGCCTCGCAGCACTTCGGCGGCTCTCTGCACTGGCTCCGGGGGCGCTACTCGGCTCCGTCGTCGCTCGTGGTGGGCACACTACCGCCGCCCCCACCGGCACCGACAGCGGTTTTGGCGGTGAGTGGCCTCACGTACCGCCGGGCGTGACCCCGGTCGCCCGAAGTGCATCGACGGGCGCCAGCGGGCGTAGGCTCGATCCGTGACCATCGAGCACTCCGCGCCGACCACCGACCAGGCTCCGCGCCCCACCGCCGTCGCCCCCGAGGGACGGCGACTGCTGCGGGTCGAGGCACGCAACGCGGAGACGCCGATCGAACGGAAGCCCCCGTGGATCAAGGTCAAGGCCAAGATGGGGCCGGAGTACACGTCCCTGCGGGGGCTGGTCTCCCGGGAGGGGCTGCACACCGTCTGCCAGGAGGCCGGCTGCCCCAACATCTACGAGTGCTGGGAGGACCGGGAGGCCACCTTCCTCATCGGCGGTGACCAGTGCACCCGGCGCTGCGACTTCTGCCAGATCGACACCGGCAAGCCGGCCGACTTCGACGCCGACGAGCCGCGCCGGGTCGCCGAGTCGGTGGCCACGATGGGGCTGCGCTACGCGACGATCACCGGCGTCGCCCGGGACGACCTGCCCGACGGCGGCGCGTGGCTCTACGCGGAGACGGTCCGGCAGATCCACGCCCTCCAGGCCGACTGCGGTGTCGAGTTGCTGATCCCCGACTTCAACGCGGTGCCCGAGCAGCTCGCCGAGGTCTTCGGATCCCGGCCGGAGGTGCTCGCGCACAACGTCGAGACGGTGCCCCGGATCTTCAAGCGGATCCGGCCGGCGTTCCGCTACGAGCGTTCCCTGGACGTGATCCGGCAGGCGCGCGCCGCCGGCCTGGTCACCAAGAGCAACCTGATCCTCGGCATGGGCGAGGAGCGCGCCGAGGTCACCCAGGCGCTGCGGGACCTGCACCAGGCCGGCTGCGAGCTGATCACCATCACGCAGTACCTCCGCCCCACCCCGCGCCACCACCCGGTCGAGCGCTGGGTCAAGCCGGAGGAGTTCGTCGAGCTGCGCGAGGAGGCCGAGGAGATCGGGTTCGCCGGGGTGATGAGCGGGCCGCTGGTGCGCTCCTCGTACCGGGCGGGACGGCTCTACCGGCAGGCCCTCGATGCGCGTTCGGCCAGCCCGGTCGGCTGAGCGCCGCCGGCCACCCCGCCCCGTGTCGGGGCGCGCACACGCCGCTACGGTGTGTTAGATTCCGCGCGTCCCAGCCACGGCCACTCCGTCTCACCCTTCGATTCGACGGTTGCCGCCACACGTCGAAGGTGATGAATTTTACTCATGGCCACGTCGCCGCACACCGTCGTCATCGGGGCCGGTCCCGCCGGCCTCACCGCCGCCTACGAGCTGACCCGACGCCACGCGTCGGTCGAGGTCCTCGAGGCCGACGGCCAGGTGGGCGGGATCAGTCGGACGGTGGAGCGCGACGGCTGGCGGTTCGACATCGGCGGGCACCGGTTCTTCACCAAGGTCGCCCGGGTCGAGGCGTTCTGGCACGAGATCCTGCCGGAGAGCGACTTCCTGCTGCGGCCCCGGATGAGCCGGATCCACTACCGGGGCCTGCTCTTCGACTACCCGCTGCGCGCCGGCAACGCCCTGGGCAACCTGGGGCTGATCGAGGCGGTGCGCTGCACCGGGTCGTACCTCTGGACCCGGATCCGGCCGCCGAAGGACCAGAGCCACTTCGAGGGCTGGGTCTCCGCGCGCTTCGGCACCCGCCTCTACCGGATGTTCTTCAAGACCTACACGGAGAAGGTCTGGGGGATCCCGGCCACCGAGTTGCAGGCCGACTGGGCCGCCCAGCGGATCAGGAACCTCTCGCTGGCCGGGGCGGTACGCAACGCGCTGCTGCCGAGGCGCAACCAGAAGGACATCACCAGCCTGATCGAGGAGTTCCAGTACCCGAAGTACGGGCCGGGAATGATGTGGGAGCGCTGCGCCGAACTGGTCGGCAAGGCCGGCGGGACGGTCACCCTGAACACCTGGGTGCGTACGGTGCACCGGGCCGACGGTCGCGCGGTGGCGGTGACCGTCACCGACCCGGACGACGAGCGCCGGATCGAGGTCGACCACGTCGTCTCCAGCATGCCGATCTCCGACCTGGTCCGGGCGATGGACCCGCCGGCCCCCGCACACGTCCGGGCCGCCGCCGACGCGCTGCGGTACCGGGACTTCCTCACCGTGGCCCTGGTGGTGCCGGCCGAGGCCGGCTTCCCGGACAACTGGATCTACGTGCACACCCCGGGGGTACGGGTCGGCCGGATCCAGAACTTCGGCTCCTGGTCGCCGTACCTGGTGCGGGACGGGGGGACCTGCCTGGGGCTGGAGTACTTCGTCAACGCCGGTGACGAGCTGTGGACCTCGACCGACGAGGACCTGGTCGCGCTCGGCACCGCCGAGCTGGAGCGGCTCGGTCTGGTCCCGCCGGGCGCGGTCCACGCCGGGTACGTGGTCCGGATGCCGAAGGCGTACCCGGTCTACGACGAGGGGTACGAGCAGGCCGTCGACACGATCCGCCGGTGGCTGGCCGAGGCGGTGCCGAACGTCCACCCGGTCGGACGCAACGGCATGCACCGCTACAACAACCAGGACCACTCGATGCTCACCGCGATGCTCACCGCGGAGAACATCCTCGACGACGCCGGACACGACGTCTGGACGGTCAACGTCGAGGAGGAGTACCACGAGGAGAAGGCCGCCGGCCAGCACGGCACCGGCCGGGCCGCACCCGTCCTGCGCCGCCGGGCCGCCGGCTGAGCGCCCGCGTCGGCCGGCTGAGCCACGGCACCGCCCGCGTCGACCGGAAGCCGCACCAGGCCGGCTGAGCCTGGCGGCAGCCGGTGACCGCCCGGCCGGCTGGTCCCGTACGCGCGGGCTGCCGGCCGTGGTGATCGGGCCGGTACGGCGACCACTACACTTTGCGCCATGGCGAAGCCCCAGGAGAAGGTCTCGTTCGGCCAGCGGCTGAAGCAGATCGGGATGGTGTTCAAGTTCACCGCCAAGCAGGACCGCTGGTTCGCCCCGCTGGTCACCGGCGCGGTGCTGATCCCGCTCGCGCTGACCGTGGTCGCGGTGATCGCCTGGGGCTGGCTCTGGCTGCCGCTGGGCATCCTGTTCACCCTGCTCGCCGTGCTGATCGTGCTCAACCTGCGGTCGAACCAGGCGATGATGAACGCCGCCGAGGGACAGCCCGGCGCGGCTGCCTCGATCATGGAGAACATGCGCGGCGACTGGCGGGTCACCCCGGCGGTCAGCTCCACCACCCAGATGGACATGGTGCACCTGGTCATCGGCCGGCCGGGCGTGATCCTGCTCGCCGAGGGCAACCCGCAGCGGGTTCGTGGCCTGCTCGGTCAGGAGAAGCGGCGGCTGGCCAAGGTGATCGGCACCGCCCCGCTGCACGACTACGTGATCGGCACGGAGGAGGGCGAACTGCCGATCCGGAAGCTGCGCATGACCCTGATGCGGCTGCCCCGCAATCTCAGCGGCAAGGACGTGAACTCCCTGGACAAGCGGCTCAAGGCGCTCACCGCCCGCCCGCAACTGCCCAAGGGCGCCATTCCCAAGAACATGCGCCCCAGCAAGGGCCAGTTCCGCCAGACGCGCGGTCGCTGAGCCTGCCCCGACACGATCCACCAACGGCGCCCCGCCACGAGGTAAACCCTCGGCGGGGCGCCGTCGTCTTACCCGGTGATGGCTGACCTCGACGACCCCAACTCGGGTGGCACGGACTCGTTCGACGAGTTCGTCCGGACCCGCTCACCGGCGCTGCTGCGCTCGGCGTACCTGCTGACCAGCGACCGGCACGCGGCGGAGGACCTGCTCCAGGACGTGCTGGAGCGGCTCTACGCCCGCTGGCGGCGGGCCCGGGACGCGCCGGACGCGTACGCCCGCCGGATCCTGGTCAACCGGGCCATCGACCGGTGGCGGTGGCGCGGGCGACGCCGGGAGGCGGCGCTGGCCGACCTGGAGGTACCGGCGACCGGCGACCACGCCGAGGAGGTCGTCGTCCGGCAGTTCGTGCTCGCCGCGCTGCGCACGCTGCCACCCCGGCAGCGCGCCGCCGTCGTACTGCGGTACCTCGACGACCTCTCCGAGGCGGAGACCGCCCAGGTCATGCGCTGCTCGGTGGGCGCGGTGAAGAGCCACACCGCACGCGGGCTAGCGAGGCTACGCGCGGGTCTGCCGGCCACCGTCCCGCTCACCCCTCAGACGATCAGGAGTACGCGATGACGAACGACGGTGCCGTGCCCCCGCCAGGCGGACCGGGTGACGCCCGGGTACGGCGGGCGCTGACGCTGGCCGCGAAGGACGTGACGGTCCCCGCCGACCTGCTGGAGCGGGCCCGGCGCGGCGGCCGACGACGGGTCCACCGGCACCGGGTGATGGTCGGGGCGGTGGCGGTGCTGGCCCTGGCCGGAACGGCCACCGGTGTGGGGTACGCCAACCGGCCGGGCCCGGTGGTGCCGTTCGCCACGTCGACGGTGGGTGAACTGCTGCTGAACCAGCCGACCCGGGGTGACCTCGCCGGCGACGCCGACTACCTGCGCCGGGCGGTCGACGTCCACGACGCCACCCGGAACGATTCGCCCCTGTACGGGCTTGGGGTGACCCGGCAGCCGGCCGGTGCGCCGCACGTGGCGTGGGCCAGCCGGACCCCGGCCGGGCCGGCGGCGGTGGTGGTCCAGCCGATGCGGGTGCCGAAGACCGGTGCCCGGGTGGTGCTGCTGAGCTTCCTCGGCACGGGGACGGACGGGCAGCCGGAGAAGGTGGGCGCCGACTACTACGCGTCGGGTGGCCCGGACGGCTGGCAGAGCGTGGCGTTCCTGGTGGGTGCGGACCGGTCGACGCTGGTGGTGCTGGACGTCGGGATCGAGGTGGAGTATTCGGTCGAGCGCACCTACCCGGCCGACGGGGTCACCCGTACCGACTGGCGGCCGGTCGCCTTCACCGGGGGGGCTGCCCGGATCGCCGTACCGGCGCAACGTGGCCGGCACACGGTGGCGGTCCGGGAGCGGGGCGGCGGTTACCTGGGGATCGGCAACCTGACCGACCCCGCCGCCGCCCGGCCCGAGGAGGGCTGGCTGGACTGGCGGCGGCCGGCGGACCGCGACGACCCGGCGTCCCGGCCGGCGCTGTTCATCCTCGACCCGACAGCCGGGGTGCCCGACATCGTCGACACCCGGCGGCGGCTCGGGGATGTTCAGCTCGGGGAGGCCGAGCCGCTCACACCGGCCGAGACCGGGGTGGACTGGATCGCGGTGGGGCACACCCCCACCGGGGAGGAACTCGTCGCCGGCGACCTGCGGATCGGCGGTGATCCGGTGCGTACCCTCGTCCTGCTGCGCCGGCCCGGCGGGGAGACGGTCCCGGTGGTCGGCCCGGCGGTGGACCCAGGAGCGACCCTGCCGGTCGCGGTGCGCCTTCCGAACGGCCGGGGTTGGCTGGTGGCCCGCAAGGATGCCGCGCTGGCCTGGGCGGACGCTGGCGGGCAGTGGCAGCCGGCCGGCCGGGACGCCGCCCTGCTGCCCGACTCGGCCACCCGGGTCCGGGTCGGGAACACCGTGGTCGACCTTTCCTGACCCCCGGGGCACACCGGCCGGCCCCGGGAAGGGGTCGGCGCGCCCCGGTGACGGCCGACCCGGCGGGTCAGCGGTTCGCTGGTCGGGCCGGGGCGGGGACGACGACCGCGCCGGCGAGGCGGTCGTGGACGCCCCGGCGCTTGTCGTCCATGATCAGGGCCGGCACGACCAGGGCGAGCAGCAGGCCGCGCAGCAACGCCCGGGGGATGCCGACCCGGCCCCCGTCGGCCCAGGAGACGCAGCGGATCCGGGTGACGTACATGCCCGGGGTCTGTGCGAAGAGGCCGAGGAAGAAGCCGTACTCGAGGACCAGCACCAGCACCGGGGCCCAGCCGTCGCGTACCGGGTCGGCGAAGAAGTTGGACACCAGCAGGCAGAGCACCCAGTCGACCACCAGCGCGCCGAACCGGCGGCCCAGACTGGGCGGGGTGAAGTCGGGATCGGTGGCGGGCGGTACCGGGCGCTGGGGCATGCTCACAGCAGCCAAGGCTAGTCGGGAGCGGAAATCCGGACGACGGGGACGTCGATCGGCGGTGTCGGACGTCCGGGGCGAGTATCGTCCAAACGGGGACCAGGGACGGCTCAACGGTGCGCCCCGCCAGCCTTCACCGGCACAAAACAGCAGCCAGGGCGGGTCGTAACACGGCAGAAACAGTAAGGACACGGCCGAGCAACCCCGCGGCCATAACGTCGCCAGCGAGCCAGCCACCCGTGGACGTGCCAGGAGGACGTGTGTTCGCCAATCCCGAGGAACTCCTGCGATACCTCAAGAACGAGGACGTGAAGTTCGTCGACGTACGGTTCTGTGACCTGCCCGGCGTGATGCAGCACTTCAATCTGCCGGTCGAGTCCGTGGACGACGCCTTCTTCACCGAGGGCCTCGCCTTCGACGGGTCGTCGATCCGGGGCTTCCAGGCGATCCACGAGTCGGACATGCTCCTGCTCCCGGACGTCGCGACCGCCTTCATCGACCCCTTCCGCGCGCAGAAGACCCTCGCGCTGAACTTCTTCATCCACGACCCGTTCACCCGTGAGGCGTACTCCCGGGACCCGCGCAACGTGGCGAAGAAGGCCGAGGCGTACCTGGCGGCCAGCGGCATCGCCGACACCGCCTACTTCGGCGCCGAGGCGGAGTTCTACATCTTCGACTCGATCCGCCACGAGACCTCCGCGCACCAGTCGTTCTACTACATCGACTCGATCGAGGGCGCGTGGAACACCGGCCGTGAGGAGGTCGGCGGCAACCGCGGCTACAAGACCCCGTACAAGGGTGGCTACTTCCCGGTGCCGCCGGTCGACCACTACGCCGACCTGCGGGACAGCATCGTGCGCCGGCTGGTCGACAGCGGCTTCACCGTGGAGCGCTCGCACCACGAGGTGGGCACCGCCGGTCAGTCCGAGATCAACTACCGGTTCTCCACCCTGCTGCACGCGGCCGACCAGCTCCAGCTCTTCAAGTACATCGTGAAGAACGAGACCTGGGCCCACGGCAAGACCGCGACCTTCATGCCGAAGCCGCTCTTCGGCGACAACGGTTCCGGCATGCACACCCACCAGAGCCTCTGGCAGAACGGCGAGCCGCTGTTCTACGACGAGACCGGCTACGCCGGCCTGTCCGACACCGCCCGCTGGTACATCGGCGGCCTGCTGCACCACGCCCCGTCGCTGCTGGCCTTCACCAACCCGACGGTCAACTCGTACCGCCGGCTGGTGCCGGGCTTCGAGGCCCCGGTCAACCTGGTCTACTCGCAGCGGAACCGCTCCGCCTGCACCCGGATCCCGGTGACCGGCAGCAACCCGAAGGCCAAGCGGGTCGAGTTCCGCGTGCCGGACCCGTCGGCCAACGTCTACCTCGCCTTCTCGGCGATGATGATGGCCGGTCTGGACGGCATCAAGAGCAAGATCGAGCCGCCGGCGCCGATCGACAAGGACCTGTACGACCTGCCGCCGGAGGAGTGGGGCGACGTCAAGCAGGTTCCGGGCTCGCTGTCCGAGGTGCTCGACGCCCTCGAGGCCGACCACGACTACCTGCTCGACGGCGGGGTCTTCACCCCGGACCTGATCTCCACCTGGGTGGAGTGGAAGCGGGCCAACGAGGTCGACCCGGTGCGTCTGCGCCCGACCCCGCACGAGTTCGCGATGTACTTCGACTGCTGACGGCGAGCCGTAGTACCAGCGAACGCTGACCACGGAAACCCCCGGGGAAGATCCCCGGGGGTTTCCGCGTGCGGTCACGCGGCGCTAGAAGCTACTGACCAGCTTGACGAACGCGTCGTCGATCTTCGCCGGGTCGCGGGCGTCGAACGCCTTGCCCGCGGACGCCTTGGCGATCCGGTCCAGCCTTTCGAAGTCGGACTGCTCATCGAAGGCGATGCAGAAGATCTTGATCGGTCGTTCCGGGTCCAACGCGACATCCTGAAGCAGCCGGGCGAGATCGTTGTCCTTGTTGTACTCGTTCTTGCCGTCCGTCAGTACGACCACCGCGTTGATCCGGGACTGGTCGTAGTTCTTGAGCATGTGCCGGTGTGCCGCCCGTACGGTGGCGTACAGCGCGGTGCCGCCCTCGACGTGGAGGTTGTCGAGCTCATTGGTGAGCGCCTTCTGGTCGAACGCCGACAGTCGGACCTCCTCGCTGTACGGCGACTTCGGCCGCTGCTCCGTCTCGGACGAGAACGACCAGAGCGCGACCTGGTCCTCGGAGTTCAGGAGGCTGAAGCCCTTGGCGGCGGCCCGGGTCGCCACCTGGAACCTGGTCCGGTCACCGATCCTTGCGTTCATCGAACCGGACGTGTCGACGGCCACGAGGATGTTCGCCTTCTTGCGCAGCGTGCCCCAACCGCTGAGGATCGCCTTGACCACGGTGGGATCCGGCTGGTCGAAGTAGGTGAGATCCTGGGCCCCGCGCCCGCCGACGGAGGCGATCACCGGGCCGGACGCGGTCCGCTCGTGGTCGCGGAACCCGTGCCGGCTGAGGCTCTGCTGCTGCGGCGTCTCCCGGAGGAACGCCAGGAAGTCGGCAGCGGCGTCACGTTGCTCCGGGCTGGCCGAGGGGAGCACCACGTACGGGTGGTCAAGGTTGAACGTGCCCTCCTTCGGATATATCGCGACCAGCGGAACCTTCGGCTTCTCGCCCCGGGTCGGGCTCAGTTCCCCCTCGTTGTACTGGTAGACCAACTCCTCCTGCGTCACCACCGCGCTCATGTCCGTCGGGGCCGCCGTGCCGGCGAGGTCCGCCTCGGCGCGGTTCTTCAACAGTTCCACGATGTCGTCGCTGTAGTGGGACACGTTGGCCTCGATGCGGCGGACGAACTGGGTCACCGCCGGATTCGCGAGGTCACTCTCGGTGAGGTCACTGGCCCGGTTGATGGCCGCGTAGTACGACGCGATCGTGGCCGCCAGCCCAGAGGTGGACTGGTGCGGGTTGACCTTGCCGAACGTGAATCGCCCCCACTCGGGCCGACCGAAGGCGGCCCAGCCCGCGCGCCCCGACGAGCCCAGGATTTCGCCCCAGCCGAGCGGACCCTGCTGTTGGATCAGCTCACCCTTCGGCTGCGGCATGGCGATGACCAGCGGGCTGTTCGCGATCGACGGGTACTGGCCGGGGGTCTGCGCCGGGCGCCCGGCGGCCTCGTCCAGCAACGTCAACTGTCCGGTCCACAGGCTTGACGTCGGCAACCACACCTGTGGCCGTGGCAGGCCGGGCTGCTTGACTGCCCATTCGCCGGCCAGCGCGTCCGTCGCCGCGCCGGAGGCGAGGCCGTGCACCGCCACGACGGCGCACCCGTCACCGACCCGCCGATCGCTCTTGTTGTAGCGTTCCGCCAGCTCGCCGAGCAGCACGTCCTTCTCGATCGACGAGCTGACCTCCAGCGGCGTGCAATCGATGTCCGCCGCCGGCCGGGCGATCAGATAGGCCGCCGTGATGACCGCGAATCCGGCCACAATGGCCGCGGTGTACGGCAACCACGGCCGGGCAGTCGATCGACCTGAAACCATGTGGCGACTCCACCCAACCCCTTGACGAACCGCGTCGATGCGACGGACGACAGAGGTATGGTGCCACGGCCCGCCAGAACGAAAGTCGTTCATCTTTCGGCGTGTCGTGTCGTGTCGTGTCGCGGTTCGACGCTGACCTTACTGGGTGGTAGCAGGGGACCCCTGCTCATCAAAATGCGGTAACAGGGGTCCCCTGCTACCACCAGAGCGGATGGCGCGCACGACCAGCCAGAGCACCAGGGCGGTCATCAGCAGGGCGCCTGGGGCCTTGGTGAACCGGGCCAGGTTGGTGCCGTCGGGCAGGGTGAGGAAGGACGCCACCGCGCAGGGCAGCAGGAACCAGGTCGTCCGGGTGGCGACGACCGCCAGCACCGCCAGCGGCCAGACGGCGTACCAGGGGTGGAAGACCGGGGCGAGCGCGACCGTGGCGGCCAGCGCCAGCCCGGCCCCGGTCAGCGCCACGCGGGGCCGGGCGGCGGCCAGCCGGGCCACCCGCTGCCGGACGCCGCTGAGCCGGCGCAGCCCGTGCCAGGCGCGGAACCAGAGCACCACCAGCAGCACCGCGAGCAGCACCACCGCCACCGCCCGGGTCACCGGGACGGCGTTCGCGTCCCGGCCGAACAGCCGCGCGGCGTAGTCGACGGTGAAGCCCACGGCGGTCGGTGGGGAGGTCCACTGCTGGGTGTCGCCGCTGTGGGCCAGCCCGCCGACCCAGCCGAACCCGAGTCCGGAGGCCGCCGAGCTGGCGAGCAGGGCGGCCAGCGCCCCGGCGAGCACCCAGACCCCGTCACGGAGCAGCGCCCGGAAGGTGAAGATCCCGGCCACCGCGGCCAGGGCCGCGAACGGCAGCACCACCAGCGCGGTGACCTTGACCGCCACGGCCAGCCCGAGGAGCAGCCCGCCGAGCAGCAGCCGGGGCCGCTGACCGGGGTGCCGGACCACCACCAGCAGCCCGGCGAGGAGCAGGCCGACCATCACCGCGTCGTTGTGTGCCCCGGCGACCATGTGCACGCCGACCAGGGGGCAGGCCAGCACCAACCAGACGGCCCGCTGGGCGGGCACCCCGGCGGCGCGGGCCAGCCCGGGCAGGCAGGCGGCGGCGAGCAGCACCCCGAGCACGGCGGCCACCCGCAGCAGCGCGACCGTGCCGAGCAGCGAGCCACCGAGCGCGGCGGCGGCCCCGGCGAGCAGCACGAAGACCGGGCCGTACGGGGCGGGCGTGTCCCGCCAGATCGGGGAGATCGTGTCCAGCCAGGGGCAGCCGGCGGCGGCCACCCCGCCGGCGTACGGGTCGCCGCCGGCGGCGTACACCCAGCCCTGGCAGGCGTACGAGTAGACGTCCCGACTGCCGCTCGGCACGGCGACCAGCAGCGGCAGCGTCCACAGCCCCACCGTCAGGTACGCCCAGCGGGTCGACCTGACGCGGTGCCGGGCGGTCCACCACGCGGGGACCAGCGCGGCGGCGCCGAGCAGCCAGGCGGCGAGCAGCAGCGGGCCGTGCTCGCCCCGCCAGATGGAGAGCGGGGTGACCCCACCGGTGAACTCCGGAAAGACCCCGCCGAGCCAGGACGCGACGGCGAGCAGCACCGCACCGGCCAGCCCGCCCCAGCGCACCAGCCGCAGCCGCCCCACGTCGGCCGGGTCGACCCGGCGAAGGGTGGCCCCGCGACCGGCGGGGTCACCGCTACCGCGGCCGGCGGCCGGGTCGGCCCCGCGACCATCGCCGTTGCCCCAGCGGGCGGACGGGTCGTCGCCGTCCTCGGTCCTCCGCGTCAACTCAGCATCCTCCCCGGGGGCGCAGCGCGCTGGTCAGCCGGTACTCCCCCGCCGCCTCGACGCGAACCGTGACCCAGTCGTCCGGCCCCCGGGTGAGGCAGCCGCCCGGCCCCTCCAGGCTGAGCCACCGGGACCACCGGACGCGGACCACCAGGTCACCGGCGGCCGTCGGGGCGGTGAACCGCACCCCACCCGGGTCGGCGGCGACCAGCCGGCCGGGGACGGCCACCAGCGGCGTCGGGTCGGTGACCGCGTAGAGCCGCCAGGTGTCGTCGGCCCAGACCTGCCGCAGGTACGGCAGCCCGCCGTCGACCAGGGCGGCCTCCTCCCGGGCCCACCGGTCGGGCACGCTGTCCGGAGCAAGCGCGACGTACTGCACGGCGTTGTCGCGCAGCCAGTCGGCGTACGTGTCGGCGTCCAGGCCGGTGCGGTAGAAGAGCGCGTTGCGGTCGGTGTCGACCTGCCGCTCCCAGCCCCGGGCCAGCGGCACGGTCGACGGCAGGTACGCCGACTCCCAGTGGTCGCGCAGCGGCACCACCTCGACCCGGCCGACCGGGGCGCGACGGGCCAACTCGTCGGCGAGCGGCCGGTAGAAGGCGGCGGACGACTCGGGCGAGCCGGCCCGCCCCAGGTCGGAGGTCATCACCGGGTTCTGCCACCAGACCGTGGCGGCGAGCAGCGCGGCCAGCCATCCGGTGGGCAGCGCCGCGTAGCCGGCCAGCACCGGCAGCGCGAACAGCATCGGCAGCCGCAGCGCGTTCGACCCGATCGGGGTCGGCAGGTAGTACGCGCCGACCAGCAGCAGCACGGTCAGCGCGGCCCCGGTGCGCAGCACCCGACGCCGCCGGGGCAGCATCGCGAACACCAGCACGGTCAGCGCCACGTTGATCCGCATCGACTCTGCGGTGTACGGCTGGGTGCCGCCGTTGCCGAACAGCACCGCCATCGGGGCGAGCGCGACGGCCGGCGCTGTGCAGAGCGTCAGCGCCTCGCCGAGCGGCCGGTCGGCCCGCCAGCCGCCAGGCAGTGGGCGGCCCGGACCGGAGCCGCGCCGCAGGCCGGCCAGGAGCAGCGCCGCGCCGGCCAGCCCGGTGAACAGCCCGGCGACCGGGCTGGCCCAGGTGGCGAGGGCGGCGAGCAACGCCGCCAGGGCGAGCCGCAGCGGACGGGACGGCCGGTCGGCGGAGACCGCCACCAGGGCGAGCAGCCCGAGGGCCAACCCGACCGCGAAGGTGATCCGGCCGCTGGCCAGATTGCCGACCAGCACGATCGCGCCGAGCACCCCGGCCAGCAACGGACGCCGGGCGCGGTGCCGGACGAACAGCCAGCCCAGCGCGGCGGCGGAGACCACCGCGGCGACCGCGCCGACCATCCGTACCCCGAACAGGGCGCCCAGGCCGGCGGTGAGCAGGCTGTAGCCGAACTGGTGGACGCCGCCGTACCAGCCGAGATCGACCGGGGCGGTGCCGTGCCGGTCGACGAAGTCGGCGCGGGCAACCTGGGCGGCCAGGTCGGTGCCCATCGGGGGGGCAAGCAGGAACGCCACCGCCAGCAGCAGGGCGGTCCCGGTGACCAGCGCCGGGACCGACCAACGCCGCTCCGGCCGGGCCGCGGCAGCCGACCCCGCGCCGGCACCGGCGGAGTCGGCCGACCGGGCAGCGGAGTCAGCCGACCGCGCTCCGGTACCGG
This sequence comes from Micromonospora pallida, assembly GCF_900090325.1. Lineage (NCBI taxonomy): Bacteria > Bacillati > Actinomycetota > Actinomycetes > Micromonosporales > Micromonosporaceae > Micromonospora > Micromonospora pallida. The sequence goes on along the minus strand of NZ_FMHW01000002.1, from coordinate 215,243 downwards.
CCGAGTCAGCCGACCGGGCGACGGAACCGGCGGAGCGGGCGGGTCGGGCGACGGCCGGGGGCGGCACCGGGTCAGGCATCGAGGACGTGTTCCATCGCGGTGCGGCAGCGCCGGGCGGTGCGCAGGTACTCGTCGAGGAACTCGCCCGGGTCGTCCGCGCCGAGGAGCTGGACCACCCCGGCAAGTTCCACCCCGTGCCGGGGCAGTTGGTCGCCGGAGCGGCCCCGGACCAGCATCAGCGCGTTGCGGACCTGCGCGGCCGTCGTCCAGCCGGCGGCCATCGCCGCCGCGTCGGCCGGGTCGACCAGTCCGGCGTCGCGGGCGGCGGCCAGCGCCCCGAGGGTACGCGTACCGCGCAGTTCCGGATGCCGACCGGCGTACCGGAGTTGGAGGAGCTGCACCGCCCACTCGACGTCGGCGAGCCCACCCCGGCCGAGTTTGGTGTGGGTGGCCGGATCGGCGTTGCGGGGCAGGCGTTCGGTCTCCACCCGCGCCTTGATCCGGCGGATCTCGACGATCTGCTCCCGGCTGAGCCCGTCGACCGGGTAGCGCACCGGCTCGATCATCGCCTCGAACTCCGCGCCGAGATCGGCGTCGCCGCAGACGAAGCGGGCACGCAGCAGCGCCTGCGCCTCCCATACCTTCGACCAGCGGGCGTAGTACTGGGCGTAGGCGGCGAGGCTGCGCACCAGCGGGCCCTGCCGGCCCTCCGGGCGCAGGTCGGCGTCCACGCCGAGGGCCGGGTCGGGGGCCGGCATGCCGAGCAGCCGGCGCAGTTCCTCGGCGATGCCGTGGGCGGCGGCGCTGGCGGTGCTCTCCGCCACTCCGGGCGGGGCGTCGTAGACGAAGAGCACGTCGGCGTCGGAGAGGTAGTTCGACTCGTAGCCGCCGAGGCGCCCCATGCCGATCACCGCGAACCGGAGTCCGGGCGGACCGGGCCGGGCGGCACGGGCGATGCGCAGCGCGGCGGCGAGGGTGGCGTCGGTGACCGCGGCCAGGGCGGCGCCGACGCCGCTGACGTCGAGCGGGGTGTCCCGGGCGGCCCGTGGGGCGAGCGAGCCGGCCCGGCTGAGCACGTCGGCGCAGGCGAGTCGGACCAGCTCGCGGCGGCGCAGCGCACGCACCGCGCGGGTGGCCTGGACCGGGTCGGTGTGTCGGGCCGCTGCGGCGGTGAACCCGTCGCAGAGCACCTCGCGGGGGCGCGGGGTCAGCTCGCTCTCCTCGGCCAGTAGGCGCAGCGCCTCCGGCTCCCGGGCGAGCAGGTCGGTGGCGTACCGGGACAGCGACAGCACCCGGGCCAGCCGCCGGGCCACCGGCCCCTCGTCCCGTAGGACCCGCAGGTACCAGGGGGTGCTGCCGAGTTTGTCGGAGACCTGCCGGTAGTTGAGCAGTCCCCGGTCCGGTTCCGGGGCGTCGGCGAACTCGCTGAGCAGCACCGGCAGCAGGGTGCGCTGGATGGCGGCGGTGCGGCTCACCCCGCCGGTGAGGGCCTCAAGGTGTCGCAACGCCCCGGCCGGGTCGGCGAAGCCGAGGATCTCCAGCCGGTTTCGGGCCGCCTCCGGGGTCAGCCGCAGCCCGTCGGCGGGGACCCGGGCGACCGACTCCAGCAGCGGCCGGTAGAGCAGCTTCGCGTGCAGTCGGCGTACCTCGGTGGCGTGGGTGACCCAGTCGGCCCGGAACGCCTCGACGGCGCTGCGGCCCGGTTCGGCGGTGTAGCCGAGCGCGGCGGCGAGCCAGCGCAGCCCGGCCGGTTCGGCCGGCACGGTGTGGGTGCGGCGCAGGCCCTGGAGCTGGAGGCGGTGTTCGACGCCGCGCAGGAACCGGTAGCCGCGCAGCAGTCCCTCGCCGTCGGCGCGGCCCACGTAGCCGCCAGCGACCAGGGCGCGCAGCGCCGGAATGGTGCCCGGATGGCGCAGCGACTCGTCGCCCCGGCCGTGCACCAGCTGCAGCAACTGCACGGCGAACTCGATGTCGCGCAGCCCGCCCGGACCGCGTTTGATCTCGCGTTCCAGCTCCTTCGGCGGGATGTTCTCGATGATCTTGCGGCGCATGGCGCGGACGTCCTCGACCGCCTCCGGCCGCTCGGCCGCCCGCCAGACCAGTGGCGCGAGCTGGTCGATCCACTCCTGGGCCAGGGCCAGGTCGCCGGCGGCCGGGCGGGCCTTGAGCAGCGCCTGGAACTCCCAGGTGCGGGCCCAGCGGCGGTAGTAGGCCAGGTGGCTGGCGAGGGTGCGGACCAGCGGCCCCCGGTTGCCCTCGGGCCGCAGCGCGGCGTCGACCGGCCAGGCGACCAGCCCGCAGACGTGGATCAGCCGGGTGGCGAGGGTGGTGGCCACGGTCAGGTCGGCGTCGTCGTCGGCCACGAAGATCACGTCGACGTCGGAGACGTAGTTCAGCTCCCCGCCGCCGCACTTGCCCATCGCCACCACGGCCAACCGGGGCACCGGCGTGCCCTCGGGCAGCTCGCCGACCGCGATGTCGTAGGCGGCGGTCAGGGTGGCGTCGGCGAGCGCGGAGAGCGCCGCCATGGTCTGTTCCAGGGTCCGGTTGCCGGTCAGGTCGGCCACCGCGATGCCCAGCAGCGCCAACCGGTACGCCGCGCGCAGCGCCGGGATCGGCTTGCCCTCGCCGAGCGGCCCGAGCCGCCCGTCGGCGGTGGGCACGTGCCCGTTCGGGCTGGCGGCGAGCACCCGCCAGTGGTCCGGGTTGGCCACCAGATGGTCACCGAGCGCCGAGGACGCGCCCAGCACCGCGACCAGCCGGCGACACAGCCCCGGATCGTCGCGCACCGCCGCCAGCAGGGTCGACTCCTCGGCGGTACGCCGTTCGTCCTGCTCCGACGCGCGGCGACCGGCCGGTTCCGACGCCTGACCGTCGGCCTGCTCGGTCGCGCGGCGACCGGCCGGTTCCACGGCCCGGCGCTCGGCTTCCACGATCCGGTGCAACTGGCGCAGGGCCAGGTCCGGGTCGGCGGCGCGGGAAAGCTCGGTCAGCAGCTCGGCGGCCGACCCGTCGACCGGCTCCTGCGCCTCGGGCCGCCACAACCCGAGCCCGTCCGGGCCGAGCAGGTCGGCGGCGCGGACGCCCCGGTCGTCGCCGACCCCGAAGCCGTACCGGGCAAGGCGGTTGGTCCTGGTGGATCTGGTCATACCGGGTCAGTGCCCCAGCAGGGGAAGGGTGGTCCGGGGCTTGTCGTCGTCCAGCTCGCCGAGGGCGAGCGCGGCGAACCGGGCGGCGAAGGGCTGCCAGACCTCCTCGAGGTCGACCATCACCGCATCGCAGGCGGCGACCACCATCTCCGGGTCGTAGCCGAGCCGGGCCAGCAGCGCCGAGTCGGTCGCCCAGTCGGCGATCATGGCGGTGTCGCACTCGATGTGGAACTGGAAACCCCAGGCCCGGTCGCCCATCCGGAACGCCTGGTGCGGGTAGCGGGTGGAGGCGGCGAGCAGCGTCGCGCCCCGGGGCAGCTCGGTGATCTCGTCGACGTGCCACTGGAGCACGTCGGGGATCAACGGCACGTACCGGAAGAGCGGGTCGGTCTCGGCGGCGTCCCGCTTGCCGACCACGCAGGGCCCGACCTCGGGGCCGGACGGGCTCCGCATCACCTCGCCGGCGTGCGCGGTGGCGAGGAGCTGACCGCCGAGACAGATCCCGAGGGTGGGCACCCGGTGGCGCACCGCCTTGCGCAGCAACCCCTCCAGGGCGGGGAACCAGGGCGCGCCGGGTGTGCCGTCCGGCTGCGGGTACGGGTGCTGTTCGCCGCCGAGCACCACCAGGGCCGCGTACCCGTCGAGGTCGGCGGGCAGCTCGTCACCGGCGTACGGGCGCAGGACCCGCAGCTCCAGCCCGGCCTCGGTCAGCCACTCCCCCAGTCGACGGGGGTCGTCGGTCGGGTCGTTCTCGATCACCAGCGCGGTTGCCACGACGTCGAGGCTATCCGGTGGCCCATGCGCCACCACCGGACAGGCTCCACCGCCGGGCGGCACGGCCCCGGGACTAGGCTCTGCCGCTGTGAGCCGTACCCCTGACGACGTGGTCCGTCCGCCCGCCCTCCGCCTGGACGACACGGTCATGCTGGTGTCGCCGTCCGGGCCGACCCGGCCGGAGCTGGTGGCCCGGGGCATCGAGCTGCTCACCGGCTGGGGGCTGCGCCCCGTGGTGGCCCCGAACGCCTACGCCCGGCACGGCTACCTGGCCGGCACGGACGACCTGCGCGCCGCCGACTTGAACACCGCGTTCGCCGACCCGGAGGTACGCGGGATCGTCTGCACCCGGGGCGGGTACGGCGCACAGCGCGTGGTCGACGCGATCGACATGACCCTCGTACGCCGGGATCCAAAGGTGGTCGCCGGCTTCTCCGACATCACCGCCCTCCAGCTCGCGCTCTGGCGGGGCGCCCGACTGGCCAGCGTGCACGGGCCGGGGGCCGCCTGGCGGGACGAACGCACCTCGCTGCGCTCGGCGGAGTCCCTGCACGCCGCGCTGATGACCACCGAACCGGTCACCGTGGCCGCCGACCCGACCGAGGAGACCTTCGGCGTGCGGGTGCCGGGGCGGGCGCGGGGGACGTTGCTCGGCGGAAACCTCTGCCTGCTCGTCGCCTCGCTCGGCACCCGGGACATGCCGGACCTCACCGGGGCGGTTCTACTCCTCGAGGACGTGCAGGAGCCGCCGTACAAGGTCGACCGGATGCTCACCCAGCTCCGCCGGTCCGGGGCGCTGGACGGCGTCGCCGGGGTCGCGGTCGGCCAGTTCACCGGCTGCGCCGACGGCTGGGACACCACCGTGGTCGACGTCCTGACCGACCGCCTCGGTGACCTGGGCATACCGGTGCTCGGTGGCCTGCCGATCGGCCACGGGCCCCACCAGCTCACCGTCCCCGTCGGCACCCCCGCCACCCTCGACACCGACCACGGCACCCTGACCGTCACCCCCGCCGTCCACTGACGGGCTCGGGTCACCCGGATCGACTGCTGCCACCTTTCCGACTCCGGGTCCGGTTTTACCGATTTCACTCCTCCGATTCCCAGCGGAATGACAGGCTCTCCACGGGTGGATTCCAGCAACCAGGGCCACCGTCGTCGGAGTCGACACACCGGAAACCAGGAGGAACGATGGCCAGGAAACACCTGATCGGCGGGCTCGTGGCAGCCGGCGTGCTCACGCTGGGGATCGCCGCGCCCACGGTCGCCTTCGCGGGCGACAACGAGACGACCGCGCCGAGTTCCAACGCGAGTGAGAACTCGAACACCGACCGCGCCGAGCGGCAGACCGCCTTCGCCGAGGCACTCGCCAAGGAGCTGGGCGTCCCGGCCGACAAGGTGACCGCCGCCCTGGAGAAGCTGCGCGAGGAGCGTAAGGGTGACCGTCCGGAGCGCGGTGGATGGCGCGGTGGCGACACCGCCGACCGGCAGGCCGCGCTGAAGGAGCGGCTGGCCCAGGCGGTCAAGGACGGCAAGCTCACCCAGGAGCAGGCCGATGCCATCACCGCGGCGGCCGAGGCCGGCGTCTTCCCCGGCGGCCACTGGGGCGGCCGCCCCGGCCGCTGACCGCCGCCCGCTGACCGAGGGGCCGCTGATCGTCGGCCTCTGACCATCGGCCGCTGATCGAGGGGCCGGTGACCGTCGGGGCGATCAGGAGGTTCGCGTCAGGATCCGGCACCCCCGGTGACGCGAGCCTCCTGATCAACGCCCGGGTGGGGCACCCGCTGCCACGGTCCGCGTACGGCGTCGTCGGGTGCCACCAGCCGGCCCAGTCGTTCGACCAGGTCGGGGCGGGTGGTAGCGAACCATGGGGTCATCCGGGCGACCTGCGACGCCGCGTACCGGTACCGCCCGCGGTTCAGCTCGGTGAGCCGGACGTGCGCCTCGGCCAGCAACATCTCGAACTGCGGGTTGATGTCTGCCGACATCCGGGCGGGCAGCGCGTCGAGCTGGTCGGCGAGGATCACGTCGACCACCGGGTCGCGCCCCAGGAAGGCCAGGCAGCACCGGACGAAGGAACAGCCACTGACGACGTCCCAGCTCTCGACATTCGCGAGGTCTTCGAGCACCCGGGCCACGACCCGGGGACGAACCGCAGAGTCCACACTGAGCCGGTCGAGCAGCATGGCCGCCAGTTGGCTGCGCTCCCGGGCGGACATGAAGTCCGGCATCACGCGCACCACGGGCCGGTACTGCTCGTCCTCGCCGATCCATTCCCCTCCGGAGATCGGCCCGAACCACATCCCGAGCAGGATGTGCGGCCCTGACTTCCAGCGGGTCCGGCTGCCGACCGCTGCCCCGAGCCGGAGCGGGGCATTCTCCAACGGTTCCAGGGCGTGCAGGAGGAGATCCTCACCGTCGCTCCAGCACTCGAAGTTCGCCCGCTGCCGCAGGGCGGAGAAGTCCCCGGACAGGTACGTCGAGCCACCGGTGCCCAGGCCGTACGTCCAGCCGAGGTCCACCGGCCGCGGCTGCCAGTCGGGGGAGGCGAGACTCAGCCGGATGTCCCATCGGATGCCCCAGTCCAGCCGGTCGAGGGCGATCGCGCTGGTCAGGTCCCCGTACTCGTTCTCGTCGAGCTGCGACCGCCAGAGCAGGGCCTGCCCGCGCCACGGCTCCCGGGGTTCCACCGTGTCGGGATAGAGGTCCTGACCCTGGATCTCGTAGGCCGCGCACAGGATCAGGACGAGCAGGTTCGCGCTGTACACGGCGTGCCGTGCCGGCACCGGGAGCGGCCGGGGCGCGTACTGCTCGAAGCGGCGGGGTGGACGGGGGTCGTGCACGGCCCGGAAGAGCCGGAGCAGCACGTTCGTCGCGTCGTCCCGGCGGTTGACGTCCCACGACCGGAGCAGCTCGGTGAGGAAGGTGACGATCTGCGCCCGCCCGGTGAGCGTGACGGAGGAGAGCAGCGCGGCCAGCGGATCGTCGTCGAGGTCCGGCCGCAGGCTGCTGGCGGCGGCCACGGCGGTCAGGTCGCGCAGGACCAGGGCGATCGTCCGGGCGATCAGGAACTCGCCGAAGGTGGCATGCAGGAACTCGTACGTCGCCACCCGCTGGTCGTCCCGGGTGGCCTGGGACCGGTGCACGAAGAAGAACCGCCCGAGCACGATCTCGGCGGGACGCAGCGGGGCCCGCAGGTCGCTGCCGCCACGTCCCGCCGGCGGCCCGGCCAGGAAGGGCAGTGCGGCCAGGTCCGCCTCCAGGTCGTCCTCGGTGACCCACTGGACGCCCCGGTTGAACATGCCGAACGCCACCACCGCGAGCCGGCGCAGCTCCTCCTCGGTGGCCCGGTCCGACATCCGATCGGTGATCCCCGGCCGGTGCTTCTCCACCTCGCGCCGGGCGAAGCTGCGCAGCAGCCGTTCGTACAGCTCGGCCCGGCGCAGATCCCCGGCGGCCCGCAGGTCGTGGCCGGCGGCGGCGTAGAGCGCGAGCATCAGCAGCAGCAGCGGCTGTTCGGCGAGTTCCCGGTGGGCGAGCACCGCCGCCGGGTCCAACGGTGGTACGCCGAGCGGGGCGAACCGGTCCGCGTTGACCCGGTTCCAGGTGGTCACCCAGCGCCGTACCCGGGGCTCGTCGAACGGTTCCAGGCGCAGCGCGACCGTCTCCGGTGGCGGCTTGGCCCGGTCGGCGACGCTCGTCCGGCTGGTGACCAGCACCGCCACCGGTCGTCCCTGCTCGGCCTCCCGTTGCTGGAAGCGGGCGACCCGCAGCAGGTAGTCCGTCTGGGTCACGCCGGTGGCCTGGAGCAGCTCGTCGAAGCCGTCGAGGAGCACCACCGGCAGCGCGTCCCCGGCGGAGCGGGCCAGCGCCGGCCAGTCCAGCCGTTCCCCGGTGTCGTACCGGATCGCCTGTTCGATCTGGTCCTGGAGATCGGCCTCGACGCTCACCTCGCGCAGCGGCACCCGGACCGCCAGGAAGTCGGCCGGTGGGAGCTGGGCGGCGAGCACCCGGGTCAACACCGACTTGCCGGAGCCGGGCTGGCCGAGCACCAACAGCGGCGCCCGGGTGGCGACCGGCGAGGTCAGGTGACCGGTCAGGACGTCCGCCAGGTCGTCCCGGACGTCCTGCCTGTCCCACCAGTCCTCGTCGCTGGGCCATGCCCCCCGCCCCAGGACCGCCACCCGGCATCGGGGCGGCACGTACGCCTCGCCGAGCAGGGGCACCTGGAGGCCGTCCGGCGCCTCCGCCGACTCGACGATCGGCCGGCCGAGTTTCGCCGCGTGCGCCCGCGCCAGGGCGGCCCGCCGGTCGTCCGGCAGCCGGCCGGTGGAGATCCCGGCGAGCACCCGGCGCAGCTCGGCCAGGCCGGCGGTGAGCTGCCGAACCTCGTCCCGGGTGGCCTGGTGCTCGTGCAGCCCCGACCAGTACGCCACCTCGGGGAAGTCCGTCGCCAACGCGGTGAGCAGGTCCCGGTGTCGCGCCACCGCCTCGGCCGGTAACCGACCCACCACGTCCTGGAACGCCTGCTGCTGGTGGGTGGGCAGCCGCTCCCATGCGGCCAGGCCGGTCACGTGCTCGACCAGGCGGGTGCCGAGTTCCTGGTAGTGCTCGCCGAGTGTCCGGCGAAGCTCGGCGTAGGGCAGGTGGGCGCCGGGGGTACGGGCGGCCAGGGTGAACATCTGCGCGACGACCGTCCGCAGTGGATCGCCGCCGCCGGCCACGGCGAGCTGCTCGGGCTTGTCGATCTCCAGGTCGGCGAAGGCGAACGGCAGGTCGGCCTCGTCCAGCACCTCGAAGAAGGCGGTCACCGCGATGACCGCGTGCGCCGCCTCCAACCGTTGCGTCCGGCCGTACCGGGACAGGCCGGAGCGTTGCTCGGAGAGGTGCCGCAGCAGGTCCCGGCCGAGCCGGACCAGCTCACTCTTGGCGTCGAAGAGACTCAGCAGCGCCGGTAGCGGCCCCGCCCCGGCGAGCATCGTCCAGCCCGCCAGCCGGTCGAACGCCTCGACGAAACGACTCCGCTCCCCGCCGAGCAGGCGTACGGCGTCGGCGTAGCTGAGCACATCCGGCACGGTCCGCGTCCCTCCCCTGGCTCTCCGGCCACCAGCATGCCGGCCCGCCGCCACCGCCCGTCGCCCCGCCACGCGGGGGGCTCCCGGGTGATTCTTGGCCGGCTACCGTCCAATCGCGACGGTAACCGGCCAGGAATCGGCGGTGGGTGTGGATGCTGGCCCGCCGGAAACGGCAGGGCGGCTCAGAGGGCGGGTCAGGCGATGCAGGCGCAGACGATCAGCGCGGCCCCGAAGTGGGTGGCCGCGCTGACCCGCGCCGCCGGGTGCGGCTCGTCGGAGCAGATGATCTCGCCCAGCTTGCCCGGGGTGAGCAGGTCGAGCACGAAGAACGCCAGCGCCATGATGACCAGGCCGACCAGCCCGAAGAGCGCCGTCGAGGCGAGTCCCCGACCGAAGTCGTCGTAACTGGTGAAGATGGCGGTGAACACGATCCCGGCGATGCCGAGCTGGTTCGCGGCGAGCAGCAACGCGGCGTTGCCGTTGCGCCGAACCCAGATGAGATCCCGGAGCTTGCCGGGGGTGAGCGCGTCGACCAGGCCGAAACCGGCCGCCATCAACACGACGCCGACGATTCCGAACACGATGCTCTGCAACGCTCCGGTGAGCAGGTCCTCCAGCACCGACTGCCTCCCACGCGAGGGGTGCCGGTCAGGGGACGCCGGCACGTGGTCGAGACGATAGCGGCAGGCCGCAACCGCCTCAGAGGGAGAGGTAGCGCTGCCGCTCGTAGGGGGTGACCTCGCGGCGGTACTGCTCCCACTCGGCCCGCTTGTTGCGGAGGAAGAAGTCGAAGACGTGCTCGCCGAGCACCTCCGCGATCAGCTCCGAGCCGGCCATCACGTCGATCGCCTCGGCCAGGTTCTCCGGCAGCGCCTCGTACCCCATCGCCCGGCGCTCCGCGCTGGACAGCGACCAGACGTCGTCCTCGGCCCCCGGCGGCAGCTCGTAGCCCTCCTCGATGCCCTTGAGCCCGGCGCCGAGCATGACCGCGAAGGCCAGGTACGGGTTGGCCGCCGAGTCCGGCGAGCGGACCTCGATCCGGGCCGAGTTCGGCTTGCCGTACGCGGGGACCCGCACCAGCGCGGAGCGGTTGAGGTGACCCCAGCAGACGTACGCGGGGCTCTCGGTGATCCGGTCCGGCAGCGCCAGTGGGAAGAGCCGCTTGTACGAGTTGACCCACTGGTTGGTCACCGCGGTGTACTCCCGGGCGTGCCGCAGCAGGCCCGCGATGAAGGACTTCGCCACCTTGGAGAGCTTCATCGGGTCGTCGGCGTCGTGGAACGCGTTGCGCTCGCCCTCGAACAGCGACAGGTGGGTGTGCATGCCGCTGCCCGGCTGGTCGGTGAAGGGCTTCGGCATGAAGGTGGCGTGCACGCCGGTGGAGAGCGCGACCTCCTTCACCACGTGCCGGAAGGTCATGATGTTGTCGGCGGTGGTCAGCGCGTCGGCGTAGCGCAGGTCGATCTCCTGCTGGCCGGGGGCGACCTCGTGGTGGCTGAACTCGACCGAGATGCCGATCCGCTCCAGCGCGAGCACCGCCTGCCGCCGGAAGTCCCGGGCCACCGCGTGGGTGGTGTGCTCGAAGTAGCCGCCGGTGTCCACCGGGACCGGCACCGAACCGTCCTGCGGGCTGTTCTCCAGCAGGAAGAACTCGATCTCCGGGTGGGTGTAGAAGGTGAAGCCCTTGTCCGCCGCCCGGGACAGCGCCCGGCGCAGGACGTGGCGCGGGTCGGCCCAGGACGGGCTGCCGTCGGGCAGGAGGATGTCGCAGAACATCCGGGCGCTCTCGCCGCTGACCCCGCCCTCGAAGGGGAAGACCTGGAAGGTGGTCGGGTCGGGCATGGCCACCATGTCGGACTCGAAGACCCGGGCGAAGCCCTCGATCGCCGAGCCGTCGAACCCGATGCCCTCCTCGAAGGCCGCCTCCAGTTCGGCGGGCGCGACGGAGACGCTCTTGAGCGTGCCGAGCACGTCGGTGAACCACAGCCGGACGAAACGGATGTCCCGCTCTTCCAGCGTACGGAGGACGAACTCCTGCTGACGGTCCACTTCCACCCCTCGCACGTGAAACCCCGTCGCCGGTCCACCCCGGCAACGGCCTGACCGACCAGTGTCCACCGGCCTCGTTTCGCTGACGTTACGCGACCGCCCGCCCCGACACCCCGGGTGTCCCACCGTCGCCACGATCCGCGCCCTGGTCGCCGCGCACCGGCACCGCCCCGCCGAGTCGACGCCACGCCGACCCCGGTTCGTCGCCGAACGCTGCCCGCCGCGCCCAGCCGGGTCGGCTGGGGCAAGATGAGGACATGCCCACCCTGCGCCTCGCCCTCGCCCAGGTCAACCCCACCGTCGGCGACCTCGTCGGCAACGCCGAACTGGTCCGCGCCTGGACCCGCCGGGCGGCGGACGCCGGTGCCCAGCTCGTCGCCTTCCCGGAGATGGTGCTGACCGGCTACCCGGTCGAGGACCTGGTCTTCCGCCGGTCGTTCGTGGCCGCGTCCCGGGACGCGCTGCACCGGCTCGCCGCCGAGCTGGCCGCCGACGGTTTCGGGGACCTCCCGGTCGTGGTCGGCTACCTGGACGCCGACGGGCCGCCGCAGGTCAGCTCGGACGCCGAGCCGGGGCGGGGGGCCCGCAACGCCGCCGCGGTGCTGCACGGCGGAACGGTGGCGGCCACCTACTTCAAGCACCACCTGCCCAACTACGGCGTCTTCGACGAGGACCGCTACTTCGTGCCGGGCGACACGCTGACCGTGGTGCGGGTGGGCGGGGTGGACGTGGCGCTGACCATCTGCGAGGACCTCTGGCAGGCCGGCGGCCCGTTCGCGGTGGCCCGGCAGGCCGGCGTCGGGCTGGTGGTCAACATCAACGGCTCGCCGTACGAGCTGAACAAGGACGATATCCGGCGGCCGCTGGTCAGCCGCCGGGCCGTCGAGGCCGGGGCGGCCATCGCGTACGTCAACATGATCGGCGGCCAGGACGAGCTGGTCTTCGAGGGCGACTCGATGGTGGTGGCCGCCGACGGCACGCTGCTCGCCCGGGGCCCGCAGTTCGTCGAGCACCTGCTGGTGCACGACCTGGACCTGCCGGCCGCCCCCGACCGGGGCGCGCCGGCCTCCGGAGAGTTGGCCGACGGGATGCGGGTGAGCCGTACCCGGATCAGCGACGCCGGGGCCGCGCCGGCCGGACCGCCGGCCCTCGGCGGGATCATCGAGCCGGCCGCCGACGAGGCCGAGGTGTGGCAGGCCCTGGTGCTGGGGCTGCGCGGCTACGTCGACAAGAACCGGTTCCCGTCGGTGGTGCTCGGCCTCTCCGGCGGCATCGACTCGGCGGTGGTGGCGGCCCTCGCGGTCGACGCGCTCGGCCCGCAGCGGGTGGTCGGGGTCTCCCTGCCCAGCCAGCACTCCTCCGAGCACTCCCGGGAGGACGCGGCGGAGCTGGCCAAGCGGACCGGCCTGGACTACCGGGTCGAGCCGATCCAGCCGATGGTGGACACCTTCCTGGCGAACATGTCGCTGTCCGGAGTGAGCGTGGAGAATCTCCAGGCCCGGGTTCGTGGGGTGATCCTCATGGCGTTGTCCAACCAGGAGGGGCACCTCGTCCTCACCACCGGCAACAAGAGTGAGCTGGCGGTCGGCTACTCCACCCTCTACGGCGACTCGGTCGGCGGCTACAACCCGGTCAAGGACGTCTGGAAGACGCTGATCTGGCGGTTGGCGAAGTGGCGTAACGCCGACGCGGCCAGCCGGGACGAGACGCCGCCGATCCCGGAGAACTCGATCGGCAAGCCGCCGAGCGCCGAGCTGAGTCCCGGGCAGCTCGACAGCGACACCCTGCCCGACTACGCGGTGCTCGACCCGATCCTGATCGGCTACGTCGACGGCGACCTGGGCCGGGACGGACTGGTCGAGGCCGGACACGACCCAGCTCTGATCGACCGGGTGCTGCGGTTGGTGGATACCGCCGAGTACAAGCGCCGGCAGTCCGCGCCGGGCACGAAGATCTCGATGAAGGCGTTCGGCCGCGATCGGCGGTTGCCGATCACCAACCGGTGGCGCGAGCACGGCTGAGCCGCGCCCGAGCAGGGCTGGGTCACCGCTCGTGGGCGGCCGGTCCGGGACCGGTCGCCCACCGGTTGTGACATCCTCCACTGCGCTCTGCCGGGCCGCCCTCGGGCGGTGCGACGATGCGGGTGACCCGGGGACCGCGAGGGCGGCCTCGAGGCGAGAGGAGCGGACATGTCCGATGCAACGAGCGGTGCCGTGCCCACCAACCGCCCGACCGGCAACCCCCCGGCAGAGGCGCCGGCCGGGATGACAGCGGACGCGCCGGCCGAGGTGACGGCGCTCTACGGCGGCCCGGCGACCCGGCGGGTACGCACCCGGGACCTGCTCGCCGCCAAGGAGCGCGGCGAGCGGTGGCCGATGCTGACCGCGTACGACCAGTACACCGCCGCGATCTTCGACCAGGCCGGTATCCCGGTGCTGCTGGTCGGCGACTCGGCGGCGAACAACGTCTTCGGGCACGAGACGACCCTGCCGGTGACCGTCGACGAGATGCTCTCCCTGGTCCGGGCGGTGGTCCGGGCGACCCGACACTCACTGGTCGTGGCCGACCTGCCCTTCGGCTCGTACGAGGAGGGGCCGACACAGGCGCTGCGGACGGCGGTGCGGTTCATGAAGGAGGGCGGCTGCCACGCGGTGAAGCTGGAGGGCGGCCGCCGCTACGCCGCGCAGGTCGAGGCGATCACCGGGGCCGGCATCCCGGTGATGGCACACGTCGGCTTCACCCCGCAACGGGAGCACACCATCGGCGGGTACCGGGTGCAGGGGCGCGGCGAGGCCGGCGACGAGGTCCTCGCGGACGCGCGGGCGGTGGCCGAGGCGGGCGCCTTCGCGGTGGTGCTGGAGATGGTGCCCGGCGAGGTCGCCAAGCGGGTGACCAGCACGCTGACCATCCCGACCGTGGGCATCGGCGCCGGTCCGGACACCGACGCGCAGGTGCTGGTCTGGCAGGACATGGCCGGCCTACGCGGCGGGAAGGCTCCCCGGTTCGTCAAGCGCTACGCCGACCTGGCCGGGGTGCTGACCGACGCGACCCGTCGGTTCGCCGACGAGGTCCGCGCCGGGGAGTTCCCGGCCGCCGAGCACACCTTCTGAGGTACGGGTCGGGCCGGGCACCTGCCCGGCCCGACCTCCGCCGGTCGCAGTACTGCCGGATCGGTCCCCGACCCCGGCCGGTCGCGGTGGTTGCCCTCCCGCCGGACCCAGGCCCCGCCGGTCGGCGTGGTTGCCGGACCGGCCCCGGCCGGTCGCAGTGGCGGTGGGGCACGGCCACAATCGGCGGGTGGGTGACTTGGGATCCCGGGCTACCGGACGCGGTGGCTGACCGGGCGTACGGCGGTCGCGACCGCGCACGGGCCACGGCTGGCCGGGTTGGCCGGCCGTACGCTCACCCGGACCTGGCTGGCCTGGTCGGCCGCCCGGCTACCGGCGGCACCGGCTCACAGGTCGGTGACCCGGATGCCGGCGTGCGCCTTGTAGCGCTTGTTGATGGCGATCAGGTTGGCGGTGAACGCCTCGATCTGGTGGGCGTTGCGCAACCGGCCGGCGTAGATGCCCCGCATGCCGGGGATCCGGGCGGCCAGCGCGGCGACCACCCCGGCGGCCTCCCGGTCCTCGGTGCAGACCAGCACGTCCAACTGGATCCGGTCGACCTCCGGGTCGGCCAGCAGGGGCGCGCTGACGTGGTTGAACGCGGCGCACACCCGGGAGTCGGGCAGCAGCGCGGCGGCCTGCTGGACGGCGCTGCCCTCCTCGACGGTCAGCGCGTACGGGCCCTGCTTGTCGAAGCCGAGCGGGTTCACACAGTCCACGACGATCTTGCCGGCGAGCGGCTCGGCCAGGGCGGCGACGGTGGCGGCGTGCCCCTCCCAGGGCACCGCGACGATCACGATGTCGGCTCGCCGGGCGACCTCCTCGTTGCCGGCTCCGGTGACGGTGGCGTCGGCGGGCACCCCGGGCAGCGCGGCGATCTCCCGGGCGGACTCCTCGGCCCGCTCGGCGGACCGGGAGCCGATCAGCACGGTCTGCCCGGCCCGGGCGAACCGGTAGGCGAGCCCCCGCCCCTGGTCGCCGGTACCGCCGATGATGCCCACGGTCAGCCCGGACACGTCGGGCAGCGCGCTCGCGTCGTATGCCATGGGGCTCATCCTCGCAAACACCACTCGTGGGGCGACAGCGCCGCCGGTGGTGAGAAAGGCCGCCGGTCGGCCGTCGTCCGCGCTCAGGCGGCGGCCTTTGCCCTCGTTCAGGCGCGGGCGAAGGCCACCCGGCGGGTGGTCGGATCGGCGGTGACCAGGCGGACGGTGACCCGCTCCCCGAGCGGCAGTTCGCCGGTGCAGCGGGCCCGCACCGGCGGCGCGTCCAGCGCCACCGTGCCGCCGGGCTGGCGGCCCGGACGGGTGACGGGGGCGTCCACGTCCACCACCGCCGCCTCGAACGTCTCCCCCACCCGGTCGGCCAGCAGCACCGCCTCGGCCAACTCGACGGCACCCCGGCTGGCGGCCGAGGCGGTCCGGTCGGTGCTCGTCATCGTCTCCGGCAGCCTCGGCAACGCCGTACGCGCCCACTCGGGCACCGGCCGCTCCTCGTACAGGGCGAGGCAGACCTCGGTGGCGTACCGGTCGGCGAGCCGACGCAGCGGCGCGGTGACGTGGGCGTACGCGGCGGCCACCCCACCGTGCCCCGGCTCGGCCGGCACCTCGCCGTCGAAGGCCGTGTACGCGGCACCGCGCAGCAGCTCAGCGGCCTGGTCGACGAAGGCCGCCGCCCGGGGCCGGGCCGGGTCGAGCCGGGCCACCACCTCGCCGACGGACGCCCCGTCCGGCCAGTCCACACCGAGCGGGGCGGCGGCGGCCCGCAACCGGTCGACCGCCTCCGGTCTCGGGCCAGGCATCGTCCGGAGCAGTCCGATCCGGCCGGCGAGCATGAGGTCGGCGGCGGCCATCCCGGTCAGCAGCGAGATCTGGGCGTTGTGCTCCTCCATCGGCACCGGCCCGCGCAACACCAGCCGCCAACCGTCGCCGTCGGGTTCGACGTCCTGCTCGGGCAGGGGCAGGTTGATCGCCCCGCGCCGCAGCCCCCGCGCGGTCAGCAGGGCGCCCAGTTCCGGCAGGAGAGCGATCGGCTCGGCCAGCCGACCCGCGTCGGCGTCGGCCTGCACGCCCCGGTAGTCGAGTTTCGCGCGGCTGCGGACCCGGGCCCGTTCCAGGTGCACGCCGACGGTGGTCGCGTCGGCGTCCAGGTCGATGGTCCAGAGCACCGCCGCCCGCTCGACGTCGGGCAGCAGGCTCGCCGCGCCCTCGCTGAGCGTCTCCGGGTGCAGCGGCACGTTGCCGTCGGGCAGGTAGACCGTCTGGCCCCGCCGCCAGGTCTCCGCCTCCAGCGCCCCGCCCGGGCGTACGTGGGTGGCGACGTCGGCAATCGCGTACCGCACCCGGTAGCCGCCGCCCGGCCGGCGGGTCAGGCACATCGCCTGGTCCAGGTCCCGGGAGGTGGGCGGGTCGAGGGTGACCAGCGGCACGTCGGTCCGGTCGGCGAGCGCCGGCAGCGGTCGCGCCGCCGCCTCGTCCGCCTCCCGCTGCGCCTCCGGTGGGAAATGGTCGGGCAGCCCCAGTTCCCGCCGCAGCGCGCCGAAGTCGATGCGGGGTGCCAGTACGCGTCGAATGACCACGGGACCAATCCTGGCAGCGCACTGCCAGTTCCGCTCGGATGGCGACGCCGCCCCCGCCGGCCGGTCGGCAGCGGCCGTACGGCGGTCAGGCGGTTGGCTCCGCCGGGCCGGTGGCTCTCCGGGCCCGGGCCGGGGCGCTGCGGGTCGCGGGCTTGACCGTCGACCGGCCCGCGACCACCTTCCGGCCGGCGGTCTTGCGGGCCGAGGTGGCCCGCTTCGAGGAGGCGGTCGACGTGCTGGTCCGGGCCTCTCGCCGGGCGGCGGCCACGGTGGCGGCAGGCGTACGGGCCGGCGCCTGTCTCGCCGTCGACGTGGTGGCCGCCGGCCGGGTCGACGCGGCCTTGCGGATCGGGGTCTGGGTGGCTGTGGTCGCCTTCCGGACCGCCGGACGGGTCGCCGACGTGGCCGCCTTACGGGCCGTCGTGGGCGTCTTCCGCACTGCCGCCGTCGTCTTGCGCGCCCCTGCTGGGGCCGCCTTCCGCACTGCCGCCGTCGCCTTCGCGGCGGCGGACCGGGCGGTCGTGGTGTTCCGAGCGGCCGTCGCCGCCCGCTTCGCCGCCGTGCTCTTCCCGGCCGTGGCAGTGGGCCTGCTCTTGCCCGCCGTTGCGGTGGGTCTCGTCGCGCCCGTCGCCTTCGTGGCCGTGGTCGACGCGGTCCGCTTCGCGGTGGTCGCCTTCCGGCCCGCGTCGGCGGCGCGGCTGGTCGTGGCGGAGCCGGTTCGTTTCGTCGCCGCGCTGGTCCGCTTCGCCGCGCTGGTCCGCTTCGCCGCGCTGGTCTGCTTCGTCTCGCCGGTGGTGGTCCGCTTGGCCGCCGTCGTGGTCTTCCGGGTGGCGGGAGTGGCCTTCGCCTCTCCCGTGGCGGTGGCCTTCCCGGCCGGCGCCTGTCGGGCGACCGAGCCCGTCCGCCGGGCGGTGGTGGCACCGGTCGTCATCACCCCGCCCGCGGTGCCCCGGCGAGCCGTCGTGGTGGACTTCCGGACCGGGGTCGTCCGGCTGGCACCGGTGTTCCGCTCCGCCGCTGCGGTCTTCTTCGCGGTGGTACGGGCGGCGGCCGGGCGGGTGGTGGCCTTACGTGCTTCGGCCATGTCGTCTCCCTCCTTGCGGACATGCGCTCGCGGGACTCCGTCCGGAGCCCGGAGATCCTCGGCACGGGGCGTCCCGCACCGCTCATCTGTCCTCCCCGGCCCAGCGGGCGTCCTCGGCCTCCCACGCCTCGTTCCGGTCCTGCACGGTCTGTAGGGCGTTCTCGGCGGCAGCCGCCGAGGGATACGGGCCGAGCACGAACTTGGCCGGACACTTGTCGGCCTCGGTCTCGACCCGGTGGTGCCGTAGGCACCAGTAGTAACTTCCGTGTCCGCTGTCGCTCATGACATCACTGTGCACCGGGAGGCGACCGGCCGCCACCGGACCATCCGAAGATGCCGATGTCCTCCACAGTAGACGTGCTCCCGGCGGGGCGGGCCGAAACGGCGAAGAACGCCCGCCAGGGTGACCGGCCGGGACACCACAGCGCTCACCCGACCGGATGCCCAACCCACCCGACCAGCCGGAGCCATCCGCCGGACGGCATGTTTCCGCTGATCAGTGGTGTGCTCCCGGCCGGCTGGTCAGGTGGTTGGGCCGCCGGCCAGGTGCGCCCACCAGGGCGATGTGCAAGCCTCTTTGCAACATTCCAAAGGTGTTGCGTCGAGCGCGGACGCCCGTGCGCACGTGCGTCAGCAGCACCGTTCCGCTGACTGGGGGGAAGTCGTGGCGAACCTTGACATCGCGTTGAAGGGCGCGATGCAGATCGAGGGCGCTATCGGTGTCGCACTGGTGGACTACACCAGCGGGATGACGCTCGGCGTGGCGGGGGGCACTGCCGAGCTGGACCTGACCGTGGCCGCCGCCGGCAACACCGACGTGGTGCGCGCCAAGATGCGCACCATCGAGATGCTCAACCTGAACGACGAGATCGAGGACATGCTCATCACCCTCGGTAGGCAGTACCACGTGATCCGGCCGCTGACCGGTCTGCACGGCAAGGGCCTGTTCCTCTACCTGATGCTGAGCAAGAACCGCGCCAACCTGGCCCTCGCCCGGCACCAGCTCCGCACCATCGAGGAAAGCCTGGAGTTGTGAACGGCCTCGTCCCGGGCGCGACAGCCCTCCCCCGGCGGGTCCGCCAGCCTGATTCCCTGCCGCCGCCGGAACGGCTCCCGCCGTCGCTCGCCGGCAATCGTTCCCTGCCGTACGCGGCGATCAACACCGAACTGGCCGAGTTGCGGCTCCAGATCCCCGGCGTCACCGGTTGCGTCCTGGGTGGGGTCGACGGGCTACTCATCACCCACACCATGCCCAACGGGGCACACCCGGACGACCTGGCCGCGCTCGCCGCCAGCACCTTCGGCCTCGGCCGGCAGATCGGTCTGAGCCTCGGGCAGGGGGCGTTCCAGCAGTCCACCGTCCGAAACTCGGCCGGCTACCTGAGCGTCTACGCGGTCAACGGCCAAGCCCTGCTCGCGGTGGTCGGCGAGGACGCGGTGAACGTGGCCCGGCTGCACCTGCACGCCCCCGGCGTGGCCGAGCGCCTCGCCGACCTGCTCGTCGGCTTCTGACCCCGCCCTGATCTTCACACCACCACCCGAGCCGTCGCGGGCGGACCAGCTTCCGCCCGCGACAGCCGGGGTCGTGGCGGCGGGTTCCGGGATTGGCGGGCCTCGAGGCGGCGGCCCCTGGGCGAACGGGCTCCGGGGTGGTTATGCCCTTGGCAGACCGGACGGGCCTCCCGGCCACCACCGGCTGATGATGGGACGAAAGCCCGGTGACGGTTCCGGGCCCGTCCCCGGAGGTACGGCCCGATGGCAGTGATCAGCGAGGTACGCCACCCGGCCGATTGGCGGGGCGACCAGACGACCCACGACGACGGATGGCGGCTGACCCTCACCGAGGCGCACCGGGCCGAACTGCGCGCCGCGGTCGACACCGTGGCAGCGGCCGGCGTGCCCCTCGAGGAGATCTCCGCCCAGGTCTTCCCACTACCGACGCTCGGACCCGTGCTGGCGCGGCTGGCCACCGAGGTGACTGACGGTCGCGGCTTCGCCCTGGTCACCGGGGCACCGGTCGGCGGCCTGACCGAGCAGCACTGCGAGATCCTGGCGCTGGGTGTCGCCAGCCACGTCGGCACCGTCGTGCCCCAGGGGCCACAGCGGGTGCCCGTGCTGCACGTACGGGACGAGGGCGCGGACCCGGCCCACCCGACGACCCGCAGCTACCAGCACCGCCAGCGACTCGGCTTCCACGCCGACCCCACCGACGTCGTGGCGCTGCTCTGCGTCCGGCCGGCGCGTTCCGGCGGGCTCAGCACCATCGTCAGCTCGGTGGCCGTACACAACGAGATCGTGCGTACCCGACCGGACCTGGCCGACGTGCTCTACCAGCCGTGGTGGCACGACCGCCGCACCGGCGACGGGCCGGAGAGCTTCCACCAGCACCCGATCTACACACGCGACGACGAGGGCGGGCTGGTCGCCCACTACGGGCCCGACTACATCCGCTCGGCCCAGCGCGGCGCGCACGTGCCGCCGCTGACTCCGGCCCAGGTCGAGGCCATGGCCGCCCTCGACCGGATCACCAACGACCCGCGCTTCACGCTCACCATGGACCTGCGCCCCGGTGACCTGCAATTCCTCAACAACCGGGTGGTGCTGCACAGCCGCACCGCGTACGAGGACCACCCCGACCCGGCCCTCCGCCGCGACCTGATCCGGCTCTGGCTGGACACCGGCCGGGACGGCAGGATCGCGGTATGACGCGACTGCACTCGTACGACACGGTGGTCACCTGGACCGGGGACCGGGGCACCGGCACCAGCGGCTACCGCGACTACGGTCGGGAACACGAGGTGACCGCCGAGGGTCCGGCGCCCATCGCCGGCAGCGCCGACCCGGCGTTCCGGGGCGATCCGGCCCGGTGGAACCCGGAACAACTGCTGCTCGCCGCGCTCGCGCAATGCCACATGCTGTCGTACCTCGCGCTCTGCGCCCGCCACGGCGTGGTCGTCACCGGGTACGTCGACCACGCGCACGGCACCATGGCGCAGGAGGGCGAGGGTGGTCGCTTCACCTCGGCGGTGCTCCGTCCCACCGTCCGGGTCGCCTCGCCCGCGATGCTGGAGAAGGCCGTCGCCCTGCACCACGACGCCCACGCGAGCTGCTTCATCGCCAGCTCGGTCAACTTCCCGGTCACCCACGAGCCGACCGTCACCGCCGACGACGCACAGCCTGCCCCGCGCGGCTGAACACCGCCCTCGCGTCGCCACGCGCCCCTCCGAGTGTCCACCAGCGGCCCCGGGCGATGGGATCTCGGTCGGCTCGCCGGCGCGGTCTCAGCCGGCTCGTCGGCGGGACCGGGCGGCGGCGCGGGCGTGTGCCCCGGCCAGCAGGGACCGGGTCCGCTCGGCGGTCTCCTCCCCCGGGTTCAGCACCGACGCCCACCCCTGCGTGGCGTACACCGGGTGGGGCACGATCCGGTCCAGGGCGGCGTAGTCGTACTCGGTGTGGTGTTCGCCGTGCGCGGCCGGCGGGTGGCCGAACAGCTCCGCGAAGACCTCGCGGCCGACCGCGACGTTGACCCGGAACACGCCGTCGCGGTCCAGGTCGGAGGCCGTGTCGAAGCCCGGGTAGTCCGTGACGACGATGGTCGCGAACGGGAACTTGCGATCGGCGGGCAGGTCGCCCTCCGGATCGTGGTAGATGAACCGGTCACCCCAGGCCACCTCCGGGGCACCGTTGTCCGGCCCGGCGGTGAACACCGTTACTCCCGGCATACTGCTGACGAACCGTACGACGTCCTCTTCGGTCACCGGCTCAGTATCCCCACCCGCGCGGACCCCGCCGGCCCCCCGGTCCCGGCCGACGCTGGTCCCGGCGGGTCTTGGTCCCGGCCGACGCCGTCGGGTCACGCCGTCGCCACCGCTGGCGGTCGCCGAGCCCAGAAGAGGGTGTGCCCACCGGTGCCTTCCGGGACGAACTCCTCGGTGGTGACCATCAGCCCCGCCCGATCCAACCAGGACCGGTAGGTGGCGGCGTCGGCATGGCTCCACCACATGGCGGCGGGGCCGCCGAGCCAGTTGTCCTCCGCACCGGTCCAGGCGTCCTTGCCGACAGTGGTCAGCAGCCAGCCGCCAGGGCGCAGCCAGGTGGCGATCCGGTCGATGAGACCCGGCTGGTCGGCCAGCGGCATGTGGATGAGGGCATAGAGGCAGACCACGGCGTCGAACGACGCCGCCGGAAGGTCGAGCCGGGTGGCGTCGGCGCGGAGGAAGGTGCCGGTGGGCACCAGGCGGCGAGCCCGCTCCACCTGCACGTCGCTGATGTCGACGCCGGTGACGTGGTGCCCGGCCTCGGCGAGGGAGCGCGCCACCGGCACTCCGCAACCGCAGCCGAGATCGAGGACCGCCGCCGGGGTCGGCAGGCGCCGTCGCAGGTCGGCGAGCCAGGGCGCGTACTGTCCGTCGTCCGCGTCGTCGCTGCGGTAGTGGTAGGAGAGCGCGTCGTACCCTCGTCGCACCTGGTCGCGTTCGTCGTCGCCGCTCATGCTGGAGCTCTCCCCGTCCGGTTGCCGATCTCGAAGGGGTGCCGCACGGTCCGTCGCCTCACCTTGTCGAGGGCAGTGACCTGCATGCGCAGGATGCGGGCGTCCCCGGTCAGCAGGACGGAAACAGCCAACCCCAGGATGAACCGCGCCTCGTCTGGATCCGGACAGCACTCCTGAACCCCGCAGCGTTCGGCAGGGTCCCACATCGCGCTTTCGGGATGGTGGACGAGCCACGACCAGTCCCGCAAGGCGTCAGACACCGCCTGGTCCCACAGCCGGGAACGTTCGAGCTGCTCGATCGCCCGCATACCCCGTCGGGACAGCCCCGGGATGCGGGGACTCGTTGGCGGAACTCCCAGTGCGGCCACGTTCAGCGGCCGCTGACGGACATATTCGGTACGAAGTTGCGCGGGCCGTCTACGCGGCATGCGCCTTTCGTGGCTTCGACATGCCACCACGGTTCCACGTCGGGCATCCGGCTCGCAATCCGGATTGCCGGCGGCTCAGGAAGCCGGCAGCATCCGCACCGTGGATGTCGTCGCCCAGTGGGTCCGCGCCGTCTGGACCAAGCAGTCACGCGGAGGTCGGCCGGCCACCCGCCGCA
The DNA here is from genome assembly GCF_900090325.1 of Micromonospora pallida. Lineage (NCBI taxonomy): Bacteria > Bacillati > Actinomycetota > Actinomycetes > Micromonosporales > Micromonosporaceae > Micromonospora > Micromonospora pallida. The sequence goes on along the minus strand of NZ_FMHW01000002.1, from coordinate 192,331 downwards.
ACGCCCTGCCGGTGGCCTTTCGCCTACCCGAGCGGGGCGCGCTCCTCACCCACGAGGTCACGATGGACGAGAACGACGACTTCCGGCCACACGCCAGTGTGCGCACCGAGTTGCCGGCCAGGGACGCTGTCCGCCTCGATCTCGCCGACGGGCTCCTCCGCGTCGAACTGATCCCCTCCACCTGGGGATGCCCCGCCGCCACCGCCGTCCGCCTGCCGTACGACTCGCCCCGGGCCGGTGGCTACGCTGGCAGGTCAACTACCGCTTCAGCAGCTTCTGCGGCGGCGACTGGTTCTACCGCCTGGACACACTCAACATCGCCCACGGCCCCGCCCCCGTCGACCTCTTCCTCACCGAACCGCACCGAGTCGTCGACGAACGCGCACACCTGAGGTGAAGCCCATGGAGCGACACGAAAGCCGGCGGCCCTGGTCAACTGTCCAGCTCTTCCGCGCTCGTCCGGACGAGTTCCACCACGGCGCGCTGGGTCTGCGTCATCCACGCGTACGTCGCGTCCACCGCGTACAGGTAGAGACCGACAGCGCCCAGCGCTGCAGATCGTCGATCAGACCGTAGGACCCGCGCGAGAGCCTCGTACCACCTGGGGTCGCCAGCGGTGCCGTGCCACAGGTCGTTCTCGCTGGCGAATAGCTCGTGATGAGCGGCGGCCATGATCGGCGTCAACTGAACCGCGATCAACTGCGCCTGGACAACCGCCGCGACATCTCTCCGGTCCCGGATCGCCGCCAGTAGCTTCAGTGCCTCCTCGGCGAAGTCGGTGACGGTCTTGGCCGTCCACTGCTCGAGCTTCCCCTGCACCAGCGGCCAGTCCCATGCCTGCGCCTGGGCCTGCACAGCGGCGACGACGCCATCCGGGTCGTACAGAATCCGTGCGCCACGCCAGGAGGGCACCGCCTGGACGCAAACCGCAGGGTCGAGGAGGTCCTTCTGTGCCTGGGCCACCGACCTACCCTGCAACGCCATCAGGCGGGAGTTCCACACCGTCAGCTCGTACTCGGGCAGATCGTTGCCGAGGCCGATGACGTCGAGATCGGAGAGTGGGTGCGCCTCGCCCCGGGCAAAGCTGCCCACCATCACGACGGCCTCGACATCGGGCCAGACCCTCCGGACGGCACTGACGACTTCGTCTGCGTTCGGTGACACCTGCCCGGCCATGGAAGCACCCACATACCGAAAGTAGTGCGTCGCTCAAGGGCCAACGCTCAGGGACCGTCACTGCATGGCGGTGGCGGGCGGATGGTCAAAGGAGGCCGGACAGCGGAAAACGTACAGAGCGTAGCTCCGGCCGATCGACACGTGGGTGGGATTACGCGTCGCCTTCGCCGGCTCCTCCAACAGCCGCATGGGAGTCGACCGTGTCGTCTTCGCTGAGTTCTATGAAGGCCAAGCACTCCAGCAACGCGTCGAGGACTGCATCCAGCATCGGCTCAACCTAGGGCATCGAACCAGCCCGGCCTGGCGGCCGGTCTCGCCCGGCGCGCCTGGCGGATTAGAGCCGATCGAGCGCGCGGCCGAGAAAAGTGTCGCGGCGCTCGTTCAAAGTGCTGGCGGTGAGGTCCCGTCTGCCCTGGTCGTGGATGGCGGGGACGAACACGGCCAGGTCCCCTGGCATGTTGAGCGCGGCAGTCGCGTCCCAGAAGGCAAGGTCCGGCGCCAGTTTCCCCGTCGTACGTTCCCACCCAGCCAACACCGCTTCCGCTGCTTCGCAGCCGAACATGAGGGCCGCGTCCAGGCGCAGCGAGGACAGGTCGATGCCGTGGTGGCCGACACCGGCCATGTCCCAGTCGACGATGCCAGCGAGCGTGTCACCATCCCACAACATGTTGCCCTGCCAGAGGTCACCGTGCACGAACACCAACCTGCCGGTCGGCACCGGAAGTCGGCTGAGGCGTGCGTCGGCGGTTTGCAGCAAGGACGTCGTGTGGTCGGTGCCGAGCCGGCGCTGCCGGATGAAGTCGCTGGCCGGGATCGGGCGAGTTCGTATCGGCAGGTCCGGCGAAGGCGCGACGGCGACGGCGTAGAGCGCGGCGGCTGCAGCACCTAGAGCGCGGAGCCGTGCCGGTGTCGGCTCGACCGGAATCGTGCTGTGTCCGGGCACGACGGTCTCGAGCACGATCCGGGTGCTGGTACTGGTGCTGGTCTCGCTGGTCCTGGTGTCGAGCCCGAGGATCACCGGTGCCGGGATGTGGTGCTTCTCGGCCACGCGCAGCGCCGCGACTTCGCTGGCGAAGCCGGCCACATTATTCGGGTCAGCTACCTTGAGGACCGCTTCGCTCGTGCGCCCGTCGTGCTGGATCCACAGCAACCACGGGTTGCCGCCCTCGCGTAGCCCATTGATCACGACCGCTGTCGCGCTCTCGGCCACCTGCCGAGCCGCCCAGGCGAGCATGGCGCCAGTAGGCTCCAGCTGCTTCATGGTCGCAGCCTATGTGCGGCCCCCTGATCCTGCTGCTGCCGCTGGGGACGTGGACGACGCCCTAGAAGGAAGCTGCCCAACTCAACCGCGCCGGCCAGCGGAGGCAGGGCCTGCCCTGCCGCGCCGCTCACCACGTCGGCCAGCGGTCCGCCGAGGGCAAGGCTGGCCGGCAAGCGCAGCGAGTCGTACGCCCAGGTCAAAGCGGCTCCGGCTGGGGCCTCAGACTCCGGGATGGCTGGGGACCGTCGGCATCTTGCGGTCCGGGGATGGCAGCCGGAGCATCGTGCGGCGCGTCGCTGAGGCAAGGCCACACCACATCCCATAGATGAATCCTGATGCATTTGGTCCAAGACCAGGCCGGCGCCAGGCCGTCAAATGTCGGTCAGAGTCGACCAACAACGGCCATCGACGTCCGATCATACAACCAGCTCAGAGCCTTGATCGGGGCTCTGAGCTGGTGGGCGACGGACGAGTCGACCTGCACGCCGGATTATGAAGGTGAATCCTGCCCTGAGCAGGCGTTTCGTTCGCCAGGTACCTGCTCAGGGCATCGCCAGGGCGTCAGAGAGAATCAGGCCGCCCTCAGGCCGTCGGAGGTCGAACCTTGGCGGGGTCAACGTCCCACCGCAGAACGGTTCCGGACGAGTCGTCACTGGTAACCGTCGCCGGGTAGACGTAACCCGCCGCCCGCTCTCCCCGGTGCCGCATCGAATGGTCACCCTCGCCCCAGCCGATGCCGAGGACTGGGCAGCCGGCAACCTCGACCGGGCCGACGTGCAGCGGATGGTTCCTGGCGGACCGACGGAAGTTGTCGTAGTCGGTATGCGGCTCCACGGATAGGCCGACCCACGAGTCGAGCGCAACGGCGTCGCCCAGGACCATGCCGCACCGGTCGGCCGGAAGGTCACCGAGCAACCGGCCGGCGCCCTCTCCGCCCAGACGAACCTCAAGCATCGTGATGGCGGCCTCGCCGAAGAACGGAGAAGGCTGGACGGCCGCCAGCACGGGAAGTGGACGGTCGGCGTCGACAGGTACGGCGACCGCCTCGAAAAGCCATTCCTGGATATGGCCCCCACCTGTGGCAGCGACCGCCGCCGCACGATCGGACAGCCGCTCGCCAATGCTCGGCCAGATGTAGTCGAGGTGCCCGACCGTCGCGAGGACCAAGACACCAGATGGGGCAATGACCGCACCCAACTCAACGAAGTCCACCCGGCCGAGTCTGGCCCTCAGGTACAGCGCTGTCACGGGCGTGATCCCAGGCCCCCGGTGGCAGGCCCAAACAGGCTGTCGAGGGCGTTGCGGGTGCGTTCCTCGCTGGCCGGCATCAGGTGCGTGTAGACCCGGAGCGTGAAGCCGGGGTCGGCATGGCCGAGGTACGAGGCGAGGGCCTTAATGAGCGGATGCGGGCGTGGATCAACAAGCACAGCGGGCTGGCCCGGCTAATCCTCCCACCTGAACAGCTCAGGATGCTTAGCCGCCTCGGCCTGGAGGCGGGAAGGTCTGCCACGTGGAAAGTTACGAGGCCACAACTGACACAGGCCAAAGCGCGGACTGACGTCACGTCTCGAGTGCCCCATCCCCGCCGTGATGGCCGGCACAACCGGATGCTCTGCTGGTCTATGTCGGTACGCACGCCCGTAGCCACACGCGTGCCACCACATGTAGGGCAGGGCGAAGTCGGCGTTGGCAGAATCTCGGCCATGGCGGTATGTCTACCAGCCAGAGACAATTGCTGCCCCATCCGTCACACACGCGCGATGCGCGCGTCCCTATCGCGGACCGTGAGGGACCTCCGCGACGCGCCTTGAGGATCATGTCGGGCATCAGGCGGGACGTGCGTGTCAAGCATCTCCCGTGACGGGAAAGAGCAGTTGCCGAGCTGATTGCCGAATTGGCCTCTATGGGATCAAGGCGGCCCGCAAGCGGACCGCGCCGGCCCGGTCCCGGCCTGCTGGCGACCTTCGGCCGGCATCGGCCGGGCCGGCCGGCCACGCTTGAGGACGACCAGGACTCGAAGACCTCGGGGCTCCGCCCCGAACCCCGGCCCTCCTCAGAGATCCGCCTTCAACCGCTCGGCCACCACCACCTACTTTGCTGCCCCAGGCAGGTACCACAACCCGAGCCGTTGACTGTCGCGCAGCCAGCGGACCCGAGATACCTCATCGGGTCGAGGCGGCCAATCACGGTAGGGCAGGAAGGCTACCCGCCAAGCGATCACCACGAAGATGTAGAGGCCGAACCCGCCGGCGAGCCACCACAGCGCGTCGCGGCGACGGTAGGAAGCACGCGGCGCAAGCCAGGCAGTGGCCGCCATCGGAACTGCGATCCCGCCGAGATCTGCGAGCGGGCCACTGCCCATCGCGCCTTCGATCAGCTCACGGATGATGATGGATGGCACCACCACGCCGAACACCAGCAGCGCGGTGATGAACGTACGGGGCGCTCGCCTGAGTGGTGGGCGCGAGCTGAGCGGATCTTCGGGCATGGCCCGCAGGATACGAGCCAGCAGCAATCGCCGACGCAGGGCGGTCGTGACCTCTAAAGCCCGGGCTGATCCGGGCCATCCACGGGCCAGTACTCGGGAAACGCAGCGGTCACGAGCGGGCACCAGGGGCACAAGCTTCCACCGCCAGCCGCAGGCGTTTCGGGCATCACGACCGGTTGAGCACGCTCTTCCAAACTGACGCTCCACGTTCAAGATCAGGGCGTCTCCAGGGCGTCAGGGCGTTCCCAGGGCGTCAAATGCCGACCGAAGTTGACCAAGAACGACCATCGACGCCCGGACATAGAACCAGCTCAGAGCCCCGATCAGGTCTCTGAGCTGGTGGGCGACGGACGAGTCGACCTGTACGCCGGATTCTGTGCGCGACGCGTACCCCGTCACCGGGGTCCGCATCGGCGGCGGCCATCCATCTCGGCCTACCGTCGCCGGCAGGCTCCTGCGGCCTACCCGCAGACATCGGGCGGGCCGCCCTCGAACGTCTGCGCAGGCCACCGTCCTCGCGGTTGGCGGCCCTCTTGGCCTTGCTCCGGGTGGGGTTTACCGAGCCATCCCGGTCACCCGGGATGCTGGTGGGCTCTTACCCCACCGTTTCACCCTTACCGCGCCACCTGGGCGCGGCGGTCTGTTTTCTGTGGCACTGTCCCGCGGGTCACCCCGGGTTGCCGTTAACAACCACCCTGCCCTGTGGAGTCCGGACGTTCCTCGGCGGCGGGCACCTGGCCCGCCGACGCGACCGCCCGGTCGACTCGTCCGTCGCGTTCCTCATCCTAACGACGCGACGGCGGCGGTTATTGCCGGCCCGCTCACGTCCCAGCCAAGCATGAAACGGCGGACAGCGAGCCGCACGGACGACAGCGAAGCGGGGGTTCCGAGACGGCTCTTCCCGTTTGCCGGGAGCGGAAGCCTGGCCCTGGTGCGTTCCGGCGGGTGCCTGGGTAGCCTCGGGTCGCCATGGATGTCTCGGATGCCGCGCTGCTGCTGGTCGCCGGTCTCGCCGCGGGTACGGTCAACGCGGTGGCCGGTGGCGGTTCACTGATCACGTTTCCGGCGTTGCTCGCGGTGGGCCTGCCGCCGGTGCCGGCGAACGTGAGCAACTCGGTGGCTGTCTGCCCCGGCTACCTGGCAAGCGTGGCGGGGAGCTGGCGGGACCTGCCGTCCCGGCGTACGGTGCTGTCCCTGCTGCCGACGGCCGTGCTCGGCGCGGTCGCCGGCACCTGGCTGCTGTTGAACACCCCGGCCCGCGCGTTCGAGCTGGTCGTACCGTTTCTGGTGCTCGGCGCGACGGCGGTACTGGCGTTCCAGGATCCGCTGCGCCGGCTGGTCGGCCATCCGCGCGACCTGGGCGCGCGCCGCCGGTTGGGCACGCTCCAGGCGATGGTCCTGGTCGGCGCGGTGTACGGGGGTTACTTCGGTGCGGCGCTCGGGGTGATGCTGGTCGCCGGCCTGGCCCTGGTGCTGGACGAGGCCCTGGCCCGGGTGTCGGCGTTGAAGAACCTGATCTCGGCTGTGGTCGGGCTGACCACGGTGGTGATCTTCGCGGCGTTCGGGCCGCTGAACTGGGCGGCCGTGGCGGTGGTCGCTCCGGCGACGCTGGTCGGCGGGTACGCGGGCGCGCGGCTGGTCCGCCGGCTTCCCCCGGTGGTGCTGAAGTCCCTGATCGTGGTCTTCGGTACGGTGATCGGCCTTTTCCTGCTGTACCGCGCACTGCGTTGACCGCCCCCGCGACGGCGGTTCGCACCCCCGCCGACCAGCACCGGGGCCGGCGGGGGCCGCTCGGGTGAGGGCCCCCGCCGGTGTGCCTCAGGCCACGGGTTCGCGGGCGGGGTCGGCGTCCGCCTCGGGGCCGGGGGTGACCCGGGGGTCGCCCTCGTCGGCGAAGTAGTCGTCGGGCGTGGTGCCGTCGGCGCCCTCGGGCACCCGGGCGGCCCGCAGACCCAGGGTGACGATCGCCGCGACGGCCAGGTTGACCAGCACTGCCACGATGCCGACGTAGATCGTCTTCTTCGTGTCGAAGCCGAACTCGGCCAGCGGGAAGGCCGAGCCGCCGAAGTGCTTGCGGCCGGTGGCCGCGTTGGGGATCTGGTAGAGCATCCACATGCCCAGGCCCATGCCGGCGGCCCAGCCGGCGATCAGCGCGCCCCGGTGGAACCAGCGGGTGTAGAGGCCGAGCGCCACGGCCGGCAACGTCTGGAGGATGATCACGCCGCCGATGAGTTGCAGGTCGATGGAGAACTGCGGGTCGAGGAAGACGATGCAGGCGACCGCGCCGACCTTCACCAGCAGTGACGTAATCTTGGAGACGTTCGCCTCCTGGGCAGGGCTGGCGTCCCGCTTCAGGTACTCCTTGTAGATGTTGCGGGTGAACAGGTTCGCCGCCGCGATCGACATGATCGCCGCCGGTACCAGGGCGCCGATGCCGATGGCCGCGTACGCCACGCCGGCGAACCAGTCGGGGAACTGCTGGTCGAACAGGACCGGGACGACGGTGTTGCTGTCGACCGTGCCCTCCTCCGCGCCGGGCAGGGGCTTCACCTGGGCCGCGATGGCCATGTAGCCGAGCAGCGCGATCAGCCCGAGCAGCAGGGTGTACGCGGGCAGCGCGGACATGTTCCGCTTGATCACGTCGCGGTTCCGGCTGGCCAGCACGCCGGTGAGGCTGTGCGGGTAGAGGAACAGGGCCAGCGCCGAGCCGAGCGCCAGGGTGACGTACTGGAGCTGGTTGTTGGCGTTGAGCACGATGCCGTCGTTCGGGTTCTCCGAGGCGGTGAACTTGGCGTCGGCGGCGTCGAAGATCTCGCCCCAGCCGCCCAGCTTGTACGGCAGGTAGAGCACCGTCACCAGGATGACGATGTAGATGAGGCTGTCCTTGACGAACGCGATCAGCGCCGGTGCGCGCAGCCCGGACTGGTAGGTGTAGGCGGCCAGGATGGCGAACGCCACGATGATCGGCAGGTGCCGGGCGAAGGCGCTCTCGCCGGTCACGCCCATCGTCTTGAGCACCGCCTCGATGCCGACGAGTTGCAGCGCGATGTACGGCATGGTGGCGACGATCCCGGTGATCGCGACGAGCAGGGCGAGCACCGGTGAGTCGAACCGCCGCCGGACGAAGTCGGCCGGGGTGACGAAGCCGTGCCGGTGCGACACCGACCAGAGCCGGACCAGCACCAGGAAGACGATCGGGTAGACGACGATGGTGTACGGCACCGCGAAGAACCCGGCCGCGCCGGCTCCGAAGACCAGCGCCGGCACCGCGACGAAGGTGTACGCGGTGTAGAGGTCACCGCCGACCAGGAACCAGGTGATCCAGCCGCCGAAGCTGCGGCCGCCGAGCCCCCATTCGTCCAGGTGGGCCATGTCCTTCGGGGCACGCCATCGGGCGGCGACGAAGCCCATCGCGCTGACCAGCAGGAACAGCACCGTGAAGATGACGATCTCGGTGAGATGGTCGCGCCACATCACTGCATCACCTTCGTTCGCGACTGCGGGGCTCGCAGGCCCGGCTCACTCCTCGCGCTCACCGCAATCACCTTCGTCTGCGACTGCGGGGCTCGCAGGCCCGGCTCACTCCTCGCGCTCACCGCAATCACCTTCGTCTGCGACTGCGGGGCTCGCAGGCCCGATTCACTCCTCGCGCTCACCGTCCACCCCGCTTCTTGGTCATCCGGTAGACCAGGGTCGTGGTGGCGACGCCGAGCAGGATGTACGCCAGTTGAAGCCAGTAGAAGCGCGGGAAGCCGAGGATCCGGGGCGCGTCACTGTTGTAGAGCGCCGGGATCAGCGGCACCACGATCGGGACGAAGAGCAGCCAGTTCCACGGGCTGTGATCCTTCGCCCGGGAACGTGTCGTGGTGGGCGGCTCCGGTTCGGTCGCGGCCATCAGGCCACCTCCGGAAGGTCGTGGGGCACGGGGACGGCCCGGAGGTTAGCGATGTTGTGACCGCCGTCACCCGTCACAGCGGGTCACTGCGCTCAGCGGCGCATGGGCTGCGCCGAGCGGCACTTCACCGCACAATCCGCAGATCGGACCCCCACCTAGGTCAGCGCGCACCGCCCAGCGCGTCGGGTGGTTGCAGGGGTCCCCTGCTCGGCAAAAAGTGGTAACAGGGGACCCCTGCTACCACCTCACCCCACCCCGGCAGTCAGCTCAGTCGAGGTGGGCGGTGTCGTTGACGGAGCGGACGGCCACCCCGCCGTCGGCCCAGACGTCGAGTACCGACACCCCGGCCGGGTCGAGGTAGAGCCGGTGCAGGAAGGCGTCCCCGGCGGCCAGCGCGTCCCGCAGCAGGATCTTGATCGGGGAGACGTGCGAGACCACCACCACGGTCTCCCCCGGGTACGCGTCGAGCAGCCCGCGCAGCGCCCGGCGTACCCGGACGGTCACGTCGGTGAACGACTCCCCGTCGGGCGGGGCCACCGCCGGGGAGGCGAGCCAGGCGTCCAGTTCACCGGGCCAGTCCTCGCGTACCTCGGCGAAGGTGCGGCCCTCCCAGGCCCCGAAGTCGCACTCGACCAGGTCGTCCTCGGTCCGCAACGGGACCCCGCCGAGCGCGGAGGCGATCGGCCGGGCGGTGGCCGTACAGCGGGACAGGGGTGAGCTGACCACGGCCGCGACGGCCGGGGCGAGCGCGGCCACCCGGGCGGCGACGGCTCGGGCCTGCTCCCGCCCCTGCTCGGACAGCGGCACGTCGCCCCGGCCGGAGTAGCGGCGCTGCGCGGTCCACTCGGTCTGGCCGTGCCGGACCAGCACCAGTCGGGTCGCCTCGGTGGTGCCCCGGGGCTCCCAGGAGGCCGGCGCGGTCGCCGGGTCGGTGCCGGTGGTGGCCTTCGTGGCGGCGCGGGCGGCGGCCTCCCGGGCGGCGGCGCGGGCCGGTGAGTCCGGGGCGGCCACCTCGCGCGGCGGCTCGGCGATCCGGGGGGCGGCCGCAGCCGGTGACCGGCCGGCTGCGGCGTCCATGGCGGCGTTGGCCAGCGCGTCGGCGTGCCGGTTGCGGTCCCGGGGGATCCAGGTGAAGGTCACCGCCGCGAAGCGGCCGACCAGCTTGGCGGCCTCGGCGGCCAGCGGACGCAACCCCGGGTTCTTGATCTGCCAGCGGCCGGACATCTGCTCGACGACCAGCTTGGAGTCCATCCGCGCCTCGACCCGGGTCGCGCCCAGCTCGGCGGCGGCGGTCAGCCCGGCGATCAGGCCCCGGTACTCGGCGACGTTGTTGGTGGCGGTGCCGAGCGCCTCGGAACGCTCGGCGAGCACCTCGCCGCTGGACGGGTCGCGGACCACCGCGCCGCAGCCGGCCGGGCCCGGGTTGCCCCGGGACCCCCCGTCGGCCTCGACGACCACCCTCGTCAGGGTCACAGGCCGGATTCGTTCGTGCGAACCATGATCCGTCGGCACTCCTCGCAGCGCACCACCTCGTCCGGGGCGGACTTGGCGATCCGGGCCCGGTCGGCGCCGGACAGGTCGAGCCGGCAGCCGCCGCAGCGTCCGCCGCGCAGCAGGGCCGCGCCCAGCCCGGTCGACTCGCGGATCTTGTCGTAGAGGGAGACCAGGTCGGCCGGGAGGTCGGCGGCGAGCGGCTGCCGGGCGGTGCGCTTGAATTCCTCCTCCTTGGCGATCTCGGCAAGGGTCTCGTCGCGTCGCCGCTCGGTCTCCGCGCGCTTCTCGCGCGCCTCGGTCAGCCGCTGTTCGACCCCGTCGAGGACGGCCTGCGCGGTCTCCCGCTGCTCCATCAGCTCCAGCTCGGCGTCCTCCAGGTCGCTCTGCCGACGGTTGAGCGAGGTCAGCTCGTGCTGCAGCGCCTCCAGCTCGCGGGCCGGGCCGGTGCCGGCGGCGAGCCGGTCCTCGTTGCGGCGCTTGCGGGTACGGACCTGGTCGACGTCCTTCTCCAGCCGGGCGATGTCCCGGTCGAGGTCGTCCACCGCCACCTGCGCGCGGACCCGCTGGTCCTCGAGGGTGGACAGCTCGCGGGCCAGGGCCTCCAGCTCGGCGCGCTCGGGCAGGGTGCGCCGACGGTGGGCGAGCTGGGCGAGGGCGGTGTCGATCGTCTGGAGGTCGAGCAGGCGGCGTTGGACTGCCGGTTCAGCCTTCACGGTCGGGGCTCCTTGTCGTCCACGGCGGGGTGTGGGTCGTCCTGGGCGGATGCGGTACGGCCCCGGGTGGTCGCGGTGGCGCCGGGGACGGGGGTGCGGGTCTGTTGCGGGTCGGCCGGCGACGCCGGCCCGGTGGGTGGGGCCGGGCTCGCCGCGTGCACGGTGGGTGGGGCCGGGCTCGCCGCGTGCACCGTCCACGGGTCGGTGTCCAGGTCGGACACGTACGTCTCGACGCCGAGCGTCGCCCGCAGGTGCGCGGCCAGGTCGTCCAGCCAGGGACGTTCGGTGGCCCAGTGCGCGGCGTCCAGCAGGGCCGGGCCGCCCTCGGCGAGGTGCTCGCCGGCCGGGTGGTGCCGCAGGTCGGCGGTGAGGAACGCGTCCACCCCGGCGGCGGTCGCGTCGGCGAGGAAGCCGTCGCCCGCGCCGCCGCTGACCGCGACGGTACGGATCACCCGGGTCGGCTCCCCGGCGGCGCGTACTCCCCACGCGGTCGGTGGCAGCACGTCGGCGGCATGCCGGGTCAGCTCGGCGAGCGTCATCGGGTGGGGCAGTTCCCCGATCCGGCCGATGCCCCGCCCCTCGCCGTGCGCGGGGCTGCCCGGGGCGGGCGGGTGCAGCGGGCGGAGCCGGGTCAAGCCGAGCCGGGCGGCGAGCGCGTCGGAGACCCCCGGGTTCGCCACGTCGGCGTTGGTGTGCGCCACGTAGAGCGCCACGTCGGCGCGGATGAGCTGGTGCACGATGCGGCCCTTGTACGTCGTCGGCGCGACCGAGGAGACCCCGCGCAGCAGCAGCGGGTGGTGCGCGACGATCAGGTCCGCCCCGACGGCGAGCGCCTCGGCGACGGTCTCCGGGACCACGTCGACCACGCAGGCGACCCGGCGTACGGCGGTGCCGGGCTCCCCGAGGACCAGCCCCACCCGGTCCCACTGTTCGGCCCAGGCCGGCGGGTAGCGCCGCTCCAGCAGGGCCACCACGTCGGCGACGGTCGGCGGCGGGGATCCGGTTGTGCTCACGGCGGGCCAGCTTACCGGCGTCGGACCGCTGGAGGCGCGACCCGGCTCGGGACACGTCGCGAGCGGGCCGCGACGGAGCGCACCGGTATCGGATGAGCAGGGGTCCCCTGCTACGCAAAAAGCGGTAACAGGGGACCCCTGCAAACACCCGGGCCACGCAACATCCGGGCCACGCAAGCACCCGGGCCAGCCGGCCCGGGGCACGACGGATCAGGCGTAGTAGTTGACGCTCACCGGCCGGGTGCCGGCCCACGGGACCCAGCCCTGAAGGGCGGCCGAGATGCCCACCCGGGTGTTGCAGTTGATCACCTGGAAGTGCAGGTGCGGCGCGGTGGACGCCCCGGTGCTGCCCGACCAGCCGACGATCCGGCCCTGCGGAACCCAGGTGCCGGCGTTGTAGAGGGCCCGGTTCAGGTGCGCGTAGTGGGTGCACGTGCCGTTCGAGTGTCGGATGATCACCTCGATGCCGTTCTGCCAGTACGGCGACCAGTTCGAGTAGATGATGGTGCCGGCCTGTGAGGCGGAGACCTCGTAGTTCGCCGGGAGACCGAAGTCCCAGGCGTACCGGTTGTAGGCGTCGGTGTGCGAGAACGAGCCACCCGGCCCCTGGGTCACCAGGTACGACTCGCCCGCCGGGTACGGCAGCTCGTAGTAGTAGTTCGCGGCCGAGGCGGGCGTCGCGCCGGTGAGGGTGAGCGCGGCGGCGGTCACCACCGCACCCACCACGGCGAACACTCTGCGTAGCGCCTTCGAGACGTTGTTCACTCTGGACCCACTCCTGTTCAGCCAACAGACATTCAGCACTGTCGCTGACGATCTAAGCAAGCAACCCGAGAATGATCAATGTCAGGTGAGGCAGGAGGGCGGTACGCAGAGTGACGCTCGTCAAGATCTACGGGGTGGGGCAGGGCGAGGTGGACAGGGCCGGCAGGACCAGTTCCCAGGGGAAGGCGTGCAGGTGGCGCTCGCCGGCCCCCGGCGCGTGCAGCGGGTACACGTCATCCCCGAAGAGCACTGTGACCCCCCACTCCCGGAGCCGGTCGAGGGCGGCCCGGAAGGCCGGGTGGACCGCCATCGCGTTGTTGGTGAAGGGCACCGCCACGATCGGCACGCCGAGTCCCTGCGCCTCCACCAGCAGGCCGAGCGCGAGCGTGTCGGTGATCCCGGCCGCCCACTTGTTGACCGTGTTGACGGTGGCCGGGCAGACCACCATCGCGTCCGCCGCCGGCAGCACGTCCGGGTCGCCCGGGTGTTTGTAGCTGGTGCGGACGGGGTGACCGGTCTGCCGGGCCAGGGCCGCCGCGTCGACGAACTTCGCCCCGTCGGGAGTGGTGACCACGCAGACCTCCCAGCCCTCCCGTTGCGCCAGCTCGACCAGGCGGCCGACCCGCGCGGCCAGCGGCGAGCCGCAGACGAGCACGTACAGCACCTGCCGGCGGTCGCTCGCCGGGGGGACGACCGCGGTCAAATTCCGACTCCCATCTGCTCCGCCAGCTCCGCGATCGGCGAAGCCGGCGTACCCCGGGTACGACGCAGGATGTCCGACATCACCTCGTGGGCGATCGGACGGCAGCGGATCTCGGACGGCGCGAGCCGGGCCCCCTTCAGCAGCATCTCCCCCGCGCTGGTCACGTCGCCGATCTGGGCATAGCCCCGGGCGAGGTCGAGCATGTGGTGCGCCCGCCGTTCCGGCAGCAGCGCGTTGAACGCCGGCATCTCGATGCTGAGGTGGGTCTCCACGGCCCGCCCCCCGTCGCCCATCTCGACCGCGGCGGCGGCCCGGTGCAGCTTCAGGTTGGTCGGGCCGAAGCAGGTCCAGTAGTGGTTGTGGTCCCCGCCGAGCCGGTTGGCGGCCTCCTGCGCGCCGTCGAGCAGATCGTCCACGGTGGCCGAGTCGCCGGTACGGGCGGCGGCCATGGCGCCCTGGAGCAGCAGCAACCCGTAGACCGAGAGGCGTTCCGGGCTCTCGTCGTTGCTGCCGCCAGGGGCCAGCCGGTTGGCGATCCGGACGTTCAGCTCCAGCGCGGGGCGGGACCGGCCCATAGCGAGCAGGGCGTTGGCGACCCGGGTGGTGGCGATGCCGGCGAGCAGGTGGTCGCCGGCCCGCTGGGAGACGGCCATCGCCCGGTCGGCGGCGAGCCAGGCCAACTCGCACTCACCCAGCTTGCGCAGCACCGACGAGCTGATCTGGTAGACCTGCCCGAGCAGGTGGGCGGCCTCCCGCCCCTGGTCGTCGTCGCCGTACGCGGCGTCGGCCGCCTGGGCGTCACGCAGCAGCTTCGGCAGCGCCCGGGTCAGCATGCCGTACCGGCCGTACTGGAAGGTGAGCCAGGCGTGATTCACCGCCTTGCGCATGTCGCCGATCAGCGGCGGGCACGGCACCGCGTCGAAGTACGCGCTCAGCGCGTCGTACCGCTCCAGGGCCGCCCGGATCTGGTCGACCTCGACCTGGTCGATGCAGTTCAGCGCGTCGCTACGCCGCTCCGGGTCCTTGCCGACCAGCAGTTGCACGTCGAGTTCGAGGATGTCGGCGATCTCGTAGAGGACGGAGAACTTGTCGAGCCGGCGGACCCCCCGTTCGATCTTGTCGACCCAGCTCTTGGACTTGCCCAACCGGTCGGCGAACACCTGTTGGGACATCTTGCGACGCCCCCGCCAGTAGGCCACCCGCCGCCCGATCGGTAACTCGTCCATCTCGTACTCCTTCCCTGCCCGGCATCTTCCCGGGAGTCCATGGCGGACGACAATGTGGCCGGTCGGTTTGTCCTGGTCGCACAGCCTGTGCGGCAGTCGCCCGATCAGACCTCATATGTTTTCGTGCAAGTTGCATATCGCCTGTCGCAACGAGCACCGGTGACGCCAGTGACGGCGTTCGACGCCCGACGTGACCGGAACGTGACTTGAGAGGAGCAGAGATCATGTGGGGCACCGTCGGACCTCGCGTCGTCCACCTGTCACCGCTGGAACGGGTGCGGCTGCGCCGGATCGCGGTCCGGTACGCGCTGCACGGCTGGGAGGTCACCCCCGGCGCGTGTCTCGCCCGCAGCCGCTTCGTCTGTGGCCGGGCCGGCTGCCCGACCGTGGGTTGTCATCCCGCCCTGGAGAACTGGGACCTCGCCGCCAGCGCCGACCCGGCCCGGGTGGCGACCTGGTGGCGCAGCCGTCCACACGGGGTGCTGCTCCCCACCGGACGCGCCTTCGACGTGCTGGAGGTGCCCTCGTACCTGGGGCAGCACGTGCTCGACGGGATCTCCACCCACCCCGCCGACCGGGCCCGGGGTCCGGTCGCGGTCACCCCCACCGGACGCTGGATGTTCCTGGTCCGCCCCGGCGACCCGCTCCGGCCCGAACTGGACCACTGCTTCCACGTCGTCCGGCACGGGGTCGGGTCGTGGATCCCCGCCCCACCGACCCGGCTGCCGGAGGGGCCAGTGCGCTGGGCCTTCGCCCCGGAACAGGCCCGCTGGCGGCTGCCCGACTCGTACCTGGTGCAGCGGGCGATGGTGGACACGCTGCGGGCCAGCGGCGTCGCCCTGACCGCCGACCTGCTCCCCGGTCAGCTCCCGCTCCCCCGACGCGGCTTCTGACCCCCGCCGGGCGTCCCGGTGGAGATGCCCGCTCACCGCCGCCACGTCCCGCCGGGACGGCGCGTCGTTGTGTCGGGTGGGGGCGCGCCCCGCGCCCCGATCGGGGGGAACGATGTCCATCGACGACCCGGCCCGCCACGCCGAGGGGGCCGACCCACCGCCACACCGGCGCCGCCCGTACCGGCGGATCGCCACCCGACCGGTCGGTTCGCGGCCGGGCCGCCCGCGTCCGCTCGGTGCCCGCCCCGCCGGCAGCCACCGCCCGCCCCGCTGAGTCGTCCGCCGGCCCGCTGAGCCACCCGCCCGCGCCTCCGGCAGCCACCGCCCGCGCCGCGGAGCATCCGCCCGCGCCGGGCGGCAGGGCAGGACGGTCAGCCGGCCGGCAGGCCCGGTGAGCGCAGGCAGCGGCCGGCGTCGGTGACCACCACGTGTTCGTGCCCGGCCAGCCGACCGAGCCAGCCCGTCCCGGCCGTCCCCATCGCGACGGCCGCCGTGGCGTACGCGTCGGCCACGCCGAGATCCGGGCCGACCACGGTCACCGAACGTAGGCCCCTGGCCGGCCCACCGCGTCGTGGGTCGAGCACGTGCTGCCCCCGCTCGTAGGCGCCGGAGGTGGCAACCGCCAGGTCGGTGCCGGTGAGCACCAGGAAAGTGGCAGTACGGTCCCACGGGTGCTGGAGGCCGATCCGCCACGGGCGACCGGCCGGGGACAGCCCACGCACCCGGACGTCCCCGCCGGCGTTGAGACAGTGGTTCGCGGCCCCGGCGGCGAGCAGCCGGTCCGAGGCGACCTGCGCCGCCCAGCCCTTGACGTAGCCGGACGGGTCCAGTCCCCCGGTGGCGTACGCGTCGAACCAGCCGTCCGTCGCGCCCCAGAGGTCCGCGCACCGCTCCAGCACCAGCCGCAGGTCGGGGGACGCCTCGGAGAGCAGCACCTCGCCCCGGTCGAAGCGGCACACCTCGCTGTCGGGCCGGTACGTGCTGAACCGGGCGTCGACCTCCCGCAGCCAGGCGAACACCTCGTCGGCCAGCTCGTCGAGGGTGGCCCGGGGCAGGTCGTCGGCGAGGTCCAGGCTGATCGCCGTACCCATGACCTGCTCGACCCGACGCAGGCCGGGACGCGGCGACGCCACGGCCGAAACGGGGCGGGTGACCGGGCTGGTGGGCGGCGAGGCGACGGCGCGGCCGGACCGGCGCGACCGGCGGTACGCGAGGCCGGCCATCTCAGCGCCGCGCCGCGTCGATGGCGGCCTGCAACGACTGCTGGTACGCGTCGCTGGTCGCGGTGGCCCCGGAGACGGTGTCCAGGTCGGCGTCCTGCCGTCGCACCACCTCCCCGTCGGTGCCGCTGTACCGGTTGTCCACCGAGGAGCTGCGCCGGTCGGACTCGGCGGTCTCCTCCGGCAGTTCCAGGGCGACCACGTCGACGATCCGGTCCCCGACGAGGACGATCCGCACCTGCACGTTTCCGTACTCGTTGCCCACCACCGGACCGGTGACCGTACGCCTCGTCGACGGCGGCGCGGTGGTCCGGCGGGGGGTGGGTGTCGCGCTGGTGGTCCGGCCGCCCGCGTTCCGGGGCGCCCGGGTGGTCGCGGGAGTGGACGGTTCGGTGGTGGTGGGGGGCGCGCTGGTCCGTTCGGGCGCGGCCGGCGCGGAACCGGTGGGCGTGGGACCGGCGGGCGCGGGGACCACCGGCGGACGCTCGGGGGTGGCGACCTCGGCGACTCGGGTGGTCTCCGGCGCTGCCTTGAGCACCACCAGCAGGGTCGTGCCGGCGGCCAGGCCGGTGACCGCGAGGAACGCACGGCGCATGCGGAAGCCTCCTACAGCTCGAACGTGGCGAGGTGGATCTGCCGGCGGGGCACCCCGGCCTGGCGCAGCGCCCGCACCGTCGAGGTGACCAGGCCGGGTGGCCCGCAGAGCCAGACGTCCCGGTCGGCGAGGTCCGGTACGAGCTGGCGCAGCCCCTGCGGGCTGAGCATCCGTCGGGGGCCGGGGTCGTCGCGGGAGCCGATGACGTACCAGACGTCGGTGTCGTAGGTTTCGGCGAACCAGTCCAGTTCCTGATGCAGCAGCACGTCGGCCGGGGTCCGGGCCCGGTAGATCAGCGCGGCGCCCGGCGGCAGTTCCTCCAGCAGCGCCCGGATCGGGGTGATGCCGCTGCCGCCGGCGATCAGCAGCGACCGGCCACGGGTGCGGTGCGCGGCGGTGAAGACCCCGGCGGGCCCCTCCGCCCAGACCCGGGTGCCCGGCGTCAGGTCACGCAGGCCGGCGGTGTGCCGACCGACGACCTTGACGGTCAGTCGCACCCATCGGCCGTTGCCGGCCGCGGACGGGGAGAACGGGTGCGCCTGCCACCAGCGGCCGGCGGTGAGGAACCGCCACCGGAGGTACTGCCCGCCGCGCAGGTCGAGCAGGTTCAGCCGGCGGCCGGTCAGGTAGACGGAGATGGTGTCCGGGTTCTCCGCGACCACGTCGGCCACCCGCAGGCCGTGCCGGAGGTTGAGGCGCAGCGGCACCACCACCCGGCCCCCGAGCAGCGCGGCGGCCACCAGCAGGTACGCCACGATCCAGCCGGTGCGTACCGGCCCGGGACGGAAGAGCTGCTGGCCGTGGGCGAACTGGTGACCGAACCCGAGCAGCAGCACCAGGTAGCCGCTCAGGTGCAGGTGGTGCCAGAGTTCGTAGGGCAGGGCGGTGCGGATCGCCCGGATTCCGGTGAACCCGAGCAGGGTCAGGATGCCGGCGGCGACGAACGCGCCGAGCATGTCCTCGTAGTCGCGCAGCAGCACCCCGGCCTCGACGAGCACCGACTGCCTCTGCAACCGGGCGTAGCCGGTGAGGACCAGCGACACGTGGGCCAGCACCGCGACCAGCAGGGTCACCCCGATGTCCCGGTGCCAGCGGGCGATCTGCTCGCCGCCGAGCCGACGTTCCAGCACGGGCAGACGGCTCATCAGCAGCACCTGCACCAGCAGCAGGTAGCCGGCGACCAGGCCGGCGATCCGGCCGGCGGCGGTCAGCGTGGCGGTGGTGGTGCGCAGCGAGTCGTCCGGGGTCTGCCACCACCAGGGCAGCACCGCCAGCAGCAGCCCGGCCCAGAGCACCGCGAGCACGGCGCGGCGGCCGGCGGGTCCGCGCCGGGGCGGCACCCGTACGGCTGCCGTCGACCGGCCGCCGGACCGGGACGGGGTCCCGCCGCGGCGGCCGGCGGCGTGGGTACGGGGGTAGGTCACGCGTACAGCTTGATCGGGGTGTATTTCATGCGGGGGAAGATCTTGTCGACCTCGGCGTTGGTCAGCCCGAAGCGTCCCTGCGCGACGGAGCCGTAGACGTCGAACATGTTGTTGTACTCCGGCACGTCACCGCTGTCGAGGTCGTCCAGGCCCGGCCAGGCGCCGAGCAGCGAGCCGGCCAGCCGGCGTCCGGACAGGACGGTGACCACCCCGCCGTGCCCGTGGTCGGTGCCGCCGCTGTTCGAGGCGACCCGGCGGCCGAACTCGCTGGAGACCATGATCGTCACGTCGGCGGCCTGGTCGCCGAGGTCGGTGAAGAAGGCGGCCATCGCCCCGGCCAGCTCGTTGAGTCGCCGCCAGAGCTGCCCGCCCTCGCGGGTGCCCTGGTTTTCGTGGGTGTCGTAACCGCCCATGCCGATGGTGGCCACCCGGACGTTCGCGCCGCCCTTGATGAGCTGGGCGAGCTGCTTGAACGAGTTGCCGACGCCCCGGTACTCGACCCCCTCGGCCGCCTGGTACGGCTGCGCGGCGAGCTGCTGGGCGGTGGCGAGGGCGCCGAGGCCGTCCTGGACGGCCTCCTCGACCGGGTGGTTGATGCCGGTGAAGAGTCCCCGGATGGCCTTCTCGGTGGCGGCCCGGTACTTCTGGTCGCCGTTGAGCCGTAGCGAGCCGACGCTGTTCAGGGAGAGCGCGCCGTTGGTGCCGACCAGTGACCGGGGCAGGGTGCTGCCGATGCCGACGCTGCGGAACGCGGTGCCCTTGCCGAGGTGGTCGACGAGGCTGTCCAGCCAGCCCCGCCCGCCGGTCTCACCGGGCAGGCCGCCCAGGTTGCAGGTGTCGGCGGCCTGGAAGTGACTGCGGGACAGGCGCTCGTCGGAGACGCCCGGGACGAAGCCGAGCTGCCCGGCCTTCAGCCACTTCTCCAACGGTGTGAACGCGCTGGTCAGCGTGAAGCCCCGGGCCAGGGCCAGGGAGTCCGCGCCGAGCAGCAGATCGGGGCGGGCCTTGCGGAGCACCGGGTCGTCGGCCGGGGCGACCAGGCTCAGCCCGTCCAGTCCGCCGTAGAGGAAGACGTGGATCAGGGTGCCGGTCTTCGTCGCGGCGAACGACGCCGAGGTGGTGACGAACTGGGCGGTGGCGAGCGCGGTGGCGGTGGCGGCGGCCCCGGCGACGAAGGTCCGGCGGGTCACCCCACGGCCGTCCTGCTGGGCCTCCTCCTCCGCTTCCAGGCGCAGGTAGCGGTCCCGTTCGGCGGCGTTCTCGGCGGCCACCACGTCGGCCTCCGCCCGCAGCAGCGCCTCGGTGGGGTCGTCCGCCAGCCGTCGCAGGTCGGGGCATTCGGGGTGCAGGGGGTACGAGTACACGGTCTTCTCCATCGGGTGCCTCACCGGAGGTGGTGCTGGGGGGACGCGAGGATCGCCCGCGCGACGGCGGTGATGGCCCCGTTGAACGTGGCGTCGACCCTCGTGCCGGCCGACACCCCGGCGACGCCGAGGATCAGGGACTTCTCCCGGGCCGTCAGCTTCTGGTGGACGAGGCGCCGGGCCAGCGCGTCCACGTACGCCCCGGCGGTGGTCGGCGGCTTGGCGACCAGCCGTTCGGGCTTCACGTAGGAGAACTCCCGGCGGTGGCCGCTCAGCACGTCGCCGACCTCGTTCCAGCCGTTGACCATGGTGCCGGCGGAGGTCCAGGCGACGTAGACGTCGGGGTAGCCGTCCGGGGTGGGCTGCCCCATCGGGTAGTGGCCCAACTCCCGCAGTCGGTCGTGGATCCGGCGCAGCCCCCGGGCGTACGGGGTGCGCCTGTCGTCGCCGGCCTGGTAATCGGCGGACGCCTCGGGCGAGACGCCGAGCACCCGGTACGTGGCGATCAGGTACTCCATCGGGCGGCGGACCTTCTGCCCGACCGACGCCCAGAACTCCGACGAGCTGAACAGGGTCATCAGCACCGGCTTGATCAGGCCCTCGTTCGCCGCGTACGTCTTGGCGAGCCGGTCCACCAGGGTCTTCGGCGGGGTGTCCGAGACGAACCGGGTGGCCAGGCTCTGCGCGACGTACCGGGCGGTGGAGGGGTGCAGCGCGAGGTACCGGAGGTACGCGTCGATCGTCGCGTCCGCCTTCTTCGGGTCCCGGGAGCTGTTGGCGTGGGTGAACCCGAGGATCCTGACCTTGCCGACGTAGTGCCGGTCCTCGCGGAAGACGTACTCCCCGTCCCGGACGCCGCGTCCGGTCTGGAGCATGGCGGCCTGCCGGACGTCGGACTCGGTGTAGCCGCCGTCGACGCCGACCGAGTACAGCTCCAGGTTCTCCCGGGCGAGGTTCTCGTTGACCGCGTCGGCGCGGGAGTCGTTCTGGTTGAGGTAGAGCAGCAGCGCGGGGTGCCGGTTCGCGGCGACCAGCATCTCCGGGTAGCTGGTCAGGGCGTACTTGCGGACCACGTCGACGTCGAAGGAGTGCCGGTGTACCTCGCCGCCGTCGAAGTCGGCGGCGACGTGCAGGAAGTCGTTCCAGAAGTCGACCATCACCTCGAACAGTTGCCGGTCGGACCAGATCTGTCGGGCGATGGTGGCGTCCACCATCTCCTTCTCCGGTTGCGCCCCGCGCTCGTTGAGCTGGTCGCGCTGTTCCCGGAGCTGCGTGGGGGTCAGCCGCAGGGTGGGCAGTTCACTGAGCTTCAGTTCCGCCCTGGTGGGAGCGATCTTCTCCGGGTCGAGCTGCCAGCGCAGCCAGGCGTCGATGCCCATCCGCTCGATGTCGGCGAGCACCTTGGGCGTCGCCCCGAAGGTGGCCCGGGTGGCGAGGTGCCGGACCGGGTCCTTGGCCAGCACCGTCTTCACGGTCACCGTGGTGGCCGCCGCGGCGGCGGCCGGACCGGAGAAGGTACGGCCCCCGGCTGGGGTGTTCCGCTTCAGCGCGGTACCGGCCCGGGAGCCCATGTAGCTCTCGTTCTGCTCGGTGTAGGTGCGCACGGTGCTCGGCTGCCGGCCACTCGGACGGTTCGGGTTGCCGTCGGTGGCCCGGGGGGCGGTCGCGTCGCCGGCTGCGGCGTCGCCGAACAAGCCCCGTACCTGCGGGGTCATCGCGAGCGCCGCGCCACCGGCGATCACCGCCGCGGTGCCGCCGAACGCGGCGAGGGCGCGACGTCGGCTCCGGCGGCGACCGTCGCCCTCGTCGTCGTCCAGGTTGGGCAGTCCCAGGTCGCCGCCGTATCCCTGGGGACCGGGGCCGGCCGGGCCGATCCACTGCGGTCCCCGTCGCCTCGGCTCGCCGGAGCCGGACCGGGTGGCTGGTCCCGGCTGCGCCTGGCCCGGCCAGGGTCCGTACGACGTCTGGGAATCGTCCGGTCGTCCGGCGTACGTGTCGTCGTGGTACTGGTCGGCCGGCGCGTGACGGGACGGGGCGTACGGCCGGGCCGGGTCGCGATACCCGTCCGGGGTCGGGTGGGGTCGTCCGTCCCAGCGGCCGTCGTCCCGTGGGTGGCGTGGTGGCACGTTCTGGTCGGCCATGTACCAATCCTGTTTCCTTGGTCGCCGGCCGGGACCGGCGCCGGGGGCGGCGGGCCGGTGCGGGCGGCGGTTGCGGAGGGGGGTGCCACGGCACGGTAATCAAGGGGTGCAGGGCCATCAAGGTGCACGAACACCGCACGGAAGGCCACTTAAGACACCGCTCAGAAGGGTCCGGGGCCCGGCCGGACATCCGCTGGTCCGGCACCGGGCGTCCGGAGCAGGGCCGACTCGGTGGCGGACGGCCCGAACGCGACGTTTTCCCACCTTGGGGCGAGATCGGACCGGCTGGGCGGCACAGTGAAACTTAAGGTCCCACTAACAGGGTGCTGAGGTGGTCGATCCGCCGACGTCCGGTGCTCGCACGCGGGGCAAAGAAGCAGCAGCAGGGGCGTGAGTCGCCGTCGCAGCGGGTATGCCGCCGGACCGCTGAACCGCGTGAGGGGAAGGCACCGCCATGCTCAGCAAAGAGGATCAGCGCAGGTTCGAGGAGATCACCCGGAACCTCCGGGAGAGTGACCCGGCGTTCTTCGCCCGGCTCGACCAGCGGGCGCGAGCTCGCCGGGGCCGCTACCTGGTGCTGTTGACGATCATGTTGTGGGCCGCGCTGCCGGCGATGACCGTGCTCGCCGGACGGGTGGTCGGCGCGGTCTGCGCCGTGGTGCTCGTGGCCAGCTCCGCCCTGCTGTGGCGGTACCGACGGCGATGGCTGTGACGTTCCGCCGACCCGGTCGGCGGACCGGCCACCGACACCGCCGGGGCACGGGTCGCCGGCACCATCGGGGAACGAGTGGCCGACGCTGTCGGGGCACGGGGCGCGGCCGGCGTCGGGAGACGGATCGACGTCACGCCCGGTCGCCGACGCCGGGAACGGTGTCGGGCGGGTCGCTGTCGGGGCTGGTCCCGACCTCGACGGAGCCGAGGTCGGCCGCGCCGAACCGCTGGTACGCCCGGCGCAGCCGCTCGGTCAGGCCCGGGCCACCGAGGGCGCTGCCGGGCGGTCCGAGCTGGCGCAGCAGCAGTTCCGGATCGGTGGCCAGGGTCGGCGGCCGCTCGGGCAGCGGCACCGGCGGCAGCCAGAACCGGTCCACCAGGTCGGCCAGGGGTGGGGTGGGCAGGTCGCCGAGCACCCGCGCGGCACCGGCCGCCCGGGTCGGGGCCGAACGCTGCGCGGCCGGCTGGGTGCTGGCCGGGGCGGCCGGCTGGGGTCCGGACGTGCCGCGCAGGGCACGCAGCCGGTCGAGCAGTTCGTCGCGCTCCCGGCCGCGCCAGTGCAGCAGCCGGAACGGGTCGGCGTCGAACGCCTCGGCCAGCAGGTAGAAGGTGGCCGCCAGGTGCTTGCAGGGCACCGCGACGTCGGGGCAGGAACAGTGCTGGGCCAGGTCGCCCACCCCGGTGGGGAAGAGGGGCGCGCCAGCGGCGGCGAAGAGTTCCTCCAGCTCGGCGGGTAGGTCACCGGCGAGCAGCCGGGCGCTGAAGAACGCCTGCGCCGCCAGGGCCTCCTCCAGGCGCGTCCAGAGTGGCTCCGGGAACCGGTCCAGCTCGATACGGACCTGGTACGGCCGGGGCCGGGAGCCCTGCACCTCGGCGGTGACCGCGCCGGCCGCGACGTCCAGGGTGAGCACCTGGCCGGCGCGGGCGTACGCGCGTCCCCGGGTCAGCCGCGTGCCCAACGCGAACGACTCCAGCACCTCCAGGAACCGCCGGGACCACCAGGACTTTCCGATCGCGCCCCGCTCGCTGCGGGCGCGCAGTCCACCGGAGACCCGGCGGGGCCGGCCGTAGTCGGCGAACCGGCCACGCGCGGCGGGGCTCACCCGGCCACCGCCTGCGGGTCGAGGGTGAACAGGTCGCGCAGGTCGGCGGTGGACAGTTCGGTGAGCCACTGTTCGCCGCTGCCCACCACCCGCGCGGCCAGGCCGCGTTTGTCGGCGATCATCGCGGCGACCCGCTCCTCCACCGTGCCGGCACAGACGAACTTGCGGACCTGGACCCGTCGGCGCTGCCCGATCCGGAACGCCCGGTCGGTGGCCTGGTCCTCCACCGCCGGGTTCCACCAACGGTCCACGTGCACGACGTGGTTGGCGGCGGTCAGGGTGAGACCGGTGCCGCCGGCCTTGAGGGAGAGTACGAACAGCGCCGGGCCGCCCAGGGCCTGGAAGCCGGTGACCATGTCGTCCCGGTCGGCCTTGCCGACCCCGCCGTGCAGGAAGAGCACCTCCCGACCGAACCGGGCCGCCAGGTGTCCGCGCAGCATGCCGCCGAACTCGGCGTACTGGCTGAACAGCAGCGCCTTCTCCCCCGCGGCGAGCACCTCGTCGAGGATCTCCTCCAGCCGGGCCAGCTTGCCGGAGCGGCCGGGCAGCGCCGAGCCGTCGCGCAGCAGGTGGGCCGGGTGGTTGCAGACCTGCTTGAGCTTGGTCATGGTGGCCAGCACCAGGCCACGCCGTTCGATCCCGTCGCTGGACTCGATCTTGGCCAGCATGTCGTCGACCACCGCCTGGTAGAGCGCGGCCTGCTCGGCGGTCAGGTTGCAGAGCACGTCCATCTCGAGCTTCTCCGGCAGGTCGGAGATGATCGAGGAGTCGGTCTTGAGTCGCCGCAACACGAACGGGCCGGTGACCCGGCGCAGCCGCCCGGCGCTCTCCTCGTCGCCGTGCCGCTCGATCGGTTCGGCGTACTTCTTGCGGAAGGTCGCAGCCGGGCCGAGCAGGCCGGGGTTGGCGAACTGCATGATCGACCAGAGGTCGGCGAGGCGGTTCTCGACCGGCGTACCGGTGACCGCGATCCGGTGCCGGGCGGGCAGCGTCCGTACCGCCTCGGCCTGCCGGGTCGCCGCGTTCTTGATCGCCTGCGCCTCGTCGACCACCACCCGGTGCCAGTCGACGCCAGCCAACGCCATCGCGTCCCGGGCGGCCACCGAGTACGTGGTGATCATCAGGTCGGTCTCGTGCACCGCCTCGGCGAACCGCTCGCCGCGCGCCCGGTCCGTCCCGTGGTGGACGTGCACCCGCAGCCCGGGGGTGAACCGGGCGGCCTCCCGCTGCCAGTTGCCGACCAACGACATCGGGCAGACCAGCAGGGTCGGCCCGGCCTCCGGCGGGTCGGCGGCGAGCAGGGCGAGCAACTGCACCGTCTTGCCGAGACCCATGTCGTCGGCGAGGATCCCGCCCAGCCCGAGGGACTGGAGGAACGCCAGCCACGCCAGCCCCCGCCGCTGGTAGGGCCGCAGCGTGCCGTGGAAGGTCGGCGGCGGGTCCAGCGGGGTGAGCCGCCGCTCGGCCTGCCCGGAGAGCAGGTCACCGAGCGCGCCGTCGGCGCTGATCTCCAGCACCGGCAGGGACGCGTCCGCCTCGTCGGCGAGGCCCAGCCGGAGCAGGTCGGCCACGGTCAGCTCGCCGGAGGAGCGGAGCAGCCGCAGCCCGGCGGCGAGCCGCTTCGGGTCCAGCTCGACCCACTGCCCGCGCAGCCGGACCAGCGGGCTCTTCCGTTCCGCCAGCGCGGCCAGTTCCTCGGCGGTCAGCGGCTGGTCGCCGAGGGCCAGCTCCCAGCGGTAGTCGACCAGCGCGTCCAGGCCAACCCCGCTCTGGGCCGCCACGGTGCCCGGGGCGGTCCGGCTGCGCGCCTGCAACCGCGCGCCGAGCCGGGCGCCGGGACGCCGCCACCAGCCGGGCAGCAGCACCCCGAAGCCAGCGGCGTGCAGTACCGGGGCGCCCTCCCGGAGGAACCGGTGGGCGCCCTCGGCATCCAGGTCCAGGGTTTCCGGTGTCGCGGTGCGCAGCGCGCCGTCCAGTTCCGGCCAGAGCCGGCTGGCCCGGCCGAGTTCGGCCAGCAGCGTCTCCTGCGGGGCGTCGAGCCGGTCGGCGAACACCGTGGCGCTGGCCGGGTCGCGCCAGATCGGGCCGGCACCGACCAGCAGGCCCGGCTCGTCGGCGGCCTGCAACCCGAACTCGACCCGCCAGGTGTCCGGGTCACCGGGGGCGTCCGGGTCGATGGGCGGTTCGGTCAGCCGGAAGCTGGCCCGCACCGGGTTGCCGACCGCGTCGCGCTGCCAGGCGTCCAGTTCGGCGCGGAGCGCGTCCCGGTCGGCCGGGACGACGGTGAATCCGGGTCGGCGGCCGGTCAGCGCGGTCAGCCAGGCCGCGGCCGGGTCGCGTCGCCCGGTACCGGGCAGCCGGAGACCGTCCAGGGCGGCCCGGGCGGCGGCGTCGGTGAGCGCGTCGAGCGCGTCGGCGACCAGGTCGGCCGGGCTCGGTCCGGCCTCGGCCGTCGACCGCCCGTTGTCCGACCCGCCCTCGGCGGCCAAGACTGCCGGGGTCGATCCGGCGGCGGCGGTCCGGACGGCGCGGGGCGGCGCGCGGTGGGCGGTGGCGTCCGGCACGGCGGCGCGCACGGACGGCGGCAGGGCCAGGGTGAGCGCGCGGACCCACCCGGCGTCCGCGCCGGTGAGCAGCGGATGCCAGACGGCGACCGCCCGTCCGGTGGCCTCGGTACCCGGTCGGGCGTCGTCGGCCACCACGGGCAGCACCCGGCCCCGGGTCACCAGGTCCGTGGCGAAGGTGGCGAGCTCGGCGAGGTGCCGCAGACCAGCCCCGCGCACCCCGGCGTGCCCGTCGACCCGGCGGAGCAGGGCGAGGGCGTCGGCTGGCGCGTACGCCAGGATGGGCACCCGCCAGCGGGCCAGGGTGACCGGCCCACGGACCGGTTCCACGGCGGCGGTGCGGACCAGTTCCGGTGAGTCGAGTGGCGCGCCGCCCCGGGTGGGCAGGGCGAGTACCACCGTGCCCGGGCTGGCGGACGTGGCGGCCGGGCCGAGCACGGCGGCCAGTACGGCGTCGTCGGCGGCGAAGGGATGCGGGCGTTCCCGGGGCGGACGGCCGGGACGGCGGGGCGGGCGCGCGGGTGCGGTGCTCTCCTCGGCCCAGAGGGCGAGCCCGACGCCGACCAGCCACACCCCGTGGATGACCAGCACACGTCCCCCCTCGTCGTCGCCCCGGCACAGGATAGTGAGCCGCCCCCGGGTAGCGTCGGGCACCGTGTCCGACCTTCTGGTGATCGGTGGCCTCGGAGTGGACGTGCGGGTACGCGTGCCCGCGCTGCCGCTGCCCCTGGCCGACTCCCTCCCCGTCGACCCCGTCGACCTGCGGATCGGCAACACCGGGTCCGGGGTGGCCCTCGCCGCGCACGCGCTCGGCCTGCCCGTGACGGTGGTCGACGTGGTCGGCGATGACCCGCCCGGCGACGTGATCCGGGCGGCACTGTCCCGCACGGATGTGACGGCGGTGCTGCGGACCGATCCCCGGGGTACCCGACGGTCGGTGAACCTGGTCGATCCGACCGGCCGACGCATGTCGCTGTACGACGCCCGCCCGTGGCAGGGGTCGCCGCCGTTCACCGCCGCCGAGCTGGCCGAACTGGTCGCACGGGCGTCCCACGTACACCTGTCGATCATGGATTGGACGCGCGACCTGCTGCCGGCCCTGCGCGCCGCCCTCCCCGAGGGGGTCACGCTCTCGACGGACCTGCACGACTGGGACGGCCACAACCCCTACCACCGGCCCTTCGCCGAGGTCGCCGACCTGGTCTTCGTCAGCGGGGTACGCCTCGGCGGGGCGGCGGCCGACCTCGCCGCCACGCTGTCTCCCCGGACCGTGGTGGTCACCCACGGGGCGGACGGCGCCGTGCTGTACCGGCCGGACCGACCGCCGGTGCGGGTGCCGGCCACGGCACCGCCCGCGCCGGTGGTGGACAGCAACGGGGCGGGCGACGCCTTCGCGGCCGGGTTCGTCGCCGTCCGGCTGCGTGGCGCCGACCCGGAACCGGCGGCCCGGTACGCGGCCGAGGTGGCGGCGGCGGCCTGCACCCACGACGGCATGGAGTACCCGTCCGGGCTGCTCCCGCCGCCACGCTGACCACGACGCGGGTCGCCCGCCGGGATCGGGTCAGAGCGCTCCGGTGGCCCCGTCGGTCAGCTCCCGCAGGATGTCGGCGTGGCCGACGTGCCGGGCGGTCTCCTCGATCAGGTGGACGTAGATCCAACGCAGGTTCACCTCGCCGAGCTGCGGCTGGGGCACCACGTGGTCGAGGGGGAACCGGGCGGCGACCTCCCGGGACCGGACGCAGGCCGCCTCGTAGTCCGCGGTCAGCTTCTCGACGGTGTCCTCCGGACCGACGGTCCAGCTCTGCCGGCTCGCCTCGACGGAGAACACGTGCTCCTCGCCGGGCTCCGGAGCGAGCAGCCACGGGAACCAGTTCGTCTCCACCAGCGTCAGGTGCTTGACCACCCCGGCGACGGTGGTGTCGGAGGGCACCAGCCGGCGGACCGCGTCGGCGTCGGTGAGGCCCGTCAGCTTCCGGAGCACCACGCCCCGGTGCAGGTCGAGGAAGGCTTCCAGCACGGCGCGCTCGTCCCCGGTGCGGGCGACCACCGGGGCGAGCGTGGGGTCGATGGACACGTCGGTCGAGGTATCGGCCATGCGCAGACGGTAACGGGGAAGACCGACATCTGCTGCCTCTTTTGCCCGGACGCGTCCCGCCGCCCCGCCCCGACAGCCGTCCGGGGTGAGCCCCGGTCGCGGAATGGTCGTGCGGGTCGACGGTGGCCGGTGCAGGATGGGGCCATGGCATCCACGGCAGAGATTTCCCTGGTGGGCGGCGCCTTCGACGGTGAGACCATCACCGTCGAACTGGACCCGAACGGCCGGCCGCCGTTGACCCACCACCACCTCGCCGCGGGCAGCCTGGCCGGCGCGGAGATCTACGAACTTGAGTCTGCTGAGGGCGAACCGGCCTGGCGCTACTGCTGGCGCGGTCCCGCCACCTGAACCTCCCGCACGCTGCCGGTGGGTCGCTCACGCGGTGACCCGGGCAAGGGTGCGGGAGCGTAGGCCCTCCAGCACCGCCCGGGTCACCCGAGAGGTACCCCGGGCCTGCTCGCACACCTCGGCGACCCGCAGGGAGACGGACTCGGCGCGGGTGTCGCGTTCGTCCCAGAGGCGGTCGACCTCGGCCAGCAGCGGCCCCTCCACCTCCCGGGCCACCCCCTTGAGCGCCGGCACCCCGAGCCGCTGGGCCAGGTCGAAAACCTTCCCGGCGTACGGCAGGGGCAGGAACGGGATGTTCGCCATCGCGGCGAAGATCAGGAAGTGCAGGCGCATCCCGACGGCGAGGTCGAAGTGGCGCATCAACCCCAGCACCTGCGACGGTGAGTAGTCACCGTGCAGAATCCGCCCCCGGTCGGCGGCGGTCATGTGGGACATCACGCCGTGCGAGTGGCGGATGTCGTCGCGTTCCATCGGCACGAAGACCACGTCGGCGTCGATCCGGTGCACCAGGAAGTCACCGACCTGGGCGAGCAGGCGGTGGTAGGCGTCCACGTCCAGCCGCTCGGCGGCCCGGCCCGGTTCCCGTACGCTCATCCCGACCAGCCGCTTGCCGGCCCGTACGCCCTCCTCGCGCAACAGGTGGATCGGGAAGTCCGCCGGTTCGAGCAGGAACGCCGGGTCGGCGGTGACCGTGATCGGGGTGAGCAGTCCCGCCTCTTCTAGGACCACCCGGGACTCCTCGTCCCGGACGGTCACCTCGGTCGCGCCGGTCAGCGTCTCCCGGACCATGCCGCAGTCCACGCTCTCGGTCAGCGGCCCGACCCCGACCGCGTACGTGAGCAGCGGCAGCCCGCGTTCCTGGGCGACCCGGACCACCCGCAGGTAGCGGCGGGCCTCCCGGTCGTAGAGAATGCCGCCACCACCGAGGATGAGCAGGTCGAGCCGGTCGAGGACGGCCGCCGAGTCGACCCGGCTGACCCCCTCCCACGGCACCGCCTCCACGTTCGGGTGGTGGGCCAGGGTGTGCGCGGGGTTGCGGGAGAAGACGACCAGGCGGGCGTGCGGCTGCTGGTCGCGCAGGTCGGCCAGGAGCGCGGTCAGGATCGCCTCGTCCCCGAGGTTGCGCCCCCCGTACGAGCCCAGCACCCCGATGGTCAGCTCCCCCATGGCCGCCCTCCCTCGCCGGTTCCCCGGGCTACCCGTCCCCGCCCCGGCCATGCCTACCGCCCTGCGTCGGTTCGCCCGGTGCGGGTGGGACGGGGTCAGCCAGGTGGGCGTGCCGGGTGGGTGAGGAAGGGGACGACGGCCGCCGCCAGGGCGGGCGAGTCGACGATGTCGTAGTGGGTGAGGCCGGGCAGGACGGCCAGCCGGGCAGCGGGCCGGTCGGTGCCGTCCCAGCCGGCGTCCCGGTGACCGCCGCCGAGCAGCCCGAAGAACTCCACCATGTGCGTGGCCCGCACCGAGTCGGCGTCGGCGAAGACCAGCAGGGTCGGCACGGTCAGGGCGGCCACCTCGGCGGACCAGTCGTAGTCCCGGCGCAGCAGGTCACCCAGCTTGGTCCAGAGCACCGGCCAGTCCCGCGGTTCCGGCGCGACCCGGGCGTAGTGCGCGTACGCCGGTGCGGAGTGGGCCCCGGCGGCGGTCTCCTCCCCCATGGTGGCCATGCCGGCGAGCACCTCGGGATACCACCCGTCACGGCGGCACGGGGTGGAGACACAGACCAGCCGGCGGACCAGCCCGGGGTACTGGATCGCGGTCCGCAACGCGACCGCGCCGCCGAGGGAGTACCCGAGCACCTCGACCCCGGTCAGTCCAAGGTGGCGGACCAAGGCGGCGACGTCGTCGGCCAGGGTCTC
Organism: Micromonospora pallida; assembly: GCF_900090325.1. Classification (NCBI taxonomy): domain Bacteria; kingdom Bacillati; phylum Actinomycetota; class Actinomycetes; order Micromonosporales; family Micromonosporaceae; genus Micromonospora; species Micromonospora pallida. The sequence continues at coordinate 161,283 of NZ_FMHW01000002.1, read as the reverse complement.
GTGGCGCAGCGGGCGGTCCACGTCCGGCGTACGACCGTGGGCCTGGAGGTCGACGGTGATCACCCGGCGGTGCGCGGTGAGCGCCGGCAGGATCGGGGCGAACATCTCCCCGGAGCCGACACCGCCGTGCAGCAGCACCAGCGGAGCGCCCGCCCCGTGGCTCTCGTGGTACAGGTGCACCCCGTTGACGTCGGCGTAGCTCACGGCTCCCTCCTGGCTCGCGTCCACTCGGCGCGGAGCATCGCGTAGACGTACTCGTCCCGCCATTCTCCCTTGACGAACGCGCATTCCCGGAAGTGCGCCTCCCGCCGCATACCCAACCGTTCCGCCAGTCGGGCCGACGCGGCGTTCCGGGTGGAACAGCGGGCGACGATCCGGTGCAGACCGAACTCCTCGAATCCGTACCGGAGCATCGCGGCGGCGGCTTCGGTGGCGTAGCCGTGGCCCTGGTGCCGTGGGTCGAGGACGTACCCGATCTCGCCCTGCCGATGCTCGCGGCTGCGCCACACCAGTTCCACGTGGCCGACCACCCGGTCGGTGTCCCGCCGGACGACCGCCAGGGCCAGGCAGTCGCCCTCGGCGCGGAGCCCGTCCTCGCGGACCATCTGCGCCAGGGATCGGCGGGACTGCTCGCGGTCCCGGGCGGACCAGGACATGAACCGGGCCACCTCCGGCTGGCGCTGGTAGGCCCAGACGTCGTCGAGGTCGTCCAGGGTGAAGGTACGCAGGACGAGACGCGCGGTGGAGAACGGGCCGACCACCCGGTCGAGCCTACGCGCCGATCACGCGCCCGGGCGGACCCTGGGAAACCCTTCCCATACACGGTCGCGGATCTCTGATGCGAGACTCGCTGGGTTCACCGCACCGTAAGCCGGGAAGGAAATGCATGAGGCGGAAACTTCTCAGCGTGTTCGCCGCGCTGGCAATCACCGTTGGTGGCGGGACGCTGGCCACGGCGACCCCCGCCCACGCCACGGGCACGTTCGGCCTGCTCTGCACGATCAGCTCGAACGGATGGCTGTTCGCCTCGTACGACAGCTACGGCGGGGTCGGCTACCTGCGCACACTGCACGCCGGTCGCGGGTTCCGCTACCACCTGTCGAGCATCAGGGACGTCCACGGCCGCATCTGGATCTTCGGCCACGGCGCCGAGGCGGACACTACGGACGGGTGGATCCTCGAGAGCCACGTGAGCTGCTGACGACTGACCTGCCGTAGCGGCTGGCATCCCACGCTTGGCGAGGGGCTGGCGCAGCACGCAACGGTTGCCGGTAGAACCGGCAGCGGGCTGCCGGTTCTACCGGCGGCCCGTTCCGTGTCCGGTCGTGGGACAGGCGCGGCTGACGGTGCCAGGCCGCCGCCGCAGGCCAACAAATGTTTCCGCAACCGATACGCATCGCCCATCGACACTTCATACCCCCTACTGAGACATTGATCACTTCAAATGGTTAAAAGATGCCATCAAACCCGGGCGCATCGCCGCAACAACCCGCCCGAAGAGGAAAAGCGGAGCTAGCCGCCCAACAAGGTTTGATAGCGTGCCCACTCACGGTGATCTTTCGCGCACTCTGCGCGAGAAGCGCCGTGTCACGGGAGGAGTGTGTCAATGCGGAGATGGATCGCTGCCTTTGCGGTCGCGGCGGCAGGGGCGGTAACCCTGGCGGGGAGCCCGGCACAGGCCACGATTGCCGACACGGAGGCGGCAAGCCTGGCGGAGAGCCCGGCACCGACCACAATCGCCGACAAGCGCAACGACTTCGACAGCGACGGCATCGGCGACGTGATCGGCGTCAACTACGACACGCTCTACATCTGGAAGGGCGACGGCAGCGGCGACATCCAGAGCGGCGTGACGCTGGGCGCGGGGTGGCTGCCGTACCGGGAAAGCCTTTCCACCCCGGGTGACCTCAACAGCGACGGCGACGGGGACCTGGTCGGCATCAACTACGACAACGGATGCCTGTACAGGTGGTACGGAGACGGTAGTGGCGGAATCGGCAGTGGCGTGCAGCTCGGCTGCGGCTGGAGCCCCTTCTCCTTCAGCCTGGCCGGTGCCGGCGACCTGAACAACGACGGGGACGGGGACCTCGTCGGCACCAGTGACAGCAACGGGTGCCTGTACCGCTGGAGCGGCAACGGCAACGGCGGCTTCGAGACTGCCGTTCAACTCGGCTGTAGCGGATGGGACAACTACCGCGGGAACCTGACCGGCGCGGGCGACCTGAACGGCGACGGGAACGCCGACCTCGTCGGAATTAACTCGAGCAACGGCTGCCTGTATCGCTTCAACGGCAACGGTAGCGGCGGAATCAGCAGCGGCGTGCAGCTCGGCTGCGGGTGGGCCGCCTACGCACGCAGCCTGTCCGGCCTCGGCGACTTCAACGGAGACGGCCGGGGCGACCTCGTGGCCATTCAGTACTACGCGGACGGAAACGGAGACCTCTACCGGTGGCACGGCAACGGCACCGGTGGTTACAACTCGCCGGCGGCGATCGGCAGCAGCTTCTGGAACATCGACCTGGCGCAGTAGTTGTCGACGTGACACGCGGATGCTCAGGTAGCTCCACCAGGAGTCACCTCCTTCGAGCACGAGCCACCAGCCAGCCATAGCGACTGGCAACCCACGTTTCGGCGGCGTTCGCGATGGCCGCCGGCAGGAACCAGAGCGGGCCGCCGGTCGTCCGGCGGCCCGTTCTGCCACGGCCATGCCCCCACCCCCAGCGCGTGCCGTCGCCGGTCCTCGCCATCCCACGGCCCGCGCCGGCCGGGGAGCCCAGTACGGCCGACGACACCGGCGCGACCCCGGAACGGGTCCGCCGCAGGTCGACGGCACCGGTGGCGCCTCACCCCATTCGGCGAAGGGCCACCCGACCGTGTCCTTCGCGGGGGTCAGGGCATCAGGCCGAGCTGCGCCAGGATGCCCGCCTGGTCGGGGTGGAGGCTGAGTTCCACGAACCGCCCGTCCCGCACCCGCGCGAAGTACGCGCCCCGCGCGACGATCGCCCTGCCGGTCGGCGGCACCTGCCTCGACCCCACCGTCAGGGGACCGGTGTTGGTGCCAGTGAACTCCACCTCGGCGGCGACCGTGTCGTCGGCGTCGTCCACGATGCGGCTGGTACGGCGAATCCGCATGTCCGGAAACGCGGTCAACCAGGCCCGCACGTAGTCACGCGCGGCGTCCCGGGTGGTGATCGGCGCGCTGATGGTGGTGTCCCGGATCACGAAGTCGTCGGCGAGCAGGCCGACGAAGTCATCGATCTGGTGGGTGTCCCACGCCGCGAACCGGGTGTCGTCCAGCCTCTTGAGGGCTTCCCTGTCGATCACGCACCTCCCGCTGACGACCTCGTACGCTCTCGGTACATCCTGGCCGGGCAGCGCCTGCTGGTGGGGTGGTTCAACCCCTGTCGCGACCGGAGAAGGTCTCCCGGCGGGCCATCCACTGCAGCACGTAGCTCACGACGAGGAGGGCGAACGCCAGCAGCACCTCGATCCAGGCGAGGGTCCCGCTGGCGACGGTCAGGCCGAGCAGGAGCAACACCAGCCCGCCCACGGCCAGGACGGCGGCCCACAACAGCCGGCGGCGCCGTGTCGCCTTCCGATCGCTGCCCGACACCGCCCACCCTCCCTGTGCCCTCCGGTTCAGGTTAGTCAGGTGAACCAGTCGGTGGACCGATAACCGCCAAGTGACGCCTGCCGTCGACAGCCGCCCATCGACATACGCCCGTACAGTGCCTGGCCGTGGGAGATCTTTTCGGGACCCTCGCCGCTGCGGCCGGCGTGTTCGCGGGCACGAACGTCGACGACATCATCGTCTTGACCGTGCTGTTCCTGTCGGCTCGGGCGTCGGGCCAGCCTCGGCCGTGGCAGATCTGGGTCGGCCAGTACGTCGGGGTCGCCGCCCTGGTCGCCGTCTCTGCGGTGGCTGCCCTCGGTCTGACGATCGTCCCGGACCGGTGGGTGGGGCTGCTGGGCCTGGTCCCATTCGGTCTCGGGGTGTGGGGTCTGGTCGGTGCGATCCGCAGCCGGGGCGACGAGGAACTGCCCGCTCCGGCTGTGGCTTCTGGTCTGGCTTCCGCCATCGGGGTCACGGTGGCCAACGGCGCGGACAACATCTCGGTCTACACGCCCATGTTCCGCACGATCGGCGTCACCACCAGCCTGATCACGGTCGCCGTGTTCGCCGTCGGGGTCGCGGTCTGGTGCCTGGCGGGATCCTGGCTCGGCTCCCACCGCAAGGTGGTCGACGTCGTCGAGCGGTACGGGCACTGGCTCGTGCCGGGCGTGTTCATGCTGATCGGTGCCGTGATCGTGTTCGAGTCCGGGGTGCTCGCCCGGCTGGTGTAGCACCCGCTCAGTTGGCGTGCCGCTATGCGCTCGCGCGGACGACGATCTCGAAGCCGATGTCCACCGCCCTGTTCGGCACCTGCCGACCCGACAACTGGTCGTCGAGCATGGCGGCCGCCAGGCGACCGATGAGGTCGCCGTCGATACGGACGGTCGTCATCGACGGCAGCGTGTGCGCGGCGAAGTCCAGGTCGCCCAGCCCGACGACGGCCAACTGTGTCGGCACCGCGAGCCCACGATCGAGTGCCTCGGTCAGACATCCGTTGGCGAGGGCGTCCGAGCTACAGAAGACCGCGTCAGGAAGCTGTCCTCGATCGATCATCGCCGCGAGCTCCCGCCGGCCCTGGCCCATCGAGGTGGGCGACGTGGTGGTCACGACGGTGGGGGTTTCAAGGCCGTGCCGCGCCGCCTCGGCGAGAAACCCCGCGACTCGCCGCCTGGCCCGGTCGTCGTCACCCGTCAGGCAGGTCAGGCGCCGGTGGCCCCGGTCGATCAGGTAGGCACACACGGCGGTGCCCACGTCGGCATGGTTGGCGCCCACGACCATGTCAATCGGGTCGGCGCACCAGTCCCACGCCTCGACGATCGGCACGCCAGCGCGCCGCAGCAGGGCGGCAGTAGGAGCGGAGTGATCCACACCGGTCACGGCATGCGGGAGTAGCTGGTGTCGCGCAACGCGGCCAAGCTACCGCTGCCTGATATTCGGCCGTTGCTGTCGCGGCCTGTTCCGCCAGCCCCGGCCGTAATCAATGGAGTCGAATCGACGCGGCCCGGTCTAATACGGTGGGCGAGTCAGACGTCGACCCATCGGAGGCGATTGTTTGTCCGACGTGCCAGACGCCGACGCGTACCTTCCGCAGCTATGACCCGAGGATCGCGCCCTGGTACCTGACCTGGGCGGAGGTGAACCCGACCCTGGAGCCGTTCGATCCGGACACCACCCCGGCCGTCATCCGGTCACTGCCGCCCGCCGCCGCCGTACCCACCCGGCCACCCGGCCGGTCGGGCAGGCCGGAGGTGCACAGATGGGGGCAGCAGCAGGGCACCCGGTGGGCCGATGAGATGAGCTTCGCGATCGTCGGCCACTACGGGCACTGGGCGTCGGGCTGGCGGTGGGGTGTCGGCGAGGCCGACTTCGGCGGCGGACCTGTCCATGCCTGGTGCTGCCCTGCCGACAGTATGGGTGACCCGGAACAAGCGCTCAGCGTGGTCACCGAGGCGCTGGTCGAGTGGCGGGGGTGGCTGGAGGAATTGTCCGAACGCTTCGACCGGTTCCTGCCGTTACTCCTCGCCGACCCCACCGACCCGGCCGCCTGGGAACGGGCGGCTTTGCACCTGCTCACCGTAGTGGTCGACCGGACATGCGCCGACGGCGACTGGGAATGGCACTGCCGACAGGTGTTCGGCTGGTTCCTCGGTCTGGCGGGCCTACCGTCCGAACGGCACAAGCCGCTGCTCGACCAATCGATCGACGGTCGCTTCGACGACTTCGTCACCCCGTCGAACCTACTGATTCAGGACGTCGCGGAACGATTCGGTCGCGCGGCAACCGGCCAATGATCGAGCCCACCGCCGTCGATACCTTCCACCCCACCAGTAGCCACGGAACGGCGGACGACCTGACCTGACCAGGTGGAATCTACGTACCGACCTCGCCATCCCGTGTGCCATCGACCCGCCCTCCTGGGAAGCGGGCCGCCGCTCGGCCCACCAGGAACGGCTGCCGGATGATGAGCTCATGCGGTTGTTGGTACTCGGGGGAACGTGGTTCGTGGGTCACGCGATCACCACTGCGGCTGCCGAGGCCGGCTGGGAGGTGACCACCTTCAATCGGGGCGTCTCCGGGTCGGATGTCAACGGGACACTGGCGATCCGGGGCGACCGAACGAACCTGACCGACGTCGTCGCTCTGGCTGCCGCCGGACCCTGGGATGCCGTGGTGGACACCTCCGGCTACGTACCGAGGAACACGCTCGACGTGGCGCGCACGCTGGCTCCCACCGCCGGCCGGTACGTCTTCATGTCGACGGTGAGCGTCTATCACGACTGGCCGGTGAAGCCGCTCAGCGAGGACTCCGACGTGCTCTACTGCCCGCCCGACGCCGGCCCGGAGTACGGCACGGACAGCGAAGACGGGCCGACAAGGTACGGCTACCAGAAGTCGGGCTGTGAGGCGGCGGTCGCCGCGCTCGGACCTGACCGGACCACAATCCTGCGGCCCGGCGTGGTGCTCGGTCCGCGCGAGTACGTCGGCCGCCTGCCCTGGTGGCTGCGCCGCGTTGCCGCCGGTGGCCGCGTTCTCGGCCCTGGCTCACCAGAGCGCGGCATTCAACCGGTCGACGCCCGGGACCTCGCCGCGTTCACCCTGCGGACCGTCTCCGACGGCACCTCAGGTGCCTTCAACGTCTGCGCCCCGGTGGGCGGAGCCACCTTCGGGGAGTTGCTCTCCGCATGCGCCGACGTCACCCGCACCGCAGCGGCGTTCGAGTGGGTGCCGGACGGCGTGCTTCTCGACCAGGGCGTACGCCAGTGGTCGGAGCTGCCGCTGTGGCGCACCTTCGACGGAGTCTGGCGGGTCGACTCATCCCGCGCGCATCGTGCCGGCCTGCACTGTCGACCCATCCGCGAGACCGTCGCCGACACCTGGCGGTGGATGCTGGAGAGCGGCGAGGTGAACGCCCACGACCGGGCTGACGAGATCGGGCTCAGGCCGGGACAAGGAAGACCGCGTGCTGACCGCTTGGAAGGCGTCAGGAAAGCGGGCGGGACCTCGGTCATAGCTGCGCTCCAGCACATGATCAACAAAAGGCGAGCCGCTTTGGTCGATCTGCTGCAAACACGATGTGACCCACCAGGCGACCCGACCAGTCCTTGACAAGGGAAGCCATCGGGATACTAGGAGCCATAAGGTGGATCAGAACTTGCGAGTGCTCTTCGAGCAGGCCCTCAGTAACGAGCCCACGCTCCCGACGGGAAACCTGACTCAAGAAGCTATGGTCGGGGGGGCGGGCCTGCGCCGTCGGCGCAGGCTGCTCGCGGGAGGTGGGGCAGCTGGCATGGTCGCGGTTGTCGCCACGATCGTGGCGCTGAACATGACGGCAAGGCCGGATGAGACGGCTCCACCGGTGGTGGCAGCTGCGGCGTTGATGCCGCCGGTCAACGCCGCCTGCACCTTGCCCGCCCGAGGTGAAGCGACCGACGTTCGGATCTTCCTGCGTGCTGACCTCACCGATGAGCAGCGCCTCGACCTGCACACCGCGCTGCAGTCCGATCCGCTCGTGCGACGCGCAACGTTCGAGAGCCGTGAACAGGCTTACGCCAGGTTCAGGGAGTTTCACAAGAACTCTCCCGAGCTGATCAAGGCGGTCACGGTCGACCGGTTTCCGGAGTCCTTCCACATCGAGCTCGCGGAGCCGTCGGAGTACACGACCTTCGTAGCGGGGTACAAGAGCGCGCGCGGCGTCGATGAGATCTTGGGCACCACGTGCCCGAACGGCTCCCCGTCCGGGGAGGGCAGGTGACTAACCTCCGCACCGCGGCGCCCGTCGTGTTATCCGAGGATGCTCCGCCGGGTCCGGTGGCCCGATGGGGCATCGCGCACCGCCGTGAACGGGCCGCCCGAGACGAGGAATTTACCGCGTTTGTCGCGTCTGCTGCACCCCGACTGAGACGCACGGCGTACCTAATGTGCCGGGACTGGCACCTCGCCCAGGACCTGACACAGATCACGCTCACGAAAATGTACGCCTCCTGGGGCAGGATCTGGCGCACCGCAAATCTTGAGGCGTACAGCAGACGGGTCCTCATAAACGCCGTCTTCGACCAAAAGAAGCGGCGCAGCCACTCTGAAATCGCGCTCGCCCAACTGCCCGAAGTATCCGGACAGATGCCGAGCACGGACCTGCATGTCACGCTGATGAACGCCCTGGCGACACTGCCTCTCCGCGATCAGGCCATCGTGGTGCTACGGCACTGGGAGGATCAGAGCGTCGACTCCGTTGCCGAGATTCTCGACGTGTCCGCCTCGGTGGTCAAGATGCGAAGTGCACGCGCGCTGAGCCGGCTTCGAGCGCTGCTCGGCGAGGACTTCACCAATAGCTGATATCCCAAAAGGCGAAGTCGCAGCCCGCGTGCCGGCCGCCACGCCGTCGGGATCCCGGCCCCTCTGGTTGAGGCGCGTGGAAGGCACTACTCAGGGAAACGAACCTGCGGGACGCTCGGCTTCACGACGCCTGGCACACAGCGGCCACCATGCTCCTGGTGCTCGGCGTGCCCATGCGGGCGGTCATGGCAGCGATGGGTTGGTCACAGATGGCGATGGCGACGAGGTGCCAGCACCTGGCACCTCAGCTCATCGAGGGCATCGCCGGGCAGGTCGCCGGGCTGCTCTGGAAGGCCGATTGAGACGACAACTGAGACGGGTCGGGCCGCCGGTCATTCGGCGGCCCGTTTCCGACGCTGGTCAGAGTGTGGGCGCGGCAGGTTTCGAACCTGCGACCCCTCGCTTGTAAGGCGAGTGCTCTCCCACTGAGCTACGCGCCCGGACGACCGTACGGCAGGCCGGTGGCTGGCAGCTTACCTGCCGGCCACCGACCCGGTCGAACCGTATGCCGGGTGGGACCTCAGGCGGCCACGGCCTCCGCCAGCGCCTTGCGCCAACCCTGCTGGTCACGGGCCTCGCCGGGCATGTTCATCTCGGCGAACCGGACCACGCCGGCCTTGTCGATCACGAAGGTGCCCCGGTTGGCGATGCCGGCGACCTCGTTGAAGACCCCGAACGACTGGGCGACCGCCCCGTGCGGCCAGAAGTCGGCCAGCAGCGGGAACTGGTACCCCTCCTTCTCGGCCCAGATCTTGTGCGCGTAGACCGAGTCGACGCTCACCGTGAGGACCTGGACGTCGTCGTTGACGTACTCGTTCAGGTTGTCCCGCACCTCGCAGAGTTCCCCCTGACAGATGCCGGTGAAGGCGAGCGGGTAGAAGACCAGCAGCACGGTGCGCTTGCCGCGGAAGTCCGAGAGACGCACCTCCTGGTTGTTCTGGTCCTTCAGGACGAAGTCCGGCGCCTCGGCGCCAACCTCGATCGGCATGCAAGCTCCTTGGTTAGTCACGGCTGGGACCAGCCTGCCACACCCGCTGGCGGGGATGGCTCGTCACTTCTTGCTCTTGGCCCCCCGCCGCAGGACGAGGCGGGCTCCGCTCCAGTCCCGGCCGGCGTTGACGGTGGACGTCTGCTGGAGTCCGGCGGTCGGCGCCGACTCGGCGACCTCACTCGGCTCGACGTGCCCCTCCCGCCCGGCCTTGGGCGTCAGCAGCCACACCACGCCGTTGTCGGCCAGCGGGCCGAGGGCGTCGACGAGCAGCTCGAAGAGGTCACCGTCGCCGTCCCGGTACCACACCAGCACCGCGTCGACCACCTCGTCGGTGTCCTCGTCGACCAGCTCTCCACAGCGGTCGGTCAGGGCGTCCCGGAGATCGTGGTCGACGTCCTCGTCGTACCCCATCTCCATGACGACCATCCCCGGCTCGATCCCGAACCGGTCCGCCAGGCTGCGTACCCCGTCGGCGGCCTGACCAGCGGTCGCGCTCACTGTCGCGTGCCTCCTCATCTCATCGCTGCTCCCGGCATCGCCTCCGACACCGTTAGGCAAAGTCCACACACTTCAGCCCTCCGGCGCAAGTGGCGCACCGGGTGGATCGGAATTTACCGCGCCAGCAGCGTACGGGCACCGTGGGTAATGGCTTCCTCCGACACCAGAACCTGGCGGGCAGCCGGACCTAACGGTACGAATGAGTCAACTGCCGCCACTCTCCGGGCAGACCCGACATATCCGGCGTCGACCAGGGCCGCGATCACCCCCTCGCCGACACCTCCGGACCGCCTCGTCTCGTCCACGACCAGCACTCGACCGGTTGCCGAGGCCTCCCGGATGATGTCCGGGACGGGCAGCGGCGCAAGCCAGCGGAGGTCCACCACCCGGGTGCCGATCCCCTCGGCGGCGAGGTGCGCCGCCGCTCGCAGCGATAGCCGTACGCCGTTACCGAACGTGATGATGGTGACGTCCTCGGCGGATCCGACGCCGTACACCCGGGCCCGGCCGACCGGCACGTGCGCGCCCACCCAGCCGCCCGGCCCCTGGTACGGGTCAAGCCACTCGCCGTCGCCCTCGTCGTACAGGTCCCGGGTGTGGTAGAGCGCGATCGGCTCCAGGAAGACGCAGACGCTGCCGTCCACCGCCGCGCTGGCCAGGCAGGAGCGCAGCATCGGCGCGGCGTCGTCGGCCCGCGCCGGGACCGCCACCACCAGGCCGGGCACGTCCCGGAGTACGGCCACCGAGTTGTCGTTGTGGAAGTGCCCGCCGAACCCCTCCTGGTACGCCAGCCCCGCCACCCGGACCACCATCGGGTTGCGGAACGCCCCCCGAGAGAAGAACTGCATGGTGGCGGCCTCGCCGCGCAACTGATCCTCGGCGTTGTGCAGGTACGCGAGGTACTGGATCTCGGGCACCGGCAGCATCCCGGCCGTCCCCGCGCCCAAGCCGAGCCCGAGCACCGAGGTCTCGTCGAGCAGCGTGTCGAAGACGCGGGAGGCCCCGAACCGGTCGCGCAGCCCCTTGGTCACCCCGTACACCCCGCCCTTGGCGGCGACGTCCTCGCCGAAGACCGCCATCCCGGGGTGGTCGAGCAGGCCGTCGGCGAGCGCGGCGTTGATGCTCTGCGCGAGGGTGAGTGGCCCGGCCAGTTCGGGGAGCTTCCCGTCGAAGGCGGTGGCCCGGGCGGCGGCCCCCGGACCGCCGGCCCGGGCGGCGGCGTCGGCGACCGCACGGGCCACCCGGACCGGCCGGCGGGGCGCGAGCGGGGCGACGACGTCGGCGGCCGAGGCGAGCTTCGGTTCGGCGATGATCTCCTCGGCCGTCTTGCGGATCTCCCAGCCGATCTCGTCGTAGCGGGCGACCAGTTCGGCGGGGTCGGCGAGGCCGGCGGCGACGAGCAGCCGCGCGGTGGACAGCACCGGGTCCCGCTCCAGGTCGTCGGCGATCTCGGCGGTGCCCCGGTACGCGGTCTCGGCGTCCGCGCCGGCGTGCCCCATCAGCCGTACGGTGCTCAGGTGCAGCACGGCCGGACGCCGGTGCCGGCGGACCCAGTCCACCGCCTCGGCCGCCCCCTCGTACGCCTCGACCAGGTCGCAGCCGTCGGCGTCGAAGTAGCGGATCCCCGGTCGGGAGCGCAGCATCGCCTCGACCCAGCCCTTCGGGGAGCGGACGCTGATGCCGAGCCCGTTGTCCTCGCAGACGAACAGGACGGGGACCCGCAGTCCGGTGTGGTCGCACCAGCCGGCGGTGTTCAGCGCGGCGGTGGCGCTGGCGTGGTTGACGGAGGCGTCACCGAAGGAGCAGACCACCAGCGCGTCCGACGGCCACGGCGGCCGGCTGGTCCCCGTACCGCCGCCGGCCCGGCCCCCGACCCGCCGGCCGATGCCGTCGAGCCGGCGCAGCCGTTCCAGCGCCAACCCCATGCCGACCGCCCGGGGCAGGTGGGAGGCGATGGTCGAGGTGGTGGGGATGACCGCCAGGTCGGCCCGGCCGAAGACCTTGTGCCGGCCCCCGGCGATCGGTTCCTCGGCGGAGGCGGTCATGCCGCGCAGCACGTCCCGGATCGCGCCGGCGTACGGGTCCGGCGTGGACTCGTCGGCGTCGTCCCCGGGCCGGGTGTCCGGGCCGGTCTCCTCGGCGGCGGCCTGGGCGGCGCGGACGCAGTAGAACGCGCCGGAGCGGTAGTGCAGCAGCGCCGGGTCGGTCGGCCGGAGCGCGGCGGCCACGGCGGCGTTGCCCTCGTGCCCGGCGGAGCCGATCGTGTAGAAACCCTCGCCGAAGCTGCGCAGCCAGCGCGCCGCCAGGTCGAGCTGTCGGCTGGTGACCTGCGCGTCGAAGAGTTCCAGGGCCCGCGTCCCGGTCAGCGTGGCGCCGTCCCGGACGGGTTGATCCGGGTCCCGTCGCTGTGCCGCACCGGCCAGCGCGGCCAGGCTCTCCCGGAACCGGTCGTCGAGATCTTGCGGGGTGGTCACGTCCGACAGCATTACCGACGACGGCCAGCCCTGCCCACTCGGACACGGATCCGACCGGCAGTGACCGCCCCGCCGGGCGTGCCCGGCCCGCTACCCTCGCCCCCCGTTCAGGGGTGCCCGGCAGCGCCGGGGCAGCCCGCCTCCGGTGCCGGTCGGCCAGCGTCAGTCGAGGCCGCACTCCGCCGGGGAGCAGTCGCCGGAGACCTTCCAGACGAGCTGGCGCAGCGCGGCCAGTTCGTCGGCGCCGAGCGCGGCGAGGAGTCGGGAGTCGGACAACGCCTGGTGCACCCGGGTACGCATCTCGCGGCCCGCCTCGGTCACCACCAGTGTCTTCAGTCGCCGGTCGGCGGGGTCGACCCGACGTTCGACCAGCCCGGCCCGTTCCAGCTTGTCGACCAGGGCGGTCACGTTGGAACGGTCGCAGCGGAGCTGCTCGGCGAGGTCCCGGGCGGGTACGGGGTGGTCGGGGTCGAGTTCGTGCAGGGCGCGGGCGACCGCCGGAGTGAGTCCGAGTTCGGCGATCTCGACGTCCTGGTAGTGGCGGATCGCGGAGGCGAGGTGCATGATCCGGCGCACCGTGTCCCCGGCGAGCCCCGCGCGGTCGCCCGCCCCGGTGGTGGCGGGCGTCACAGTGCCCTGAGTCATGTCTTACATCCTACGGGTCAATCATCCATCGGCATCTCTCCCGAAGGACGAAATACGAGGCAGGGGCCCCGGTCGCCATCCCGAAGCCCCTGCCGAACGCTCCCGAGGACGGTCAGTCGCGCCAGCCGGCGAGGTCGACCCCCTTGGCCATTTCCACCCGGAAGCCCAGGGCGACCTCACCGGTCCCGCCGGGTGCGAGCCGCAGCCGCCAGGTCAGCTCACCCAGCTCCGTACGCTCGTCCGGGGTCGGGTCGAGCCGCGACTCGCGTACCACCACCCCCTCGTCGCGGGAGACGGGCAGTTGGTCCAGCACGGTCACCGTCGTCACCCGGGGGGTGTGGTTGGCGACGGTGACCACGTACTCCACGTCCCGTCGCCGCGTCGAGCCCAGCGTGGCGCGGGTGTCGCTGCGTCGGGTCAGCTTCCGTTCCACCCGTACCCGGTCGTCCAGGCCGAGCGCCAACTCCGTCTCCTCCCCCGGCGCCCAGGCCCGCAACCGGGTGCTGCCGACGAAGTCGGCGCCGTGGAAGATCGCCGCCGGGCCGGGCAGGAGGGTGTGCGTGGAGGTGTTGCGCACGGTGGCGCGGAGGTGGGCCACCGGCTCGCGGACCGGCGCGGTCACGTGGTCCAGGCTCGCCGGCAGGTCCAGCACCGCGACCGTCGCGCGGTGCGCGGTGCCGTCGGCCGGTACGGCGACCGGTCGGGCCGGCCGGTACGTCGCGGCGGCGAGCCCCTGCTCCACCTCGGCGACGCTCTCCTGCACCAGGACGGGTCGGGCGCCACGGGCGCGGGCGGGCGCCGCCGCACCGTACGCGGCCGGGGCGGCGGCCATCGGGACCGCGCCGCCGGGTGCCGGCATCGGCATGGGCGGGGGCAGCGGCCGGACGCGGTCCAGATACCAGGGCGACAGCTCGGGCACCGTCGCCGTCACCGCCGGCCGGGCGGTGGAGAGTTCCAACCGGCACTCCGGCCAGTCCTCGCCGGTCTCCTGGCTGACCAGCCCGAACCAGGTCAGCGTCACGACCTCGTCGACCAGCCGCAGGTCGTACGAGGGCTGCCAGCGGGCGCCGTCCACCACGTACGTCAGCTCCAGCTCCAGCTCGACGGCGGGCGCGGTGGCAGCCGGGTCGGCGGTCGGGGCGGGGGTGGCGGCCTCGGCGGTCGGGGCGGGGGTGGCGGCCTCGGCGGTGACCAGGACGGTCACCTCGGCGAACAGCCGGTCCGGGGCCCGCTTGCCGCGCACCGCCTGGAGCTGTCGGTCGACGGCGGCGAGCGACTCCGTCAGGTCGGTCCGCCGCCGGGCCAGCTCCCGCTTCCGGTCGTGACCGGCCGCGAGCTGCCCGGCGACCGAGTCGGCGAAGGCGGCCACGTCAGCCGGCGCGGCGTCGCCGGCGGCCAGCGCCCGGGCGTACGTCCCACCGGCGCGCTGGGCGAGCAGGGTGAGGAACTCGGCGCGCTGCGCCTCGACGGCGTCCGCGTCGTCCAGCGTGGCCAGTTCGTCGGCGAGCGCCCGGCGGCGCTGCTCCAGTTCGCGGGCCTGCTCGTCGGTGCTGTGCGGCTGGCGCGAAGTCACCAGGTCGACTCCGAGCACCGTGGCCGGCCCTCGACCGCCGACCCGCAACGAGTCGCGGCGCAGGCCGAGCGGGAGCGGCCCGATCCGCAGCCGGTGTTCACCGGCGACCAGCGGGACGGTGCCGCACCGGGTCACCCGGGCCCGGTCGGCGTAGACGGTTACCGCGACGATGGGTGCGTCGACGTTCTCTGCGTTCACCGCCGCGAGGGTAGTCCCGCCCCGCACCACCCGCCGCCCACCGTCGGATGCCGCTGCCGGCTGCCGTCGTCTCTCGGGCGGATCGGCCCGCGTAAGCGGGGGCGCTGTCAGGCGGGGAGGAAGGAGAGTCGGACCTGGCGGGTGGGGTTGTCGCCGTTGGTGTCGACCAGGCAGATCGACTGCCAGGTGCCGAGGGCGAGCCGACCGCCCAGTACCGGCACGGTCGCGTACGGCGGGACGAACGCGGGGAGCACGTGGTCCCGGCCGTGGCCGGGCGACCCGTGCCGGTGCCGCCATCGGTCGTCGGTGGGTAACAGTTCGTCGAGCGCGGTGAGCAGGTCGTCGTCGGAACCCGAGCCGGTCTCGATGATCGCCAGTCCGGCGGTGGCATGCGGCACGAAGACGTGCAGCAGGCCGTCGCCCTGATCGGAGACGAACCGCTCGGCCTCGGCGGTGATGTCCCGGACGGTCGGCCGGGAACCGGTCTGGACGGTGATCACCTCACTGCGCATACGCCGCATTCTGCCGCAGGCCGTCTCGCCACGCGGCCGTGGCGGGGTTCGTGGCGGACGGGGGCGGTGGCTGGTTGGGGCGCCGCGGCGGGCGGTGGCGGATCGGTGGCGTCAGTAGCTGCTGCCGCTGTCGCCGCCGCTGGACCAACCGCCGCTGTCGCTTCCGCCCGACCAGCCACCGCCCGAGGAGCCGCTGTCGAAGCCGCCCTGCTGGCCAGGATCTGAGCCGCCCTGATAGCCACTGTCGGAACCACGCTGGTGGCCAGGGTCCGAGCCGCCCTGGTAGCTGCCGTCGGAGCCACCTGGGTGTCCGCCGGAGGAGCCCCGGTGATGGTGACCGACGTCGGTCCCGGCCGGGCCGTACCATCCGGCGTCCGGGGCTGGGGCGGCGTACGCGTGGTGGGCAGCCACCGCGTCCCCACCGCGCGGCCGGCGGGCACCGGACCGGGCGTGACGGGGACCGGTCAGCAGCCGGAAGCCCGCCGCGGACAGCACCAGCCCGAGCAGCGCGAAGGGCGCCAGGGCCCCGTTGCCGGCGAGCAGGCCGAGGACCGCCAGCAGCAGGATGAGCCCGCCGGCCAGGACGAGGGCGCCACCCAGGACGCGCCGGATCATCATGTGCGGCAGCGTAGGGGCGACGGACCAGTCGACGTGCCCGGCGCCGACCCGTCGCGGCGGCTGCGGTCCGCGTACGGACGGTGAACCGGGCGGGCGGCCCGGACGCGGGCAGGGAAGGTCCGGACGCGCTGGGACACCGGTCGTAACCTGGTCGAAAGTTACTGGTCAGTACCTGTGTTGAGCGTCGCGTCTGGGGGAGGGAGACGTGACGCGGGGTGCCACCAGAGGGCAGGATGACGCTAGAGACCTATCCCACACACAATCGAGGGAACGCCTGTGGCCACGGAACGCAAGCGCCCGGTGATCACCGCCGGTCTGCCGAGCCAGCTTCCGGACATCGACCCTGAAGAGACCAGCGAATGGGTCGAGTCGCTCGACGGTGTCATCGACGAGCGCGGAACCAAGCGCGCACGTTACGTCATGCTGCGCCTGCTGGAGCGGGCCCGCGAGCGCCAGGTCGGGGTGCCGTCGCTGACCACCACCGACTACATCAACACCATCGCGCCGGAGCGCGAGCCGTGGTTCCCCGGTGACGAGCACGTCGAGCGGCGGATCCGGGCGTACATCCGGTGGAACGCGGCGATGCTGGTGCACCGCGCGCAGCGTCCCGAGATCGGGGTCGGCGGCCACATCTCCACCTTCGCCAGCTCGGCGTCCCTCTACGAGGTGGGCTTCAACCACTTCTTCCGGGGGAAGGAGCACCCGGGCGGCGGCGACCACATCTTCTACCAGGGGCACGCCTCCCCCGGCATGTACGCGCGGGCGTTCCTCGAGGGCCGGCTGAGCGAGGACCAGCTCGACGGTTTCCGGCAGGAGCTGTCCCACCCGGGCGGCGGCCTGCCGTCGTACCCGCACCCGCGGCTGATGCCGGACTTCTGGGAGTTCCCGACGGTCTCCATGGGCCTCGGCCCGATGAACGCGATCTACCAGGCCCGGTTCAACCGCTACCTGCACCACCGGGGCATCAAGGACACCAGCCAGCAGCACGTCTGGGCGTTCCTCGGTGACGGTGAGATGGACGAGGTCGAGTCGCTCGGCGCGATCGGCGTGGCCGCCCGCGAGGAGCTGGACAACCTCACCTTCGTGATCAACTGCAACCTCCAGCGGCTGGACGGCCCGGTCCGGGGCAACGGCAAGGTCATGCAGGAGTTGGAGGCGTTCTTCCGGGGCGCCGGCTGGAACGTCATCAAGGTGGTCTGGGGCCGGGAGTGGGACCCGCTGCTCGCCGCCGACACCGACGGCGCGCTGGTCAACCTGATGAACAGCACCCCGGACGGCGACTACCAGACCTACAAGGCGGAGTCCGGGGCGTACGTGCGGGAGCACTTCTTCGGCCGCGACCAGCGGACCCGCAAGATGGTCGAGCACCTCTCCGACGACGAGATCTGGAACCTGAAGCGCGGCGGGCACGACTACCGCAAGCTCTACGCGGCGTACAAGGCGGCGATGGAGCACACCGGGCAGCCGACGGTCATCCTGGCCAAGACGATCAAGGGCTGGACGCTCGGGTCGCACTTCGAGGCGCGTAACGCCACTCACCAGATGAAGAAGCTGACGCTGGAGGACCTGAAGACCTTCCGCGACCGGCTCTACCTGGACATCCCGGACAAGGCGCTGGAGGAGAACCCGTACCTCCCGCCGTACTTCCACCCGGGTGAGTCCTCCGAGGAGATGGCGTACCTCCGCGAGCGGCGGCAGCAGCTCGGCGGGTACCTCCCCTCCCGGCGGACGGAGCAGAAGTCCCTGTCGATCCCCGGCAGCGAGCGGTTCGCCGACGTCAAGCGTGGGTCCGGCAAGCAGAAGGTGGCCACCACGATGGCCTTCGTCCGCCTGCTCAAGGACATCATGAAGGACAAGGAGTTCGGCAAGCGCTGGGTGCCGATCATCCCGGACGAGGCCCGTACCTTCGGGATGGACTCCCTCTTCCCGACGCAGAAGATCTACTCGCCGCACGGCCAGAAGTACACCTCGGTCGACCGGGAGCTGTTCCTGTCGTACAAGGAGTCGACCACCGGGCAGATCCTGCACGAGGGGATCAACGAGGCCGGTTCGGTGGCCTCGTTCACCGCGGCCGGCTCCGCGTACGCCACGCACGGCGAGCCGATGATCCCGCTGTACATCTTCTACTCGATGTTCGGCTTCCAGCGCACCGGTGACGGTTTCTGGGCGGCGGCCGACCAGATGGCCCGGGGCTTCGTGCTCGGCGCCACCGCCGGCCGGACCACGCTCAACGGTGAGGGTCTCCAGCACGAGGACGGGCACTCGCACCTGATCGCCGCCACCAACCCGGCGGTGGTCGCGTACGACCCGGCGTTCGCGTTCGAGATCGCGCACATCGTCGAGAACGGCCTGCACCGGATGTACGGCGAGGCGCAGGAGAACATCTTCTACTACCTGACGATCTACAACGAGCCGATCCTCCAGCCGGCCGAGCCGGCCGAGGTGGACGTCGACGGACTGCTCAAGGGGATCTACCGCTACTCCCCCGCCCCGCCGGTGAACTCCTCCAGCGACGTGCCGAAGGCGCAGATCCTGGCCTCCGGCACCGGCATGCAGTGGGCGCTCAAGGCCCAGCAACTGCTCGCCCAGGACTGGGGCGTGGCCGCCGACGTCTGGTCGGTGACCTCCTGGACGGAGCTGCGCCGGGACGCGGTGGAGTGCGAGGAGCACAACCTGCTCAACCCGGGCGAGGAGCAGCGGGTGCCGTACATCCAGCAGAAGCTGGCCGATGCCGACGGGCCGAAGGTCGCGGTCAGCGACTGGATGCGCGCGGTACCGGACCTGATCTCCCGCTGGGTACCGGGCGACTACACCTCGCTGGGCACCGACGGGTTCGGCATGTCGGACACCCGGCACGCGCTGCGCCGGCACTTCCACGTCGACGCCGAGTCGGTGGCGGTCGCGACGCTGCGGCAGCTCGCGCTGCGCGGCGTGGTGCCGGCGCAGGTGCCGGCCGAGGCGGCCCGCAAGTACGCCATCCAGGACGTCAACGCCGCGCCGGTCGGTGAGACCGGCGGCGATTCCTGATCCAGCGATACACGAGGGCCCGGCGCGGTCGCGCCGGGCCCTCGTCGTGTCCGGAGAAGCTGTGCCGAAGTCTTGGGCTGCTCCGGCCTCGTGCCGTCGTCCGGACTGTGGCGGTGGCTCGCAGGTCCCTGGCGGGAACCTGCGGGCCACCGCCCGTCGCGGGTGACGCCGGGCTCGCGACCCGATTCAGCCGACGGCGGCCAGGTCGGTCAGCCGGGCGAGCGAGTCCTCCAGGTCGGCGCCGACCCGACGCAGGCCGAGCCGGAGCAGGGCCGCCTTGACCGGACCGGCCGGCCAGCGAACGACGATGAGGCGGACGACGGTGCCGCCCTCCTCCTCCTCGTCAGCGGTGAGTTGGACGTAGATCTCGGTGCGCGCCTCCGCCCGGGCACCGGCCCCCTTGGCACGCTCCCGCCAACCGATGAGGTTGGGTTCCTGGAAGGCGATCACCTCCGCCTCGTGCGCCGCGCCGCGCCCGGCCTGGACCAGTTGCCGCCGACCGTAGCCCTCTCCCGAGAGCACCTCGGCCGCCCGTACGCCGGCCAGCCAGGCTGGCAACTGCTCAGCCCGCTGCACCACGTCCCAGACCGCTTCCACCGGCGCCGCCACGTGCGCACTGCGTTCCACGAGGATCATCTCTGTCTTTCCCCCACTGAGGACATCCGCGATATTCCGCACTCTATGCGTCAAAACGGACAGAAAGGGACGTGTTTGGAAAAGACACGCCGAAATCCCTTGACGAAGCGTCAACGACCCGTAGCGCGCCGCCACCTAAGGGATCTAGAGTCCTGAATGCGTTTCACATCGCATGGAGGGTGCATGACGACGCCGACGCCCGTGTTCCCCACCGGATTCCGCTGGGGCGTGTCCACCTCGGCCTACCAGGTCGAGGGCGCCGCCGGCACGGACGGTCGCGGTCCGTCGGTCTGGGACACCTTCGCCCACCAACCAGGACGGATCGCCGACGGCAGCACCGGCGACGTCGCCTGCGACCACTACCACCGGTACGCCGAGGACGTCGCGCTGATGGCCGGGCTCGGCGTCGACGCGTACCGGTTCTCGGTGGCCTGGCCCCGGGTCCAGCCGGCGGGGTCCGGCCCGGCCGAGCCGCGTGGCTTGGACTTCTACGACCGTCTGGTGGACGCGCTGCTGGCCCGGAACATCGACCCGGTCGCCACCCTCTACCACTGGGACCTGCCGCAGCCCCTTGAGGACGCCGGCGGCTGGCTCGTCCGGGACACCGCCCACCGCTTCGCCGAGTACGCCGACCTGGTGGCCGCCCGCCTCGGTGACCGGGTACGGCTCTGGATCACCCTCAACGAGCCGTTCGTGCACCTGAGCTTCGGCCACGGCCTGGGCACCCACGCCCCCGGCCGGCAACTCCTCTTCGACGCTGTCCCGGTCGCCCACCACCAGCTCCTCGGGCACGGGCTGGCGGTCGCCGCGCTGCGGGCCCGGACGAGCAGCCCGGTGGCGATCACCAACAACTACTCCCCGGTGCGGATCCTCGGCCACACCGGCACCGACACCGACACCGGCAGCGGCAGCGGCAGCGGCAGCGGCAGCGACGCCGACCGGGCCGCCGGGGCGGCGTACGACGCTCTGCACAACCGGCTCTTCACCGACCCGGTGCTCGGCCTCGGCTACCCGCCCGGTCTCGGGCCCGCCCCGGAACTCGTCCGCGACGGGGACCTGGCCACCATCGCCGCGCCGATCGACGTGCTGGGCGTGAACTACTACAACCCCACCGGCGTCCGCGCTCCGGAGGAGGGTTCGCCGCTGCCGTTCGAGCTGGTCGAGCTGGACGGGTACCCGCGCACCGCCTTCGACTGGCCGGTGGTCCCGGACGGGTTGCGCGAACTGCTGGTCGGCCTGCGCGACCGGTACGGCGACGCGCTGCCGCCGATCGAGATCACCGAGAGCGGCTGCGCGTACGACGACGAACCCGACGCCGACGGCCGGGTGCACGACCCGGAACGGATCACCTACCTGGACGGTCACCTGCGCGCGGTGCGGGCGGCCGTCGACGAGGGCGTGGACGTGCGCGGCTACTTCGTCTGGTCCGTGCTGGACAACTGGGAGTGGGCGGAGGGCTTCACCAAGCGGTTCGGCCTGGTACACGTCGATTTCGACACCCTGGCCCGTACCCCCAAGTCGTCGTACGCCTGGTACCGGGACGTGATCGCCCGCAGCCGCCAGGACAGCGCGTGAGTCCCCGCGGGTCCGGCGGTGCGCGGCGGGCCACGGTGAGCACTGTCGACCCGGCCCCCGGCGTGCTGCCGGCCGCGCTCGCCGAACCGACCGCGCCGGTCCGGCGCGGCTGGATCGCCCTGCTCGTCGCCGCCAACCTCGGCCTCTGGATGGCCTTCTTCACCCCACTCCAGGTGCTCCTGCCGCAGCAGGTCGAGCGGATCGCCCCGGACGCCAAGGAGACGATGCTCGCGGTGGTCACCGGGTTCGGGGCGCTCGCCGCCGTCCTGGCCAACCCGCTGGCCGGCGCGCTGTCGGACCGTACCGTCGCCCGGATCGCCGGCCGGCGTCTCGGCCGCCGGCACCTGTGGACGGCGGGCGGCGCGGTGCTCGGCGCCCTGGCCCTGATCCTGCTGGCCCGGCAGCGGACCATCCTCGGGGTGACGGTGGCCTGGGTCGCCGCCCAGGTCTGCTTCAACGCGATGCTGGCCAGCCTGACCGCGGCCGTGCCGGACCGGGTGCCGGTCGCCCAGCGGGGCGCGGTCTCCGGCTGGGTCGGGATTCCCCAGCCGGTCGGCCTGGTGTGCGGGGTCCTGCTGGTCACCACGTTGGCCACCGGCGGCACCGCCGGCTACCTCGTGGTCGCGGCGGCCGTGCTGGTGCTCGCCCTGCCCTTCGCCCTGTTCACCCCGGACGACGCGCTGCCCCGCGCGCACCGGCCGGCGGTACGGCCCCGCGCACTGCTGGCCGCCGTCGACCCGCGCCGGCACCCCGACTTCGGCTGGGCCTGGATCACCCGGTTCCTGATCCAGCTCGGCAACGCGCTGGGCACGCTCTACCTGCTGTACTTCCTCACCGACGGGGTGCGTCACCCCGACCCGGGCGGCGCGCTGCTGGTGCTGATCCTGATCTACTCGGCCGGGCTGGTCACCACCACCGTGCTCGCCGGCTGGCTGTCGGACCGCACCGGGCGGCGGCGGGTCTTCGTGGTCGTCGCCGGGGTGGTGATCGCGGGGGCGGCGCTGCTGCTCGCCGCCGCGCCGGTCTGGTCGGTCGTGGTCGTCGCCGCGCTGCTGCTCGGCGCGGGCTACGGCGTCTACCTGTCGGTGGACGCCGCGCTGATCACCCAGGTGCTGCCCGCCGCCACCGACCGGGCCCGGGACCTCGGCGTGATCAACATCGCCAACTCGGCGCCGCAGGTGCTCGGTCCGGCGATCTCGGCCCCGATCGTGGTGCACCTCGGCGGGTACCCGGCGCTCTACGGGGCGACCGCCCTGCTGACCCTGCTCGGCAGCGTCCTGGTCCTGAAGATCCGCACCGTCCGCTAGCCCGGGCTGGGGTGGTAGCAGGGACGGGCTGGGGCGGGCTGGGGTGGTAGCAGGGGGCCCCTGCACGACAAAAAGCGGTAACAAGGGCCCCCTCCTACCACCAAGACGCAGCAGCCGTACGCTGGAAGGCGTGACGGTACGTGTGCGTTTCGCCCCCTCCCCGACCGGTATGTTCCACGTCGGCGGTGCCCGCTCGGCCCTGCAGAACTGGATCTACGCCAAGCAACAGGGCGGGGTGTTCGTGCTCCGCATCGAGGACACCGACGCGGCGCGGAACAAGCCGGAGTGGACCGAGGGCATCCTGTCCGCGCTGGACTGGATCGGCATCGCGCGCGGCAGCTACGAGGGGCCGTACTTCCAGTCGCAGAACGCCGGTGAGCACCGGGCCGCCGCCGCGCGCCTGTACGAGTCGGGCCGGGCGTACTACTGCGACTGCACCCGGGAGGCGGTGCAGGCCCGCAGCGGCTCGCAGTACGCCGGCTACGACAGCTTCTGCCGGGACCGGGGCCTCGGGCCCGGCGAGGGGCGGGCGCTGCGCTTCCGTACGCCGGACGAGGGCGCGACCGTGGTGGTCGACCTGATCCGGGGTGAGCCGACCTTCGAGAACAAGCTGATCGAGGACTTCGTTATCGCCCGGGGCGACGGATCCCCGGTCTTCCTGCTGGCCAACGTGGTCGACGACATGACCATGGGGATCACCCACGTGATCCGGGCCGAGGAGCACCTGCCGAACACCCCCAAGCAGCAGCTCCTCTGGGACGCCCTCGGCGTGAAGCCGCCGGTCTGGGCGCACGTGCCGGTGGTGGTCAACGAGAAGCGGCAGAAGCTCTCCAAGCGCCGCGACAAGGTCGCCCTGGAGGCGTACCGGGACGAGGGCTACCTCGCTGACGCGATGCGCAACTACCTGATGCTGCTCGGCTGGGCGCCGTCCAACGACCGGGAGATCGTCCCGTGGTCGGTGATCGAGGAGGAGTTCCGGCTGGCGGAGGTCAACCCCTCCCCCGCCTTCTTCGACGAGAAGAAGCTGCGCGCGTTCAACGGCGAGTACATCCGCGCGCTGCCGGTGGCGGAGTTCGTCGCCGCCTGCCAGCCGTGGCTGACCGGCACCGGGACGATCCCGCCGCCGCCGTGGCAGCCCGAGGAGTTCGACGCGGACGCGTTCGCGGCGGTCGCCCCGCTGGCCCAGACCCGGATCGCGCTGCTCAGCGAGATCGTGCCGAACGTGGACTTCCTCTTCCTCGCCTCGCCGCTGGTTGACGAGGCGGCCTGGGCGAAGGCGATGAAGGAGGGCGCGGGCGAGCTGCTGGACGCCGCGACCGCCGCCTTCGAGGCGCTGGAGTCCTGGGACGCGGAGACGCTCAAGTCGACCCTGGAGGCGGTCGGCACGGAGCGTGGCCTCAAGCTCGGCAAGACCCAGGCCCCGGTCCGGGTCGCGGTGACCGGACGCAGCGTCGGGCTGCCGCTGTTCGAGTCGATGGAGGTCCTCGGCCGCGAGCGCACCCTGGCCCGGTTGCGCGCCGCCCGGGTCCGGCTTCCCTGACCGTACGCCTCCCGACAGCCGCCGCGCGGGCGTGACCCGCCCGGCGGCTGTTCGCGTCGGCCCCCGGTGTGCCTCCGGCGGATACTGATCAAGAGGTTCGCGTCACCGGGGCAGGGGAAGTCTCTTGACCAACGCGGGTGGGGGGCGGGTCAGTCGGTCGGGCGGGGACGGCGGCGGAGCAGCAGGACGGCGACGAGCGCCGCGAGCACGGTGAGCGCGCCGACTCCCCAGAACCAGGCGGACGTACCGTTGTCGGTGTCGGCGGCCGGTTGGGCGGCCGGCGGGGCGGAACTGCCGGCGGCCGTCGGGTCAGCCGGGGCCGGCGTGGGTGACGCGGCGACGGGCGACGGGGACGGGTCGGCCGGGGTGCCGGTGGTCATGGTGAAGCGGACCTCGCCGTCGATCGGGTGGCCGTCCGCCGAGGCGACCTCGTACTCGACGATGTAGAGCCCGGCCCCGCCCGGTACGAAGGGCACGCTCACCCGGGACCCATTGATCGTCGGGGTACCCCGGGACGCGGGCACGTTGTCCGGTCCGGTTACTGTGATCTTCGTCGTGTTCGGATCGAGCCGGGCGAGGAAACGTAGCTCGATCCTGGTCGGAGCCTCTGCCAGTCGCGCGCCGTCAGCGGGAACGCTGCCGGTCAGTGAGTTGTGCGCGGCGGCCGGTGCCGCCGACCAGAGCGACATGCCGAGCGCCACGGCGACCGTGACCAGCCACCCTGTCAGCCGTAGGACTCTGCCCCCATGCTTCCTCCCCTAAAGGTACGATCCGCCCACCGATCAGACGTCCAGTCATTAGTCGGGACGAGATCGCAGATAGTTCAAAATACTGTTCTGAAAGCTGCAACCGAACGACGGCCGGCGGAGTCTGAGAAGAGTGTCCCCGGCCCTGACCGGCGTGGTCGTGCCAGCTCCATCCAGCGTGACCAGCAGCAGAGCCATCCATCGATACGGGGCGAGGAGGCGGCAGTGGTCCGAAGGGTGAGTCGGCTGCTCGTCGCGGTGGTCGGGGCGGCGTTGGCGGCGGTCATGTCGGTCGGCACGGCGCACGCCGCGCCCACGCTGGCAGCCGCGCCCAAGCCGGCACCGGCCGGGGTGGACATCACCGGGGAGGGGCTGGCCGAGCCGCTGCGGTTGCGGGCCGACACCGACGCGGCCCACGTGACCGCGGTCATCGACCAGGTCAACTGGTTCGGTACGAGCGGCGCGGCCTCGGGTCCGAAGGCGGCCGACCTCGGTCCGAAGTACACGGTCGTGGTGCTGGCCGGCGACCAGCCCAAGCAGACCTTCGATCTCTACCCGCTCGCCAAGGGCGGCCCTCGGGCGTTCCGTCCGGCCAAGCAGCCGGTCGCGACGAAGGTCCGGGCCGGCTGGTTCCTCGGCCGGCTCAACATGTCCGAGACGCTGCGGACGGCCGGAGTTCCCCTGCCCCGACAGGTCGAGACGGTCAGCGGCGGGGTCGGCGGCGGCGAGCGGATGATCCCGGAAGAGACCCTCGACCCGGGCCGGGACATCGACCAGGCCTTCGGCGAGCTGCGGCGCCTGCTGCTGTTGAACGCGGGCGTGGTGATCGTCATCACGATGGGACTCGCCGGGATCGCGCTGTTGATCCGGCGCCGCACCCGCTGACGACGGCCGCCGCACCGGACACGTCGGACGCCGGGCACTCCTCGCTGGGGGTGCCCGGCGTCGTGTGTCGTACCGGTCGGTGGCGTCAGCGGCGCGTCGTACGGGTGGTCAGCACCAGCGGCGCGGCGGGCGCTCCCGACGGGTGGCGCGCTGACTCGGCCGGACCGGCCCGTGCCGGTGCGCGCCGGCCCAGCCGGGCAGGTCGCTGCGGCAGGACGACTGGCCGGCCGGTTCCGGCTCGACGCAGTCGGCGACCCGTTGCCGGGGCACCGGTGGGTCCTCCTCGGCGGGTCGGCTGACCGGCTCGGTCACCGGCGGTATTCCCATCGACGACCGCCGGTGGGTGTGGTGCTTGCCGGACCCCTGGTGGTCGTGGTGGCCCGGCCGGCAGGCGTCGCCCTGGGCGCAGCCGTGCTCGGCCTCCCCGTGCGCCATGTCCGGTCTCCTCACGCTCGCCGTGACCCCTCGTCGCGCCGCCGCCGGATGGTGTCCGGTGCCGCGCGGTCGCGTCCGTGGAAGTTCCACGCGCCGCACCTTGCCCTGTCACCGTACTGGCCGGGCGCGTCCAGCGGTACGTCGCATGCGTAACTCCGTCGCCAGGCGGTCGGATGGCAGCGGCCGGCGGCTGGACAAGCACGGTGGTCGATCCGATGGGACGGTCAGCCGGTCCGGGCCGAGGGCCGGCCGGGTCGTAGCGTACGCGCGACGAACGGCACGAGCGTCAGGTCCGGGCGGGGATCCGGCCCGGCGCAGCGAGCGGCGCGACCCTCAGGTCAGGCCGGCCGCGGCGAGCGGCGTGACGGTCAGGTCCGGGCGGGGATCCGGCCTCGGGCAGCGTACGCGGCGAGCGGCACGACGGTCAGCGCCAGCAGCCAGCCGCCGAGGACGTCCGTGGGCCAGTGGGCCAGCAGCGCCACCCGGGTCAGGCTGACGAACAGCGCGAACGCCGTGGCCACCGACACCACCACGAGCCGCCCGGTCCGGGCCAGCCGGGGCCAGGTGAGCAGCACGACGGCCAGCGCCGCGGCGACCGCGTTGCTGGTGTGCCCGCTCGGGAAGCCGTTGCTGGTGACGACGACGAAGCCGTCCAGCGGGCGGGGGTTGTACAGCAACCAGTGGGCCAGTCCCCAGAGCACCGGCACGGTCACGGTCACCGTGGCGCAGAACACCGCCGCCGGGCGGTCGCACCGGACGGCCAGCAGGATCGCGGCGAGCAGACCGGCGGCCATGAACGGGACGGTGGCGGCCACGTCGGTGAGGATCCGCAGCGCCGAGACGAGGTCGGGACGCGGCTGGCCGTACGCCCGGAACGCCTCGCTGAGCGCGTGGTCGGCGCGGTCCAGCGGCGCCCAGTCGGTGAGGACCGGAACCGCCAGCGCGAGCAGGGCGGCCAGGGCGAACAGCGGTACGGGGAGCGACGGGCGCGCGATCATCGCCAATCATGGCACGTCGTGGGGCTCGGGCTGGGTGCCCGACGGTGTGCGTGTCAGGCTAGGGCGGTGACCGAGCCGGGGGGTACGCAACTGGCCGCCACGCTGCGTCGGATCGAACGCGCGGCGGGGGCCCTGGCCACGGCGAGCGTGGCCCGGATGGACGAGACCCTGCCCTGGTTCCGGGCGCTCCCGGCCGACCAGCGGTCCTGGGTGATGCTGGTCGCCCAGGCCGGCGTCCGGTCGCTGGTGCAGTGGCTGCGCGACGGCGGCGGGCGGGCGGACAGCACCCAGGAGGTCTCCGACGAGGTCTTCGCCATCGCCCCGCAGGCCCTCGCCCAGTCGATCAGCCTCCAGCAGACCGTCGCGCTGATCAAGGTGACCATCGACGTGGTCGAGGAGCAGGTCCCGCACCTGGCCGCCGAGGGCGAGGAACAGCAACTGCGGGAGGTCGTACTGCGCTTCTCCCGGGAGATCGCCTTCGCCTCCGCGCGGGCGTACGCGCGGGCCGCCGAGGTGCGGGGTTCCTGGGACGCCCGGCTCCAGGCCCTGTTGGTGGACGCGCTACTGCGCGGTGACTCCTCGGACGTGCTGGCCAGCCGGGCCGCCGCGCTGGGCTGGGCGGACGCGCCGCCGGTGGCGGTGGCGGTGGGACGCTCGCCGGGCGGCGAGGTGGCCGCGGTGCTGCACACCGTCTACCGGCTGGCCCGCCGGATCCGGGTCGGGGTGATCGGCGGGGTGCACGGCGACCGGTTGGTGGTGGTGCTGGGCGGCGCACCCGACCCGCTGGCCGCCACCGAGAAGCTGCTGCCGGCGTTCGGTGAGGGGCCGGTGGTGGTCGGTCCGGCCGTACCGAGCCTGGACGAGGCGACCGAGTCCGCGCGGTCGGCGCTGGCCGGGTACCGGGCGGCCCCGGCCTGGCCGGCCGCGCCGCGTCCGGTGGAGGCCGCCGCCCTGCTGCCGGAGCGGGCGCTGGCCGGGGATGCCGAGGCCCGTCGGCGGTTGCGGCAGGACTACTACGCCACCCTGGTCCGGTCCGGGGGTGAGCTGCTGGAGACCCTGGACGCGTTCTTCGCCGCCGGTGGGGTGTTGGAGAGCACCGCCCGGGCCCTCTTCGTGCATCCGAACACGGTGCGGTACCGACTGCGCCGGATCGCCGAGGTGAGCGGTCTGTCCCCGTTGGTCCCCCGGGACGCTTTCGCCCTCCAGGTGGCGCTGACCGTCGGCCGGTTGGACCCGGTCACGCCGGTACTGCCCGCACCGTTGAGCGGTGGGCGCGGGGACGAACGCTGACGGTGATCTTTTGTAGGATCCCCACAAAGGTTCTAGTGTGGTTTGGTACCTGTCGACAACGCACCACCGCCAAGATTCAGCCACAGTCATAGACGTGCTCGCCGTACTCTCTCCCGGCCAGGGTTCGCAGAAACCCGGCTTCCTGACCCCGTGGCTCGACCTCACCGGCACCGAGACACGGCTCCGGTGGTGGTCGGCGCTGGCCGGTGTCGACCTGCTGCACCTGGGCACCGCCGCCGACGCGGACGAGATCAAGGACACCGCCCGCACCCAACCGCTGCTGGTCGCGGCGTCCCTGCTCGCCGCAGAACACCTGCCGATGGGGGACGTCGGGCTCACCGCCGGCCACAGCGTCGGCGAACTGGGTGCCACCGCGCTGGCCGGGGCGCTCTCCGCCGAGGCCGCAATCGCCCTGGCCGGCGTGCGCGGTCGGGAGATGGCAGCGGCCTGCGCGCTGGAGCCGACCAGCATGGCGGCCGTGCTCGGCGGAGACGCCGACGAGGTGCTCGCCGTCGTCGAGAAGCACGGGCTGCACCCGGCTAACCGGAACGCCACCGGCCAGGTGGTCGCCGCCGGCTCCACCGAGGGGATCGACAAGCTCGCCGCCGAACCGCCGGCCGGCGCCCGGATCATGCGGCTGAAGGTGGCCGGGGCGTTCCACACCCCGTACATGGCCCCGGCCGAGGCCGCGCTCACCGCCGTCGCCGCCGGGATCACCGTCCAGGACCCGGCCCGGATCCTGCTGTCCAACCTCGACGGCACCGCCGTGCCGCACGGCCGGGAGATGGTGCAGCGCCTCGTCCGGCAGGTCACCGCCCCGGTCCGCTGGGACCTCTGCATGGCGACCCTGGTCGACCTCGGAGTGACCGGCGTGATCGAGCTGCCCCCGGCCGGCACCCTGAGCAACCTCATCAAGCGGGAGTACAAGGGCTCCGACGCGCTGCCGGAGATCGTCACCCTGAACACCCCGGCAGACCTGCCGGCCGCCCGCGACCTGATCGCCCGGCACGGCTCGATCGGAGGACACTAGCTGTGAGCGGAAGCCGGATCATTTCCCTCGGCCACTACCAGCCCTCGCGGGTGGTGACCAACGACGAGATCGCCCAGCTCGTGGAGACCAACGACGAGTGGATCCGGGACCGGGTGGGCATCGCCAGCCGGCGGATCGCCGACGGTGAGACGGTGGCCGACATGGCCGCCGCCGCCGCGGACAAGGCGCTGGCCAACTCCGGGCTGACCGCCGCCGACATCGACCTCGTGGTGGTGGCCACCTGCACCTCGGTCGACCGTAGCCCGAACGTCGCCTGCCGGGTCGCCGCCAAGCTGGGCATCAACGCGCCGGGCGCGTTCGACCTGAACACCGCCTGCTCGGGCTTCGCGTACGCGCTAGGCACCGTCGACCACGCCATCCGGGCCGGGGCCTCCCGCAACGCGCTGGTCATCGGTGCGGAGAAGCTCTCCGACTTCATCGACTGGACCGACCGCTCGACCTGCATCATCTTCGGCGACGGGGCGGGCGCGGCGGTGGTCACGGCCACCGCCGAGGACGAGCCGACCGGGGTCGGCCCGGTAGTGTGGGGCTCGGTCCCGGAGAAGAGCGACGCGGTCCGGATCGAGGGCTGGCGGCCGTACATCCAGCAGGAGGGGCAGGCGGTCTTCCGCTGGGCCACCACCGAGCTGGCCCCGCTGGCCCTCCAGGCCTGCGAGCGGGCCGGTGTGCGTCCGGAGGAACTGGCCGCGTTCGTGCCGCACCAGGCCAACGGCCGGATCATCGACGGCATCGCCCGCCGGCTCGGCATCCCGGACGCTGTCATCGCCAAGGACATCGTCGAGTCCGGCAACACCTCGGCGGCGAGCGTGCCGATGGCCCTCTCCAAGCTGGTCGAACGGCGGGAGGTGCCCTCCGGCGCACCGGTGCTGCTGTTCGGGTTCGGTGGTGGCCTGACCTACGCCGGCCAGGTCGTCCGCTGCCCCTGAGGCCCCGGCGCGGATCCGTCCGCGCGGGTGCCCCCGATGTCGGCGCGGGTCCGCCCGCACTGATGTCCCCTGATGTCCCGGCGCGGGTCCGCCCGCGCCGCCGCCCCTGAGGTCGACGCGGATCCGCGCCGACCGCTGATGTCCGGCGTGGTTCCGCCACGCCGTTCCCGCCCGGCCGTACCGCCGCCGGGTGCGTACAACCCTTTATGAGAGGAAACACAGCGCAATGACCCGTGAAGAGATCACCGCCGGACTCGCCGAGATCCTCGACGAGGTGGCCGGGGTGAACAAGGACGAGGTCGCCGAGGAGAAGTCGTTCACCGACGACCTCGACGTCGACTCGCTCTCCATGGTCGAGGTCGTGGTGGCGGCGGAGGAGAAGTTCGGCGTCAAGATCCCGGACAACGAGGTGCAGAACCTGAAGACCGTCGGCGACGCGGTCACCTACATCGAGGCGCAGTCCTGATCATGAGTCGCACCGACGTCGTCGTCACCGGGCTCGGCGCGACGACCCCGCTGGGCGGGGACGTCACGTCGACCTGGGACGCCATGCTCGCCGGCCGCTCCGGGGTGAGTGCGCTCACCCTGGAGTGGGCCGGCCAGCTCCCGGTCCGGATCGCCGCGCAGCTCGCGGTGGACCCGTCCGGGCTGCTGGACAGGGTGAAGCTGCGCCGGCTCGACCGGTCCGAGGCGATCGCCCTGATCGCCGCGCACCAGGCCTGGGCGGACGCCGGCCTGGCCGACTCCGGGCTCGACCCGGAGCGGCTGGGGGTGAGCATCGGCTCCGGCATCGGCGGTGCGGTGACGCTGCTCAACCAGGACGACATCCTGGAGGCCTCCGGTCCCCGCCGGGTCTCCCCGCACACCGTGCCGATGCTCATGCCGAACGGCCCCGCCGCCTGGGTGGGGCTGGAGCTGGGCGCCCAGGCGGGCGTCCACGCGGTCGCCAGCGCCTGCGCCACCGGCGCGGAGGCGATCGCGCTCGGCTTGGACATGATCCGCGCCGGCCGGGCCGACGTGGTGGTGGCCGGCGGCACCGAGGCGGTCATCCACCCGCTGCCGATGGCCGGTTTCGCCTCCATGCGGGCGATGTCCACCCGCAACGACGATCCGGAACGCGCCTCCCGGCCATGGGACAAGGGCCGCGACGGCTTCGTCCTCGGCGAGGGCTCCGGGGTGGTGGTGCTGGAACGCGCCGACCACGCCGCGGCCCGGGGCGCGCGGGTCTACGCCCGGCTCGCCGGGGCCGGCATCACCAGTGACGGGTACGACATCGTCCAGCCGCACCCGGAGGGGGCGGGCGCGATCCGGGCCATCACGAAGGCGATCGCCGACGCGGACGTGGCCCGGCAGGACATCGTCCACGTCAACGCGCACGCCACGTCCACGCCGGTCGGGGACCTGGCCGAGGTCGTGGCCCTGCACAAGGCGCTCGGTGACCACCCCGTGGTGACCGCGACCAAGTCGATGACCGGGCACCTGCTCGGTGCGGCCGGCGCGCTGGAGTCGATCGCCACCATCCTGGCGATCCGCGACAGCGTCGTGCCGCCGACCATCAACCTGGACGACCCGGACGACGGTCTCGACCTCGAGGTGGCCGCCAACAAGGCACGCCACCTGGAGATCCCCGCCGCGCTGAACAACTCGTTCGGCTTCGGCGGACACAACGTGGCGCTCGTCTTCACGCGCGCCTGAGACCGCCGCTCCGCCCGGGGGACGGGACCGCCACCGTCGTACGTACGACCGGCGTCCGTCCCCCGCGGTCTGCGCGCAGGGGCCCCTGTCACCGGCCGGTGTGCCGAGGCAGCGGGCCCCTGCGCACGCCCGGCACCGCACCGAGGCCGAGGGTGTCCGGGACCGGGTTGACTCGCCGGTGCCGGTTCACTGGCCCGTGCCGGATCTCACCAGCCGGTGCCGGTCGCGGACGGGGCGAACACGACGCTCCAGGGCCGCGCCGCCTCCGCCTGCGGAACGGCCAACGGCTCCGGGGCTCCCTCGTCCAGGGTCGCCGCGGCGACCTCCGCGAACCGCTCCGCCGCCGGGTGCGGCGACTGGGCCGGCCAGGCAGCGGACATGGTCGTACGCAGCGGACGACCGGTGACGGGACGCCAGACCACCCGCGGCTCCCGGCGGGCGACGCTTTCCGGTTGGAACGCCACGCCGTGGCCGGCGAGCACCAGTCCCAGCAGGAACTCCGGGTTCCGCGCGTGCCGGATCCGCGCCGGCGTGAAGCCGTGCTGTCGGCACACGTCGAGGACGTGGTCGTGCCAGCCCGAGGCGGTGACCCGTGGCGGCAGGACGAGGCCGTGACCAGCGAGGTCCGCCAGCGCCAGTTCCGGCAGCCGGGCCAGCGGTGACCCACGCGGCAGGAGCACCCCGAGCGGTACCCGTACCGTCGGGCCGAATCGCAGGTCGGGGGCGTCGACCGGGTGGTGGACCAGGCCGACGTCGAGCCGGGCGTCGGCGAGCATCCGCAACTGTTCGCCGGTGGTCAGCTCCTGAAGGTCGACGTCGAGTCCGGGCACCTGCTCGGCGAGGTGGCGCAGGAGGGCCTGGAGCGTGACGGCGGGCGTCTCCGGGGGTACCCCGGCGCGCAGCGTACCCAGCTTGCCGTCGCGCACCAGGTGCATGAGCGCGCGCATGCGCTCCTCGCCGGCGAGGAGGCCGCGCGCCTCGTCGCGGAGCAGCCGGCCGGCGGCGGTGAGTGCGACCTGACGCCGGGAGCGGTCGAACAGGTCGACGCCCAACTCCCGTTCCAGCCGTTGGATCGACTGGCTGAGCGGGGGCTGGGCGATGCCGAGCAGTTCGGCGGCCCGGCCGAAGTGCAGTTCCTCCGCCGCCACCGCGAAGTGGCGCAGGTGCCGGAGGAGATCCACGCCCCGACGATAGGCGACCGGCTGCCCGCTACCGTGGCGGGATGCCGGCTGGGGACATCTTCGAGAGGGTGGGCGTCGAGGCCCGCCTGCACGTGGTCGACGTGGACAGCGGCCGGGAGGTCGGAATCCGCGCGGACGAGCAGGTCGTGATCGCGTCCGTGTTCAAGATCCTGCTCGTGCTGGAGTTCGCCCGGCAGGCAGTGGCCGGGCAGGTCGACCCCACCGAGCGGGTGCTCGTACGCGCCGAGGACCGGCTGGGTGGCTGGGGTACGGCCGGCTGCGCCGACGACGTGGAGCTGTCCCTGCGCGACCTGGCGTACCTGACCATGTCGGTCAGTGACAACACGGCCGCCGACCTGCTGATGCGCCGCGTCGGCCCGGACGTGGTACCGCTGCTCGCCGCCGAGTTGGGGCTCGCCCGTACCCGGGTGGTCGGCGGGCCGCGCCAGGTGCTGGAGTCGATGTTCGCCGACGTGGGGGCGCGGGACGCCGGCGAGTTCGCCCGGATCTTCGCCACCCTGCCCGAGGATCGGGTACGGGCCCTGCGGGTCTTCGATCCCGCGCACACCACCTCCAGTACCGCCCGGGAGATCACCCGGCTGCTGACCCTGATCTGGCGGAACGAGGCCGGCCCGGCCACCGCCTGCGCGATGGTGCGGGAGCTGATGGCCCGGCAGATGTTCTGGACCCGGCTCGCGTCCGGTTTCCCGCCCGACGTACGGGTGGCCGGCAAGACCGGCACGCTGCCCGGTCTGCACATCGAAGCCGGCGTGGTGGAGTACCCGGACGGCGGCCGGTACGCGGTCGCGGTCTTCGCGCAGACCCAGCGGTTGACCGCCCGCCGGATCGACGTCGACCTCGCCATGGGTGAGGCGGCCCGGACCGCGGTCGAGGCCCTGCGCGCGGCCTGAGCCGCGACCTGCCTGCCCCGCGAGATGGGCTCCCACGACGTGAGCAATACCTCAGCCGGCACTCGGCCGAGCCCCGCTGGGCAGGGCCGATACGCGACCCGATATGGCACCTGCGACCGGATCGTCTTGGACGCGCCGCGTCGGGCGGTGCTTCGCTGCCAGCCATGACCGATTCCCGACTCGGCCGCCGACGGTTCCTGGGCACCGCCGCCAGCGCGGCCGTGGCCACCGTCGCCACCACCGCAGCGACCCCCTCCGCCGTCTCCGCCGCGCCGGCCACGCGGCCCCGCGAGACGAGCGGTCCCGCCGCCACGTTCCGCTGGCTGGGCACCTCCGGCTGGCGGATCGACATCGGCGCGCGGACCGTGCTGGTGGATCCGTACCTCAGCCGCTTCGACACCGGGCTGTTCAACCCGCCGTTCAACCCAGCGACCCCGTTGACCGTCGACGTCTCGCGGATCGCGGACCACCCCGGCACTCCGCAGACGATCCTGGTCACCCACACCCACTGGGACCACTACAACGACGTACCGCACATCGCGGCGCAGTCCGGCGCCCGGGTGTTCGGCACGCTGACCGCGTACCACCTCGGGTTGGCCTACGGCCTGCCCACCGCCCAGCTCAGCCCGGTGAAGGGCGGCGAGGTGCTCGACTTCGGCGACTACACCGTCGAGGTGGTGTCGTCGCTGCACAGCCGCAACGGCTCGTACTCGATGGCCTTCCCCGGCGTCCGCCCCACCGTCCCGGCCAAGCCGGCGACGATCGCCGACCTGCCGGAGGGCGACACGCTCGCGTTCCAGGTGACCCCGCGCGGGGGGCCGTCGGTGTTCTTCATGGGCGCGAGCGACTTCGCCGAGCGCAACCTCGCCGGCCTGGCCCCCGACGTCGCGATGATCGCGGTGCCGAACACCGACTCCACCCACGAGTACGTGCCGCGCCTGCTGGCCGCGCTCGACTGGCCGGCCACCGTGGTGCCGGTGCACTGGGACAACTTCGAGACGGAGCTGACGAACCCGCCCCCGGTCACCGGGAACGACCAGCAGCGGCTCGACGCGTTCCTCGCCGACGTACGCCGGGTCGCGCCGCGTACCCGGATCCTGCTGCCGGAGTACCTGACGCCGTACACGTTCGCCTAAGTGGGCCGGGCGGCGTCGCGGGCCGGACGGCGCGCGACGCCGCCCAGGGTCAGCGCATGACGAGGCCGCCGTCGATCATGACGGACTGGCCGGTCATGTAGTCCGAGTCGGGGCTGGCCAGGTAGGAGACGAAGGCAGCGACGTCCTCCGGGGTCTCGACCCGGCCGAGGGGGATTCCGCCCGCGTACTTCTTGAGCGCCTCGCCCTGCTTCAGGCCGAGGTAGCCGCTGAGCTTCTGGTCGATGGCATCCCACATGTCGGTGCCGACGATCCCGGGACAGTAGGCGTTGACCGTGATGCCGAACTGCGCCAGTTCCTTCGCCGCAGCCTGGGTGAACCCGTTCACCGCGAACTTCGTCGCCGAGTACGCGCCGAGGTAGTCGAACGCGTCGTGCCCGGCGATCGAGGCGGCGTTGATGATCTTTCCGCCCCCGCCCTGCTTCTGCATCTGCGCCACGGCGGCCTGTAGGCAGTAGAGGACGCCGAAGACGTTCAGCCGGAACAGGGGTTCCAGTTCCTGGGGTGTCACCTCGGTCAGCGGCTTGATCTGGGCCATGCCGGCGTTGGAGACCATGATGTCGACCCGGCCGAGGTCGTCGGCGACCTTCGCCACCATGCCGAAGACGGCGTCCCGGTCGCTGACGTCGGCCGGCACCGCGACGGCCCGTCGACCTCGGGCCCGGATCTCCTCGGCCACCTTCTCGGCGCCCTCGGCCCGGACGTCGTTCACGGCCACGTCGGCACCGTCGTCCGCCAACCGCAGGGCGATCGCCCGGCCGATCCCCCGACCCGCTCCCGTAACGACCGCCACTTTGCCCTGAATGCCCATAATCGCCCCCTTTACGCCTCGGAGCGTATCGCCGGCAGCTGACTGGTGAGCGGCTTTTCCTGGATGGGGTTCCTGCACACCGCAGGGCTGGCGGACTGGCCGGTCCTCCGCCATCCCCGTCGCGGCGTTGCGGCGTCGCGGCGGATCCCGGCTGATTCTTGGACAGTTACCGTCCAATCGCGACGGTAACTGTCCAAGATCTGCGACGACGGGGAGCGGGTAGCGGGGCCAAGCGGTTCAACGCACGGTGACTGGGCTCCGGGCGACGTCTGGGGCGCTCCGCCTGTCGCGGCGGGACTCCCGGGCGACGATCGACAGCGCGGCGGCCACGACACACAGCGCTGCCCCACCCCACCAGGCATAGGTGTAGGTATCGAAGACGTCCCGGACGACGCCGGCGCCGAACGCCGCGGCGGCCGCACCGAGCTGATGGGCGGTGAAGACCCAGCCGAACACGATGGTGCCGCGCGCGCCGAAGATCGTGCGGCACAGCGTCGCCGTGGGCGGGACGGTGGCCACCCAGTCGAGGCCGTAGACGACCACGAACAGGATCATGCTCGGGGGCACCTGGTCCGCCAACAGCCAGGGCAGTACGAGCAGGCCCACCCCTCGGAAGGCGTAGTACGCGACCAGGAGCTTGCGCGGGTCGAACTTGTCGGTCAGCCAACCGGACGCGATGGTGCCGGCGATGTCGAAGACGCCCACCGCCGCCAGCAGACCCGCCGCGGTGGTGGCGGGCATGCCGTGGTCGTGGGCGGAGGGGATGAAGTGGATGCCGACGAGCCCGTTCGTGGTCGCGCCGCAGATCGCGAAGGCGACCGCCAGCGCCCAGAACGCGCGGTGCCGGGCCGCGAAGGCCAGCCCCTCGACGGCACGCCGGAAGGCACCGCCCACCGCACGCGGTGGCGCGCTGTAACGCTGCGGATCAGCGCCGTACGGCAGCACACCACGGTCCTCGGGGTGGTCGCGGATGATCCACCACACCAGCGGTACGGCGACAAGCGCCGACCCGGCGATGACCAGCGACGCCGCCCGCCACCCCACACTCTCGGCCAGGGCGGCCACCGGCGGCAGGATCACCAACTGACCGGTCGCCGCCCCGGCGGTCAGCACACCCATCACGAGGCCGCGACGTGCGACGAACCACCGGTTGGCGATGGTCGCCGCGAACACCAGCGCCATCGCTCCGGTGCCGGTGCCGATCAGCAGGCCCCAGAAGACCAGTAGCTGCCACGAGGCCGTCATCAGGACGCTGCCGCCCGCGCCGAGCGCCACGAGCGACAGGGCGCCCGAGACCACCTGGCGCATGCCGAGGCGGTCCATCAGCGCGGCGGCGAAGGGTGCGACGAGCCCGTAGAGCACCAGGTTGATGCTCACGGCCAGCGACATCACGCTCGTCGACCAGCCGAACTCGTGGTGCAGCGGCACCAGCAACGCGCCCGGCGCGCCGCGGAAGCCGGCGGCCCCCAGCAACGCCAGGAACGCGACGACCGCGACCCACCAGGCCGGGTGGATACGTGACCGACGGGGTGTACGGGCGCGCTCAGCGGATCGTGGTGACATGAGTGCTGGCTTTCTTGAGCGAAGTTATATCCTGGTGATCACCGTACCCGAGACGTGAGGTGACCGAAAAGGCGATGCCGCTACGATCCGACTGGTCCGACGACCTGTGCCCGATCCGCCGCTCACTCGATGTGCTCGGGGACGGATGGGTGCTGCTGATCATCCGCGACGTGCTGCACGGCCGGGGCAAGTTCGACTCGTTGCGTCAGAGTCTCGGCATCTCGGAGGCGGTGCTCAGCCGCCGACTGCATGCCATGGTCGACGCCGGCCTGCTGGTACGCGTCGACTACGACAGCGGCGGACGTACCCGTCAGGGGTACGCGGCCACCGAGGCGGCGGCAGAACTGCTACCGGTGCTGCAACAGCTCGCGCTGTGGGGCGAACGGCACACACCGATGCCGGCGGACGGCGGGCACATGGCCATGATCCATCAGACGTGCGGCAACGAGACCACGCACGGGGAGGTGTGCAGCGCCTGCGGCGAAGCCCTCGTACCCGAGCACATGACCTGGGTGAAACCCTGGAAGAACGCGCGGGACAGGCTGGTCCCCCCAGGCGTCCTGGCCGACCCTGACGGCACGCGCGCCGGCACGGCCGACGCCACACCGCCGCCCCAGACCTGACCGGAACCTGACCGGGGCCTCACCCCGCCCCGCCTCCCGGCCCCGCGCCCCCGGCCCCGCGCCCCCTGACCCGCCCCGCGCCTCTGACCCGCCCCGCCCCCGACCCGCGTGCCTGGCCCGCGCGCCCGACCCGCCCCGGCCCGCACCTGGCCCACCCCGGCCACCGGCCCGATGATCCACTCCTCTTGCGGCATGTTGGGGTCTCCGAGGACCGAAACACCCCAACATGCCGCATGTCGTGTCGATCATCGGGCCGGGGACGCGGGGAGGGCCCCGCGCGGGGAGGGCCCCGCGCGGGGAGGGCCCTGGCGGGGACGGGCCTGGCGGGGGCAGCCCTGGCGCAGGGCGGGCTGGATAGGGTGAGGGCGCCCGGACTACGAGGAGTACGCGTGGAAGCGACCGAGATCCGCAAGCTCGCCGCGCTCGAGGACACCCACTGGTGGTACCGCGAGCGTCGGACGCTGCTGGGGCGGGCGCTGCGCCGGCTCGCGGCCTCGGGTCAGCGCCCCGGCCGGGCGTTGGACGTCGGCGCGGCCGGCGGCGGCAACACCCGCGTGCTGCGGGCGTACGGCTGGCAGCCGGTGGCGCTGGAGTTCAGCGTGGAGGGCGCGGAGGTGGCCCGGGAACGCGGGCTGAACGTGATCCGGGCCGACGCCCGGCGCCTGCCGGTCGCCTCGGCCGGACTGGACCTGGTGGTCGCCTTCGACATCCTCGAACACGTCGACGAGGATCATCTCGCCGCCGCCGAGATCCGCCGCACGCTGCGGCCGGGCGGTACGGCGCTGATCGCCGTACCGTGCGACATGCGGCTCTGGTCGGCGCACGACGTGGCGGTCGGGCACGTCCGCCGCTACGACCGGGAGTCGCTGCGGGCGACGGTGGAGAAGGCCGGACTGGTCGTCGACGAGCTGTGGAGCTGGAACGTACTGCTGCGGCCGGTCGCCGCGTGGCGCCGGCGTACCTCCACCGGCAGCGACCTGGGCGACCTGCCCGCTGTGGTCAACCTCGGGCTCCAGGCGGTCGTCGCCGCCGAACGGTACCTGCCGGTGAAGGGGCTGCCCGGGGTATCCCTGATGCTGCGCGCCCACCGCCCGCCCGCCTGACGACTTGAGTCTCCAGCCGCTGGAGGGTGCACGCTGTTGGCCGTGGACGACCGAACCGAGCTGTTCACCATCGGACAGCTCTCCGATCGCACCGGCCTGACCGTACGCACCATCCGGTTCTGGTCGGACGAGGGGCTGCTGCCGCCGACCGCCCGGTCCGGTGGCGGGTACCGCCTCTACGACGCCGCCGCTGTGGCCCGGTTGGAGCTGCTGCGGACCCTGCGTGACCTGGGTGTCGGCCTGGACGACGCCCGGCGGATCCTGGACCGGCAGGCCGGCGTCACGGACGTGGCACGGGCGCACGTCCGGGCGCTGGACGCCGAGATCCGGACGCTGCGGCTGCGTCGGGCGGTGCTGCGGTCGGTCGTCCGTCGCGGAAGCACGACCGAGGAGTTGAGACTCATGCACGACCTGGCCCGCCTCTCCGCCCGGGAGCGGCAGCAGATCATCGACGACTTCGTGGCGGAGGTGTTCATCGGCGTCGACCCGGACTCCCCCGCCGGCGGTATCGCCTCGGCGATGCGGTGCGCGGTCCCGGCGGACCTGCCCGACAATCCCACCGACGAGGAGGTGGACGCCTGGGTGGAGCTGGCCGAACTGGTCGCCGACCCGGCGTTCCGCCAGCGGACCCGGGAGATGGCGGTGGCCGGGGCGTCCGGCGGGGACACCCCGCCGGAGCCGATGCCCGACGCGACGCCGGCCCGGGACGCCCTCGCCGCCGGGATCGCCCCGGACTCCCCCACCGCCCGGGAGGTTGTCGACCGGATCATCGACCCGGCGCTCTCCGCTCAGGATCGGGTCGCGCTGGCCGACCGGATGGCCACCTTCACCGACCGACGGGTGGAGCGGTACTGGGAGCTGGTCGGGGTGCTGAACCGTCGGCCACCGTTCCCGCCGATGGTGCCGGCGGTGGAGTGGCTGATCGAGGCCCTACGCGCCACCCGCTGACCGCGCTCCCGCCCGCCACGACTCTGGCCGGATCCCCATCCAAGCTGGACAATGGGGCCATGAGAGGACGTATCTGGCCGGTCGCGCTCGCCCTGGGCATGGTCCTGACGGCGTACGGGCTGGTCGACGGCTTCAGAGCGGGGAGCGAGTACCAGGTCAACTTCGTCCGCAGCGGGGACGAGTGCACCAGCCGGGCCGACATCAACATCAACGCGAAGACCGGTCAGCGCATGATCTGCTTCGGCACCGTGCCCGAGGGGGATTCTCCCTTCACCCGGGCGGAGCGGGACCATGTGGTCGCGCTGGCCGAGCATCTCGGCGCGAACGCGGACGGTTTCACCGACGCCGACCGGCGGCAGGTCGAGGATCTCGTCCGCTCGATCGGCGCCGCGAACGGCGACCCCGACGAGACGGTGGACTGGGGATGGTCTCCGGGACGTGTCGCGTACCTGCTCGGGGTGCCGCTGTTGCTGGTCGGCGGGCTTGCCGTCCTGCTCGGCTGGTCGGACAAGCTGGCACGTTGACCGGTGCGCCCGGTGCCTCCCACTGACCGGTCCGGTCTCCGGATGCCGACGCCCCCGTCGGCATCCGGAGGCGGTCAGCGGGACGCGGGGATCGCCTCGTGGGCGAGGATCACCGCGCCGTGCAGGGCGGCGTCGTCGGCGAACCGGGAGAGCACCACCTCCGGCCGGTACGGCAGCACCGCGCCGAGCCGTTCGGTCAGCAGGCCCCGGATCAGGTCGCTGCCGGCCACCCCGCCCACCAGCACCACCCGCTGCGGGTCCAGCAGCAGGCAGCAGGTGACCAGGTGCCGGGCGAACTCGTCGACCCGGGCGGTGAGCGCGTCCCGGGCCGGGCCGGGACGCGCGGCCGCGGTGGCCAGCCCGGCCGCGCCGCCCGGTACGCCCAGTTCGTCGGCGAGCCGGTCCAGCGCCCGGCCGGAGAAGTCGAGTTCCAGCATGGTGCCCGGCCAGGGTCCACCGGCGACGGCGTACCCGATCTCGCCGGCCGCGCCCCGGTGGCCGGCGACGACCCGGCCGCCCACGGTGACCGCCGCCGCGACGCCGGTGCCGAGGCCGACCACCAGCCCGGGGTCGGCGTCGCGCAGCGCGCCGAGGCGTACCTCGGCCAGGGCGGCGGCGTTCAGGTCGTTGTCCACCGCGACGGCGGTCACCCCGAACCGGTCACGGACCGCGTCGGCCAGCCGCAGCCGGTCCCAACCGGGCACGTTCGGGGCCAGGTCGATGCCGTCCGGCCGGACCACGCCGGGCGAGGCCACGCCGGCCGCCGCGACCGGAGCGCCGACCTGCCCCAGCAGTTTCGCGGCCAACGCCAGCGCCCGGTCCAGTGCCTGCGGGGCGCCCTGTTCGGCGTGCGTGGGGACCCGTTCGCGGACCAGCAGCCGGCCCTGCCCGTCGGCCACCCCGACCGCCATCTTGGTGCCGCCGAAGTCGATGCCGAGCAGCACCGGCCGGTCACCGGCCACCGGCGCGGGCTGGGCCGCCCGGCCGGTCAGTCCGACGCTCACCGGTCGCGCCTACCGGTCGAGCGGGCGGGCGCGCTCACCCGGCTGCCCATTGCGCGGGCGGGCGCGTTCACCGGGCCGCCCGTTCGGCGGCGACGGCGTCGAGGGCCGCGTCGGCGCGGGCCAGCCGGTCGCGAACCGCGTCGAGCCGGCCG
Source organism: Micromonospora pallida (assembly GCF_900090325.1). Lineage (NCBI taxonomy): Bacteria > Bacillati > Actinomycetota > Actinomycetes > Micromonosporales > Micromonosporaceae > Micromonospora > Micromonospora pallida. The sequence continues at coordinate 119,243 of NZ_FMHW01000002.1, read as the reverse complement.
GTGACCCCGTCGAAGGCGACGCGCAGGGTCGCCACCTGGGCCCGTACCGCGTTCGCGCCGGGACCGTCGACCTGGACCCGGTCGAGCACCCGCTCGGGACGGACGGCGGCGGCGATTAGGCCGTCGATCGCGGCGTCGTCGAGTCCGTCGGCGATCCCCTCGGCCGCCGCGCGTACGTCTGCGGCGGTCCAGGTGTCCGGGGCACCGCCCCGGACCAGCCGGCCGACCACCGAGTGGGCGGCCCGGAACGGCACGCCGTGCCGGGTCAACGCGTCCGCGGCGGCGGTGGTGGTCGCCCCGGAGGCGACGATCTCCTCCGCCGACGGCGGCGCCAACGGTTCGATCTCGGCGAGGAAGCCGCCGAGCAGGGCGAAGAACCGGTTCGTCCGGTCGTTGCTCTCCCAGAGCCGGACCTGCACGTCGGTGGTGGCGTTGTTGGAGTCCTCCCACCAGGCCGCGCCGACGTTGTTGAGCACGCTGGCGGCGTCGGCGGCGGTCGCCCCGGCCATCGAGACCAGGTGTTCCAGCACCACCGGGTTGCGCTTCTGCGGCATGATGCTGCTGCCCTGGGTGAAGTCGCCGGGGGTGGTCACCCAGCGCCAGGTCAGCCAGTCCATCAGGGTGCGGGCCAGCCGCGCGCCGGTGGCGAGGGCCTGCGCGTTGAGCGTGCCCACCCGGACCAGGTGGTCGGCCCCGGCCACCGCCTCGTACGAGTTGGTGACCAGGGCGGCGAAGCCGAGCAGCTCGGCCACCCGGGCGGGGGCGATGTCCAGGTCGGTGCCGGCGAACGCGCAGGAGCCCAGCGGCGAGGTGTTGAGCAAGTCGATCAGGTCGGTGTACGCGACGGCCTCGCCGGCCAGCGCTTCGGCGTACCCGGCGAGGGCGTGCCCGATGGTGGTGGGCTGGGCGGGCCGGCGGTGCGTGTAGCCGGTGATCACCACGTCGGCGTACCGGTGCGCGGCGTCCAGCACGGTCGCCCCGGTGGCGAGCACCCGGTCGAGCACACCGACGAGCTGGTCGCGTAGGAGCATCCGGAACACCCCGGCGTCCAGGTCGTTGCGGCTACGGGCCATCTGCACGTCCAGTTCGGACGCGGGAATGCCGCACGCCTCGGCGAGCCGCTTCTCCAGCAGGTAGTAGGTGTCCTCGAAGGTGCCGTCGAACTCCGGCGCGGGCGTGGCGTCGGCGCGCAGTTCGGCGAGGCCGCGCAGCAGCCGGGCGCCCCGTTCGGCGGGGACGAGCCCCTGCTCGGTCAGCATCACCACGTGTGCCTGGCTGGCCCGCACCATCGCCGGAAACAGGTACCCGACGTGGTGGTCGTACGTGGGCCGCAGGTGGTGCCGCTGGTAGGTGGTCAGCGGGGGTGTGCTCATGACGGGTGTCTTCTTCCTTCCAGGCCGGACGCGTCGCTCGCCGCGCCCGACGTCAGCCGGTCAGTCGTCGAGGCCGAGCAGCCGCTCGGCGTTCCCGGCGAAGATCGCGCGCAGGTGGTCGTCGGGCAGTCCCAGCTCCCGGCAGATGCGGAGCTGGTCGTCGAGGTAGCGGGTGACGTAACCGCGCGGGAACCACGACGAGTCGCTGCCGAACACGATCCGGTGCGGGCCGATGGTCTCGTAACAGCGCCGGAAGAGGTCCTCCAGGGTCAGTTTGTACGGCATCCAACGCACCCACTGGTTGGAGCCGGAGGTGTCGACGTGGATGTTCGGGCAGCCCCACGCGGCGAAGAAGAGGTCCTGCACGTGCTGGACGCCGAAGTGCGGCACCACCACGGCCAGCTCCGGGAAGCGCCGGGCCATCCGGGCCAGCTCGTCCGGGCCACCGTGCCGGCCGTGGGAGAGCCCGCCGGCGCTCCCGTAGTGCCCGATGTGGACCAGCACCGGCACGCCGAGCCGCTGGGCGGTGCCCCAGAGCGGGTCGAGGTCGGCGTGGTCGAGGGGGCCGCGCAGCAGCGGGGCGAAGAGCTTCAGCCCGCGCAGGCCGCGTTCGACCACCGCGCGTTCCAGTTCGGCGGCGGCCCCGGGGGCGTACGGGTCGTGGTGGGCGAAGCCGAGCAGCAGGTCGGGGTGGCGGTCGACGACGTCGGCGAGGGTGTCGTTGCCGCCGCCGGTGACGAAGACCGCCCGCCGGACGTGCACCGCCCGCAGTTCGTCGGCCCACCGGTCCGCCTCGTCCTGCCAGCGCTCGGCCGGCGGCTCCGGGTCGGGGAAGCCCCACGCCTGCCGCCACTGCGCCGCGTACGGGGCGGAGCCGGCGGCCCGGACGGCCCGCTCGTGCTCCCCGCCGGGGTGCATGCCGGCGGCGTCCTCGCAGCACCGGATCGTCTGGTCCGTGCCGATGCGGAAGTGCAGGTGGAAGTCGACGACGTCGAGTCCCCGGTCGACGGTCACGAGTCCTCCCCGGGGGACGGATTCAGCCGGGAGTCGGCGGTGGGCACGTCGGCCGGGGTGCCGGCCGGCCGCGCACCGGCCGGGGCCGGACCCGGCAGCGGGTCGGCGGTGGGGGCGGCCGGGGGTTCGGCGGCCACCCAGGCGGCGATGATCTCGCGCAGCCGCCCGCCGGCCAGTTCCCGGACCCGTCGGCCGATCGTCTCGTCGGCCAGCGAGATGTGCCCGGACCAGCCCTGCCACGGGTCGGGCCGGGACTCCACGAGCACGTACGGGTGCGGGACCGGCAGCTTGGGCTTCGGCGGCAGGTCGTCGACCGCGCCGAGGCGGACCGCGTCCGGGTCGAAGCCGAGCACACCGGAGGTCTCGTACGCCCCGCCGTGCCCGCGCGCCGGCAGCGGCCCGTACAGCGCGGTGGTCTCCTCCGGGGTGACCAGTTGGAACCAGTTGACCAGCAGCAGGCTGGCCCTACGCCGCCCGGAGACCCACTCCATCGCGGCCCGGACGGTGGACATGTTGGCGTCGTGCCCGTTGACGATCAGCAGTCGGGGGAAGCCGGCCGCCACGATCCCCTCGATCACGTCGGCGAGGTAGCCGACGGCGATCTCCGGGCGGATCGCCACGGTGCCCGGCCAGGGGCGGGTCTGTCCGGGGCAGGCCGCGTACGGCACGGCGGGAAAGAGCACCCCACGCGGACCGGCGCCGCCGGTGGCGCTTCCGGCGGCCGGCGCGTGGTCGCCCGCCGGCACGTCCGCCGACGCGTCGGCGGCGCTCTCGCGGGCGAAGCCCTCGGCGAGGATCAGGTCGGTGCCGAGCGGCAGGTGCGGACCGTGCCACTCGACCGCGCCGACCGGCAGCACCGCGAAGTCGGCTGCCGCGGCGACCGCGGCCAGTTCGCCGCCGGGGATCCGGGTGGCGGGGATCAGCCCGCCCCCGGCCGGCCAGGTCGTCACGCCGTCCACCGGGCCGCCTCCCGGGTGGAGCGCCGGCCGCCCTCCAGCCGGCCGGAGAGCACCATCACCACGAAGATCAGCACGACCTGGAGCATGCCGTACGCGGCGGCGGTGCCGACCTCGAACGAGTACATCCGGTTGTTGATCTCCACCGAGATCGGCGCGGTGTCCGAGGTGTAGATCAGCACCGAGGCGACGAACTCGCCGACCCCGTGCACGAAGGCGAGCAGCGCGCCGGCCAGCACACCGGGCAGCATCAGCCGCAGGGTCACCGACCCGAACGCCCGCCACCAGGACGCGCCCAGGTTGCGGGCAGCCTCCTCGAGCGACGGGTCGAGCTGGGCCAGGCTGGCCGAGCTGGAGCGGAACACCAGCGGCAGGAACCGGACGAAGTACGCCAGCGGCATGATCCAGAAGGTGCCGATCAGCACCTGCCCGAAGCTGAACGCGTTGCCGGTGCTGAACGCCGAGATCAGGTTGATCGCGACCACCGTGCCGGGCAGCGCCCAGGCCAGCATGACCGCCACGTCCAGCAGGCCCCGGCCCCGGAAGTCCAGCCGGCGCACCGCGTACGCGATGAGCACGCCGACCACGACGCAGCCGACGGTGGCGATCAGGCTCATCTGGAGCGAGTTCAGGATCGGCTGGAACGCCTCCGGGTCCGAGAAGATCGTGACGAAGTTGGCCGTGGTGTAGGCGGCCGGGATCACCTCGGTGGTCCAGGAGCCGTCCTCGGAGAACGCCACCAGGGCGATGGTCGCCACCGGGGCGAGCAGCACGGCGGTGGCCAGCAGCGACGCGACCAGCGCCGCCCAGCGCCCGAACGGGTTGGTGATCTCCCGCCGGTGGCTGGCCACGCCCTTGGACTGGGAGCGGTAGCTGCGCCGTCCCTCGTACCAGCGCATGCCGAGCAGGAACAGCACCGAGACCACACCGAGCACCGAGGCGTACGTGGAGGCCATCGGCAGGTCGCCGTTGGTGCGGTTGATGTAGATCTGCATGGTCATCGTCCGGTCCACCCCGAACAGCAGCGGGGCGGTGTACGACGCCAGCGAGGTCATGAAGACCAGCAGCGAGGCGGAGACCAGCGCCGGGGTGAGCATCGGCAGCAGCACCGTACGCCAGACCCGGACCCGCCCGGCCCCCAGGTTGTACGCGGCCTCCTCCACCGACGGGTCCATCCCAGTCAGCGCGGCCGAGGTGGCCAGGTAGAAGTACGGGTACATGGTGAAGGTGTGCACCACCAGCACGCCCGCGATGCCGCTGAACGGCAGCACCGGGTTCTCGGCGCCGAAGAGCTGCTGGAGGCCACGCGGCAGGATGCCGGTCTCGCTGTAGAGCAACTGGAACGAGATCGCCCCGATCAGCGGCGGCAGGGCCGCCGGCACCAGGATGATCGCCTCGATCAGGCCACGCCCGGGGAACGAGAAGCGCTTCAGCAGGAAGGCCATCGCCACACCGACGATCCCGCAGAGCAGCACGCTCGCCGCCGAGATGATCAGCGAGGTGACCAGGGCGGACCGGGCCACCCCGTCGCCGCTGAGGAAGGCGGTGTAGTTCGCCACCCCGTTCACGCCGACGCTCTCCGCGAAGGTGGCGAACATCGGCTGGACGACGTACCCGAAGAGGATCAGCGCCAGCGGGAAGACCAGCACGTACGGGAACCAGCGCGAGCCGGCGCCGCCGCCGAAGCGGTCGGCGAGCCGGCGGCGCGGGGCGCGCGGCGGCGTCGGGTCCTCGGTGACCGGTGGGACGGTGGCCGCGCTCGGGGTAACGGGGATGGTGCTCACGGGCGCACCACCCACATCCGGTCGCGGTTGAGCCGCAGGCCGACCTGGTCACCGACGGCGATGCCCGCCGGCACGTCCACGGCGGCCACCTGCACCGGCTCGCCGGCCAGGTCGACCACCAGGTTGGTGGCCATGCCGGTGAACTCCACCTCGGTGACCCGGCCGGGCAGCGCGTCCGGGTCGGTGGTCGTGGTCAGGGCGATGTGCTCGGGGCGGACCGAGACCAGGGCGGTCCCGCCCGCCGTCCGCCCGTGGCCGGTGGGCGCGCCGACGGTGACCTCGCCGCCGCCGGGCAGCCGGACCGTGACGGTCTGCTCGGCCGCGCCGACCACCGGCAGGTCGAGCACGTTGCTGCGGCCGATGAACCGGGCCACGAAGGCGTTCGCCGGCCGGTGGTAGATCTCCTGCGGCGCGCCGATCTGCTGCACCCGGCCGGACTGCATCACCGCGATCCGGTCCGACATGGCCATCGCCTCGGCCTGGTCGTGGGTGACGTAGATGGCGGTGGTGCCGGCCTCCTGCTGGATGCGGCGGATCTCGGTACGGGTCTCCTCACGCAGCTTGGCGTCGAGGTTCGACAGCGGCTCGTCGAGCAGCAGGGTGCGCGGCCGGATCACCAGGGCGCGGGCCAGCGCGACCCGCTGCTGCTGGCCGCCGGAGAGCTCGTCGATGCGCCGGTCGCCGTAGCCGGCGAGGTGCACCTGGCCGAGCGCCTCCTCGACCCGCCGCCGGGACTCGGCCCGGTTCACCTTGCGGATCTTGAGGCCGTACGCGACGTTCTGCGCCACGCTCATGTGCGGGAAGAGCGCGTAGTTCTGGAAGACCATGCCGGTGTCGCGCTTGTTCGGCGGCCGGCGGGTGACGTCCTCGGTGCCGAAGCGGATCCGCCCGGAGGTGGGGAAGTAGAACCCGGCCACCATCCGCAGGGTGGTGGTCTTGCCGCAGCCGCTCGGGCCGAGCAGGGTGAAGAACTCCCCGGCGGCGATGGTGATGTCGACGTCGTCCACGGCCGCGGTGTCGCCGCCCCGGGCGAAGCGCTTGCTCACCGACTCCAGCGTGACATCGATCATGAGGCCCTCTCCTTCGTGCGGTACGCCGCCCAGCCGGGCGCACCACTGACGGGCGGGTACGCCGGACCGGGTCGGCCCCGGTCCGGCGTCCGCGCGGTCAGCCCTTGTTCTTGATCTGGCTGTTCCAGTGGTTGATCCACTCGGTCTCGTTCTTGCCGATCACGTCCCAGTCGACGTCGAGCGGCTTCAGGTCGAGCTGGGCCAGCCACTCCGGCTGCTCGGCGATCTCCACCGCCGGGATCTGGAAGTACTCCTTGGCCAGGTCACCCCGGAGCTTGTCGTCGAAAAGGAACTCGAGGAACTTCTGCGCACCCTCGGTGTTGCCGCCCTTGACCGCGGCGAGGCCGTCGACCAGCACCGGCGCGCCGGAGGCCGGCATCACGTACCCGAACGGCATGTTGGACTGGTTGGCCTGGAGCAGGACGTCCTGGAGGTTCCAGGCGCTGAGCGTGCCCTGCTGCCGGGAGAGCTTCAGGTACAGGTCGGTCGGGTTGGCGGCGTACGCGCCGGTGTTGGCGTCGAGCTTCTTCAGCCAGTCGTAGCCGGGCTGCGGGTTGCTGCCGTCGGGCGACTGCCGCACGATCATCGCGGAGTAGATCGACCGCATGGTGCCTGACGCGGCCACGTCCCGGATGATGATCTTGTCTTTCCACTCCGGCTTGAGCAGGTCGTCCCAGTCCTTCGGGGCCTGCTCCGGGGTGAGCGCCTTGTTGTTGTACATGATGACCTCGGGCAGCAGGATCTCCCCGAACCAGCGGCCCTCGGCGTCCTTGTACTTGGCGTCCATCTTGCCGGCGAAGCTCGGCTGGATGGGGGCGAGCAGGTCCTCGGACGCGCCCGCGGAGAGTCCCTGCTGGGTGCCACCCCACCAGACGTCGGCCTGCGGGTTGGCCTTCTCCGCCCGGACCCGCTCCAGGATCTCCTGCGCGCCCAGGTTGAGGATCTCGACCTTGCCCTTGTACTCCGGGTACTTGGCGGTGAACTGCTCCACCACGTAGTCGGAGACCTTCTTGTCGCGGGCCGTGTAGATGGTCAGCTTCTCGGCGGTCGCGCCGCCGCCGGCCGCGTCGTCACCGCCGCCACTACCGCACGCGGTGCCGGCGGCGAGCACGGCGGCGAGCGCCCCGGCGAGGAGAAGTCGACGTCTCATGGGGTACCTCCGAAGGGGGTGATGGAGAACTGCTGGTCAGGGACTGGGAAGCAGGTGGGGCAGGCCGGCGGCGGCCGCGGAGAGCGCGTAGCTGACCGCGCCGTGCAGCACCGCCCGGTCGCCGAGCACCGCCCGGCGTACCTCGGTCGGGCTGGGCACGGCGGCGGCGACCAGCGCCTGGAGCCGGTCGACGGCGGCGTCGTCGAGCTGGGTGGCGGCCCCGCTGAGCAGCACCCGACCCGGGTCGACGACGCAGACGCAGGAGACGATCAGCCGGGACCAGGCGGTGAGCACCTCGTCCAGGTAGGTGGCGGCCCGACGGTCGGTCCCGGCCAGCTCGACCAGGGCGGCCACCGGTGTGTCCGGCCGCCGGCCGGGGGCCAGCGCGACCACCCGCTCGGCGATGGCGTTCTCCGACCAGCGGTCCTCGAACGGACCGATCCCGTCGTGGCCCTGGTCGGTCGGGTCCAGCGGCAGGAAGCCGACCTCGCCGGCCGCGCCGCCCGCGCCCCGGCGGACCTGCCCGTCGAGCACCAGGCCGGCGCCGATGCCGTCGGCGACGTGCAACAACAGCAGGTCGGCCACGTCGCTGCCGGCCCCGGCGGCGTGCTCGCCAGCCGCCATCAGGTTGACGTCGTTGTCCACGACCACCGGCACCCCGAGCCGCCGCTGCACCGACTCCCCTATCGGGCGGCCCTCGACCACCCCCACCGAGGGGGCGAGCCGGACCGCGCCGCCGGAGGAGATCCCGGGCGCGGCGATGGCCACCCCGCGCAGCGCCGGCAGGCCGTCGCCAGCCAGCTCGGGCACCGACCGGCAGACGGTGTCGACGATGTCACCGGTGAGCCGGACGGTGCGGTGGGCGACCACCGTGCCGTCACTGTCGGCGATCTCGCAGGTCAGCCGGGACGGCTCCAGGGAGACCGCGGCGACCAGCTCGGCCCGGGGGTTGAACTCCAGCATCGCCCGGGGACGACCGGCCCGGGACGCCCCGGGTCCCCGCTCGATCAGGTAGCCCTCGGCGATCAGCTCGCGGACCAACGGGGTGAGCGTGGCCGGACTCAGCCCGGTGAGCTCGGTCAGCTCAGCGCGGGAGAGCACCCGGACCTGGCGGGCGGTGGAGATCACGGAAAGCCGCTTGATCTCCTTCGCCCGCTCCCGGCTCACCGGGCTCGTCGGTGGCGTCACCACGTCACTCACACTTCCTTCCTACGGCGAACGAATTAACGAGTCAAGTAACGAAAGGGTCTCGACTCCCGGCGGGAGCCTTCACTGCCTGGGGAAACACAGCCTTGACGAGATGTCGACCAAGCGTGGCCGAGCCGGATGCTCCGGGTGATCATGGCCCGCTTGGCCGACTTTATTTCTTCCGCAAACAAAGAAAGACCTTGCAAAGCATTGACGGGCCGACTCGCCGGTCCCTAGCGTCACCGGCGAAGGCCTTCCAGTGTGTACGGATGCCCGTACCGCTGCGTACCCCGGTGTGGACCGCGCCCTGCCGCGCCTCCCGCCGACCGTCCCCCATCAGCCGTCCGAACGCGACCCCGCGTCGGTGCCGCCGTGCGCCCGACGCCGCCGGCCGCTGCCCGGACCCGCGCCCAGCGGAAGGATCCGCATGCGATTCAAGGCGTTCCTGTTACCCACCGCGCTCGCCCTGGCCCTCTCCGGGGCACCCGCCGCCCTCGCCGCCCCCGACGGCACCACCGACGCCAAGCCGACCGACGCGGTCGACCTGGACGTGCTCTTCGTCAGCGCCCACCCCGACGACGAGGCCGGCAGCCTCGCCACCCTCGGCCAGTGGAAGGAGAACTTCGGCGTCCGCTCCGGCGTCGTCACCATCACCCGTGGTGAGGGCGGCGGCAACGCGGTCGGCCTGGAGGAGGGCCCGCCGCTGGGCATCATCCGGGAGCGCGAGGAACGCACCGCCATCGGCCGGGCCGGGGTGGAAAACCTCTACAACCTGGACCGGGTCGACTTCTGGTACACCGCCTCCGCGCCCCTGTCCGAGCAGATCTGGGGCCACGACGACACCCTGGCCCAGATCGTCCGGGTGATCCGGCAGACCCGGCCCGAGATCGTCATGACCATGAACCCGTCGCCGACCCCGGGCAACCACGGCAACCACCAGCAGGCCGCCCGGTTCGCCGCCGAGGCGTTCCACGCCGCCGCCGACCCGAAGGCGTTCCCCGAGCAGCTCAGCGAGGAGGGGCTCACGCCGTTCCGGCCGGCGAAGTTCCTCCGTACCGGCGGCACCGGCAGTTCGTCGGCCGGCCCGGCCTGCGCGACCAGCTTCACCCCGACGGTCCCCACCGACCAGGTCTTCGGCGTCTGGGAGGGCACCCTCAGCAAGACCGGCAAGTCCTGGGCCGAGATCGAGGTTGACGCCCGCCGCGACTACGTCACCCAGGGCTGGGCGAACACCGCCGCCGCCCCGACCAACCCGGCACAGCAGCGCTGCGACTTCTACACGCTGGTCGACAGCCGGGTGCCGTACGACCCGGCGGACACCTCCCCCGAGGCGATCCTGCGCGGCTCGGTGCTCCCGGCCGTCAACGGCGGTCTCCCCGAGGACACCGAGTTCCACCTGACCGCCGACCGGTTCGACCTCACCCCCGGTCAGACCGTCGAGGTCACCGCCCACGTACGGGCCGCGAAGCGGGCGCTGACCACGCCGACGGTCGCCCTGCGCCTGCCCGAGGGCTGGACCGCCACGGGCTCCGGTGCGCTGCGCGGCGCGGTCGCCCCGGGCCAGGAACGCACCACCACCTTCACCGTCACCGTGCCGGCCGATGCCGACACCAACCAGCAGTCACTGCTCGGCGCGACCCTCACCACCGGCCAGGGCGCCGGCCGCACCGACCGGGCCGTCCGGGTGGTCGCCGACGTGCGGGGCACCCTGGAGCCGCTGCCCGAGGTCGGGATGTTCCGGGACTGGGCCGGCGCGGAGGGCTACCCGCAGCTCGACACCCTGATCAAGCCGGTGCTCACCCTCGGCTCCGGCAAGAGCCGCCAGGTCCGCGTCGACCTGCGCAACCACGGCACGACCCCGCAGAGCGGCAGCGTCACCCTCGGTCTACCCGCCGGCTTCACCGCCGACGCGGCGACGAAGAGCTACACCGACCTCGCCGCCGGGGCGACCGGCGCGGTCACCTTCACCGTGACCAACAGCGACCCATCGCTGCCCACCGCCAACGAGGGGGGCGAGAACGGCGACTACGGCATCACCATCACCACCACCAGCGGCTCCGGCACCAACGTCGAGACCGGCGCCCTGGAGATCGTGCCGACCAGCGAGGTCCCGCACGCCGGGCACGACCACGCCGTCGACGGCGAGGCCGCACCGGGCGAATACCCCGGCGAGGAACTGGACTTCTCCCGGATCTGGGAGGGTCAGGCCGTCACCGGGCAGGACGCCTCGGCGAAGGGTCGGATCGCGTACACCGAGGACGCGCTGAAGGTGATCGTGCAGGTCACCGACGACGTACTCGGCAAGAAGGTGGTGCCGCAGGACTGCAAGCGGCAGCGGCGAACCGACAGCGTCGAGATCATCGTCGACCCGAAGGGCGACTCCTCGGACACCTCCACCGTGTTCAAGGCCGGCATCTTCCCGATCACCGACGACCCGGCCAACGGCAACCCGCCGTGCTGGCAGCGCGACGCCGACAACCGGCAGGGCCCGGGCGCCCAGACCGCGCCGGGGATGACCGTGGTCAGCAAGGTCAGCGAGCCGTACACCGGCTACACCATCGAGGCGAGCATCCCGTTCGCGGTGCTGCCGGACGCGGTCGACCCGGCCCGGATGGGCTTCAACGTGCTGGTCTACGACTCGGACACCCAGGACCTCAGCTCGCAGTCCCGGCTGGGCTGGTCCACCTTCACCGGGGTGCGCGCCGACCCGTACCGGTACGGCCTGATGACCCTGCCCGGCTACACCCCGGGCGACCGGGAGCCGAGCAAGCCGGTCTTCCCGGACACCGCCGCCCGCAGCGTGCACAGCCCGCAGACCATCGCGCAGTCCGCAGTGGACGGGGTGGCCCCGGCCGCCGTGGCGAAGCTGCCCGAGGGGCACTGCGGGTGACCGACCAGCAGGTGACCCGGGACGGCGTACGGGTGACCCTGCGCGCCGACCGCACCGGCACGGCGTACCTGTACACCTGGGACGGTGACCGATCCCTCGGCAGCCACACGGTCGACCTGACCGCCGGCCGGTCGGTGACCGTCGTGGTGCCGGTCGCCGGTGGCACGCCGACGTCCCTGCTGGCCGCCTTCGAGGCCGGCGACGGAGCCCGGGCCGACCAGGTCAGCGTGCGCTGACCCGACCGACCCGGCAAGCACCGGTTGAGGTGGTAGGAGGGGTCCCCTGCTCACGTTTTCTGATGAGCAGGGGACCCCTCCTCACGCTTTTTGATGAGCAGGGGACCCCTGCTACCACTACAGAAACCGGCGGCGGGGTGTCGGTGCGGATCAGCGGAGGCGGTAGACGCTCACCCGGTCGTTGCGGAAGCGCAGGTCGGCGAGGTCGGCAAGCGCGGGGTTCTCCGGGGTGACCGAGCGGTCCAGGACCAGCCAGCGGACGCCGTACCGGTCGCGCAGCCCGGCCAGCCCGGCGGCACTGGGGGCGGTGAACGCCGCGTCGTTGGCGCGCAGCCGTTCCTGGTCCCAGAACGGGGCGTACGCGCCACCGGGCAGGCCGACCATCCGGGGGGCGAAGGACCAGCCCTCCACCAGCACGGCACGCTCGGCGTACCCGCTGAGCCAGAACGAGCGGGCGTCGCACCAGCCGTCCACCACCACCCGGCAGTGCACGTTGGTGGCGAGCACGTCGTCCGGAGCACTGTGCGCCTGCACCCAGCGGGCCGCCTCGACCCGGGACGCCGGCATCGGCACCACCGCGTACGCCCCGCCGTTGGGGTACCGCCGTGCGGCGGCGGCGTCCAGCACCAGCCCCGGTGCACCGGCCACCAGCGCGCCGGTGAGCAGCACCACCGCACCCCGTCGGGCGAGCGCGGGCCAGCCACCGACCAGCGCCGGCCAGAGCAGCGCCAGCACGATCGCCACCACCACCAGCGCGACCGCCCAGCGCAGCAGCGGCAGCACCGGCCCGTACGCCGGGCCGGGCTCCACGGTCGCCGGATACCGGAGCTGGATCACGGTGAGCAGCAGCGCGAACCCGGCCGCCCCGACCGCGAGCAGCACCCGCCCGCGCACCGGCAGCCCGGCCCGCTCGACCAGTTCGGCGTACCCCCAGGCGGACAGCAGCACCCCGAAGGCGAACCCGGCCCGGACGAAGTACTGGTTGCTGCTGCCCGGGTGCCCGACCAGCAGGTAGATCGCCGGCCCGGCGAGCGCGCCGCCGAGCAGGAAGAGCTGCACCGGCTCCAGCCGGCCCCGGCGCAACCCGACCAGGGCCGCCACGCCGGCCAGCCGGAGCTGGAGGTTCAGCAGGAACGCCACGGCCACGGCGACCCAGGTCAGCGCGGTGAGCGAGCCGGTCGACGGCACGTACGGGCGCAGCCCGGAGAACGGGTCGACGGTGACCCCATGGCTGACGAACCGGAACAGCACGGCGGTGGCGAACAGTTGCGCGGCCAGCGCCAGCCCGACCGCGCCGAGCAACCGGCGGGGCAGCCGGCGACGTACCACCAACAGCAGCACGGCGGTGAAGGCGAGCGCGCCCAGCGCCACCGGCACCGAACTGGCCTTCGCACCGGTGGAGGCGGCCAGGAACAGCGCGGCGAGCACCCACGCGCCCCGGCCCAGCGCCGGCACCGCGCTGCCCCGGGCCCGGCCGACGACCTCGGCGAGCGCGGCGATCAGGGGCAGCAGCAACACCCAGGAGTACGTCATCGACGGGCTGCCCCAGACGATGAAGGTGGCCTGGGTGCCGAAGAGCTGGCGGACGCCGTTCTCGTAGCCGAACTCCCCGACCGTGAACATCAGGGCCGCCGCGCCGACGCCCGCGTACGCCCGGCCGCTGACCCGCCAGCCGACCACCGCGACCAGTACGGCGGCGAGCGCGCAGAGCGCCGGTACGGCCAGCCGGAAGAAGACCGTGGGCAGGTCTACCCCGCTGACCAGACTGGCTGCCGCCAGGTGGGCGAAGCCGAACCAGTGGTAGTGCAGCGGTTCCCCGGCCACCTGCGGCACCTCGGGCGGCATCTGGTGGGTGGCCGCACCGGCCAGCGAGAGCTGGAACGCCAGGTCGATGTACTGGGCCTGTCCCTCACCGGTGGGGAGCACCGGGTTGCGACGCAGGAACGATTCGGCCACGTACCAGGTGAAACCGGCGACCACGGCGGCCAGCGACCACGCCCAGCCGGCCGGGACCGGGGTGTACCCGGTGACCCGCCAGTGCCGGCGCAGCCGGGGCACCGCCACGAAGGGCAGCACCACGGCCAGCGGCCAGAGCCACAGCAGGCCCGGTACGCCGAGCCCGGTGAAAACCGCCCAGCCGGCCAGCTCCAGCACCAGCCCGACGGCCGCGCCGACCGCCAGATCCTCGACCAGGGTGTGCGGGCGGGCGCGCAGCGCCCGGTAGACCAGCGTGCCGGGAAGCAGTACGGCGAGCAGCGCGTACCCGGTGAACCGGGCCAGGTCCACGGCGGGCGTGCCGGTGGCGAGCAGGACGACCGCGACGACCGCGTACCCGACCAGGGCCGGGGCGACGCGGACGGCGACCGGACGGCGGGTCGGCGCGACGCCCGACGGGGCCTCGGCGGCGAGCGCGGTCACCGCAGGCTGTCGGCCAGCGGGCCGACCGCGTCACCGGCGTCCGGGGAATCGACCGGGTCGCCGGACCGGGCGGCCGGTGCGTCGGGGTCGGCAAGCCCGTCGGCGGTACGGTGCGTGGCCCGGTCGGCGGTACGGTGCGCCGGCCCGTCGGCGGCGCTGTCGGCGGCCACCACGTACGCCGGGCGGCCCTGCACCACGGTGTAGATCCGGCCGACGTACTCGCCGAGCAGGCCGAGGCAGAGCAGTTGCACCGCGCCGAGGAAGAGGATCGCCACGTAGAGGGAGGGCCAGCCGTCGACCGTGCCGCCGAGCGCCCAGGCGACGACGGTGAAGACCACCAGCAGGCCGCAGACCGCCACCCCGGCGAGCCCGAGCCAGGTGGCGAAGCGCAGCGGCGCGGCGGAGAAACTGGTGACGCTCTGCGCGGCCAGTCCGGCCATCCGGGACAGCGGGTACTTGGTCTGCCCAGCGGCCCGCCGGTGGCGTTGGTAGGTGACCTCCCCGCTGGGGAAGCCGAGCCAGGGCACCACCAGCCGGAGCACCGGGGCGGGCTCGGGCAGGTCCCGCAGCGCCTCGACGACCGCTCGGCTGAGCAGCCGGAAGTCACCGGCCTGCGCGGGCACCTGCTTGCCGACCAGGCGACGCATCAACCGGTAGTAGCCGCCGGCGGTCCACCGCTTGAAGGGGCTGTCGGTGCTGCGGTCGGCCCGGACGCCGTAGACCACGTCGAGGTCGTCGGCGCGGGCCACGCGGAGCATCTCGACGATCGTCTCGGGTGGGTCCTGGAGGTCGGCGTCGATGCTGACCACGTACCGGCCCCGGGCCCGCAGCACCCCGGCGACCAGGGCGGCCTGGTGCCCGCTGTTGCGCCGCAGTCGGAGCACCCGCAGTTGCGGCCAGTCGGCGCGCAGCGCGGTCAGGGCGGCGGGGGTGCCGTCGTCGCTGCCGTCGTCGACCGCCACCACCTCGTACGGCTCGCCGAGGTCGGCCAGGACGGCGCGGAGCCGGCCGGCCAACGCCGGCAGGACGCCCTCCTCGTTGTACATCGGCACCACCACGGAGAGGACGGGCTCCGGTCGCGTCACCGCACTCGCCCCTGTTCACCCGCTCCGTCGGCGCACGAGGCGAACGCTACCAGCCGGAACCGCCCGCCGGGCCGGGTGCGCGGGCTGCCCCACGGCCTCACCGGCGACGTGCCGGTCGAGGTCCGCCGGGCCGGGCGCGCGGGCTGCCCACCGGGTCGGGTCGCCGTCCCCGCCGCCTGCACACCGGGCCGGACGCGCAGGGGCTGCCCCGAGCGCGGGGCGGACGGTCAGCGGGAGCAGGCCGGCGGGCGCAGGCCGGTCACCGACACCGGGGCCCGCCCGGTGGGACGGGCCTTGCCGGCCAGCACGGCGGCGAGCCCGGCCATCGACGCGCGGCTCGACGACCAGGTGGCCAGCAACGTCGGCGACTTCGCCTTCGCCAGCACGTACGGGGTGTCCATGGCGACCGTGACGTCGGCGTCGGCGCGCAGGTCGGCGGTGCCGTCGCCGTAGCCGACCAGGTGCACCACCGTGCCGCCGCTGGGCACCACCCGCACCCCGGCGGCGGTCAGCGCCTCGGTCAGCGCGGCCCGGGTCCGCTCCCGCCCGCCGGAGGCGGAGACGGTGACCGGCCCGGTGACCTTCGCGGTGCAGGAGCCGCGCAGCACGGTCACCGCGGCGGCGGCCAGCGCACGGGCCGCCTGGTCGTGGGCGTCGTCGCCCAGGGTGGACAGGTCCGGGGCGGGCCGGTCGGCCAGCCGGAACTTCAGGGTCAGCACCCGGGTGACCGCCTCGACCAGCCGGGTACGGGGCAGCGAGCCGTCGCGCAGCGCGGCGAGCAGCCCGTCGTAGGCCTGGGTCACGTTCGGCGGCATGAGGATCAGGTCGTTGCCGGCGTTGAGCGCCCGCACCGCCGCCTCGCCCGGCGGGTAGCGCTTCGCCGGGGCCATGTTCATCCCGTCGGTGATCACCACCCCCTGGAAGCCGAGCTGCCCCCGGAGCACGTCGGTGAGGAGCTTGCGGGAGAAGGTGCCCGGGGTGCCCGGGTCCACGGCCTTGACGTCGAGGTGGGCCGACATGACCGCCCAGGCGCCCGCGTCGATGCCGCCGGTGAACGGGGGCAACGCCCCGGTGTCGAGAACCTTCCGGGACTGGGTGAGCGCCGGCAGTTCGGCGTGCGAGTCGGCGGCGCTGTGCCCGTGCCCGGGGAAGTGTTTGAGGCTGGCCGCCACGCCCGCGCCCTGCAACCCCCGGACCGCCCCGCCGACCTGGGCGGCGACCCGCTTCGGGTCGGCGCCGAAGGACCGCGAACCGATCACCGTGCTGCGGGTGGCGAGGACGTCGGCGACCGGGGCGAAGTCCATGTTGATCCCCATGGCGGCGAGTTCGGTGCCGGCGGCCCGCCAGGCGGCCTCGGTGAGCGCCGGGTCGTCGGCCGCTCCGGCGGCGAGGGCGCTGGGGAGTTGGGTCACCCCGTCGGTGATCCGGGTGACCACGCCGTACTCCTGGTCGGTGCCGATCAGGAAGGGCGCGCTACCGGCCGGGAGCTTCCCGGCGGCGGCCCGCAGTCCGGTGGTCAGGCCGTGGACCTGCTTCGGGTTGTCGACGTTGGTGGTCTCCTGGTTGCCCGAGGTCGGGTCGTCGGCGGAGAAGCCGACCAGGATCAGCCCGCCGAGCCGGTACTTCGCGATCATCTCGGCCGGCGTGGACACCCCGGCCAGGGCCCGGTTGCCCTGGGCCGAACCGGCCGAGACGTCGGTCGCCGAGCTGCCGTAGGCGTACGGCATGAGCACCTGCCCGACCAGGTCCTCGTCGCGCAGCGTGGCCGCCAGCGCGGCCGCCCGGGCGGCAGGGTCCCCGGCCGGCGCCGGAGCCGCCGACGGCCCGGTCGACGGGGTCGCGGCACCCGAGGTCGCCGGGGTGGTGGGACGCTCCGCCGGACCCGTGCACCCGGTCAGGACGGCCAGCAGGGCGGACGCGACGCCGACGCGACGCAGGAGACTCGACACGCCTGCCATCCCATCAAACTCGCTCCGCCCCCACCAAATCCACCCCACTCCCCCCGTACCCGCCCATCCGTCCAGGGTGTGGCCAGGGACGGAGGCCGGCAGGACGGCCGGACCGGTCAGCCGACCCGGGTGAGCAGGGTCACCGGGGCGCCGTCGCCGGCGTAGCGGTACGGCTCCAGCTCCGCGTCCCAGGCGGTGCCGAGCGCCTTGTCCAGGGCATGGGCGAGCGCTTCCGGGCCCCGGGCGGCGGCCATGATGCTGCGCAGCCGGTCCTCGCCGAGCTGGATGTCCCCGGCCGCGCCCACGCTGGCCCGGAACAGCCCCCGGCCGGGCACGTACATGAAGCGTTCGCCGTCGACTCCGGGGCTGGGCTCCTCGGTCACCTCGTAACGGATCATGGGCCACTGCCGGAGGGCAGCGGCCAGCTCGGCGCCCGTTCCGGGACGGCCGGTCCACCCGCACTCGGCCCGGCGGGCACCGGGATCGACGGGTTGGGCCGTCCACTGGAGATTGACCGGCGCGGCGAGGACGCGCGCGATCGCCCACTCGACGTGCGGGCACACGGCGAGTGGGGTCGAGTGGACGTATACGACGCCACGCGTTGGCACGGTGGACCTCCCGGAGAGCGAGGTGCGTCTTCCCCTACGACCTCGATCAACAAGTGGTACCAGGACACACATGATGACTCCTGTGGCGGATGGTGCGCCAGGGAATCGGAAAATTCGCCACCGGAATAGCGCGACGCACGCGCGTCGTTGCTCTCGGCGACGGCAACGACGCCGCTCCACGACAGCCCCACCGGCGACGACGGTCGCCCGATCCGGCCCCGACCAGCGGTCGTGTGCCGACGCCGGCCGAGCCGAAGGGGCGGTCGTGTACAGTTCGCTTGGCGGCTTGTGCCGCCGCGCATCACCTCCGTCTCGGCGGCCCGTGCCGCCGGGCAGCACCTCGCGGCCCCGTCGCCGCAGGTGACCGCGGACTCGTCTCCTCCCCGGGGCCGTCCGCACCGCCCCCGGACGTTCCGTCCTCCCGTACGTCTTGCAAGGAGTACCTCCGTGGCGAGCAACACCTCTAAGACCGCGCGCGCGTCAGTCCGGGCCGGCCAGGCTGGCCAGGGTGGCGCCCTCAGCGTGCTGGGCGAGTTCAAGTACCTCATCCCGCTCAACGGCGGCAAGCACGCCTACGTGCGGAACCTGACCAACGGCAAGACCGCGCACCTGCGCACCGACTCCGAGGCGTTCGTCGAGGAGATCCGGGTGCTGGCCGCCGCCGGTCACGCCGCCAAGATCCGGGCGGAGATCAACAGCCTCAACGCCACCCACCCGGGCGACGGCTGGGACGCGACCGAGAAGCGCCTGGTCGAGGCCGGCGTCTTCGAGGGCTGAGCACCCCACCCCGCGACACCCCAGAGCCGCCCGCCGGATTCCGGCGGGCGGCTCTGTCCGTACCCGGGCAGGCCGGTCCTGCCTGCTCCCGACCGGCGTTCAGGTGGTTGCAGGGGGCCCTTCCTACCGTTTTTTGATGAGGAGGGGACCCCTGCAACCACCCGAAGCAGGCACCTTCCGGCCGGCCGCCCGGCCGCGAACGACATTCGCATCGGTAGATTTCTCACGGGACGCAAACCAGGAACGGCGATTCTTTCCCGTCCGGTGGTTCGCGTGGTGCCATGGCGGGTAGCCGGTGGTTACCGCCGGGTACCCCCCGCGCGGGGGGGGCCGGCCTGGGGAGGTGGCGATGCCGGAGGAGTTCGAGGTGCGGCTCCCGGACGGCGTACGGCTGCACGGGGAGACGACCGGACCGGTCGACGCCGAGGTCACGGCGGTCCTGCTGCACGGCTGGACGCTGGACGGACGAAGCTGGCACCGGCAGCTCGCCGGGCTCGGCCGGCAGCTCGGCGACCGGGTACGCCTGCTCACCTACGACGCCCGGGGGCACGGCCGGTCGAGCTGCATGGCGCTGCGGACGGCGACCCTGGCGCAGCTCGGCGACGACCTGGCGACCGTGCTGGACGAGGTCGCGCCGACCGGGCCGGTGGTGCTGGTCGGGCACTCCCTGGGGGGCATGACCATCATGGAGTACGCGCACCGTCACCCGGAGCACTTCGCCGCCCGTACCGCCGGGCTGGTCTTCGTGGCCACCACCGCCGAGGGACACACCCACACCGGGTACGGGCTCCCGCCCCGGGTCGCCCGGCTGATCCGACTGGCCGAGACCACCGGGGCCGGGGTACTGGCCCGGTGCGGCTCGTGGCGACCACCGCGCGCCCTGCTGCGCGCCCTGCGGCCGTCCCTGCGCTGGCTGCTCTTCGGCGACCGGTGCGACCCGACCGACATCCGGCTGGTCACCTCGGCGGTGGCCCGCGCCTCGCTCCGCTCGATCGGCGGGTTCCGGGCCTCGATCGGCGCACAGCACCGCCTGGACACGCTCGCCGAGCTCGGGGACGTGCCGGCGGCGGCGCTGGTCGGCGACCGGGACCGGCTGACCCCGCCACCGTGCGCGGAGTCGATCGCCGGGGTTCTGCCGACCACCGAGCTGACCGTCTGCCCCGGTGCCGGCCACATGCTGATGATGGAGCGCCCGGACGAGGTCGACGCGGCCATCGTCGCCGTACTCCGGCAGGCGCTGGCCGCGCCGGCCCCCAAGGCGGCGGCCGCCCCGGAGGCGTGACCTGACCCGGCGGCGGCCACCCCGGAGCCGTGACCCGGATCCGAACGGCGGCCGTCCCGGAAGCGTGACCAAGCTCCGGACGGCGGCCACCCCGGAGGCGTGATCGGACCCGCAGGCGGCCGTTCCGGAGCTGTAGTCCGGCCCGGCGGCGGTCGCTCCGGTGGATCCGGTCGCATCAGGTAGGCGGCATAACGGGAGCAATCACCCGCGATCGGGATCGCCTGCCTGCCGGTCGAGCCGCTGCCCGTACCCTCGGCCGGGTCAGGTCGGCGCGGGTCCGCGCGCCGTCCGCCACCGACAGCACAGGAGTTCGTGCGTGACCGACCAGACCACCCTCGAGCAGGAGATGGCCGCCGAGCAGCGGCATCTCGACCGGGTGTACGCCCGGCTGGCCGAGTTGCGGCAGTCGGCCGCCCGAGCCGAACGCGAGGGCTACCGGCTGGCCAAGGTGGGCAACTTCGGGGCGCTGGTCGAGCGGGACGCGATGGTCTTCCACGCCGCCCAGCGCCGGCACCTGCTCGACGCCGAGCACGAAGGGCTGGTCTTCGGCCGGCTCGACCTGCGGGACCGGTCGGTGCTGCACGTGGGTCGACTCGGCGTACGCGGCGAGAACGCCGAAACCCTGGTGGTGGACTGGCGGGCCCCGGCCGCGGCGGCTTTCTACCAGGCCACCCCGGCGCAGCCGCTGGGCGTGGTCCGCCGCCGCACCATCCAGTCCTCGGCCGAGCGGGTCACCCGAATCGAGGACGACCTGCTCGATCCGGCGGCAGCCCCGCCGGAGATGCCGGTGGTCGGTGACGGCGCACTGCTGGCCACCCTGTCCCGGGCCACCGGACGGGGGATGCGGGACATCGTCGCCACCATCCAGCGGGAGCAGGACGAGGCGATCCGCTCCCCCGGCTCGGGCGTGACGATCGTCTCCGGCGGTCCGGGCACCGGCAAGACGGCGGTCGCCCTGCACCGGGCCGCGTACCTGCTCTACTCCGACCGCAGCCGGTACGCCGGGGGCGGGATCCTGGTCGTCGGCCCGTCGACGGTCTTCGTCGAGTACATCGCCTCGGTGCTGCCGTCCCTCGGTGAGGAGACGGCCACCCTGCACTCGCTCGGCTCGCTCTTTCCCGGCATGTCCGCCACCCGCACCGACCCGCCGGACGTGGCGGCGGTCAAGGGTTCGCTGCGGATGCGGCGGGTACTGGAACGGGCCGCCCGGGACGCGGTGCCGGACGGCCCGGAGGAGCTGCGTCTGCTCTACCGGGGGCAGTTGCTCCGATTGAGCCGTGCCGAACTGGACACGATCCGCACCCGGGCGCTGCCCCGGGGCGCCCGCCGCAACGAGGCGCGCCGGGCCGGCTTCGACGGAATCTTCGCCGCGCTCTGGGCACAGGCCCGCAAGCTGGGCGTACCCGGCCTGCCCGAGCAGCGGCTGTTCGATGACGAGCTGGTCGACCGGACGGAATTCCGCGAGTTCCTCAAGGCGTGGTGGCCGCGCCTGCACCCGCGCCACGTGCTCGGCTGGCTGGCCCGGCCGGAGCGGCTGCGCGCGTACGCCCAGGGGATCCTCTCCGGCGCGGAGATCCGCGTGCTGACGGCGGCCTGGCGGACGCTGGACCGCGATGGGCTGACCATCGCCGACATCGCGCTCCTGGACGAGCTGGACGCGCTGCTCGGCCAGCCGATGAAGCCGGCCCGCCGCCGACGCGACCCGTTCCAGCTCGCCGGTGGGGTACGCGAGCTGAGCACCTTCGCGGACCGGCAGCGCGCCGAGCGGGCGGCGGCCCGGGAGCGCCCGGCCGACTACCGCGACTACGCGCACGTGGTGGTCGACGAGGCGCAGGACGTGTCGCCGATGCAGTGGCGGATGCTGGGCCGGCGGGGCCGGTTAGCCTCCTGGACGGTGGTCGGCGACCCGGCGCAGACCGCGTGGACCGGTGATCCGGTGGAGCTGACCCGGGCCCGGGAGCAGGCGCTCGGCCGGCGCAAGCGGCACGAGTTCACGCTGACCACCAACTACCGCAACTCGGCGGAGATCTTCGCGGTCGCGGCGGCCGAGATCCGTACGGTCCACCCGGATCTGCCGCTGCCGACCGCCGTCCGCTCCACCGGCGTGCACCCGGTGGAGCTGCGGGTGCCGGCGACGGAGCTGGCGGCCCGCACCGTCGAGGCGGTCGACGCGCTGCTGGCCGAGGTGGCGGGGACGGTGGGTGTGATCACTCCGGTGCCCCGCCGGGACGAGGTCGCCTGCTGGCTGGCCCACCTCGACTCGCCGCGCCTTCAGGTGGTGACCAGCCTCCAGGCCAAGGGCATGGAGTACGACGGGGTGGCGCTGGTCGCGCCGGGTGAGATCCGCGCCGACCCGGGTTCCGGCGTACGGACCCTCTACGTAGCCCTCTCCCGGGCCACCCAACGCCTCACCACCCTCGACCCGCTCGACTGACCTGCGCTGCCCCTGCCTCCCAAGGCGTTCAGCTGGTAGCAGGGGTCCCTTGTTACTCATTGATGAGTAACAAGGGACCCCTGCTACCTCCAGCCGCATCCGTTACGGGCGCCTTGCCGGCAGTTACTTGCACATATTGCGATGTGAACATACATTGGGTCGGGAGCGCACGGGGAACGGAGGGTGGGAGCGTGGGCGCAGGTCATGACCACCACGGCGGGCTCGCACACGCTGCGGGACGACACACCGGCCGGCTCTGGGGCGCGTTCGGCCTGCTCGCCACCCTGATGGTGGTCGAGGCGGCGACCGCGCTGAGCACCGGGTCGCTCGCCCTGCTCTCGGACGCCGGCCACATGTTCACCGACGTGCTCGGCATCGGCATGGCCCTGGCCGCGATCACCGCCGCCCGGCGGGCCGGCCGGGATCCGCAGCGCACCTTCGGCCTCTACCGGCTGGAGGTGCTCGCCGCGCTGGCCAACGCGGTCCTCCTCTCCGGGGTCGCGGTCTACGTGCTCGTCGAGGCGGTCCGCCGGTTCGGCGACCCGCCGGAGGTGACCACCGGCCCGATGCTGCTGGTGGCGGTGCTCGGCCTGCTGGCGAACCTGGTCGCCTTCGCGCTGCTGCGCCAGGGCGCGCAGGAGAGCATCAACCTGCGCGGGGCGTACCTGGAGGTGGTGGCCGACCTGCTCGGGTCGGTCGGCGTAATCACGGCGGCGGCGGTCATCGCGCTGACCGACTGGTGGTGGGCCGACCCGCTGGTCGCGGTGGCGATCGGGGTCTTCATCCTGCCCCGCACCTGGCGGCTGGGCCGGGCCGCGCTGCGGATCCTGGTCCAGGCCGCCCCGGAACATCTCCAGGTGGACGCGGTGCGCGACCGACTCAGCGCCGTACCGGGCGTGGTCGAGGTGCACGACCTGCACGTCTGGACGCTCACCTCGGGGATGGAGGTCGCCTCGGCGCACCTGACCACGGACCCGGCGGCCGAGGTCGGCATGGTGCTGGCCGCCGCGCGTACGGCGCTGCACGAGGACTTCCACATCGACCACGCCACCCTCCAGGTCGAGCCCGACGAATCGCCCGGCGTCTGCGGTCGAGTGGAGTGGTAATTAGGACAAACTTAAATCTCGGAGTATATTGTCCGGCTATGTCAGGTTTGTTGGTGTCATCTCGTGGGAGCGGTGTGGTCGCCGCTGCCCGTGCGGCACCGGCTTCGGTAGTCTCGGACCCGGTCACCGCCGGGCGGCGCCCTCCGGCGCCTGCGGTGGCCGCCGCCTAATCGCCCGTGACGGCGAGCCGGGGAACCATGTTCTTGGGGTGCATCCGCGTCAGCGGTAGGGATCTTCCGTCCCGAACCCGTCAGCTAACCCGGTCGGCGGATGACGGAAGGACATGTGCATGCCAGTAGTGGCACCCGTACGACGTACCGCCGCCCGGATGGCGGCACTGATCGCCGCGACACTCGCCCTCGGCGTCGCGGGCGCGCCGATCACCGTGGTTCCCGCCACGGCGGCCCCGCCGCTGACCGCCCGGGCCCCCGGTGACGATCCCGAGGGCGGCACCCCGGCACTGCGCGCCCAACTGGAGGCGGCCAGCAAGGGGTGGCTCGACGCCAAGGACGCGCTCGCGAAGTCGACCGCCCGGCAGAAGAAGATCAACGAACAGCTCACCACCATCGAGAAGGAACTGGCCGTCCGGGACCAGAAGGTCGGCGTGATCGCCGGCCTCGCGTACCGGAGCGGTCGACTCGGACCGGCCTCGGCGCTGCTGACCAGCGACTCGCCGCAGAACTTCATGGACCGGGCCGCCGCGCTGGACGCGGTCGCCGCCAACGAGGACCGCGAACTACGCGGCCTGCTGACCACCCGGGAGCAGGCCAACCAGACCAAGACCGCGCTGACCCGGGAGATCACCGAGCAGCGCAAGCAGGTCGCGGTGATGGAGAAGCGCAAGCAGCAGGCCGAGCGGGCGCTCTCCGTCGCCAACTCCAGCTCCAGTTCGGGCGGGAGTAGCGGCGGTACGACCCGGTCCGCCACGGCGAAGCCGGCACCGCGCAACGCCGACGGTTCCTGGCCGCCCGAGTCGTGCAGCGTCAACGACCCGACGCCCGCCGACGGCTGCATCACCCCGCGTACGCTGCACGCGCTCAACCAGGCCAAGGCGGCCGGCTTCACCCGGTATGTCTCCTGCTACCGCCCCGGCGGTTCGGGCGAGCATCCCAAGGGCCGGGCCTGCGACTTCGCCGCCCAGAAGAACGGCTTCGGCGGCGACGCCACCGGCGGTGACCGGACCTACGGCAACAACCTGGCGGCGTACTTCATCAACAACGCCGACCGCCTCGGCGTGCTCTACGTGATCTGGTACCGCCAGATCTGGCTGCCGAGCAGCGGGTGGAAGTCGTACAGCGGGGCGGGCGGCGACCCGTCCAGCGATCACACCAACCACGTCCACCTGTCGGTCTACTGAGCAACCCGACGCGGCCCGCCACCCCATCCGGGGGTGGCGGGCCGCTTGCTGTTCGACGCCCTGGCCGGGGGCCGGATCAGCCGCCGGGCAGAGCGGGACGCGGGGGTTCGGAGCCCGTTGACGGCGAGCAGCGTTGCTCAGCCGCCAGAGGCGGGGCCGGAAGCAGGGTTCGGAGCCCGCTGGCGGCGGGCGGGGTGGCCGGCGGGCCGGGTCAGCCGCCGGGCAGCACCTCGGGTTCGGGCGTGCCGGCCGTACCGGCGTAGTACGGCTCGGGCGCACCGAAGAGGCCGAGCAGGCCGGTCACCCAGAGCTGCCGGTGCACGAACCGGCTGGGCTCGGTGACGACCAGCTTGATCCCGCTGACCTCGGCGGTCTGGAACCCGGCAACCATCGCGCTGATGCCCACCGAGTCGATGAAGGTAACCAACCTCATGTTGAGCTCGATCCGTGTCGGGCGCCCCTTGGCGAGCACCTCGACAACGGCTTCGCGTACCTCGTACGCGGTGTCGACGTCGATCTCACCACGGGGGGCTATCTCCATGACGCCACCGGGCAGGACCGACTTCACAATCGACAGGCTCACGCGAGCACCTCCACTCGCCCGTCTCCGGGCGCCTCATCAGTACGCGGGCCGCGACCGAGAGTATTCCTCCGACAGCCTCGGTCGCCACCCCCGAGGGTGGGAAATTCGCAGATCAGGAGCGGCAAGTCGCCCATTTCCGACTCTCCTCCCCCGTTGACCCGCCGATCTCGACTACCGCGCACCACGGCCAAGGGTAACGGTCGCCCTCCGGCGCGCCGCGCAACCACCGCTCCGGGCGTGCCCACCCAGTGAGATCCGCCCCCAGCGAGCATTGACCGACCTGCCTAGCATCAGCCGGACAGAACCTGCCGGCGCTAACGAAGGAGCCATAGATGATCAAGCGACTACTCGGGCTGGCTGGTGTCGGCGCCCTGCTCGCCCTCGTGTTGGCCTGCGGCTTCGGCGGCGCGGGCGACGATGACGATGACGACGGCGACGACGACTTCGCCCGTGGCGTCGCGGTGGTGACGCTGCGCTGACCTCCGGCGCCGTCGGCCGGGGTCGGTCCCACCCGACGGCGGCCCGCACCGTCGGTGATCGACATCACCCGGCGGGTTTGCCGCCGGGCCCGGCGGGGCACCTGGTTGCCGCGTTCATCCGGCCGGGCGACGCGGACGGGTAGGCGCGCACCGCGCCGACCCCGACGCCGTGGCCTGCCAGGACCATCGACGCCGGTACCCCGAGGAGGTAGCCACGATGATCGGATCCACCCTGCTGGAACGTCGCAGCAAGCCCGAGCGGATCGCGGACCAGGCGTGGCGGCACCTGACATCCACGGTCAACTCGGCCGGGGACAGCGTGCGCGACACCGCGCGGTCCACCCGCCGCAACGGTCTGGCCTTCGCCGACGACGCGGGCGACCTGGTCGGCGCCGCCGCCGAGGAGGCCCGCCGCCGGGCGGTGGCCGCCTTCGACGCGCTCGCCGGACGCCGGGCCGCTCTGCCCTGGGCGCTGCTCGTCGGTGCGGCCCTGGCCGGCGCCGCGATCGGCTGGGCGGCCGGATCGGCGGCGCGGGCGATCGGCAACCGGAGCGAGCGCGACCTGGACGACGTCGAGTTCGTCGACGTCAACCGGCCCAGCTCGCCGGCCAGCCTGGACACCTGAGCCGGCCCGAACCGTCGAACCCCTGGCCATCCGGCCAGGGGTTCGTGCTGTCGCGCCGGACCCCGATGGCTGGTCGCGCGGACCCAGATGACTGGTGGCAGCGGACTCCGGTGGCTGTCCCGCCGGACTCAGATGGCGGTGATGTCCGCCGGGGCCCGTTCCGCCCGGGCCAGCGCCCGCAGCACCGCCGGCTGGCCGTGTCGCCGGACGGCGAGCCGGGTGAGCAGGTCGAACACCGGGTCGTTCACCTCGGCGGGCAGCTCCGGCGGGTCGATCCCGACGCTGACCGCCAGGTCGTCGGAGTGCACGGCGATCTCCAGCAGCCGGGTGACGAGGTAGTCGTCGAGGGTCAGCCCCCACCCGCCCGGCGGCACCGCCACCACCCGGTCCGCCGGGGCGTCGGCCAGGGCCGGGGCCAGCCCCGCCAGTACCGCCGTGACCTGCGCCAACAGGGGCTCCGGCCCGGCCTCGGCCAACTCCGCCCCGATCCGCCGGACGACGACGTTCACCTCCGCGTCCGGCTCGGCCTTGACCCACGGCACCCGGCCGAAGTGGGCCAGCAGGCCGATCGGCTCCCCAGAGGGCGCGGGCTGGTCGAGCACCGCCGGCACCCGGAGGATCTGCGCGCCCAGGTGGGCGGCGAGCCCACCGACCCGGAGCCCGTCGAGCGCGCTCGGCTCGGCCCAGCGCCGCACGACCGCCGGCTCGGCGATCAGGCTCACCGCCGAGCGCGCCGCGGTCAGGTATGCCGCCCTGGTCTGATTCATCGACGTTCCCCTCTGTCGCCAGCGCCATGATCGTACCGGCGGGCGGGGGAACGAGCGGCCGGGCACGAGGGGCGGCCGGTCCCGGACGCCGAACCGGTCCGGCCGGGTCCTGACCGGGCGGGGCCAGGACGTCGCCGCCCGGTTCCGGTCAGCCCAGGTGGTACACGAACCCATCGTCGACCTGCTCCCGCCGGATGCCGAGCCCGGCCACCGGCCGGGACGCGACGTCATGCCACGGGGTGCCCGCCGCGTATTCGGGCAGCACCACCACCGTCCGGATCCCCCGCTGGCGCAGGTACGCCACCGAGGGCGCATCCGGGAAGCTGAGACTGGCCGCGCGGATCTCGGCCTGGCTGGCCGGGGTGAACGAGGCCAGCCCGTTGACCACCCGGGGGAACCCGTCGGTCGACCAGAGCATCACGTGCAGTTCCCGGATACCGTCGCTGGGCAGTACCAGCAGCGGCCCGGTCACCCCGTGCAGCGCCGCCGGCTGCTCAGGCACCGGCACGTGCGGGGTCCGGTTCACCCCCTCCAACAGCACCAACACCAGCGGTACGACCAGCACCAGCCGCCCCCAACGGGCGAACCCCCCGGCGCCCGAGGCCCCGCCCGGCCCGGCGGCTCCGGCCGCCACGACCGGCGACGCGGGCTCGGCCGACGCGACCGGCGTGGCGGAATCGACCGGCGTGCCGGAATCGGCCGGGTCGACGGACGAGGCTGGACCGCCCGGATCGGCCGGTGGAGGTGGCGGGGGTGGCGGGGCCGGGTCGGTCGGGTCGCGGCTGAGCGCCCCGGCGGCGAGGAGGCCGAGCAGCAGGGTGGTCCAGAGCACCAGCCGGCCCGGGGTCCGGATGCCGTCCCAGCCCGGCACGTGCTCGACCAGCGTGACGTAGCCCGGATCCCCGTCGCCGAGGAACGTGGTGCCGGCCGCGAGCGCCATGCTGACCAGCACTCCGGCCAGCAGCAGCAGTCGGTGGCGCAGTCGCCAGGCGGAGAGGAAGAGCCCGGCGAAGGCCAGACCGAGCAGCACCACTCCGGGCAGCAGGGTCATTTCGTTGGGGAAACCGAGGGCCGCCCGGGCGGCGGCGTGCCGGTCGCCCCACAGCCAGCTCTCCGGCGGCGCGGTCAGGAAGCCGCGCCACGGCGGGGAGAACATCGCGATGTGCTCGACCGTGCGCCGCCCCTGCGGGTGGCGGGCCACCACCTCGAAGTAGGGCGCGGCCATCAGCAGGGTCACCCCGGCGAAGAAGACCCCGCCCGCCAGGTCGGCCAGGAGCAGGCCGCGCGGAAAGGTCGGCCGGGCCCGCCGCCAGGCCACCCAGGCGTAGCGGGCCGCCGCGGTCAGGCAGACCAGCGCCAGCACGTACGCGAAGGGCAGGCCGATGCCGAAACCCAGGCTGATCTGCCAGGCGGCGACCAGCCAACCGGCCGCGGCCCAGCCGGGACGGACCCGCTCCGGCCGGTAGCCGTGCCGCAGCGACCAACCGTGTCCCCGGGCCAGCATGGCCAGCGACAGCGCGATCCCTCCCACGGAGAGCACGTGCAGGTGCCCGGCCTGGGCGAGCTTCCACGGAGCGTACGCGAAGGCCGCCCCGGCCACCGCCGACCCGGCCCGCCCCGCCCCCACCTGCCGGGCCAACGCGTACGCCCCGACGAACGCCAGCGCGTGCACCAGCACGTAGAGCAGGTTGTAGCGGACCACCGCAGCCACCGGTCCGTCGCCGACCATGCCGAACGGGGCGTAGCCGAGCAGGGTGTCGGAGTACGCGTAGGTGTACGGCTCGGGGTGGAAGGTGTTCGAGTGCCAGAGGTTCGCCGGATCGGTCAGCAGCGCGTGCCCGCCCCAGGCGACCTGCCAGGCCTGGAGGGTCGGGTCCCCGGTGTCCTGCGGGATCGTCCCGGTCAGGTCCCGCAGCGTCGGCCAGGTCAGCACGGCCGCGAACAGTAGCGAGCCGAGGACCACGAGGGTCCACTCGTGCCGGGCCAGCCGCCACAACGCCCAGCCGGCCCGGACGCGGACCGGGGTGACCATCTCCCGTTCGGTGCTCATCCCCCGCCCTCGTCGCCGACCGTGGTTCGACCGATCCAGATCGTGCCGTACCGCCGTACGGCTGTCACCCCCGTCCCGCCCCTCCGATCCGGGTGAGGGCGGCTCACCCGCCGCGCGGGCAGCATCGCGGCCGGCGGACGAGAACCCGACGTACCGGCTGCGGAGAGGAGCCTTCCGATGGGCAGCGCCACGATCATCCGTACCGACCAGGACATCCAGGCCGACGTGCTGGACGAGCTGACCTGGGAACCCCGGGTGCAGCCGCACGAGATCGGCGTGACCGTCACCGAGGGCGTGGTCACCCTGAGCGGCTGGGTGGACGGCTACGCCAAGAAATGGGCCGCCGAACGGGCCGCCCACCGCGTCGCCCGGGTCCGGGCGGTCGCCAACGACCTGGCGGTACGGCTGCCCAGCTCCGCCCAGCGCACCGACCAGGAGGTCGCCACCGCCACCGTCCGGGCCCTGGAATGGGACGCCTTCGTGCCGCTGGAGGAGGTCGACGTGACCGTCGCCGAGGGCTGGGTGACGCTGCGCGGTCAGGTCGAGTGGGAGTATCAGCGACGGGCCGCCGAGCGGGCGGTGGGTCGGCTCACCGGCGTACGTGGGGTCAGCAACGGCATCGCCGTCCGCCCCCGCGCCACCGCCCCGGGCCCGGAGATCGCCACCGGCATCCGCCGCGCGCTGGAGCGCGGCGTCGCCACCGACACCGCCCGGATCTCCGTCGGCCTGTCCGGCCACACGGTCGTCCTGGACGGGGTGGTCCGCTCCACCGAGCAGCGGGCGGCGGCGGAGCGGACCGCCTGGTCCGCGCCGGGCGTGACCGAGGTGCGGAACCGGCTCGTGGTGGGGACCACCCCGCCCGGGTGAACCGGGCTCACCCGTCCGGCCGGCAGGTTGGGAGACGTGCCGGTCCGCGCCGGCCGCGCCGACCGGGCGCGGACCACCGGGCCGGGCCGAACCGGGAGGGGGTGAGCGACGCATGACCACGTCGCTCCAGGTCACCGACGCCCGCCTGCGGGTGCCGGTCACCGAGGCCGACCACGTACGGGGGCCGGCGGACGCGCCGGTGACCCTCGTCGAGTACGCCGACTTCCAGTGCCGCCACTGCGGCGCGGCGTACCGGAACCTGCGGGACGTGCTGCGCCAGCGGGACGGCCTGGTCCGGCTGGTCTACCGGCACTTCCCCATCGCCAACATCCACCCGTACGCGGAGAGCGCCGCCGAGGTCGCCGAGGCGGTCGGCCAACGCGACCGGTTCTGGGAGATGCACGACTGGTTGTACGAGCACCAGGACCAGCTCGACCCGGTGCACCTGACGGTCGGGGTGGAGCAGCTCGGTTTCCCGGCGGACGACGAGGTCAGCGCCGAGGCCCAGCACCGGCGGCACGCCGACCGGGTCCGGCGGGACTTCGTCGGCGGCATCCGCAGCGGGGTGACCGGCGTGCCGACGATGTTCGTCAACGACGTCTGCCACGAGGGCGGGTACGCCGTCGCGGACCTGCTCGCCGCCGTCGACCAGGCGGCCGGCGACTGAGCCGTCCACCTCGTGACTGCAGGGGTCCCCTGCTCCTCATAAAACGACTGCAGGGGACCCCTGCTACCACCCGAGCGCTCAGATCAGGTGGAGTTCGCGGGCCCGGCGGACCGCCTCACGGCGCCGGGTCGCGTCGAGCTTGCGGTAGATGTTGCGGACGTGCGTCTTGACGGTGTTCACCGACAGGGACAACTCGCTGGCGATCTCCACGTTGGACAGGATGCTCTGGAGATAACGCAGGATGGTCAGCTCCCGTTCGGTGAGCGGCTCGTCCAGTCCCCGCTCGGGCGCACCACCGCGCCGCGCCGGCTCACCGGTCGGGCCACCGTCGCGGAGCAGGTCGGCGACGAGCGTCCAGTGAGCGGTGCCGGAGTCGAGGTGCTCGGCGAGCAGGTCCCGGACCCCGGGGACGGCCCGGGTGAGTACCCGCCGGTGTCCGTCCGCCTCGGCCAGCTCCAGCACCCGTTCCACCGTCCGCCCGGCCCGGCGGGGGTCCCCGGCGTGCCGGGCGAGCAGGGCGTCGAGCAGGGCGGCGTCGAGGCGTACCGGTCGGGGCCACCGGTCGGCGTCCGGGGCGTCCCACCGGGGCAGGGCACGGCCGGCGGCGGCCGGGTCACCGGCGTACAGCTCGATTCGGGCCCGCGCGACGGCCAGCTCCGGGCCGACGGTCGACTCGTCGACGGCGGCCAGCAGCTCCCGGGCCGCCCCCGGATCGCCGCGCGCCGCGCAGTGGTCGACCTCGGCGGCGAGCAGCCGGTCGGTCACCGCCCGGGCGCGGGGACGGCCGGCGAGCAGGTTCCGCGCCCGGGCCAGGGTGGGCCGGACGGTACCGGGGTCGCTGCCGAGCTGCGCCCGGCAGTACGCGGCCACCGCCGCCGTCGTCGGGTCGTACCCGGGTCCGTCGGCCAGCGCCAGGTCCGCCTCGGCCGCGCCGGGCTGGTCGCGGTAGAGCGCGACCACCGCCAGCGCCAGGTACGCGTGGCTCCGGTCGGTCGGGGTGGCCGGCCCGCCGAGCGTCTCGCGGGCGTCCCGCTCGGCCTCCCGGAGCCGGCCGTGCCAGGCGGCGGCCAGCGCGGCCCGGCTGCGGCAGAGCAGCTCGGTGCGGGGTCGACCCGCCTGCCGGGCCCCGGCGGCCAGCCGGTCGAAGGCGGCCCCCGCCCCGGTCAGGTCCCCCTCGGCAAGGTCGGCGAGCGCGTCGGCGGTGCCGGCGACCAGGTGGCCGTCGGCCCGGTCACCGGCACCGGAGCGGGGGTCGTCGGCGGGCCCGGCCGGCGCGCCGGTGAGCGTGCGGAGGCGTGCGGCGGCGGCGCGTACCCCGGCGGGGTCACCGGTCAGCCGGGCCAGCGCGACGTCCAGCGCGGCGGCCAACCACCGGAGGCGGTCCC
The DNA here is from genome assembly GCF_900090325.1 of Micromonospora pallida. Classification (NCBI taxonomy): domain Bacteria; kingdom Bacillati; phylum Actinomycetota; class Actinomycetes; order Micromonosporales; family Micromonosporaceae; genus Micromonospora; species Micromonospora pallida. The sequence continues at coordinate 87,143 of NZ_FMHW01000002.1, read as the reverse complement.
GGCGCGGCGCGGGAAGGTCGCGGGCCGCGGCGAGCGCGGCGCGCAGGTGGTCGGCGGCGGCGCGATCGGCGGCTCGGGCGCGGTCGACGGCCAGGGCCAGGGCCAGTTCCGGGTCCCGGTCGAAGCGGTCGGCCGGCGGGACGGTGGGCGGCGGCCCGGCCGGTTCCGGGTCGTACGGGACCAGCTCCGGCCAGTCGACGAGCACCAGTTCGGTGGCGTGGTCCCAGTCGCCGGCCGCGAGCGCGTGCCGCAGCGCCTCCGCCGGCCGGCCCTGCCCGGCGTACCAGCCGGCGGCCCGGGAGTGCAGCATCGGCAACTGCCTGTCGGGCAGCCGGGCCAGGTCGGCGCGGAGCAGGTCGGCCAGGAGCGGTTGGCAGCGGTACCAGCCGGGGCGCAGCCCGTCGGGCCGGAGAAATCCGGTGGACCGGGCGAGGTCGGCGAGGGGCCCGTCCCCGCCGGCCGACCCGACCAGTGCGGCGGCCAGGTCACCGCAGACCGTCCCGGCCACCGCGAGCTGGCGCAGCAGGTCGACGTCGGCGGCGGGCAGCTCGGTGAGGATCTCGTCGCGCAGGTACCCGGCGACGTCCGGCTGTTCCCCGCCGAACCCGGTGACCACGGCGGCCGGGTCGGCGGCGGAGCGGGCGGCCAGCGCGGCGAAGCACAGCCCGGCCGGCCAGCCACCGGTCCGTTCCCGCAGCGTCGGCACGGACGCCGGGGGCACCGCGACAGCGTGCGCGGTCAGCAGGTCGGCCACCTCGTCGGTGGTGAAGGCCAGCTCGTCGGCGTCGATCTCGGTCAGTTCCCCGCGCAGCCGCCACCGGTGCAGCGGCAACGCCGGATCGGTGCGCGCCGCGACCACCAGCCGTAGCCGCTGCCCGGCGTGCCGGAGCAGGAACTCCAGGCCGGCCAGCGCCGCCGGGTCGGTCACCCGGTGCAGGTCGTCGAGGACGAGGACGACCGGCTGGTCCCGCGCGGCGAGCGCGGCGGCGAGCCGTTCGACGGACCGGTCGGCCGGCAGATCCGCCGCGTCCAGCGCGACAGCGAGGTACGACCAGAGCCGCTCGGCGGTGTCGCCCACCTCGACGGAGAGCCAGGCCGACGCCGGTTCGGTGGCCCGAACCCAGGCGGCGAGCAGCGTGGTCTTGCCCCAGCCGGCGGGCGCGCGGAGCAGGGTGACCGGCCCGCACGTGCCGGTGTCGAGCCGGCGCAGCAGCCGGGGGCGGAGCACCACCGGCTCCGGCGGCGGGGGCGCGACCAGCCGGGACGCCAGCAGCGGCACGGTCGGATACTCCTCCGGCATCTGTCGTCCTCCCCCACGCTCCCCGGTCGCGGCCGGCGGTTACCCGGCCTCACGCCGTTCACCCCTTCCGGGGGAACCGGCTTCACCCGACCGGGGCGCAGGGTGCGGTCAGGGGTGGGTGGTAGCAGGGGACCCCTGTTACCGCTTTCTGCGTAGCAGGGGACCCCTGCACACAACACAGTGCCGGCGAGGGAAAGGCGGAGACAACCGTGGTACGCGCGAGACGGCCGGTGCCGGTGGGACGCTGGCAGGTGGTGACCGTGGATCGCCCGGCAGACGAGGTGCTGCCCGGCGGGCGGCTGCCGGAACCACTGGCCCAACTCGGCAACGGGGTGCAGGTGCGGGTGCGCCCGGCTCCGGGTGACCGGGGCACCGAGCTGGCCGCCCGCGCCCCGGACGGGCGGTTCGCGGGGATGGCCGCCCACCTGGTCGGCGACGACCCGGACCAGGTGCTCCGGGCCGCGCTGCGCGAGGTGCGGCAGCGTACCGAGACCGGCGAGCCGCTGCGGTGAGGGCGCTGTGCTGGCAGGGCGACCGGCTGGCCGTCGCCGAGGTGCCCGACCCGGAGCTGCGCAACGGGCACGACGCCATCGTGCGGGTCCGGTGCAGCGCCACCTGCGGGGCCGACCTGCACCTGATCGACACCGGGGCACTGCGCCCCGGTGACGTGCTCGGGCACGAGTTCCTCGGCGAGGTGGTGGAGGTGGGTCCACGGGTGCGCCGGCACCGGGTCGGGGACCGGGTGGTGGTCGCCTCGGTGGTGGCCTGCGGCCGGTGCCGGTACTGCCGGGAAGGGCTGCACTCCTGCTGCGACAACGGCAGCGTCGACCCGGTGACTGACGAGCTGGCCTGGGGCCAGGCGCCGGCCGGCTGCTACGGCCACCCGTCGGCCGGTGGCGGCTTCGCCGGCAGCCACGCCGAGTACGTCCGGGTGCCGTACGCCGACGTCGGCGCGTTCACCGTGCCGGACGGGGTGCCCGACGAACGGGCGGTGTTCGCCTCGGACGCCGCGCCGACCGGTTGGACGGGGGTGGACGTCGGCGGCGTACGCCCCGGGGACGTGGTGGCGGTCTGGGGCGCGGGCGCGGTCGGTCAACTGGTCGCCCGGGCGGCGCTGCTGCGGGGCGCGGAGCGGGTGGTCGTCATCGACCGGTACGACGATCGGCTGCGCATGGTCGAACAGCACTCCGGCGCGGAGACGGTGCACTACCACCACGCCGATGTCACCGCCGAGCTGCGGGAACGCAGCGGCGGGCGGGGCCCGGACGTGTGCGTCGAGGCGGCTGGCTCAGTGGACGGCTCCCGGTCGCTGACCGACCGGCTGCGCCGCGCGCCCCGTACCCCGCTGGCGTTGCGCGAGGCGGTGCACGCCTGCCGTAAGGGCGGCACCGTGGTGGTGCTGGGCGACGTCACCGGCTTCGTGGACACCTTCCCGGTCGGCGCGGTGGTGCGCAAGGAGTTGACCGTACGCGGGGCACGCCCGCACGGACCCCGGCACGTCCCGACGCTGCTGGACCGGATGGCCCGGGACGAGCTGCGCACCGAGTACCTGGCCACGCACCGGCTCCCCCTCGAACAGGGGCCGGAGGGGTACGACCTGTTCCGGAACCGGACCGACGGCTGCGTCCGGGTGCTCTTCACCCCCGGCTGAGGTGCCGTTGACCTGGAGGGTTTGTGTTGCGGCGAGCGCCCTGGTCAGATGATCGAGGTTCGGCCCGGCCCGGGCAGCAGGTCAGGAGATCAGGTGATCCTCGAGAACGTGGCGTTCCCCGCTGGTCAGCACTGCGAGACCACCGCGCTCGGCGCCCTGCTACGCCACGAGGGCCTCGACCTCTCCGAGCCCATGCTGTTCGGCCTCGGCGAAGGTCTGGGCTTCGTCTACTGGGACGCCAGGAACATGGACTTTCCGTTCCTCGGCGGCCGCACCAAGCCGACCACGATCATCCGGACCGTGGCCGACCGGCTGGGCCTGACGCTGCACGTCCAGGAGACCGCCTCGCCCCGTAAAGCGTGGGAGAACGTCGCCGCCGCGCTCGCCGCCGGACGCCCGGTCGGCCTGCAACTGGACTGCTACCACCTGGACTACTTCACCACGAAAGTCCACTTCGGCGGCCACGTCGTCGCGATGTACGGCTACGACGACACCCACGCCTACCTGGTCGACACCGCCCAGCAGGGCGGCACCGTGACGACCACGCTGACGAGCCTGGCACAGGCCCGCAGCGAACGCGGACCGATGACCGCCCGCCACCTCTCCTTCACCGTCGCCAGCCCCGGCGGTCGGCCCGACCTGGGCGACGCCGTCCGGACGGCCATCCGCAACAACGCGCAGACCTTCCTCAACCCGCCGATCGCGAACCTCGGCCACCGGGGCATCGGCAAGGCGGCCCGGCAGGTGACGCGGTGGCTCGACCGCGCGAGCGACCCGTCCCGCGACCTGCCGCTGGCCGCGACGCTGATGGAACGCGGCGGAACCGGCGGCGCGCTGTTCCGCACCATGTACCGCGACTTCCTCGCCGAGTGCGCCACGATCGTCGACGACGACAACCTCCGCCTCGGGCACCAGTTGTACGCCGAGATCGCCCCGCGGTGGACCGAGGTCGCCCAGCACATCGCCGCCGCCGGGGAAACCGGCGACCCAAAGCAGCTCACCCGGGCCTCGGCGATCCTCACCGAACTCGCCGACCGGGAACGCGCCGCCATGCAGACCCTGGCCGCCGTTCGCCCCGACTGACCCGGCTGGCGCCGTTCGCCCCGACTGACCCGGCTGGCGACGGACGCCCCGCCCTGTCGGCCAGGCCCCGCCGCAAACCCCCTGTCGGCCAGGCAGCCGTCGCGGGCGGGCGCGGTGGACCGGCGGGTGGGAGACTCGTCGGATGCCCGATCCCCGCCCGTACGACCTCGTCCTGTTCGGCGCGACCGGCTTCACGGGCGCGCTGACCGCCGCGTACCTGGCCCGCGCCGTACCGGCGGGGTTCCGCTGGGCGCTGGCCGGCCGTAACCCGGCGAAGCTGGCCGGGGTACGCGACCGGCTCGCCGCCACCGACCCGGCGCTGGCCGACCTACCGCTGCTGACCGCCGACGTCACCGACCCGGACTCGCTGCGCGCGGTGGCGGAGAGCAGCCGGGTGGTGGCCAGCACCGTCGGCCCCTATCTGCGGTACGGCGAGCCGCTGGTCGCGGCGTGCGCCCGCGCCGGCACCGACTACCTGGACATCACCGGCGAGCCCGAGTTCGTCGACCTGATGTACCTGCGACACCACGCCGAGGCGGTACGCACCGGCGCCCGGCTGGTGCACACCTGCGGCTTCGACTCGATCCCGTACGACCTGGGGGTCTGGTTCACCCTCAAGCACCTGCCGACGGACGGGCCGGTCGCCGTCGACGGGTTCGTCCGGGCCGGCGGGAAGTTCTCCGCCGGGACGTACCACTCCGCGTTGACCGCGTTCGAGCGGTCCGCGCAGATGAGCCGTACGGCGCGGGAGCGCCGGGCCGCCGAACCCCGGCCCGAGGGTCGCCGGGTCCGGGCCGTACCGGGGAAGATCGGTCGCCGCGCGGACCTGGGCTTCTGGGCGGTGCCGCTGCCCACCATCGACCCGCAGGTGGTCCGCCGCTCGGCGGCGGCCCGACCGGAGTACGGCCCGGACTTCACCTACCGGCACTTCGCGGCGGTGAAGCGGCTGGCGACCGTGCTGACCAGCATGGTCGGCCTCGGCGCGGTGGTGGGCCTGGTGAAGGTGCCGCCCGCCCGGCGGTGGCTGCACGGCCGGTTCGCCTCCGGGCAGGGGCCGACGCCGGAGCAGCGGGCGAAATCCTGGTTCCGGGTGCGGTTCGTGGGCACCGGCGGCGGCCGGCGGGTGGTCACCGAGGTCTCCGGCGGCGACCCTGGGTACGACGAGACCGCCAAGATGCTCGCCGAGTCGGCGCTCTGCCTGGCGCTGGACGACCTGCCGGCCACCGCCGGGCAGGTGACCCCGGTGACCGCGATGGGCGACGCGCTGCTGGAACGCCTGGTCCGAGCCGGCATCACCGTCCGGGTCGTCGACGGCCCCACACCGGCCGGCGGCGCTGCTTCGGCCGATGGTGCCGCGCCGACCGACGGTGCCACACCTGCCGACGGTGCTGCTTCGGCCGGCGGTACCGCTTCGACCGGGGGCGCGGTCGTCGACGGCGCCGAACCGCCCGGCGGCGGGGTTTGACCCTCGACCAGGTCGAGGGACCAGCATCGGTGCCCGTGGAGAGGGAACCGCTCAGCATCGGCGAGCTGGCCCGGGCCAGTGGCCTGACGGTGAGCGCGCTGCGCTTCTACGACCGGGCCAGGGTGCTGGTGCCGGCGTGGGTCGACGCGCACACCGGGTACCGCTGGTACACCACCGACCAGGTGCGCGCGGCCCGGCTGGTCGCCGGACTGCGCCGGGTGGGGATGCCGCTGGCCGGCATCACCGCCGCCGTCGCCACCGCCGACCCGGCGGTGGTGCACGGGCTGCTCGACGCGCACCTGCGCCGGCTCGAGGACGGGCTCGCCGACGCCCGCCGTGAACTCTCCCGGATCCGTGCCCTGCTCGATCACGAGGAGACCGCCATGACCACCCGACTCACCCTGCCCCGCACCGCCCTGGCCGCCGCGTTCGACGCGATCCGGTTCGCCGTCGGCACCGACCCGGAGCTGCCCCAGCTCGCCACCGTCCTGGTCGACGTCGGGGCGGACACGCTGACCCTGGTCGCCACCGACCGGTTCCGGCTGGCGGTGGCCGGCGCGCCCGCCGTCGTCACCGGCCCGTCGGTGCGGGTGCCGGTGCCGGTCGAGGTCGCCGACCGGATCCGGGAACTGCTCGCCGCCGACCCGGCCGGGGAGGCGACGCTGACCGTCGACACCGACGGCGTCACCGTCGAGATCGACGGCGCACGGGTCACCGGGCAGCCCGTCGACGTCGAATACCCCGACCACCGGCGGCTGGTGCTGGACCGGGTCGCCGCCGCGCCGGCCCGCCGGGCGACGGTGGACGTGCCGGCGCTGCGGGCCACGCTGGGCGGTGCGCCCACCGTCGTCCGCGAGCACAACGGGACGCGGTACGAGGTGACCGTGCTGAGCGTCGACGACCGGGGCGGGCTGACCGTGGTCGGCGACGACGCCCCGGCCGGGGACGACGTGCGGATCGGGGTGAACCGGGAGTTCCTGCTCGACGCCCTGGACGCGGCGGACCGGGGCCAGCTCGTGCTGGAGCTGGACGGGCCGATCACCCCGCTGGCCGTACGCCGTCCCGACGACGAGCTGACCTTCTCCCTGCTGATGCCGATCAAGCTCTGACCGTCCTGCTTGTGCCACCGTTTTGGCGATATCGGGGTTTCCGACCGGCGTGATGCCCCGATATCGCCGATACGGCGGCGGGACGGCGGACCGTCGGCCGGGCGTGCGAGGGCGCGCCCGGCCGGTGGGGGCCGCGACGGTAGCATCTGGTGGTCCCACCTGACGTCCCGGACGGAGGCGTACGAGCAGCATGCTCGACATGGAGTTGATCCGGAAGGATCGGGAGGCGGTCGCGGTCGCGCTCGCCAAGCGGCTCGATCCGGCCGAGGTCACGCGTGCCCTCGACGAGATCCAGCAGCTCGACCAGGCTCGACGCGCCCTGATCAGTGAGATCGACGCGGAGCGGCAGCGCCGCAAGGCCGAGGCGCGGGCGTACGCGGCGGCCAAGCGCGCCGGCACCGAGCCCGAGGTCGCCGCCCCCGAGGCGGGCCGCAAGCAGCTCGCCGAGCTGGAGGCGGAACTGGACGAGGTGCAGTCCAAGCTGCGCTCCCGGATGAGCGAGCTGCCCAATCTGCCCGCCGACGACGTGGTCGCCGGGGGCAAGGAGGCCAACCAGGTCGTCAAGGTCTTCGGTGCGCCCCCGGCGATCGAGAAGGTCCGCGACCACGTCGAGCTGAGCCGGATGCTGGGCCTGGTCGACCATGAGCGCGGCGTCAAGCTGGGCGGCTCCGGCTTCTGGATGTACACCGGGCTCGGCGCCCGGCTGGAGTGGGCGCTGATCAACTGGTTGGTCGACCGGAACATCGAGGCCGGGTACGAGTTCCTGCTCCCGCCGCACCTGCTGCTGGACACCGCCGGCTTCGCCGCCGGGCAGTTCCCCAAGTTCTACGACGACGTCTACCACCTCGACCGGGAGTCCGCCCCGCGTGGACAGTTCCTGCTGCCGACGTCGGAGACGGCGATCCTCGGGGCGTACCAGGACGAGATCCTCGACCCGGCGAAGCTGCCGCTGAAGGCGTTCGCCTACACCCCCTGCTACCGGCGGGAGTCGGCCGGATCGCACTCCGACGAGCGCGGCACCGTGCGGGGCCACCAGTTCAACAAGGTGGAGATCTTCCAGTTCACCCTGCCGGAGCAGGCCGACGCGGCGCTGGAGGAGATGCTCCTGCACGCCGAGAGCCTGGTCGAGGCGCTGGGCCTGCACTACCAGCGCAGCTTCCTCGCCGCCGGGGACTCCAGCGCGTCCATGCGCAAGACCTTCGACATCGAGGTCTGGATGCCGAGCACCGGCAAGTACAAGGAGGTCTCGTCGGTCTCCTGGGGTGGCGACTACCAGGCCCGCCGCGCGGCCATCCGGTACAAGGAGCCCGGCGGCAAGCAGACCCGGTTCGTGCACACGCTGAACGGGTCGGCGCTGGCCACCAGCCGGCTCTTCCCGGCCATCCTGGAGCAGTTCCAGCAGCCCGACGGCTCGGTGCTGGTGCCCGAGGTGCTCCAGTCCAAGCTCGGCACCGACCGTCTGGTCCCGTCCGGCCGCTGACCTTCCCGACGGTCCCCTGCACCCGGCCGGGTGCAGGGGACCTCTTCGTTCACACCGAAGACGTCACTGGTTCGGTCCCAGCGACACAGCGCAGAAGAGGCACCCTCGACAGAGGGTGCCTCTTCTGGAACAGCTGACCAACGGTGCGAAGGTCAGAGGTTGCCGCCTACCAGTTGCAGTTGCCGGCCGGGATCCAGCCGTCCTGCCCCGGCGCCTCGGCCCCGTGGCCGTAGTACCAGGTCCCAATCTCACTGCCGCCGTAAATCGAGTGAACGCGGAAGCCTCGCCCGGGGCTCAGGGTGCGGAGGGGGTTGCCCCAGGGCTGGTCGCGCAGCCAGGTGGCCTGGTTGGTCACGCAGATGTCACCAGGGGCATCGCTGGCGACGGCCGGCGCGGACGCCACCGCCGACCCGGCGGCGACGACGGCCATGACCGCCAGCACGCGTACAACGTTGCGCTTCATGCGCTTCCTCTCGATCAGATGCCTTGCGAGCCAACCGATTATGCCCAGCGGCCCTGACATGACAAGTCGGAGCAGTCCCGACTGCCTGCCGTGCCCGCTGTTTGCCCGGCAGAGCGAGTCGACAAAGGACACCCGAACTGACAGTCAGGGCTGATGCTGCTCTCGCCTCGCCAAGACGAAGTCCGCATAGTCATCCCCGGCAACCCCGTGATTGACCCACCGATGCGGGGCAGCCCCAGTGCCCCGCTCCGCCAGTTCCAACGCTTCGGCCGGGTCTTCAACGTGGCCGATCATGCGGCCAACGCCCGTGTCGTCTTCGTCTTCGGGGTCCAGGGGCGGAAACACGGACAGATCGCGGTAGTGCTCGTCGTCCAGATCCTGTACGTCATGGACGGACACGTTGTAGCCGTCCTGCCAGGGCCAGACCGAGACCCAGCGGATGCCTCGGACGCCCGCCAGCGTGATGGGTCCGACGAACTGCTCAACGCCTTTCCTGCGGCCGAGAGCGCCGAAAACGGACGACCGGGTGAGGTACCGCATGCTCGGAGACTATCCGGATGCCGTGGAATCGAGATGGGTGACGAACTGGGTGACAACCGGAGCGCGCAACCACGGACGTCCGCGAACGTAGACGGATCATCTCCGCAGGCGGCGGCCAGCCGAGCAGATCCCGCGTCCACGATCGTTCTTTCGGGTGAGGAGGGTCTGGCGCCGTGGCATTCGTGCACGCGCTGAACGGGTCCGCGCTGGCCACCAGCCGGCTCTTCCCGGCCATCCTGGAGCAGTTCCAGCAGCCCGACGGCTCGGTGCTGGTGCCCGAGGTGCTCCAGTCCAAGCTCGGCACCGACCGTCTTGGTCCCGCCGGGCCGCTGACTCCCGCTGACGACCCGAGGTCCCCGGCAGGCAAGCCCTGCCGGGGACCTCGTCTGTCAACTCAGCAGTTCGGGATGTCGACGCCGTTGTTGTCCTTCGCCACGTCGTTGCCCCAGCGGGTGAGGTAGTACGCGGACACGTACTGTCGGGCCGGTCCCTCGTCGGGGTCGGTCAACAGCCACCAGTGGTTGTAGGCCGAGCCGTTGGAGACCACGCGTCCCCAGACCCGGCAGTACACGTAGTTGGTTCCGGCCCACAGGGTGCCGGTCCGGGTGGTGGAGGTCGGTGAGGCGTAGACCCCGGCGCTGGTGAAGGTGTCGACCCAGTACTTGCCCGGCGTGGTCGAGCCGCCACCGTAGAGGCGGATGGCGCCGTAGTAGTCGCCGTGGCTGTAGAGGGACGTGACCCGGACGTACCCGCCGGAGTACGGAGCCTCGACGATCTGGCCCTGGCCGAGGTAGATCGCGACATGATGGATCGTGCTCGCGCTGTAGCCGAAGAAGACCAGGTCACCCGGGAGTAGTGGCGCGGTGCCCTGGCCGGCGTTGAACCTGGCGACGGCCCTCGACGACTGGTACTGCTGGCGACTCGTCCCGTTGATGACGTCGGAGCCGACCGCGAGGTAGTAGGCGTAACGGACCATGCCGGAGCAGTCGAGGCCCCGGACGTTGCAGTCGTTCGGTGCGCCGTTGGCCGGATCGCAGATGCCGTACGAGGGACCGGGGGTCGCGCCGTGCCCGCCACCCCACGAGTACGGGGTGCCGAGCAGGCCACACGCCTTGTTCACCGCCGCCTGCGCCTGCGGGGCGGCACCTGAGGAGAGGACACCGCAGGTCGCCGCGTGCGCGGGCGGCGAGGCGGCGGTGGAGGCCAGGGAGCCGGCAGCCGCCAGCAGTACGACCACGAGCAGTCGTACGACGGCTCTGAGCCGGCGTCGATGAGCTGGAGGCGGGGGATCACGTCCATCGGGACCTCGCAGACAGGGTGGCTGGGCTGGCAAAGGCCGAAGCAATCAACTTTTATCGATGGTTAACGTTATTCGGCCCGACGCACAAGCTCCTATGGCGACACATGTCACGCGGCGTCCGCGGATTGTGTCCCAACCTGCCATTGCGATTCGCGGGCGGTCTGGGCGCCCCCGGCGCCCCAGCCACGATCACCCAGCTCGCCAACACCATCGTCAGCAGCTGAGGGAATCGCCGAGCCGTTTGAGGGAGTTCCAGGACAGAGCGCCCAGGACTTACAAGCGAGGGGTCGGTTACTCCGTTTTCGGAGGTGGTGTGAGCCAGGCGAGGGGTTGTCCGGTCAGTGCGGCGTCGACGAGGCGCTGTGCCGACGTGGTCTTGAGCGCGGCGCGGGAGCTGTCGATCCAGCGTTGGACGTTGCCGATGCCCTGGTGGCGGTATTCGACGGCTTGGACGAGGCATTCGAGTTTGTCGGCGTCGCGGGCGACGACGGCTTCGAGGGTTTCGCCGGCTTCGTATTCGGCGACAGCGGCCATGATCGTCTCCGCCACGGCGGGTGGGCAGTCGGCGACCTGGTCTGCGGTGACGGTGGTGTTGGGCGCGGTCGTGAGGTAGCGCTTGGCGATGTGGGGGATGTCGGTGACGCGGGTTTCCTGGGTGTCGTGCAGGACGCAGAGCATCGTCACCCGGGCGGGGTCGGCCCCCTCCATGGCGGCGAGGATCATCCCGATCAGGGCGGTGCGGTGGGAGTGCTCGGCGATGGATTCGGGGTGCTTGACGCCGGCGAACCACCAGCCGGTGCGGGCCGCGCGTTTGAGGACGCCAGTCTCGAAGATGAACCTCATCGCGGCGGCATCCTGGTCGTCGCTCATCTGCCCGTCCCTGTGCCGGTGATTCCTTCTGTCCGCAGGCTGTAGACGATAGACGTTAGTTCCTGCCGGGACTGTGCGGAGATCCGGTCGCTGTCGAGGATGGCGGTGGCGTGGTCGGCGAGGGTCTGTCCGGTGGTGGGGTGGTCGTGGACGAGTCCGCGTCGGGCGGTGAGTAGTGCCCACAGGTTGTGGATGTTGAGGTCTACGAAGGGGTGGTTGGCGTCCAAGCGTTCGACCAGGTGACGGAGGAGTCGGGTGCCGCGCCAGTCGGTGTTGGTGGTGGGCATGAAGGAGTCGTCGGGTTGGCGGTAGGGGATCTCGCCGACCCAGTAGGCCGAGTAGTTGAGGGCGGCCCGTTGGCAGGCGTCGTCGGGGTGCGCGCGGGCGATGAAGTCCCGCAGCGGTTCGGGGTCGCCCTGGTTGGCCAGGGACGTGACGACGGAGCGGGCGTCCGGCCACAGCGGTGACCAGGTGTGGAAGGTCGTCACCCGGTGTGTCTTGCGGGCGTTGCTCTGGGCGAGCCACGCGGCGGAGGTACCGGTGGGGTCCATGCCGGCGAGGAAGCATGCCTGCCGGTGGAGTAGCACGTTCGGGTGGCGCTGGTCTGCGGCGCGTTCGGCGAGGACGTGCAGGTTGGTGAAGAAGGCGCGTTGTTCCTCGGCGCAGAGGGTGGGGCCGGTGGCTACGGGACCGCGTCGACGGTGGGGCGTCGGGAGACTTTTGATGAAGGTGGGTGTCTGGCCGAGGACTGCCCAGAGGATCAGGTCGGACAGTCGGTGGGTGAGTACCGCGCAGCCGAGGGGCTGTCCGGTGATGTCTGCCCGCTCGATCTTCGGGTCGATCAGGGCGGCGAGGATGGCATCGGCCTCGGCGGCGTCCGTGACGGCGTCGAGCAGTATCGGGTTCGCCCCGCGACTGCCGAGCCTCTGGCGGATCCGGACGGCTTGACCGAACGGGACGGCGAGGAACGGCCGCCGTCCTGACTCCCAGCTCTGAACGGTCGCGCGGTCGACGCCGAGTTCCATGCCGAGCTGTTCCTGGGTCAGGGGGATGGATTCCCGAATCAGCTTCAGTAGGTAGCCGGTGACATCGCCGCGCGTCGGGGCGGACCGTTCGAACTGCGTCATCGACATCCCTACGTTGACCGGCAGTCGACGTTTGCCGTCTTGGACAGCGACGTGAGGGGACCCCTGAGCAGCTCATTCGTACTGCGGGTGAGTTCAACGATCGCCGCAGTGATCGTAGCGTCACGGTTACTGAATGTGCCAGGCATGGTCCGTCGGTAAGGCCGGGCTGTTGCTGAGGGAAGGGTGTTGTTCGGTGACGACGCACGAGCCCGCCCCACCATGGTGGACCTGTCGGGGCTGCGGCTGCTCCTGGCCCTGTCTTATTCGAAAACGGGAGTTGTTCGCCGAGTTCGACAAGGCTCCACTGTCCCTGTCACTTTACCTCAGTGGGCAGTTGGTGCGGGCGGCGGAAGACTTGCCCTGGGTGCCCGCCGGGGTTCTGCATCACCGATTCCTCGGGTGGGTCGGATGAGCGTGAACCGGCCGGAGGCTCTTCCGATCGGCCGGCGGGTGGCGTACTGGCGGGGGCGGCGGAAGCTGTCGCAGCAGGTGTTCGCCGATCGGCTCGGTAAGTCGAAGAGCTGGGTCGACAAGGTGGAGCGGGGCGTTCGCTCCCTCGACAAGGTGTCAACCCTTCAGGACATCGCCGCCGTACTACGGATCGACGCGGCAGTGTTGCTAGGACGCGGTGTCCAGTCCGCCAAGGTGGCCGAGCGGACCGTAGATGTGGAGCGCATCCGGGCAGCGTTGTCCCGGTACGAGATTCCGCTCGGCAGGCCGGCGGGCCGTCGTCCCGTCCTGTCCGTCGACCGGGTGGCCAGAGAGGTCGCGCACGCGTGGACGACCTTCCAGTACGCCCGCTATCCGCAGTTGATCGATCTGGTACCCGACCTGCTTGCCGACACGCAGCGCACCCACGCCCGTGATCCGGTGGCGGGTCGGGTGCCGCTGGTCGAGGCGTACCGAATCACCGCCGCACTGCTGGTCAAGCTCGGTGATGCCGACCTGGCCTGGGTGGCCGCCGACCGGGCGATGATCGCCGCCACCGGCGACCGGACCCTCGTCGCCGCCGCTGCCGTACAGCTCGGGCAGGTGCTACGCGAGTCGGGGCGGGCGAGGGAGGCGACGTCAGCGATGCGGGCCGCCGCGTACCGGATCGCCCCACCCGTCATCGAGTACGGCACCCCACCAGAGCTGTCCCTCTGCGGAACCCTGCTCGTCCAGGCCGCCCTGGCCGCCGCCCACTACGGGGACGATGCCGCCGTTGCCGAACTGCTCGACGAAGCCGCCGACCTCGCCGAACGAGTCGGCGACGGGCACGACCACCACCGGACCGGGTTCGGACCCACCGCCGTGGACCTGGCCCGTACCACCGCAGCCGTAGAGCTAGGCGACGCCCGCGACGCGGTGACCTGGCACGAGAAAGCCACCCAGCGGGACGGCTGGCGATCGCTGCCCGCCGAGCATCGCGCCGCGCACCTGATCGACGCCGCCCACGCGTACCTACAGGCCGGCGACCCGATCAACGCCGGGCGGGTCCTGGTCGACGCCGAGCGAATCGCGCCAGCCGAAATCCGCCACCGGCCAGCGGGTAGCGACCTGCTTGCCCAGGTCGCCCGCGACCCCAACGCCCCGGCCACGGTCGTCCAACTCGCCGACACCCTCGGGGTGGGCTGAACGGTGACCGGCCCGCACCTGTCCCTGGCCCAGATCCGCAACCGGATCATCCTCACCGCCCGTGCTGTACTCCGCCAGCACACACCCGGACCCGACGGCCGCTGTCCGATCTGTCGGACGACAGCTTGTGCGGTGGCCACCGCCGCCCACAATGTCCTCCGCGCCGCCGAGGACGTACGGCAGAGAAGCACAACCCCACCAGATGACCTGGGTTCGAGTCCCTGGCAGCGCAATTGATCAAGGCGCTGGCCTGGCGGTCCATGACGGACACGGGCCCCTCTTGCGTCCATTGTGGAAAGACTTCGCCGGCCGCGCTGGCGGGGTGGCCTGCCCCGACCCGTACGGATATGATCGGCGCGCATGATCGGGTTCGGGGTGCGGTATTTCATCGGGCCGATTGGCGGCAGGCAGTCGCCAAGTTTCCGACACGTCGCCGGCCCTCTACCACTGTTGGAATAGTGACGCCGGGCATCGACCTGTCGGTGCCGGGGGTTCGGCCGCGACCCGAGGAGGCCTCGTGCCGGAAGTGACCCTGTCCGCAGGCACCATCGACTACGACGACACCGGAGGCACCGGGCCCGTTGTCGTGTTGCTGCACGGAGTAGCGATGGATGCTTCCCTGTGGCGCAACGTGGTGCCGGCCCTGGCCGCGGACTACCGCTGCATCACGCCGACCCTGCCGCTCGGCGGTCACCGTCGGCCGATGCACCCCGACGCCGACCTCAGCATGCACGGCATGGTGAAGCTGGTCGCGGAGTTCCTCGACGCGCTCGACCTGCGCGACGTCGCGCTGGTCGCCAACGACTGGGGCGGGCCGCAGGTGCTCATCGCCGACGGGCTCGCGGACCGGGTCGGCCGCCTGGTGCTGTCCTCGTGCGAGGCGTACGACAACTACCCGCCCGGCGAGCCGGGCAAGTCGCTGTTCCAGATGTCGAAGGTGCCCGGCGGGCTCATGGTCGCCGCCACCGCCCTGCGCTTCCGACTGCTCCAGCGGCTGCCCACCACGTTCGGCCTGATGGCCAAGCGTCCGGTGCCGCGCGACGTCATGCGCCGCTGGTCGCAGCCGATGCAGACGGATCCCGCGATTCGCCGTGACCTGCGCAAGTACGTGCTGAGCGTCCCCGACAAGGCGGAACTCGCCGACATCGCCAAGCGCGCCGTCGCGTTCGAGGGGCCGACCCTGATCGTGTGGGCGACCGAGGACAAGGTCATGCCGGTCGAGCACGGCCGTCGCCTGGCCCGCGAGTTCCCCAACGCCGAGCTGGTCGAGATCGACGACTCGTACGCGCTCATCCCCGAGGACCAGCCGGCGGCACTGGCCGACGCGCTGCGCGAGTTCCTGCGCCGGACCGACGACGCGGACGGGCGCGGGCAGGCGCCGCAGTGACCGGCGGGTCCACTGCCGGCCGCGCGGTCAGCATCGCGGGGGTCGGCGCCTACCTGCCGGAGAAGGTGGTGGGCCTGGACTTCTTCTTCGACGGGCCGCCGCCGGACGACCCGATGCTGCACAGCCCACTGGTCGGGCCGCCACCGCTGCGCCACCACGTCGCACCCGACCAGCGGGCCAGCGACATGATCTACCGGGCGGCGACGCCGCTGCTCAAGCGCCTCGGGATCGCCGCCACCGACATCGACATCCTGCTCACCAACGTGCTGGTGCCCGACGAGCTGTTCACCGGGTGCGGAGCCGAGACCGCCGCGCTGCTCGGCTGTGCCCCGCCGTGGACGATCGACCTGCACAACACCGGCTGCGCCTCGTTCGGGTACATGATGCGGCTGGCCGGCGTGCTGATCTCCACCGGCCAGGCGCGGACCGCCCTGCTGGCCAACGTGCAGAACGCCGGCGGTCAGATCTTCAGCCAGTCGCAGGTCCGCCTCCTGCCGCAGGCCCGTACCCCGGGCGACGGGTGCGGGGTGGCGGTGCTCACCGCCGACGACCGGTCACCGCTGCTCGGCACCGCCGTGCGGAACACCCCGTCGGCCGCGGCTGACCTGCGCGTCGGCGCCGAGGGCCGCAAGTACTGGGAGCCGGGGACCGGGCAGGTCGACGTTCGGTTCGACCCGAGTCGTACCCAGGAGACCCTCGCCCTCGGCAACCGCGTGGTGCCCGAGGTGGTCCGTGAGCTGTGCGAGGACATCGGCGTCAAGGTGACCGACATCGATGTGCTCGTCACCAACCAGCCCAACCGGACCTTCCTGCGCAACTGGCGCGACGACCTCGGCATCCCGCCCGAGCGGCACGTGGACACCTACGACACCCTCGGCAACCTCTACGGCGCGGGGCTGCCGGTGAACCTGGACCACGCGCTGCGCGGCGGCCGGGTCCGTCCCGGCGACCTGGTGGTCGTGGCCGGGTTCGCCCACGCCGGGGACTTCGCCGCCGCCGCCGCGTTCCGCTGGCAGGCCAACGCCTGACCTCGCCGCCGGGTTCCGGGAGGGCGGAGCCTGACCTCGCCGCCGCGTTCCGCTGGGATGCCGCTGCCTGACCCCGCTGCCTAAGCGAGGTCAGGCAGCGGGGTCGGGCGGCGGGGTCAGCGCCGGTCCGGGCCGTCGTCCCGCCCGGTCAGCCACTCGTCGACCGCTGCGGCGGTCGCCTTCACGTCCTCCTGGAGCAGCGAGAAGTGGTCACCGGAAACGGCAGCCACCGCGCCGGCGACCTGCCAGCGGGGCCACCGGCCCGAGCCGTCGGTCGGCTCCGCGTGCACCAGCAGCGTGGGCACCGGGGCCGGTTCGGCCGTCCAGCCGTCCAGCGCCCGCAGGTAGCCGCCCATCGCGAGCACCCCGTCGTCGTCGATCGACAGGTACTCGTGGTCCAGGTTCAGGATCGCGCCCATCGCCCAGGCAAAGGTGTCCGCTTGGTCGGCCCGCCCCGGCTCGAACGTGTCGAGCATGACCAGCCCATGGGGGGCCCGGGGAGTGCCGGCAAGCCGGCCCGCCACGCCCTGCGCCAGCACTCCGCCGATCGAGTATCCGACCAGCAGGAACTCGTCCGGACCGGCGGCGTGCAGGACAGCGGCGCACAGGCTGTCCATCAGCGCGTCCCAGTCGCGGGGCAGCGGTTCCCCGGGACCGAACCCGGGTAGCTGCACCGCCGTCGTCCGCCGCCGGGTCGGCAGGGCCGCCGCGAACCGGGCGAACTGGTGCGGCCCTGACCCGGCGAGGAACGACGGCAGACACACCAGGGTGGGCCCCGGCCCGTCGGAGATCAGTACGCTCACCGGCGCCGGGCCCGCCGACGCGGTGGCGTAGCTCGGGCGGTAGCGGGCGGAGTCGCCCAGCCAGCGCACCGCGCGCGGCAGGTCGTCCGCGCCGGCGGCGGTACGCAGCATCGCGGTGAACGGCCCGGTCCCGCTCACCGGTTCCGGCCTACCGCCGAGTGCGGGCTGGCCGCCCGGCAGGAGGTCGCCGCCCAGCACAGGCCCGCTGCCCAGTGCGGACCCGCTGTCCAACACAGGCTCGCTGCTCGACGCGGGCTCGGCGCCGAGTGTGGGTCCGCCGCCCGACTCGGGTCCGGTCGGGCGGCCGAGCCGGGACCAGAGGTGGTCGGTCAGCCCGTCCAGCGTCGGGTGCTCCACGAGCGTGCGGGCCGGCAGGTCGAGGCCGGTCGCCCGGGCCAGCCGCCGGTGCAGGTTCACCGCGCCCATCGAGTCGAAGCCGAGTTCGAGCAGCCGGCGGTCGCCGGGGACCGCCGTACCCGGGGAGTGCCCGAGCACGGCGGCGGCCTGGCTGGTGACGAGCGCCGCCACCGCCGCCCGGTCCGACAGCGAGGTGGCCGGTACGAGGTCGTCCTCGGCCGGGCCGTCTTCCGAGGACAGCCCGTCGTCGGCCGAGGACAGCCCGACGCTGGCCACCCCCGCCGGCCGGGTCGCCGGCCAGAACCGCCGGTGCTGGAACGGGTAGGTGGGCACTGGCGCCGGGCGGGGCTGGTCACCGCGCAGCACCTGCGGCCAGTCCAACTCGACCCCGGCCACGTCGAGTTCGGCGGCAGCGGTCAGTACCGACTCGACCTCCGGCCGCCGGGCGCTCAGCGTCGGGACCAGCAGGGCGTCTCCGCTGTCCGGCAGACAGTCCCGCACTGCAGGGGTCAGCACGCCGTGCGGGCCGAACTCCACCCAGGTGCCCGCGCCCGCCGCGGCCAGCCAGCGCACCCCGTCCAGGAACCGGACCGTGCCACGGACCTGCCGCGCCCAGTAGCCGGCGTCCGGGTTGGTCAGCGGCAGCCCGGTCAGATTGGACACCACCGGCACCCGGCCGGCGCCCGCCGACACACCCTCGATCTCGCGCTCGAACGCGGTGAGCATGGGGTCCATCTGCGGAGAGTGGAACGCATGGCTGACGGCCAGCCGTTTCGCCCGCCGGCCCTGGGCCTTCAGCCGGTCGACGATCGGGTCGAGGGCCTCGGGGTCGCCCGACAGCACCACCGACTCCGGCCCGTTGACCGCCGCCACCGCCACCCGGTCGGCGACCCCCGCGATCAGCTCCGCCGCCTCACCGGCGTCCGCCTGCACCGCGACCATCACCCCGGCCCCGGGCAGCGCCTGCATCAGCCGCGCCCGCGCGCTGACCAGCCGGGCCGCGTCGGGCAGCGACAGCATGCCGGCGACGTGCGCGGCGACCAGTTCCCCGATCGAATGCCCGAGGGCGAAGTCGATGCGCAGGCCCCAGCTCTCCAGCAGCCGGAACAGCGCCACCTCGACCGCGAACAGCGCCCGCTGGGCGGTGCCCGTCCGGTGCAGCAGCTCCGCCCGCGCGGACCCGGGCTCGACGGCCAGCGCCAACCGAACCGGCGGGTCGTCGCCGTCGCCGTGGTGATGGGCGTCCAGCGCGGCGCACGTCTCCTCCAGCGCCTCGGCGAAGACCGGGTACCGCCGGGCCAGCTCGCGGCCCATCCCGGCCCGCTGACTGCCCTGCCCGGTGAACAGCGCCACCACCCCACGGCGGGGCGCACCGGCCACGCCGAGCGCGCCGTCCTCGGGATACCCGCCGGCGGCCACCTCGTCCAGTGTGGCCCGCAGCTCGGTCCGGTCGGCCGCGACGAGGACCGCCCGGTGCGCCATCCGGGTACGCCCGGCCGCCAGCGCGTGGGCGACGTCCACCAGTGGCGGTTCCGGCTCCTCGGCCGTTCCCGCGAGCCGTACGCGCAGCCGGGCGGCCTGCTCGCGCAGTGCGGCGGCCGAGCGGGCCGACAGCAACACCGGCACCGGGCCGTCGGCCGCCGACCGCTGCGCCGGTTCCGGCGCGGGTGGCGCCTCCTCCAGGATCAGGTGCGCGTTCGTACCGCTGATCCCGAACGACGACACGGCGGCCCGGCGCGGCCGTGGACCGGCCGGCCACGGGCGCGCCTCGCTCAGCAGGGCCACCCCGCCGGCCGACCAGTCCACCCGGCTGGTCGGCTGCTCGGCGTGCAGCGACCGGGGCATCCGACCGTGCCGCAGCGCCAGCACCGCCTTGAGCACTCCGGCGACCCCGGCGGCGGCCTGGGTGTGGCCGAGGTTGGACTTCACCGAACCGAGGTACACCGGCGCGTCGGTCGGCCGGTCCCGTCCGTAGGTGGCGAGCAGCGCCCCCAGCTCGATCGGGTCGCCGAGGCTGGTTCCCGTCCCGTGGCCCTCGACGAGGTCGACGTCGGCCGCCGTCAGGCCGGACGCGGCCAGCGCGGCCCGGATCACCCGCTCCTGGGCCGGCCCGTTCGGCGCGGTCAACCCGTTGGACGCGCCGTCGGCGTTGACCGCGCTGCCCCGGATGACGGCGAGCACCCGGTGGCCGAGCCGCTGCGCGTCGCTCAGTCGGGCCAGCGCCAGCACCGTCCCGCCCTCGGCCCAGCCGGTGCCGTCGGCGCCCTCGGCGAACGAGCGGCACCGACCGTCCCGGGACACCCCGCCCTGTCGGGAGAACTCGGTGAACACGCCGGGAGTGGCGAGGAGCGTCGCGCCGCCGACCAGGGCCAGGTCGCACTCGTCGCGGCGCAGCGCCGCCACCCCGAGGTGCGTGGCGACCAGGGACGACGAGCACGCGGTGTCCACGGTGACCGCCGGTCCGTGCAGGCCGAGGGTGTAGGCGATCCGCCCGGCCGCCACTGACGCCGCCGCCCCGATGCCCCGGTAGCCGCCCAGTTCCGCGTCCGCGGCCTGGGTCAGCCAGCCGTAGTCCTGGTACATCAGCCCGGCGAACACGGCGGTGCGCGAGCCTGCCAGCGAGTGCGGGGCGATGCCGCTGTCCTCGACCGCGCTCCAGGCCAGCTCCAGCAGCAGGCGGTGCTGCGGGTCCATCGCGAGCGCCTCGCGGGGCCCGATGCCGAAGAACTCGGCGTCGAATCCGGCGGCGTCGGCGAGGAACCCTCCGGCGTGGGCGTGCGAGCTGCCCGGCCGGTCGGGGTCCGGGTGGAACAGCGCGTCGAGGTCCCAGCCCCGGTCGGTGGGGAATTCCCCGGCCACGTCGCCGCCGGTGTCGAGCAGCCGCCACAGGTCGGCGCGGTCGTGGATCCCGCCGGGGAACCGGCAGGCGGTGCCGATGATCGCGATCGGCTCGTCGGCCCGGTCGCGTAGCTGCCGCAGACGTCGGCGGGAGTCCTGCAACTCGGCGGTGACCCGCCGGAGGTACTCCAGCAGGGTGTCGTCGTCAGTGCCGCTCACGCCAGCCCCCAGGAGTCGATCAGGTTGATCAGGTCGGCCCGGTCCGCCGTGGAGATCCGGTCGGCCAGGGCGTCGTCGGTCCCGGGTTCGGCGGGCCCGGCGGGTTCGACTGCCGTGAGCAGGCCGCGCAGCCGGGCGGCCACCCGGGGTCGGTCCGGTGCGGCCAACCCGCCGAGCAGGACGGCCAGCCGGTCCAGCTCGGCGTCGACGTCCGCCGCCCCGGCGGGCGCGTCCAGCTCGAGCCCGGCCAGCAGGAAGGCGGCGATCGCGGCGGGTGTCGGATGGTCGAACACCACGGTGGTGGCGACCCGCTGCCCGGTGACCCGGGACAGCCGGTTGCGGAACTGCACCGCGAGCAACGAGTCGTACCCCAGTTCCTTGAAGGTCAGGTCGGGGCGCAGTCCGGCGCTCGACGGGCGGCCCAGCACCGCGGCCACGGTGTCGAGCACCAGCTCCTCCACCACCGCCGCGCGGTTCTGCTCAGGCACGCCGCGCAGCCGTTCGGCGAGGCTCGGCCCGGTGTCGGCCGGCCGGACGGCGGCCGGCACCAGCCCGCGCAGCACGGACGGGAGCAGCCCGGCCGCCGCCTGGGCCCGCAGCTCCGCGCGGGTGAAGCGAGCCAGCACCACCACCGGCTCAGTGGTGCCGAGCGCCCGGTCGAACAGCCGTAGACCATCCGTGGTGGACAGTGGTGCGATCCCTGCGGCGGTGACCCTGGCGCGGTCCGCGTCGCGCGACTGCCCCGCCATCACCCCGGTCTCGCCCCACAGGCCCCACACCTGCGAACCGGCCGGCAGGCCTGCGGCGTGTCGGCGGGCCGCCACCGCGTCCAGCACGGCGTTGGCGGCGGCATAGTTGCCCTGCCCCGGCCCGCCGAGGGTGCCGGCGACCGAGGACAGCAGCACGAACGCGTCGAGGTCCAGCGACGCGGTCAGCTCGTCCAGCAGCAGCGCGGCGTCCGCCTTGGGGCGCAGCACCCGGTCGAGCCGGTCGGCGGTGAGTGCGGTGACCAGCCCGTCGTCGAGCAGGCCCGCCGCGTGCACGACCGCGCGTACCGGGCGGTCCGCCGGCACACCGGCGAGCGCGGCGCGGAGCTGTGCCCGGTCGCCGACGTCGCAGCGGACCGCGTCCACGGTGGCGCCGGCCGCGGCCAGGCGGCCGGCCAGCCCGGCGTACTCCGGGCTGTCCGGCCCGCGCCGGCTCAGCAGCAGCAGGTGACGTACGCCGTACGCGACGACGAGATGCTCGGCGACGACGGCACCCAACCCGCCGGTTCCACCGGTGACGACGACGGTGCCGTCGGTACGCAGCACCGGCCCGTCCGGTGCCGGACCGGTCACCGGCACCAGCCGGGGCACGTACACCGCCCCGGCGCGGATCGCGAGCTGCGGCTCGTCGTCGGGCAGCGCCGTCGGGAGCGGCTCGTCGACGCCCACGTCGATCAGCAGGACCCGGCCGGGATTCTCGCTCTGCGCCGACCGGACCAGGCCCCACACCGCAGCCGCAGCCGGATCCGGTGCCTCCCCGGGCGTCACGGCGACCGCGCCGGAGGTGACGACGGCCACCTGCGCGCCCACGGACTCGTGGCTCAGCAGCTTCTGGAGCACGGTCAGGGCCCAGCCGGTCGCGGCCCGGACCCGGGCCGTGGGGTCGGCGTCCGGGAAGGTGGGCAGCCGCTCGACGGATGCCGGTGGCGTCGACGGAACCGTCCCGGCAGGACCCCAGGCCAGCCGGTACACCGGGTCCGTCGGCCGGCCCAGCGCGGCGGCGGTCACCGGGCGGGCGGTCACCGAGTCCACGCTCACCACCGGCGCACCGGTGTCGTCGTAGCCGATCAGGGCGGCCCGGGTAGGCTCCGCCGCCGTCAGCCGCACCCGCAGGGCCGCCCGTCCCGGCCGGTGCACCCGCACCCCGGACCAGCGGAACGGCAGGTACGTCTGGTCGTCGCCGGGCAGCCCGACGTGGAACGCGGCGTCGAGCAGCGCCGGGTGCACCAGGTAGCGCCCGGCGGTGTCCGCGGTCTGCGGGTCGAGGGCGACCTCCGCCAGCCGCCCGGCCCCGTCGGTCCAGGCGGCCCGCAGCCCCCGGAACGCCGGACCGTACTCCAGCCCACGGTCGGCCAGCGTGTCGTAGAGCCCGTCCACCGGCAGTGGCGCTGCGGCACCGGGCCACGGTGCCGGGTCGGCGGACAGCGGTGGCCCGGCCCGGTCCACCGAGCCGGTCGCGTGGCACGTCCAGCCCTCGGGGTCGAGCGGATCCGCGTCGGCCGGTCGGGAGTGCACCGCGACCGGGTGTTCCCCGGCGTCGTTCGGGCCGCCGACGGTCACCTGCACGTGTACGGCGGAGTCGGTGCACACCAGTGGCGTCTCGATGGTCAGCTCCGCCAGCCGGTCGCAGCCGATCGCGGTGGCCGCGTACAGGGCCAGTTCGACGAACCCGGTTCCGGGCAGCAGCACCGACGAGTGCACCGCGTGATCGGTCAGCCAGCCGGGCTGCCCCGGCTCGATCCGGCCGGTGAACACCCAGCCGCCGCCGTCGGCGAGCCGCGTCGCAGCGCCGAGCATCGGGTGCGTCGACGGGCCAAGCCCGGCCGCCCCGGCGTCCCAGCCGGTTGGCCGGGCCGCCACCCAGTACCGGCGGCGCTGGAAGGGGTATCCGGGCAGCGGCACCCGGGACGGGTCCCCGGGGCCGGTCAGTGGGCTCCAGTCGACCGGCACCTGCGCCGTGTCGGCGTCGGCCAGCGAGCGGGCGAACCGGTCCAGCCCGCCGTCGTCGCGGTGCAGCGAGCCGATCAGGACCGGCCGGTCCTCGTCCGGGGCACCGACCGCGTCGAAGATCTGCTCCATCGGCACCGACAGCACCGGGTGTGGGCTGATCTCCACGAACGTCCGGTACCCGGCGTCGATCATCCGGCGGACGGTCTGCTCGGCGAGGATCGGCTCGCGCAGGTTGCGGTACCAGTACTCGCCGTTCAGGGGGGCGCTCGTCGGATCCAGCGGCCCGCCGGTGACCGTGGACCAGAACTCGGCGTCGCCGGCCGCCGACCGCAGTCCCCCGAGCGCCCCGGGGAGCCGGCCGCGCAGCGGCTCCATCCCGGCGGAGTGGGACGCGTAGTCGACCAGGATCGGGCGGGTCCAGACGTCCTGCGCCGCGCAGCCGGCGGCGAACGCCGCCACGTCGGCCGCGTCGCCGCTCACCACCGTCGACCTCGGCCCGCTGAGGCCGGCCACGGCGAGGCTGCTGCCGGCATCGGCGAGTAGCTCGCGGACCCGGTCGGCCGACTCGGCGACCGACAGCATGGCACCGCCGCCGGCGATTTCGGCGATCATCCGGCTGCGGACCGCCACCACCCGGGCGGCGTCGCGGACCGACAGCGCGCCGGACGCGCACGCGGCGGCGATCTCGCCCTGGGAGTGGCCGACAACGGCGTCCGAGACGACCCCGTACGACCGCCACAGCTCGGCGAGGGACACCGCCACCGCGAACAGCAGCGGCTGCGTCACGTCGACCCGGTCGGCGTCGGCGGCGCCCGGCTCACCGCGCAGGACGGCGTACGGCGCCCAGTCCACGTGGGGCAGCAGGGCGTCGACGCACTCGGCGAACCGGGCCGCGAACGGCGGGGCGGACTCCAGCAGGGCGAGCGCCATGCCGCGCCACTGGGCGCCCTGACCGGGGAAGACGAAGGCGGTCCGGCCGCTGCGGCGCGGCACCCCGACGACGGCGTTGTCGGTCGGCCGACCGGCGGCGACGGCCTCGAGGCCGGCGAGCAGCGTGGGGCGGTCGGCGCCGAGCACCACCGCCCGGTGCGCGAACCGGGCGGGGGCGCGCAGCAGCGCGGCGGCCACGTCCACCGGCCGGTGCTCCGGCGTGTCGGTGAGCAGGTCTCGGATGTCGCGGGCCCGGTCGCGCAGTGCTCCGGCGGACCGCCCGGCCAGTACCAGCGGCACGACGGCCGGGTCGGCGGACGCCGTCGCGGCGGGCGGACCGTCGGACGGTTCGACCGGTGGTTCGGCGACGATGACGTGGGCGTTGGTGCCGCCCACCCCGAACGCGGAGACCCCGGCCCGCCGGGGGCGTGACCCGTGCGGCCACGGCACCGGGTCGGTGAGCAGCGACACCGCCCCGCCGGACCAGTCGATCTTCGTGCTGGGACGGTCGACGTGCAGCGTTCGCGGCAGGACGCCGTGGTGCAGCGCCTGGATCAGCTTGATCAGCCCGCCGACACCGGCCGCGGCCTGGGCGTGGCCGATGTTCGACTTGAGCGACCCCAGTCGCAGCGGGCGGTCGGCGGGCCGGTCGGTGCCGAAGACCGCGATCAGCGCCTGCGCCTCGATCGGGTCCCCGAGCACCGTGCCGGTGCCGTGCCCCTCCACCGCGTCAATGTCGGCGGCGGTCAGCCTGGCGTCGGCCAGGGCCTGGCGGATCACCCGCTGCTGGGCCGGCCCGTTCGGCGCGGTCAGCCCGTTGGACGCGCCGTCGGAGTTCACCGCGCTGCCCGGGAGCAGCGCGAGTACCCGGTGGCCGTGGCGTCGCGCGTCGGAGAGTCGTTCCAGCAGTACCAGCCCGACACCCTCGGCCCAGCCCGTCCCGTCGGCGGTGTCGGCGAACGACCGGCACCGCCCGTCGGTGTTGATGGCGCCCTGCCGGGTGAACTCGACGAACAGTTCGGGGGTGGCCAGCACCGCGACCCCGCCGGCGATCGCCAGCGACGTCTCGCCGCGCAGCAGCGACCGGCGGGCCAGGTCGATGGCCACCAGCGACGACGAGCACGCCGTGTCGACGGTCATCGTCGGCCCTTCCAGGCCGAACGTGTAGGAGAGTCGGCCGCTGGCGGTCGCGCCGGCCGTCCCGATGCCCCACAGCCCCTGTAGCTCGTCCGGACCGGACTTGGCCAGCGGGGCGTAGTCGTGAGTGCTCAGGCCCACGAAGACGCCGGTCCGGGAGCCGTGCAGGGTCTTCGGGTCGATGCCGGCGTCCTCCAGCAGCGACCAGGTGCTCTCCAGGAGCAGCCTCTGCTGGGGGTCCATCGCGGTGGCCTCGCGGGCGGAGACGCCGAAGAACTCGGCGTCGAAGCCGGCCACGTCGTCCAGGAAACCACCGGCCCGGGCGATCGTCGTGCCGCGCCGGTCGGGGTCGGCGTCGGTGAGCGCGGCCAGGTCCCAGCCCCGATCGGTGGGCAGCGGCGACACCGCGTCCACCCCGTCGGCCACCAGCCGCCACAGCCCGGCGGGCCCGGTCACCCCGCCCGGGTAGCGGCAGGCCATCCCGACGACCGCGATCGGGTCGTCGACCTGGTCGGCGACGGCGGCGTGGTCGGCCGGTGCCGCCGGGGCCTCGGCGAAGCCCAGCCGGTCGAGCACGTGCGCCGCGACGGCCCTCGGGGTCGGATGGTCGTACAGCAGGGTCAGCGGCAGCGTGTCGCCCAGTTCGACGGAGAGCATCCGGGTCAGCTCGACCGCGGCCAGCGAGTTGTAGCCGTAGTCCAGGTAGGCGCGGTCGGGGTCGACCGCCGCCGCGTCCCAGCCCAGCAGGGCCCCGGTCAGCTCGCGGACCATGCTCAGGACGAGTTCGGCGCGGCGGGCCGGTGGTTGCGCACCGATCCGGGTGACGAACGGCGTGGGTTCCGGGTGCCGGTCAGCCACGGGCGCTCCTTCTTGGACGCTCACACCAGCTCAGACAGGCGCGCAGCGTAGCAGCCCGGGGCGATGGTCCTGGGGCACCGACCTGGCCGAGTGACCATGGCGGAAATCCGTTGGTGACAGACCGGCGGGCCGGGGCTACCCTCACTGTCGATATTGGCCGGTGTGCAGCGTCACCGGCGGCGACGCGAGGTGAGGGTGGCTGATGACCGTATCCACCTCAGCCGCGCCCGGACCGGCGGACGCCGTACCGGATCTGCCGCGTCAGGTCGACGTCGTCATCGTCGGCGCGCGGTGTGCCGGTGCCCCGTTGGCCACCCTGCTGGCCCGGGCCGGGCGCACGGTGGCCCTGGTCGATCGGGCCGAACGGATCGGCAACACCCTCTCGTCGCACATCATGCAGGCCGACACCCTCCGTTTCCTGGACCGGCTCGGCGTCCTGCCGGACGTCCTCGCCACCGGCGCGCCGCCGTTCGTCGCGGCCGACACCCGGCTGGAGGACTTCCACGAGCTGCTCACGTACCCGGGCGCCACGGACGGCCCCGGCGGCGGGATCTGCGTACGCCGGCAGGTGCTCGACCCGTTGCTGCTGGCCGCCGCCCGCCGGGCCGGGGTGCGACCGGTGCTCGGCGCCAAGGTGACCGACCTGCTGACCGGCGACGGCCGGGTCACCGGGGTGCGGCTGCGTACCGCGGCCGGGCCGGTGGAGATCGCCGCGAAGCTGGTGGTCGGGGCCGACGGCCGACAGTCCACCGTCGCCCGGCTGGTGGGGGCCCGCCGGTACCACGTGGTGCCCGGCACGCGTGCCTACCACTGGAGTTACTTCGCCGACGCGACGCCCGCCGGGCCACCGACGTTCGTCTTCCACCGCTGGGGCGACCAGTTCGTCCTCGGGGCGCCGGCCGACAACGGCCTCTACCTGGTCGGTACCGCGCACACCCTGCCCGCCGGCGGACCGGCCGGCCACCGCTGCACGGCCGAGGACTTCCTGGCCGACGCCACCTCCTGCCCGCCCGTGGCGCAGGCCCTCGCCGGAGCCCACCGGGTTGCCGGGATCTTCGGCCTGACCGGGTTCGAGGGATACTTCCGGGACGGCGCCGGGCCCGGGTGGGTGCTGCTCGGCGACGCCGGCCACTTCAAGGACCCGGCCGCCGGTCGGGGCATCGGGGACGCGTTCCGGCAGGTCGACGCCCTCGCCGCCGCCCTGCCCGGGGTGCTCGACGGGCCGGTGCGGGACCTCGACGCCGCCACCGCCGCCTTCGCCCGGTGGCGCGACCGGGAGTTCCTCGCCCATTACTGGGTCGGCTCGGACCTGGGCCGGGCCGGCGAGGTCCCGACCTTCCTGCCGGAGATCATCCAGCGGATGACGGCCCGGGGTCAGGGATCCGACCTGCTGGCCGTGCTCAGCCACGACGTACAACCGGACACGGTACTCAGCCCCGGTCGGGCCGTCGGCGCGGTCGGCCGGCTGCTCGCCGGTGGCCGGGTGCCACGGCGCCGGGTCCTCGCCGAGTTCGGTGCCGCCCTGGGCGACCAGTTCCACCGGGCCCGCCTGGTCCGGCGTCCCCGGCACGAAGCTGCCACCGCCCCGACGGTGGTCGCCGGGGCATCGACCGGAGGTTACCGATGATCCGCTCCGACGCGCTCGACGTGCCGGACGTCGACCTGAGTTTCAGCCAGACGGTGCCCTGCTCAATGGCCCACCGCAGGGCCCTCGGCGAGGTGTTCGTGGCCGACTCCACACAGGTCGACCGCGACGAGTTCGTCCTCGCCCTGCAGATTCCCCGGGCACACAGCCTGTGGGGCGACCGGCGGATCGACTGTCACGACCCGTTCGCGATGGGCGAGGCGGCCCGACAGGCCACCTTCGTGCTGGTCCACCGGTACCTGGGCATCCCCCGCGAGCAGCCGTTCACCCTGCGGAGCTTCACCCTGCGGGTGGTCGACCTCACCGCGTTCGCCGACGACCGGCGGACCCCGCTGGAGGGCCTGCTCCGGTACCGCGCCCGCAACCGGACCGGGCTGTCCACCGGGGTCGGCGTGCTCACCCTGCGCGGCGAGCTGTTCCTGGCCGGTCGGCTCGCGATGGAGGTCGTCGCCGAGGTCGTGGGGATGTCGCCCGACGACTACGAGGTGATGCGGGCGTTCCAGCGGGCCCGGCAGCCGGACAGTGTGCCGGCAGCGCCGGCGCCGACGGTGCCGCCCGCGCTGGTGGGCCGCTACGACGAACGCAACGTCGTGATCGGTGCCCCGACCGACGGCGAGTCGGGCGAGGTGCGCTGCCCGCTGGTCCTCGACGAGGGGCACCCGTCGTTCTTCGACCACTCCTACGACCACCTGCCCGGCCCGGTGGCGGTCGAAGGGCTACGCCAGACGGCGGTGCTGGCGGCGACCAGGGCCGGTGCGCTGCCCCATCCGGTCAGCGTGGTGACCGGCTGCGACGTGGCGTTCAGCACGTTCGGCCAGCTCGACCATCCGCTGGAGTGTGTGGCCCGGGTCAGGGGCGTGACGGTCGACGGCGCCGTCGACGTGGCGGTCGCCATGTACCAGTTCGACGAGCAACTCATCGACGGAACGATCACCCTCGTGTCCTGGCCGGTGGTCCGGTGACCGCCGGGCGGTCGGCCGGTCCGGGGCCGGGTGACGGAGAGGCAGGTGGCGGTATGACGCCCACGGCGGGAGACGGCCCGACGGTCGCGGTGGTGGGCAGCGGGGCCAGCGGGCTCGCTGCCGCGTTCCACCTGCACCGGCTCGGCCATAGGGTCGAGGTGATCGAGGCCGGTGAGGTGCCGGGTGGCCGGTTCGGGATCGACCGGCTCGGCGACAAGCCGGTGATGACCGGCGGCAAGAACATCGGCCGCCGGTACGACCTGTTCCGGGCGTTCACCGAAGCGATGGGCGACCATCCGTACATGCCGTTCGGGATCAACGCGTCCCGGGTCGAGAACGGGCGGGTGCTGACCCTCGACAGCGACCGGCGGCTGCGCAGCCTCGCGCACTTCGCCCGGATGGGTTCCCCGCGCGACATGCTGCGGCTGGTCCGGCTGGCCCGCGCGATCCGCGCGGACCGCGCCAACGGCTACCTCGGCTCGCCGCTGTTCACCGAGCTCGCCCAGGCCAACGACCACGAGCCGCTCAGCAAGCAGTTCGGGGAACGGGTGACCCGGGTGCTGCTGCGACCGATGGTCATCCGGAACAACGGGGCCGAGCCGGACGAGGTGTACCTGGGGACGTTCGGTACCAACCTGGCGATGCTGCTCGACACGTACGAGCAGCTCGACCACGGCATCGAGCCGGTGCTCGCCGCCTTCGCCGAACGGGTGCCCGTCCGGCTGAACACCACCGCCGTGGCCCCGGTGGTGCGGGACGGTGACGTGGTGGGGCTGCGGCTGAGCGAGCGCGGCGGGCCGGTGCAGACCCGGGAGTACGCCGCCGTGGTCCTGGCCACCACCGCCCATGCGGCGGCGGACATCCTGCGCGGCGAGTTCCCGGCGTTGGCCAAGCGGCTCGCCGAGCCGACGTACTTCCCGTCCACCGTGGTGCTGGTGGAGTACGACCGGCCGTTCTTCCGCACCGACGTGCGGGCCCTGGCGATGGACGACGGCCCGTGCACCAACGCCGGGTCGTACGGCATGGACGAGCGGCACATCGTGCGGTACACGTTCAGCGGGCGGCAGGGTCGGGCGCGGGAGCTGACCGACGACCTGGTCGCCGCGTGGGTGGACGACGCGGAGCGGCGGGTCAGCGGGCACCTCGGGCTGACCCCGGGACGCCGGGTCCGGTCCGTCGTCCGGCACTGGCCGGCCGCCTACTGCGGCTACACGCCGTTCCACGGGGAGTTCCTGGCCGGCGTGCACCAACTGGTCGGCGACGTGCCGAGCCTGGCGCTGGCGGGTGACTACCTGCGGGGCGTGTCGATCGAGGGCTGTTTCCGGGCCGGGCACGAGGCCGGCGCGCGGATCGCGGCGCGGCTCGCCGAGGGGCGGCCGTGACCCGACCGGCGGGGTCGGCCGTGGTGACCGGTGCCTCGTCGGGCATCGGCACCGCGCTGGCGCGCCGGCTGGCGGGGCAGGGGTACGACCTGGTGCTCGTCGCCCGCCGCGCCGACCGGCTGGCGGCGCTGGCGGCCGAGCTGCGCGAGACGTACCGGGTGGCCGTGGACGTGCGCCCGGTCGACCTCGCCGACCGGGCGGCGCGCGGCGCCCTGGCGACGGAGCTGACCGAACGGGACATCGCCGTGCTGTGCGCCAACGCCGGCTTCTCCAGCTGCGGTCACCTTCGCGACCACGATCCGGCGCAGCTGGCCCGCGAGGTGGAGGTGAACGTCGTCGCGGTGCACGAGCTGACCACCGCCGTCCTGCCGGGCATGCTGGCCCGCGACCGGGGTGGCATCCTGGTCACCGGCTCGACCGCTGGCGAGCAGCCGGTG
Source organism: Micromonospora pallida (assembly GCF_900090325.1). Taxonomy (NCBI): domain Bacteria; kingdom Bacillati; phylum Actinomycetota; class Actinomycetes; order Micromonosporales; family Micromonosporaceae; genus Micromonospora; species Micromonospora pallida. The sequence goes on along the minus strand of NZ_FMHW01000002.1, from coordinate 56,438 downwards.
CCGATGGCGGCGACCTACGGCGCGACCAAGGCGTTCCTCAACTCGTTCACCCAGGCGTTGCACGAGGAGCTGCGGGGCACCGGGGTGCGCTGCACCCTGCTGGCGCCCGGGCCGGTGCGCACCGAGCTGTACGACGTGGCCGGCGTGCCGGGCATCCGGAAGCACCGCTGGCTGCGCTGGCTGACTGCGGACCAGGTGGCGGCGGCGGGCCTGGCGGGCCTGGCCGCCGGCCGGCGGGCGGTTGTCCCCGGGGTGGTGGCGAAGGCGCAGGCGTGGTCCGGTCGGCACCTGCCCCGGTGGCTGCTCTTCCCGGCCATGCGCCAGTCGGTTCTGCCGCTGCTCGTCCCGGCCGACCGCCGGCCGGAGCCTCGGGACAGCGTCCTGTCCTGACCGCCCGACGCCCTGGTCATGGCGTCGTTGGCCGATGAGCCGCGCTCACCTTCACCCGCCGACGGCCGGCAGGTCTTGCAATCGTTGCAACCACAGTGGACAGCAGAGATGCATGTCCATGCGTTGACGCCCACTGCAAGGCGCTTGTAACATTTCCGAAACCTTTCAGAGCCGCTGCAAGAAGCGGCACCGCAATCCTGGCGCGTCCACCATCCGTCCCCCCGTACCCCCGTCAGGAGTTCAGGATGCTTCGACGTCGACGCCGTTCGGCGCTGCTGGCCGTGGGCCTGCTCGCCGGCCTGCTCGCGCCGGTCACCGTGGCGGCTCCCCCGGCCACCGCGACCCCGTCCGGCAGCAAGAAGGTCATCGCCAATCTCTGGGAGTGGAACTGGCCCTCGGTGGCCAGCGAGTGCACCACCGTGCTCGGCCCCAAGGGCTACGGGTACGTCCAGGTCTCCCCGCCCCAGGAGCATGTCCGGGGCAACCAGTGGTGGGTGGCCTACCAGCCGGTCAGCTACCGGATCGAGTCGCGCAAGGGCACCCGCGCGCAGTTCCAGTCCATGGTGAACACCTGCCACGCCGCCGGGGTCAAGGTGATCGTGGACGCGGTAATCAACCACATGTCCGGCCAGGACGCGGGCGGCACCGGCTGGGCCGGCTCGTCGTACCAGCACTACACCTACCCGGGCAACTACCAGTCCCAGGACTTCCACTACTGCGGGCGCAACGGCAACAACGACATCGCCAACTACGGCGACCGGTACGAGGTGCAGAACTGCGAGCTGGTCAACCTCGCCGACCTGAAGACCGAGTCGGACTACGTCCGGACGCGGCTCGCCACGTACCTCAACGACCTGCTCTCCCTCGGCGTGGACGGCTTCCGGATGGACGCCAGCAAGCACATGCCGGCCGCCGACATCGCCGCCATCAAGGGCAAGCTCTCCCGCTCGACGTACATCGTGCAGGAGGTCATCTACGGCGCGGGTGAGCCGGTCCTGCCCACCGAGTACACCGGCAACGGCGACGTGCACGAGTTCCGCTACGGCAAGGACCTGGCCCGGGTGTTCCGCTCCGAGCGGCTGGCGTACCTGAGCAACTTCGGCGAGGGCTGGGGTCACCTGCCCAGCAACGTCTCGTCGGTCTTCGTCGACAACCACGACACCCAGCGGGACGTCGGCGGCGTGCTGACGTACCGGGACCGGGGCATCTACGCGCTGGCCAACGCCTTCATGCTCGCCTGGCCGTACGGGTCGCCGACGGTGATGTCCAGCTACACCTACACCAACCGGGACGCCGGCCCGCCCTCGGACGGCAACAACAAGACCCTGAACACCACCTGTTACTCCGGTTGGGAGTGCGAGCACCGCTGGCCGGTGATCGCCAACATGGTCGGCTTCCGCAACGCCACCGAGGGCGCCGGCGTCTCGAACTGGTGGGACAACGGCTACCAGCACATCGCGTTCAGCCGGACCGGCAAGGGCTTCATCACGATCAACGACGAGGACTTCGCCGTCAACGGCCGCTCCTACTACACCGGGCTGCCGGCCGGCCGGTACTGCGACGTCATCCACGGCACGTACGACAACGGCTCGTGCAGCGGTCCGGTGATCACGGTCGACGCCAACGGTTGGTTCGCCGCGAACGTCCCGGCCCACGACGCGATCGCCATCCACGTCGGCGCACGCCTGTCGTAGCGATCCCGCGCCTGTCGTAGCGGTCCCGTCTCTGGACGGGCCCGCAGACTCCCTCCCCAGCGCCAGCCCGGGAGGGAGTCTTCGCGTTCCGGACCGGGTGCGGGGGCATGCTCCGGGGCTGGTCGGGTAACAGTCGCCCATGAGGGCGAGTTTCCGGCTCGGCCGGGTCGCCGGCGTGCCCGTCGGCGTCAACTGGAGCGTCCTGGTCATCTTCGCGTTGATCGCCTGGGCACTGGCCGCGCGACAGTTCCCGCGCGCCTACCCCGGCGAGCCGGGGTGGGCGTACGTGTTCGCCGGGCTGGCCGCGGCGGTGGTCTTCTTCGTCGGTCTGCTCGCCCACGAGGTCGCCCACGCGGTGGTCGCGAAGCGCAACGGGCTGGGCGTCGAGGGCATCACCCTCTGGCTGTTCGGCGGGGTGTCCGAGCTGAAGGGCGACGCGCCGAACCCCGGCGCGGAACTGCGGATCGCCGGCATCGGGCCACTGGTCAGTCTGGTCATCGGCGTCGTCTTCGGCGGCGTCGCGGGCGTGCTCGCCCTCGCCGGGCTGCGGGGGCTGCCGGTGGGCGCGCTCTCCTGGCTGGCCGGCATCAACCTCCTGCTCGCCGTCTTCAACGTGCTGCCGGCCGCACCACTGGACGGCGGACGGCTCCTGCGGGCGGCGGTCTGGAAGGCCACCGGTGACCGGACCCGAGCCTCGGTGGTGGCGGCCCGCGCCGGCTGGGCGCTGGGCGTGGTGCTGATCGGGCTGGGCCTCTGGCAGTTCCTGGTCGGTGCCGGCATCGGCGGACTCTGGCTGGTGCTGATCGGCTGGTTCCTGATCGGGGCCGCCAGCATGGAGGAACGGCAGGCCAAGGTCGGTTCGGCGCTGCGCGGCGTACGGGTCGCCGACGTGATGACCCCGCAGCCGCAGACCGCCTCGGCGGAGATGACCGTCAGCGACTTCGTCGACCACCACCTCTTCGCGTACCGGCACTCGACGTTGCCGCTGACCGAGGAGGGGCGACCGGTCGGCCTGGTCACCCTGGACCGGGTCCGGCACGTCCCGGCCGGCAGCCGGGGCGCGACCACCCTCGCCGAGGTGGCCTGCCGGGCCGACGACCTGGTGCTGGCCCGACCGGAGGAGCAGTTGACCGACCTGCTCCCCCGGCTGGGCGAGTGCACGGACGGCCGGGCGTTGGTGGTGACCGACGGACACCTGGTCGGGATCGTCTCACCGAGCGACATCAGCCGGGCGGTGCAGCGCAGCAGCATGCGCGAGCAGCTCACCGGCCGGCGCTGACCCCGCTGGCGGGTCAAGCAGTCCGGACGGGTTGGGGGCGGCGGTCCAGCCACCACTGCGCGGCCAGCAGCGGCAGGGTCCAGCCGAGCCAGGCGGTCGCCCCGGCGACCAGCCAGCTCATCAGCTTCTCGTCGCCGTAAAAGGTCGTCTCCAGTTGCGGGTAGAGCAGCAGGAAGAAGACCACACCCCAGATCCGGTTCGTGATGATCGAGACGGTCAGCGCGAAGCTGCGGACCATCCACCGGCGGTGGTCGGCGAACCGGCGCTGCCGTGCCCGCCGCCAGCCGACCATCGTGCAGATCAGCCAGAGCGGGGCCATGATCATGCCGCTGGCCTGGGCAACCGGCCCGAACGGGGTGACCACGCCGAGGTAGAAGCCGATCACGCCGGCCGGGAGCACCCCGGCGAAGACGTAGAGCCGGCCGATCCGCCGGTGGGCGGCCGGGAAGCGCTGCCGGAACCACGGCCACACCTGGAACCAGCAGGCCAGCGTGGCCACCGAGGCGAACAGGACGTGCGCGACCAGCAGCGGGTGGTAGAGGGGCGCGCCCTCCGGGGGCGTCACCCGCGACTGCGCCGGGTCGAGGCTCAGGTACGGGGGCAGGGAGAAGGCCACGAACAGCACCAGCACCACCCCCAGCGGCGCCATCCAGGGGCGACGCCACCACCGGCGGGGTCGGGTGACGGGTGCCCGGCTGGCCCGGCTGGTCCGGCTGGTCCGGCGTGAGCCGGGATCCGGCCCGGCCGGCGTCGTACCGGCGGGCGGAACGGTTCGCGTCGTACCGGCGGGCGGATCTGTCCGCGTCGTGCCGGCGGGTGGGGCGGTTTGCGTCGTGGCAGCGGCCGTGCCGGACGCGGTGGTCCGCGCCGTGTCGGCGACGGTGGTCGGCGCGGGGGTACGCGTCGTATCGGTATCGGCCACGGTGGGCTCCTCGTCGACAGGAAGAAGGGGTGCTACCGCCGAGGGTGGGCGTCCGCGCTGACCGGCCGCGCACCGGACGCTGACCGCCAACCACTGCTGCGGTCAGCGGCACCCGGTCAGGCTGTCGGTCAGTGGCACCCGGTCAGCGGTGTGCCGCCACCGGGTCAGGTCCCCAGCAGATCGCGGAGGACGGCGCTGCCCTCCTCGTAACGCAGGGCGGCCCCCCGGGCGAAGGCGGCGTGGTAGCCGTCCTCGCCGAGCGCCGTCCGGGCCCCGTCGACCACCACCGCGACGTCCCGGCTGGCGGTCACCCGCAGACCGCGTACCGCCGTGGCGACCCCGAGCAGCCACGCGGCCCGTTCGGCCGCCCCGTCGTCCAGCAGCGCACCCGCCAGGCCCTCGGCCGCCTCGGCGATGTCGAGCCCGTTGTGCTGGTGAAGCGCGACGCCGAGCGCCTCCCGGTGTCGGCGGTGGGCCTCGGCGAGGTCTCCCCCGGCCTGCGCCACCCGGCCCAGCGCGGTCAGGGCGGCGGCCCTGACCCCGGCCCACATCCAGCCCTCCGACGCCAACCGGGCCAGTGCCTCCGCCTGCCGGCGGCGGGCCTCGGCCAGGTCGCCGGTCAGCCGGGCCACCTCGCCGAGGCCCCAGAAAACCTGGGCCATCGTCGCCGACACACCACCACGGCGGGCGAGGTCGGCGGCCCGGTCGTACTCGGCGCGGGCCGCCTCGGGGTCGCCCAGGCGCAACAGCCGCTCGGCCCGCCGGCAGTGCAGGTCCGCCATTTCCTCGTACGCCCCGAGCGGCCGAAGCAGTTCCAGGGCCTCGTTACGCAGAGCCAGGCCCTCGTCTTCCGCGCCCCGCCAGGCGGCGATGGTCGCCAGCCCGTCCAACGCCTGCGACACACCCCACCGCTCCCCCACCGACCGGAACCCGGCCAGCGCCCGCCGCAGTTCCGACTCGGCCGTGTCGACGTCGGCCTCGAAGAGCGCGAGGAAGCCGTTGCCGAAGTCGCCGAGCGCCCGTGACCACGGGTCCGTGCCGATCAGCCGGCGCCGGTGGGGCAACTCCGCGCCGGGCGGCCCGGCGAACTGTGCCCAGAGCACGTTGAAGAAGGGCTGCCGGGGCGGGCCCACCATCGCGTTCGTCAGGTCGGTGGCCCGTCGTGCGTGCTCGGTCAGCCCGGCCCCGGCCTCGCCGTGCGCGGCGTGCACCACACAGAGCACGTACTCCTCGACCAGCTCGGCGGGCGGTTCCGGGCCGACCGCGCGGAGCAACTGCTCCGCCAGCGGCGCGATCTCACCGCGCAGCCCCCGCAGGTACCAGTAGGCGCTCAACGCGCCGACCAGCCGCAGCGCCAGCGGCGGCTCGGCGACGACCGCCCAGCGCAGCGCGGCGTCCAGGTTGCGGTGCTCGGCCCGGAGCCGGCCCAGCCAGTCGACCTGCTCCGCCCGATGCAGGTAGCCGTCCGCCGTACCGGCCAGCCGGAGGAAGTACCGGGCGTGCGCCCGACGGGCGGCGTCGTCCTCGCCGGCCTCGGCGAGCCGTTCGGCACCGAAGCCGCGCACCGTCTCGAGCATCCGGTACCGGCCGGCGGTGTGCTCGACCAGGGACCGGTCCACCAGCGCGCCGAGCAGTTCGGCGGTGTCCAGTTCGCACCCGCGCTGGGTGGTTGCAGGGGTCCCCTCCTCGGCAGAAAACGGTAGGAGGGGACCCCTGCTACCACCCCTGCAACCACAACCACCCCTGCAACCACAACCGCACACCTGCTCGGCGGCGGAGACGGTCGCCCCGCCGGCGAAGACGGTCAGCCGGCGCAGCAGCACCCGTTCCGCGTCGCTGAGCAGGTCCCAGCTCCAGCGGACCACCGCGTGCAGGGTCTGGTGCCGGGGCGCGGCGGTCCGGTCGCCCCGGGACAGCAACCGGAACCGGTCGTCCAGCCGGGCCGCCACCTCGGCCAGGGGCAGGGCCCGTACCCGCACCGCCGCCAACTCGATCGCCAGCGGCAGGCCGTCCAGCGCGGCACAGATCCGGCGTACCGTGTCGACGGTGCCGGCGTCGAGGACGAAGTCCGGGCGTACCGCGGCGGCCCGGTCGGCGAACAGGCGCAGCGCCGGTGCGGTCAGGGCGGCCCCGGCCGTCGCCTCCGGGGTCGGCACGGGCAGCGGGGCCAGCGGGCAGAGCAGTTCCCCGGTGAGGCCGAGCGGTTCCCGGCTGGTGGCCAGGATCCGCAGCTCGGGGCAGGCGGTGAGGAGGCGGCGTACGACCGGCGCGGCGTCGGCCAGGACGTGCTCGCAGTTGTCGAGCACGAGTAGCACCCGCCGGTCCGACAGCGCCGTGACCAACCGGGCCACCGCAGGATCGGCACCATCCGACAGCGCCATGACCAGCCGGGCCGGCGGCGGATCGGTACCACCGGCTGGCAGCCCGGTGTCTCCCGACCCGACTCCGGACTCGCGCAGGCCGGCGCCGGAGTGGTGCGGGCCGGAACGGGACGGGCCGACCCCGGAGTCGCGCAGGCCCAACCCGGGATCGCGCAGGCGGAGTCCGGAGTCGCGCAGGCCGAGCGCGTCGAGCAGGACCGGCGCGACCCGCGCCCCGGCCGGCAGTGGGGCGAGGTCGACGAAGCAGACCTCCCCGGCCCGCCGGGCGGCCGTCTCGACCGCGAGCCGGGTCTTGCCGACACCGCCCGGACCGGTGACGGTGACCAGCCGTCCCGCGTCGAGCCGCCCCGCCACCCGGGCCAGGTCGTCCTCGCGACCGACGAAACTGCTGAGCTGGGCCGGCAGCCGGGCCGGTGGCGGGGGCACCGGGTCGTCGCGCTCGTCGCGCAGCACCGCGAGGTGCACCGCGGCCAACTCGGCGCCGGGCTCGACGCCGAGTTCGTCGGCGAGGGTACGCCGCAGGTCGGCGTAGACCTGCAGCGCCTCGGCCGACCGGCCGGTGGCGTGCAGCGCCCGCATGAGCTGCCCCCGGGGGCGTTCCCGCAGCGGGTGGGCGGCGATCACCTCCCGTAACGCGGCGACCGGAGCCGTCGGTTCTCCGGCGACGAGCGCCACCTCGGCGTACTCCTCGACGATGCCCAGCCGCAGCTCGGTCAGGCGTACGACCTGCGCGGCGGCGAACGGCGCGGCGGTCACGTCGGCGAACGGCTCGCCCCGCCAGAGCGCCAGCGCCTCGCCGAGCAGGTCGACCGCGCGGGCCGGCTCCCCGGCCGCGAGGGCCTGCCGGCCGGCCCGGTGGAGTCGGGTGGCGCGGTGCAGATCGACGTCGTCCGGGTCGACGGCGAGCCGGTACCCGGCCGGGTGCGCCTCCACGGTCGGGCCGGTGCCGGCGGCGCGCAACGCCCGGCGCAGCCGGGAGACCTGGGACTGCAACGCGTTCGCCGCGCCGGCCGGCGGGTGTTCGCCGTGCAGCCCGTTAACCAGCCGGTCGGTGCCGACCACCCGCCCGGCGTCGAGCAGGAACAGGGCGAGCAGCGCCCGCAACTGCCGCCCACCCAGCGGCACTGCCGCACCGTCGGCGGTACGCGCCTCGACCGGACCCAGGATGCCGAAGAACACGGCCCGATTCTGGCCTACCCGGTCCCGTCAGCGACCGTGCCCGGTCCCGCATGGATGTCGCGGCGTCAGCGCGGGAGGTAGCGGTCCAGCAGCTCGTTGCGGAACTTGCCGGTCGGGTCGGCGGTGACCATCGCCGCGACCGCGTCGGCGAATCGGGGATACGCGGCGGCCACCGCCGCCGGAGCGAGGTCGAAGACCTTCCCCCAGTGGGGACGGGGTGCGAACGGGGCCAGCCGCTCCTCGACGGCGGCCACCACCGGGGCGACCGCCCCGGCGTCGGCGATCCAGGTGAAGTGGATCGACAGGGTGTCCCGGTCGTACTGGGGGCTCAGCCAGAGCTGGTCGGCGGCGACCGTCCGCAGCTCACAGACCTGCAACACCGGAGCGATCCGGTCGCGGACCCGGTCCAGCGCGGCCAGCGCCTCGGCCGCCGCTGCCCGGGGGACGTGGTACTCGGACTGCAACTCCGCCCCACTGCTCGGGGTGAAGCCGGGCCGGAAGTGCGGCAGCCGCTCGTGCCAGGGGCCGGACACCCCGAACTGCTCGGTGCAGGTGTCACCGGGCAGGCCGGGCACCGGGTGCCGGGGTGTGTCGGCGGCCGTCGCGCCGAGCCACCGGGCCGGCGGTGGGTCCTGGTCGGCCCGCTGCTTGCGCCAGACCTGGTGGAACCCGGTCCCCCGCCAGTCGGTGAAGAGGCTGACGCTGTACGCCGACGCGAACGCCTCGTCCATCGCCTCCCGGGGCAGGTCCAGGTGGACGTACTGGCGGACGTCGAAGGTCGGCAGCAGGGCCAGGGTCAGCCGGGTGACCACCCCGAACGCGCCGAGGCCGACCACCAACGCGGCGAAGCGCCCGTCGGTGGAGTCCACCCGGACCAGGTCGCCGGCGGCGGTGACCAGTTCCACGGCGACGACCGAGGTGGCCAGGTTGCCGTTGCGCTCGCCGGAGCCGTGGGTGGCGGTGGCGACCGCCCCGGCGACCGAGATGTGCGGCAGGGAGGCGAGGTTCGGTAGCGCGTACCCCTGCTCGTGCAGGCGCGCCGCGACCTCGCCGTACCGGAGTCCGGCCGCCACTGTGGCTGTGCCGCGCGTCCGGTCGACCTCGACGGTGGGCGGCAGGCCGTCCACCGCGACGAGGTCGCCGGTGGTGTCGGCGAGCCGGTTGAACGAGTGCCGGGTGCCGACCGGCCGGATCCGCCGGCTCGCCGCGACCAGGGCACGCAGCTCGTCGACGGAGGTGGGGCGGTGTCTGCGGGCCGCCGACCAGGTGACGTTGCCGGCCCAGTTCCGCGCCGGCACTCCGGCGTGCGGTGTGCCGACCCGGTTTTGCGCGGGCACCCCGGCGTGCGGCGTGCTCGCCCGGAACTGGGCCGGCACCCCGACGCGCGGCGCGACCCGGGGTTCGTTGTCTGCCATGACCCCTCCCCTGGGCTCAGAGCTGCGGCATGACCTCGGCGGCGACCAGGTCCAGGTGGTCCAGGTCGGCCAGGTCGAGCACCTGGAGATATATCCGCTGCGCGCCGACGCCCGCGTACCGGCCGATCTTGTCGACGATCTCGGCGGGTGAGCCGGCGAGCCCGTTCTCGCGCAGTTCGTCCGCGTCGCGGCCGATCGCGTCGGCCCGCCGTCGCACCTCCGCGTCGGTCCGGCCGCAGCACAGCACCAGCGCGTTGGACCAGCGCAGCTCCGCCGGGTCCCGTCCGATCGCCGCGCAGGCGGCGCGGACCCGGCCGAACTGGGCGGCTGTGTCGTCGACCGAGACGAACGGCAGGTTGAACTCGTCGGCGTAGCGGGCGGCGAGCCGGGGCGTACGCTTCGCGCCCATCCCCCCGATCAGGACCGGCGGCCGGGGCGACTGCGTCGGCTTCGGCAGGGCCGGGGAGTCGATCAGGGTGTAGTGCTTCCCGGAGAAGTCGAAGGTCTGCCCGGTCGGGGTCTGCCACAGGCCGGTGATGACCGCGAGCTGCTCCTCGAGCCGGTCGAACCGCTCGGCGAGCGGCGGGAACGGGATGCCGTACGCCTGGTGTTCGGTCTCGAACCAGCCGGTGCCGACGCCGAACTCGACCCGGCCGCCGCTCATCGCGTCCACTTGGGCCACGGTGATGGCGAGCGGTCCGGGCAGCCGGAAGGTGGCCGCGGTCATCATCGTGCCGAGGCGGATCCGGCTGGTGTCCCGGGCCAGGCCGGCCAGGGTCGTCCACGCGTCGGTGGGGCCCGGTTCCCCGCTCACGTCGCCCATCTTCAGGTAGTGGTCGGAGCGGAAGAAGGCGGCGTATCCGGTGTCCTCAGCGCGGCGTGCCACGGCGAGCAACTGGTCGTAGCTGGCCCCCTGCTGGGGTTCGGTGAAGACGCGCAGTTCCATGCGCCGAGCATAGAACCGGCCGCTGACCTGCCAGGCCGTACCCGAGCGGAGTTCGGTGGGCGGGCGCCGGGACCGCGCCCGCCCACCGGTCACACCGTGGCCCGCGCCGGTTGGAAGCCGCGCAACCGGAGGCTGTTGGAGACCACGAAGACCGAGGAGAGCGCCATGGCCGCGCCGGCGATCATCGGGTTGAGCATGCCCACCATGGCCAGTGGCAGGGCGCAGATGTTGTAGGCGAACGCCCAGAAGAGGTTGCCCTTGATCACCCGCAGGGTGCCCCGGGAGAGGTGCAGCGCGTCCACCGCCGCGAGCAGGTCCTCCCGGACCAGGGTGAGGTCCGACGCCTCGATGGCGACGTCGGTGCCGCTGCCCATCGCGATGCCCAGGTCGGCCTGGGCCAGCGCCGCCGCGTCGTTGACCCCGTCCCCGATCATGGCGACCGTCCGTCCCTCGGCCTGCAACTCCTTGATCACCTGGACCTTCTCGGCGGGCAGCACGTCGGCGATGACATCATCGATCCCCAGTTCGTCGGCGACGGCCTGGGCCACCCGCTCGTTGTCCCCGGTGAGCAGCACCGGCACCAGGCGCAGGGCCTTCAGCTCGGCGACCGCCTGGGCGCTGGTCGCGCGGACCGTGTCCGCCACCACGAAGACGCCCTTGACGACGCCCGCCCAGCTGACCAGGACCGCGGTACGTCCGGCCTGCTCGGCGGCCTGCCGGGCCTCGTCGAGTGCCGCCGGGATCGCCAGGCCGGCCTCGGTCAGCAGCCGGGACCGCCCGACCAGCGTCGGCCGGTCGGCGACGGTGCCCCGGACGCCGAGGCCGGGCAGGTCGGTGAAGTCGGTGACCGGCAGCAGCCCATCGGGGTCACCGGCTCCGGCCACGATCGCCCGGGCCACCGGATGGTCCGAGGCGGACTCCAGCGACGCGCCGACCCGCAGCACCTCGTCCCGGTCGGCGTCGCCGACGACCACCTCCAGCAGACTCATCCGGCCGGTGGTGACGGTGCCGGTCTTGTCCAGCACGACGGTGTCCACCTGACGGCTGTTCTCCAGGATCTGTGGACCCTTGATCAGCACCCCGAGCTGGGCGCCCCGGTTCGTCCCGACCAGCAGGGCGGTGGGGGTGGCCAGGCCGAGCGCACACGGGCAGGCGATGATCAGTACGGCCACCGCGAAGGCGAAGGACGGCGAGCCCATCCCGGTGCCCAGCCAGAAGCCCAGCGTCCCGACGGCGAGCCCGATCACCACCGGTACGAACACCCCGGCCACCTGGTCGGCCAGCCGCTGCACCGGCGCCTTGCCCGACTGCGCCTCCTCGACCAGCTTGGCCATCTGCGCGAGCTGCGTCTCCGCGCCGACCCGGGTGGCCCGTACCACCAGCCGTCCGCTCCGGTTGACCGTCGCCCCGGCGACCTCGTCCCCCGGTGCGACCTCCACCGGCACGGACTCCCCGGTGAGCATCGACGCGTCGACGGTGCCGTTGCCCTCCTCGACCACCCCGTCGGTGGCGATCTTCTCACCGGGCCGGACCACGAACCGGTGCCCGACCACCACCCGGTCGACGGGCAGGCGGACCTCCACCCCGTTCTGCAGGACGGACGCCTCCTTCGCGCCCATCTGGAGCAGCGCGCGCAGCGCGTCCCCGGCGCGGCGCTTGGCCCGCGCCTCGAAGTAGCGGCCACTGAGGATGAACATGGTGACCCCGGCGGCGACCTCCAGGTAGATGCTGGCCGCCCCGTCGGTCTGCGACACGCTGAGCGAGAACTCGTGCCGCATGCCCGGGGTGCCGGCGATGCCGAAGAAGAGCGCCCAGACCGACCAGCCGAAGGCGGCCAGCGTTCCCAGCGAGACGAGGGTGTCCATGGTGGCCGCACCGTGGCGCAGGTTCACGAACGCCGCCCGGTGCATCGGCCAGCCGCCGTACACCACGACCGGTGCGGCCAGGGTCAGCGACAGCCACTGCCAGTAGGTGAACTGCCAGGCCGGGACCATGGCCATCGCGATCACCGGTACGGAGAGCGCGATCGACACCAGCAGTCGCTTCCGCAGGTCGTCCAGCGGATCCGCCGGTGCGACGCCGCGTTCCACCTCCTCGGGTGGGGGCGGCACCTCGGCGGTGTAGCCGGCCTTCACCACGGTGGCGATGAGGTCCGCCGGGGTGAGGTCGTCGGGGAACGCCACGCTGGCCTTCTCCGTCGCGTAGTTCACCGTCGCCTGGACCCCGGGCAGCCGGTTGAGCTTCTTCTCGATCCGGCTCGCGCACGCCGCGCAGGTCATGCCGCCGATGACAAGGTCGATCCGGTTCGCTGCGGGAGACACGTCGGGGGGCGTGGCGACGCTCATCGCGCCACCCCCATCGGCGATCCGGCCGGGGCCGGCGCGAGGGAGACGGTGACCTGCCCGGCCGACATCATCATGTCGTGGCCGTCACCGCTCTCCGCCGGGGTGCTGATCGGGCCGATGAGCCGGCCGATGATCAGCGTCACCGCGAAGATCACGAGCAGGACGAGCAGGTAGGTGCCGAGTCGCCAGATCGCGTTCATCCCAGGTCCTTTCCGCGGGGGCCGTCGGCGTCGGCCGCCCGGCCGTTCGGGTCGTCGTCGGGTCGGTGTCCGCCGCGCTGCTCCGCACCCACGCCCGCGAGGGCCCGGACGTCGTCGGCGGGGGGCAGCGGTGCGACACAGACGTGCAGGCGTCCGGTCAGGGGATGGACACCGAGGTGGGCGCGGACGCCGAACACCGACGCGAGCAGGGCCGGCAGGAGCACCTCCGTCGGGGTGCCGGCGGCCCGGACCCGGCCGTGTTCGAGCAGCACCAGCCGGTCGCAGTACGACGCGGCGTGGTCCAGGTCGTGCAGGGCGGTCAGCGTGGTCAGCCCGAGCGAGCTGACCAGTTCCAGCAGTTCCAGTTGGGCCCGGACGTCGAGGTGGTTGGTGGGCTCGTCCAGGATCAGCAGTGGCGCCTGCTGGGCGAGGGCCCGGGCGAGCAGCACCCGTTGCCGTTCACCGCCGGAGAGCGTGGTGAAGACCCGCTCGGCCGCCCACCCCATCCGGACCCGGTCGAGCGCCTCGTCGACGATCCGGCGGTCCCGGCCGTCCTCCCGGTCGAGCAGCCGCTTGTGCGGCGTACGCCCCATCACCACCACGTCACGGACGAGAAAGTCCGCGTCGATCGCGTGGTCCTGGGCGACCGCGGCGCGACGGCGGGCGACCTCCTGCGGGCGGAGCTTCCACAGGTCGTCCCCGTTGAGCCGAACCGCACCGGTGGCCGGGCGCAGGACCCGGTAGAGCGTACGGAGCAGAGTGGACTTGCCGCTGCCGTTCGGGCCGATCAGACCGACGATCTGTCCCGGTTCCACGGTCAGGTCCACGTCGCTGACGATCGGCCGGCGGTCGATGTGGACCGACACGCCTTCCACTGTCACCCGCATCAGGTCACCGCCCCTCGTGCGTTACGGCGCAACAGCCACAGGAAGAAGGGCGCGCCGATGGCCGCGGTGAACACGCCGAGGGGGTACTCGTTCGGCGGGTCGACGGCCCGGGTACCCAGGTCGACCAAGACGAGGAAGAGGGCACCACCGAGCGCGCTGAGCGGCAGCACCCGGCGGTGGTCCGGGCCGATCACGAACCGGACCATGTGCGGGATCATCAGACCCACGAACCCCACCCCGCCGGCCACCGCCACGGACACCGCCGTCAGCAGCGCCGACACCGCCAGCAGCATCAGCCGGAGCCGGTGCACACCGACGCCCAGCGCCGCCGCGCTCTCGTCCCCGGTGGCCAGGGCGTTGAGGGCCCGCCCCTGGAGGATCAACCAGACCATGGTGACGGCGATCACCGCAGCGGGGATGCCGAGTTGCCCCCAGTTGGCCCCGGCGACGCTGCCGAGCAGCCAGAACATGATGCCGCGCAGCTCGTTGGGATTGGCCCGCAACTGCACGTAGCTGGTCGCTGCGGTGGCGAGGTAGGAGACCGCGACCCCGGCCAGCACGAGCCGGGTGGCGGCCAGCCGTCCGGACCGTTGGGCGAGCAGGAACACCGCCGCCAGGGTCGCCAGGGCGGAGACGAAGGCAGCCGCCGCCACGCTCGCCCCGGCCAGCGCGGCGGACCCGAAGGTGAGCACCAGGACCGCGCCGAGCGCGGCCCCGGAGGAGACCCCCAGGACGTACGGGTCGGCGAGCGGATTGCGGACCAGCGCCTGGAGGCAGACGCCGGCCACACTGAGCCCTGCTCCGGTGACGGCGGCGAGCAGCACCCGGGGGGTACGGAAGTCCCAGACGATCTGGTTGCGGATCGGATCGAGGTCGGCGGGGTCACCGAAGAGGTTGACGCCGACGATCCGCCACACCTCGTCGACCGGGACGGCGACCGTGCCGACGGAGATCGCCACCGGCACGGCCAGCACCAGGCCGACCGTCACCACCGCCAGCGCCAGGGCCGCTCGGGATCGGGCGTGGCGCCGCGACGGGAGCGGGCCGGGCGGGGTCGCCGGGTCACGGGTACGGAGGTCGGTGCTCAACCGCGCACCGCCTTGGCGATCTTCTCCACCGCGTACACGTTCGACGGCCCCGGGTACGCCCCGTCGCCGATGGCGACGAAGGACCTCGTCTTCGACGCGGACCACTGCGGGAACGCCTTGAACAGCTTCTCCGCTTCCTCTTCGGGGCGTTCGTCCCGGGTGAACAGGCCCAGGACCAGGATGTCCACCGGGGTGTCGGCCAACTCCTCACGGCTGAGCGCGGCCATCGCGGCGGTGCCCCGCCCGGCGAAGGGGCTGACGCCCCCGGCGGCGGCGACGACGTCGTCGGCCACCCCGGTGGAGAGCACGGCCGGCACTCCCTGTGCCGTCATCATCGACATGCCGGGAAACGCGACGATCATGTTCTTCCGGGGTTGACCCGCCATGCTCGTCCGGACCGCCGTCACCCGCTTGCGCAGTCCGTCGACCACCGTGGCGGCGTGCTGCGGGACGTCGAAGATCTCCCCGAGGGCAGTGAGCGTCTCGAACCCCGAGGTGATCGACTGCGCGGTGAACGCGCGCTTCTCGGCCTCGGTGGCGTCGGCCTTGCCGTAGGCGCAGTGGAACGGGGGAACCCAGGAGGCGATGCCGGCCCGACTGAGCTCCTCCCGGGTGGCGAAGCCGGATCTGGCGTCGAAGCCACCGGACCAGGCGGACACGACCAGGTCCGGCTTGAGCGCGAGAACCTGTTCCCGGGGCACGTCGAAGTTCGTGTTCATCTTCAGCCCGCCCTTGGGCAGGCCCTGCACCGCCGCGGGCATGCCGGGGTCGTCGAGCACCCCGTACGACTGGGCGTTGGCCAACACCCGGTCCTGGAGCCCGAGCAGGACAAAGTACTGCGCCTCGGCCACCGACGTGCCGTTGAGGATGAGCACCCGTTGCGGGGCTTTCTCGAAGCGGAGCTTCACGCCGCAGTTGTCGACCTCGAGCGGGTAGCTGGTCCGCCCTTCCGCAGGCACCGTCGTGTACGTGGAGGGCGCGGTCACCGCCGGCGCGTTCGGCGTGGGACCCGAGCCGTCAGGCCCGCCGGCCGCGCTGTTGCCACAGCCGGCCAGGGCGACTGCCAGTGCCACCACCCCCGCCAGGGACGGCAATTTCGCTCTCCAGATCATGATCGATGAACCCCCAAGGTCACTTTCATCGCCACATCAGCCATGACGTATGAGTTCCGGCTGTCGCCCATTGGTCGAACGGGTGCGGGGGAAAGTTCCCACGGTGGTTTCCTTCCCCCGATCAGGTGAGCCGGCCGGGCCAATCGGAACCGACCGCATTCGAGGCCGGGACGACGCCCCGTCTCGACCGGAAAAGTTCCGTCGGTTTTCTGACAGCAGGAACGGATGTCCGCTACCTCGACGAACTCCGTTCGGGCACCGGCTGCCGGCCCGGATCGACGGTGGCGGAGCGGTTTCGGGCCCTTCGCCACCAGTGCGCGCCCAACGTCAGGGCACCGCAGCCGGCGGCGAGTACGCCCACCGCCAGTGCCGTACGCATGCCGGTGTCCGAGTAACGGTCGACCGCCCAGACGGTGGTGGCGACCGCCGGCCCGAGGGCGAACCCCAGGTTCCGGGCCAGTTGGATCGTTCCGCCCGTGGTCGCGATCAGAGCACGTGGGGCAGCGGTCATCACCATCGCCTGGACCGGCCCGCCGTACAGGCCCATCCCGATCCCGGCCAGCGCGAGCCGCCAGACCACGTCGAGGGGTTCCCACCCGGGGGACAGCGGTTGGACCAGCAGGAGGCCCACGGTCACCACGACCGCGCCCACCGCGCCCGCCCGCCAGGCGCCCCAGCGGTCGGCGAGCACGCCACCGACCGGACCGGCCACGCCCATGCCGACGGCGAAGGCGAGCATGGTGAGCCCGGTCGCCTCCGGTCCGACGTCGACGACGTCGCCCAGGTAGAACGGCAGGAGGAACTGCATCACGGCGAAGCCGAGGGCGAGCAGCAGGACGGCGACGTGGCCGGCGAAGACGCCGGAGACGTTCAGCAGGGTCGTCACCGGCCGGCTGGCCGGCATCCGCCACCAGAGCCCCATGACCACCGCAGCGGGGAGCAGCAGCAGGAGCCACTCCGGGCCAGCCTCCGCGGTCCTGGTCAGGGCGACCAGCAGCACCCCCGCCCCCACCGCGAGCAACGCCGCCTCGGCGAGCCAGTGGCGGTCCGGCACGGCCAACGGCCCGTCGTCGGGCATCGCGAACACCCCGACGAGAACGATCGCGACGGCGACCGGAACCACCGCGAAGAAGACCGGTCGCCAGCCGGCCACCCCGAGCAGCAGCCCGCCCAGCGGTGGACCCGTCACCGCGCCCAGCGGTCCGAGGGTGGCCAGCACGCTCATCGCCCGTCCCCGTGCTTCGGGACGGACGGCGAGCGTGGCCAGCACCGGCATGAGGGCGAACATCACCGCCGCGCAGACGCCCTGGGCGACCCGCGCCGCCACGAGGAACCCGATGCCCGGCGCGAGCCCGGCGGCGGCGCTGGCGACGGCGAACCCGCCGACGGAGACGACGAGGGCGACCCGCTTGCCCACCCGGTCCAGCCACCGTCCGGCTGGCAGCACCAGGGCGACCACCGGCAACAGGTAGGCCAGGACCGTCCACTGGGTGAGCGCCGGATCGCTGCCGAGGTCGTCGCGGATCGCCGGCAGCGCCACGTTGACGATGCTGGTCTCGAGCATCGCGACGAACACCACCGCCCCCGCGGCGTAGACCAGCAGCCACCTGTCCCGAACCGGAGTCACGGGCTGTCCGCTGCCCCGCGATGGCACTGGTGGGCGGCTTTCCCCGTCTTCCGCATCAGTTCTCATACGGTACTGGTCGTTCCGGAGTGGCCTGCGGTTCCCGACGAATGCGACGACAGACGTCGATGATCGCCAGTTCCTTCCCCACCGGCTGTCACCGCAACTTCGCCGAGCCCGGACCAACGGCCGACATCCGGGGAACGGACGGCGTAATTGCTTGTTCGGGCGCACGGTCGCCCGGTCAGGGCAAATAGTTCCCAGCCATTTCTTCAGGACTGAGAAGATGCCGCACTACGGACCGACCGGCGGCGCGACAGGAAGATCCCGTGTCGACTCGCCGCTCGTCACCGCACCGCTCGTCGACCAAATCGACATAGATCTACATCTATCGCCGTCGATGATCCACCCGCGTCGTCCGTCGCGGCGGAAAA
This sequence comes from Micromonospora pallida, assembly GCF_900090325.1. Taxonomy (NCBI): domain Bacteria; kingdom Bacillati; phylum Actinomycetota; class Actinomycetes; order Micromonosporales; family Micromonosporaceae; genus Micromonospora; species Micromonospora pallida. Next base: position 38,542 of record NZ_FMHW01000002.1, on the reverse strand, counting down.
GTTCCCGCGTGTGATTAACTCGTCACGCATCGCTCAAGATTCACTGAGTGACCGCTCCATGATTGAGCGTTACATTCAGTCCTCCGGGCGGGCTCGCCGTGGGGTGCACCGGCCGTTGCATGGGCGATTGCCCGAAATGTCCATACCCGCCTACGCCAGAGGGGAAAACATGTGCGGAATCACCGGCTGGGTCTCCTTCGACCGCGATCTACGGTCGGAGCGCCAGGTGCTCGACGCGATGGTCGCCACCATGGCCCCCGGGGCCCGGACGCGGGTGGAACGTGGCTCGATGAACACGCCGCCATCGGCCACCGCCGGCTCGCGGTCATCGACATCGTCGGTGGACAGCAGCCGATGGCCGCCCGGGTCGCGGATGCCGAGGTGGTGCTCACCTACAGCGGCGAGGTCTACAACTTCGTGGAACTCCGGGACGAGCTGCGCCGGCTCGGCCACCCCTTCCGGACGCAGAGCGACACCGAGGTGGTGCTCCGGGCCTACCTCGAGTGGGGCGAGGCGATGGTGCACCGGCTCAACGGCATGTACGCCTTCGCCGTCTGGGACCAACGTCGCCAGTCCCTGATCCTGGTCCGCGACCGACTGGGCATCAAGCCCCTGTACTACGCCACGACCGCCGGCGGGGTGGTGTTCGGTTCCGAGCCGAAGGCGATCCTGGCGCACCCCGAGGTCGAACCCCGCGTCGACCTCGACGGCATCCGTGAGGCGTACAGCCTGCTGTTCAACACCGGGCCCTCGGTCTGGGCGGACATCCGGGAGGTGCTGCCGGGGTCGATCGTCCGGCTGGACCGCTCGGGTCTGACCCAGCGGACGTACTGGCAGCTCGAGGCCCGCCCGCACACCGACGACCTGCCCACCACCCTGGAGCAGGTGCGGCACCTGCTCACCGACAGCGCGCACCGCCAGCTCGAGGCCGACGTGCCCCGGTGCACGCTGCTCTCCGGCGGGCTGGACTCCACCGTGCTGACCGCACTGCTCAACCGGGAACTCCAGCGGACGGAAGGCGCGGAGGACCGGATCCGCTCGTTCGCCGTGGACTACCACGACCAGCAGGAACACTTCACCGCGGACGTCCTCCGCTCCAGCCCCGACGCGCCGTTCGCCCGGGAGGCGGGCGAGTTCATCGGCTCGGACCACCACACCATCCTGCTCGACCCGGACCGGCTCCTCGACCTGGAGAACCGGCAGGCCGTCGTGGTGGCCCGCGATTCGCCGATCGGCGTCGGGGACATGGACACGTCCCTCTACCTGCTCTTCGGTGAGATCAGGCGGACCTCCACGGTCGCGCTCTCCGGGGAGGCCGCGGACGAGGTCTTCGGCGGGTACCCCTGGTTCCACTCGCCGGAGACGATCGCCGCCCAGACGTTCCCCTGGCTGCTGGTCACCAACGACCGGCAGGCCATGCCCCTGCACCCGGACCTCTCCGCCAAACTGCGGCTACGTGAGTTCCAGGAGGACGCCTACCGCGACTCCATCGCGGCCGTCCCGGTGCTCGACGGGGAGACGCCGGAGGACCGGCGCATCCGGGAACTGCTCCACCTCAGCCTCACCCGCTGGCTGCGGCAGCTCCTGCACCGCAAGGACCGGCTCAGCATGGCGGTGGGCCTGGAAGTCCGGGTCCCCTACTGCGACCACCGGCTGGTGGAGTACGTCTTCAACGCGCCGTGGGCGATGAAGACCTTCGACGGTCGGGAGAAGAGCCTGCTGCGCTCGGTCGCCACGGGCCTGGTGCCCCAGTCGGTGCTCGACCGGCTCAAGAACCACTACCCCTCCACCCACGACGTCCGGTACAACCACGGCGTCCAGCAGCAGGCCGCCGATGCGCTCAAGGACCCGCACAGTGCCCTGCGGGAGATCGTCGACGTCAACGGGATCCAGCCGGCGCTGGAGGTGCCGCCGGAGAAGCTCGGCTGGGGCCACCGGCTCCGCCTGGAGCGGGTCATCGACCTCTCCCTCTGGCTCGGGTACTACAACCCCACCCTCGTCCTCTGAGCCCGCCGCCGACCTGGAGACACCGATGACGTCAGAGCAGGCCTATCCGCTCTACGGGCCGGAGTTCAAGCGCTGCCCGTACGGCACCTACCAGCAGCTACGTGACAAGGGCGAGGTCCATCCCGTCGAGTTCCCGAGCGGCGTGCGGGGTTGGCTCGTCACGGGTTACGAGGCGGCGGTGCGTACCCTGACCGATCCCCGGTTGGGCAAGAACCACGACCTGGGTAACGACGCCTGGCGCAGTCTCGCCGCCATCATGCCGGAGCCGCAGCACTCACAACTCCAGGTCCACCTGCTGCACCAGGACCCGCCCAAGCACACGTTCATGCGGCGGTTCGTCACCGAGGCGCTCAACCCCCGACGCCTCGAGGCGCTCCGGCCGCAGTTCCAGGCCATGGCCGACGAACTCCTCGACGACCTGGCCCCGGTCGGGCACGGTGACCTGGTCGAGAGCTTCAGCGCCAGGTTCCCGTTCCTGGTGCTGAGCACGGTGATCGGCCTGCCGCCCCACCTCGCGCGGAGGTTCCGGCGGGAGTGGTGCCGGGTGGTCCAGCCGGTCGGCCCCAAGTCGCCGCACCGCGCGCACTACATCGGCCTGCTGCACGGCCTCCAGGCGTACATCGCCGAGGTGGTGGCGGACCGGCGGGCCGATCCCGGCGACGACCTCCTCGCCAGGCTGGTCGAGGCCAACGACGACGGCCGGTTGAGCGACGAGGAACTCGCCTCGATGATCTTCCAGCTCCTGGTGGCCGGGCAGGAGCCGATGACCAACCAGATCAACACCGCGATGGTGGCCCTGCTGACCCATCCGGAGGCGCTGGAGCAGCTCACCGCCGATCCGTCCCTGCTGCCGCGCGCCGCCGAGGAGCTGATGCGATACGACAGTGCCTTCGAGCTGACCACCTGGCGGTTCTTCGGGGAGGACGCCGACCTGTTCGGCACCCGGATCCCCGCCGGTGACTCGGTCATCGTGTCCCTCGCCGCCGCGAACCGGGATCCGGCCCGGTTCGACCGGGCGGACGAACTCGACCTCACCCGCTCGCCCAACCCGCACATCGCCTTCGGGCACGGCATCCACTTCTGTCCGGGCGCCGGGCTGGCCCGCACCGAACTCCAGATCGCGCTGGAGACGATCCTCCGTCGCCTGCCGCACCTGAAGCTCGCCGCGGATCCGGGCGAGCTGGGTTGGATTCCGGCCGTCCTCGGTCGGGGTGTCGAACGTCTGCCGGTGACCTTCACCGCGACACCCTGAACCACCGGGTTCCTCTCCACGACCGTCCCACGCGGCCGACCCCGGTCGGCCGCGGGCGAGCGCGCGCCCTCCCGAGCCACTGGGTCACCCAGGCCTGACGGTCGTCGGCTCGGGCCCTCCCCTTCCGTAGCGTGATGTCAGCTGGGAGAAGACCATGCCACGCTCCACCCCCACCGTGTCGCAGGGCCACGCCCCGGGCAGCGACACCGCCGAACTGATCTCGAACGTGATCCTGCGCTTCCTCCTGCCCCACCGCCGGTCCGAGGCCGGCGAGCACGCGCACACCGACTGTTTCGCCGAGCAGCTCGGGGCGATCCGGCACTTCGTCGACCGGCAGGAACCGATCCTGTTCACCCTGCCGGCCTTCCCGTGCAAGTCACCCAACCGCCGCAAGGTCCTCGGTCACCTGCCCGACATGGGGGAACTGCTCTCCCTACAGTTCCTCAACCAGCTCTGCGACCAGGTCGCCAAGGTGCACACCCCCGGGGCGCGGATGCTGCTCTGCTCCGACGGGCACGTCTTCGGCGACCTGATCCGGGTGCCGGACGACCACATCACCGAGTACGGCGACGAGATCCAGGCGATGGTCGAGCGGCACGATCTGTCCCACATCGAGGCGTTCAGCCTCCAGGACGTCTACGCCGGGTACGACTACGACGGCAAGCGCAAGCTGCTGACCGAGCAGTACGCCCAGTCGCTGGAGAGCCTGCGCGACGAGGTCCGCTCCGACGAGAAGACGCTGAGCCTCTACCGGGGTATCACCCGGTTCCTGGTCGAGGACGTCAGCGAGTGGCACGACAGCAAGGCCGCGCTGCAACGGGACTGCCGCCAGCGGGCGTACGGCGTGATCCAGCGCAGCCGGGCCTGGGGCGACCTGATCGCCGACCACTATCCGGTGTCGGTCCGGCTCTCCATCCACCCGCAGCCCTGCGGGGCGGCCAAGTTCGGCATCCGGCTGCTGGAGATCCGGGACATGTGGCTGACCCCCTGGCACTCGGCAGCGGTGCTGCGGACCGACGGCCGCTTCGCGCTGCTACCCCGGGCGGAGGCCGAGAAGGCCGGCAAGCTGGTGTGCCGGGACGGCCGGCCGAGCCACTACGTGGTCGACTCCGCCGAGTGACCACTGCGGAGCCGGTGACACCTGTGGAGCCAGTGACACGTGTGGAGCCGGTGACCCCGGTGGAGCCGGGTGGCCGGGATGCCGACCGCCCACTGGTCGAGCGCTACCGCACGATGCTGTTCGACCTGGACGGGGTGGTCTATCGCGGTGCGGTCGCGGTGGACCACGCCGCACCCGCCCTCGCCGACCTGGCCCGGCGTGGACGGGACCGGATCTTCGTCACCAACAACCCCGCCCGGACGCCGTCCGAGGTCGCCGCCCTGCTGGACCGGCTCGGGGTCCCCGCGTCGGCCGCCTCGGTGGTCACCTCGGCACAGGTGGCGGCGGCGATGACGGCGGCCACCGTGCCGCCCGGCTCCCGGGTGCTCGCGGTGGGCGGGGCGGCGGTGCTGGCGGCCCTGCGCCAGGAGGGACTGACCCCGGTCCGCACGGCCGCCGACGATCCGGTGGCGGTGGTCCAGGGGTCGGCCCCCGAGGTCGACTGGCGTCAACTGGCCGAGGCGTCCTACGCCGTGGCATGGGGGCTGCCCTGGATTGCCACGAACCTGGACCTCGCGGTGCCCCGGGAGGGCGGCATGGCGCCGGGCAACGGCGCCCTCGTGCACGCCGTCACGCTGGCGACCGGACGCGTGCCGCTGGTCGCCGGCAAGCCGGAGCCGGCGATCTTCGAGTACGCCTGCCGGCGCGGACCGGGTCCACACGTGATGGTCGGTGACGGGTTGGCCACCGACGTCGAGGGGGCCCACCGCAGCGGCCTGGACAGTGTGCTCGTCCTGACCGGGGTCACCGGCGTCGACGACCTGCTCGACGCGCCACCGGCGCACCGGCCGACCCACGTCGTCACCGACCTGCGCGGCCTCTTCCGGGCTCCGCCGCCGATCCGGGGCTCGGACGACGGACACACCTGCGGCCCCTGGCACACCCGACGGGAGGGGAACGAGATCGTCCTGGCGGGCGGTCCCGGGGACCGGGCCGACGGCGTACGGGTGCTGTGCCAGACGGTGTGGGCCGCCCGGGACGAGGGCCGTCCCGCCGTCGTCGGTGCCCGCTCCCGGGACCTGCTGCGCCCCCGGCAGCGGGAGAGCCTGCGGAGGTGATGTCGACTCACGATGGAACCGGAAGGGCACCGGGAACGACTCCTACTCGAATGGCCTGAGTAGAGGAGTTCCGAATGCCCCGATGGTCCGGCCCGGCCGGCCTGGTGATCCGACAGGTGGCAGCGGCGATGGCCGCCGTGGCGGTCGCGCTCGCGGTCTCCGCGACCCCGGCCAGCGCGCACGCCCGACTGGTCGACGCCAGCCCCGCCGACGGCACCACCCTCTCGGCCCCGGTGGAGACGGTCGAGTTCACCTTCGACGACCGCGTCCGGGACCGGTTCGTCACGATCGTGGTCGCCGGGCCGGAGGGCCGGTCGTACCTGCGGGGCGGGGTCGAGGTCGACCAGTTCCGGCTCCGCCAGCCGGTGTACCCGACCGGCTCGGGGTCGTACCGGGTCGCGTGGCGGGTGGTCGGCTCCGACGGGCATCCGGTGCAGGGTGAGTTCCGGTTCCGGGTCGCCCTGCCGCCCGGTCAGGAACCGACGGTCCGGCCCCCGGCGGAACCCGCCGACGACTCGACCACCCGGTCGGGCACGCCCTGGGCGCTGGTGGCCGGCGGCGGGCTCGTGCTGCTGGCGGCGGCTGTGGCGCTGGGGACGCGGCCCCGTCGGGCGGCGCGGCGGCTCCCCCGGTGACCCGGGTCGAGCAGCGTCCGGTCGACCCGCCGGTGGCCGCCCGACGCGGCGTCCCGGTCCCCGTGCTGGTCGCCGCGACGGTTGCCGTCGCCGCCGTCGTCCTCGCCGGCGCGCTGCGGTACGGCGGCGGGACGGACCGCGAGCAGATCCTCGGCCTGCCCGACGGTGGCGCGGTCACCGCCTGGGGGCTTCCGGTCGCCCGGGCCCTGAGCTACCTCGGGGCGGTCCTGACCGTCGGTTGGACGGTCGCCGCCGCGTTCCTCCTGCCCGGGCTGGACCGGCTGGTCGGTCCGACCGGGTACCGCCTGCTCCGCCGGGCGTCCTGGTCGGCGGCGCTCTGGCTGGTGGCGACCGTGGTCGCGCTGCCGCTCACCGCCTCCAGCCTGCTCGGCCAGCCCGCCGACCAGGTCACCACGGTCACCGTGCTCAGCCTCGCCATGTCGGTGTCGCAGGGGCAGGGACTGGTCGTCGCGGCGGCCATGATCGCCATGGTGCTCGCCGCGACCCGCTGGGCGATCACCCGTACCGGCGTCGCGGTCACCGCCCTGCTGGCCGTCGCGGCGACCCTCCCGCCGGTGCTGACCGGGCACTCGGCGGGTTCCGGCAACCACGCGATCGCGGTCAGCAGCGTCGGCATACACACCGCGGCGACGGCCCTCTGGGTCGGTGGCCTGGCCGCGCTGCTCACCCTCCCCGGCACCCGGGACCTGCCCCGGGCGGCCCGCCGCTACAGCACGCTGGCGCTCTGGTGCTTCGTGCTGATGGGACTGAGCGGGGTCGCCAACACCGTGCTCCGGCTGTACCGGCCGGACGAGTTGTGGAGCACCCGGTACGGGGCGCTGGTGCTGGTCAAGGCAGTCGTGCTGGTGGCGCTGGGTGGCTTCGGGGCCGCCCACCGGTCCCGTACGCTGCCCCGGCTCGCCGTCGACGGCGCGCGGGCGTTCCGCCGGCTCGCCGCGATCGAGGTCCTGGTGTTCGCCGGGATCGTGGCCGTCGGCGTCGCGATGTCCCGGTCCCCGGCGCCGGTCACCGTCGACCCGGCCGAGCCGGACGTCTACACCGAACTGCTCGGCTTCCCGCTGCCCGCCGCCCCGACCGTGGCCCGGCTGCTGGGCCAGCCGGTTCCGGACGCGTACTTCCTGCTCGTCGCCGTGATCGGCGGGGGCCTGTACCTCGCCGGCGTCCGTCGGCTGCGGCAGGCCGGTCGGGCCTGGCCGGCGGCGCGTACGGTCAGCCTGCTGGCCGGCATGCTGGTGCTGGTCGCGGTGACCTGTCTGGGCTTCGCCCGGTACGCGGCGGTGACCCACGCCCACCACATCGGCCAGCACCTGGCCCTGCTGGTGCTCGTCCCGCTGCTGGTCAGCGGTGGAGCGCCCGGCGCGCTGGCCGGGGCGGTGCTGCGGTCCGGGCCCACGCCCGACCTCCCCGGGGCCCGCGAGTGGTGGGAGACGCTGCGCCGCAGCGGCCCCGCACGGGGCCTGGGCCATCCGGTCACCGCGGTGGTCGCGTTGGTGGCCTGTCTCTACCTGCCCTACGTCGCCCCGGTGCTGAGCTGGCTGATGCAGCGGCACGTCGGGCACCTGGGGATGCTCACCGCGTTCCTGTTCGCCGGCGGGGCGGTCGCCACCGTGCTGCGCCACCGGCCCCGGCGGGTCGTCGCGGCCGTGCTGGCGGTCACCACGGCGGCGCTGGTGCTCTTCGCCGTCCTGGTCCGGCGCAGCGACCGGCTGCGGTCGGCCGACTGGTTCGACCTGGTCCGCCCGGACTGGGCGCCGACCCCGGCCGCCGACCACAAACAGGCGGCCTGGACGGCGCTGGCGGGCGCGGTGGTGCTGGCGGTGGCCGGTCTGGTCCGGCTCACCCGAACCGCCCCCGAGCCGGCCGGCGACGTCGAGGGCCCGGCGCCGGCCAACAGAGACGAGCAGCCGACGCCGGCCAACGGAGACGAGAGCGCGGTGACGACCGGCGAGCGGCCGGGGTGAACACGACGGCTCCCCGTCGAGGGACGCGCATCCTTCGACGGGGAGCCGGTGGCAGTGCTCGGTCAGCCCGGCTTGACGGCGGTGTAGACGCCGTAGTGCATGACGTCCTTGTCGTACGCCTGCTTCATCAGCGGGACGGAGTTGAGGAAGCGGAAGATGTCCGCGCCCTTGGCCCGCACCAGCTTCCACACGTACGAGGGGTCGCGCATCAGCGGCTTGACGATGTCGGCCGACAGTGCCCAGGTGGCCCGGACGTTGTCGGTCCAGTCCGCGGTCCGCACGTCGGTGTAGCCCAACTCGCCACAGAGCTTCGCGTAGTGCTCCAGCGGCAGCACGTGCGAGATGGCGAAGTCGCGGTAGAGCCGGCGCAGCAGCTTGACCTCCTTCGGGTCGAGCTGGTCGTCGCGGCTGGTCCAGGTGGCCACCACGAGCCGGCCGCCCGGCTTGAGGATGCGCAGGTTCTCCGCGAGGTAGGCCCGCTTGTCGGGCATCAGCTCGCAGCTCTCCATCGACCAGACGACGTCGAAGGTGTCGTCCGGGTAGTCGGTGTGCATGGCGTCCAGCACCCGGAACGACGTACGGTCGGCGACGCCGGCCCCGGCGGCCTTCTCGGTGGCCCGCTTGACCTGCTCGTGGCTGAGCGTGATGCCCTCGACCGTGCAGCCGAGGTCGGCGGCGAGCATCACCGCGGACGCGCCGATGCCGCAGCCGCTGTCGAGCACCTTCGCGCCCTCCGGGATGCCGCCGAACCGCATCAGCTCCTGGCTGGTGCGCCGCTGTGCGACGTCCCGCGACACGTGGGGCGCGTCGAGGTCCCAGTAGCCGTGGTGGATGTGCTCGCCCCACAGGTCCTCGTAGAGGTCGACGAGCTTGTCGTAGTGGTCACGCACGGCCCGGTGCAGGTCCTCGACCGAACCCTCCTGGCTCAGCCCGGTGTCGGTGGTCTGGGTGCTCACGTGGCGCTCTCCTTGTCGCGAAGGGGGTGGGTCAGGCACTGGGAACCAGGCGGGCCGCGGTGCCCCGGCCGGCGAAGTCGGTGACCTGGCCGACCAGGATCGTCAGCCGGCGCATCAGCCGGGCGTCGGCACGGATCGCCGCGTCGACGTCCTCGAGGGCGGCCAGCTCGATCGAGTTGACGGCGACCGCCATCGGCGTGACCCAGCCGCGCAGCGACGTCACCGTGGTACGCAGCGCGGCGACCGCGGTCGCCGCGCCGTGCTCGCTCCAGCCCACGGCCACCGATCCGACGACCTTCCCGTCGAGGTAGGCCGGCCGGTCGGCGGCCAGGTCCTCCAGGTGGTCCAGGGCGTTCTTGACCAGGCCGGACATGCCGCCGTGGTAGGTGGGGGTCACCACGATCAGCCCGTCGGCCCGGCGCACCGCCGCCAGCAGCTCGGCGGCGGCCGGCCGGCGGTGCGGGGCACCGGGCTGGTAGAGCGGCATCTCCAGGTCCGCCGCGGTGAGCACCGTGCAGCGGGCACCGCGGTCGGCGGCGAGGTCGGCGCAGGCGCGCAGCACCCGCTCGCTCACCGACCCCGGCCGCAGCGACCCGCCGAGCAGTGCCAGCTCCACGCCGGTCACGGAATCGATCCGGCGGCCACCATCGCGGCCACCTGCGGGCGCTGCAGCTTCCCGCTGGAGGTCTTGGGCAGGGTACGGGGGGCGACCACGACCACCTTCCCGGGGCGTACGCCGGTCCGGTCGCTGACCGCGCGCTCGACGGCGCGGGCCGTCTCGGCAAGCCGCTCCGGGTCCCGGTGGTTCTTGCTCTCCACCACCAGCACCATCCGTTCGGTGCCGCTGCGCGGGTCCGGTACGCCGACCGCCACCGCCCCGCCGGCCCGCACCCCGTCGACGGTCTCGGCGGCCCGCTCGAAGGTCTGCGGCTGGTAGTTCCGGCCGGCCAGGATGATCAGGTCCTTGCTCCGCCCGGTGACGAAGAGTTCGCCGTCGAGCAGGAAGCCGAGGTCGCCGGTGTCCAGCCAGCCGTCGCGCAGTTCGAGCAGCGGGTCGGCGGGACCGTTGAGGTAGCCGGTCATCATCGAGTCGCTGGCCACCAGCAGCCGGCCGACATGCCGGTCGGGCAGGTCGACGTCGTTCGCGTCGGCGATCCGGATCTTGGTGCCCGGCACCGGGATGCCCGAGGAGACGTAGTGGTGGGTGTCCTCCGGCGACTCCGGGGCCGACGCCCGGCCCTGCTCGGCCATCGCGGTCCGGGAGACCGGCTCGCTCCGGGGCGGGGTGCCGACCGGCGAGAAGGTCGCGGCGAGGCCGAGTTCGGCCATGCCGAAGCAGGGCCGCAGGTGCTCCGGACGGAAGCCGAGCGGCTCGGCCACCGCCAGGAAGTCGCGCAGCGTCGTCGCGTCGACCACCTCCGCCCCGTTGAACGCCGCCCGCCAGCAGCTCAGGTCCACCCCGGTCAGGTCGACCTTCCGCCCCACCGCGGCGACCAGCCGGTACGCGAAGTTCGGCGCGGGCGAGAGGGTGGCCCGGTACCGGTGGATCAGCCGCAGCCAGCGGTCCGGACGGGTGCCGAAGGCCAGCGGCCGGATCAGCACCGACGGCAGGGAGAGCAGGAACGGCGTCATGGTCGCCCCCACCATGCCCATGTCGTGGTGCAGCGGCAGCCAGCTCGCCATCACGTCGCCGTCGCAGAACGGGCCGCCGAGGCCGATCGCGGAGGCCGCGGCGAGCACCGAGCGGTGGCTCAGCACGATGCCCTTCGCCGCCGAGGTGGTGCCGGAGGTGAACTGGATGAAGGCGGGCTCCTCCGGGTCGGCGTCCAGCACCGGGTCGGCGACCACCCCGTCGCCGAAGGGTGGGCTGATCACCGCGACGTCCAGCCCGGCGAGGGCCTCGACGGTGGCCTCCCGTAGCTCCTCGTCGCAGACCAGCACCGAGGGCTGGGCCACCGCCACGATGTGCCGCACCCGGTCCAGCCAGAGCTGCTTGCGGCCGGCGCTCAGCGGCGGCTCGAGTACTGACGGAACCGCGCCGAGCAGTTCCGCCCCGAACAGTCCGGCCAGCAGCGGGGCCGAGGTGTCCAGGCAGAGGCAGACCCGGCCGCCCCGGCGCAGCCCGGCCGCGGCCAGGGCCGCGCCGGCCGCGTGCGCCCGGTCGAGCATCCCGGCCACCGTGATCCGCTGGTCGGCCTCGGGCTCGTCCGGCAGGTAGTAGGCGACCGCCTCGGGCTGCCGGCGCGCCCGTTCCACGAGCGCGCCGGCCACTGTGCCGGCCGGGGTGAGCCGGGCGATCCCGGCGGCGGGGTCGGGGGTGAAACCCCGCCGGTCGGGGTGTACCGCGAGGGCGGCGCTGGTGGCGCTGTCGATGCTCATCACGGGCTCCGATCAGGGGAATAACGAACCGATCAGGGAATGACGAACGGGAAGTCGTTGCGACCCATCTCCCGGGCCGCGTCGATCACCGCGTCACAGATGGCGTCCACGTCGGCGTCGGAGTGCGCGTCGCCGGTGTAGAACATCGGCATGCTCAGCGTGTAGACGCCGCGCTTACGCAGCATCAGGGTGAGCACGGCCGGGCCGAGCGGGTTGGCCGCCGCACCGAAGTCCCGGTAGGTGTCGTAGGAGTCCCGGGCGGTGAAGCCGAAGGTGCCGGCGAAGGCGCCGAAGCCGAGCAGTCGCAACGGGATGCCGGTCTCGGCGCGGAAGTCCGCCAGCCGCGACTGCACCCGGGCCACCTTGGCCTCGGTCCGCTCGTAGAAGGCCGGGCCCGCGTCCCGCAGCATGCTCAGCGAGGCGTACGACGCGGCGATCGACAGGTGGTTGCCGGAGTGGGTGTTGACCACGAAGGTCTTGCTGCCGATGTCGGTCAGCGGCATGCCCGAGGTGTGCGCCGCCTCCAGCAGTTCCGCCTTGCCGCCGATGGCCGCCAGCGGCAGCCCGAGACCGGAGACGACCTTGCCGTAGCAGTGCAGGTCGGCGGGGATGTCGAAGTGGCCGGCCGCGCCCGCGGTGCCGAACCGGAAGCCGGTGAGCACCTCGTCCAGGATGAACGGGACCTCGAGTTCCTGGCAGCGCTGCGCGACCTCCCGCAGTTCCGGGATGGTCTGGTCGGTGAACGGCCAGGACTGGCAGGCGGCGTCGGCGATGACGCAGGCGAGATCGTCGGCGTACTTCTCGATCAGCTTGCTCGCGGCGGCGGCGTCGTGCGGCAGGATCAGCATCTCGAGCTGCGGCACGCCGGTGAAGGCGGTCAGCGGCTCGATGCCGTCCGAGCCGATCTCCGGGAACGGGTTCACCTTCGGGTGGCCGTGCGCGAAGAACGAGGTGTTGTGGGCGGCCACGTCGCCGGTGCCGTGCCAGCAGCCCTCGAACTTGGCGACCAGCCGCTTGCCGGTGTACGCCCGGGCCAGCCGGGTGGCAATGGCGATGGCGTCGGTGCCGGAGTTGAGCAGGGCGAACTTCTCGCAGTGCGGGATCAGTTCCTTGAGCAGTTCGCCGAGCTTCAGCTCCAGCGGGTTGAGGTAGCCGTTGCCGGTGCCGCGCAGCGCCTGCTCGCGGACGAACTCGACCACCTGCGGCGGGTTGTGGCCGAACAGCGACTGCCCGCCGAAGCCGAGGTGCGAGTCGATGTACGTGTTGCCGTCGACGTCGGTGAGCCGGCTGCCCTGGGCCTCGGCGACACCGAGCGGGAACATCGGCGCGTGGAAGGGCAGGAACACGTGGTTGGTGACCACGTGCTCCCGCACCTCCTCGGCCAACGCCATGGAGTTCTGCTGCCGCTCCGTCAGCTCGGCGAAGAGGTCGCCCACCCAGGGCTGGGACATGACATCGGCGAGGATCTCGGCCGGGGTACGGGTGTCAGGGGTGCTGTCGGCGATCGTCATTGGCGTTGGCCCATCCGTGTTTCGAGGAGTTGTGTGATCAGGCCGGGAGGACGAACGGGAAGCCGTGCTTGTCCAGTTCCCGGGCGGAGTCGAGGACGGCGGCGAGCACTTCCTCCACGTCCGCGTCGCTGTGCGCGTCGCCGGTGAAGAACATCGGCAGGCTGAGCGTGTAGATGCCCCGACGACGCAGCATCAGGGTCAGCAGGAACAGCCCGATCGGGTTCACCGCCGCGGCGAACTCGCGGTAGTCGTCGTACGACTCGCCGGCGACGAAGCCGAACGAGCCGATGAAGTCGCCGAAGCCGAGCAGCCGCAGCGGGATGCCGGTCTCGGTACGGAAGTCGGCGAGCCGGTTCTGCACCGTGGCGATCTTGGCCCGGGTGCGCTCGTAGTAGGCCGGGCCGGCGTCGCGGAGCTGGCTCAGCGAGGCGAACGAGGCGGCCAGCGAGAGGTGGTTGCCGGCGTGCGTGGTCTGCACGCAGGTCTTGCGGCCCAGGTCGGTCAGGGGCAGACCGGTGGTCTGCATGTGGTCGATGATGTCGGCCCGACCGGCCACCACGGACAGCGGCAGGCCGAGACCGGTGACCACCTTGCCGTAGCAGTACAGGTCGGCCGGGATGTCGAAGTGGTCGGCGGCGCCGGAGATCCCGTAGCGGAAGCCGGTGAGCACCTCGTCGAGGACGAACGGCACCCGCAGGGTCTTGCAGCGCTCCGCGACCGCCTTGATCAGCGGGACGGTGTGCTCGGCGTACGGGAACGACGAGGAGACCGCCTCGCCGAGCACGCAGGCCAGCTCGTCGCGGTGCTTCTCGATCAGCGCCAGCGCGGCAGCGGTGTCGTTGGGCAGGACGAGCAGCTCGGTCTTCGGGGCCGGCGCGACGCCGGTGAGCGAGGGCAGCGGCGCGATGCCGTCCTCGGTGACCTCCGGGAAGGGCTGCGTCGGGTGGCCGTGGTACCAGAAGGCGGTGTTGTGCGCGGCCAGGTCGTGCACGCCGTGCAGGGCGCCCTCGAACTTGGCCACCAGCCGACGGCCGGTGTGCGCCCGGCAGAGCCGGATGGCCGCGTTGGTGGCGTCGGTGCCGGAGTTCAGGAAGGCGAACTTCTGGCAGTGCGGCAGGATGTCCTCGAGCAGGTCGACCAGTTGCAGCTCGGTGAGGTTGAGGTAGCCGTTGCCGGTGGAGCGGCCCAGGTGCTCCCGGACGTGCTCGACCACTGCCGGCGGGTTGTGCCCGAACAGCGCCTGCGCGCCGAAGCCCAGGTGCGAGTCGAGGTAGGTGTTGCCGTCGATGTCGGTGATCCGGCTGCCGGCCGCCTCGGCGACGACCAGCGGGAACTGCGGCGCGTGGAACGGCCAGAAGACGTGGTTGGACGCGGCGCGCTCCCGGACCTGGCCGGAGACCTCGATCGACTGGCGCTGACGCTCCCCGATCTCGGTGAACATGTCGATCACCCAGGGCTGGGTGAGCAGTTCGGCGACCAGGTTCTCGGTCGGGTTGGGGGTGGCCATGGGCCGACTCCGTTTCTCGTGGTTCTCGGGGTGGGCGGGCAGGATCGGAAGCGGGCCGGGTCCTCAGAAGCGGACCAGGGCGGATTCCATGGTCAGGCCGGGTCCGAAGGCCATCAGGACGCCGTACTCCCCCGGCTTCGGGCGGGACTCGCGGAGGATCTGCTCGAGGATCAGCAGGACCGTCGGCGAGGAGCAGTTGCCCCAGGAGTTCAGGATCTCCAGCGACGGACGCAGCGCCGCAAGGGGCAGCTCCAGCCGGTCGCCGACGAAGTCGATGATCTTCGGGCCGCCGGGGTGGATGCCCCAGTGCGCGACGTCGCCGACCGAGAGTCCGTGCGGTTCGAGGAGCCGGCCGACGAAGGGCCGGATCGTCTCGGCGAGGTAGACCGGCACGTACGGCGAGAGCGTCATCCGGAACGCGTCGTCCATGACCTTCCAGGTCATCGCCGCCGAGGTCTCCGGGTGGGTCTCGGTGTGCGTGCCGAGGACCACCAGCCCCTCGGCCGCGTCGACGTCACCCTCCACCGCCTCCAGCAGGAGGGTGGCCGCGGCGTCACCGAAGAGGCCGGTGACCACGACCTGCTCCTTGGTCGCCTCGGGGCGCAGGTGCACCGAGCAGACCTCGGCGCAGGTGACCAGGGCGAGCTGGTCGGGGCGGCCGGCGAGGGAGTCCAGGGCGACCTTCAGGCCGTTGAAGGCCGCGTAGCAGCCCATGTGGCCGACGAAGGTGCGGCGCAGGTTCTTCCGCAGGCCGAACTCCTTGGCCAGCAGCATCTCCGGGGTCGGGCCGGCGTAGCCGGTGCAGCTCACGAAGGTGTAGCTGCCCACCCGGTCGGTCTCGACCCCGTCGAGCACCCCGCCGACGGTCTCCCGGCCCATCGCCAGGACGCCCTGTTCCCACGCCTCGATCCGGGCCTGCATGCCGGGCCAGCCGTCGCCGTAGTGCTCCTTCGGTGGCCAGAGCATCCGGCGCTGGTTGACCTGGGTGCTCATGAAGAGCTTCTCGGCGTCCGGCACCTCGGCGTAGAGGTTCTTGTAGAAGGAGTCGAACATCTCCCGTTGGGAGATGGCCGGGCCGGCCTGCGCGGTGCGTAGGCCGACGATGCGCGCGGGCCGGGTCGGGTCCGTCGCGGTGATCACCCCGACACGCTCCCCGACTCGACCGCCTGGCGGATCGCCTTGACGAAGCCCCCGGTGACCTCGTCACTCTCCTTCTGGGCGAACGGCTCGATCAGCACGATCACGACCCGGGCCACGTCGACGGACGCCTCGGAGCGGGTGTCGATCTCCAGCACCTGCTCCTCCGGCGTCGGGCCGTCGGTGATCCGGAAGGTGCCCCAGGAGCGGAAGTTGGACTCGCCCACCGGCTCCCAGGTGATCGCGTCCGGGTCGGAGGTGTCGAACTGGGCGGTGTACTCCGGGGTGAACCGGACGACCCCGTTGGAGACCTCGGCGAGCCGGTAGTGGTACAGGTTGTCGCCGACCTGGGTCAGCTCCTCCACACCCGGCATGAGCTTGCCGGTGCCGACGACGTCGAGCATCACCTTGCGCAGCTCGTCGCGGCTGGTACGGATGACCGCGTCGCGCTTGGTCTTGGTCCTGATCCAAACCATGTGTCAGCTCTCCTGGGACTTGACGGCCTGGCCGATGTAGCTCACGGCGGTGGACGTGGTGAGGTGGAAGGGACCGACCGCCCGACCGCGCAGCGTGGCGGGGACGAGCTTGTGCGGCGGCGCCACGGGCTCCAGGCCCTTGATCTCGGTGAGGTCGAGGCCGTGGTCGGCGAAGACGGCGCGCAGCTCGTCCGGGCGGATGAACATCTTCCAGTTGTGCGTGCCCGGGTAGACGATCTTGAGGATCTTCTCGGAGAGCACGATGGCCTTCAGGTAGCTGGCCGCCGTGCGGTTGATCGTGTCGAACACGACGATGCCGCCGGGGCGCAGCACCCGGGCGATCTCGGCCACCGCGCCGGGCAGGTCGTGCAGGTGCTCCAGCACGTCCGAGATGACCACCAGGTCGACCGCGCCGTCCGGCTTCGGCAGCTCGTACGCCGAGCCGACCTGGTAGTCGACGGTCACGCCGTTGGCCGTGGCGTGCCGGCGGGCGGTCTCGATCGAGCCGGCGGAGAGGTCCACGCCGGTGACCGGGTAGCCCAGCGCGGCCATCCGCTCGGAGACCAGCCCGCCACCGCAGCCGATGTCGAGCACCCGAATCTGCGAACGGTCCTCGCCGAACGCCCGCCGGGCGGCCTCGTCGAAATAGGTCACCCGGGACGGGTTCATGTCGTGCAGGGCGCGCAGCGGGCCACTCGCGTCCCACCACGAGTCGCCGACCTCGTGGTAGTACTCGTTGTCGATGGCGACCGCGTTCGGGTCGAGCGCGGTCAGGTGCCGGTCGTTGCCCGCCATCACACCCACCTCGGGGTCTCGTCCGGGTCGATGCCGACGGCGGCCTTGCCGACCAGTTCCCGGGCCAGCGATCCGGAGACCGGGGCCGGGGTCGCCTTCAGGTCGTGCCAGAGCTGGCCGATCCGGGCCGCGCCCTCGGCGTCCGCGCCGACCAGGTCGTACGCGGCGGAGACCACGGCCTCGGCCTCGGCGGCCAGGAAGATCCCGGCGGTGCACGCCTCGGCCAGCGCGGCGGCGTCCTCCCCGACGGCCCGGCCGGCCTGCCGGTCCAGCAGCGCGGTCATGGTGTCCAGCGAGCCGCGCATCCGGGCCACCGCGAACTGCGGGCCGGGCTGCCGGGCGGCGTCACCGGACTGCCGGACCCGCTCGACGGCGACCGCGTACGCCCGTTCGGCCAGGCCGAGCTGGACGGCGGCGTGGTGCAGCACCGCCTCGGCCCGCCCGGCGGCCAGCGCCGCGCCGAGGGCGAAGGCGGTCGCCCCGCAGCCCTGCGCGACGGTCCGCAGCGCCTGCCGCCGCTGCCCGCCGTCGCCGAGCGCGTCGGCGGTGACGCCGGCCGCGTCGAGGGCGGCCAGGTTCTCGGCGACCAGGTCACCGGCGTCCACCCGGCCGGCCCGGCGCTTCTCGAAGTCCACGGCCAGGTCGGCGGCCGCGCCCACACCCGCGCTCGACATTGCGGTCCCCTCGTTGGTCGTCGTGGTCATCCGGCTCACCCGACCCAGCGCGGCTCGGCGAAGATCGGCACGTCCAGGGCCAACTTGCCGGCCCACTCCAGGACGACGTCGGTGGCCGGCGGCACCAGCAGACCGGCGACGACGTCCCGGTACATCCGCTGGAGCGGGTCGCTGGTGGCCAGGCCGGAGCCGCCCTGCACCTGCATGCCGATGGTCACCACCTCGTGCGCGAGGCGGGTGACGGTGGTCTTCATGACGCTCATGTCGATGTAGTGCCGCAGCGGGTCGACGTCGTCGTGCTCGGCGTGGATCGCGGCCTCCAGGTGCGCCCGCGCGGCGGCGACCCGGGCGGCCATTTCGGCGATCTTGAACTGGATGCCGGGCAGGTGCGCGTTCGGCTTGCCGATCACGCTGATCACCCGCTGCCGCTGGGTCCGCACCACGTGGTCGAGGGCCGCGCGG
Organism: Micromonospora pallida; assembly: GCF_900090325.1. NCBI lineage: Bacteria > Bacillati > Actinomycetota > Actinomycetes > Micromonosporales > Micromonosporaceae > Micromonospora > Micromonospora pallida. The sequence continues at coordinate 20,552 of NZ_FMHW01000002.1, read as the reverse complement.
GCGATGCCGACGAAGCAGGACGCGAAGCTGCACCAGGCCCAGTGCACGCCCGACATGAACAGCAGCGGCAGGTTGCCCCGCTCCCCCACCATCCACTTCTCGTCGATGAAGAGGTCCTCCAGGGCCAGCGAGTGGCTGCCGGTGGCCCGCATGCCCGCCGCGTCCCACTCGGCGGTGACCCGGACCCCCTGCTCCGGCTTGGGGATCAGGAAGGCCATCGGCTCGGGCAGGCCGCGGTCGTCGGTGATGGCGGCGGAGAGGAAGAGGTGCGTCGCGCCCGGGAAGCCGGTGAAGAAGCCCTTGCGGCCGTTGAGGACGAAGCCGCCCTCGACCTCCTCGGCCCGGGTGGTCGGGTGCCACCAGTTGCCGCCCACACCGGGCTCGCTGAACCCGCCGGAGATCACCGCGCCGTCGCGCACCGCCTGGCAGGCCCACTCGGCGCTCGGCCCGCCGAGCCGGGCGATCATGGCCAGACCGTGGACGTGCATGTTGACCGCGAAGGCGGTCGACGCGCAGCCACCGGCGAGAATCTGCTGCGCCTCGCAGAGTTCGGCCAGGCTGGCGCCGTCGCCGCCGAACTCCGGCGGCACGGTCATCGCGGTGTAGCCGGTGCGGACCAGCTCGGCCATGTTCTCGTGCGGGAAGCTGAGGTCCCGGTCGTGCTGGGCCGCGTTCTCGGCGAACGTCGGCGCCAGTTCGTGGGCCAGGGCCACGTAGTCGGTACGGGTCACGGCTGCCGTGCTCATCGCTTCTCCTCCCCGGCCGCGGCACGCGAGCGGGCCAGCAGCTCTGCCATCGATCCGACGCTGTCCACCTCGGAGGACATCGCGTCCTCGAGCCAGCGCAGCAGGTCGAAGTCCGGGTACGCGTCACGGATGCGGGCGGCCAGTTCGACCAGGTCCAACGAGTCGAAGCCGAGGTCCCGGGTGATCGACGATTCCGCGCGGATCTCCTCGCGGCGCAGGGTCGGCTTCACGGCCACCAGATCGTCGACGAGCGTGCGCACGTGTTCATCGAGGCTGATCATCGGCCCTCCCCGCCGTAGGTGATAAGGTCGCAGCGAAGATCCTGAATCTGGCAAGATCTTCCGACCACGTGTGCGTCGCTACCGAGCACGTGGATATCTCCGATCCGTAACAGGGAACGCCTGCGGAGGTCGACGCAGCGGGCGGAGCGCCCTTGGGCGTCACACTCCCGGACGGGCGACCTCGGCCGTGCTGGCCTCGCCAACGGGCTTGAATGGTTCGACTGTCCACTCGCGAATCACTCAAGGATCACTCGAGGATTCCTCAACAATCACTCAGGGTGCATCGTGTCCAGGGTGGACGGTTACCCAAAGTAGTTGTACGCTCTCGGCTTCAGCGAGTCATCACCACAACCCGAGTCAGATACGAGATCCTCCTGGGCGGCGGTCGCGTGGGTCGGTCGCCCCGTCGAGAGGGACCAGGGAGCGCAACGTCAGTGAATGCCGTCGTCCGTTTCTCCATAGCCCGTCCGAAAACCGTCATCGCGATCTGGATCGTGCTCGCCGCGATCTGCGTACCACTGATGATCGCCCTCACCGGCGCCCTGAAGGCCGGTGGCTTCGACAACCCCCGGGGCGAGGCCGCCGCCGGACAGAAGGTCATCGAGCGCAGCTTCAACGAGGCGCCGGAAAGCCTCCAGGTCGTACTGACCAAACCGGACGGCGACGTCACCGCCGACCTGGCCGAGGCGACCCGGGTGGCCGAGGAGACCCCGCACGTGGCCTCGGTGCAGGACTACCGGCAGGACCCGAAGTGGCTCTCGGCGGACCGGCACACCACGTTCCTTCAGCTCGGTTTCCGCATCGACAAGTCGACCATCCAGCACGAGATCGACGGCCTGCGTGAGCGGATGACCGAGGCGATGCGGGACCGTGGCGTCCAGGTGCGCGTCACCGGCGCCCAGGCCCTCGACTACGACCTCAGCGTGCAGTCCGAGAAGGACGCAGTCACCGCCGAGATGATCGCCTTCCCGCTGCTGATCGTCGTACTGCTGGTGGTGTTCCGCTCGGTCGGCGCGATGCTGCTACCGATCGTGGTGGCCGGCCTCGCGCTCGTGGTCGCCTCCGCGATCGGCTACCTGATCACCTTCATGACCGACCTCTCCACCCTCTACACCAACGCGGTGTCGCTGATCGGTATCGCCGTCGCGGTCGACTACTCGCTCTTCATCATCAAGCGGTACCGCGACGAGCTGGTGGCGGGCGACACGTACGTGCCGGCGCTGCGCACCGCGATGCGGACCGCCGGGCACGCGGTGCTCTTCAGCGGCCTCGCCGTGGTGGTGGCCCTGCTCGCCCTCTTCATCCCCCGGATCATGGTGTTCAGCAGCATGGCCATCGCGGGCGTGGTGGTCACCCTGGTCGCCCTGGCCATGTCCATGACCCTGCTCCCGGCCGCGCTCACCGTGATGGGCCGACGGATCAACTGGCTGTCGCTCAAGCCGCGCGCCGCCCGGACCACGCAGGGCAGCGGCCCCGGCCTGCTGACCCGGCTCCAGCGCAAGCCCGCCCTGACCCTCGCCGTCCTGGTGGCGATCTTCGGGGTGATGGCCTGGCCGATGAGCGACATCCGCCTCCAGTCGCCGGTGGCCAGCGCGACCATCCTGCCCGAGGAGACCGACTCCCGGCAGGGCATCGAACGGCTCCAGGCCGCGCTGGAGTTCCGCAACCTCTTCCCGGTCCAGATCGTGGTGAGCGCGCCGGAGAGCACGTCGCCGGCCACCCTGCTCGACGCCGTACGCAAGGTCAACGAGACGGTCCGGGAGCAGCAGGGGATCGACACGGTCACCGACGTGACCAGCATCGGGCTTCCCGCCGAGGCGGTCACCGCCGCCGTCGACGGCCAGTCCGCGGCGCTGCCGCCCGAGGCGAAGGCCGGCTTCGACCAACTCTGGGGCGCCGACGGCGACCGCCGGGTCAGCCGGGTCGTGGTCATCCCCAGCTCCGACCCGGACAGCGACGCCGCCCACGACCTGATCCACGACCTCCGCGACGAACTGCCCGGCGCCGTCCCGGACGGGGTGCGCGTCCAGGTGACCGGGGCGACCGCCACCGGCGTCGACTTCGACGAGGTCCTGATCAACACGCTGCCGGCCATCCTCATCGCGGTCGCGCTGATCACCATCGCCCTGCTGGCCCGCGCGTTCCGCTCGTGGCTGCTGCCGCTGCTGGCGCTGGCGCTCAACGCGCTGGTGGTCGCGGCCAGTCTCGGCCTGCTGACCACGATCAGCCAGAACTGGCTCGACCAGCGGATCGACAGCACCACACCGGCGCTGGTCTTCGCCATCATGTTCGGGCTGAGCATGGACTACATGGTCATCATGATCTCCCGGATGCGGGAACACTACGTCGAGCACGGCGACCACCACGCGGCGGTCACCGGCGGGTTGCGCGACACCGCCGGCCTGGTGAACGGCGCCGCCCTGATCATGGTGGCGGTCTTCGCCTCGTTCCTGGTGGCGAAGGTCAGCGTGGTCCAGCAGCTCGGCCTGGGCCTGGGCATCGCGGTCATCCTGGACGCGGTGGTCATCCGGCTGCTGGTCATGCCGGCCGCGCTGAACCTGATCGGCCCGCGCGTCTGGGGCCGCGCAGCGCAGCGCGCCACCGGCGGCGAGCGCAGCCCCGACGCGGAGCCGGTGCCGGCCACCTGACCGACTCCCGCCGGGACTGAGTCCCGACCAACCTCGCTTCACCACTGTTCGCCCGTCGCCGGTAGTTCTGGCCCACCGCCAGGACTACCGGCGACGGGCATCTCAGCGCGGCGGGAAACGCCAACGCCCGTTCCGGTGGCGCACCCCGGTGAGGTCGAGTAGCTGCCGAAGCCGGTGAGCGAGGACCGCCGCCTGCACCGTGGAAAGAACGATCTCCTGGCACCCGTCGTCCTCGCTGACCCGCATCGTCACCATGGGTGCCACGGCCATCCCCGGTACGTCCCCCGCGACCAGTGCGACGTCGGCCCGCACCACCTCGGGTCGCCCGGTATCGACAGGCAATCGCCGGGAGCGGTGCTGCCTGCGCTCCCGACAGCCATCACGGCCACACCATGACGGATGGTCAGCGGGGCTTCGGACGGCGAGGCTGCCGGTGGCGTAGCGGTAGACGTGGCCACATGGCCGCTCGATGTTGGGGGCCAGCACCACCGGGTGCGCCGACCATCCCCCACCACCCATCACGGCGATCATGGACGGGGCATGGTGCTGACACGCGTAGGCCGTTCCGTCGAGGGAGCCCTCGCTGTAGATCTCCAGGCGAACGCTGGCCGGCCCTCCACAGCCGGGCAACGGCGGCAGGATCGGCAACCCTGTCACCGCCCGTCGGTGGTGCTGCCTGGAACGAATCCCGTGATCACCATGCCTCCTCGCCAGACGTCCCCGGCATGCCCGGACTCTGCGGAATGCCAACCTGGAGCACCATCAAAGCCAAATACACGCTTACGCAGTAAGCCAAATAAAGTCAGCATGATTTGGCCAACCGTCTAGCGGATGGATTTGGCCAAGATCGATGGTGGAACGATCGGGGGGTGGCAGACGACCTGACAGCAGCGGTCAGGGCATACGAGGACGCGCGGGCAGCAGTCACCGACGCGCAGGCGGAAGCCGACCGGATCGTCGCCGCCGCGAAGACCGACGTGGTCACGGCCCGGGCACGTCTCGCCGATGCGATCGTCGCGGCGGCCCGGAACGGCATGCGCCAGGTCGACATCGTGCGGGCGACTGGATACACCCGCGAGCGGGTTCGGCAGATCCTGCGAGCCGGCGGAGTCGAGGCCGACTAACTCGGACGACCCAGGGTGCCCGCTGCGGGACCCCACCGACCCTTACAAGCAAACGGCACGGAGCACGGATGGGCTGCGACTGCGCAGGCGGCAGAGCCTCCATCGGATGGACCTCGACGTGGTGGCGGGACCAGACTTACCCGGACAGCGCGACTGGCGGGCAGTAGACCGCCAAGCCCCGACCACGCACCCCATAGACACCCATGGCCATCAACCAGAAATCAAAAATCCGGTTGCGGTCCCATTTGCGGATGGGGTTCGAAAGTATACAACCGTTGGCCGACACACACATCACCCCCGACATCACCAACCATTTTCACCTTCGCAGACATCGGAGGATTCAATAACACTGCACGCCTCACGGAAAACCAAATCGCCGAAATACGGGCCGGAACATCCGCCGCTAGGCACTCAATAGTCGTCGAGCCCGTCCCGACACGGTCCTCCGGCCTGACAACGCCCGCCATACAGCGAACAATGCACACGGTACGCCCTGAAGCACCTCTAGAATCTCCTGGACCTCCAAGGCCCCACTAGCGTCCATACGCGGACTCCTCAACGAACTGAGCGAACGGTCCGGAGACCCGACTCGTCGCACTCGCCATCAACCGAGGGATAGATCTCAAACGCCGGACTGCTCGAAGGAAAGCCTTCGGGAAAGAAGGACATTCGCAGTCCATCGACAAAGACTGCATGGAGAAATGATGCAATCCCGCCCTCGAAGCTCAACCACTCCGATCGGCTCGGATTGTTAATCGTTAGACCCCAAGAGGCCGAGTGTTCGGCTGGCATCATTACCCACGAGATGACGTCGCCGTCCTCAGTCCGAGCAACTGGCTGCAGCTGTTCAGGAGCGTGCCGAATCGTCCTTCCCGTTTCGATCTGAGCCTTGATCCGCTCGCGGTACTTTTCCCCAAAGGAGCCTATGCGGATTGGCTCGAATCGGGACTTGGGCTGCAGCACGTGCAAGAAACCATCGAAGCAGCCCGGGCCGTAGGCGTCGACGAGCCACGTGTAGTCCTGCGGCACGGCGAATCCCAGCCGGCGCTCAAGCTCGCTCCAGAGGTCGAAGCGGGAAGAGCGGCCTATTGGCGGCGGGATAACCGCCAGCAGCTCTTGAGACTTGGTCACCAGTCCTCATCTCCAACGCCAGACATTATTCCTTCCGACCATCAGCCAAGGAAGCACCTCCACTTTCAAGGCATCCCTCCGGCAGCTAAGAAGGTTAGATGTCGCACTAGGGCGATAGCGTGACCCCCGGTCAGATGGCACGCAACCCACCTTGACCCCACGCTATCGTGGATATCCATTAGGTGAGTGGATTAAAGCAAACTACCCGCCGAGGAAAGTCCTTAGGGAATATGTTCATTCGAACACGACGAGAAAGAACGGCCTCCAGCCATTCCACCATCCCGCCGTCATACTCTTCCCAGAGCGGACCGCGAGGCTCCCCCAACGCAACGCTCCACCGATCCGGCTCATCGCGCCGCCCCATCACCCAATAGGCCACATCACCGTTCTCAGAGCGACCAAAGGATAACAATTCAGCAGGCCGCCTCGGAAGCGAGCACCCCCTCTCAGTCAAGTATTCCAGCGCCCAATTAGTGCGCCCATACTGGCATTCCAAGTCCACTCCCTTACGAGAGGAATGGGGGCAGAAGACATAGAAGAATCCCCCGAATGAGCCGGGGCCGTAATTTTCGACCAACCACTTATAGTCCGACGGGAGCGAAACCCCCATTCGAGACTCGATTACACCCCAGTCCACCGCTGTTGCTGCGCGACTAGGTTGTGCCACCACCTGACGAAACGACTCAGCGTTGAACATCATTCACCGTGCCCAAAAAGTCCAGCCGGGTTGGATATGGTGTCTGGCAGGCGGCGCGGCTTCGGTCACCTGGACCACCACCCAGCGGTTCCGCCGAAATTGCGGCATCCGGGTGACGGGGATACCGCAATTTCGGCGATGGAGGGGAAGGCGCGGCCGGGAAAGGGGAACCCCCGGCCTACCCAAGCCGGGGGTTCCAGGTTTCCGCCCAAGTCGCACGTCGGACGCGTTTAAAGCCGTGGAATCAATCTAAACGTTCGTCGCCTCTACCATTGGGCTACCGCGCCATGCTGAGAGGCGCGGGCAGGATTCGAACCTGCACTGAACGAGCCCAACCACGGCTGCTCCATCCGACGATCGGCGGTAATGCTGAGTCTGGAGCGAGAGTCTGAACTTGAAGGGGCGGCCTGCCTCTACCAATTGGGCTACCCCGGCTCGGGAGCCGGGGGCAGGAGTCGAACCTGCACTGGACACGTCCCGCTCAGTCTGACGTTTCAGTCTCAGCTTCTTCGCGCTCTCGCGCGTCCCTCCGCGCTCCCACGGAGGGAGTCTTCGAGGCTACCCGAACAGGTAGCCGAACACCCGCTCACCGGCCTTCTGGTCCTCCACCTCGGTCATGTTGGCCTGCTCGCGGGCGAACTTGACGGCCTGCTGGAGCTTGGCCACCCGCTCGCGCAACTCCTTGACCCGGGTGGCGGGCAGGGCGCCGGAGAGCTTCACGGTCGTCCAATAGCCGACCGGGACGTCCTCGGTGTACACCTCCACCTGGGCGGGGTGCTTCTCGGTCGCCTCGGCCTTGACGTGGTTGCGCATCACCTTGCGGCTGCGCACCGTCTTCACCGGGTCGGAGGCGTACGCCCCGGCGGCGTCGTTGAACGTCCAGGTCTCGGCCGGGTCCAGCACGGGCAGCTTGTCGACGAAGGCGTACAGGTCGACAAGCTGCTTCTCGAGGAAGAGCAGGTACGTGACCGGCACGTCGGCGAGGATCGTCCGGCCGTCCACCACCACGTCGGCCTTGGCCCGGGTGTTCGCGACGTCCTGGGTGAGGACGAGGTCGAAGAGCCGGGTCAGCGACTTGGACACGTCGCCGATCACGTCGGTGGCCGACACCTGGACCCGGGTGGACTCCGGCGGAAGCTGCTCACCCTCCTCGTCCTTCGGCTGGTAGCTGCGGGAGATGCCGGACAGCATCGGCGCCTTCTGGATGTTGCGCTGGGCGTCGACGAACTCCCGGGTGGTCTGGGCCTTCACGCCCTTGGTGACCGCGATGATCTGGTTGAGCTTGGCCATGCCGATCTTCCCTTCAGACGGCCAGGACGCTACCAGCGAGCGTCCACGGCAGACGACCGGGTTTCGCCGCGCAACTGCCGACCGGCGGACAGCGGACAGCGGCTCGGGCAGCGTCCCTCCAGCGACGTTGCGGGCAGTCTCGGCTGTATGCCATCGCTATCTTGGTCCGGTGATCGAGATCCTGGACAGCCTCGATGTCCTTGCCCAGCCCGTCCTTGATCTCCGGACGCTGACCCTCGCCGGGATTCGCTACGGATCGAACGCAGCTGACTCCATCGACCGAGAGCGGATCGAACAGGTCACCCTCTCCCCGATCGTTCACAGGGGGAAGAGCGGCACCGGCATCGAAGCCGAATACTACGGCGCAGACGGCCAGCGGCTCACTCTCGACGAGGTAGTCGCCAGCGTCATCGACGATCACGGCATGCTGCACACTGCTGACAAAGTCAGCTACAAGATCGCGGGTGGAAGGGTGGTCGGCTTCGCGTTGTACGGCGCGGAGCGGGGCGCGCTGGCCTACTTCAGTTCGCTGCGGTCGTACGAGCAGTTCCTTACCGCGTTCGGGACACCCGACAGCGTCGAACGCCATGAGGGCTTTGGCGAACTGCTGGGATACCGCAACTACTACTGGGGCTCGAAGAAGCAGGCGTACTGGGACAGCTGGGACGGCCGGTTGTCGTCCGTGAATCTGGGCGACTACGACGGTAACCACGGGCCTAAGCCAGCGTCCTGAGCTTCGATGGCTACATGCGGTCCGGGGCGGCGATGCCCAGCAGGTACAGGCCCTGGTGCAGGACTCGGGCGGTGAGGTCGCACAGCGCCAGCCGGCTGTCCCGCACCTCGCCCTCGGCGCGCAGGACCGGGCAGTGTTCGTAGAAGCCGCTGAAGGTGGCGGCGAGGGTGTGCAGGTAGCCGGCGAGCCGGTGGAACTCCAGGTTCTGCTCGACGCCGGTGACGACGGTGCCGAACGCGGCCAGTTCGAGGGCGAGGGCGTGTTCGGCTGGGTGCACGATCGAGATCGGGGTCGCGGTGAACTGCTCGATCCCGGCGCGACGGAAGATGGACCGGATCCGGGCGTGGGCGTACTGCAGGTACGGAGCGGTGTTGCCGTCGAGGGCGAGCATCCGTTGCCAGTCGAAGACATAGTCCTTGATCCGGTCGGTGGACAGGTCGGCGTACTTGATGGCGCCGATGCCGACCGCGCGGGCAACGTCGGCGACGGTGGCTTCGGGGAGGTCGGGGTTCTTCTGCCGGGCCAGTTCGGCGGCCCTGGTCACGGCCTCGTCGAGCAGTCCGACAAGTTTGATCGAGCCACCGGCCCGGCTGCGCAGCATCTTGCCGTCGGAGCCGAGGATCGAGCCGAAGCCGATGTGTTCGGCCTTCGCTGGCGGGGTCAGCCATCCGGCCTGCCGGGCGACCGCGTACACCATCTCGAAGTGCTGCCGCTGCGGCAGCCCCACGACGTAGAGCAGTCGGGTCGCGCCAAGATCCCGGGTCCGGTGCCGGATCGCCGCGAGGTCGGTGGCGCCGTAGCCGTATCCGCCGTCGCGCTTACGCACGATGATCGGCAACGGCTGCCCGTCGCGCCCCGTGAAGCCCTCGGGGAAGACGCAGGCGGCGTCGCCGCTGTCCCGCAGCAGCCCGAGCCGGTCCAGTTCGTCGGTCACCGGAGCGAGCATGTCGTTGTAGTAGCTCTCGCCGTGGAAGTCCTCCTCGGTGAGCAGGACGCCGAGCTGGTCGTAGACGGTGAGGAAGTACTCCTCCGACTCGGCCACCAGCAGCCGCCACAGCCGTAGGGTCAGCTCGTCGCCGCTCTGCAGGGCGACCACCCGCCGCCTGGCCCGCTCCTTGAAGGCGTCGTCGGTGTCGAACTTGACCCTGGCCGCCTTGTAGAACGAGTCCAAGTCGCCGACGGACAGTTCGTGGGCGGCCTCCGACTCGCCCAGGTCGAGCAGGTGCTCGATGAGCATCCCGAAGGGGGTGCCCCAGTCGCCCAGGTGGTTGGCCTTGATCACCCGGTGTCCGAGCCACTCCAGCAGCCGTACGGCGGCGTCACCGATGACGGTCGACCGGAGGTGCCCCACGTGCATCTCCTTGGCCACGTTCGGCGCCGAGTAGTCGATGACCACCGTCTCGGCAGCGGCGCTCACCGCGACGCCGAGCCGGGTGTCGACGGCCATCCTCGACAGCAGCGCGCCGAGAGCCGGGTCGGCGACCGTCAGGTTGATGAACCCCGGACCGGACACCTCCACAGCCGAGCAGAGGTCCGCCAGCTCTGCCTGACCGAGGACCTCGGTGGCGATCTCCCGGGGCGGGCGGCCGAGCCGACGTGCCAGGGACAGGGCGGCATCGGACTGGTAGTCCGCGTGCTGCGACCGCCGCACGACCGGATCGACCGGCCCGCCGGCCACGACGGAGAACGCCTGCGCCAGCCGGTCGGCCAGCAGCTTTTCAAGATCCATGAAAGGTACGCCAATCTCGCTCCGATCCGCCTCGGGCAGGGAGGCGGATCTTCCGGAATCGTTCAGGGAGCGGATCGATCGACGACCAGTTACCGGCGGATCGATCCGCCGGACGCGAAGGGGTCAGCTGAGGCGGTCGAGTGTGGCTCGCAGGCGAGCCAAGGTTCGCTCACGTCCGAGGATCTCGATCGACTCGAACAGCGGCAGCCCGACAGTGCGGCCGGTCACTGCGACCCGCACCGGCACCTTACCGAGCTTGAACCTCCGCACGGACAACAGGCTACCGAACCACCTCCGCCCAGCCCGACCAATATCCGGGTCGGAGCTTCCGGGATGCAAGGACTGCTAGATCAAGATGATCATGACGGGTACGGGCGAGGGCCGCCGGCGTGCTCTCCCCCACCCGGCTGGCGGCGCGCAGGTGGCGCAGGAAGTGCCGGCGGGTGGTTTCCTGGCGTCAGCAGGGGAAGACCAAGATCACACGTGGCCTCTGGGCTGGTGGGGCGGACGGGACTCGAACCCGTGACCGAGGGATTATGAGCCGATCGGCTACCCCCATACTGAGCTGCGGTGACACAGATTGTCCGGGTTCATGTTGTGCGTTCCGTGACTCTGTCGACCCCAAGTGGACCCGTAAGGCTTGATCCGTGTCCCCATGGGGACGATGATCTGTCCCCATGGCGAGCATCGAGCGACGAGGGGACTCCTGGCGGGTCGTCTGGCGGTACGACGGCCAGAAGCAGTACACCTCGTGGCCTGCCGAGGAATACGCCAACGAGGCGAAATCGATCGTCGAGGGCCACCGAGGGCGCATCACCGCCGACCGCGTGTACACGGATATGGGCATTCCCACGGGGGATTCCAATTCCCCTGCCGATGATGGCATCACTCTGAAACAGTGGTGCGAGGAATGGCTACCGTCGAAGACTCGCATCTCACCTGGAACGCGAGAGCGGTACGAACAACAGCTCCGCGACAGAATATACCCCGCCTTCGGCGACACTCCCCTGCCTCAGCTCACGTCGGTCGCTATCGGCACCTGGCTAAACGAACTACGCGCCAGCGGGATGAGCCAGAAGACGGTGACCCGCTACTACTCGCTGCTGCACACCGCGCTCACCGCTGCCATGCGCCACGGGCACATCAGCGTGAACCCGTGCCACGGCACAGACTTCATCCGGGATCAACGGGCCGACGACGACACCGGTGAGCACCACGCGGTCTACCTGACGCCGCAGCAGTTCGAGCTGCTGCGTGCCCAGTTTGCCAAGCAGTGGCATTCGCTGCTGGATTGCATCGTCGAAACCGGGCTCCGCTGGTCGGAAGTGACCGCCTTGGCCGCAATGCACCTCGTGCCGGCCACTGATTCCTCGGGGCCGAGGTTGAGGGTCTGGCGGGCGTGGAAGGAGGCAAGCGGCAAGCGGTACTTGGGCACGACGAAGGGCCGGGCCAAGCGAGTTCTTCCAATCGGCGACGACCTCTACCGCACACTCACCAAACTCGTCGAGGGGCAGCCGCCAGAGACGCTTATCTTCCGGGATGACAAGGGTGCCCTGGACTACGACCGGATGTACGACCAGGCGTGGAAGCCGGCCCTTCTCCGGGCCCGTCTCTGCCCCACTCACCCACCGACCGGCGAGGGTGAGCGCCTGGAGGGCGCGCGCGGTCGGTGCCGAGACTACGGCGGTACGACGTGGGCGGGGCAGCCGTGTGGCGCCCGGGTTGTCGACGACACGACGCGGTGCGCGGCGCACTACGGCCCCCGGGTCGGATCGGTGTCGGACTGCGACTGTCCCACCGTGCTGCACTCCGCGCCGTCGTGGCACGACCTACGGCACACGTACGCGAGCTGGCTCTTCAGCGACCCCCGGATGACTCCCCTGGCCATCTCGCGGCTGCTTGGTCACCAGCAGCTCGCCACGACGAGCGAGATCTACGGGGACCTGATGCCGCAGGCGATCGACGCTGCGGTGGACGCGGTGGCGGACGCTCGTAAGTCGGCGCGACCGGATTAGGACGCCTGGCGCCCCTGATCCTCGCCGCCGCCTCCGGTGATCAGGTCGATCACGCCGAGGATGACCGCCCTCTGCTGGTCGTTGAGGTCTGGGTCGTTCAGGACGGCTTCGCGGGCGCTGATCCGGCGTTCCGCCGGGGACGGCTCGCCCTCGGCCTGGTCCGGTTCTCCGGGTAGTCGGCCGGCGAGCCGGTGCGCCTCGTCGTTGTCGATGTCGAGCGCCTTGGCGAGGGAGTTAACGACCCGGGCAAGCGGTGGCCGCTTGCCCTTGGCGAGGCGGTCGATGGTGGTACGGGCGATGCCCGAGCGTTCTTTCAGCTCGTCGTCCGTCCAGCCGCGCGTGGCCTGCTCGGACCGCACTCGCAGCCAGAAGGCGTAGGCAACACCCCGTTCGCTCATGTGCAGGTTGTAGCACGTCCGCACGATCCGGACATAGCCCCAGCTCATAGGCGCTGCTAGAGGCCCGTCACTGCAACTTGCACCGTAGCGTCTTGCATCGTCTTGCCGTGTCGTCTAACGTCTTGAATCGCACGGACACGCTACGATTCGATGCAAGGTGGTGAGGGTGCGGGTGGAGACGACGGAGCAGTACCTGACCGTCGACGAGGTCGCGAAGAGCTTGCGGGTCTCCCGCTGGAGCATCGGCCGGTACATCAAGGCCGGCGCGCTCACAGCGATCAAGGCCGACGGCCCAAACGGCTCGATCCGCATCCCGCTCTCCAGCCTCACCGCCTACCTCGAGGCCCACACCGTCAAGGCGGAAGAGAGGACGGGATGACCCAGGCACTGCCCGAGCTCCACCTGCTGGAGGAGGTCGCGGAGCGGTATCGGCTGTCGCTGATCGGTCTCCAGCGGAAGGCCCGGAAGCGGGCGTTCACCCACATCAAGATCGGCAAGCAGCGCTACCTCACCGGCGAGCAGGTCTTGGAGCTACTCCAGGGCGCAACGGTCACGAGCGCGACGGCGAGCCAGCGCGAGCAGGACCTCGCTGGGACGGCGGAGCGGGTCGCCCGCCGCCGGCCCCGCACCAAGACGAGCTGAGCCCCCGGCCGCGGCAACGGCAGAGGGCTCGACACCCGGACAACACGGATCCCTGAAGAGGAGATGTCCAGATGCACGACCAGCCTATCCCGACGATCATCCCGGCCGAGCCGGACACCACCCCCGACCTGACCCCCGCCATCGCCCTGCTCCGCAAGCTGTTCGCCGCCGGCTGGAAGGCGGACCACAGCTACGAGATCGCCGACGACGCCACCGTCTACGGCCTGATCCACCCGTCGGGTCGGGAGGCCAGCGCGGTCGTCTACCCGGACGGACAGCACACGGTGACCCTGTCCGGCCTGGACCTCGGCCAGGTGGTGGGCGCGGTGACCGGTGCCGGGCTCGCCCCGGACAGCGTTCAGCCGGCCTGCCTGAACCTGCTCACCCCGGGACACGGGTGCACCGGAACCCCGGAGCCGGGCGGCCTGCACTGCGCCGACTGCATCAAGGCCGACTGGTGGCTGTCCCTCGCCGCCGACCTGCGCACGATCGCCGAACGGGCCGCCGCCCTCGCCGGCACGGACACGCCGCCGGTCTTCGGCCCCTACCTGGGCATCTACACCAGCTACGTCGAGTCCGACGCGGACCGCGCGGTGCCGGTCGTGGACGCCCTCGCCGCCGCTTTCGGCACGACGGCCCTGACCCAGACCGAGGGGCGGGGGAACAACCGGAGCACCGAGCGGAAGATGAAGGCGACGCTCGGCAAGGTTCGGGTGGCGGCGGCGGCGCGGATGCCGAACCCGCCGACGCGGCAGGAGAAGCTCCGGTCGCGCGTCGAGCTGGAGGCGGAGAACGCGAAGCTGCGCGCCGCGCTCGAGGCCACGCAGGGCGGTGCCGGTGACCGCCCCCACCATCGACGTCGACGCCCTCCAGGCCCGCATCGCCTACCTGGAGATCCGCGAGGCGCACCTCGAGCAGCGGCTCGCCGAGCGCACCTGGCAGGCCACCACCGACCCGCTCACCGGCCTGTACAACCGGCGCTGGCTCGAGGAGACCTGGCCGGCCGAACGGCCCGCCGGCCTCGCCGTCGCCCTGGTCGATCTCGACCACTTCAAGGACATCAACGACACCCTCGGCCACGCCGCCGGAGACGCCGCCCTGGTCGCGGTCGCCGCCGGGCTGCGCCTGTACGGCACGGCGGTCCGGCTCGGCGGCGACGAGCTGCTGCTGCTCGCCGCACCGGACATGCTGGCCGACCTGGTGACGTCGTGGCCGGTGGACCTGCCCACCGGGCAGATCACGGTCACCGGCACGGTCGGTGTCACCACCGCGCTGGCCGATCTGGCGGAGACGCTGCGCCGGGTCGACGTGGCGATGTACGACGCGAAGCGAACCGGTCGGGCCTGCGGCAGACGTGGTACCCGGAGCTGGACGCCACGGTGCCGGCTGGCACGGGCCGCCGTCGGGTTCGGGACGTGGCCGCCGCATGGCCGGGCGAGCAGCCGATGCCGCCCGGACCGGCCCGGCCCATGCCGGCCCCGACCCAGCCGGCCCGGCGGGACGACGACGAGCCCACCCAGCCGACCGCCTGATCACCGTGGACGCCCTGCCGTGCGGGCACATCGCCGGTGACCTGCACGACGAGGAGTGCGCGTACTGGGTCGGGGTGTCGCTCGGCTGGTACCCGGCCCCGGAGGCGTACCTCGCTGGAGGGCCGCCGCGTGATGGCCGTCGCCCTGGCTGTGCCCTGGTCGTCGTCGCCGTGCTCGCCGGTCTGCTCTGGCCGCCGACCGGGACCGCCGCGACGCGCAGCCGAGAACCGCGAGCTGCGGGCCGAGGTGGTGGCCCTGCGTCGGGCCGCCATCCGGAGCACCGCCGCCGCCCTGCTCACCCCCGACGACATCGCGGCCATCGAGACCTACGCCAACACCCACCGAGAGGACGGACCCCGGTGATCCACCTCGACGCCCCACCCAGCAGCAGCCCACCGTCGTGCCGGCCCCCACCGTGGGCCGGCCCCCGACGGCTACATCGGCCGCCACCGGGCCAGCCACGGCCGGCGCGGCGAGCGCACCTCATCGACCGGCCCGTGCCCGGCGACTGGTCGCCCCTGCACCCGGCCGACCGGCAGGCCCTCGCCCCCGGCTGTGGGCCACCCGGCAGCTCCCGGCCGGCCCGGACGACCGCACGGCCGGCTCCGCCTCGACGACATCCAGACCGCGCGTACCGAAGGACCCAGCGCATGACACCCTGAAGACCCGCCGCCGACGGCCGTGTCCCGTGGCCGCTCATCCTCATCGAGGGCGCGAGAAGTCCGGCAAGTCCTGGGCCTGCGCCCAGTTCTCCACCTCCCGCGATCGGCCAGATGTACTGGATCGACCTCGCGAGGAGCCGCGACGAGTACGCGCCATCCCGGCGCGAACTACCTGTCGTCGAGCACAACGCACCTGGGCGCAGATCCAGGGCGCTGTCGACGCCGTCAAGGCCGAGGCCGCCCGCGCGGCCGCCGCCGTGAACCGCCGGTGGTGCTGTCATCGACTCGATGACGCCGATGGGACCTGCTCAAGGACTGGGCCTCCGACAAGGCCCGCCGCCGCCACGAGGTCAAGTCCGGAAGTACAACGCGAAGCCCCTCGGCCCGGACGAAGAGCCGAAGAATCTCGATGACCTGTGAACGAGGCCGGTGCGCCACCGCAAGCTGATGACCACCCTGATGACCTTCCCGGCATCGTCCTGCTGACGGCCCGCGGCAAGGAGGTAGCCGCCTCGACGACGCCGGCAAGCCGATCGAGCGTCAGCGCGAGTACCGGTCGAGCCACAAGACGCTCGGCTTCGACGTGTCGTGCTGGATCGGCTGGACCGGTCGAAGCCGGCACGGTGATCGGTCCGTCGGTGCACGTCGGTATCCGCCCGGCTACGACGACCGATCGAGCTGGCGCGGAACTGGACGGTCGAGAACATCTTCTTCGACACGCTGCAATGCGCGCCGCCGAGGCGCACGTCCGGACCTGGTCGCATGCAGCCGGCCGAGCCGGACGACGACCGTCCCGTTCCGGCCGCCGCCAAACCGGCCGACCTCCGGCGCCCGCTGCCCTCTCGCGGCCGCCACCGGTCTGCTTCACGACCTGCGCAGGCCAGCGACGAGACCGGGCTCCGCGGGTGTGCGGGCCGCCGCGAGCGTCAACGAGGGCCGGATCAGCCCGCCGAGGCCGAGCACATCCAGGCCGTGGAAGGCCCGGAAGAACGAGTTGTTCCCGCCGGCGAAGAACCCGGGCAACGACCCGCAGCGCCGGAAGATGTTCGCCCTCCTCGGCCAGCCGACATCACCGACCGGGACGAGCGCCTGGCGTACGTCAGCGACATCGCCAACCGGCCGGTCGGCAGCACCAACGACCTCACGGACGACGAGGTGGCCGGGTGATCGAGCGGACCGAGTCGTTCATCGCCCAGCAGACCCCGCCCGCGCAGCGCGAGATGGAGATGGCCGGATGAGCCATACCCCCACGGACGAGCAGGCCGCGATCATCGAGGCCGCCCGCACCGGCGACGACCTGACCATCGAGGCCGGTGCCGCACCGGCAAGACGTCCACCCTGAAGATGCTGGCCGCGACCGGGCGAACCGGCGTGGCGCCTACCTGGCCTACAACAAGAGCATCGCCACCGACGCGGCCAAGGAGTTCCCGAGCAGCGTCACCTGCAAGACGGCGCACTCCTTCGCGTACGGGCGGTTGCCGGCAGTACGCCCACGGCTCAACGGGCCCCGCATTCCGGCTCGGCAGGCCCGATCATCCTCGGCCTGAACGAGCCGTGAAGCTCGGCGAGACGATGCTCGCCCCTCAGCAGCTCGCCCGCCTCGTCGGGGAGACGGTGCAGCGTTCTGCTACTCCGACGACCGCGAGGTCCAGCGGATGCACGTGCGCTGGTCAACGGCCTCGACCGGCCGGCAGGCAGAGCTGGCGAAGTACTGATCCCCATCGCGCAGAAGGCGTGGGACACCGACCTCACCCAGCTCGACGGCCGGCTGCGCTTCACCCACGACATGTACCTGAAGATGTGGATCCTTGCCGACCGGTGATCCACGCCGACTACGTGCTGTTGGACGAGGCGCAGGACTCCAACCCGGCCGTCGCCGGCCTGGTGTCGCGGCAGCCGGCGCAGCGGATCCTCGTGGCGACCGCGCGCAGGCCATCTACGGCTGGCGGGCGCGACCGACGCCATGGCCAGCTTCGACGGCCGCCGCTTCCAGCTCAGCCAGTCCTTCCGGTTCGGGCCGGCGGTCGCCGCGGAGGCGAACAAGTGGCTGTCCCTGCTGGAAACGCCGCTGCGGCTGACCGGGTACGACCGGATCCCGTCCGGTCGGCCCGTTGACGAGCCGGACGCGATCCTGTGCCGGTCCAACGCGGGCGGTCCTGCGGGTCATGGACGCCATCGACCAGGGCCGCCGGGTCGCGCTCGTCGGTGCGGCACCGACATCCGGCGGATGCGAGCCGCCCAGCGTTGCAGGCCAAGCTCCCGACGGATCACCCGAACTGTTCGCCTTCCAGAGCTGGCGGAGTCCAGGAGTACGTCGAGCACGACGCGAGCGGGTCCGACCTGCGGTGTTCGTGCGGCTGATCGACAAGCACGGCACCCGCGAGGTGATCCGGTGTGTGACGCCCTGGTGGATGAGGACCGCGCGGACGTGTGGTCAGCACCGCGCACAAGGCAAGGGCGGAGTGGGGTCGGTGCTGATCGCCGACGACTTCCCGGAGCCCGCCAGCAGGAGGACGACGCACCGGATCGCCGAGGACGAGGCGATGCTGCGTACGTCGCGGTGACCCGGGCGCAGCGGCAGCTCGACCGTACGGCTGGCCTGATCGACCGGTACGCCGGCCCGGCCGGTGCGGCGCCGGTGCCGCGGCCCGCGTGGCCGGAGTCCGCATCATGCCGGACGCCCGACCCGATCGACGCCGGTGGCGCGAGATCGTGATTGCCGCCGGTGCGGCTGCACCGAGAACAGCCCGTGCCCGCGGCTGCCAGTGGGCGACCGACGAGGAGCAGATCGCTGCGGCCTGGAGCCGATGCACGGCGACCTGTGCATGCCTGCCTGCCCGGATCGTCGAGCGGGAGCAGGAGCGGGCTGCGGCCGACCAGAAGTCGCGCTGCAACTGCTTCCTGTGTAACCCGGCCATCCGCGCCACCTGGCCGCCCCGCTGCCGCCGGAGCGTCCCGTGGTGAGTACGCGCGCTTCAGCCGCCGGACCCCGCCGGCCTGTGCGGGCACACCAGCAGATCTGGCGGACTGGCAGACTACTCCTACGACCCGCGCAACCCGCGTGAGGTGGCGGCGGCCAGTTGATGGACGCCCGCACCACGCACACGGAGCGCGCGAGGCGTGGACCGCTACAACCAGGGCCAGATGACCTGACGGAGCGGATCTGCCGTCTGGTGAGTCTCCGCAGTGCGGCCGGCGTGGTGTCCGGTGGCTGAGGTCATTCCGCTGTTCCCCGGGCCGGCACCACGCCGGCCCCGCCGGCCGCCTCGCCTCCGGCCGACCTCGACGCATCGGCGAGCGGTACACCGCCTACGTCGAGGCCCGCGACTCCGAGCCTGGACGGTCAACCTCTACGCCCGGCTCTGCGCCGACGACATCCCGGCCCTGCGCGACGAGATCCACCACCTGGAGCGCTCCGCCGGGAGCTGGCCGACGAGCTGACCGATCCGGGCGTGCGTGATGGCACTCCCACGCCCTCGAGCTCATGTCACCTGCGGGCACGTCCGGCCTGCCACCGCGCTGCCTGAAGTGGGCGAGAAGTCCTGGAGGCTGCCGCACTGCACCACGTGCGCCACCTTCACGGCCGGCGCCGCGCCGCAACCGTGCCCGGACCGAGGTGCTCACCGCCTACGATCGTACGCCTGCCGGGCCTGCGTGCCGTACACCGGCCGTACGGCGACCACGATGCGCCGCTGACCCGGTCACCGTGACATCACCGTCCGGGCTGGTGTCCGTGAGCCGCCGCACGATCGCACGATCCGCCGCCCCGACCGCACCCTACCAGGAGTCCGACCAGACGCCCGGCTGCTGCCACCGGTGCCGTCTCCCCGAGCCAACGGGTGCACGACCAGGCCCGTCGCCCCCTCGAGGCCGACCGCGATGCCGCCCAAGCCGAACAGCTACGCAGGATCGGAGGAGACCAGTGACCGCCACACCGGACTGTCCGGCCCGCAGGCACGCACCGCCAGCGCACGCCGCCACCAGCGCTGCTGCTGCCCCGAGGCCATCGCCGCCGCCAAGCGCCAACCATCGCGGCTACCTGAGCCGCGCTACATCCGAGGTCCATCAGCAACCAGCGCGCACCCAGACACGGCTTCGACGAGTCGTCGTGGACCGGGCGTCGACGGTCCGCGACCGCGCAGATGACCCTGCCGGAGATTCACGCCGCGATCGACCGACTCACCGCACGCGGCGAGTCCGCCCGGGATCGCTAAGCGGCTCGGCGTCACGACGCGCACCGTCACCCGCCAGCGGCCCGCCGCCGCGCCTCCATCCGGACCGGCTGATGAACCGGGCCGAGCTGCTCCAGGCCGTCATCGCCGAACGGTGGCCGCGGCCGGAGGAGATCGCCCGGGAGCACCCAGAGCACACCGCCTACCGCCGCCGGGTCCTGCTCGTCGCCATGGCCACCCGGCACGACCAGACGAGGAGAACCATCGTGACCACCACGACCATGCCCCGCCTGCCCCGTGAGCTGACCAACGGCGGGTCGTCCGTCGCCGTCCGGCTGCCTTCGTGCTGGCTCCGTCGCCCACCGGCCGACGTACGTCCAGCGGCCCAACGGGAAGTTCGTCTTCGGCAAGGAACAGAGGTCCTCCGTCCCGGTGGCCGCGTGCGCCCAGGACGACGACGAGTGCTCGCTGCTCTCCGCCGCGTGGGCGGACCACCGCGGCGCCCAGGCGTGCACCGAGGACGCCTGCTGGCCGGACGCCGAGCCCCGCTGACCGTACGGTCCGGGCCTCACCTCCCCGGGGCCCGGACCGCCACCCCGACCGACTAGTACCAGCAGATCAGGAGCACCGGGTGAGCTACCAGGCCGTGCAGTGGGCCCTCGACGAGGCACCCATGCTGCGCACAAAGGCCGGCCTGCCGGACACGACGGCCCGCGCGGTGCTCGTCGCCCGTGCCGAGCGTGCCGACGAGT